>JAQTZE010000021.1 GCA_028687935.1 Sulfurimonas sp.
GAGAGAAATACTAGCCAAAGCATAATTTACTTGGCCACCTGTGTTACAATAACGCAAGAATATTTTTTACCTTCTCAACTGGCCAAGTGTTCATGCGTACGGGTGGCCAAGTGCATGCGTGTGAACAAAGACTTCCACTATATGGCTCATTTATCGCGATATCATAGGATTTAAACTCATCTACGATGATATCTATAAGTTGTTGATCTTTATGATACTCTTCAAATCCGATGCAGATATCTGGTAATCTACTCTTATCTTCAAGAAACCAATAAGTTTCATTAGAAAATGAGTGGCAATCTATTAATGTACATTTTCCATGTTTTTCAAGCTTTTCTTTTGTCATCGCATGGAGTTTTTGATGGTGTTCTCTATAATATTTTGCGATTTCAGTTTTATGTTTTGTATCTCTTAATGGTCTCTCATCTAATATAGAATTTTCATAGAACCAGCCAAGTTTGAACTGCTGATGCATTGATTCTTCTTTATCATCAAAAAATCTCTCTGGGTCAAATAGCAATCTTGAGTAGCTATTTTTAACTCCTCCAAATTTTTTATACAAGCCATCGAAAAGATCATCAGTAAACAAATCTGCATACTGATAAATATTTTGTTTTAAATCATCTGCTGATATCAAATAATCATCTAAATATTTATTCGGTATTTCGAGACCGCTATGCGGAATGTGTAGTAGATAATGGTCTTTCATAATCTGGTTTTCCTTTTTTCCATTTCATTGTTCAACTATATCATAGGAATATCAACACACTCTTTCTTCAATCTGCCTTGCCTAAAATACCTTGCTTTCAATCTTAGATTATTTAGCATCAAACATTCATTTTAACTAAATCATTGATAACTTTTTCAATATTTTCAGAACAGTCGATGTCAGTGATAGGAATAATTTTCACTGTAGCTTTCTTGAACCATTTTCTATAATTTTCTTTAATGGAGTTATTTTCATAGAACCAGCCAAGTTTGAACTGCTGATGCATTGATTCTTCTTTATCATCAAAAAATCTCTCTGGGTCAAATAGCAATCTTGAGTAGCTATTTTTAACTCCTCCAAATGAATGGTTTATTAAAAATTTACCGATTCAACTGTCATCTTTAAGTACTTTATTCAAGCAAAAATCATTTATTGTTAAACCCTTCAATACTCTTATGAATCACCTTCGCACTTGGAACAACGCCTGAAGAGAGTTCCAAGTGTACATCCTGATCATCAAAGAAGATATCCGCGCCGAAGGCTTCTAGTATCTCATACTTTTCGCTTCCGCCTAAGAAAAATGCTTCATCAATACGAACACCCCAGACATTGAGTGTTTTGATGACTCTCTCATGTGTCGGTGCGCTTCGGGCAGTTACCAGGGCTGTTCTTATTGGCGATTGTTTATCTTTGAACTTATCCTGTATTGCAGAGATAGTCAAAAGGAGTTTTGCAAAAGGTCCTTTTTGCAATGGGTTGTCGCGGTTCTCTTTTTCATGTTCTATAAAAGCTTCAAGACCATGTTTTTTATAGATCAGTTCCGACTCTTCAGAAAAAAGTACCGCATCCCCGTCAAACACGATACGCACCTGATCGCCGAGTGAGTTATGCACTGCTTGTCCTGATGGAAGTATTTTTGCAGCAGCGACACCGCTCTCAAGTGCGTTGAAAACATCTTCATCATTGGCAGAGAGAAAGAGATCGACTTTGAAAGCTTTTAGATAGACAGAGATATCTTTGCCGCTTGTCCAGCCTGAGCGAAGTATCTCTAAGTCATATTTGTTGATTGCGTTTGTGATACGCAGGCTTGTCGCTGCATTGTTTTTTGAGAGGATGATGACTTCGACCTGTCTGTCTTCATGCGCGAAATATTTGTTTATTTTTAGCAAATTTTCTACAAGCCTGAAACCTGTTCCTTTTCCTGGATGGTTGTGCTCGTTTTCGAGCTGATATTTGTAGTAGGCATCGAGACCTTTTTCTTCAAAGACTTTGTTTTCGGTTTCAAGATCAAAGAGAGCCCGTGAAGAGATGGCTACTACGAGTTTGTTATCTAGATCATATCCCAAGTTCTTTTCCTTTTATTTTTTATCTAAATAACCCTGTAAATCACTATCTATGATGTCTTGCAGCCACTGCGGTTCAATTACCCTAAGATGCGGCAGCCAATATTTAATAATTGGCATAATCTCCATCTCATGCGTTATTTTGATAACAAACTCCATTGTCCCGTCTTGGCCTTGCGTTTCTATAGTTTGTGTCGGAAGCGGTCTTCTTTTAAAATATCTGCTTGCCATCTTGGTTGCATATATCTTTACTTCAAAGGGGTCAACATCTTTTTGAAACCAGATAGAGACAGAGTTATCCAGCAACTCTTCTAGCTTTCCGTCTGTGCTAAATTTTGTATCCATCAATGTTACTTGTGAAATATTTTTTAGATAATATTTTTTCAAAACACCCTCTTTGAGTATCACAAGATACCAAAAACCTTCATAATTCACTATCTTTAAAGGTTGCAGCGTCGTTACATAGATTTCATGCCTTTCATCATCATAAGAGCATTTGATCTCTCTTTTTTCCTTAATTGCTGTTTCGATTGTTTGGATAATGGCAAACTTATCACTAATGTCTTCGATATTGAGTTTTGTGTAGATTGGATTAAAATCTTCATTTTTTATTTTTGAAAGGAGCTTGTGTGCTTTTGTGGAAAACTTACCGCCGATACCCTCTGTGATTTTTTCTATTATGTCTAGAACTATCTCATCTTCAAGAGAGTTTGTCTTTTCAACTTTATAGCCATCTTGCATTTTCCATTTCTTATTTTCTTGGTATATCGGGAAGGAGACCAGGCGCTCATTAAAATCTCTTTGTATCGTTCTCTGGCTTGTATTGAACTCTTCTGCAAGCTCTTTAACTGACAAAGCCTCACCGTCATTGAGTTTAGATAATATAACCGTCAATCTTGTTAATATTTTGTCATAATCATGTTTATATGCCATCCACGCCACCTAAATTATAATTTGTTAGATTGTATCTTTTTTGACATTAGATTGTCTCAAATAAAAATATCAATTTTTAATAGCTTCCATATCAATTAATACTTCATACTGATACCTGATATTTATATCAAAGCTAAGCAATGTGATCTTGCAAATATCCTCCCACGGGACATAATAATCATCATAAAGAGAGTGCATAAGCCAACAATGTTTTTGACTATTAAGCTCTGGATTGTCATAAATACCTCTTGTAACATTATGATTTTTTTTATCATTAATATTGCAAGGTGTATCTTTTAAAAAATGCGGTTTAATATATTCATTGAAAGAAATCAGTTCTTCTTCGTTTATGTAAAAGAAAAGTTCTATCTCTAATTCATAATCTATTATGCCCTGCTCTTTTTCAAGAATCTTTTTGATTACTATTTGATTTTGGGCTTTAGCAAGATTGTAAATTCTCTCTTCTGCCCTTTCTAATTTGTCATTGAGTACTTGTATTTTTTTAAGATCTATAACTACCATCATTCCCCATCTTTTCTCTAGCTGTATGATTTGATTATGATAGTAGAGTGATATCTAGACTGCTTTATGTCTGTTTGTATTTAAATTGATAAATAGTTTTATGACAATAATATATAGTGTGAAAATCTTCCATTGCACAAAGCAACTTTTAGAAGAGATAAGCAAGGGATGTTTGGATACAGATACAGGACTTGAGAATTATAAAAAAGAAGACACTAGAGCTTTGGAATGCATTCAAGCTGGTCATTTATGATTAAAAAACTGCCAAACTTGCCAAACTCAGAAAAATATTTTTTAAATCTAACATTACACTAAACTTTAAATACATTCATAGAATACACTTGCACTAGATTAATCAAGATTGACCTAACAAAAATCTTGTCTAAAAACTTGACTATTTTTTTCAATTAAGATTATTTTTAAAAAAAGAAATTGGACATAAAAGCCTATTTTACGGGACCGTTCAAAATTGTGTCAATTGGGTAAAATAACAAATACCCAAGGAACGACATATGAAGATAGAAGTAGACGTAGAGCAATTTGCTCGTGATATAAAAGCCGGTAAAAGTATCGGCGGTTCTGACGGAGCTTTAGGTTCCCTCATTAAACAGCTTACCGAAGCTGCACTCGCAGCTGAGATAGACTCTCACCTTTCCCAAGACCTCAGTAAAAACAGGAAAAATGGCTACTCTTCAAAGACTATGAAGAGTGATCATGGAGCATTCGAACTCGATGTTCCAAGAGACCGCAATGGCAGTTTCGAGCCGGAGATCGTCAAGAAGAATCAAACAACCATGACCGATGAGATTGAGAAGAAGATTCTTTCTCTCTTCGCACTTGGCAACAGCTATGCGCAGATAGCCAAACACATTGAAGATTTTTACTGTGTAGGCTTCTCTAAAGCTACCATAAGCGCAGTAACTGATAAAATCATACCGATGCTTCAAGAGTGGAAAGCTCGTCCTCTTGAAGCTGTATATCCATTTGTGTTTCTTGATGCCATCCACTACAAAGTTAAAGAAGATGGTCGCTACATTGCAAAAGCTTTTTATACTGTGCTTGGCGTCAGAGTTGATGGGAAAAAAGAAGTGTTGGGTCTGTATCTCAATGAGAGTGAAGGTGCCAAGTTCTGGCTACAGGTTCTCACTGATCTGCACAACCGTGGAGTCAAAGATATTCTCATCGCTTCAGTAGATGGGCTCAAAGGCTTCCCCGAGGCTATAAACTCAGTATTTCCAAATACAGAGGTTCAGCTCTGTGTCGTGCATCAAATACGTAACAGCCTCAAATATGTCGGTTCTGCCAACCAAAAACAGTTTGTCAAAGAACTCAAAGCCGTCTATCAGGCTTTCACGAAAGAGGAAGCAGAGTTTGAGCTGGATAAGCTGGAAGAGAAATGGGGTAAAAAGTATCCTATCGTATTTCACTCCTAGAGAAATAAGTGGGAGAATTTATCTGTCTACTTCCAGTATCCAGAGGACATACGAAGAGTAATATACACTACTAATATTATTGAATCTGTCCATCGTCAATTCCGTACACTCACCAAGACCAAAGGCGCTTTTCCAAATGATGACAGTCTGTTGAAATTACTTTATATGGGGATTCAGAATGCTCAGAAGAAGTGGACTATGCCCATTAGAAACTGGAGTTTAACAATCTCTCAACTCGCCATCCATTTCGATGGACGGCTCGATGATGCTCTGAATTTATGATACAATTTTAGGAATTATCCGATGCTGACACAGTCTTGAACACTACCAAAATAATCCCTTCTCATCTAATGACACATATCCCATCTTTTTATATCCTCTTTGGCGTTTGTGAAAACTTGATCTGAGTATAGGAGTATTTTCATCGAAAAAATCAACAGCTATGCACTCTTGCCCATCTCTTCCGATTCGTCCAAGATATTGAACTATTCTTCCCCAATATGATATCGGCATAGTAAGGACAATGGCATCAAGATGGGAAAAATCAATTCCCTCACCAATAAAACTGCTTGTCGATAAGATGATAGAAGATGTATTGGCTTCTTTTAAAAACTCTTTTTTCATTTTTGATTTGAGTCCACCATGCACAAGAGTAGATTTTAAACCTTTGGCATCTAACAGATGATACAAAATATTTAAGTGCTCAATTCTCTCACTAAGCAGTAAAATATTTCTCTTCTTTAGCTTTTCAATTTCGGAGATTATGAGATTATTTCTATCAAAGTCTTCCACCATCTCATTTAAAATAAGTGCAAAATCATCACTGAGTGCCTCAAATGGTGAAAGTACACTTTTTAAAGTATGTATTTTTCTAATCTCTTTTTTTGATTCATAGGCAATTTCACCACACTGCATAAACATAATCGGATGCATTCCATCTTGCCTTGCAGGTGTTGCACTAAGCCCCAATACATATTTGCCATTGAATTTTCTAAGAGGTATCTCAAATGAAACTGCGGGAATATGATGTACTTCATCGATGATGATTTGCGAATACTCTTCAATGAGTTCAGGTCTATTTTTTAGCGATTGCAAAGTAGCTATATCTAAATTTGAGTTTAGCTTTTTCTTTCCATTCCCAAGTTTTCCAATGGCTTTAATATCAATTTTAAAATACTCACAAAGTCGCTCAACCCACTGATCAAGCAGATTGCTTTTGTTTACTAAGATCAGTGTATTGACACATCTTTTTTCAAGAGCTGCTACTGCGACTGCTGTTTTTCCAAATCCAGGAGGAGCTATCAAAACTCCATAATCTTGATTTAAAACTTTTTCAAGTGCTATTTTCTGCTCATCTTTTAAAGTCAGAGTGAAATTTAATTTATCTATAGATTTTACAAATCGCTTATCTTCAATGAATAGCTTTGCTCTATGAGAGTTAAAAAGGCTTAAAACCTTATTTGTAAGTCCTCTTGGCATAATGATATATCTTTCATTGATATCAAATGATGTGATGATCCTTGGAATGTTAAAGATTGATTTTCGTAAATTTTGCAATACAAAAAACTCTGGATTTGAAAAGCTTGAGAGTCTTTGAAGTTTATTGAGTACCCCTTTAGTGAGGTTTTGTTTTTCAATATACAAAGCATCATACAATACAGCTTTTGTATTTTTTGGAAATAGCAATGGTTTATCCTGCTTGATTTCCCATGGTATTAGGTTTTCATCACTGTTTGAATTGAGTAAATGCTCTCGCAGAATCGCTGCAACTTGATAGATCGATATTTTATAAATGTTTTGCAGGACTTCCCATTGATTTGCAAATGGTTGCATAGTATCTATATCTATAAAAACTGTTTTGTTTTCATTTCTTGAGCCATAGTGCAGTGGCAATGCAACTAAATTTCCTAAGGCATCGGGAGCTACTAAATCTTGGTTTGGAAACATCCTATCATAGCTTGTCATATCGATTCCACTACTTGCATCCATAGCTTTTGTGATAATGATATCGCCTAGTTTTCTTGCATCCTTGGCTTTTATTGGAAGCTCAAAGAAATACCAAATATGAATACCGTTACCAGATTTTGAAAGCTCAAAAAGTGGCTTTAGTCCAAGTGATAATGAGATTTGTTTGATTGCCCTTGCATCTTCTGTAAAACTTGCTTTATCCAAATCAATCACTAAGAACTTTGCCATAGTCTGATTGACTACAACATAAGTACCAAGTCTGATTTTTCCCTCTAGATGTTGCTGGATAATCTCATTTGATACAGGAATATAATCACTTCCTTTGAAAGTGTAAGTCGCTGGAGAGTATCCTTTTTTTAGTCCATCACGGCTAACCCAATATTTTGCAAACACATCACTTCTGCCTATAAAAAGCGATTTAAAAAGTTTAACTTTCTGTTCTTTTGTAAAAGGTGAAAGTTTTTCTATTTGCTTTTTGACTCTCAAAATCTCATTTTCAAGTTGTACTTTCTGAGATTCTAAATATTGTAGTTTTTTGTGGAGTTGCTCTAGAATCATCAATAAGCTACTTTACTTTTATATTCTCAACTACTGCCACAAAAAATTCTTTAGACCAAAGTTCAATCTCTCTCATATCTTTTATAAAAGGTTGTACATCATTTTTTGCTTTTGCGATATCAAGTGTTTCTATTCTTTGTAAAAGCAGATCTTTTATAGTTTGCCTTGTGAGTTCAGTTGGGATTTGTATGCTATTCTCTTCTAAATATTTGCAACTTTGAGAGAGCCTTGCTTTTAGATGAATAGAGTCAAGTTCAACATCATTTGCTATATACCAAACTAAATCATACCAATCTCTTCCTTTTGGTCTTGTACTCCATGCACGACACAAAATTGCATGCATTTTTCCTGCAAATAAAGAGGGTAAAGTGAATGCATTTATTGAAAATGGTCTTGGTGTTAGTCGTATGATATTTGCAGTTTCAAACTCTAGTGGTGGATTTGTATCTACTTCAAGTTTTATTTTTACTGCTTGATCTCTATGAATTTTATTTGTTATATCTTTTGGAGCATTTATGTTAATAAGATGCTCTATTGTATTGCCTTTTACAAAAGCTGATGCTATTGCACTACTATTATTTTTCTCTTTTATCTCTATTGTTACATCAAATCCAAAAGCTTTTAAGCTAGAGATGATTGCTTCTTCATAAGGTACAAGATTAAAATCAGGATTACTTTGTAGAAGTGAAAAATCCAAGTCTTCTGAAAACCTTGGAAGATTGTGAAGTATTCGTAGCGCCGTTCCACCGTAAAAAGCAGCATATTTAAAAAATCCTGCATCATAAAATCCTAATAATACTATCTCTTGCAAGATTTCTCTCAATGCATCATAGCTACTATTTGAGTTTGTCAAATCATATCTTTCTAACATTTTTATAAGTGCAGGATGTGTCATAGTTTTCCTTTATAGACTAGTTGTACTAATGTTTTTAAATTTTTAGATCTATAAGCAGTTGCAATCTCTTCTATAAGGTGGCTATCCAATGGCTTTGTAATTTCAACTCTTAAATCATATTTGAGATATTCAAGCATGGCACTTTGAGTAAGCGTGCCAATACCTCTATCATATCGAATTTTGTCACACAAAGCTTTTTCAGGTGTTGCTATAAATCTTCCACCATCATTTTCATCATAAAACCAATCAACACCTAAGGAGTAAGCTTGAAGTGGTATTTTTTTATAACTAAATCTTCCAATTGGTGTGTTAAAAAGTTTTTCATTTTTACTTGTGGCAGATGTAATTTCATTTACCCTCTCAGGTATCATTCCATAAAAACTAAGTGCATAATCAAAAGATACATACGATGGGCTATAAAGTGTATTTGCAACACTGATTAGATCAATTGGTCTTGTAATATACGCTTTTGAAAAAGTGTAAAAACCTTTTTTTAGTCTTACGAGTTCACCGCTTTTTACAAGATTTGAAATTTTATCATTGACGTTATTTACTGACTTTTCAAGTAATGAATAAAGCATTTCATGTGAAAATATGGACAATGATAAGGCGTTTCTTAATTCTATTGTTTTCATAAGAGTTATTATACTACAAAATCAATAATATTATATAGATAATCCAATAATATTGGAGTAAATAATAAAAATAATGATATTCTATTTACAGACTATGTAATTCTTTACAATCAAATACAATATTCTTATGTAATAAATTACATATTAGTTGAAGATTATGCTGTTGCAAAACTGCATAACTTGCTTTACTTGCGAAAGTATTTTTTATTCAGAGAAAAGATGTCGATATTGCACAGTAAATCTATATTATTTCGATTTATTATGTAAAAAGAGATGATATCAAGAACAAATGATTGCTTTTAAAAGTATTAATTTTGAAATAGTCAAAAAATCTTATATTAATCTAAAACATATGCACAAGCTACACGAGAAATTAACAACTATATTAGTTGAATTTCATTCATGCTTCTCTTGTCTAAAAACTTGTCTATTTTTAATAAATAATCAATTTTAGACAAGAATGCTATTTAATATAAAGCCCTTAAAATAGATGTTTCAGAGCTTTTTAGATGCAAAAAATGTCTTCGTAATAGACTCGTAATTTCATGCTGAACCCCTTTGTATATGGCACTTTCAGAACTTTTTATAATGTTACGGACACTAAAACGCTCACAAACATATTTGAAACTGAAAGCTGATTTTTTAAATTATTTGTGTAATTGTACTAAAAATATTCATCTTTGGCCTTCTTGTAAATAACTATTTCAATGCTTTGTTTGCATAATTTTATACTTTGCATCTGTAGAAATTTTTTATTAGTGATATCATGAAGAAGACGATAGACTTCTTCGAAATAAGAATAACGCAAGCAAAAAGAATACAAGACCTATCGCGAAAATTGCCACTAAATTTGGCCAGACGATATCAAATCCGGCACCTCTATAAAGTACTGCTTGGGCCATACTAACAAAATGGCTTGTTGGCGCGATCAGCATAATTTTTTGCAACACTAGCGGCATACTCTCATAAGGCGTGATACTTCCTGATAAAATTTGTAGAGGGAGAATAGTAAGTATAAATATCAATCCCAGTTGCGGCATTGTTTTGGCCACTGTTCCTATAAAAATGCCCATTGAAGTTGTTGCGAACAACACAAGCAAGGCTCCAAAAAGAAAAAGAGTCTCCGAACCAGCGATAGGTACTTCCAAGATTCCCTCAACAACAAATAGAAGCGATAAACCTGCGGCTATAAGAACAACTAAGCCCATTGACCAGATTTTGGACAGTATTATCTCCATCGCACTCAGAGGCATGACCATGAGATGTTCTAAAGTCCCATGTTCTCTCTCACGTATCAAAGCAGCTCCAGAGAGGATAATCGAAAGCAAGGTAACCATACTAATAATCTCCATAACACTTCCAAACCAACTACTCGTCAAATTTGGGTTATATTTCATTCGAGTTATTATACTGACCGGTAATGTATTACTTTTATGTAAAAAATTGTTTATCTCGTTATTGATGATTCTTTGTATATACCCTGTACCTATTCCAGCCTGTGTCATACGAGTAGCGTCTGTGTTTACCTGTATTGTTGGTCTTTTTCCTAAGGTAAGCTTTTTTTGAAAATCCGTTGGAATCGTAATGACAAAAGTATATAGACCTGTATCCAATCCTTTGTAGCTTTCCTGCGAAGATATTATGGTTGGTGACTTAAAACGAGGAGGATAAAATGCATCAATGATTTGTTCTGATAATTTGGATCTATCTTCATCTATAAACGCAATCGGTGCATTATGTATCTCAGTGGATGCAGCTGTTGCTCCTATGTAAATAGCAATAGTAAAGGAGTAAATAATTAGGATAACCATAACCTTATCATGCCAAAGACTACGGAGTTCTTTGATGCCAAGACGATAGATATTGTATAAATGTTTCATCTAGAGTTCCTGTTTTTTCAACAAGATCATGCTCAACATTGTGATGACCACACAGGCTAAGAACAACATAAAAAAATCAGCATATAAGTCACTAAAATCGAGTGCTTTACTAAAAACGCCTCTACTTATATTGATAAAATATGTTGCTGGAAAAATCGTTCCAATCAACAAGCCCACTCCTTCAAGTGAAGAGACGGGATCTTTCATCCCAGAAAAATTTATTGTAGGCAGGAGCGTTATGATAGCTGTACCTGCTAGAGCAGCGATCTGTGTCTTTGTGAATGAAGAGATCATAAATCCAAGACCTGTCGTAGTTATAACATAAAGCAAAGAAGCCATAGTCAAAGTCATAAAGCTTCCCTTGATCGATATATCAAACACACTCACAGAGAGAAACATCAATATAAAAAAGCCAAGCATGCTGATAATAATATAGGGCATTTGTTTTCCCAGCAAAAATTCCAATCTCGTAACAGGAGTCGCATAAAAATTTGTAATCGAGCCAAGTTCTTTTTCACGTACAACGCTCAGCGCCATAAGAATTGAGGGAATAAATATCAATAGCATCGGGATAACAGCAGGAACCATCGCATAGATACTCTTAAAATCTTGGTTGTATAAATAGCGTACATCAATATTTGTCGCTGAGAGAGAAGGTGCATAGCCAAAAGTCTGCTTTGAGAGCTGTAAAAGATAATCATAATGTATCCCTTGAATATATCCATTGATGGTCTCTGCCCTAAAAGGCATAGCACCATCTATCCAGACTGAGATTTCTGTGTGTCTGCCACGTTTGAGATCTCGTCCAAAATTAGGAGGAATGATGATGGCAATGGAGAGCTCTGCGTTTTTCATCCTTCTATCTAGTGCATCAAATGATTCTATCTGCTCATGCTCGA
Source organism: Sulfurimonas sp. (assembly GCA_028687935.1). Lineage (GTDB taxonomy): Bacteria > Campylobacterota > Campylobacteria > Campylobacterales > Sulfurimonadaceae > Sulfurimonas. The sequence goes on from JAQTZE010000021.1 coordinate 11,776, forward strand.
TGAAATATCTCGAGCCTGCGATGTTTTGAATATATTGTCTACTTTGTGGTGTATTGTCCTGATCAAGAACCCCAAAGCGTAAATCTTCAACATCCATCGTTATCCCAAAACCAAGAATCAACATCAAAATGCCCGTACCAAGGAGTGCAAAAACTAATCTTACCGGATCACGAATAAGTTCTAAAGATTCACGATACGCGTATCCAAATATTCGTAAAAGAGTGAAAAAATTATTTGTTGTATTGGTATGCTGCGCGCCAAAAGTGAGCTCTACAGGGGCTTTTTTAGTTGTTTGTTTACCCTGCGCTTCTTCAAGAAAATCAATAAATGCTTCTTCTAGATTCTCTTGATGTTTCAATTGTATCAGTGCTTTGGGTGTATCACTAGCCAATACTTTTCCCTGATGCATCAAAGAGATTCTGTCACATCTTTCACCTTCGTTCATAAAGTGTGTGGAGACAAAGATAGTCACGCCATCATTTCTTGATAAATCTATTAAAAACTCCCAAAAACTATCTCTAGAGACAGGGTCAACACCGGATGTTGGTTCATCTAAGATCAACATATCCGGCTTATGTACGACTGCTACGGCAAGCGAAAGTCTCTGTTTGATACCAAGAGGCAACTCTGATGCAAAGACATTTTCATACTCTTTGAGATTAAATCTCCTAAGCATCTCTTCGACTCTCTCTTGTATCTTCTCTTTTGGTATATGAAAAAGTTGTGCATGCAAGATGAGGTTTTGATAGACACTGAGTTCTAAATAGAGCGAAAATGCCTGCGTCATATAGCCAACTCGACTTCTCGTATTGACATCATTGGCTTTTGATGGTTCACCAAAAAGCCAGGCTTCGCCGCTGCTTGGAGACAACAAGCCCGTTAACATTTTCATTGTAGTTGTTTTACCGCATCCATTTGATCCCAAAAAACCAAAAATCTCTCCGCGTTTGATCGTAAAACTCACATCATCCACAGCAATAAAACTATTAAATTTCATAACAAGATTTTTTGCTACGATGGCTGCAGTCTGATCTTCTTTATTCTCTACTCTTTGAGGCACGATTAGTTTTGTATACCCTACTCTCTTTGTCTCTGGCAAAAGCCGTATAAACGCAGCATCTAAATCATCTGTATCTGTCTGATGAAGCAACTCTGCAGGTGTTCCACTTGCCAAAACTTTGCCATCATCCATAGCAATAAGCCAATCAAATCCTTGGGCTTCTTGCATATAGGCTGTTGCTACAATGACACTCATCTCTTTTCTTTGGAGACGGATCTTATCTATAAGTTCCCAAAATTGTCTTCTTGAGAGAGGATCTACCCCCGTAGTCGGCTCATCAAGTATAAGTAAATCAGGATCATGTATCAAAGCACAGCACAGACCAAGTTTTTGTTTCATACCTCCAGACAACTGACCCGCAGGACGATCCCTAAAGTTTGCGAGACCTGTACTGAGCAGTAGTGCATCAATCCTTGATTTTCTCTCTTCTTGTTTTTGTCCAAACAAGCGTCCAAAAAAATCTATATTTTCAAAAACAGATAATGACATATAGAGATTTTTACCAAGTCCTTGAGGCATATATGCTATTTTTGGACACACTTTATCACGATAATTTTTATCTGACATATTACCGTCAAATACCTCGACACTACCTTTTTGAATCTTTCTTACACCAGATACTAAAGCCAATATCGTTGACTTTCCGACGCCATCAGGTCCAATAAATCCTACCATTTTGCCTGATGGTATCTCTAAGGAGACATTTTCAACGGCAAAAGTATCGCCGTATATATGAGAGACATCTCTTAGCTTGGCTATATTGCTCATTATTATTTGCTATTTTGCGTATCGGTTATTATATTTAATTCACTCGGCCACGCGAGCGTTTCATCCAATCTAATATAGGCAACTCCAGGAAGGCCACTGTTTAACCTATATGCGCCGGATTTTAATAGATCAGGATTTATTTTGACCTTGACTCTAAACATCAGTTTTTCTCTCTCAGCCTGCGTTTCAATCTCTTTGGGTGTAAACTGGGCATCTGGAGATATAAAAGAGACTTCTGCAGGGATAATGGTTTCAGGAAGTGAATCTAGCTTGATTCTCGCCTGTGAACCGATATGGATATGCCCGATTTGTGAAGTTGGAAGAAAAATCGTCATAGAGATATCATTCATATCTAAAATACTCAAAACTTTGCCGCCCACACCGATGACTTCACCTGATTCAATGAGTTTATACAAAACTCTTCCATCGATAGGTGAACGAAGCTCACACTCATTCAAGTTCACTTCTATCGTCTGTGTCTGGGCAATCAAGACATCTATAGCACTTTGAGCACCGATAACTTGTGCCTGCGTTGCGTTTAATGCCGCTTGCAGCGATGTAACGCTTGTTTGACTCTGCTGCAGTTGCATTAAGGAGATATTATTATTGACATAAAGGTTTTTTGAACGTTCAAGATTTTTTCTGGCAAGAGAGAGTTCACTTTCATGTTGTTTGAGAATTGCTAAGGTATATTTTTTATTTTGCTTTGCCTGTGCAACCTGTGCCTGCGCTTGTTTAAGTCTTGTATCAAGTTCTGTTGTATCGAGTTTAGCTAAGACTTGATCTCTTTTGACATCATCACCTTCTTGCACTGATACTTCCACAACTCGCCCTGGAAGTTTGGTCGCTATATCAAACTCTGTTGCTTCTATACGACCATTACCTGATGCAAGTGAATCCAAAAGTTTTGGTTTGTTGAGATATTGTACGACGTATGCACCGATACCGATAATACCTAGAGTAAGAAGCGCATATATTGTCAAGCGATATAATCTATTGTTCATTTTAAAATTCCTCTTTTTCTGTCATCTTGATCGAATCTGCTATCTTTTGCGTGAATATATCAAAGTTTGTATCTTCACTAAAAAGATCAAACGCAGCGATATCATGTTCAAGTTGCAATAGATCTATAATAAAACGATACACTGAATTCACAGCACTCTCTTGTGCTACAAGTGTCGTGTTTTGTGCGCTGAGCAGATCAGTCATAGATCGCGTCCCCTGCGCATAGTTCTCCCGAACGATTAGGAAGCTTTTTTGAGCAGCTATAGCAGCTTGATTGGAAAGTTCTATCGCAGGATAACTCGCTTCAATCGCATGCAAGTCACTACGAATACTCTGTTCAATCAACTCTTTTTCTCCTTGATGGTTGATTTCAAGTTGTCTTAGTTTGAGGGCTGAACGGCTGCTTTTAGCACTTCTTAACCCGCCATCATAAAGAGGTAATGAGAGTCTGACTCCAAACTGCCAATCTGTTTTATTATTCAAATCTATCCCTGCTCCTTGATTTCTTGCTTCGTCAAACACATGTGTAACTTCACCCAATAAAGCCACATTTGGCGACCAATAAGCTCGTTCATTTGATGACAACTCTCTTTGCTGCGCCGCTATCGTTGCATCTATTTGATGAAGTTTTGGAGAGTTTTGAACACCTTCGTTAATCAAATACTCAGCCATACGTTTCTGTTGAGTTGTATCAGCGATAACACCAAATAAATTTTCTTTCCCTAAAGAGATCATTTGCTGACTCAGAGTCAGCGGTTTTGTTTTGTATCTATCACTTATCTTACGATTTAAAATCAAGTTGAGTAGATCTTTGCTTTTCTCTACTTCAGCATTTGTGCGAAGTACATTTTGCTCTAAAGATGCTATAGCACTTTGCCAATAGTATACATCCGACATATCTGTTTTTCCAGCTGCAACACGACCTTTTGCTAGTTCAAGATTGCTTTTTGTCAGATTGAGATTATCACTTTGTATTTTATAATTTGTTTGCGCCACCAATAGATTCAAAAAGAGAGTAGTGGCATTTTTTACGACTTCAAGTTCGATAATTCTTTGTTGTTCTTGCTGGGCAATATGGAGTTGTTTTTGTATTTCCAGCTTTGCCAAAATCTTTTCAGAAAAAATCAGTTGTTCTACCTTGATAGCCCCTGCTTTGGAATTTTCGGCATAAAATCCATTTTCTACATAAACATTATCAGGGCTTAACTGCGAATAGCTCAGCTCCCCTGTGATTTGCGGGAACAATACAGATCTTACTTCTTGAATATTCTCTTTATCGGCTGCAACGCCTATCTTGTTGGCGATTATTTTGAGATTAGCACGAATTGCTTCTTTGGCGATAGAAGAGAGTGTCAGTTGTGGTTCTTTTTCATCATCTTTGTTCAGAAGTACTGCGTTTTGTAAGAGCTTGAGGTTGAGAGGAATATTCAATTCACGAGCACTCTGCATATTGATAAGGAGTTGATTTTTTTCATCTAAAACAAAAGAGTGCTGCTGTAGCGCTTCACCGTGTAGAGTCGCTTGTATATCTAAAGCAGTACGACGGGCTCTTTGTCGGATATCCATCGTCAATGCGGAAGATGCGAGGACCCCATCTTCTACCATTGCCGCATCAGCCAAGGCATAACTAGGGATTTTTCTTTGTAATAATCCATCAATAAGCTTTTGTTTTGTAGCTGTATCCATCCACAACAAAGGCGCGAGCATAACGGCTTCAATATCCGATGGTATCTTATGCATAATATCTTTATCAGATTCTGAGAGAGTGATAAAACGCAACTGAATATTATTTTCTTGTGCATCAGATACAGCTTTTTGTATTGCTTTGAAAAAGAGTGTATGTTGTGATTCGTCTATTAAAATCGCCAGCACTGTAAATGGTACGATACTCTTAAAAGTATCAATCTCGCTAGGCAACTTTATCTCGCTGCTTATATAGTTTAACTTTGCGTTTTTGTGATTATAGGTAAAATCAGATATTGACACATTATAGACAAAGGGAGCAAAAGTCGGCTTTGTAATCGAAGACTTGTGCAGTGAAAGCTGACTCGAGATTCTGCCAATCATCACAACATAATCAATCTTCTTGTCGTTTTGCAAACTATCTATGGCAGCATTGATTTTTGTAACACTAAATTGACCATCCAACTGCTTGGACTCTGGAAAATCTATAATAAACTCACCCTGAGAAACTCTTTGTATTTCATCAATAAAGAGAGATTTTGTTTGTTCCAAATCTTCATTTTTACCATCCATAACTATACCAATATGAATAACAGGCTGTGCCAAAAGGCAAGTAAACGCACCAAAATATAGACTTACCCATACAAATTTAAAAAGTTTCATAGTGACTCTTTATTGATCAGTAATAAAAAATTATCCATTGTATCATCTACTCGAGACATCAGATCACCTCCTTGCAGCAGCCAGTATTTCATAGCACCCAGAATAAGCCCATCATATAAAAAATAGAGTTCAAGAGGATCTTTAGTGCAGTTATACATTTGGGCAAGTGGCTGCATAATATTTTGCGCGAGATACGCATACATCTCTTTGAGAGAATCGTTATGAGCTATGTTCAAAAAGAAGGTAGGATCAGTAAAATTCTCTCGTAGGGCATTTTTATTTTCTATAATAGCTGTAAATTTGATTTTTATTATCACCGACAATTTCTCTTTTGGGTCACTATAGACTTGCATCTGCTCTTGTATCATCTCAAAATAATAATCGATTTGAGCAAGCAAATAGTGATTGTATAAACTCTCTTTAGAATCAAATGTTGCGTAGATAGTGCCCACTGACATCTGTGTATTTTTTGCGAGTTCAGCTATTTTCATATTTGCATAGCCATCACGAATAAAGAGCTTTGAGGCTTCTTCAAGCAGCATCTTACGCTTTAGCTCATGGACTCTTTTTTTAAATACCATAGTTGCTCCAAATCATTTAATAATTCTAAAGATTATTATATAAATTAACTTAAAATAAAATTGTATTCATATTATGAATTAAGTTCATTTTAATATAAGAGAATCAAAATGCTCTCTATCTGGATAAACTCACGCCTATTGCAACTTTTTCTACATAGAGATCTTCTTGATGTGTTTGCCCTATATAATCCGGATTTCCTGCAAAAGAGATCATGCTCTCTCCATATCCCACAAAACCCTTGATATACAAAAAGAGGCTCTCGCCAAAAAGTGGATAGCTGTAACTTAAATCAGCAGCACCTTTACCTTGAAAATTATTTCTCAAAAGAGCGGAAAACATATGCTTTTCATAAGGAAGCATAAACTTGACATGACCATCTCCCATCGTGTCTATTAAACCAGGATTGTAATCATAATCATCAGAGAGCCTTCTCCAGAGTTGTAGCTCTGTAAAGAGTGATCCATACTGAAAATAAGAACTAAGTGTCACATAGTTCCATGCTCTTTCCTCAGGTGCACCCTTCCCGTTTGACATGTGAGCTAGCGATACTCTTATGGCTTTTGCATACTCTGTATTTAACGGTACAGTAATAAAAAATTCAGGGTTATAATCACTGGCTCTAAAATATGCATCACCAACATAGTATTGCCAAAAAGAGTGCTGTGTGTACGCAACCGTATATATTTCATCGAACCCTAAAAGGTTCGGAGCAAAGTCATACTTTAAACTTATTTGAAACTCTATCTCAGCACGAGCGGTATCCCTATCATATGTTGGTTCGTTGTAATCTCCATTTAATTTCATGCTTAATGGGAGCAGATAATTCGTATGATGCGCTTTGATGTTAAAGAGTGAATGTACACTTTGATACATTGTTTTGGCAGTTTCGTTATTGTCTATATCTGTGAGAGTGCTCAAGAGCTCATTCTTATTTTTTCAATGTCTGAATCTATTTTATAATTCGATTTTTTATGAAAACCGCTCGCAGAAAATATATACCATTTTCTTGCCTCATCTTTATCTTGTGCACATCCTTGTGCATTGTCATACATATATCCGAGCATATAGGCCGCGTCATAGTCATTTTCTTGTGTGGCTAGACGTTGAAATTCTTGAAGTGCTTGTGTATATGCACCGGATTCATATTTTTCATAAACAACTTGATACTCTTGTGTTGATGCCATTAAAGACAAAGCAAACGCAACGATCAGAACTATTTTATTCATCATATTCTCCTTGTTGGGATCTCCCAACTTTTATAGATACAAATCTATACAATTAAGATCTCATTTTCAAGCTTAAGGGAACCTCTAAAAATACCTTTTAAAGCTTCCAACTTTTACTTTTCTTGATTTTTTTAAAATCTTAGCTCAATACTAATCAAACTTTCTTAAAAATTTTGTTAAATCCCCCCCAAATTTTTAA
>JAQTZE010000009.1 GCA_028687935.1 Sulfurimonas sp.
TAAACTTTAGGTCTCTGTGTTTGTGGACGGGAATTATAGGGGGATATAGCTTAGAAGTTTCTTAAAGTTGGATGGGGATCTTTGGAAAGTTTGAAATTTGTTGTGTGATACTATATAAAGGTGTTTGATAGATTAGTGTTACATTTTAAAATGTAACACTAGCGTATCCTGTTTCAGGTCTTATTGTTATTACTGCTGTTTCGGTACCATCTGTGAGAGTAACATTGCAATCTGCTATGATTAATCTTGGTGTCGGTGCTTCATAGGGTCCCGTCATAGTATGCTGATCACCTCTAATTGGTCTACCCAAATAATCAAATGAAACCCTAGCACCAGCACATCCCCCACTTAATTGATAGCTTGTAATACCATAGGTCATACCAAGATTCATTTTTTTTGTTCCTTGAAAACTCGCATGTAGCACATCCAAAGAAACAGTTCCGCTATACCCGCCACTCATATAAACATTTGGATTTTGAGGATCTATTGCTATTTCATTAACACTAGGGTCACCGCTATAGTTGGGTGCATCTGCAAATATTGTATATGCTGGTACATTATTTGAGTTGTTCCCATCATAAAATATAATTTGCCATCTTCCTTTGTACCAATTCGCATCAGCTGCATTATATTTATCATCCATCATTGCAAGATGTTGCGTGTATCTTATATGTGCCAATACTTGCACTGCTGCTTCTTGAACTGGATTTGTTTTTGTACTTGGGATAATTGTAGCAGCTAAAATACCTATAACAACTATTACAAATACTAACTCTAGCATTGTAAACGCAGTATTCAACAGAGGAGAATATTTTTTGGATGTTTTTTTCATAATAACCTACATAAAAATAAATATTGATTAGTATATCCAAAAAGATTCGAAATAAATATAAGAGGGAGAAATATTTACCTTAGGGAAACCCCTAAGGTAATGAAAAAGTAATTAGATTCCTGTAGAAAAAAATTTAGTTTTTCTACACTGATTTTTAGATCTTCTCTGCTTCTTGTACATCATAAAGAATATCAGACATTGGGTGTCTATACATTGGCATTGCAAGGCGTTTTTCATCAAGAACGTGTCCGATGAAACCGATCGTACGACCAAGAATAAAGAATGAATTGAGAGTACCAGAAGCGATAAATTCGTTTATCTCTTCTTCACTATAACCTAGCGCTCTCCACATATCAACCATCAAAATACCAATTGTTCCATCAACATTGAGAATAAGATTCTCTTTTTTAGATGTAGTCAATTGCTCAACTGTTAATGCATAATCTAATAAAGATGTAGAAGGAAAATGTGCAGCTGCATATTTTTTTAGACCTTCAACACGTAAATCAGGATTTTTCAATGATTTAATACGGTGACCGATACCAGGTATTGGCACACCCTCTTTTTTCATATGATTTAAGAATTCTGCAGGTGTAAGTTTATTGTCATCTGCATATTTGAAATACTCAGCAGCGCCGTCAATCGCACCACCGAATCTTGGACCGATTGTTAAAAGGCCGGTTACAAGAGACTCAACAACAGATTTTCCAGCACGCGCTGTTACTTTTGCATTGTGTGCACCAGAAACCGCAGGACCATGATCTGCAACAGTTTTGATAACAGTTTCAATAAAGTCAGTAGCCCATTTTGGATACTGTTTTTTGAACCATAGTAATGAAACAACATCACCGATTCCCTTACCAGTTTCAGGAGTTGCGAGTGAAGATATTGGGAAACCAGCATATGTACACTCATCGCCTCTATCATCAGAAATCGTACAGATGAACTCTTTTGATTTTCTCACACTTGGACATAAACTCATAGCTGGTTCAGGGATAGCCGGAAGATTTAATTCTGTGAATACTTTTTTGATCATAAGTGGTAAATCATTAAATGATGCTGGAACATGAATTCCAACCGCAGCCATTGCATTGTTTTTTGCTTCTGCAGTTTCCATATCGCCATTTGCTGAAGCACCAGCATGACCAAATTGAACACCAGAATCATAATATTTTGCAATTGTACCGATACACCATGCGATGATTGGTTTTTTGATTTTTCCGCTTTTTACAGCTTCAATCACTTTGTACTCTTCAGTACCACCAACTTCTCCTAGTAAAATCATATATTTTACTTCTGGATTTTCTTCCATTCTTAATAAATTGTCAATAAATACTGAACCGACAAATCTATCTCCACCAATAGCAACACCCTCAGCAATACCGTCTGCGTTTATAGCGATAATATTTGAAAGCTCATTGAAAAGACCACCTGAACGAGTTACCAGTCCACATGAACCTGCACGGTGAAGTTTTGACTGAACGATATTTTCGATTGTTCCGCCGATATTCGCGATTTTAAATGCACCAGGAGCAATTGCACCAACAGTTGCTGGCCCGATTACAGTTACATTTTTTTCTCTTGCAGTTGCGTTCATAGCACGTGCAAGTCTCTCTGGGATACCTTCAGCAGTAATCATCATAGATGAAAAACCACCGATTTCAAGTGCTTCCATAGTAACATCGTATGCCGTTCTAAAAGATGCAAAGTTTAAAAGTACATCAGCTTGAGGCTGAGCAGCTTTTGCTGCAGCAGTAGTTTTATACAATGGAATCATGATCTCATCCGGACCATAGAAAAATTTCTCAAATTTATTTCCACTTGTAGGTGCAACAATTGCGGCTACAGAAGGTTTTTTTCTTTGAATCGTATAGTCATAATCTAACATTCTTTGTATAGCAGTTGTATTGTTATTCCAAAAAATTGCTTGTGTATCTTTAGTATATAATTTTGCCATTTCTTCCCCTTACTTCGCTAGTGCCATACGCACGATATCAGTTACGTGAGTTTCAGGCCCATAAACTTCTATATAAAGACCTAATCTATCAGCTGCTTCTTTAATATCTTTAAGACCTTTTTCATAGTTTGGTCCGCCACGTCTTACATATGTTTTTACTTTGTGCTCTTTCATTTTTTCAGCGTATGTTTCAAATGATTGAATGATACCTGTAAATGTTTTTGCAACATCCGTAAAGTTTGCAATTGCTCCACCGATAATAAGGATTTTTTCTCTTCCTTGTTTATCTGGAATTCTTGTCATAAGATCGATAAGTGTATCTGCGTAAAATTTTGTCTCACTTGTAGTTGGGCCACCAGAATACTCGCCATAGTTTGCAAGATCATCAATACCTGCTAAATCTGCAATAGTATCAGCATAAACAACTGAAGCACCACCACCAGCAACCATAGTCCAGATTCTCGCTTCTGGCTTAAGGATAGTAAGCTTGAGTGATGCACCTGATTTACTATCAGCATCTTCAATTGCTAAAACTTCTGGAGATTTTTCTTCCATACCAAAAGAAGTAGGATAATCAACATCACCCCACTCTTCTTTCATCATAAATCCAGCAGTATCATCAAGTTTAGCAACCATATCGAGTAACTCAATTTTAGTTCCTTGCATTACGAATGGGTTAATCTCTAAGTATGCGAAGTTTAATTCTCTATATGCTTTAAAGAATCCTATTGCAAAATTTGCAAATTTTTCTTTATCAGTAGCAGCAACATCAGCAGGTATATTAGCTTTGATTTTTGCAGCTATCTCTTCTTCAGTGTCTGTGATTGCAAAAGCTACTTCAGTAACTTTTTCATCCCAACCCTCTTCAACTTCCATACCACCTTCAGCAGACATGTATAACATATCGTTATCGCCTACACACGTAGCAGAAATGTAATACTCTTCTTCTTGAGCGTGTGGTGTAAATGGCTCAACTACGAAGTGTGTTAACATATCTGTTTTCGCCTCACCCGTTGGTGTATCACCATCAAATGAAAAGTATACTGATTGTGGAGTTGATGATTTTTCATCTATCCATGAAGTTGCTTTTGCTAGAGAAACATCACCTGGCTTTGTATCTCTAAAGAGAACTAATCCGTTTTTACCTCTTTTACCAAACAACATATCTGGCTTAGCAACTAGTGCTTTTTCACTTAACCATTTTTTATCTTTAGCTATAGCAGTAAGCTCTGATCCATTTTGAACCATAACTGTCTCATATGCATAAGTAAAGTTTGGAAAATATTTATCCCAGTGTTTTGCTAAAATCGACTTAGCATCATATTCTCGTATCGCTTTTTGAGCCATCTAAACTCCCTGTATTGATATTTGGGAATAATTTTAACATATTCTTTGTTTGTACTATCTTCAGCTATTGGTAACTATTCATTAGATTTATATTTTGCTTACTTTTGTAACACTTGCGTTAAATATAGCTCTATTTTTGTAACTAATAGTTACACTATTCTCTGCTCTGATATCTTCAAGTTCTTTTTCTTCTAAAATATATAAGTCACAATTATGCACACCGTAAAATCGCAAACGCAAGGCTAACTCTTGATTTGCCTCAATACAAGTTATCCCTTGTTTTTTTAGTGTTTCTGCAACTTCTTTTGCAATATGCATCTTATATGCGAAGTTTGTTTTAGGATTTTCAATAAAAAGGTAGAGCTCTTTATTGAAAAAAACAAGCAAAGAGTTCAGTAGTAAAAAGACTAAAGAGAGCGTAAAAATATTTCTATAGTTACTTCTAAATAGTTGTAATCTTACACGATAAGAATTTACAAAAGTCCTTGCTGCAAGTGGAAGTGCTACAATAACATAGGGAGCAAAATGCTCTATATCTACTCTTTGTCTAAAAGAAAGTAAAATAGAAAACAGCAGTGCTGTTGTGGCTATAAACCATAATAAATCGATATCTTTTGTAAAATATCTTCTATAAAGAACGTAAAATATATAAATAAATACTATCGGAGTAAAAACAGCTGCGTAGATTCCAATAATATCCAAGAAATACCCACTAGGCATTCCATAAACATCAAGTCCATAAATATAGACACTCAAAAGAAAAAACAAACTATTTGCAATAATCATTTTTTTATCTTTAAGATAAAAGCCATAAAATATCAATGCTAAGAAAAGATAGGCAAAATCGCTTTCGATGAGAAGAAGTACAAATAAAAGTAGATAGTATGCTTTCTTTGTATAGTTTTCATAAATATATACAAAGAAAAGGAGACCAAAAATAACTAAACCAGCGCTATTAAAAAGTACAGCAGAACTTATTACACCGGGTAAAAGAACAAAGATAGCTACTAACCAAAGCCTACTTCTTGCATGAATTAAATATTTTTTTGATATTTCATATAGTAACAGAGCACTCATGAGATGCAATATAATCATCGGTAAACGCAAGGCAAAATCATTTTGGCCAAAAGAATAAAAGGAAAGTTTGATAAGAAGTTGTAAAAAAGAAGTATCACCATAAAAAAGAAGAGCTTCTTCATAAGAGATGGATAGTTCAGAAGTTTGAAGCAATAATACGAAGGCATCTACTCCTAATATAAGGAATAAGATGAGTCTATGTATCATATTTTTAAAAAGTTCCCTATTATCTCATGACCATATTCACTCATTATTGATTCAGGATGAAACTGTACACCGTAAATATCTTTATCTTTTATCTTCAGCGCCATAATTTCATAATCATCTTCACTGTAGGCAGTCGGTTCTATACTTATTGGAAGATTTTCTTTTTCTACAATAAGTGAATGATATCTAGTTGCATTAAAAATTTCTGGTAAATCTTTAAATATCTCGCACTCTTTCGTTCTTTTCATCTTAGAGACTTTACCATGCATCATGTTTTTAGCACGCACTACATTTGCGCCAAATACTTGCGCTATGCTTTGGTGGCCCAAACAAATACCAAGGATTGGTACTTTATCTTTGAAATGTCTAATAACTTCTAATGTCACACCGGCATCATCTGGTGTAGCAGGGCCAGGAGATATAATAATCTTTTGAGGATGTAACTCTTCAATCTCTTCAATACTCATCTCATCATTTCTGATAATCTTTAAATCAGCTCCTAGTTCTCTGCAGTATTGAACAATATTGTATGTAAAACTATCATAATTGTCTATCATTAAAATCATAAACGCAGTTCCTTTTCTTGTGTGAGGAATTATAACTATTTTTTCTCACAAACTCTTTAAAGAAGAGAATAGTTTTGATTTTTGTTGCGTTTAAATAAAAGTTATTGGGGAGCTAAATGAAAAATGGGCTGGAGCCTAGAAGAATTATTTTCTTCTAAGTTCTTTAATACGTGCTTTTTTACCAGCAAGTTCACGAAGATAGAACAGTTTCGCACGACGTACACGACCGCGACGGATAACTGTGATCTCATCAATTGAATCACTGTAAATTGGGAATATTCTTTCAATTCCAATGCTGTTTGCACCGATCTTACGAACAGTAATAGTTTTACCAGTTCCTTGACCTCTTTTTGATATACAAACACCTTCGTATGCTTGGATACGAGTTTTGTCACCTTCTTTAATTTTTACTGCTAAACGAACAGTATCGCCTGCACGAAAGTCTGGAAGAGTTTTCTCTGCAAGTTGTGCTTTTTCAAAGTTTTCTATATACTTATTTCTCATAAGATTTCCTTGTTCTATGCTTTAATAGCTGCTCTGGTCTGAAAAATTTTGTTTTACATTCAGATAGGGCTAATTTTATTGAGCGAATATTACTATGATTTCCCTTTAAGTATTCTGATGGAACACTGTTATTTTCATATTCTTGTGGTTTTGAAAATGATGGAGCTTCCAAAAGAGGCGTCTCAAAACTTTCAACTTCCAAAGAACCACTATTTCCCAAAACACCTTCTATGTTTCTCGAAACAGCGTCGCAAATAACTAAAGAGGCTAGTTCGCCACCCGTTAAGATATAATCACCAATACTAAAGACTTCATCCGCAAACTCTTCTATAACTCTTTCGTCAATACCTTCATATCTGCCGCTAACAAACGCAATATGCTCTTTTTTTGCAAGCCTTTTAGCATCATTTTGTCTAAAAGGTTTTGCGACGGGAGTGAGAAAAATGATATGAACATCTTCGTCCGCTTTTTGTAACTCTTTTAAAGAGTCAAAAAGAGGCTGAGGGTTCATAACCATTCCAGCTCCACCGCCTACTGCAGTATCATCAACTTTAGAGTGTTTATTTTCACTAAAATCTCTTGGATTGAGATACTCAATCTCCAAAAGATTTTTATCTATGGCTCTTTTTAAAATAGAGTCCTGAAAATACCCTTCTACAAGGTTTGAAAAAAGTGTTACAAAAGTAAATTTCATCAGGAAGCTTCTAGAATATCTAAGCCGCCACTTACTACTATAATCTTTTTATCTATATCTGTTTTTACAATGAATGGCTTGTGATACGGGATTAAAAAATTTTTAGCAAGATCTTTTTTAAGAAGATCTTCACTAGTTAAAATATTTAAATAATCACTGATCGCAATACGTTCAACTTCCTCAACTACACCGAGTAATATTTCATTTTCATATACTGCACAACCAATAATATCAAACCAAAAAAACTCTCCATCTTCAAGATGACAGCTTTTTTTTGTATCTTCGTATGTTGTAAAAAGATGCGCATTTGTAAACTTTTTCGCATCTTCTGGATTGGATACTCCAGTAACTCTTATAAGGCCTCTCTCATGATTTACATCTTCAAGAGTTATATGATCTTTTTTATTCACTAAAAAAGTCGCACCTTTTTTAAATTGTTCTGGAAAATCACAATGTATATGAAATTTCATATCTCCCTTAAGCCCAACAGTTTTACCTATCGTTGCTATATGGAGTAGTTCGTTATCTTTATATTGCTTCGACATTTATACGGTAACTCATACCATCTTTTGCTTTACAACCTGAGATAACTGTTTTGATCGCGCCAATCATCTTTCCCTCTTTGCCTATCAGTTTACCGATATCGGCTTGATTTGCGTAGAGAACAATTTCAGATATTTCATCGCCCTGCTTTACTTCAACTCTCACATCTTCAGGATACGTAGCTATCAGTTTGGCAAAATTAGCGACAAAATCAGATATCATAATTAACGACCAGTGATCTTTTTAACGCGATCGCTCATTTTAGCACCAACGCTTAACCAGTACTCTAGTCTCTCAGCGTCAACTACCATTGTTTTTTCTTCATTCATCGGGTTGTAGTGACCGATTAGTTCAATCCAACCACCATCTCTACGTTTACGTGAATCTGTTACCGCGATACGGTAAAAAGGTTGTTTTTTTCTTCCCATTCTAGTGAGGCGAATTACTGTTGCCATGTTTTGTCCTTCTCTGCGCTAGCTATATTTCAACTAGCTGTATATGTTAATTTTGCACCTAAATGCAAAGTTATAAACTCATATGAGTCCATAACTTTACATTTGTAAAGTGAAGTCTATCTTCGAAGTGCTCCCGCACCGCCCATTTGTCCCATCATCGCTTGAAGGTCTTTCATACCTTTTGGACCTGAGAACTTTTTCGCCATCTTCCCTGCGTTTTTAAACTGTTTAATCATTCTGTTTATTTCTACTTGTGTTAAGCCACAACCAGTTGCAATTCTCTGTTTGCGTGAAGCATTCAAGAGATCCGGATCTTCTCGCTCTTTGAGAGTCATAGAAGAGACCATCGCTTTGATATTTTTAAGTTCAGATGAATTTTCAAAATCAAAATCTTTGATAGCTTTGGACATATTCCCCATACCTGGAATCATTCCCATGATAGAGCTCATACTTCCCATCTTTTTCATACTTTCCATCTGTTCCAAAAAGTCATTGTAGTTAAACTTTCCTTTTTGAATCTTTTTAGTCAGTTTTTTCGCTTGCTTCTCATCGATCATTGAAGCAGTTTTTTCAGCCAATCCTTCGATGTCACCAAAGCCCATTAAACGGCTTACAACACGATCAGGAAGGAAAACTTCCAAGTCTTCCATCTTCTCACCGCTACCGATGAAACGCAGTGGTACTTGAACTTGTGATGAGAGACCTAAAGCAACACCGCCTTTTGAATCTCCATCATATTTACTTAAAATAACACCATGAATGCCAATCTTCTCTTTAAAGACTTCTGCAGTTTTGATAGCATCTTGTCCCGTCATCGAATCAGCTACGTAAAATATCTCATGTGGCTGTGCCGCTTTTTTAACATCTGCAAGCTCTTGCATAAGCTCTTCATCGATTGCCAAACGTCCGGCAGTATCGATAAGAACTACATCATAAATACCGCTTCTTGCTTTTTTGAGCGCTGCGTTTACGACTTCTACAGGGTTTTTCGTACTCTCATCTTCAAAAAGTTCTACACCAATCTGCGTTGTGATCTGGCGTAATTGTTCAACTGCTGCCAAACGCTGTAAATCGGCTGCAACAACAAGTACTTTTTTCTGCTTATTTTTTAAATAGTTTGCGAGTTTTCCAGTTGTCGTTGTCTTACCAGAACCTTGAAGTCCAGTCATAAGAATTACTGTCGGAGGATTTGGAGCGAATACAAAGCCCCTGCTGCCACCGATTTCTAAAAGTTCGTGAAGAGAAGATTTTAGCGCGCTTAGGAACTGATCTTTTCCAATGCCCTTGAGCTTTGTCTCAATCTGAACTTTGTCTATTAGGTCTTTTACGACTTTGTGGTTTACATCTGCGCGTAATAAGTTTTTTTTGAGCTCAGTAAGCGCTTTTGAGAGAGCTTTGTCATCATCATGAAAACGAATTTTTTTAATAGCACTTGTAAACGACTCTGTTAATGTGTCAAACATGAGACTCTCTCCTCTTATTTTTTTGAATGTAAAAAGTTGCGAATTTTATCTAAAACTTGCTTTTATTTTTCTTTAAGTTACTCGAAGTTCACAAAGGTCTTTGGTTCTTGTGCTACAAATTCCATGCCTAAAAGTCTTACTTTATATGCGTGGAGCATAACGCGTTTTGCACGACGTCCGCCGTACTGTTCATCACCAATAATCGGATGATCAATGTAACGCAGGTGTGTACGAATTTGGTGTGTTCTTCCATGATGTATGATACATTTTATCTTGGTCTTATTCGCACTAACAATATCAGGAAAGATCTCTGTTCTTGCAGGTTTACCTTTTGAAGATACATTGGAGTACGCTTTATTATTTTTCTTTTGTGTAAGTATAGGTTTATCCACTTCAACAGGCTCAGCGATGATACCCTCAACCCATGCGATATACTCTTTGTAGACGTTATCTTGTTTAAACTCTTTGATTGCTTTTTGACGAAACTCTTCGTTTTTTACTAGCATCAAAACCCCACTCGTTTCACGGTCAAGTCTATGTAAAAGTACAGCCGGTTTGAATTGTCTCTCTATCTCATCCGAGTTCACATGCGCAGGTTTGTCTACGACGATCATATCATCGTTTTCAAAGATAGGTCGTATCTTCTCTATTTTTTCTACACGGAACATTGTTCTAGCATCGATGTCACCACGTGCTATCATCACTTTTTTATTTCCGACATAGACCAAACCACGATCTATCATAGACTTTGCTTCAGAATTTGAAACACCCTCTTGGAGTGCCAATATTTTATATGCTTTTTCTTTTTCCATCTTTTACTTTCCTTTGCTGCATTGGAGTATCATCTCTACTACTCTATTTAAATCTATCTTCTCTTCTACGCGAGAAGAGGGAATATTTTTGCACTCGATGAGCGCTTTGTGTATTTCATCTGCTTCTACGTATTGTACGTGATGCACATATTTGAAAAGCTCTTTTTGGTGAAAGAAGTGCTTTCCTGTAATGATTTTGCATCCAAAATGTGCAGGTTCAAGCGGATTATGCCCACCTACATCTTCTCTAAACGCACCGCCAAGAATTGCTATGTCACTGATCGCGTAGATATTATTCAGTTCACCCATTTTATCGACTAAAATTATATCATTTTCGAAGCTCTGCGTTTGCGAAAAGAGAGAACTACTCCAGCCATTTTGCTCAGCATAGCTTTGAATAAGCGCATAAACACTCTTAAATCGTTCCGGATGTCTTGGCACGATAATAAGCTTTGCATCATACGATTTTTTATACTCTCTAAACGCAAGCAAAACGCTCTCTTCTTCGCCTTCATGCGTACTCCCAGCGACGATAGTTTCAATATCTGGCTTAGGATACTCTTTTGCTTTTTCTATCTTAGCAGCAAGTTTTATATTGCCAACGACTTCTATATTTCGAGCCCCAAGTGCCAAAAATCGATTTTTATCCACTTCGCTTTGTGCAAAGATAATCTCTACTTTTGATAAAAGCTTCTCATAAAACCATGCAAACTGTAGATATTTCTTTGCACTTCGCTCAGAGATACGCGCATTGAGCAGAATTATCTTTGTACCTCTCGCAAACGCAACGCGAAAAAGCATATACCAAAACTCAGCCTCAAGTACAATAAGCACTTTTTCTTTTCGTACCCAAAACGGCAAGAACATCTCATAGGGAAGATAGCGTACCTTGGCATCGTATTTTTTTGCTTCTGCGTTTCCCGTTTGTGTAATCGTCGTAATCTTTATATCTTGCTTACCAAGAAGTTCCAGCAAAGGCTTCAGCGCTCTTACTTCACCTAAAGAACAGACATGAAACCAGATAGCTTCTTTGACATCAAATCGTGAGTTATTGAAAAGAAAAAAACGCGATGGAATGGATTGTTTATATTTCGATTTAAAAGAGAGGGTTATCAGAAGCGGTAACGCCACAAGATAGAGCGCTACGCTTAAGAAATAATAGAGTATCGTAAATGGCGACAAGGCCTATTCTTCGCTAACTTTCATGTACAAGATACGACCACAGTGTGGGCAAGTATTGATCTCATCGCCTTTGATGACATCTGCATATACTTTATCACTAATAAGCATATGACAACCCATACATGCTTGATCTTCAACTTCAACAACAGTTGAATTTTTTGCCCAGCGACGAACTTTTTGGTAAAACGCAAGACCTTTTTGATTTACTTCTCCAAGAAGCTTCTCTTTTTCAACAAATACTTTTTGTCTCTCAAGATTAATAAGCTCTAGTTTTGCATCTACATCTGCTTTTACAGATTCGAGTTTTGTATTGAGTTCTTCAAGTGTCACTTTTGCAGATTCAACTTGTGATTTTTTTGAGTCGATGATTCTCTCAAGTCTTTCGATCTCTTCATTTGCGAAAGTTACTTGTTCTTTTGCTATTTCTTCTTCTAGTTGAAGAGATTTCATCTCGCGCTCAGTTTTGATTTCAGAGCTTTTTTTTGCATTGTCTTCTAGTTTTTGAGAAAGTTCTTTGAGGTGAAGTTCATTTTTTGCTTTTTTCACTTCTTCTGTTTTAATTTCTTGCGTTAAATTCTCAATATCTGAGTGAATACTCTGAGTTTTTGCTAGTGCTGCTTCATAACTATAGTTTGCTTCTTCAATTTGAGGTTCAAAAGCGTCGATTTCTTTATCTACTATTGAGAGGTCTATTAGTTGTTTAAGGTGCTTGTTCATTGGACTCCTTTGGGGTTTCTCGAGTTTACCATTTTTACTATAAAGTCATGAAATATAAGTAAATGGATTTTCTGATGATGAAATTATAACTTCTAAACCTAAATTTTTCAAATGCTTTGCTAAAATTTGTGAAAAAAAGCGTTCACTTTCATAATGGCCTATGTCAATCAGTGACAAATTTATACTTTTTGCTTCCATTGCGTCATGGTATTTGACATCTCCGGTCAAAAAGCAGTCTGCTTCAATCGAGCGCATAAGTGAGCAACCAGAGCCTGTTATCAGAGCTGCGATATTTACATATTCAGAGCACTTTACACATCGTACATGAGAGAGTCCAAACGCAGTTGATACTTTTTTTGCAAAGGTGTCAAAATCTTCATCGATTTGTAGATAGGCGACAAAGCCGTCTTTTTTGATTATCTCATAGCCAAGTATCTCTTTAGCCACATATTCATTAAGATGCGTTTGGTCAAAGTTGGTATGCATCGCAATATTTGAGATATTTTTTCGTATCATCTTTTGGATAAGATTTGCAGGATATTTGCTAAACTGAAGCTGCTTCAATCCGCCAAAGATAATAGGATGATGCGTGATAAGCAGAGTCTCTTCATCGATTGTATCTATAAGTGCTTCATCCACATCGATACTTAAAACTACTCGTTTGACTTCTTGTGAAAAATCACCAAGCAAAAGCCCTGAATTGTCCCACGATTCTTGCAGTGCAAAGGGTGAGAGTTCATCAAGTAGTCTATAAATCTCTGAGATTTTCATCATCTATCCTTGTATCTTTGCTAACTCTTCTTTCACCTCAGCAAAATCAGGATTGAGCTCAAGCGCTTTTTCATACATCACTATCGCTTCATCATTTTTATGCATATCCACAAGAAGATTTCCATAATTATAATAGGTCACTGGGTTTGCTGCATCGATATCTATAGAAGCCTGAAGATGGTTCTTTGCAGATGCAAACTCACCTTTTTCTCTGTAGATAGAGGCTATAGCATTATGCACATATTCATTCTCTTCGTCCACTTCAAGTGCCTCTTTATAGTAGCTAAGTGCATCATCGCTGTTTCCTGTTTGATTTAAGATATACGCTATCTTAAATAATATATCTGCGTTTTTTGCATCTTTTGCGTTTGCTTCAATAAGCAGAGCCAAAGCTTTTTCTTTATCATCATTTTCAAAAGCCTCATCCGCTCTTTGGACTAAAGCCTCCGGTGAAAAAGTAGAAAAAGCCTCTGCTGTTCTTGGTGCATCTTCAAAAGAGCTATCACCTTCTTCTTTATCTTTGAGTGTTTGTATATGCTCGTATATTTTGTATGCAAAATAAGCAGAAGCCCCGAGCATAAGAAGTTGAAAAATTGTCATGAAATATCCTTGAGTATTGTATTGTTCATCAGTTCTATAAACTGAAGTGGATCGACCTGTACTTTGTTTATACGCACAGCAAAATGCAAATGCGGTCCTGTGACACGACCGCTCGCTCCTGAGAGACCGAGTTGTTGTGCTTTTTTGACTTTTTGTCCTTTTTTGACATCAAACTTGCTCATATGAAAATAGCATGTATAGATACCTTGTCCATGGTCTATCAGCACCGTCCCACCAGAGTAAAATCTCTCAGCTACAAGTGCGACAACCCCATTATTACTTGCAACAATTGGTGTACCAACGGCTGCACGATAATCTGTTCCGCTGTGGTAGCCTTTGAGTGAATCGTTATAGACTCTTGCTTTGCCAAAATCACTCGTTATCACGCTCTGCATCGGTGCGATAAACGCAGACTTGATATAACTCTCTTTATTAACAGTTCCATAGATACGCATCGCCTCGGCATACTCTTCTTCTGTACGATCTTTTACTGCTTTACTTGTAGGATTGACTTTTGAACTGCTTACTTGTATCTGTTCTTTTGTATATTTTCCATCTTCTACTTTGATAAACATCTCTTCACTAAACGCAGCCCCGTTTTTTGTATAAGTGAGTGTGAGTTTCTCTTGAGATGGCGTTTGATAATAGCTTATCGGTATTAGTGCATACATCTTTGTTGCATCTAAAGGATGTTCAAAAACTCCAAAAGATTCATCTTTGTGAGAAACTTTACTATAGATTATATTTTTCTCTTTCTCAAAGCTGATATAAGTTGTTCTACCATTTGTCACGCTTGTATCACCAAGCGTATATTCAAGCGCAAAAAGAGAGTATGTAGCTACGATAAGTGTGATAAATATGCGCATCAATTCCCTTTCATCGAACGCTCGATATCGCGTTTCATATCTTTTTCTTTAAGGTCTTGGCGTTTATCGTGCAACTGTTTTCCTTTTGCAATAGCGATCTGAATTTTTACAATATTTCTATCATTAAAATAGAGTTGCAAAGGTACAACTGTATAGCCATCTCGATTGACTGCTTTGAGCATCTTTTGTATCTGTTTTTTGTGCAGCAGAAGTTTTCTACTACCGCGTTCTTCGTGCGTGTAAAAATGGTGTGTTGTCTCAAGTCTGCCTATATGTGCATTAAACAAAAATGCTTCTTCTCCGACAAAACGGATAAAACTGTCTTTGAGATTTACCTTGTGTGCACGAATCGCTTTAACTTCACTCCCTGCCAAAACTAAGCCCGCTTCAAACTTTTCCTCTAAAAAATAGTCAAAATAGGCTTTTTTATTTTTTGCAATTGTCTCGCCCATTATTTTTCCTTTACTCTAAAAAAACTGCTGCCGCTGCCGCTAAAATGCCAGCCATCTTGATAAAACTGCTGTAACTCTTGATACTCTTTTAAAGCTGGAGCAAAAAGATCATTTGCTTCGTTTGCACTCATAGTTTTTAAAATATCTATAGACTTTGCCGTTTTAAAATTCTCTGTTTCTTCTGCGTTTATCGGCGCGTAAAAATTTGCTCTGTAAGAGCTATATACTTTTGGTGTACTTATCTCAAGCTTTGGAGTAAAGGTCTCAAGATCAAGCAAATCTTCTTGAAACTCTTCTACGATTTCACCAATACCGCTCACATTTGCCGCGTCATATCCATAAATAAAAAAGGGAACATCCGCTCCGACCTTTAAACCGATTTTTGCAAGTTCATGCAGACTCAGACCTAAATGCAGTACTTCGTTACACATCTTTAAGTAGGTTGCCGCATCACTGCTCCCGCCGCCAAGACCTGCAAACGCAGGAATAGCTTTTTTCACCTGCACCCCGTGCGTACGCATGAGTTTTTCCAACGATGCTGACTCTGTTGCACACTTGAGTGCAAAGTAGGCTTTGTAGATAGTATTTTGTTCTATAGTACAAGAAAAGTCCCCATGAATCTCAAACTTTTCACTTGTCTTTGGAAGAAAAGAGAGCTCATCATAGAGATCATTCACGCGCACAAAACGCGAGATGATCTCGTGATACGCTCCACGTAAGCCAGTTATCTTCAAAAATATATTGACCTTCGCATAGGCCTTGTAGATTTTCATCTTTTATCTCTTATTTTTTGAGTATTTTACTTAAAAGTGTCAACTTTTCGATACTCACTTCTTTTGAAGAGGCGATGTTTGCATCTTTGACATCTTCTAAAAGTTCACTTCTCATGATTGAAACATCATGTGGCGCTTCTATTCCGAGCTTCACTACACCCTTATCCACGGATATAACCTTAACAATTATGTTCTCTGCGATTACTATGGATTCATCTAATTTTCTAGCAAGTACTAACATATATCCTACCTAGTTCGTATGTAACGGTTTCATTTTCTATTTTGATAATTGATATATTATCACCATTGTCTAGCCAATAATGCCCATCTTCTTTAATTTCTAGATCTTCCAAAGCAAGAACTCTTCCATATTTAAGATTTTCAAAATCTCCATGATAATGATTGAGTGGAATATTGAGCGATTTTTTGATATCTAAAACTTCTTCACCATTGTAGCAAAACTGTCCCTCACTCAGCCTCTCTAGAGCACTAAGGCTTCCATGTTCCACTCCAAGTCTTGTGGCGATTATCTGACCGAGCGAGCGTATATAAGAACCCTCAGAGACTGTTGCTTCAAAGGTTACAAAAGGATGTCTATAATGGACTAGCTGCGTTTCATAGATAGTTGAGTTTATCTTATTGAGCACAACTTCCTTGCCTGCGCGCGCCAAATCGTAAGCACGCTGGCCATTGATCTGTTTTGCACTGAAGATTGGCGGTGTATATTCTAGTTCACCCTCAAGAGACTTAATGACATCCAAGACTTTTGCATCGCTAAACGCAGGAACTATTTCAACATTTTCTATGAGTTCTATATCCAACGAATCACTCTTTGCACCTAGCCAAAGTGTCGCTCTGTACTTTTTTGGTGTTTTATCTAAAAATCTAAAAAGCTTTGTGTGCGAACCCATCCCGATGATAAGCACACCTTTTGCAAAAGGATCAAGCGTTCCTGAAAAACCAGCTTTTTTATTATTGTACTTGCGTTTAAGACGACTGAGAAAAAGGTTAGAACCTATACCAGAAGGCTTGTATGCGACGAAAAGACGATTCATAGTCTCTCTACGAATGAGGCCAAAATGTCGCGTGTAGTACCTGCAAAATTTATTTTGAGTTTAAATTCGCGTCCTGATTTACCTATTCCTGTCACACGACCTGTTCCAAAAATCTTATGACGCACCAAATCACCCTTCTTAAACGCAGTGTTTTTTTGTACAATCAAAGAACCCGCACAAAGTCCTGCTTCATTGAAAAATCTGCTCTTTTGCAGATCACTTCTACGACCTTTGTAAAATCGGCTGTCAACATGTGAGAGAGTGAGCGTATCTTTTGCTCTGGTGAAAGAGACATAGCCAAGACGTCTCTCCTCTTCTAGGTCACTTCCATCACCGACTAAAGGTAAAAAGCCCTCTTCTAGTCCTATAATAAAGACATGTTTAAACTCCAAACCTTTGGAAGCATGGATGCTCATCATGTAGATACTTTCGCCCTCAACTTGGTCTTGTTCACTCTGAAGTGTCAACTCATTTAAAAACTCATCGATACTCGCCTCTGGTGCATTTTTGACAAAGTCACGCATAAGTCCGTAAAACTCATCCATGTTTAAGACTCTTTCACTCTCATCAGGTAAGCCTGCATAGATCTTTTTAAGCTCAAATGACTCTTCAAGCAGATCTATAAAATCATATGTCGACTCATTGGCAACCTTTGCTGCATATTCTATTTTTTGCAAAAATTCTTTAAGTGTCACTGCGTTTTTCTTACGAACAATCGCTTCAAGTTCTTCATGAGAGGCATTTTTTATAAACTCATACATTGAAGAACCCTTCTCATGAGCTGCTAGTTCAAGCTTATCAACACTTGCTTTTCCAAGACCGCGTTTTGGTTTATTGACAATGCGCTTAAAAGAGAAGTCATCATGATGGTTTGTTATCACACGCAAATAAGAGATAAGATCTTTGACCTCAGATCTGTCATAAAAGCGTAGTCCTCCAACAAGTTTATACGCTACCCCTGCACGGTTAAGCCCCTCTTCTATAGAACGGCTTAAAACGTTTACGCGGTAAAGAATAGCGATATCATTTGCACTCACTCCTGCTTCAAAAAGTCTTTTGATATTCATCGCTATCTTTCTTGCTTCTTCATTCTCATCTCCAGAGTTGAGGATAGCAACATCTTCTCCGCTTCCACGTGTAGCGACAAGTGTCTTGCCCAAACGCGAACGGTTATGTTCAATGAGTGCATTTGCAACTTTGAGTATCGGTTCTTTTGAACGATAGTTTTCTTCGAGCTTAAATACAGAAGTACCGGGGAAATCTTGGTCAAACTCCATAATATTGCGTATATGTGCCCCACGCCATCCATAAATACTCTGATCATCATCCCCAACGACACAGATATTGTTATGCGTTTTACAAAGTATTTGAACGAGCTTTAGTTGTAGTTCGTTTGTATCTTGGTACTCATCGATCATGATGTACTGATATTTTTGAGATGTCTGTTCGGCTAAGCTTGGATTTTCTTTGAGAAGTTTGTAGGTCAGTGCGATGAGATCATCAAAATCGACAAGATTGTTCTCATGCAGATAGGTCTCATACGCCTCATACACTTTTGCAATTTGTTGATAGTTAAAAAATTCCGCTTGCTTATAGGCATCATCAGGGCTTAAAAGAGAGTTTTTATAGCGTGAAATTTCGCTTGCAATAAGTGGTGTTGCAAGTTCTGCGTTTATCTTTTTGATAATACGTTTTTTGTCATCACTATCAATGACTACAAAATTATTTTCGCGCCCTAAAAGGTGGATGTTAAATTTTAAAAAGAGGAGTCCAAATTTATGAAAAGTACATAAAAGCGGAGGATAGGCACTCTGTGTTATCATCACAGCAGAGCGCTCACGCATCTCTTTGGCTGCTTTGTTTGTAAAGGTAAGGGTAAGCGTGTTTGAAGCAGGTATTCCCACCTCTTCTATGAGATACGCAAGTCTCGATACAATGGTAGTTGTTTTGCCGCTTCCAGCACCTGCAAGTATCAAAACGGGGCCTTCTGTTTGCCTAACCGCACTTGCTTGAGATTCATTTAATCTGTCAAATATTTTTTTCATAACAACCACTATTTTCATATCTATTTTCTTATCTAATTTTATTATAACCTAAAAGGGATAAATTATTACAAACCTATTGCATTAATTATAATTATGAGTTATAATTTTATTATCAATATTACTTATAGGAATTATTATGTTAAGAGATTTTGCTAAATTGCAGACGTTTTTGATGGTCGTAAAAGAAAAGAGTTTTTCTAAGGCTTCGGCAAAATTGGGCATTTCCCAACCAGCTGTAACCCAACAAATCAAATTTATCGAAGACTATCTTGACACCAGAATTGTAGAGAGAAAGAAAAATGGTATCTTACTTACAAAAGAGGGAGAAGATCTTTTTAGAATAGCAACAAGACTTGACAAAGCTATCGCAAGTAGTGAAAAAGAGCTTTTAAAGATAATCAATAAAGAGTTCACTTTTGTAATGGGTGCCTCTTTTTCTATAGGAAACTATATCCTTCCAAATTATCTTGGTGAAATCAAAAAACGCATAGACAATGAAGTCTATATGCTTGTAGGACTCTCTACAGATATGATCGATGCACTAGAAGATAAAAAAATCGATATCGCTCTTATAGAGTCTCCTGAATTTAGAGATGGTATCATTTATAGAGAATGGGTTGAAGATGAACTTGTAGTATTTTCAAATCAACCACTCAAAAAACATTTAAACGCAGATGATCTTTTTGAATTTGACTGGATTTGCCGTGATGAGAACTCACACACGAGAAAGCTAACGTCAGAAGTATTTGAAGAGATGGGTGTTCAGTGCAGTAACTTTAATGTAATCGCTGTTTTAAGCAGTCCGACTTCTATCAAAGAATCTATTATGCATGCAGATAAAAACGCAGCAAGACCGCTTGTATCAATCATGTCTCGCCACGTAATAGAGTCAGAAGTAAACTCTGGTAAACTCTTTGAAGCAAGACTCAAAAACTATAAAATAGATAGAAAATTTTATATTGCCTATAGCAAAGAGAAAAAACATGATGCCTTTGTTGACAATGTTGTCAACTATCTTTTAACAATCTCTAAAGTTTAAAACTTTTCTCTCTCTTGAGAGATAAAGTCTATCTATTTTAAAAACTTTTTATTCTCTGGATTGGATAAAAATACATCCATAGAGTTTTTCACTCCACCCTCATTTGAGACTTTTACTACTACAGTTTTTTCTTTTTTGTAACTTGCTAAGTTTATCAGTAGCGGCGTTTCATCAACGATTACCTGCATAATACTTAAAAGCGGTACACTCACTACACTTCCAAAGTTATCAGCACCAAAACCTGCTTCAAAGATAAGAAATTCATCTTCGATTCGAGCTGTCTCAAAAGTATAACCAGCCAAAAAGAAAAGTGTTAATGAACGAAATTCAGACGCAATACTCTCTGGCAAGATCGGATCAAAGTCCACATTATCGACTTTACACAATATCCCAAAGTTTTGTTCCTGCTCAAAAAAATGAATAATCAACTCTTGAATATGTCGCTTCATCATGGAAGCAAAATTTTTATTCTCTATAAGATGTTCTAACAAATAATTTCCCCTGCGTTTTCTTGCGTTATTATATCAAATTCTATCATTGCATTCATAAGTGCAATGCCACTATAGTTTTTTAAATCCTCTACTGCGATATCTCTCGCAAAAAGTTTTCCCTCATCAAGGAGTCTCGCACGTGTTGTTCCTTCTAAAAGAGGCTTTTTTGGTGTGTACCAGATACCCTCGGACTCAAACGCAATATTTGCGATAGAGGTGTCACTCACAAGGCCATTACGAACAATAAGTACATCATCACACTCACTGCGTTTTGCAAACAGAGCATCTAACTGCGTTCTATCTGTAGACTTGAAAGAATATACGATGGCATCATCTACTACAAGCTTTAATCTTTGTATAGCTCGCTTCTCATACGGATAGTAGGCTACTTCAATAGAATCTGCATCATAGACAAGTTTGCATCGAAAAAAGCCTTTCGATGGAGCGCAAATATACGCTCTCAGATCTTCAAACGCAGTAAGTCCAAAAGATTTAAGTACAGATTCATAGCGCCTTTGATGGTATTCAAGCGAGAAGATTTGACCATCAACTATTTTGATGGTTTCAAAAAACTTACTCTTCACTAAAGAGTGCTGTACTGAGATATCTCTCACCTGTATCACATAAAATTGTCACGAGTATTTTTCCCTGAAACTCAGCTCTTGATGCTATCTGCATCGTTGCCCAGACATTTGCACCCGCAGAGATACCAACAAGCAGACCCTCTTTTTTCGCCAACATTTTTGCTGTTGCAATCGCATCTTCGTTGCTTACCTTAATAACTTCGCTATAAACAGTTGTGTCGAGAATATCAGGAATAAAGCCCGCGCCAATACCTTGAATCATATGCGCTCCAGCTGCTTCACCTGATAATACAGCAGAAGCAGTCGGTTCAACCGCAAAGATAGCGATATGAGAAACTTCCTCTCTTAAAACGCGAGAAGTGCCCGTAAGTGTCCCTCCAGTTCCAACAGCCGCCACAAATGCATCTATATTATTTTCTGTATCTCTTAAGATCTCTTTTGCAGTTGTGAGTCTATGTATCTCAGGATTTGAGCTGTTTTGAAATTGTTGCAAGATTATGCTGTTCGCTATCTCTTTTTGCAGCTCTTCTGCCTTTGCGATAGCTCCACCCATACCTTTTGCCGCAGGAGTGAGCACAAGTGTTGCTCCGAGTGCTTTGAGTAGGTTACGTCTCTCTATACTCATTGATTCTGGCATAGTCAAAATTAGCTTCAAATTTTGTGCTGCACAATTCGCAGCGAGCGCTATCCCTGTATTACCGCTTGTCGGCTCAATAATAGTAGTACCCTCTTTTATAAGTCCAGCTTCTTGTGCCCGTCTGATCATATTAAAGCCGATTCTGTCTTTTACAGAGCTTGTCGGGTTCATAAACTCACATTTTCCAAGTATTGTTGCGCCACTCAAAGCAGAGGGAGTATTAAGTCTCACTAGCGGGGTATTTCCTATAAGTTCTGTAATATTATTTGCTATCTTCATCCACTATCCTTTGTATACGATTTTACACTAAAAAGAGTATTCACACAACTCTCTATCATCTTGTATACCTCGTCAAAACCATCAAAGCCATCAAAAAAATAAGGATCTGGTACATCCTTACCCCCGTAACCATAATCACCGAGTTTCACAAGATTTGTAGCACCCAATCTTTTTAAATCCTGATAATTACTCTCATCCAAAGCTACAATGAGATCAAAAGAGGTGAAATCTTCTCTTTTGACTTCTCTTGCTCGAAGATCTGCAATATCTATTCCATACTTTGCTGCAACTCGAACTGAATTGGCGCAAGGAGGCTCACCAACATGCCAAGCTCCAGTTCCTGCAGAATCTATCTTTAAATCCATAACATTTGCAAACGCAAGATGTTTTGCATACCCTTCAGCTAGAGGTGAACGACAAATATTACCTAGACATACAAATAAAACTGACTTCATTTTTTTAAAACTCTATTGCGTTTCTACCGCTTTTTTTTGCAGCATACATCTTATCATCAGCAAGTGTATACATTTTATCCCATTCGACAAGAATATCATGTCTTAAAGTTACGACACCAAAAGATGCTGTAACAATCTTCAGAGCAGAGTTATTTTCATGCTTAATGCCAAGCTTCAAAATATTTTGTCTTACATTTTCTACAACAATTTTTGCATCACTCTCATTTGTGTTTTTATATAAAAGTGCAAATTCTTCCCCACCTAATCGGAAACAATAATCATCCGGACGTTTTAAAGAATTTTTCAGTGTATGTGCAACATCAATCAGAGTATTGTCGCCTTCCATATGTCCATAGGTGTCATTATATTCTTTAAAATGGTCAATATCTAAAACGACAAGAGTAAGAAAACCACCATCACGCTTGACAGAATTTATTATGCGTGGTAACACATCATTGAAATATCTTCTATTATATATATGCGTAAGACCATCTGTGATCATCAACTCTTCATTGATCTTTTTTTCTGTAATATTATGCATGACTGTGTCATAGCCAACAATTTTATTATTTTTAAATTTTGGTTGAATATTTGCATCAACCCAAAAAGTATACCCATCTTGTTTTTGTTGCTTTATCTCACCGCTCCAATAGAATTTACTTTTAAGAGCCTCCAATAGTATGTTGTACTCATTTCTTGAGATATCTGTGTGTAAGAGTGATTTGATATTTATGCCAAGTAACTCTTCTTTAGAAAATTTACTTAAATCACAAAATGCGTCGCTTACCTCGTTGATACTACCATAGAGATCTGTAGAGAGTGTTATAAGATTATTATCAATTAAATTCTTGTACTGAGTTACATCACCATAATTACTCTCAAGTTTTTTAATGCTCTTGTTAAAACCAATGTTGACAAGTATCAGAGTGATAATAAGTGCAAACGCAAGTAATAAGGCTATATTATTGAGATCTTTTTCTGACTCAAGAAGCTCTTTTGTTATATTTTTTGCAAAAACAATTTTTGCTAATAAATTTTCATCTTTATCTGTAATATTGAAAGCATATGTGCTATATATTTCATTAAAATTTACTTTAATTTTTTTTATACTATCAAAGCTCTCTATATTGATGATACTACTCAGAAGTTTTGAGCTGTCAAGAATATTATAGACAAGAGAAAAACCATCAGCACTTACACCATCTTGCGTATGAAAATTTTGATTTTTGACAAATAAAACACCTTCAACGCCATAGTATTCATCCATTTGATTGAGAATATATTCAACTTGAATTGAAAACTCAATCGCACCTATATATTTTTCATTATTAAATATAGGCCGAATTATTCTAAAAGCCAAAACATTCTCAAAAACTTCAAATCCACTAAACTGCTTTTTTTCTTTCTGCACTTCTTGCAAGAGTCTAAAAGTTTTCCCTGCGTTTATTACATCTGCGTTTTTATCATTCATCTTCAGTAGCAAGTGGCCATCTTGCGTATAAAAATTCATGCTTATAAAATTTAAATTTTCACTCTTTAGTATTTCATATCTTCCTAAAGAGAGTTGATACAGTTTCTTCGCATCATTTGCCAAGAGGGTTTCTCTCACTCCGTTGGAATTTATATTTGCATTGATTCTATTTGTATAAAATTCTATCTCTTTATTGATGAGTTTATTGTGCATAGATTTTATATTCTCAAAATTTTCTAATTCTAAAAGTTTTAATCTATGTTGCGTTTGTGTATAGACAATAGTTAAAAAGATACCTGAAAATATAATAAAAATAGAAGAGATGAAAAGGAGTGTCTGATTTTTAATACTTATATTCATACACATCACTCCCAAAAGATTAAAAACAGTAATATATAACATTTCTCAAAAAAATATCACATACTTAATTATGTTGATTATAGTACGTTTTTGTAAAAAAAGATATAAGTTGACGAAGAAATATAATATTTATAGAAGATGGGCTAAGTTGATAATTTTTGATTGAAGAAAAAAGATGGTGCGGCCGGGGAGATTTGAACTCCCACACCCGTAAGGCACTACCACCTCAAGGTAGCGTGTCTACCGTTCCACCACGGCCGCATATGTTTAAAAAAGGTGTCAAGGGTGCCAATCTAAAAGATTGGCGGGGTTTACTTTGGTTATTAACCTAAGTATGGGTTTGCGTAAAGTGCTATAAGAGCAATTACAAGTGCATAGATAACTTGTGCT
The DNA here is from genome assembly GCA_028687935.1 of Sulfurimonas sp. Taxonomy (GTDB): domain Bacteria; phylum Campylobacterota; class Campylobacteria; order Campylobacterales; family Sulfurimonadaceae; genus Sulfurimonas. The sequence goes on from JAQTZE010000009.1 coordinate 24,625, forward strand.
TCGATCATCGCAAGAGCGATAAACATCGTAGTCATAAGTTTAGCACCTAAGCCTGGGTTACGTGCAGTACCAGCAATAGTTGCAGCAGCAGTATGACCCATACCGATAGCTCCACCTAATGCAGCAAGACCAAGACCAAGGCCAGCAGCGATCATTGAGTATGCTTTAAGAGTTTGGTTTGCAACATCACCATCATTAGCGAATGCAGCAACAGTTAATGCAAGCATTAAAAAAAGTATTTTTTTCATGTATATCTCCTGAAATTATTACAAAAACTTTCGGATAGCGTAACCCCATCTTGCAATGAAGCAACCCAAACATAAATGCTCAGATTTCCCTACTAGAAATTGATGTCGAAGTATAGTGAACTTGTTCTAAATTTTAGTTTAAACTACGCACGACCTAAAGAAATTTTGTTACCTTTGAATTCTAAGATCTCAACACTAATCTTTTCGCCCTCTTTTAGGACATCTGAAACTTTTTCAACTCTGCCATCAGAGATTTTTGAGATGTGGATAAGTCCATCCGTTCCATCTGGAAGTTCAATAAAAGCACCAAAGTCAACTATTTTTTTCACGACACCTTCGTATTTGTCTCCGACTTCGTATTTGATCTTCGCTTGTTTCGGAGTACTCACAATGCCTTCGATATGTTCTCTGGCACCTGAAACGCCAGTTTTATTTTTACCCGTTATTTTAACTTTACCATCTTTTTTGTCTATATCGATAGCAACTTCAAATTTTTCTATAATCTCACGAATTGTTTTTCCTGCTTGACCTATGATTTCACCAATAAAACCTGGATCAATATGAAAAAAGTCCACACTTGGCAAAACGCCATCATTAAACTCTATCTCTTTTTCCGCTTCAAGCATAATATCTATAATATGTGCTCTGCCCTCTTTTGCCTGATATAGCGCTTCTTTTAAAACATCCAAAGAGATACCGCCAAGTTTGATATCCATCTGCATTGCAGTAATGCCCTCTTTTGAACCTGTCACTTTAAAGTCCATATCCCCATCATGATCTTCAAGTCCCATAATATCTGAGAGAATCGCGTATTGATCGCCTTCACTTACCATACCCATAGCAATTCCTGCAATAGTGTCGCTTGTCTCAATATCTGCTGCGCGAAGTGCCATATATCCACCACATACTGTAGCCATTGAAGAAGAACCGTTTGATTCGAGTATCTCTGAAACCAAACGTACTGTTTGTCCATCTAAATCTACAATCGGCTCAAGTGCACGTTTAGCAAGATTTCCATGTCCAAGTTCACGTCTTTTTGTCCCCATAACAGGAGATGCTTCACCTACAGAAAAACCAGGGAAGTTGTAGTGCACCATAAAGTTTTCATTTTGCGTAGAATCATCTGTCAAACCTTCAAACATCTGAGCATCTTTTGGCCCGCCCATTGTAAGGACTACTAGAGCCTGCGTTTGACCACGAGTAAAGAGACATGAAGCATGCGCACTTGGAAGCACGTTAGTATCGATAGTAATCGGTCTCACTTCATTTAAAGCTCTTCCGTCTGCACGTACTCTTTGTGAGAGTATTTGAGAACGCACTTGCTCTTTTTTTACTTTCTCTATAGCATCTTTCAGTGCCACTTCTTCTTCTGTGCTTGCCCACTCAGGTTTACTTACGATGATACTCTTTCTCAAAGATCTCAGAGCAGTTGAGCGCTCAGATTTTGCCATTTGATTCATTGCAGCATGTATTTGCTGCATATGATTTTCTTTGACATAAGAGAGCATCGCTTCATTGATACTATGTGCTTTGTACTCTATCTGCATTGTCTCTTTTTTAAATGGTGCAAACGCAGCTTCATAAGCGGCATTGCTCGTAAAGAGGAGTTCTTCAGTTTTGCCAAATACATCTATAAGCTCATCTTCACTGATTGCGTTTGATACATGTTTGGAGATGATATTTGCTCCAAGTGTGGGATCAAGCATCGGATCAATATATGCATCTGTTACATCAATATCTGTGCCACCGATACTGCGCATCTCTATCATCAACAGTTCACTGTTTGTACCTGAGAGATAAAGATCAAGTGTAGAGTTTTTGAGCTCTAATAAAGTAGGATTGAGCACAAGTGCACCATCAATTTTTGCAGCTCTTACAGCAGAGACTGAGCGGTTGATATCAATATCAGAAACGTACAGTGCTGCAGAAGCTGCGTTTAGTGCCAAAATTTGTAAATCTGCTTCTTTATCTGCACTAAATACCATAATCGTAATTTGTGTTGGATAGCCAAAGCCTTTTGGAAAAAGTGGACGAAGAGAACGGTCTACAATACGTGAAGTAAGTGTCTCAAAATCGCTCGGCTTAGTCTCACGTTTGAAAAAACCACCCGGGATCTTTCCTGCTGCATAACTTTTTTCTATATACTGAACTGTCAAAGGTAAAAAATCATCTTTTACTATCTCTGTCTCATCTATAACTACAGTAGCTAAGATAACTGTGTTACCCGATTTGAGCCATGCTGCTCCGTTTGCTTGTTTCGCTACATATCCAAACGAATACTCTTCGACTCTATTTTTTAATTCTACTTTTACATCATATTTCATTTATGTTCCTCTAATAATTTTTCTATCGTCTCGTCGTCTACAGGTTCTAACTCTTCATAATAGAGCTGCGTTTCTACATAATCATCTATATCATAAAGGAAAAAGACATTATCTGCAAATGCTTCTAATGATTCTAGCACGTCACTTGGGATAACAGGAACTGCTATATAGACTGCTTTTGGGTTTTGTGAAAGGATCGTCTTGAGCGCAGACATCAGCTTGGAGCCTGTTTCACTTCCCTCATCTATCAACAAAACGACCTCTCCGCTTACCGGTGAGAAGTGACGACCTTTTCTATATTGGTAAACGTAGCTGAGTATCTCTTCTTCGTGCTTACGTCTTGCCTCACCATAGATATAGTCATATTTTATATCAAATGATGCTACTAGCTCTTCATTGATAACTATCTCCTCATTTTCACTCACACGCGCGACTTCACACTCCTCATTATTTGGAGCCATAATCGCTTCTGAAAAAAGAAAATCTAGCTTATTAGAATATTTGCCTCGGATGTATGAACCAAGCAAAAGCCCACCTGAGGATACAGCAACAATCTTCCAAGATTCATCTTTGAATTTTTGCATGGGAATAACATCTATAAGCTTTCTAGCAGCATCTTGACGGTCTTTTAAAATATTTTTATACTGTTTCATGCTTCATCCTCATACAGAACTACTCATTTAAGCGCATTGCGAAATTGGACTCTCCACCTTCTTTTGTAGAAGTCATGAACGGTTTGAGGATAATCGTAAAATAGATATATCTGTCATAAATCGAAGACTCTCCGTCGTTTGTTAGGACTGGTCTGTTATTCTCAGCATAGCGTATTCCAAAATCCCAACATCTTTTTTTGTACAAAAATCCAAACTCTAAACTTTTTCTCTGAGAAGATTCTAAGTCATAATCATATCTCGTATGAAAAGAGTAATGCTGGTTGTAAGTATACCTTGCCGTTGATGTTAAATAACTTGTATGTCTGAGTGTTGTATTTGTATCAGAGATGAAAGTATCTCGAAACATATGCCCAAGAGAGAGGCGAAATCCATATCCATCATAGGCAGCTTGGTTAAATATCTTTGAGAACAGATGTTCATCAAAATTATAGAACATGTTATTGTAGATACTGATTGAATCAGTAATCTTATAATCAAGTTCATTTTCAAACTCACCTGCCTTGGTCTCTAGTGGACCATAAGTAAACTTCTGCGCCATTCTATGATAAAGTATCTCTTTGCCTTTTGCATTATAGAGATATTGCGACATATCAAATTCAACAGCTTCATCTATATCTTTGATATTATAAAATTCGCACTGCTCAAGATCTTGATACTCAGGATCAGAACAAATATCTTGCTGATCTTCATAATAGCCTGTTTTAGACTCATTGCCACCGAGTGTATATTTTGTAGAAAAAGAAACTACATGAGTATAATCATCGAAGCTACGCGTCAAATCAGTTGATGCACCAAGAACATGATAGTATCTTGCGAAATAGCCATCGTTATATTCTACTCCAGCAACTGGTGTCTGTTCATTGGAACTAAATTTTGTATGCTGTCCGTAAAGATTAGCCTTATAAGAAAGATTGAGATACTCATCAAAAAGAGAAGTATAGAGGGTAACTGGTGCATTAATATCTGTCTGCAGTGCAGTTTTACCAAGTTCTCTTTCAATATTTGTATTTCTCGCATCCACACTATAGAGCAAATGCTCATCAAAAAGCGTATCAAGATAATGGTGATATTGCGTCACTGGAAGCTGTTGAAGCGTATCTGCATTACTTGATTTTGTTAAATCTTCATAGTACTTGAAGTAAGCACCAATATAGTTATTATCAGTATTATAAAAAAGATTGATTCTAGAGAGAACCTGCGTTGCAGTAGCTGTGTTAAATGTATCATTAGAAGAGAGATTGATATAGTCAACGTCATTCATCTTATTGATATCCATATAGAGACCTGATTGGCCTTGCAACTGTGTCCCAAACCATTGATTAATCACGTCTTTATTTTCATATTTAAAGTTGAAGCCGTAATGGCTATCATTTACAAGATTCTGCTCTTGATAATACGCATCTTTTTCTTTAAAATAACCAACTTTGAGCTCACCCTCAGAGATTTCGCTATCAACAAAGCGAAATGTTGAGTAAAGACCAGCCCCACGTTCAGTTCTTATCTGAGGTATAAGCTCAAGGTCCCACCAATCCTGCTCAGCAATAAAAATAGGTTGTTCATAAAAAAATCCCTCTGTTTGAGATAGGCCCATAGCTGGGATTAATAGTCCGCTTCGTCTTTGTGTATCAAGAGAATATCCAAAATAGGGAGTATATAAAATCGGGATATCGTAGATATAGAGTCTCGCATTGTAAAGATTCATCCACTGAGAATCCGTGTTATATTCAGAGGAGCTAAACTCCATCTTCCATAGAGGATTTTCGGGTTCACATCCGCTTAAAACGCCTGATTCTATATTGAGATCTTTGTCTTTATTGAGACCTTCGCTCGCCGCTATCCAGACTTCAGAAGCATTCTCAAGCATAAAGAAAGGCTTGAAAAACTTTTCCTTTTTCTTAATATTAAGCTTTGCATAATCCCCAAGAACACGATATTTACCATCATATGTAGCGCGGATATTATCAAAAAGTTCGAGATCGCCTGTCTCTTTATTGTATATAGCACTCTTTGCGTTTAGAAAATAATCTTTATAGATGACTGTTACATCGCCCTTTGCGTTTACAATATTATCTTTTGAGTCTACAGAAGAAGCGTATATTTCTACTTTATCTTCAGCTTGAAGCAAAGAGAAACAGAGCAAAAAGAGACAAAAGAGTTTATACATTTATGACCAAAGTCTTTGCGGTTTTGTCATGCAGCGTTTGACGTGCAGGATCAAGCATACCCCAAAGAAAACCAAGGTAAAAGACCATTTCACTGATGACACGAAAAATTGCACGATTAAGAGAAGAGAGTACATTAGGATTATCAAGTGTTTTGATGTCAACGACGCGTATCTTCATCAGAATTTTACCGATTGAAGCACCATATTGCATCGTAAAAAAAGCTTGGTAAGCTATCTTCATAAACATATATTCTAAAACGAACATATTTGTAACGTTAATGATCTCTTCCATGTTTGCAGCAGAAGCGAAGTTGTCCCAGAGTGCTACGATAAGCAAAAATGAAAGTAACATCTCATCTATAAAAAACGCAGTAGCTCTTTTTTTACTCTGCGCTAAAGTTATATCTTCTCTATGAAGGAGATCTTCTATCTCTTCGTTCATTCTAAGCAAGTGCCTGATAAGCTATATCTGTACGGAGTTTTTTTCCTGCAAAATGGACTTGACCACATCTTAGATATGCTCTATCTCGTGCTTGTTTTATTGTATCACCAAGACCAACACAAACCAAAACGCGACCACCATCAGCATAGAGTTTATCATCTTCCATGCTCACACCTGCATAAGAGATATGGGTAAAGTTTTCTATCTCTTCATGGTGTACATCATCGACGATAATCTCTGCTGGAGTAGAGTTTTTATACGGATAATTTTCACTTGCCATCACAACACCCACAGCGTACTGTGATGAAAACTCAACCTTAATCTCTGCAAGTCTGTTTGTAGCAGCTTTATAAAACATATCGCTTACACTCGAAGTCATCAGTGGCATCAGTATCTCACACTCAGGGTCACCAAAACGCACGTTGAACTCTAAGGTAATAGGCTCGCCTTTTACAACCATAATACCGATAAAGAGGACGCCTTCAAAAGGTGCTCCCTCTTTTTGCATCCCATCCAATGTTGGGCGAATCACTCTATCTCGTACTTTTTGATATAACTCTTCATCTACAAGAGGCGTTGGAGCATAAGCGCCCATACCGCCAGTATTTGGCCCTTGGTCATTGTCCAAAAGTCTTTTGTGATCTTGCGCAGCAGGAAGAAGGATATAATCCTCTCCATCACACACAGCAAACATAGAGAGTTCATAACCATCTAAGAACTCTTCAACGATTACTTTTTTTCCTGCATCTCCAAAACTTTTACCGCTGAGCATCTCAGAAATAGCTACTTTCGCCTCATCATGACTCATAGCGATAATAACGCCTTTACCACCACACAGTCCATCCGCTTTGACAACTATCGGAGCCGTGAGTGTGTTTGTAAATTTAAACGCATCTTCAATAGAAGCAGTCTCTATATAGCGCGCTGTAGGAATATTGTATTTTGCCAAAAAGTTTTTCATATAGACTTTTGAGCCTTCAAGTTGTGCAGCCTCTTTGCTTGGACCAAAAACTACAAGCCCATGAGATTTGAAGATATCTACCACACCATCAACAAGTGGCGCTTCTGGACCTACTATCGTAAGCTCTATTGCGTTTTGTTTTGCAAACGCAGCAAGCTCGTTATAATCTTTGATATCAAGATTTGTTCCAAGTGTGTTTGTAGCACCATTACCTGGTTGAAAGAATAGTTCGTGCCCTTTTTCTTCATTTAAAATCGCACGAGCGATAGAATATTCTCTACCACCATTACCTAATATCAATATCTTCATCTTTTCTCCATAATTTTAAAAAAAGCATTTAACTACAATATTCTAAATTTTGTTTGGAATACAACAGTTCAATGCTTTAAGCAATCCAAGTAGCCGTCTCGTAATTGGCTTGGTTCTGAAAGCCGTATTTGGGCGAAGTGAGAAATTTCTAACGGCAGTATTTTCTCGATAGAGTGAACGTATCTCAAACGAAAACACCAGCACACGAAAAATCTACTAGTTCGCAGTTTGAATATGTAGAACCCTCACATAAACGATGCGTCGAACTACCCAGATTGCTTCTATCATTATACAAAATAGATACTTGATTTAATTTTAGCCTTGTATCTATATTACTTATTTCTCGGGTGTTTTATATGAAAAAAACTTTTCTATGTACTTATCAACATCTTTAAAGAGCAGCTGAAGATTTGTATCATACATCTCGATAAGTTGTACACAATTACTTCTTGCACCTTTTTCAAACTCATATTCTAATGCTGCCGCACTCTCGCAAAGATGATAAGCACCAATATTGAGCGTCACATCTTTTATATCCATTGCTATGCGTCTAGCTTCTTTAAAGTTGCCTTCCGTGCACATACTTGTTAAAAGTTTTGGAGACTCTCCATACATATTTTTAAAATCTTCTAAGATCGATCTATAAAATTTTGTGTCATTTTCACATCTCTCAAGACCCACAGAGATGGAGAGTTCTTCAAATTCACTTTTATTCTCTTGCGTTTTATTTAATGTTTGTGCCTGAGCAACAGCTATACTTTTTGTCTCATAACTGAGTAGATCCAAAAGTTTTTTATAAAAGATATCTACAATAATAGGTTTAGAAATATGTCCCTGCATTCCTGCAAGCATAGCGTCCTCTATTGACTTATCCATCACATCTGCTGTGAGCGCGATAATAGGGATTGAGTCATATTTTCTATCTTTTCTAATCTCTTTACTTGCTTCATGACCATTCATGATTGGCATGTTGATATCCATCAAAATTAAATCTATAGAGCTCTGTGTTACAAGAAACTCTATCGCCTCTTGCCCATTTTCTACAAATTGTAACTCAATTCCTGTATCAAGCAGTAAACCTGCAATCACTTTTTGATTGATTTTATTGTCTTCTGCTACTAATATTTTCTTGCCAGAAAGTGATTTAAGGAGACTTTTATCTATCTTTTTTTTACTGATATTATCAAGATTTTTTACGTTATATACATCTTCAATCATTGTGAGCATTGATTGCTGATTAAATGGAATCTGTAGATAGCTATCTATCTCAATATCTTGCATAAGATGGTTATTTAATTCACTATGAATCTCACTCAGGAAAACTGTTTTGCTATTATGTTTCTTTTTAAACTCTTTAATCTTATCAACAGAATATCTGCTCAGACTTGTCTCATGAATAATAATAATGTCAAATACAATACTAGGGTCCATCACAGTCTGTTCAAAAGAAGGGATGATATGCGTGTTGTATTTAAAATATCCAAGCATTTTTTTAATTAATACTGCTCGCTCATTATCCGCATCTACTAAAAGCACTCTTTTATTCATAAGTTCGATAGAAGGCAATCTATAGTTGCGTTTATTTTGAGGATCTTTTACTTTAAAGACCAGAGTAAAGATAAAACTTGTACCACTATCTTTTTCGCTCTCAACGCGAATATCTCCATGCATCATATCTATAAGTTGTTTTGAAATTGCCAGACCTAAGCCTGTACCGCCGTACTCCCTACTAATTGACACTTCTGCCTGTGTAAAGGATTTAAATAAAGTTTCTATTTGAGATGGAGTCATTCCTATCCCTGTATCAGTTACCGTAAATTCAAGTTTGATACTATTATGATCATCAGATATTCTCTTGATACCGAGGTTCACGCCTCCTTTTTTGGTAAACTTTATACTATTGCCCAAAAGATTGATAAGAATCTGTCTCAAACGCAGTGAATCACCTATGATATGAGAAGGAACATCTTCTGCAATTTTCATAGAAATAGCCAATTTTTTATTTTTAGCATCCACCGCAATTGTATTAAACGCATAATCCAATACGTCATTTATATTAAACTCGACATTCTCGAGTTTTAGTTCACCTGCTTGAATTTTGGACATATCCAGAATGTCATTGAGAATACTCAAAAGATACTCTGCAGAGCTTTCTATTCTCTTGATATTATCTGCTTGAGATTTGTTGAGTTGCGTATTTAAAATAATATGAGAAAGTCCCATAATTGCAGTCATAGGCGTTCTCAATTCATGACTTACTTGATAGATCAATTTTTCTTTATTTTTAATCTCAAGTATATAATGATCTACTTTTGCCTGATACATCATCTCTTTTGTAGTAAAAGACTCTATGTCTCTACGATAGACAAATAAAAATCTTACAAATAGAATATTGAGCAATATAGCTACAATAAGGGCGATCTCAAGAAGATATCCACTCTCAAAACTTATAAACGCAACACTCTTTTCTGAGTCCACTTGCGTTTGCTCACTCCTAGCAGCTGTCTCGTTTACATCAGGAAGAGCTACATGTATCTCTTTTTCATAGTTTTGCTGTGCAGTTTTTACGATTATATCTGTACGGTTTTCATCTTGCGTTTTTTCGACTTTTACTTTTTTGAGAGGGAGTTGCTTCGTTATTTCTTGCGTTTGCACTTGCAGCTTCTCACTATTTTGTGCCAGAAGTGCATATTTCTTCTCATCCGCAGCAGATAATTTCACAACATAGACATCAGTATACTGTGTACGCAATGTGTCCAAAACTTCTTGTAAAATCGCTCTCTCACGCAGTGGCTCAATAAGTAAAAGGAAGTAATCTCCCGACTTTCTATATTTGTAAATAAAGCCATTTTCTTTTTGAAGCTTTACTATATTATCTTGACTGAGTATAAAGGCTTGAAGATTAACAAGAGCCTCTTTTGCTTCTTGCTCAGTTGCAAAAGAACTTACGCGTATACTACGCAGATAAGAGGCATCGAGCGCAGCCACCATAAAAAAAAGCAATAAAAAAATCTGTATTAATCGCATCTGTTTCCTGAAATAATTAAATTTTATTTATATTCATATATATATTTATATAACATGGTATAAGAAAATTCATTAAGTTTGCGTTAAGTGTCGTATAAATTGATCTTGCGATGAGGATAAGCGTATTATTAAATGAAGATGAAGCAGAGAAAAAAGTATAAAAAAGTTATTTTGGAGATAGAGAGATAAAAATCTCTATTCCCATTCTATAGTTGCAGGTGGTTTTGAACTGATGTCATACACCACACGGTTTATCCCGTCAACTTCATTGATGATTCTTCTAGAGATTCTCTCAAGAAGTGTGTGAGGTAGGTGCGCAAATGTCGCAGTCATACCATCAACTGCCTCTACAACTCGTACACAAACTGTATTGTCATATGTACGGTTATCACCCATGACACCAACAGATTTTACGTTCAAAAGGACTGCGAATGCTTGCCATGTTTTTGCGTAATAGCCACTTGCTTTGAGTTCCTCAAGCAAGATGACATCTGCTTCACGAAGAATTGTTAAATCAGGAACATTAACATCACCCATAATACGAATAGCGAGTCCTGGCCCAGGAAATGGATGACGGTTGATCATCGACTCAGGAAGTCCAAGCTCAAGACCTATTTTACGTACTTCATCTTTGAAAAGTTCACGTAGTGGCTCGATAAGTTCAAAATCCATCCAATCAGGTAATCCACCAACATTATGGTGAGATTTGATAACTTCAGAAGGACCGTTTACAGATATTGACTCGATAACATCCGGATAGAGTGTCCCCTGTGCAAGGAATTTGATTCCATCATGTTTTTTCGCTTCTTGTTCAAATACTTCAATAAAAGTGTGCCCAATGATCTTGCGTTTTTGCTCCGGATCACTGATACCTGCAAGACGACCCAAGAAAAGTTCACTCGCATCGGCTACTACCAAAGGTGCTTTGAGGTTTACTTTGAAGATCTCCTCTACTTGTTGGCGCTCCCCTTTTCTAAGCAAACCATTGTCTACAAATACCGGAATAAGCTGATCACCGATCGCCTCATAAAGCATCGCCGCAACAACAGAACTGTCAACGCCGCCACTAAGACCACAAAGAACCTTTCCAGTACCTACTTTTTCACGTATAAGTTTTATCTGCTCTTTGAGGAAATGTTCCATTTTCCATTTCTCAGTCACACCACAAATATCTTTTGCAAAGTTACGAAGCATCAAATAACCCTCTTCAGAGTGCTGTACTTCTGGGTGATACTGCATCGCATAGACACGTTTTTCTTCATTTGCAATAGCCGCAAAAGGAGAGTTTGCAGAGACAGCGATCGGAGTAAAACCTTCTGGAAGTACATCTACTTTATCACTGTGGCTCATCCAAACAACACGGCCATCATCACAATCTTTAAGCAAAGGAGAACAGTTTTCTCCTGCGTTTAGGACCTGCAGTTCCGCTTTTCCATACTCATGATGGTCTGAACGTACAACACTTCCGCCAAAGTCAACAGCGATTCTTTGCATTCCATAACAGATACCTAAAACAGGGATGCCCATAGCATAAACACCTTGATCAACTTCATATGCATCTTTGTTGTATACAGAAGAGGGACCACCGCTTAAAATAACACCTTTAGGATTTTTAGCTTTGATTTCTGCAACTGGTGTGTGGTAAGGAAGAATTTCACAATAGATTTTATCTTCACGAAGTCTGCGTGCGATAAGTTGCGTATACTGAGAGCCAAAGTCTAGTACTATGATACTAACGTTTGTCATTTGAATGCCTTTTGTAGGGGGTAAGTTAAATTTAATAATGTTGGGAGAATAATACAATAACTTAGATTAAAGAGTGTTTTAATGGATTTTAGATAGAAAAAGAGTGCAAGAGAAAGAGCTTTCTCTTGCGTTTTATTGGAGCCTAGTAAAGACCCATTATTTCAAATTGGACATACCAAATGATAAGAGATAAGATATACCCCACGAGAATAGTCCATGAATGTTTCATATGTGAACCAAACGTGTAGATACCGTGAAGACGACCCATAACACCAACTCCAGCAGCAGAACCAAAACTGATTAAACTACCACCGATTCCGGCTGTAAGCGTAACTAATAACCACTGGTCAACCCCCATCGTAGGAGATGATTTTAATATCGCTGACATTACCGGAACATTATCTACGATAGCTGAGATAAAACCGACACCAATATTTGCCGCTGTTGGTCCAACTAACTCGTACATATTGTGGATGTAGTGTAAGAAACCCAAGAAGTGTAGTGCACCAACAGCAGAGAGGATACCAAAGAAAAAGAGTAAAGTATCATTTTCTACTTTTTGCATATTGACATAAATATTAAAACTCTCTTTACCTGTTTTTGTAAGCGTTACAGAGTAAAGTTTAAGGATAGCCATACCAAACATCATCCCCCACATCGCTGGAAAATGGAAGAATTGGTGTCCAAGAACAGCTAGAATAATCGTACCTACACCGAGATAGACAACACCCATACCACCATCGCGGACTTTTGGTTTTTTCTCAGTCGAAGGATCAAAGTCAGGTTTTCCTGTAGGAACTGACATACTCAGTAAAAACGCCGTAGCACCCCAACCAATAATAGACGCTGGAAAGAGATATAAGAAATCTATAAACTGCGCTTTTCCTGCTGTCCATGCCATAAGTGTCGTAATATCTCCAAATGGAGACCAAGCACCACCTGCGTTTGCAGCTACAACTATATTGATTGCACCTGGCACTAAAAACGCAAGGTTTTTCTTATCAATAGTAAAGAGTACAGTTGAGAGAATCAGTGCAGTTGTCAGGTTGTCCGCAACTGGAGAGATAAAAAATGCCAAAAGACCCGTGAGCCAAAAAAGCTTTTTATACGTATATCCTTTTGAAACCAGTTTATACTTCATAAGATCAAATACACCGCGCTCTATAAGTGTTTCAATAAAGGTCATCGCAACAAGCAAGAAGAAGAAAATCTCTGCTATTTCTAATATTAGAGCTTCCAATTCATCATGAAGAGCATCTGGATTCAAGCCATTGATTGCATAGTAAATACCAATCAACATAAACATAAATGTACCAGCAAAAAGAGCAGGTTTTGCTTTATTTACCTCATATCTCTCTTCTGTGGCTATAAAATAGTATGCCACTACAAAGATAGCTAAACTTAACCATCCCACCCATGTTGTAGCAAGAGTTATTGCTTCGTGTTCCATTATTTCTCCTCTAAAATTGTATGAACACCAAGAGAGGTACCACGCGCCAAAGCCGATGTGACTATCTCTCTTGCTGTTAGTAAACGAAATCGTAGAAGTTTACCTATATTTTCTTTTAAAAGAAGATTGATTTCTTCTAAGGCCTCGTTTAATCCGCTCTTTGTTCGCACTATTGAGACTTTTTCCCACATAAGCTTACGAAGTCTGTTCTTTTTTTCTTTGTCATCTTTGAGACTCATCACCTCATCACACACATCAAACGCAACAAACTCTTTTGTATCTTCTTTGCTTAAAATATCTTCAACTGCGTTTTGCGCAAATACAAGATTTTCCAGTAGAGAGTTTGAAGCGAGTCGATTTGCTCCATGCACTCCAGTCGAAGCAACTTCCCCTATAGCATAAAGATTTTTCACACTCGGGACTCTTCCTTTGGTATCTGTTTTGATACCGCCTATAGCATAGTGAAACGCAGGAGATATAGGCACTCTTTGATCGGGAACATCATAGCCGAGTGCTTTGAGATTTTTATAGATATTTGGAAATCTGTGCGTAAAATATTCAAAATCAAAATTATCTAAAGTAAGATAGACTTTTGTACCCGTTTTGCGAACATAATCGTAAATAGATTTACTGACGATATCACGAGAAGCAAGTTCCCCTCTTGCATCATAATCAAAGAGAAATCTTCTTCCCTCTTCATCTTCAATATGTGCACCCTCACCTCTGAGTGCTTCTGTGAGCAGTAGCTTTTGAGCATTGTCACTTTTAACAAATACGGTCGGATGAAATTGCATCATCTCCATATTTTCAAGCGGTATTCCCTTCATCACACACAAGCCTTGCATATCTGCACTGATACAAGGTGCGTTTGTGTGATACTCAAATAGAGAACCAACACCACCACTTGCGATGATAACATCTTTAGCATAGATATTTTTACTCTCTCTATGGTCAAGAACGCTCACACCATAACATATCCCGTCTTTGATAAGAAGATCGACAACTCTTGCATCTGAGAGCAGTGCATGTCTGTTGTGTTCAAGCAGAAAAAAGTGCATGTAACGTCCAGTCGCATCGCCTCCTGCATGAAGAATTCTCTCCGTCGAATGGGCAGCTTCTTTTGTATAAAGTAGATTGCCTTCTTTGTCTTTGTCAAATTCAAAACCGTTATTTATAAGATCATCAATAACTTCACGTGATCTTTTACTGAGTATGTCAACGGCTTCTTTATTACAAAGACCAGCTCCAGCATCAAGCGTATCTTTAATATGGTAGGGGATATCTTCTGCATCACGTGCAAGAGCGACACCGCCTTGGGCGTAAAAACTGTTGCATTTAAAAGTCTCACGTTTGTTTATAATCAAGACTTTTTTATCTTTTGGCAACTTACTTGCTGCATAGAGCCCAGCGACTCCGGCGCCCACAATGATTACATCATATTGCATCTGTTTGTTCACAGTTCACACTCTTTTGTTGGGGTTGTGGCTTCTCTTTGAGCATAAAGCCAACATCTTCATCACTTTGCGGTAGCTCTTTTGTATAAAATGGAGGTGCTTTATAACCACATCCACTCAAACCAAATAAAAAGATTGCTATAATTGCCAAATGAAAAACGCTGCGCAGATTCTTAACTCTATTCAAAATAAACCTCAATTCTCAAAACTTAATAGATATAAATGTATAAAAAAAATAGAGTCGATGTTTATGCCAACATTTCAAAGATTTGTACAATTTACGTATATAAAAAATGAGACTCTTTTTTTCGTCTTAAACCATAATGCTGGTAAACAAGAATTTGATAATAGTATACAAAATATTAAAAAGGCTTTAAATCTCTATGCACCCGTTGAGTGCGAAGAACTCGCTATTAAAGATATCAAAGCTTTTATTACACATTCACCTGCACAAGAAGAGCTCAAACCTACGCAAAAAGTGCAAAAATACAAAGAACGATCTAGCGGTGACTTTGCAATTGATATTAAAGACTCAAGACTCAACTCTCTTGTGCAAAGTATACAAAATATTATAAAAGAGAAAAATGCAACTTCTTGATACTATACAGCAGCTCCCCCAGACTCCTGGCGTTTACCAATATTTTGACATACATCAAAATCTTCTCTATATCGGTAAAGCAAAAAATCTCTCTAAAAGAGTCAAAAGCTATTTCAACTTTACGCCTGAACTCAAGCCAAACTCCAATCTTGGTATTCGTATCGCAAAAATGATCTCTCAGGCACATTCTCTTCACTATATAGTAGTTAATAGTGAGCATGACGCATTGATACTCGAAAACTCACTTATAAAACAACTCAGCCCAAAATACAATATCCTTCTGCGTGATGATAAGACTTATCCTTATATATTTTTAGATCATTCACAAAAGTATCCCCGTTTTGATATCACGAGAAAAGTTCTTCCAAGTACAGATATCAGCTATTATGGTCCTTATTCTGTTGGTGCTAGAGATATTTTAGACTCTATCTATGAACTTTGTAAACTCGTCCAAAAAAAAAGTTGTCTCTCTTCAAAAAAACTTTGCCTTTATTATCAGATAGATAAATGTCTTGGTCCCTGTGAGCTTCCTATTACGCAAGAAAGATATAAAGAGGAGCTCTCTTTTGCACATGAACTGATTGAAAATAAAAAAAAACTTCTCAAATTTTTAGATGAAAAAATGCAATTTTATGCTGAGGAGATGCGTTTTGAAGAGGCTGCACAGCTTCGTGACAGAATACAACGTATAGAAAAAAGCCAGATATACAGTGATATCGACTTTGCAAGTGTTGCAAACTACGATATCTTTGCGTTTGCTAATAACGAAAAACGTGCTGTCGTTGTAAGAATGTTTATGCGACAGGGCAAAATCATCTCTTCTACGCATAACTTTATTCCACTCAATGATGGTTATGATGAAGATGAACTCTATCAAAGGATTCTGCTTGACTTTTATGCCACAGAAAAACCACCGATTATCGCACCTATCCTTGTGCACAAAAAATTTGAAGAGATAGAGCTTATAGAAGAACATTTGACTACTCTTTTTGGTAAAACTGCCAATATCAGCGTCCCACAAAGAGGGGAGAGAAAACAGCTTATAGAGCTGGCTCTGCTCAATGCAAACGAGCTCTTACAACAAGATAAAAATAAAAAAAATCCCGACAATCTTGAGGCAATACAAGAACTTTTTTTACTACAAAAAATTCCTTCTCGTGTAGAAATATTTGACAACTCACACATGTCAGGAGTAGCAACTGTCGGCGCTATGGTAGTATATGAAGAGGCTGCGTTTGATAAGAAAAGCTATAGAATCTACCATTTAGAAGCCAGAGATGAATATGGCCAAATGCGAGAGATGCTCACAAGAAGGGTCGAGAGTTTTGCAAAAAATTCTCCTCCAGATCTGTGGATTTTAGATGGTGGGAGTACTCTTTTAAAATTGGCATATGAGATATTATTCTCCTACGGAATAAATATCGATGTTATTGCTATTGCAAAAGAAAAAGTAGATGCAAAAGCCCATCGTGCTAAAGGTAAAGCCAATGATATTATCCATACAAAAGAGGACTCTTTTAAGCTCAAAAATAGTGATCCAAGACTTCTTTGGGTACAAAAATTAAGAGATGAGGCACATAGAAGTGCAATTACTTTTCATAAGAAGACAAAACTCAAACTTGATCAAGAGAGCCATCTTTTATCTTTGCATGGAATTTCTATGGCAAAAATAAAAAAACTTTTAAATCATTTTGGAACTTTTGAGTGTGTAAAAAACTCTTCTCTAGAGGAGATATCTTCTGTTTTAAATATAAAAGATGCTAATGTGATAAAAAAATATTACAAATAAGTTTTATTTTTAAAGCTTTATGTTATATTTGTGCCAATTCTAGTTCAAATACTTAAGTATAAGGTTTTTTTATGGACAAAATAATACCTATCGATGAAGAATATCTCTTTGACAGCAATGTGATCATTAGTCAAACGGATTTAAATGGCGTCATAACTTATGCCAACAAAACATTTTGCAATATTTCTGGCTATGATGCAAAAGAGCTTATCGGTCAACCACATAATATTATCAGACATCCCGACATGCCTAAGGCTGCATTTGATAAAATGTGGTCAACTATTCAAGGTGGACAAGTTTGGAATGGAGTTGTTAAAAACCTCAGGAAAGATGGCCTATTTTATTGGGTTGAAACTGAAATATTGCCAATCAGAGATGACAATACAACTATTACAGGCTATATAGCTGCTAGGAAACCTGCTTCTAGAAAAAATATACAAGAGAGTGAAGAACTCTATAAAAAAATGCTTACCTCTGAAAACAAGGCTTAATGAATGCTAATATACAACTATAAAAAAGAATTTTTAGGTATTGACGAATTTGATCTACAAAGCTTAGGACTAAATAATTTATCTGAATTACTCGAAATATCATCTGATTTTTCTGATCTATTTGTAAAAACACCTGGCTTTATCCATAATTTTAAACATGTGCATTGGATAGATTTTATTACATGCGCAGATTCTACTGAAGCACCGAAAGTTATCATACATATACGTGGTGATAATTATAAGTGTAATTTGAAGATTGCTACAGCTTTTTTAACTGATGCTCCGACTTCACAAGCATATCTTGTAAATCTTCAAAATCTAAGAAAACTCAGCCCTCATGAAACTGCAGGTATAGCTGATGACATGCCACGACAGCAAACTCCAACGTTACCTCAAAGTAAACACTTTGAAACACCTACAGCTCCGATAGCACCACCAAGAGAGATAGAACAAGAGAAAGAGATTATTCAGCATGAAAAAGTGCTTCCTCCTATTATCCCTGCAGTAAGCTATAGTAACGAGCACTTGGATATAGATTTAGATGAGGCGGAAGAAGTCACTCATGCCGTTGAAGCTGAAGTGTTCAAAGTTCCAGAGCCAGTCATTGCGCAAAAAATGGAGATTGAAGAACCAAAAGTTATTCAAACGCAGACGAAACACGTCGAACCAGAACCAGAGTATGCTCATGTGCATATACATGAGCATGAATATGTTTTTGACCCACACGTAGCTTCTAAAGAGCTTGGACTTCCAGTAGATTTGATTGAAGAGTTTATACAAGACTTTGTAGCGCAGGCTAAAGAGTTTAAAGCTGAACTCTATCAATCCCTTGAAGCAACAGATATTACAAATGTAAAAATACTTTCACACAAACTCAAAGGTGTCGCAGCCAACTTACGTGTTGCGGATGCTTTTGATACCTTAACAATTGTAAATACATCCATAGATTTTGCTGTTATTAAAGCCAATCTTGATAAGTTTTATAGAATTATCACTAAGCTTGCAGGTGAGACGCAAGAACCAGTAGTCGCAGCTGCTGAGATACGTAGTGAAGAGGATGATTTTGTATTAGATTTTAAAGATGAAGACGAGAATGATACTTTTTATATCAAAGATGAAAAGAATGATGCAAAAGAACCTTTTGAAATAACTATTGCAGATGAAGAAGTACCAGATGTCATAGAGATGCCAGAACTTGCAGATGATGACTTCTCTCCAACACTTCAAGAGGAGATCTCTTCTGAACACCTCGATATAGACTTTGATACACTAGACTCTGAAGAACTCTCTTTGGAAGTATCAAAAATCGATACCCTTCCTGAGCAGCTTGGAGATTTCAAAGATGATGAGCATGAAGATACATTAGAACTATTTGACTCAGAAAAAGAGATCAAACCAGTTTCACTGCTTCATGCAGAAACAAAAGCAGACTTCCAACTTGATTACAAACGAGAAGTTATAGCAAATGAGATAGGCATTGATATTGATTCTTTTAATGAACTCTTTAGTGACTTCATAGATGAGAGTAAAGATATCTCTGCAGAAATCAAAAACGCAATTGAAAATGGAAACAAAGAGCTTTATAGAGCAGAAGCAATCAAGCTAAAAGGGATGAGTGAAAATATGCGTATTAAAGAACTCTCAGCTGAACTTGGCACGATTATTAATAGCACGCAAGCTTCTGAAGCTATGAGTTCTATAAAGAAAATTGATGCGATACTTTCGCAAATAGGGGCGTAAATATGCAATTAGGACTCAAAAACCGACTACGACTGATAAGTCTTTTTCCAATTTTAATTTTATTTTCTATTACGAGTTACTTTTTATATGACTCTTATGTAAATTATAAAGCAGCACAACTTCTCAAAGATAAACTCTCAGAGAACAGACTTCTCAACGAGCTCGTTGGAAATATCTCACGCGAAAGAGGTATGACCGTTATCTATCTCGGGAATGCTTCAGAGAACACAATGAAATCTCTCACAAAACAGAGAAAAATTGTTGATGATGTGCAGGCAAAATATATCGCGCACTCTAAAGCGAATACAGCCCTTCATGACCACTCACAAGGTCTTTCTAAATGCGCAAGTTGTAATAACATCAAAGCTGTTTCTCAATCCATCGAGCATATCAATAAAATCAGAGAACTCGTAGATTCACAACAGACAAACTTTAGTGATGTTTACGAAAAAGTTTACGGTCAAGCACAAGCACATGGTATTGCCCAACTTGAAGCAATTACAAGTAATCAGATGGACCCTGAGATTAATGAGCTCTCCTCTTCATATATATCTATTGTTAGAGCTAAAGAGTTTACAGCGGCAGAGAGAGATTTTATCTCCTTTGTTATTGCTCGCGCTAGTACAATTGATGAGAGTGAGTTTAATACGTGGATTTCACTCATAGCAAAAGCAGATACGATAAACTACGACACACTGCAAAACAAAGAGTTAGTTGCACAAATAAATGCAATTATAAAAAGTGAAGATACACTTGAACTCCTTGATGATATCAATACAGAAAGAACGCAGATCATTTCGGATGCGCAAAACGGAGAATTTGAAACAAGCTCAGGTATCTGGTTTACGATGCTCTCCGAAAAAACAAACATACTCTCCAAAGCAGAGGATTTGATTCTCTCAGCTATGGATGATAGAGCAATTCAGGTTCAAGTAGATGCGCTCCAGTTTCTTACGATTACTCTGACTATTTGGCTTATTTCGGTTATTCTCGCATTTCTTGGCTTTTTACTCTCAAATGAGATCGCGAAAAACATCAAAAACCTTGAGAGTGTACTTCAAAAAGTCGCCGAGGATGCAGATGATGCGGAGAGTCAGGTACATATCAACCTTCATACTTCAGAGGGAACTGCTGAAGCCTATGCACTTCTTGAAAGGATTATTAAGCAAACAAGAGAAGATAAAGTTTCTGCACAAGAAGCAAGTGAAGCAAAATCTATGTTCCTTGCAAATATGTCGCATGAGATCCGTACACCGCTCAACGGAATCGTAGGATTTACTGAACTTCTTAAAGATACAGGTCTGCAGGAAGAGCAGTCTGAATTTGTTGAAATCATTGAAAAAAGCTCGGAAAACCTTCTTGAGATTATCAATAATATTCTTGACCTCTCCAAAATTGAGAGCAATAAACTTGAGATCGAAAACATTGCGTTTAACCCTGTCGAAGAGTTTGAAAGTGCCGTTGAAGTTTACGCTGTTCGTGCAAGTGAAAAACATATCGATCTTGGATGTTTCATCGATCCACAACTAGAACAGCCACTTAAAGGTGACCCAACAAAACTTAAAGAAGTTATTATCAACCTTCTTTCAAATGCAGTCAAATTTACAAGTAGTGCCGGTTCAATCAATGTCGATATTAGAAAAATAGAGAGTGGTGAAGTAGGCATTACTAGAGTAAGATTTGAAGTTCAAGATAGTGGTATCGGTGTTACCAGTGAACAAAAATCAAGAATCTTTGAAGCCTTTTCACAAGCAGATACATCTATTACACGTAAATATGGTGGTACTGGTCTTGGTCTTACTATTTCAAGCAGATTTATCGAGCTTATGGGTGGATATCTAGATCTTCATAGTGAGCCAGGAGATGGAACTACATTCTTCTTTACTATTGACTTTGAAGAGGTTGAAACACTCAATGAAAGCATTAAAGGAAACTATTCAAGTATTAATGCACTTGTGCAAGAATCCTCACATAAAACAAAACGCCAAGAGATATATCTTCGTGAATATCTAGATTTTTACGGTGTAAGCTACACAACATTTAATAATATAAGTGAGATAGAGACACTACAAAGACAAGTGAGTTATGATTTAGTTTTTGTTGACTTTGATTATGTTTCTGAAGAGAGTTTAGTTCCTTACGGTAATCTTCCTCAAGAGCTTATTCTCTTAACAAAATCATTCTATATGAAGAAGATCGACTCACTTCATGCAAACATCTTTAAAACACTTTATGAGCCTTTAAACGCAACCAAAGTAAGAGTTGTCCTAGAAAATTACACACAAGGTAACTTTACTGATAAACGCGTTAAAAAACCTTCTAAAAAAAGTTTTAATGCTCAAACATCAAAATTTAATGCCAACGTTCTTGTAGCTGAAGATAATATCATTAATCAAAAACTCATCCAAAGAACACTCGAAGATTTGGGGCTTACTGTTTCTATAGCGTCGAATGGACTCGAAGCTTTCCAAAAAAGAAAAGATGGAAACTTTGACATTATCTTCATGGATATTCAAATGCCATTTCTTGACGGCGTAGAAGCTACTAAAGAGATTCTAGAATATGAAGTAACATATAATCAGCCACATATTCCAATCATCGCATTAACTGCGAATGCGCTCAAGGGCGATAGAGAAAGATTCCTCGAAGCAGGTCTTGATGAATACACAACCAAACCTCTCGTTCGTGCAGAAATTGTATCACTCCTTGGACATTTCCTCTCTGAGTATATAGTTCAAGAGCAAAGAGTTCCAAAATCAGTGCAAGAAGCACTAGAAAATGCTCAAATCGAAAAAGAAGATTTTGAGCAGGAGATAGAAGAGCTAGAGAGTACACAGCAAGAAGAACTACTCGAAGCAGAGGAAGAGAGTGGAATAGAGCTCATCGAAGAGGAAGAAGTTCTGAGTGCAAGTTATAAAGCAGATATTTTACTCGCTAAGAAAACACCATTTGAAGCGAAACTTTATACAAAAGTACTCCATTCACTTGGCTATTCCTATGAGGTTGCAAACTCTGTAGAGGAGCTTGAAAGCATGGTATGTAAAGATAGCTATAAACTTGTATTGTTTGATAAAGAGTGTGATGGTCTAGACTTGGCTGCGTTTTCTAAAAATGTCAAAGAGGCAAATAAGAGTAGAAATTTAGATAGCTATTTAGTCATTATCAACGACTCAGCTTCTATTGAAAATTCCGATGATGCACTTTATGTACATGAAAGTATTAAAAATATCGTCAACAAAGACTTACTACGACTCGTATTCGAAAAATTTATTTAAGGTATAAAAATGACAAGAACAGACCTAATCGTATTAGCGGTTGATGATGATTTAATAAATCTAAAACTTTTAAGATCGATGTTGATGAAAAGTGGCCATGTAAAAGAGGTGATAGAAGCCAAAAATGGCTCAGATGCTATTGGAGAGCTTAAGAAAAGAGATGATATTGATCTCATCTTGCTTGATATTATTATGCCTATTATGGGTGGTATAGATATGCTTAAAGTAGTGCGCGCCGATGAAAATCTTCGTCAACTACCAATTATCGTTCTTACAACAGATGAGACCAAGAAAAGTGATGCTTTAGAGTTTGGGGCAAATGGTTTTTTAATGAAGCCTATTAGAAATGACGACCTTATGAAAAAAATCGCAACGGTCATCATCTAGTAAATATATATTAAATCGTAAATCTTACGAGCAGATCTCTTAGGAAACTAAGATCTGCTTGAGAACTTCTTCTACACGGCTCACAGCTACAATCTCAACTGCATCTTGAACTTCTTTTGGAATATCGTCTAAATCTCTCTCGTAGTTTTTAGCAGGAATCAGAACCTTTGTCATACCAGCTTTATGCGCCGCAATAAGTTTTTCTTTGAGTCCACCAATAGGAAGCACATCTCCACTGAGAGAAACTTCACCAGTCATCGCTATTTCTGAACGTATTTTTTTACCACTGAGTATAGAAGAGATAACACTTACCATAGCGATACCTGCACTTGGCCCATCTTTTGGTGTTGCACCGTCTGGGACGTGGATATGCAGGTCATAGCGTTTGTAGACTTCACTCGGGTCAATTTCTATTTTGTCTTCTATCTCTTTAAATGTCAAAGGAATATTTACATCTTCAATTCTTAATTTTTTCGTATCAATAAGTGTTTTAACAACACTCATAGCGATTCTTGCAGACTCTTTCATAACATCCCCAAGACTCCCTGTGAGCTGAAGATTTCCCTTTCCTTTGATACGAATACTCTCAATCTTTAACACATCGCCACCAACTGCAGTCCAAGCAAGACCATTTACAACACCAACAACCGGTATTTTCGTTGTTTTTTCTATCTCAAACACACTTTTGTCAAAGTAGTTTTTGAGGTTTTTGAGTGTTACAGAAATTTTGTCGTTAGATTTGTGTTGCAGTATTTCTTTTGCAGCTTTTCTACTCATATCAGCTATACGGCGACGAAGATTACGCACACCCGCTTCTCTTGTGAAGCTATGGATAAGCTCTTTAAGCGCTGTTGCGGATATACTCACTTCAGATGGCTTAAGACCATGTTTTTTAAGCTCTTGCGGTATTAGGTAGCGTTTTGCTATTTCATACTTTTCTTGCGGTGTATAAGAGCTCACAGTAATAAATTCCATTCTATCACGAAGAGGAGCAGGTATACGCCCAACATCATTTGCAGTTGCAATAAAGATAACATTACTCAAATCAATATTGAAATTGAGATAATAGTCTCTAAATTCACTATTTTGTTCAGGATCGAGTATCTCCAAAAGAGCAGCTGTTGGATCACCTCTTTGAGAGCGTGACACTTTATCTATCTCATCAAGGACGATAACAGCATTCATTTTTTTCGCATCGATTATACCTTGAACAATACGTCCTGGCATTGCTCCTACATAGGTTCTTCTGTGACCTCTGAGCTCATTTACATCTTCCAAACCACCAAGTGCTATACGTACTAAAGGTCGCTTGAGTGCTGTTGCTATAGAGTTTGCAAGAGATGTTTTACCAACACCCGGAGGTCCTGAAAAACATAAGATAGCGCCTGCACTTTTTTTGAGACTAATACCACGAAGTTCCAAAAGTTCGCGTACTGCAAAGTACTCAACGATTCTTTTTTTAGGTTTTTCCAAAGAAAAGTGGTCTTTATCAAGCTGCGTTTGGACATCATCAATCTTAAGTGCTTTTTTTGACTCTTCACCAAAAGGAATCTCCAACACCCAGTCAAGGTAAGTCTGTGTCATAGATGCATCTGAAGAGTCAGGATGCATACGAGAGAAGCGTTCAATCTGCTTAGATATCTCTTTATAGGCATCTTCGTTCATCTTCGCTTTTTTAGCTTCGAGTTTTTTTCTATACTCTTCTATCTCTTCATCACGTGAAGTATCTGTACCAAGCTCTTTTTGTATCTGCTTGAGTTGTTCTTTTAAAAAATACTCTTTATTGACTTTTTCTATGTGTGAATGGACTTTTGAACGGATCTCTTTTTGAAGCTTGTGTGCTTCGATCTCATCCATCAAAAAGTCAACAAGATCTAAAAATCTTTTCTCAGTATCTACCTCAACAAACAGCTTATACGCCTGCTCTTTTTTGAGTTTAACAGTGCTTGATATCAAATCTATAATACGGTTATTATCATGATTTTCTTCTATAGTACGCAATAAGTCAGGCGGGAAATAGTTACTCACAGTAGAGAGTGCTCTTACTTTTTCTCTCACAACTTCTAATATCGCATCGATACGTAGTGAGCTTGCGTTTATAGGTTCTATAACATCCACATGTGCTATAAGTGGTTTTTCAGAGACCTTTCTTAGCATCTTTGCGCGTGCAAGACCCTGAAAAAGAACTTTTACTCTTCCATCAGGAAGTGCAACTTTTCTCATAATAGAACCAACAACTCCCACATCATAGAGAGAGTCATAATCTCGCTGCGTTTCATGGCCAGGTTTTGTTGAACAGACGATTACAAGCGAGTTTTCTTCTATCGCTCTTGCCGCGGCGCTTATATTTGTCTCATCGCTTAAAAATATCGGTGAGATCATAAAAGGGTATAAAAAAAGTTCATCTTCTGCTAATACAGGAATATCAGCAGGAAAGTCTCCATAATTGCTTAATTTCATAAATTGTCCTATTTATTTACAGTATCTGCATTTTCTGTGCTCTCTTGTGGAGCTGAGTTTCTTGATACAACACTTTTGGTATCAGGAACCATAAAACCATACCAGCTTTCTTCCCCGTCACCTTCAAACCAAGCACGATACCAAGGAGTATTCGCTCTCTCTATCTCATTCCAGTTTATCCATGGTTGAGGCTTGATACTTGCGTAATACGCTGCACTACGTGGCTTATCCAAACGTGTATACAAATCAGCGATGTTTTCATTGAGCGCTGCATCTGCTAAATGTAGGTTTGTTAACATCGTATCAACAACTCCATAATATACTGAATGCGGATAGGTCTGTTTAAAGTTGTCACCTTCTACAATCGCATCTTGAATAAGTACCTGATCACGCCATGGATTTGGCAGTGCCATGTATTTAGCTTTTATCTTCATAAACTCTGCAAACTCTTTTTCATTTGGGTTTGCATATCTCTTGATATATTCATTAAAAAAATGCTCGCTTAAGAGATACTCTTCCTCATGCATATGCGCAATTGCCAAAATCATCGTAGCTTCAGGCAAAAGAGGTGAGCCGATATGCTCTCCTTGCAAGGAACTATAATAGTTATCCGCCTTTTCTAAGTTACCGCTAGACACAGACTCCACTATCTTTGAGTACCAATACACCGCAGGTTTGTTATACTCTTCAACCTCTTTGGAACATCCCCCGAAAAAAATGAGTCCACAGAGTAGCAGAAGAGAAATATTTGTTTTTATATGCATATAATAAAATCCTATTTGTAAATGAATTGCTATTCTATCCAAAACTTATATAACAGGCATTAAACTAGGTATGTTTTATGCTTTAAAGTGTTATACTTCACAAAATTTACAAAAGGTTTTTTATGACATTTAACTTACAAGTCCCTATTTTAGGCTTTGACGACATTAAAAAAGTTGAGTTACAAAAGATAGATGATATCTTTATGAAAATGCAAGCAGTTGAGAATCAGCACATATCTTTTACGCTTGTCAATCCTTTTGCTTTAACTGAGTACGATTTTGAAGTACCGGAAAAAATTCAAAAACTTCTTGAGATAACTGACAACTCAAATCTCTTAGTCATGAACATAGTCCTCATCCAAACGCCAATAGAAGACTCTGTAATAAACTTCATAGGGCCACTAGTCTTCAACACAGATTCAAAAAAAGCCGCACAAATCATCCTTCAAGAATCAAGCAAGTATTCTGTTGCTGAAAAGATTTCTAACTTTTTGAAAAAGTAATCTACACTTCCGTGTAGATTACTTTAAAAAACTTCAAAAAACAATATCACATTTTATCTATTTCAACTACTTTCAGAAAAAAATTGCAATAAAAGCTGTATAATTTATCATTATGCGTTTTAACGCCATTGAGTCCACTTTTGTGGTCCACTTTTTTTCATGAGGAGTATATTATGAAAACTTTTAATCTTTTTTCGCGATTGATTGTCATCTTTGGATTTGTGATGATTCTTGCTATATCAGGATGGGCAGATACAAATAATAATGATTCGTGTGCTAACGCTGAAAATGTTAGCCTTAATTATTCAACTACTTCCGGAAGTATGACTAAAGATAGTGACAGAGATGATTACTATGCTTTTAGTGTGAGCACAGCAGGAACACTTACTATAACTACCACTAATGCAAACCGTGATTTGGATGGGTATTTATTTGAAGCAGGATCATGCAACAGCAGTGGAACTGGTACAGTTACAAAGGATACTTCAGGTAGTGATAACGTTTCAATTACTTATAATGTTACATCTGCACAAAGTTTTATATTTGACTTATACGATTATGAGAATAAATCAACAAACTATAATCTTACAATTACTTTTGTTTCAAGCGCTCCTACTCCAGAAATGAATATTAAAGGCAATAGTGTTGATATTACAGATAATGATAGCACTCCAAGTACATCCGATAATACAGACTTTGGAAGTGTTACTATCGGAAATTCAGTCACTAAAACATTCATAATTGAAAATACAGGCACAGGAACACTTAATCTGACTGGTTCACCTAGAGTTGTAACGAATGGAGACTTTAGCGTTACTACGCAACCATCTGCCACTGTTGCTGCCGGTGGGTCAACAAGCTTTATCGTCCAGTTCACTCCAAGCACAGCAGGAATAAAAAATCAAACAATTTCTCTAAGCAATAATGACTCAAATGAAAATCCTTACAACTTTAGTATCAGAGGAACTGGTCTCACTCCAATCGCCCAAGCAGCTCCAACAATAACAACTATCCCAAACCAAACAGCTTATGTCGGCGCTGCTATTTCCTTAAATATGGCTAGCTATGTGTCAGACATTAACAATGATGTTATAACTTATGGACTTATTGGGACTCTACCAGCAGGACTTATCTTTAACACTACGACAGGATATATAAGTGGAACACCGACTGCCGTTACTGCAGCAACAAATTTTAGATTAACAGCAACAGACAGTGCTGGAAGTGGTACAACTACCACAAGTAATATATTTACTATTTCAGTGACAGAACAAATTTTAGAGACATCGGGAGGAAGAGACTTTGTTCAAAGAACACAACATAGTCTTTTTGGAGATGTGAAAGTTATCGGGAATACTGTTTTATGTATCTTAAATAATGGGGTATGTGTGGAGCCCACCAACAATAACTCAAATGCAGATACAAATTTACAAAAAGCTCCACAATCATATTCTACTTTAACATTACCTACAAATGCTGTTATTCAATATGCCCGTGTCTACTGGCAAGGGCGTAAAGCAGCGACAAGTACCAATGATGCTTGGGACAACACATCAAAAAACAGTGCAGCGACCATTGGGATACGAAAAGGGGCTACAGGCTCATTTACACCACTTACTGCTGATATAAAAGACTTTGATTCCACGGATTCAAACAATTACGTTCGGACATATTCTGCGAGTGCAAATGCTATGAGCGTAGTAACGGGGGCTGATACATATTACATTGATACTGCAAACTTTTATACAAATACAGGTAAAACGAACGACAATAATCCTAGTGATGGTTTAGGCGCTTATGGAGCATGGGTTCTCGTTATTGTTTATAACGATCCAAACGAAACAAAAGCAAGGAATGTGACGCTGTTCGATGGATATAAACAAGTCACTAAAGATACTGGAAATATAGATATAAGCGTTTCTGGCTTTCTTACACCAAGAACGGGTACGGTTGATTCTAAAACTTATGTATTTACCGCTGAAGGTGATAAATACCTTGAAAAAAATGGCGATGTAATAAAAATGGCAGGTCTTACTTACCACACAACATTACAAACTTTAGGTACTTTTAACTCTCGTGTTGATGTTTTAGGAACGAGAAGTCCAAGTCTTTCAAACAATAATGGAATTGATATCCACAAGTACGATACAGGGACAACCACTGGGGCAAAAAATATTATTGATACAAATGAAGTAGGAGCTAAATTTCAGTTTACTTCCGATCAAGACACTTATTTTCCTTC
Organism: Sulfurimonas sp.; assembly: GCA_028687935.1. Lineage (GTDB taxonomy): Bacteria > Campylobacterota > Campylobacteria > Campylobacterales > Sulfurimonadaceae > Sulfurimonas. Next base: position 53,673 of record JAQTZE010000009.1, read on the forward strand.
ACTTATTGTTTTTTCAACAGAGCTTTATCTGCCACAGTTGTGTTATGACTACTCTATAAAACAAGATGGTCACTATTTCAATATTGATAGAACTACTTATCCTATAGCGCATCTAGATGGATACATATCTTCTTCACCTGTAGAAGTCACTGTATATCTAAAAAACAAAGAAGCTGATATTGACGCACAAGGTATTGCACTTAAAGCAGATGTTAACGATACACTTTTTGATCTTAGCGGTAATATTTTTACTTCTAATGTTAATGGTTCCACACTCATTGATAGAGGAACTCCAACTTCTAGCGCTACACTATGTGACTATAATAGAGATGGTGACAACTCTGTGACCAACAGCGGATGTACAAATGGTCATGATATACGTAAAGGGAATGGCTCTTTATCGGCACAAGATTATGTCTATACCAAGTATATTTTACAACCTAATAATGTTACTGGCGTTACACGAGTAAGCCAACCACTCGGTCTATCTATCAAATATTACATAACTGCCAATGGTAATAAAGTTGAATATCCTGACTATGTCTTAGGTGGTGTCAATGTGCCTCTTTGTCCGCCAACTGCCTCATACCAACCAGAATGGGGTTACTTCAATGTCGTACAAAGCGGACAAGCAAATAACTCTATAAAAAACAATATTTATTCTCAAATATCTCGTAAACCATTTGATGCAACTGTTGTTTTTGATTCTACTCCAGCAACTGGAAATAATCAAGCGCCAACTTCAAATATCAAAACAACTTTGCTTGTTGAGATTATCGATATAGATGCCTTTGGAGATATCAATGCATCTTGCGCAAATCCTGATTCTAGTTTGTCTGAGCCAATCTTTACTTCTGTAAACTTTACAAATACTAGCTTTCAAGCAAATTTAACGACACAAAGTAATGATTATTATAACTTTGCTGTACAAAACGCAGCTTTTAGAATTTGGTACTTTAATGATGTAAATGGAACGCTTATACAAGATTGGAATGCAACAACTACGAATGCAAATAAAACACTTACAGGGATTGCAGGTCTCTATAAACCTACTACGCACACACTATGTAGTAGCCAATGCGCAACACCAACATCAACAACTTGTTTTGATTGTATCAAAACGAATTATGCACAGCCGATCTGTTCACGAGACAACTTCTCTATACGTCCAGAATCGTATGATCTCCGTCTTTACGATGTAAATCAAACACTGCCTGCATATGATATTGCGACCGATCCAACAAATCTCAAGAACACAACTAAAGTTGATCTTTCAAACAAATATGGATATGATCCTCTACATTCTACTCCTACAGATCGTATCAATTTAGCTTCAGAGTACAATTATAGATTTGATATTGCTGCAACTGGACATGATGGCATCACATTTGTTCCTGGTTATACGAGATACTTTAATGGAGAATTAGACTACAATGCAGTCCTACTATGGGATCCACAATCAACAAAGACAGGCTGCAACGATATAACAGATAAGAATATTTCTTTCTATGTTGGAAATGGCGTAATGCAAAATGAAGAACACAATCATTTGGAAGTCGGAGAATATAAACTCAATATTTTTGATACTACATGGACAGCAAGAGATTGGCAAAATATGACACATCATACTACTGCAAATGCTTTTACATTAGATCCAGATTGTAATACAAATTCAAATTCTTCAACACTCACAAATTACAGATATGGATGTAATGTCTCTACAGATCATGGGAGTGATGGAGGTGGCCGTGTTTATAAAGATCATGACTTAACATTTCATCCCTATAAATTTGATGTACTTGGTATAATCGCATCTGTTGGTCTCAATCATGATATTAATGTCACTAATGCTTTTATCTATATGGCAGATATGAATCAAAGTCAAGATGAAAATATGTCTTTTCATCTCAATGGCACAATCATTGCCAAAGGATATAACAATGTAGTGCCAAGTAACTTTGTTAATAATTGCTACGCTAAAGCACTTGATATCAATGTCACGGAAACCAATACTTCTCATACTAATAGTAGCGGTATCAACCTTGCATATCAGCTGCGTTTTCATGATATAAACGCAAGCGGAAGCGTTATCACTTCTTTTGATATAAACGCAACAAAAACATTGGCAATGGATGATGCAAACATTCAGACTGGACAAAACTACTTCACAAAAGATCTCAATGGAAGCATGAGTACTGTCTTAAATCTCAACTACTCAAGAGAATCAAATGTAACTGCTAATCCAAAAACTATTTATATCAGCAAATATAAGGTTAACTGCATAAACTCAGAAGATGAATGCACATTTAACGCTAATTTAGATGAAAATACAACCCAAGGTGAAAAAGATATAAACGCAACGATCAAACACTATTATGGTCGTACAAATGTTCCAAAACAAGTATATATATCTCCTGTAGGAACAACTGGAACTCCGGCTAATGATCTAATCTATTATGAAGTTTTTTGTAATGGAACTGGATGCGACAAAACGCTTCTCTCAAATGGAGTAAACTCACGAAATTCTGATGATCCACGATGGTTTATCAATACAAGTCACATCGCCGGGTTTGGAACGGCTGGAAATATAAATCAAAAAAATGCAGCAAATGTTACTGCTACAACTGCAGGCGGTGTGCATCAGGATTCTACAAATATCGTCTATGATACACTTAAAGGCTATCCATATAAAGCTACAATGGAGCATAATGCTTCAAGTTGGCTCATCTATAATAGATACAATGCTGCAGCAACACTCAATGAATTTGAAGTTGAATTTCAAGCTCCAGAATCTGGTTGGACGGGTATCCACAATAACAATATAAATACTGCTGTAGGTAAAGGTGCTATCTGGACAAATAAAAGGTTGGATTGGTAATGACAAAGCTCAGAACTGCTTTTACTCTAATTGAGTTAATATTTGCTATCGTAATAATAGGTATAGCAACTTTATCTTTGCCAATGATCTCCCAAGTCACAGCAAAAGGAAGTGAAAAAAGTTTGGCGCAGGAGGCTATCTTTATCGCCTTCACTGAGATCACAAAAGTAACCTCTTCCGCTTGGGATGAAAATAGCAGAACTGGTACAAATGATTTTGAGTACGTTATCTACGCATCAACTACAGAAGCAAATACTTCAGCAATAAACGATTTGCGAGGTAGATCGGGTAATATCAATATCCTTTACAATAATACGGATGGTAATAGAACTTTACGCCCTACAATGGTAACTTTTGATCCAGATGACAATGCAACAGGAGTATTCAGAGAAGATGACATTGACGACTATATCATCTTAACCGCAAACGCAACTGGAAGTGCAGGAAGTCAAACTGGCTACAAGTATCAATATACAAAAGACATAAATGTAACTACTCCTGCATCATTTGGAACACTCGCAAACGATCCAAACATCAAAAGAATTCAAATCGGTGTGAATGATTCTACAGGCTTGATTGTCAGTTTTTATATGTATGCAACCAACAGTGGGAGTGTTGCAAATCATCCATGGAGGGTTTTAGAATGAAACGCAGTGCTTTTACTATGCTTGAACTCATCTTTGTCATTGTTGTCATGGGGATAATTGGAAAATTTGGAGTGGAGTTTTTAGCCCAAGCATACAAAACTTTTATCCAGGCAAAAATAAATAATGAACTTCATGCAAACAGTGCAAATGCGCTTCAGTTTATTGCCAAAAGATTAGAATATCGTATACCTCCATCTGCCATCAAAAGAATTTCAGGTGCAGCTGGGTTTGTTGGTGTAACTGAAGTTGTAGCCAATCCAAATGCATATAATGTTTTAGAATGGATATCCTATGACAGCGATGGTTTCAGAGGGACGAATGCACCATTATGGAGCGGGATTGTAGATCTAGACCCTTCTGTAACAACACTGAATGCTATAACGTCTGTAGCAACCAATACAACTGACGTAGATGATCTTATTAAAATTTTATCCAACAACACTAAAACTATTGCTAATGCTGCAATCATTTTTAATGCAGAAAACAGTCATCCAAACTCTTTTGGATGGTCTGGCGGTGATGTTTTAAATGACCAGTCGCAAGCAATGCACCCTATAAATGCTGCTAGCGCAACTTCTTTTAGCTCAAGTCTTGGAGGCATAAACTTCAACGGTATGAAAATCTATAATCGCTATATGTTAGCATGGAGTGCTTATGCTATTGTTCATAACGGAACAGATCTAATACTTTATTACAATTATCAACCTTGGGCAGGGCAAAACTATTTAAATGGTACTCCCGAACTTTTAATGCAAAATGTAGACACTTTTAGAATAAAGACCAATCCAAGTGGCGGGATATTTAGTATCATGGTATGTGCCAGAAGTAATCTTATTGCTGGGGAGGATCATTCAATATGCAAAGAAAAAGTCATATTTTAAGACTCAAACGCAATGGTATGGCTATGATTATGGCTATCTCAGTTATTGTAATTGTTGCGACTATATTGAGCCTTGCACTTTCTCTCACTACCCTTACAAACAAGAGCAGTGTTGATTTATATGTATATGAACAAGCAAATCTTCTTGCTAGAAGTGCAGGAGAATATGCAAAACTCAAAATTGGTACGGATAATAGTGATGTAAACAGATGTGGGTACGCTGGAGAAACTTTTACTCAAGACTACTACAATGTAATTATCAGTGTTAATTATATATATGATACTAGTACATCAATGTGTGGTACTGCTTCATTAGCTCAAACAGACCCTTTTGGAGTTGCGCGCATAGATGTGACCGTTGAAGTTAATAATCCAGCTATTACAAGTGAGCCGATTAGAATATTCAAAAGAAAATTGGTTGAGTTATAAGAAAATTATAAAAGTTCTAAACCTTTTAATGCTATAATTTTTTCTATTTAAAACAACAAGGATTATTAATGAATATTTCATTAACTGGAAGACACGTAGAGCTTACTGAAGGTATCAAGGCTCATATGAATACTTCTATCGATACACTTAGCAAATTTCATATGGACATCATATCTGTAAACGTTATCGCTTCTGCACAAAGTAAAAAAGGTAAAGACCACTCATGTGTTGAGTATGTTATCAACCTTGCACACAAAAACTCAGTTATCATCAAACAAAGTGATGATGATTTATATGCTGCTATCGACCTTGCAACTGCAAGAGCACAAAAAGCGCTTCGCCGTATGCACGACCGTGACACGGATCACCACAAAGTTGGTATCAATGACACTAAAGCTGAAACTGCTGATGTTAAAGCTGAAACAGAAGCTATGGAAGATGAGATCGTTCCTGTTTCACTTGCACTGTACAAGCCTCGTGAAGTAGAAGATGTTTTGACAGATCTTAAAGAAAGCACAAAAGTTTTCGAGATCTTTTTGGACAACGAAGGTAAAACTCGCGTTTTATACAAAAAAAGCAACGGTGCGTTTGGTCTTTACTAAGATTTAGACTGCCACACTGCGCTCGCAGTGACAAGAGCTCTTGTCACTGCGATATTTTCAAATCTTTTTTCACTCTTTTTACAATTGCTTCATCTTCTACTAAATCGACAAAACGAAACTGTGTACCGCTTTGGTTTGTCCCTTTGAGCAGGTCACCACTTTTACGAAACTTCAAATCCAGATTTGCTATATCAAAGCCGCTTGTCGTTGTGACAAATTCATCAAGTCTCTCAGACTTGCTTTTATTTGTATAGAGATAACAGTAACCTTTAAGCCCTGTACGGCTTACCCGCCCACGCAGTTGATGCAAAGTTGAGAGTCCAAGTCGCTCAGCACCTACGATGACTACTGTTGTAAGTCGTGGCAGCGAGATACCTACCTCAACAACTGTTGTAGCGATAAGTATCTTTCCGCTCTCTCTAAAGTCCATCAACACCTGCTCTTTTTCCTTATCTTTTCCATGTGTCACATAAACATCATCAAAGTTCTTTTCCCAATAGCCGCGAGCCTCTTCAATACTTTGATATTCTAAGATTTCACTCTGTTCAACCAAAGGATAGACGAGCAAAACCTGATTATTTTTACTTATCTCCTCTTTCATATGTGACAACAAGTCTGGAAAATCACTCTTATGAATGACTTGCGAGCTTATATCTTTGGTAAATGGTGTAGAAGTAATGAGAGATACATCGATATGTGCAGTCTCTATCATCGCTTGAGTACGGGGAATAGGTGTCGCAGAAAACTGTAAAAAGTGTGGTTTTTTCGTACCTTCAGAGACGAGTTTTTCCAGCATGTTTCTCTGCTGCGTTCCAAATCTGTGCTGTTCATCCACCATTACAAGTGCAACCTCTGGGAGCTCTCTATATAAAAGTGCGTGCGTGCCTATGATAAAATCATATTCACTCAAATCTACTTTTTTTGTCTTATTTGTGACCAAAACAGATTTTAGCGTCGGTAAAAACTTCTGCGCCTCTTCAAAGAGTTGATTTGCCAAAATAGTTGTAGGTGCCATAAGAACAGAACGATGTGGTGCCATCATAAACGCAGCAGCCAAAATAACCATAGTCTTTCCGCTCCCCACATCTCCTACAACCATGCGTTTTGCAGCCACCTCTTTTGCAAAATCATCTTTTATATTTTCGATTGCGTTTATCTGCTCTGGTGTCAAAGAAAAAGGGAGTGTTTTCGCCCACTTTTTATACTCACTTTTTTGAGATTTGAGTGCCACAAAGTAACGTCGTTTAGCAGCAAGCTGATTCATATAGGAATAGAGTTCTATGTATTTCAGCGCATCAAGCGACTCTTGTGGGAGCTCTTTACTTTGCAAGAGTTGTTCATCAGGGAAATGAACTCTTAGCACTGCGTTTATAATATCTTTGCTGAGTCCCTCAGAGAGAAGATTTTCCTGTGTTAGCATTTGTGCCATAAAACGCAGCATAACATCGCTTCTAAGAGCTGATTTGTACTTAGGCGTAATCAGACCTGCGTTTGTTACTTTTCTTGGCATACTCATACTACAATGCCCTATTTTACACTCAAGCACACCATAATAATAATCCCGTTCACCTACGACAAACTGATGCATCATATATGGCTTTGGACGAAACAAAACTCCAGTGACGCTGTGCCCGAAATTGTGTGCAAAAAAAGTTATCTGGATGGAGTTTGCGGAGCGATAAACGGACTCAACAGTAGCGTCAATGAGTTGGGCTTTATGGATTTGAAGTTTCTCATGCAGACGATAATCTTCATAGGCATGAGGAATAGTAAGAGCAAGCTCGCTGTAACTGTTGATTCCAAGTTTTTTACACTTTGCTTCTTGCTCTTTTGTGAGGTTCATATTGCATCCTTAATATAAAAGAGTAGCTACTTTTTTAGACTAAGAAAAAATATATTGCGTTTTGCAATATATTTTTGAAAGATTTACTATTTTGTGACGATTGCATAACTGAGATTGACAATCTCTGTATGTTTTTTGATAAAGGTATTCAGCTCTTCTAGTGTAAGATTTTTGATCTTTTCAAGTTCCAGTGCAGAAAACCCGAGTTCTTGACCTCTGTAGTACTCCAAGAAAGTACGGTTAAGTCTTTGGCTCATCGTCTCAACACGAAGTGGCTCACTTCCAAGCAAGAAACGCTGCGTTTGCTCAAGCTCTTCTTGTGTGACGCCCTCTTTTACAAATGTCGCTACGACTTCATTGACAGTTTTTTTTGCCTCTTCAAGCGAGTCAAGTTTTGTCTGGAGATAGCCATTGAAGTTGCTGTTTGATTTTGCGATATTGACGCGTGCATATGCAGAATAGGCAAGACCGCGTTTGACACGAATCTCTTCCATCAAGCGTGAACCAAAACCACCAGTTCCGAGAATAAATGTAGCCACTCTTGCTTTAAACTGCTCTTCATCATCAGAGCTCATATTGTATGGTGCCCCAAAGTAAACATATGCCTGTTCCGTTTCGCGTTTAAGAATACGCTCTTTTGGTGTTTTGCTTACATCAAAGTGTGCAACTTCACTACTTTGACCTTTTGTGAGTGCATCGATCACTTTTGCTATCTTTTTCTTCGCATCTTCAAGATCGATATCGCCACCCAAAACCACAATAAGCTTTGAGCTTACAAGATTTGTTTTTACAAATTTTTCTACGTCTGAGAGTTCTATAGACTTCACACTCGCCATAGTTCCAGAAGCAGGATTTGCTAAAACTGTGCCCTCAAAAAGAAGTGCATTAAGCTCATTTGCTGCAATATAGTCAAAGTCGTTCTCTTTGCGGCTCAGTCCGCCAAGTGTCATCGTTTTGACCTTCTGAACAGACTCTTTCGTGAGATTTGGATCTTTTAAAAGTGCATCAAAATAAGAGAGTCCTTCATCAAAGTTCTCACGAAGACATCCAAGGTCCATCACAAAAGTCTCTGAACCTGCGCCTGCTGAAATATTGATCGCCTTTGCTTCAAGCGCATCTGCAAAAGCGTTGCTCCCAAGTTTCTTCGTCCCTTCGTTCATCATCTTTGCGCTAAACTTCGCCAAACCAGCTTTATCTGCATCTATGATACTTCCGCTGTTTGTAAATGTAAACTGCAAACTCACTAAAGGAAGACGTTTATCCTGCTCAAATATTATCGGTATTTTTAAGCCGTTTGTCTCTATAAAATCAATTTTTGCCGCCATAAGTATCTGTCCTAATAAAAGTAGTGTTAATAATATTTTTTTCATCTATGCAAATTTCTCTAAAATCTCATACGCAGTATTGCGAACAGCTGCACTCTCACCCAAATCTTGAATAAGATGCACCATCTCTTCTTTTGCCATTGTGTATGCCGCTCCAGCAGAGCTTACAACATTTTCTTCCATCATCGTTGATCCAAGATCATTGGCTCCAAAACGCAGCGCCATCTGACCGATATATGGCCCTTGTGTCACCCATGAGCTTTGGATATTTGGTACATTATCCAAATAGAGACGTGCCACTGCGAGCAAACGCAAGTAGCGGTTGGATGATGGTTTCTCCATATCAGGAATCTGTGCTAAAAGTTCTGTATGTTTGCCCTGAAAACTCCACATGATAAAGGCACGAAAACCACCCGTCTCATCTTGAAGATTTCGTATCATATCAAAGTGATCGATGATATCTTCGTCTGTTTCAACTGTTCCATACATCATCGTCGCTGTTGATTTGATATCAAGTTTATGCGCTTTTCTATGGATATCTACCCACACATCTGAGTCAATCTTTTTAGGTGCGATGATATCACGTACCTTATCAGAGAGTATCTCAGCCCCTGCTCCAGGGATAGAAGCAAGACCTTTTGCTTTGAGACGTGTGAGTACTTCTTCTACCGTGATACGAGAGACTTTTGCGATAAAATCTATCTCGATAGAAGAAAAACCATGGATAGTAATCTGCGGATATTTTGTATGGATATGTTCTACCAAATCCTCATACCACTCGATTTTGAGTTTCGGATGGACTCCGCCTTGGAAAAGTATCTGCGTTCCGCCTATCTCAAGCAGTTCATCTATCTTTGTATCGATCTCTTCATAAGTCAGCACATACGCATCGGCATCTTTTTCATGACGATAAAACGCACAAAACTTACAATCTACCCAGCAGATATTTGTGTAGTTGATATTTCTATCCACTACAAAAGTCGTAATACCTTCAGGGTGGAGTTCTTTTTTTCTCGCACTTGCCATACGTCCAAGCTCTTTGAGGTCTGCGTTTTTGATCAGATCAAGTGCTTCTTCTTTTGTTAATCTTTTCATTATTCTCTCTTTATTTGGTTGCTTTGGCGATAATAGCACTCAAACCTTTATCCATAGCTTCTAAATGTTTTTCATTATTGAGCTTAAAATCTTGTTTAAGTGTACTAACTTCTCTAAACGCAACTTTAACACTCGTAGCAGAATCTCTATACACCAGTACTCGCAATGGTAAATCAAGAGCACTGAGGATATCTTCTTGCATCAGTTTTGTACCTGCTTTTGGATTACCAAAGAGTATAACTTGTGCCTCAGACATCTCCATATTTACCATTTGTGCATTTTTTGTATGGTTGATGATACCAAAGAGTGTAAAACCTTTGGAGGTGACAATCTCTCTTATATTTTCTATTGTTTGTGAGACATCATAATGACTCTGCACAATTTTGATCTCACCTGCATACAAACTGAGCATACATCCAAAGAAAAGAAGAAATTTTTTCATCGCTTATGAATCCAGTTTATCTTTACTTATAGCGTCTAAAACGCCATTGATAAATTTAGGAGACTGCTCACTTCCAAATGCTTTTGTGATTTCGACCGCTTCGTTGATAACCACAGCCGAATCAAGTTCTCCATACAAAATCTCATATGTAGCAAGTCTAAGTGTCGCGCGCTCAATACTTCCAAGTCTTTCAAAATCCCACTCTTTAAGATGTGTCACAATAGCTTTGTCACAAATCTCAAGATGTTTCATAACGCCATCAAAAAGTGCTAATGCGAAATCTTTTTGCTTATTACGAATTTTCTTCTCTTCCAAAATCTCATCCGTATGTTCAGCGATGCTGCCATTTCCAAGATCATATGCATATAAAAGGCTAACTACAGCCATACGAGCGTGGTGTCTTGTTGCCATTACATTACCTCATATAAGTCTAAAAGCTCGATAACAACTGTCATCGCTTCAAAACCTTTGTTACCAGCTTTTGTGCCGGCACGCTCGATTGATTGCTCGATAGTATCTGTCGTCAAAAGACCAAAAGATACAGGTTTTTGATACTTCAGAGATACCGTTGCGATACCCTTTGTAGCCTCAGCAGAGACATAGTCAAAATGTGGAGTTGCGCCACGGATAACAGCACCCAAAGCACATACAGCGTCATATTTGCCACTTGCAAGAAGCATATCAATTACCATCGGAAGTTCAAACGCACCTGGAGCTAAAACGTGTGTCAAATCTTCATCATTTCCACCGTGACGAGCGAATGCATCTTTTGCACCCTCAACCAATCTATCCACGATAAAGTGGTTCCATCTTGTACTTACGATTGCGACTTTTTTGCCGTTTATTACTTTTAATTTACCTTCGATCAAATTCATTTTATATCTCCTGTATTTTTTTAATTTTTGTTATCAATTTTGCTAAGTCATCAAACTTAATCATGTTAGGTCCATCACTAAGTGCGCAACTTGGGTCGAAGTGCGTTTCAAAAAAGAAACCATCCACACCCACAGCTGCCGCAGCAGATGCAAGATAAGGAACCATCGAAGAGTCTCCGCCTGTTTTTCCACCAAGCGCACCGGGCATCTGCACAGAGTGTGTCGCGTCAAATATCGTCGGAGCAAACTCTCTCATAATGACAAGTGAGCGCATATCTACGACAATATTTCCATAACCAAATGAGCTTCCTCTCTCACACAGATAGACTCCGTGCTTTTGCGAATTTGCATACGTCACTTCATGACATCCTCGCGTTTGGAGCACTTTCGCTACGGAGTATTTCATATCAGGAGGGTTGATAAACTGCCCTTTTTTGATATTGACCTCTTTTGTAGTCTTTGCACATGCTACAAGCAAGTCCGTCTGGCGGCATAAAAACGCAGGTATCTGAAGCATATCCACGACCTCAGCCACTTGTGCCACTTGACATGATTCATGTACATCTGTGACTATTTTGTAACCAAAATCATCTTTGACTTTTTGGAGTATTCGAAGCCCCTCATCAATGCCGAGTCCGCGAAAACTATCCAATGAAGTTCTGTTTGCTTTGTCAAAACTCGATTTAAAATAAAAATCTATCGTTGGATCGTTGTGATAGACTTCCATCGCTTTAGCGATTTTAAATATATTTTCTTCACTCTCGATAACACAAGGTCCTGCGAGTAATTTCATCTTTTTTGCCTTTTAAAAAATAGAAAAAGATTATACCACAATGGCATTAAACTAAAGTTGCCCTATTACTTTGCCCTTGCGACTATGATTCCCGAGAGTATTATAAGGAGTATGCCGCAGCTCACAAGCAAGCTCGGCAGAGAATCTCCAAGCATCACCCCCACAGCGATTGAAAAAGGTATATTCATATAGCTCACAGTTGCGACTATACCCGCCGAAGTCTCACCATAAGCCTTAGTCATAAGCACTTGAGAGAGTGTCGCAAAAAGTCCCATCCCGATGAGATAAAACCAAACTATCCCCTCTGGCATAACAAAAGTACCGAGTAAAAAGTCAAACTCTTCGATATCCAGATAAGGAGAGATAAAAAAGAGCAACAAAGGCATCAAAGTACCAACTCCCATGAACGAAAGCACAATCGCTCTAGTGTCATAATATCTCTTTAGCTCACGGATAGAAGTGTAGGCAAGTGCTGCACCGATACCGCTAAATATGCCTAGGATATCATACTTTGTAAATCCGACACCGCTGGGTTGTGTGATCATCACGATACCGATAAAGCCGATACCTATGGCGCCCCAAGCTGCAAGTGTGAGTTTTTCTTTGAGAAACATCCAAGCGAATATTGCCGTGAAGATGGTCGAAGTCTTTGAAAATGTCATAGCATCGCCAAGGGGAATATGTGCGATATTATAGAAAAACGCAAGCAGTGCCAAAAAGCCCATCATGCCACGAAAAAAGAGGAGCCAAGGCTTGCCACCGACATGTGTCATTGGTTTTTTCAAAATTGCAAAACCGATAATAAGTACCCCTGCAATATTTCTAAAAAAGACAACTTCCAAAGAGCTCATGTGTTGTGATGCCAATTTTGCAAAGGCTCCCATAAAGGCGAAAGTCAGGGATGCCACAAGCATATACTTGACACCTTTGTTCATATTTTCTATTATTTTCATAATCGAATTGTACCTTTTTATTAATCTGAAACTCTGTATAATTTCATGGTTAAATAAAGGATACTAATGGGAAATATAATCGTTTTAGCAATTGTAGCAGCTGTTTTTTACTACATTTTTAAAAGTTACGCGCGCTACACAGACTACTCAAAAGAGGCATTTAAAAACTTCTCTGTTTCAAAAGAGGCACTGCAAAAGAGTGAGCTTGGACTCTTTGTGGCACTTGTCGCAAAAGTCGCAAAAGCAGACGGAAAAGTCGATGCGCTTGAAGCACAGCTTATAGGCATCATGTTTGAGGATATCGCAAACGTTTTTCCTGAGCCACACAAGACGAAAGATTTGCTCAAAGAGATATTTAACGAAGAGAAAGAGCGCGGTGACAATACAGAGCAACTCGCTCAGACTTTAGCTCGCTCCATCAAAGCTGACAGAGCGAAACAGCAACAGTTTATGGGCTTTTTGATTCAACTTGCGTTTGTAGATGGAGAGGTGAGTCAAAGTGAAGAGAATATTCTGCAATTAATTGCAGAGGCTCTTTCTTTTGATCCACAGGCGTATCACGCTATCTTTGATCAGTTTGAAAAGATGATGCGAAACATCCAACCAAAAGCAAACATCAATGATGCCTATAAACTTTTAGGTGTAAACGCAACTGATGATATTGACACGGTTAAAAAAGCCTATAGAAAACTGGTCAAACAGTACCACCCAGATATCATCAAATCTCAAGGAAAAGATGAAGCTTATATGCAAGAAGCAACAGCAAAAACGCAGGAGATCAACCAAGCCTATGAGATGATAAAAAAGGCGAGAGAATAAAAACACATCTAACTTTATTGGTTCTATTGGTTTTAAATATAAACGCAAACGAGATGGGCTCTTTACTTTTTCACGGTAACTGTACAACATGCCACTTTGAAAACAAGACAGTCTCAGCGCCTTCTGTTGTGGACTTTAAAGAGAGATATATGACTGCGTTTGCTGAGAAAAAAGAGTTTGTGAAGTATATGTCCGAGTGGGTTGAACACCCAAAAAAAGAGACCTCCATCATGCTTGATGCAATAGAAAAACACGAGCTCATGCCCGAACTTGGATTTGATATTGAGACCTTAAAAACTATCTCAGAGTATATTTATGAGACTGACTTTACGCAAAAGCACAGCGGACATAAAGATTAATCTTTAAAGTCTCGCTCCCAGAAAAAATCTATCCAGTCATTTGCCTCTTGAACCCAAAAATGGGGCTCATAAATAGAAGTGGTTTTGTAAAAAAGCGTCGCAGATTTAAACTCTATCGCAGGATATTTTTGCGCTAGATGCTTCATAATAGCCTCAAGCGTCTCTCCACTGTCTGCAATATCATCAACAACCAAAATACGTGATTTTTTTTCAAAAACGCAGGTATCAAATATCGTAATAAGATCGCGTTTACATGTTTTATCATAAAGTTCTGTACGTATCGACTGCACTTCTCTTATATTTAAACCCTCTGCTAGCGCGTGTGAAAGTGTCAATCCGCCTCTAGCGATTGCCAAAAGTGCCTCAGGGTTAAAATCTCTTACTTTATTTTTAAGAGTATTTGTATCGTTTTTAAATTCTTCATAAGCATAATATTTCATAAACGCAATTATACATATTTCAACTCACCTATGCCTTAGATTTAAATAATTTCTTACTGAAAGTGCAAATAAAACCATCATGGTTAATAAATAGTATTTCATATATGTGCTAGTATTTCATTTACAATATTATCAAGGATATAAAATGTTTAAAACTTTATCATCAATCGCTCTTGCTGGACTTATCGCAGCATCAATCACAGGATGTAGCGACAAAGAGGTCATCCCAGGTGCAGCTAGTGAAGAATATCAGTGTATGCAAGAGAAAGTCTTGGCTCCATCATGGACCTGTCTACCAAAACTTGATGGTCATTATGCAGGTCTTGGTATTGCTGAAAATTCTGCTGCTGGCATGAGCCATATGAGAAGAGTAGCGCTTGCAAACGGTCGTTCGGATTTAGCACAACAGATCCAAACACTAGTAAAAGACAAAGTAGAAGTATTTACCCGTTCAACTGGAAACGGTGCACAAGAAACAGTAGATAAAGTCTCAACAGCAGTCACAAAACAAGTAGCGAAAGTAGACCTTCAAGGTTCTAAAGCAGTAGATGTATGGAGCGCTCCATCTGGAGCTTTATATATGCTCGTTGCAGTCAATGAAGGTGAAGTCAATAGAGAAGTAAAAAAAGCTGTAAGCTCAAGCTTCAAAAATGATGATGCTCTTTGGCAGCAGTTTCAATCTAAACAATCTTTAGAGAGCTTAGAAAAAGAATTTCCAAGTAACTAAACACTCCAAATCACTCTGAGTGGGACGTTTCGTCTCACTCGAAAACATACAAGCTCACATCCTCATTAAGCAAATCTTTAGAATTTAGATATAATTGCGAATTAATATTCACTGCATATATACTTACGCAGTACACTACAAGGGTACAAACATGAAAAAAATCGCCATTATTGGTCGTCCAAACGTTGGTAAAAGCTCACTATTTAATCGTCTGGTAAAAAAAAGAGATGCTATTACTTCCGATATTGCAGGAACAACGCGTGACGTCAAAAGAAGAAATGCGATTATCATAGATAAAAGAGCGGAACTTCTCGATACTGGCGGGCTTGATAAGGGCTGTGAACTTTTTGACAAGATCAAAGAGATGTCAATCAAAGCAGCTTACAAAGCCGATATCATCCTCTATATGGTGGATGGAAAAGGTATTCCTGAAGATGAAGACAAAAAATTCTTTTATGAACTTCAAAATATGGGCAAAGATATCGCTCTCGTTGTTAATAAAATAGACAACGACAAAATGAAGGAACAGCTTTGGGACTTTTACGAATTTGGCACAGATGCCATCTTTGGTATCTCTGTTTCTCACAATAGAAACACAGTTGAGCTTATGGACTGGCTCTATTCTAAACTTCCAGATAGCGATATCATCCAAGAAAATGAAGAGATTGATGAAGATGATAATTTTACAATTATAGAGCCTGAACTTAGCGATGAAGAGTACTTTGAAGAGTATGAGCACGACGAAGAAGATGACGGTTTTTATTACCCTGAAGAAGAAGATGATGAAGAGATTCCTGATGATTCTATCTATGCAAACAACGATCTTATCAAAGAGTTCGACGAAAATGACCTCAATCACATCAAGATAGCTATCATCGGAAGAACAAATGTCGGAAAAAGCTCACTTCTTAATGCCCTTCTCGGCGAAGAGCGTTCAGTGGTAAGTTCTGTAGCAGGGACGACAATCGATCCAATCGATGAGACTATCGAGTACAAAGGCAAGCAGCTTACTTTCGTAGATACTGCAGGTCTCCGCCGCCGTGGTAAGATTCTGGGTATCGAAAAATATGCACTTATGCGTACAACAGAGATGCTTGAAAACGCAAATATGGCGCTCATCGTCCTCGATGCAAGTGAGCCGTTTATGGACCTTGATGAGAAGATTGCAGGGCTTGTAGATAGCAACAGACTTGCATCTATAATCGTTCTTAACAAATGGGATATCTCCAACCGTGAAGAGCACGACAAGATCATTAGAGAAGTTCGTGATCGCTTCAAATTCTTAGCCTATGCACCTATTATCACGATCTCTGCGAAGTCACACCAGAGAGTGGATAAGCTTCATGATATGATATTAGAGATCAATGAGAACTATTCACAGCGTATTCCAACTTCAAAACTCAATGAAGTAATAGAAAGAGCGCTCAGACGCCATACACTTCCAAGCATGAGCGGACAAGTCATCCGTATCTACTATGCAACGCAGTATGAAACACGACCTCCAAAGATAGCTATTATCATGAATAAGCCAAGAGGACTTCACTTCACATACAGAAGATATCTAACAAACAAACTTAGAGAAGCATTTAATTTTACGGGAACACCTGTACTATTTAAAGCGAAGAAAAAGGGTGAGAAGTAAAAGGAATAAATTCCTTTTACTTCTTCATTAAAATGGCTTTAAGATTACCATTGCAACAATGACCATCAAAAGCAGAGTCGGGACTTCATTATACATTCTAAAAAATTTACCACTTTTGTGACAACCATCTACTAAAAACTTATTTCTAAAATGTCCTAGTGAATAAAAATATCCCATTAAAATAAGCACAAAAAAGATCTTTGCATGGAGCCAGCCACCATTAAAGCCAAGTGCATACGATAAATATGCACCGCTGAGTACTGTAGCCCACATCGCAGGAACTCCGATATATTTGTATATCTTCATCTCCATCACTTTGACTACCTCGACAAAGCCTGCGTTTTGTGCGTTTTCTGCATGATAGACAAAGAGTCTTGGGAGATAAAAAAGCACCGCGAACCAAGAGATAAGTGAGAGTATATGAAACCATACCATCCAGTTATACATCCACAACTCCTCGTTAAAAGTTTTTCTCTACATAAATGCAGTTGTAGTTTGAGCCGCCATCTTTCACACCGCCATAAAGGCCATACATTCCTGAACGATGTTTTATCATATATCCCAAATATGTCTCTTTGAGTGCATCTACTGAGATAAGTTTTCCCATGTCAAAGTCAAATGTAAGTTCCATATAATTTAAAAGATTCGACTGATTGTCGTTCTCTGCTTCAGCTTCCACTTTTTCTGTGTAAGGAACTTTACTTGCGTATGACATACCCTCAGCAAGACCAATTCTGAGCTGATTGTCAAAAGCATTGAGTTTATAATAGACTTTTAAGTACGCTGTTGCTTCAAGAAAATCAGGCTGATAACCGTTTTCATTAAAGTAGTTTACTCCACCTTTTACATAAAGATCAAAAGGGAGATCACCAATGTTTTTCATAAGTCTGTATCCGCCATCTACGCCATAAACTGAAGTATTATATGGGCTTTTATTAAAGCCTTGGAAAGTATAAAGTTTGTCGAAGTCACTTGCTGAAGCGCTTCCTGCACTCGCACGGAGTGAATAGTCATTGTCTGCAATCAGATTAAGAGACAAAAGGAGTAAAAGTAGATATTTCAAATAGATTTCCTTGAATTTTAGGGAGATATGCATATGCCCTATTTGGCATATGCAAGTAGATTAAGCGTCAACTGTTTCTAGATCTTTTATAGAACCTTTTGCAGGAGTCGCTACTTTTGTATGAAGACGACGAAGTGCTTTACTCGCTCTGTCTATCGCTAAATCAATCGCAGTATCTAAGTCATCATCACTTTGGTTGATAACTACAGGCTGTGCATGTGCGATATGAATATCAAATTCAACTGCTATACCATTTTTTTCAGTAGTAATAACAGTATTTACTGTCGTAATATCAAGACCAAATTTTCCAAATGCTTCAACAGCGCTTTCAATGTGCGCTCTCGCATGATCATTTAAAGTAACACCTTTTGCACGAATTTGCAAGTTCATAATAAATCCTTTTTTGAGGTAAGTAATCTTACCCTTAATAGAGAAAATATAACACAACAAAGCTTTAAAATTGCTATTTTGCTATAATGTCTCAAAAATAAATGAAATGAGTTACAATGAGACTTTTTACAGGAATTCAGCCTTCTGGCGACTTACATATAGGCAATTATTTCGGTTCCATCAAACAGATGGTAGAAGCACAAAAAAACAGTGAGACCTTTGCGTTTATAGCAAATTATCATGCAATGAGTAGTGGAAATGGTGGAGAGCGACTTGCAAAGCTCACTATGCAGACAGCTACAGATTTTTTGGCTTTAGGTATTGATCCTCAAAAATCGATATTTTGGGTGCAATCAGATGTCAAAGAAGTGCTAGAACTCTACTGGATACTCTCTGCGTTTACACCGATGGGACTTCTAGAACGCGCGCACAGTTACAAAGATAAAACTGCAAAAGGCATCACTGCAAATCACTCTCTTTTCTCTTATCCGGTACTTATGGCTGCAGATATTTTACTTTTTGCCCCAGATATCGTTCCAGTTGGAAAAGATCAGATACAACATGTCGAGATCGCAAGAGATATCGCTATCAAGTTCAATAATGAATATGGTGATGTGTTTAAAATTCCTGAATTCAAAATTCAAGAAGAAGTAGCAACAGTTCCTGGGACTGATGGACAAAAGATGTCTAAGAGTTACGGCAACACCGTCAATATCTTCGGTGAAGAAAAAGCACAACTCAAAACTATCAAAAAAATAGTCACAGAAAATGTCGCGATGGAAGACCCAAAAGAGTATGAAGGATGCAATGTTTATAATATGGCAAAACTCTTTCTCTCAGACAAAGAGCTCCTCGCACTTCAAGAACGCTACAAAAAAGGTGGCGAAGGACATGGGCACTTTAAACTCTATCTTGCAGATGTTATATGGGAATATTTTGGAGAGTTTAGAGAAAAACGCAACTACTATGAAGCAAATCAGGGTGAAGTAAGAGCGATTTTAGACGCTGGAGCAGCCAAAGCAAGAGCTGTAGCACTTCCTATGATAGAGAAAATACGAACGCTCACAGGTATCCGCTACTAAGCGGAACACCCTATTTAAGTTTCATACTTCCAGACGTTATAAAACTTTTTTCTGACCAGATAGGCTCTTTAAGTTCAAGCATAGTACGAACTTCATCATTTACCAAGCGATAATACAATGTCACATCAACACTCGTAGCACCTATAACATTTGCTACTTTTAAAGCTTTTTTCCCTTGTGCTGGAATAGTCGCATCTTTTGTAGAAGATTCTGCAAGATGAGGAATCGTAGCTTTGCCTCTTTTAGATATATACTGATTTGTCAAAGAGATAGTTTTTATCTCTAATGCCTCTGCACCTTTTTTATAAGAGAGTTCAATAAGAATCTCACGTGCACCAAATCCACTTGGAATATTATGTGGCTGAGGATTTGAGATGGTTAGTAACAGATCTTTTCCCTCTTGTTTGAGATCCAAAGAGAGAGCATCCCTCCAGAGTGTCTGCGTATGTGCTCCTGCAAAGGAGTGTTCTCGTATTTCTCTTTGTTTTGATTTACCGTTATCTAGCTTTAGTGTTGCTGCAACACCTATTTTTTTTGGACTCATATGGCAATCGACACATTTTTTATCGCCCGCAACAAATTCACTTTGCATATCTGTAAAGACAAAACCTTCACTTGATCTGTCATTTGCGTGGCATACGAAACAAAGTTTATCTGGATTTGTGCTCATAAAGTCACGCTGTTGTGTTTTATGGTAAGGAGATTTTGCATCAGGATAAGGACCAGCCATCGTTCCAGACTTTGTCCATTCCACTCTATTGATACCGCGTTTACTCGTATCTGCCTCGTCATGTATCATCTCTATATTATGACAAACAACACAATTGATACCTTCGCTGATAGCATCACTTTTGAGTGCTTTATTGACCTTAGAACCTTTATCGAGTTCCATAACAGCCATAATCTCATAATCCATTCCTGTTTGCGTGACAGAAATTCGTGGGTTATGACATGTCGCACACTCTACCTTCACTGCGTTTAGGCTTTTACGTGTTTTTCGACTTACATAGTCTATTGATGCTCGTAGATATTCATCATTTTCATAATGACTTTTTGCATGCCATGAATCTTCCCACTCTTGTACTATTTGTAAGTGACAAGCTTTACAGCTTTGAGAGTGTTGAAATCGTTCACCGACCTCAACAACTTCTGCCCCAAAAAGAGCACTCCAAACCAGTAGAAGAAGCCATGCATATTTCATAATTTAAGAGTTCCTTTGTTTTTCAAGCCAGACCATCAAACCTTTTTGTGCATGGAGTCTGTTTTCTGCTTCATTAAAGACTATCTCAGCGTGGCTTTCAAGAACCTCTGCTGAGACTTCTTGGCCTCTATATGCTGGAAGACAGTGAAGAAATTTTGCCTCTTTATGCGCTAAACACATCATAAGACTATCTACCATATAGCCTTTAAAAGCTTTGATTCTCTCTTCTTTTTCATCTTCTTGCCCCATAGATGCCCAAGTGTCTGTTGTCACTATTGTCGCACCTTTGATAGCTTCTTTAGGATCGTTAGAGACTTTGATAACTGCGCCACTCTCTTTGGCAAACTTCAGAGCGTCTTGCAAGATAAGCCCATCAACTTCATACCCTTTTGGTGTCGCTATACGAAGTTCAAAGCCGAGTTTTGCAGCGAGCATCATCCATGAGTGTGTCATATTGTTTCCATCACCCACATAAGCAACGACTGCGTTTTCATGCACACCGTACTCGACCATCGTCATATAATCAGCCAAAAGCTGCACTGGATGGTATGAATCTGTCAATCCATTGATAACAGGGACTTTGGAGTATTTTGCGAACTCTTCTATCATCGAATGTTCAAAAGTACGTATCATCACCATGTCACACATACTCGAGATAACTCGCGCTGTATCTTTGACCGGTTCTCCACGTCCAAGATGGATATCACGGTTGGATAAGAAAAGTCCGTGGCCACCAAGTTGAAACATTCCCGTCTCAAAACTCACACGCGTGCGCGTTGAACTTTTTTCAAATATCATCGCAAGCGTTTTCTTTTTCAGTTCTTCTTTATAGATACCGGCTTTTAAATCTTTTTTGATCTGCAGACCTAATTCGATGATCTCTAAAATCTCTTCTTTTGTGTAGTCTCTAAGCGTTAAAAAATGTCTCAACTGCGTTTCCTAAAATTATAAAGTTATGTATTTTATTATAGTTTTCTTTAATTTAACAAAAACTATGCGTTTTGCAACATGAGCGCTACTTCTTTTGCATGATAAGAGATGATGATATCTGCTCCAGCTCTCTTAAACGCAACCATTGTTTCCATGACTACTCTATTGTAATCGATAAGTTCATGCTTGCCTGCGAGCTTGAGCATCGCATATTCACCGCTGACATTGTAAACTGCCATAGGAAGAGAAGTAGCATCTTTTATCTCTCGGACAATATCCAGATAAGCAAGTGCAGGTTTGACCATAAGTATGTCTGCTCCCTGGGCCTCATCTTCTATGCTCTCAGCAATAGCTTCACGACGATTAGCAGGATCCATCTGATATGAAGCACGATCCCCGAAGCTTGGTGTTGATTCTGCTAGATCACGGAACGGTCCATAGTACCCAGAAGCAAATTTTGTCGAATAGCTCATGATTGGAAGGTTCTCAAATCCTGCACCATCAAGGGCATTACGAAGTACTTCTATAATCCCGTCCATCATCCCCGAAGGGGCTATCATATCCGCGCCCGCTTTTGCATGAACGATTGCCTGCTGCGCGGATATCTCAAGCGTCGCATCGTTGTTCACGCTCTCGCCATTTAAAATACCGCAGTGTCCGTGATCTGTATATTCACAAAAACAAAGATCAGTCACTACAAACATTTCAGGATGTGTTTCTTTAATAGCGCGAATAGTTGACGCGATGATACCATGATCACAAAGAGCATCTGAACCAATAGAGTCTTTTACCTCGGGTATCCCAAAAAGTATAATGGAGTAGAGTCCAAGCTTTTTGAGCTCCACACACTCTTTTAAAATCTCATCAATACTCATCTGGTAGACACCCGGCATAGAAGCAACCTCAGTTTTGATCCCCGTTCCACTTCGTACAAAAAGTGGATAAATAAAATCATTTACACCAACGCTCGTCTCACGAACGAGTGCACGAAGATGTTTATTGAAACGAGTTCTGCGAAATCTTTGAAACATTTATATACCTTTTTTTGCTATAATAATTTTTTTTGAAAAATATTTTACCGTTTTAAAGATTAATCTAATGAATATAAAAATTTCTGAGATAGCAATTCTCCCCTCAAAATTTGGTGATTTCAAAGTCCAAGCTTTTAAAGAAGGTGAAAAAGAACACCTTGTAATATTTACAGATGCAACAAGTGAAATTCCAATAGTACGCATTCACTCTGAGTGTTTAACCGGGGATGCTCTTGGAAGCCTTAAATGTGATTGTGGAGACCAACTTGCATATGCTTTAGCACTCGCAGCACAGACTAATGGAATGCTTATCTATCTGCGACAAGAAGGGCGTAATATAGGGCTCTTTAATAAGATAAATGCCTACGCACTTCAAGACAAAGGCTACAATACTGTAGAAGCGAACCATCAACTTGGATTTGCTGCAGATGAGCGCACCTATGAGATTGTTACTTTTATCTTAAAGTACTTTGGGATTGAGAAAATAAAACTTCTTACGAACAATCCCGCTAAGCTCAATTCTATCAGCGGTATTGAGATTGTGGAGCGCATTCCAATTATTATGAAGACAAATATCCACAATGAAGGGTATATCTCTGTGAAAAAAGAAGAGATGGGCCATCTCTTCTAAACAAGGAAAAGTTCTGAAAGATAGAGATAATATTCAAAAAAATCTGGCAATTGTGACCAAAAAACTCGAAGCGAGAGAAAATAGTATGCGCCAGTTTGAAGAGCTCTCAAACTTGGGTAGTTGGGAGATTAATCTTCACACTAAGATGACACTATGGTCACAACAAACATATGATATTTATGGAGAAGAAGCCTCCAAATTCAAATACAACGGAATCGATGTCTATCCTCAAAATGCTTTAAACTCGCATGACCTCATCAGATACGCAGATAGCGCAATTTATGAAGCCAACGATGAGGGGGCAGAGACAACTTCCAGTTTTACTCTGCAGATATGACCACACTTGCGTTTGAACGCGTTGTAATAGAGAGCAGTTTGTCGTCTATTTTCAGTGGGCATTTCTACGTATGCCGCTGCCCGCATAGGAGACAACTCTCCTGCTTCAAAAAAATAGATTAAATAAATAAAGATTCGTTGAGAGCCCCAAGGCGTCGCTCGGATACAGCAAGTGCTTTGAGTAGCTCATTTGTTGTTGCTTCTAGCTCACTATAATAGAGTTTTGCACGGTCAAGGTCCATATTACTTACTCTATTTACGCCAATCATTTTAGAAAAAAATCCTTGCTTCTTATTTTGGAAAAATATTTCAAATATACGCACGTATTCCATATGCCATCTCGCATGCATTACTTCAAGTTCATTATAAAAGAGAGCTCCTAAGAGTTTTGGTAAGTGACCATCCTCTGCATAAAACCATTTGCCAAAATCACACTGCGTTTTATTGACTGCGGTCGGATTCTCGACCTCTTCTCCATTGATAAGAGCCACAATTTTTTTCATTTGCAACTCATGTGCTTTTCTGGCATTTTTTATAGCTTCTAAACTTTGAGCTTTATCCATTTTGCTTCCCTGAGATATAATCTTAAAAATTTATTATATTATTACATAAGTTAAATAAATATATAATTGTTTACAAAAACTTTTTTTAAAGGTACTCATGTGGCAACTCCAACAAACAAAGAAATCAAACTAAGCTCAAAGCGTTATATTGTTTCAAAAACAGATCCAAAAGGGATAATTACTTATGGCAATGATTATTTTATTGAAATTTCCGGCTACTCTATAGCTGAGCTTATCGGGCAACCCCACTCAATA
This sequence comes from Sulfurimonas sp., assembly GCA_028687935.1. Taxonomy (GTDB): domain Bacteria; phylum Campylobacterota; class Campylobacteria; order Campylobacterales; family Sulfurimonadaceae; genus Sulfurimonas. The sequence goes on from JAQTZE010000009.1 coordinate 77,904, forward strand.
GTAAGACATCCAGATATGCCAAAAATAGTTTTTAAGATGATGTGGGACAGAATCAATAAAGGTCAAAATATCATGGCTGTAGTAAAAAACATGGCAAAAGATGGCAGTTTTTATTGGGTTGTTACAGAATTTGAACCAAAACTTGATCCAATCACAAATGATATAATCTCCCATACTGCATTTAGAAAAGCAGCACCACAAAAAGCGATAGATACTATGGCTCCGATCTATCAACAACTTGTAGAGCTTGAAAAAGTCGGTGGTATGGCTGCAAGTGAAAAGTTTTTACGAGAGTATCTTGAGGCAAACAATACGACATATGATGTTTTCGTTGATAATCTTGTGGAGAACAGAGGTATTTTCAAAATATTTTTCTCCGCAATGAAAAAAATATTTTCTTAGTTCTGAGAGAACTTTCAATTTTATAGAGATTCAGATAAAATATCTTTTTTAAAGGATATTTTATTGGACTTAAAAACTACTATACAAAACGATAATCTCAATCTTCCAGATGATTTTTATAAAAATGTGCAAAAATATAAAGAGCACCTCTTTAAATGGAATAAAATTCATAATCTCACCGGTGCAAAAGATCAAAAAACAATGGATGAGTTCATCTATGATGCTGTCTTTCCTATCAGTTTTTTACCTCATGTCGCTTCACTTATGGACATCGGCACAGGTGCTGGTTTTCCAGGTATGATCCTTGCGTTTGCCCTTCCGCAGACACACGTGACCCTTGTAGAACCTCTCGCAAAACGTGCAAGTTTCTTACAGTTTATCAAAGCAGACCTCAAGCTTGAAAATGTCACTGTTGTCAAAAAAAGAGTTGAAGATATGGAGCCAAAAATATTTGATCTTATCACCTCTCGCGCGGTCACAGACACCAAAATGCTTCTCAAACTCAGTAAAAACTTCAGAGATGAAAACTCTCAGCTTCTTTTTTATAAGGGAGAGAGAGTCTTTGAAGAGGTCGATCCAAGTATAAAACACCAGATTATCCAAACAAAAAATAGACATTATCTACTCATGCAAGGAAGTACACTGTGATACTTAAACTCATACTTATCGGCGGTATCATCGCCGCTATCTACTTTATGTTTTTCAAAAAAAAGTCTCTTCTTCCAAAGGATAAAAACGAAGAACTCAAGGGCAGTGACATGGTCGAATGTGCGAGCTGTGGTATCTACAGCCAGCTCGATGATTCAATACTGAGCAATGGAAAATACTACTGCTCTCAAGAGTGCTTGGAGAAAAAGTAATGCTACTCTTTGGCCATGCCTTTCTCCCGAGTGAGACCTTTTATCATATAAGCAATATCGATGGTATCAAACGTACTCCTTCCTCTTCTACTGTCTGTTTTGAGTTTAGCGAAGAGAACATGGATATCATCTCTCATGTCAATGCAAACGGTGTTTCTATGGCACTAAGAGTTGCAGATATCACAGAGCTTATCTATGCGGCAAACCTTGGCGCAAAATATGCTATCGTACTCCCAAAAATGGCAAAAACTGCACAAAATATCGCTGAGAATTATCTCTTTGATATGAAGATTTTGGTACTTATAGAAGAAGAAAGAGAGATAGAAGAGTTGGCTATATTAGGAGTTGATGGCGTTATATTTGCAAACGCAATCATCAAAACAAACTCCTAAACTAAAGCTGCGTTTAGCGTATCTCGCGTTTGAGTTCAGACTTGAGTGAAGTAAGTATTTCATAACTTACAGTGCTAGTAAACGCAGCCACATAAGAGGCATCTTCAAAGATAAGAAGTTCCTCTTCTTCAGAGATAAAAGAGCTGTTATCCATCGAAATACGTCCGACGAGCTGAATATCTGCTTGCGTTTTATAGCTATCTGAAAGTGTTCTGAAAAAACCATCCCCATACCCGAAATCATAATTACTTACAACACAATCACTTTGTATTTCATGCGTTCCGCCATAACCTACACGTGCACCTTTTTTGAGAAAACGGCTCGATATTTTGGAAGCTTTTACTGCGAGAACAGCTTTGAAGCCATCCACTTTTAAAGCCAAAGGAAGATTCATACAGCCATACGCTGCGATCCCCACTCTCGCCATATCTTCATCAAATGCAGCCTCACGAAAGAGCGCTGCAGAGTTGCAAGAGTGAAAACGCAGTGTAGAAAAACCAAACTCTTTTGCAAGTTCTTTGGCATGTTCTTTTACTTTTGTAAAATTCTCTTTTTGCCAAAACCACTCGCTTGTAAGTTCATCCGCACTTCTATGATGGGTAAAAACAGCACCAAGAGAGAGTCCTTGCTCTTGTATCCTTGCAAACGCAGTGTGAAGTTCCTCAGGTTTGACACCGCTTCTATGCATTCCAGTGTCTACTTTGAGCTCCACTTTTGTGCCTGTGGGGTAGCTGGGGACTCTGCTGAGATCATTGATAGCATAGTGTATTTTCGTGCTTGAGCATTTTGGAATATCTGCTAGAACTAAAATATAATCAAAATACTCTTCTAGCTTCAGCGCTTCGCTCTCTAGCTGAACGACACATTTTTTGATCCCATATTCACGCGCTATAGAAGCCATTTCTATCAGTCCATGACCATATGCATTGTCTTTTAAAACCAGTGCAATTTTATCTTTTGCTTTGGTATGTTTTGCGATAATATCGAGATTATTAAAAAAATTATTTTTATTTAAAATTATTGAAGCCATAAAGGAATTATACACTATGAAAAGATTAATAGCCGAGTTTGAAGAGCAAAGTTTTACCCAAATTATCTTCCCTCCAAAAGAGAGTGACTGGTCAGAATATCTCGAAGAAGCGGAAGAGAATTTTGTCAATATCATAAACGCAATCATCAAATACCAAAAATGTCTCGTCGTCTGTGATGATCTGTTTCGCGTGAGAAGCAGATTTGAGATGCATGAAAATCTCTATCTTGTTGAGCAAACAACAAATGACTCTTGGGCAAGAGACTGCTCGGCGCTGTGTGTCGAAAATGGTGAGGACATAGAACTTTTAGACTTTACTTTTACAGGTTGGGGTTCAAAGTTTGAAGCACGCAAAGACAATGCAATGAGCCATGCAATCGCTAAACGCTACACGAAAAAGCTCAAAACTATCGATATCATCCTCGAAGGCGGCGGAGTAGAAAGCGATGGCGCAGGCATTATTCTCACAACTTCAGAGTGCATGCTCAATCCAAACAGAAACGCACACTTAAATAAAGAGCAGACAAACGCAATACTTAAAGATGCTTTTGGCGCATCAAAGATTCTCTACCTCAACCACGGCTACTTAGCAGGTGATGACACCGATTCCCATGTCGATACACTCGCACGTATCATCAGCAAAGATGCCATCATGTATGTCAAATGCGAGGACAAAGAGGACGAGCATTATGAAGAGCTGCGTTTGATGGAAAAAGAGCTTGAAGTAATCTCTGCTGAGCATGGATTTAAACTTATTGCACTCCCGATGAGCTCAGCTGTTTATTTTGAAGGAGAGAGACTTCCTGCCACTTACGCAAACTTTTTGTTTGTAAATGCAGCTGTTTTAGTGCCTGTATATGGAGTCAAAGAGGATGAAGCAGCACTTGCAATATTCAAAGCGACCTTCCCAGAGCGAGATATCGTGGCTATAGACTGTAGCGTTCTCATCCGCCAACATGGCTCACTTCACTGTGTGACAATGAACTTTGCAAAAGGTGTGGAGCTTATTTAACCACTTCTGCTTGCGTTGCGTTTGTATCCTCTTGGCTTAGTATCGCGACACCACTCATGATGAGATAGGTTGAGAGTGCAAAGCCTAAGGCTATAAAGATGGTTCGTTTTATTTTTTCACTTGTTTTCATGCTGCAATTTTAGCAAAGTTTAACGTATTTGTAACACTTGACTCTGTAGAATATAGATAAATTTCTTATCAAGGTATACCATGAAAAAACTTATCCCTCTCTCATTTGTAGCACTTGCTTCATTGTATGCGAATGATGTAGTACTCGCGCCAATCAGCGTAGAGTCTACGGTTCTCACAGAAGTAAGCCAAAACGCAAAGATCTCAGCAGACCTTGCACAAGCACTGAGCACTTCAGTCCCAAGTATCGACATGAGCCGCCGTAGCGGTATCGCAAACGATATCTTTATCCGTGGACAAAAACGTGATAATATCTCTATCGAAGTAGACGGTACAAAAATCTGTGGCGCATGTCCAAACAGAATGGACCCACCAGTTTCTCACATCCTTGCAAACCAAATCGATAGCATAGAAGTTATCGAAGGGCCATATGATGTTGAGACTTTTGGGACTATGAGTGGTGGTCTGAAAATCACGACGAAAAAACCTACAAAAGAGCTTCATGGTGAGCTCAATCTTGCGGCAGGAAGCTGGGATTATAGAAAACTCGGCTTCACAGCAAGCGGTGGGAATGACCTTGTCCGTGTTTTAGTAAGTGCTTCTCAAGAGACAAGTGATCAATATAGAGATGGCGATGGGAATACACTTGCGCAGCAAAGAAGTAACTATGGTTTTACACCGCCAGCATCACCTACAAACCCTGATAACAGATACGCCACGCAATACGAAGATATGCAAGCCTATACAAAAAAAAGTGTTATGGCAAAAGCCTATATAACAACCGCTGATGACCAAGAGCTGCGTTTAGGCTATACCGGTAATAGAAGTGATGATATTTTGTATGCAAATACGCCGATGGACGCTGTTTATGACTACTCAAATATCTACAGCATCGAATACAACATCAAAAATATTTCAGAACTTTTTGCAAACGCAAATATTCAATACTACTTCTCTGATGTCGATCATCCAATGAGTACTGAGTATAGAAACGCAGGTAAAGCAAAATACAAAACAAATCAACTCCAAACATCAATGGAAGGATTAAAGCTCAAAAATGATTTTGAACTTGGTTCATATAAGCTTTTAGTAGGTCTTGATGGAAGCAAAAGAACATGGCAAGGGGAATACTTTGACACGAATACTTCTACTGGTGCAGTAAGTAACACTGTCACTAGTTTGACACATACACTTACTACAAATACAGCACTCTTCTCAAAGCTCAAAAAGACTTTTGGAGATTTTGACTTTGAGCTTGGTGGCAGATACGATATGTCTGTCGTAAATCCTCAAAACGCAGCCTTTGAATCGAATAACTACTATGGAATGAATGCTAATTTTATTACTACATACAATATCAACAAAGAAAATAAAATCTTCTTAGGTGTTGGGCAAGCGTATCGTATTCCTGATGCGAGAGAACTTTATATACTAGGTACAGGAGGAGTAGCAGGCACGCCAGATTTAGATCAAACAAGAAACCGTGAAATCGATCTTGGATATGAACTCAACAACGATATTATGAAAT
>JAQTZE010000022.1 GCA_028687935.1 Sulfurimonas sp.
CTGATCATCTTCAAGATAGAGCAATCGTTGAACAATCTGCTTGAAGATCGTAATATTGATAATTATCTTATTTTTAACCGATGCACATGCTGGAGTGAAGCTTCCCTTGATATTGGTATTTAGAACTCCCATAATTTCGAGAATTAGTCTCGTTTCGATCGATTTAAAATCAAATGGAATTGGTTCAACATCTGATTTTATAGGTTTATCGAACACTCCATATAAATCCAGATTTAACGTCTTTTTAAATTTTTCGGTGACTTCATGCATGATGATTTCTTCAGAAAAAATGCGGCATTCATCTATTGTCCCGTCAATATTCACAAAATAACTATCAATCCGATGTTGGTCTTGATGCCAAAGTAGTGTTTCCTCTTTTCTAGCATCTTTATCCGACTGAACTAACACTATCCCCATATTACCTAAATCACTTCTGGACATATGATGATTTAGAATAAGCTCAGCTACCTGTTCAGCATGCTCATAATTCAAAAACATCTCTAAAAATAGTGATTTAGACTCAATTGCGTGTGCTCGAATGGTTGATTTATCGGAATGGTACGCAGTCCGAACCTTACCAATATCATGTGCAAGTCCTAAAATTAACGACATTCCAATTTTTGTTTGCCAACTATACTTATCGAACGCTTTTTTCTCTAAATTATCACAATAATACCTTGCTACTCGTAATGAATGATCATATAATGAGAATGTTTTCAGAATATCAAATGAAATTTTATCTTCCATGAATTGTGCTGTTTCTGGATCACTTTTATTTCCATTTACAGATGAAATACCACCTTCCTCTTCCAAAAACTCCAATAACTCATATATAATCCGAAGGTCATCTAGGGGAATGATTTCAATATATTGGTCTACATAATTATCCAAAAAAATGCTCGTTCCCTGCTTTATAAACTCATATCTTTGGCGTAAGTTTTGCTTCTCCTCTATTTGAGGATTAAATTCGTTTGCCTCTTTTTCCTTTTGGAGTCTTTCACGTTCTTCTTCGCTGATCCATATTTTTGAAAGTTCTTCCAATGTGATTGGTTTCGGTATCTTATTCTTCACTTTGTATATCGAAAAGTTCATGATATATACCGCTAAGGCTCCAATAGCGATCAAACCTACACCTAATTGTATTTGATTGATGTGACTGCTTGCATAATTAAACCATACATGCGGCTCAGTCAGCGCTTCTGCTGTATTGTCTAAATATATCGATGCAACTATTGACAATCCACCTATAATTCCCATGATATTTGCAAAACTTTTTGCTTCTTTGAGCCCATTTTCGTGAGGGTTCAGTATGTTATTCATTTGCTTTTTCCTTTAGCAGTAAGATTTTGTAAAAAATTATCCATGACTTGGAAATCATCGTTATTCAATTCTAGTTTCCCCTTTAGATACATATATTTTAGGGCGTTCTCATTCAGATTGGGGTACTTTTGCATAAGCTTTTTTACCCGATCACTTCGTGAGAACCGCAAGATTCCCGTTCGAATGCGTGTGTTTTCCATTTTTGCGATTCGTAATGCTGCGTTAAAGACTGCACGTGCATTCGCATTAGGATTAGCTACCCCAACTTGAAAACCGATAACGCCGGCACAGTTTGCTATACGAAGTTTTTTGCCTGCAAGAAGATGCTCTTCATATGCTTTCTCGACACAATTATGAACTTGTTTTTCTACTCGCTTGATCCGTTTTGATTCATATCTAGCGATTGCTGCATGGAAGTCTTCCTGCTTCAAAAGCATGATCAAACTATATGCCATTTGCTTGGTCAGACCGATACCTTCGAATGATGTCAAAAATAATTCATTCTCCCTTTCTGTTACAGGGAGATTGATGGTGATTTTCATGTGTCTCCTTTAGGTTTTCCCTTACTTATAAATAACACGGATGGAAACGAAAAATTCTCTCTTACACTCATTTTTAGCTATAAATTGTTCATCTCCAAAAATCAAAATCGCAACAACAGTACACTAAAAGTGTAAGAGTCTTAAAATCGCACGCACCTGCGGTGAATATTTCCTCTATTTTTTTCATATGTACCACTAAGACAATAGAACAAATTGATCATGCTATTTAGGTTTTGTTAGAGAAAGTCACAGTGATGTCTATTTTATGCAGGCGTCATCAGATTTCTTAAAAAAGTGTATTTTTTTATGCCAATGAATTACGACGTCATAATTCATCATACTTCAGCGTAATGTGTATGAAATCAGCATATATCTTCATACTTTTTCATAAAATCATCACACTGCTATATTTTGAAACATTCCAATAACTTTTGGTTATCATAATATTTCTCGTGTAGTTCCCTTTTTGTCTTTGGAACTTAGCGGTTTTGATCAATAATGGCATTTACACATATATGGGGATATTCAATGGAACAAACGGCTATTTTACAAGAGCGTATCGAGCGTTTAGAACATAACCACAAATCCTTTGTTGAGTTCGGAGCAATGATCTTTATTGGTATTCTAGCTACAGGTATGATCATCGATCATACCCACAACTATTCTCTATGGTTTGTCGTTTTTGGTTTAACCATCGCCCTCATAGCTACGATTGTGATTGCCATAAAGCAAGATCTGGAAAAAGATCGTTGTTCTGAAGAACTTGGACAACTTCAAACCATAGCCCCTAAAGAAGGTATCTAATGGATTTTATGTCACTCGTATTCATCTTCGTGAGTGTCACGCTGTTTTTGATAACAGAGGCATTTTGGTCAATACAAAAGCTCTACAAGATTGCTGTTCTTTTTGCTGCATTGCAACTTGCATCTGCCTATGTCGCAATGCAATTTTTTCATCTTAACGTTCAGCAGATTGTATTTGTAATGTTGGGTTATTTCTTCATTGCTATCTTCTTCGCAAATTACCGTATTCGTATGCGTTTCAAAACAAGTAACGCATGACAGTATCTATCCCGTCTGAAAGAGATTTAACCATGTTCTGGAATTTATTTATTCGCCCAAAGTGTCGAACTTCCAATAAAGTCGATGTCTGCGTTAGCGCATTCGAAGCAGAGGATGAAACGTTTGTACGAGATCTCTTTTACAAACGTCATGTCGGTTTGGAAATAATAACAACCTCTTCTCATCCCACCCGTGAGCTGGCGTATAAACAGATCTACGATATGGGCTCTGCTATTGAGAGCCATTTTGAGTTCTGGGAAAAAACGATGATGTGCCGTGAGTGTGGTCTCAATCCGATTGGTAGCATGAGTAGCGAGGACCTCTGTGATTTTTGTCATTTGGAGAAAGAGTACGAAAAAAATACCGGAAATGCATGGAACCGTCCATGATCGCATTTGCTTTTACCGTCGCTATGCTGCTCATTGCATTGGCGGCTTATCTTTTTGGTCAGATGAGTGCTGTCGGATTCACATTGTTTTTGCTGATCGTAGGATTGTTCATTTTTCGATTTCAAGATCACCCCGCAGTGCGAGAGTGGATAGATAAGGTGTTTTAACCTATCGAAATCCGATATATTGGTACTTTAACTTTAACGCTCATTCCACATATTCCAAATATTCCAAGGTATATACCTTTTGTTATAATCGGTAAAATAATTTTCCTCACACGAAGTATCAAAAGAGGTACCATTATCAAACGATTTGCCGGTAATAACTTGATACAGTAGCCCTATCATACTTGCACCGAACATAATGACGATAAGCCAAGTAATGAGATCCCATGGACCGGTGATGATTTTCATGGCAAGATCTAAAGTTTCCATCAGTATTTCCTAAATCACTTCTCATAAGTCCGGATAACGAGTTTATCTTTTTTGGTAATGGTCACTTCATGTATCGGCTGTGTCATCGATCCTTGACGAGAGCAATCGATGTTGTAGCCCATAAACGATCCCATTGCCACACCACGGATACGGCACATGTTGAGAACACGGTTGTATTCTTGGGTAATCGAAGCCGGGAAGCTTCGCTCGAACGATTCACCGGTATATTCGATCGGTGCATTGGAGCATTGTTTGTAGTTCATGATCCAGTTCGCCGGTTTTTTGTCGTGGTAAACACTTGTGTGTCCGTAGCTCTGATCGGGAGCGCTCATAACCGCCGCAAGCTGACATCCGCTATCGTTTTGCCCAAGATAGACCCCTTCAAGAACAGAACCGTTTTGACGTTCAAGGACGGTGTTTTTGGAGGCGATGGTTTTACTGGCGAGAGCCGTTATTGCCGGAGCTGAGGATTTTGACATTTTTAGGGTGTTATCATCGACGGATGAGGGTTGCATTGCTGGCTCATCTGGACGTTCGGTATTCTTCATGTAGTACGGAGGCAATGATCCTTTGAAGATTTTGATCTCATCACGGTTCACCCCCATTTCGGGTTTAAATTCGCGATAATATTTCCCTTGAAACGAGGTAACGGTAAATTCATCTGCTTTATCTTTGGTATCGATACACCAGTGTTTACCATCGGAAAATTCATTCTCAAAAGCACCGATTTTATCGGTAATAGCAAAGAAGTAATCATTGGCATCGATGGCATAACCTTGGGTCTCTTTGGTCGCCATTAGGTATTTCCCCCCTTTTTCAACACAAATACCTATCCCTTTTTTTAAAGACCCTGCACCGTAGGTATCACTCCCACGAAGATCCATAATGCTTTTATATTTGCCGGTAACCAGTTTTTTATTCAAGGCTTTCATGTAATAGCCTGTTGGCTGCGGTGAATCATATTTGACATGCATCCATGCATTAGATTTATCGTTATTTGAATATTTGGGTGAAAAAAACTTTGCACTGAATCCTTTGCCGTTAGGGGCTTTACACGTGATATTTGAGTGTCGAGAAAGAAATTGTGCACTAAATATATCACTAGAGAGTTCAGACGTTGTGACCGCTCCTCCAACCGATGAACAATATTCCAACATTGCTTCTTTCTCGGTAGCATCACCAAATCTAAACAAACCATCTACCGGCCATATTTGCAATAGAGACTCATTCGGTCGTTCAGCGATGACATAAATAATTTCGCTTTTCTCCATGAAGAGATCGTTGAGGGATTTTTCATTCCCTGATAGATTGGTACTTAGCAGTATGGTTGATGCAGCGATACACACATACATGGATAATTTTTTCATTATGTTCCTCTCTTTTATTTATTAAAACAAATATTAGCAATCAATACCTTTTAATCATATAACGCTATATATGTGGTTGTATTAAATTTAGCCAATCTTTACAATACCCCCATATTTAGGGTTGGATGGTATGGCTAAAAACGAACTGGATCTCGAAGCGGAACAATTTCTCGACCGCGTATCAGCAAATGTTGTCAAGGCGCGTAAAGCCAAAGGGTTCAGTCAGCTCCAACTTGCTACCGAAATGGGTTATAAAAGCGCTTCCTACCTTGGTAGAATTGAGATTCGATCTGAAGGTCAGCACTTTCATTTGGTGCAGCTTTATAAGATCGCGAAAATACTTGGAATCGACATTGCAGATTTGCTAAAAACTCACTAACTCTTTCCCCAAACTTCTCTATATCATTGAAAACTAATACATTTACATTTTAAAAAAATCAAAAAACTTCGTTTCGAGAGAGAATTTTTCATCTTTATCCGTGTTATTTGTCTTTTAAGGATATCCGAAAATGTCCGAATAAATATCAAGGAGTCCATTATGGAATCGAAAGTAAAAGACAGATTGTTGCGTCTGCCTGAAGTACTCGCTCGCACAGGAATCTCACGGTCAACGCTTTATGAGAATATGAAGGCAGGGCGCTTTCCAAAGCAGCAGAAACCAACACCACGGTGCAGCGGTTGGCGTGAAAGTGACATTGAAGCTGTAATCAATGGAGAGTGGGATGGTGGCACAAATGAAGTGGAGTGAGGAAGCAGCGGCCACTGCTTCTTCTGGAAACTTTTTAAAAAAAGTTGAAGAATTGTATCACAATCGTGATTTAGATTTAATATTGCCTGCCAATCTGCTTAGCATTGCAAAAGCGTTTGATGAAATCAGTCATGCGCATTTTGATAGCATTGCAGTTAGTATCCTCTGCATTTTGCCGTGTTTGTGTGGCGGAGCGACTGTCTCGCAGGAAAAAGGGATGCAAGGCAGGGCACTCATACTATACATGCTCCTCCTTGCTCCTTCCGGTGTCGGAAAAACATCCGTCGCTATGATGGCAAGGAAATATTTTTTGAGTTGGCTTGATGCTGATCTCAAAGAGCAAGGAAAAGTGGAAAAACAAAAATCAAAGAAATACCCCGATGTTTTTTTGGATGGGGCATCAGCTGAGGGGCTAGAAGCTTCGTTTCAGTCAGGTAGTGCCCCTCATTTGGTGATGGATGAGTTTGGAAAATTCTCGACCGCTGCAAAAAATGATGTGGTGAAATTAACCTTTTTACGGATGATAATGCAGATATACGATAGTGGTACCTTAGTCACCCGAAAGCTCAAGGATTCGAATCGTTCTGAATTGCTTATGATCAAGGGAATGGGGCTTTTTGCCGCTTCAACAATCGGCAGATCAAATTTAACCCCTCAGGATATGCGCAATATGATCGCCGATGGATTGTTGAATCGGTTTTTGGTTATCTTTGGAAAATACAAACGCATTCCACTAAGACAGGAATTGACAGCAGCTCAGGTCAAAGAGGTGGAAATTTTTTCCCGCGAGTTTCACGACTATGCACGGGAGAAACAGTTCTATCTTGGCACTGAAGCATTGAAAATTTATGAAATATTTCATGAAACTGTCAATGAAAAATATTATCAGAAGTACAAAGCAGAGGATGATACAGCGGGGATGGATGTTCGATCTTTAACTGTTGTTCAACGTATTTCCATGCTTTTTCAAGTCTGTAAAAACATGGAAAACAGTGAACCTGAAAAGACCGAAATCGAAGCGATTTCCATGACTCGTGCAGTACAGCTTTTGGAATATTTAGATCGGAACCATTTTGATCAAATTCTGCTGTATGCGAATAGCAAAGATGGTCGCCCGACGCTGGAGGATAGGGTGCTTAGGGAGATACAAAAAAAGGACCGGCAAAAAGTACGTGATATCGTCCGTAATCTCAATGGTGTCAAGACTATGGACGTACACGCAGCAGTACATATGTTGGTACGAGCCGGATTGGCTATTCAGGATCAACAAGGATTTATTTCGAAGGCATAATTTTGCCCCGACACCGACAAAATAAGCGAGATCATCGGCTATAAGGGGATTTGAGATGTCGTTGCTATTGATACAGAACCACCGACATACCGACATAATATCATGTGTGTCGTTGACATTTAGAGCTTATCAACGACGCTACAAAAGAGCCTCTGTTCGGTTATTTCAGCCTTTGTCGGTGTGTCGGTGATCCCTTTGAATAGAGTTAAATTGCTACATTACTCATATCTCGATAAATCATATCGAGAATAATCCGAGCGAATCCTTCTCGGACTTTATCATTTTCAAATACCTGTTTTGCCATATTTTGATGGGCATCCATGCTATCGATAATTGCATCGGTCATAACCGTAGGGAAATCACCCAACATCGCTTGTTCCCTTGAGTTGGTACGGAACTGCTCAACTACTTTCGAGTTCTCCATTACTTTATCTTTGATGGTACGTGCGTAATTGAGCTTATCATCATCCGTTAGTTCACCGGCGAAAAGTTCATTCATCTTTTCAACGATATGCTCAATCGTATCGGTTTCAGGATCACGAGGAACTCCTCCACCCGGTCCATCAGGTTTTATGGTCCCGTTTTCGAGATTGATCGATTGCACTTTTTTATTACGCAGACTATAGTGCGTCATCTCAACATTGCCAATATCGATCGGAGGCGTGATATCAACTACTTTGAGGTTAGGTAAAAGTCCCCGGGCATACGCGCATAGTTTTTCAAGATCGGCATCTTCATAGTCAACAATCTGTGAGAGAAACTCATACATACGGATAAATGTACCGAGATCCTTTTTAAAGAGATCGAGCGCGTCTTTATCTTCTTTGGCACTCGTGATATCACGCTCAGCATTATGAATACCTGCTTCATCTTGGTTTTCTTTCGCATGAGAAAGTGTAATATTAGCTGAATTGATTGCTTCCAGTACTGCTTTATAGCGTGTCTTATAGCGTTCACTTGCCGGCTTAACTGCGGCGGACATCGCTTCTTGTTTCCCTTTGGGATCGAAGTAGGCTTGTGCGAATTGTTCTACCTCGTTTTGCGTGTAAATTCCAAATGCACTTAGTTTCATTTCGATCTCATGAACGATATTTGGATCACTCACATCAGTCAAAGCAGCAGTTGTGTAGTAAGGGTCAAATGCCTCTTTGATTTCATCGGCTTTGTTGAAAAAATCAAGGATAAATACTACGTCTTTCCCCGGATAGGTGCGATTGAGACGTGAGAGAGTTTGTACCGCTTCGACACCGCTCAGTTTTTTATCTACATACATAGCACAAAGCTTAGGTTGATCGAAGCCGGTTTGGAATTTATTGGCAACGATCATTACCTGATAATCATCACTATCAAAGGCTTTGCGCATATCACGCCCTTTGAGATTCGGATTCATTGAGCTTTCGGTGTACTCGTTGGTTATCCCTTCAACATCATCGATCACACTTCCAGAAAACGCCACCATAGCGGCAATATTAGGATAGCTATTCTCATGGATGTATTTATCAAATGCCAACTTGTAGCGTACTGCTTCTTTACGAGATCCGGTGACAACCATTGCTTTGGCTTGAGCATCGAGGAGATGAGCTATATGGGTACGGAAATGCTCGATAATGATCTCTATCTTTTGAGCGATGTTATAGGGGTGTAGTTTAACCCATTTCGCCAGTTGCACTTTCGCTTTTTTGGCATCCACTTCACGCTCGCCTTCAGCAGTTGCAAGCTTGTAGGCAAGATCATACGTCGTATAGGATTTCAGTACGTCGATGATAAACCCTTCTTCGATCGCTTGACGCATGGTGTATGAGTGAAATGGAAGAGGAATATTATCGGATGCCGCCGGACGAGTTGGATCTGGTAGTGTTCCAAACATTTGAAGTGTTTTACTTTTCGGAGTAGCGGTGAAAGCAAAGTAGCTAATATTGTCACTTTCTGAACGGGCTGTGAGAGCAGCAGCAATGACATCTTCCGCACTAATCTCTTCACCCTCTTCGATTTGCTGAGTTGTTAGAACTTCACGAAGTTTTTTAGCTGTTGCTCCGGTTTGGGAAGAGTGCGCTTCATCGGCAATAATCGCGTAAGTTTTCCCTTTTAACGTAGTTCTTTCACGTATCGCATCGATGACAAACGGGAAGGTTTGAATGGTAACGATGATAATCGCCGCTCCTCGCTCAAGAGCATTTACTAGTTGCTCAGATTTACTCCCATCCCCATCTTCTCTATTGATCGCAACCACAACACCGTCTTTATGCTCGAATTGCGAAATAGTCTCTTGGAGTTGAGAGTCCAATACCGTTCTATCCGTAATGACAATAACTGAGTTGAAAATCCGCTCACTAATATCACTGTGCAGTGATGAGAGTTGATGCGCAAGCCATGCGATGGAGTTAGATTTTCCACTGCCGGCACTGTGCTGAATCAGATAACGCTGACCGGCACCGTTAACTTTGGAATCCTCAATAAGTGCAGTAACGACATTTAGCTGATGGTAGCGCGGGAAAATGAGACTTTCACTTTTATATTTTTTCCCCGTGAAGTCCTCTTTTTCTTTGACTTCGAGGTGGATATAACGACCGATGATCTTTAACCATGTATCTTTCGAGAATACTTCTTCCCATAAATACGATGTCGCATAACCGTTTGGATTATGAGGATTTCCGGCCGCTCCATCATTACCTTTGTTAAATGGCAAGAAAAACGTATCTTTCCCTTTGAGCTGACTCGTCATATAGACTTCATCGGTACTTACGGCAAAATGTACCAGTGAGCGTCGTTTAAAAGCCAATAGCGGCTCTTCGTGCTTCGTCGTGGGGTCTTTTGGATTACGGTCGTATTTGTACTGATTAATGGCATCTTGGACGTTTTGGGTGAAATCGGTTTTTAACTCGATAGTCGCAACCGGGATGCCGTTCAGGAATAAAACCAAATCGATACTGTTACGATTATGTTCGGAATAGTAGACTTGACGTACTACGCGGAGGATATTGGCGTCATAATCGGTTTGCAGCTTTTCGGAATGTAGATCAGGTTTGAACTGACAAAGCTTGAAACGGGCATTGATCTCTTTGAGTTCGTGGCGGAGATAATAGAGAGAACCTTGTTTATCCATCATCGAAGCGACATGACGACAGAGGGCTATCTCGGTGTTAGTTTGATGTCGTTTAGCAAATTTTTCGTATTCAGAAGGCTGAGTGTTACGGATATAGGCAATGAGGTCTTCGGGATAAAGAGCGAGTGATTTGTCGTAACCTTCACTGCTGCCCTCAATCCAGTTATGATTCGTCAAATACTCAACGATCTCGGTTTCGAAAGTGATCTCTTTGTGTTTACTCATTTTACCTTTGCCTCGGCCAAATTGATTTGCGTATGAATGAAAATTTCATGCCTCTTTTCCCATGAATAGGGGAGTCTAACTTTAAATATCGTACCTCAATACAGTTATGTTGCGATTTGCTTGTGAATGAAAATTAACAATTGGGTTCAATTATAAATATGAAGTTTTCACTTGTAAGCATTTCATTGTCAAAATCATGTTTAGCCTTTTTAGTGCGCTTCTTCCAAAATATATCGATTCCCCAAAATACGTATCATCTCGTGTGTAGGAATAAAGCTAACGCCAAATTCTTGACATATATTGGGTATTTTGACTTTTTTTGCACCAGGGGCCAATACTTCTTTTGTAACAAGTGTTGCGCCGATAGTTTTACATTTTGCGATAAGCCATGGATCAGCCCCACTCAAAAAATGACTTGCCTGTGCTTCAGAATAATTCCCCACAACGAATTCTGCAATTTCTCCAAAAACAAGCTGAGTAGCGGTGTCATCTGTTTCGATGAATAGAGGATCCTTTTTACGTTCTTCAACCCATGCTGAAAGTTCGTCACCACCAGTTAAAAGTTCATCGCAAACTTGTGTAATGCTAAAGAGAGCCCCAGATTGTGCTTGGGCATCAATCATATCCCAAAATCCTGGGCAAAAGTCCATGCCATAATGAATATTTTTAGCCTCTATCAGTGTATTCGCATCTAAACAATAAGCCATTAGCGAATCCCCAATTCTTTAGAAAATTCAGCTATTTTACTTGCGTTGATATTGAGTAATGCTGCTGCTTCACGATAGGGAATACGTCCTTCTAAAGCACTGCTAATAACTGCGGAGGAGAATCGGCTACCATTCCGCACCCGAACATTGGCATAATAGCTTCCACCACCAGTTTGTTGATCTCGTCTATGCTGGCGTATTTGTTCGAAGTTCTCACTCTCTTGACGGTAGTAATCATAAAAAGTTCCAGCATCTACTAGTCCCAAATCATATGCGCGACGTGCCGTTACAAAAGTACTGACTTTAAACAAAGAGGCTTCTTTGCTGCAATTTTCTCCCATACCTGCATTAAAATCCCAAAAGCGTAAAAACTCATCTTGTGGGGTTAATACTTCAGCGCTAACCGCATTACAAAATTTTTCAGTCCGATTGTCGGTAGTTTTATCTAGATCAATATCGGAAATTCCACTTTGCGCGATCCACAAATGCGCTAATTCATGAATAAGGGTAAAGATTTTGGCACTGTTCGCATCACTGGAATTCATAAAAATCAAGGGAGCATAGCGATCCCCGATTGCAAAACCTCGAAATTCATGTACGTTCAGAGCACGATGAGTATTATTGCCGACAATGCTATTTCGCATGACCAAGACACCTATCGCTTCAATTTTCTCGGTTAAAAATTTCAGGTACTCTTCTGTAGTACGGCATTTTCCCCGTGCGATACTTGTCAGTCCAAGTGCATTACGAATAGAATGGGCAACATCTTGAATGTTTTGTTCGATATTTGCTATTCCGAAAAATTCAAAAGCAGATTCGTCATTTTCAAGTGCATACTCACGATACCATTGTTGCTTTCGTTTGATATCATTGAGAAGATCACGAAATTCTAGGCTTAGAGAAGCATTTTGACGATCCGCAATCGTTCGTAAATCTGGAATAGGCAATGTTTCTTGCGGAGGTTTAGACAGGAACAAATATCCAAAAGGTACATGAAGCGTCTTTGCTAATTTTTGCGCCTGCTTAAATGTAGGTCTTTGATTCCCATTTTCCCATGCAGAAATCCGTTCAGGCTTTGATTGGAGTTTGTCAGACAAAGCATCAATACTCATTTGTGCGCGTTCACGCGCCCAAGCTAATAGACTTGGGTTTACAAGTGCTTGCTGTGCCATAACTCCTCCTTTGTAGGATCCTATCAATTTGTGTGATTATCGGATAGTTTTACTTTATCTTTAATTTGAAACCGGAACAAACTCGTAAATACTACATAAACAAATCGCATCTCTTGATGAAACGTCTTAATACATTTCCATTCGCAAGTCAATTTCTTCATTTAATGCTTGAAAAATTTGATCTGTCCCTATGTCATAATTTCCAAGATGGTGAGCATAGCCTCTAAATGGCTCTGGAACTTCATCTGTCTTTTTAATATGATACTGATGCCATTGGGATAGGGCATTAAGATAACGGTCACCATTTGGACTATGCACCAATCGAGCATTCATTACGTCGATTTGTTCTTTTGCAAGTTCATGTGCTCTTATATCATTTACCAATATACGTTTGAAAAGGGCGTTTTTGGACACTTTCAATGCTGTAACATAAGCCAATAATGGGTTTGATAATTGATGAGGATACGCAAACGCATACAATGCAATACAACGTTCAATATCTCTTAAAGAAAGGTTTAGGACTAGTGTCAAAAGAGCAATTCCGTTAAAAAAATGCTCCGTTTGCTGAGCATTTCCGAACTTATACTTTTTGGCGACAGAAAGAACAAAACGCTTTGTTCTGTCATATCGTAACGTTTCACCGATTTCTTCTTTTGGCAATTTGAAAAAGAAATTGACAAACTTGCTCAAATACAAAGCCGCATCGGTTTCAGCGCCATACACCCCTTTAACGGCTTTTTCGAGCTGATTTCGGTTTAGTAAAAGTACAAAAACAATGTTTGGAACATCGAAAAAGTGTTTAATCCGTTCGATTAGTTCAACCGCAAATGTTGGCTTACACCGATCAAGCTCATCGATAAAAATCACAAT
The DNA here is from genome assembly GCA_028687935.1 of Sulfurimonas sp. Taxonomy (GTDB): domain Bacteria; phylum Campylobacterota; class Campylobacteria; order Campylobacterales; family Sulfurimonadaceae; genus Sulfurimonas. The sequence goes on from JAQTZE010000022.1 coordinate 13,230, forward strand.
CGGACGTTCTGGATCAGTATTGGCAAATTCACTCAACTGTTCTTTAAACTGTTGCATCAAAGCTTTATCGCCTGCATGTTTTGTTAATCTATCTTTAATCCAGCCACTACTGACTTCAGCACCATCATCTACAGCACCTTCTAAAAACTCTTTCGCTTTATCAGAAAGATTACTCGTTCCAAGTGCCCATTGACCTATTGTATTAACGATCATTTTTGTTCCCATAGGAACAAGTGCTTTGGCAATATTAGTTGCTGTTTCAGTTAGATTTGGTACCAAATCATCTTCACCCATTACTTCCAATATTTCTGCACTCAGCAGCATGAAGGGATCTTCAATATAATCTTGCTCAAATGCATCGATATAAATTACTTTGTGTGATTCATTTTTCAGATGTGCAGCCCAATTTCGGCCAAACCAAGTTTTCCCTTCTCCCCATGATGCATCAATAGCTATTACAGCACCTGCTTGTAAACGATTCAGATACGAGGTCAGATGTATGGCTAACTGTTTTCTATTTAACAAATCATCCTGAAAAGGCTGTTCTCCGACAACAGAAAAACGTGGCAATGCTAAAATTGGATCACTCATAAAGTTCCCTTATTCACGCACTAATTCTTTTTGAATTATTCATAACCAAAACTTTTTCATTTTTCTGTAAAGACCTTTTTCATGTCAGCCGCTTGTTTCATGAACTCATTAATAGGAGTTCCATCCCCATGCTTCCCATCTAATGTTTCACTCGCATTATGGGCAATCGCATTAATAGCTTTATCAATAAGCTTGATAAGCATTTCCTGATTTGTTTGTCCAAGCTGTTCAATTTGTGTTTTATAGCTGTCATATGACTTAGCAAGAGCTTCTTTATGAGCATATTCTTGTTGCAGTCTTTGGTTTTCACTGCGTCGCTTACTGGCAAAAATTGCCAACCATACAAGCGGTATAAAAAGAGGTAGTTTATACAACAGCTGATTTAAAGTTGTTTCTAGACCATCAGAACTTACAAATGAAAACCAAATAAATTCATCGCCTTTTTGAACTCCAATTTGTACAAAAGAAAGAAGGGTTAAAAAGAGCATAAAACCGATTGACCCCATAAACACCTTATTCCATGTTTGAATAGGAGTATCAAACGTTTTTTTCATCTCCATGTATGCATTTGAAAGCCCAGCACTAGTTGCTCCGGGCAAAAGGCCTTCTATTTTTTTGAACAGTGCAGCATGCCGTTCACTCTGATCCTTTTCGTAATCAGAAAGATGTTTAAGCCTACCATCAAGCTCATCTTTCAAACCACCAACACGCTTATCATTTTCATCAAGTTCGCCAAATATTTGAGTATAAAATTCTTGTAAATTTTTAATACTGCCTCGAAGATTTGTTAAAAGTTTATTGGCATGTTCTGCATCGTTTTCAAGTTCTTTTTTAGCATTTTTTAGAGCTGTTTTAATAGAAATATATTCTTCATTGTCATCATCTTCAAATACTTCCTGATACAAATCAGTCAATTTTTCATATTTGTCATGAAGATTGTCATAAATCTCGTCTATCTTGGCTTTTATCGAATCAGTATGATTTTCATCTCCAAAAAGTTTTGACTCATACTCAGTAATTTTAATGCTTGCTTCTTCAGCGATTTCATATCGATGATTACAATCAGCTTGAACAACATCAATATGTTTTTTCATTGTTTTAATTTCATTTAACTCATCTTCGGCAAGTTCTTTGAAACGGACAATACTTTCTTCATATTCTCTTGAGTAAGCACGAACAGCTGATTGCAATGTTTTTCGAGTTTGTCCTTCATGGATCATATAGGGACGAATATACGATAATAGATTATCCGCATGATTATTGGCATTTGTAATATGGCCGATATTTTTATTAGAATTAAAACTGTGAATTTGACTATTACATTGTGATGCTTCTTGATTAAAAGCGGTTAGTACACTAATCGGGAATAGTTCTGGGTCAAGGTTTTGAAGCGCATTATCCAAAAATGCAATGACTTTTTTTAGCCTTGCAGCTTCTTGTACATCAGTTGGCACACTTTCATTCACAACTACTTGTTCAAGGTTTGTTTTCAAATCTATCCAAGTGGTTTGGAATCCATGGTTTTCAAAATTGTCTATCCATCGTGACATTTATCTATTCCCCCTCACATCAATTTTCCCCGTAACCGCCGCAGAGATCAGTGCCGTTCGGCGTTCTCTTAGAAGTTCGATGGCTCTGTTTGCTTTCTCGATAAGGGTGTCAATTTTGGCAGTTTGTATATCGAGATGTTCAGCAATAGCAATCTGCTCAAGTAACGGAGGCGTTGCCAATAGCATTTCATTGATAAACTCCGAACTGGCCCTTGGCATTTTAGCCCCATATGTAGAACTGTCAACAATTCTAATAAACGCTTCAGATAGTAAAGAGTAAAAAGCAAAACTACTGTCAAACTGATCTGTAGGCCGATAGGTAAGTAAATCTCCAAACGCTACACCATTAGAATTACATCTATATACTTTTGCAAGATATGGACGCAATTTACCAAAAAGAATATCACCAGCCTTGAACTCTACATCTTCTCCTTGATAAGATGATTCTGTTGGCACATATTTACCCGATTGACTTTCAATATTTTCCAAAGCAATTACATTGTGCCCGTCAATAGTAACTTTTAGGGTTTGCAAATGGAGATTGTATTTGAGTTTTTTAATCCCCCAATGCTCCGGCACTTCCCCCAGCCATTCAACCCCGCTATCCTTCATCTTCACATTCGGATCAAGCCCTCTGGTGACGGCGTGGGAAATAACCGCCTGACGCTTCTCTTTGAGCAGTTCGATCAGCCGCAGCTGTTTTTCGATAAGGGTATCGATTTTGGCAGTTTCACGGTCGAGGAAGTTGGCGATGGCAGTTTGCTCTTTAGCTGATGGGCAAGGCATCTCAATATTCAAAAAAGCATCAGGACGTATTGTTTTACGAAGTCCACTATAAAATGGCTTTAATCCTTTAAATGAATCGATATGTAGGTAGTAATAATGCACATATCCTGGATCAATATTTGCCTTGGATTTAAATACAGTGTAAGCTCCCGTAATCATACCTGTGTTGCTTGACAACCCTACAGTTCGTGGTGTTTCATCAATATCAAAAAGGCAAAAGACTAAATCATTAGGCTTAACTATTTGATAGGTATCAAATTCTGCTGGAAACTTACCTTGTGCATTTTCCAAGTCACGTACAATTACACCTTTTTTTGAAAGTGATAACAAAGTGTACTCATCAGACCTACTACCAACCACTTCCTTTGTTTGTTCAAAAAGCATCTTATTCCGCAATACTTGCCAATTATTAGGAATGTCACCAAACCATTGAACACCACTCGGTTTATAACTCGGATAGGGTTGATATCGACTCACGAATGGACCTCATTGAGCAAATCAAGGATTTCCTTTGTGATTCCGTCAAGTTCTGCATCGATAGCTTCCAAACTGCGGGGGGGAACATACTCGTAAAAGTGGCGGTTAAAGGGTATCTCATACCCTACGATGCCAATCTTGCCGTCTTTGGCATCACAGTGCTTTTTATCCTCGCTGATCCAGGCATCGGGTACATGGGGGAGCACTTCGCGTTTGAAATACTCGTTGATATCCTCTCTGAGAGGGATGTTTTCGTTATCGCGCAAAGCGGTATCGGGTTTTAGATTCCCTTTGCTCATGACGATCTTGCCATTCTCGATCAGTGGACGCTCGACGGTGATGCGGCGGTATCCGAAATCGGTAGTGTCGAAGATCTTGCTGATCTTGGACTCTTCGAACGTGCCATAGATACGGGTGATTTCATCGATGCTCGCGTCAGAGAGCCGCTTGCGTTTGTTGCCAAGGTTTTTGCGCATCCCCTCCCCGAATCCTGCCGCATTGATGAGCTGTACTTTCCCAGTTCGTTCAGGGGCTTTGTGGTTCGATAGGATCCAGATGTAGGTGGCAATACCGGTATTAAAAAACATATCGGTCGGCATCGCGACGATCGCTTCGAGGAGGTCATTTTCGAGGATATAGCGACGGATTTCGCTCTCGCCTGAACCTGCCCCGCCGGTAAAGAGCGGCGAACCGTTGAGAATGATCCCGATACGGCTCCCCCCTTCCACTTTGGGGCGCATTTTTGAGATGAGATGGAGCAAAAACAGAAGTGATCCATCGCTGACACGGGGAAGTCCAGGACCGAAACGCCCGCCATACCCTTTCAAGGTGTGTTCGTCTTTGACCGCTTTTTCAACTTTTTTCCACTCGACACCGAAAGGAGGATTGGAGAGCATGTAATCAAATTTCTTATCATAAAGCTGATCGTCGCTAAGTGTATTGCCGTATTTGATGTTTTCGACCGCTTGCCCTTTGATCAGCATATCGGCTTTACAGATAGCGTAGGACTCTGGGTTGAGCTCCTGGCCGAAGGTGACGAGCTTGGCATCAGGGTTCATCTCATAGACGTATTCACTCCCCGATGAGAGGAACCCCCCTGTTCCGGCGGTAGGGTCATAGAGGCTACGAACAATCCCCGCTTTGGTCAATACATCGTCATCGCCCATAAACAGAAGCGAAGTTGTAAGACGGACGATATCGCGCGGGGTGAAGTGTTCCCCTGCCGTCTCATTCGATGCTTCGGCGAATCGGCGGATGAGTTCTTCAAACACCAGCCCCATTTCGTGATTACTGATGGCGTCGGGATGGAGATCTACAGCGGCGAATTTCTCGACGATCTTGTAAAGAAGGTTTGATTCATCCAGATAGGCTAGTTGTTCGGTGAATTTGTACCGCTCGAAGATGTCACGAGCGTTCGGACTGAAATCGGCAATATAGGTTTCGAGGTTATGGCGCAGATTCGCCGCGTCTCCCATCAGTGTCGAGAGAGAAAACTTCGACGTGTTGTAAAAGCTCTGATTCGATTTTTTGGTGAGAAACACTTCCAGAGGAATGCCCATGCTTTTGCGAGCTTCGTATTCGGCGAGAACTGCTTCGCGTGTCGGTTCTAAAACACATTCCAGACGACGTAAAAGAGTGAAAGGCAAGATAACCTTGCCATAGTCAGATTGCTTGTAGTCACCTCGAAGGAGGTCGGCAACTGACCAGATAAACGCCGCTGTAGAAGAAAAACTCATAAATCATCAACCTTGATACTTTTTGTTGTTTGATTATACAGAAAGAGGCTGAAAAATTGAACTATGTGACAAATAGTAAAAATGAAAACGCGCACTATGGTATACTTTGCAAAGCAGCATTAAACTACCCACTTTTTTCTAGCAGCATGGATCGTAATGTAGGTTTTAATGTAGGTTATTTTCAAGACATAGCCATAAATATCCTACAATAGGGACTCGTCGGTAGAGCTAGGGTCCACCAACTTCGTAAACAATCTCATTTAATACTATTTTTATCTGATAAAGCCCTAGAACCCAATACCCTC
>JAQTZE010000010.1:0-24153 GCA_028687935.1 Sulfurimonas sp.
TAAAAATTTGGGGGGGATTTAACAAAATTTTTAAGAAAGTTTGATTAGTATTGAGCTAAGATTTTAAAAAAATCAAGAAAAGTAAAAGTTGGAAGCTTTAAAAGGTATTTTTAGAGGTTCCCTTAATGCTTATTTGATGATAATTGAGCTTTGTGTGATGCCTCTGATTCTTTTTAGTATCAGCTATCTCTCTTCAAAACAAATTGCTTACAATCTTATGACTTTTCTTTTTATCTTGACACCGATAGTGGCAGTTGTTGGAAATATGATTATTACTAGTCAGATACAAAACCCTCAAGCGCACTTCACAGAAATATATCTTATTATTTTTTGGACGTTAACAGTATCTGGCTTGAGGTTTTTACATGCAACACTGAGCGCATTTGGAGTTGTTCTTATCTCATCTTTGAGTATATTTTATTTTTTTCCTGCATCACAAGAGTTATGGATTTTACATCTCTTTTGGCTTTTGACCTCGTTTAGTTTTGCATTTTTTGGCGGCTATATGTTGGAGAAACGCAACAAAGACGCATTTTTGGCCTATGAAGAGCTTATAGCTATCGCAGCAACAGATAGTGAAAACGGCTTTCAAAGTAAAAATGTCCTCAATGAGTTGATAGAGATAGAAATAAGCAGGTTTAAACGCTATAAACACCCATTTTCTATCGTGCTTGTAAGTATAGATGATTTTAAAGAGACAAAAGTAATGCACGGACATCAAATCAGTGATCTCTTGCTTATAGAGATCGCAAAACTGATTAAAGAACATGTCCGACTTACGGATGTAGTTGTTCGATTAGAAGATGAAAAGTTTGTAATTATCTATCAAGAGACAGATGGTGCGACAGTGAAAATACTTGTAGAAAAGCTTCGACGTACTATTGAAGCCTATAGTTTTAAAAGCGTAGGTCAAAAAACAATGAGTGCAGGCTTGAGTACACACATAGAACATGATGATTCTGAGAGCATCGTTCTAAGATTGAGTGAAGCTCTGCATAAAGCAAAGGCAAAAGGGAAAAATCACATAGTGTTTCTCTAAGCTTTCTCTCAAATTTTCACTTTTTGCCAACGCTTCTTTTCAGTACTCACTTAAGAATGTTTCTGTATAATCACTCAAATTAAATTTATGTAAAAGAGTTGAAAATGGGGCTGTGAGGCTACGGTTTTAATTCAAATAAAGGAATAGAAGTATGGATTGGGGCAAGGTAATATATGTGTTTTTCGCTTTGATGAGTTTAACATCAATAGCAGGCTTTTTATATGAGCATAGTGCGGTTGTACTTTTTGTTGCAGCAAGTGTAAATCTTGTTTCTACTTTCTTGAAAATTGGTGTAAGAAATCTTCTCTCAGCGGAGCTTCTCGCCTCCTCTTTAGTAGCAGATTTACACTTGATTCCTGCGTTTATCTATCTTGAGATCGTTGGAAATTTAGAATGGGCTATCGCGCTCTCAGTGGGCGCACTTATCGCAAATATCTTCTCTGTGGGACTTATCTATATTGAGAGTTCAAAAACACACGACGACTACTAAGTACAAACTGGACTCTCTTAAGAGTCAGAATAATTACATAAAATATGGAGATTTTTTTGGAGTATAGTTCGAAAGCAATAGAAAAAAAATGGCAAGAGCATTGGAAGCAAAATAGAAGTTTTGAACCAAGCAATGATTTCAGTAAAGAAAAAAAATATATATTGAGTATGTTTCCGTTTCCAAGCGGAAGATTGCATATGGGGCATGTGAGAAACTACTCAATCAGTGATGCTTTTGCGAGATACTACCGCCAACAAGGGCTCAATGTCCTCCACCCGATTGGTTTTGACAGTTTTGGTATGCCTGCTGAAAACGCAGCGATCAAAAACGGCTCTCATCCTAAAGGATGGACTTACGATAACATTGACTATATGAAGAATGAATTTTATGCACTTGGCTTCTCTTTTTCTCGTGAACGTGAAATGGCTACAAGTGATGAACTCTATACAAAATTTGAGCAGTCTTTTATCATCGATATGTATGAAAAAGGCCTTTTGTACCGTAAAAAAGGGATGCTTAACTGGTGTCCGCATGATCAGACTGTTCTTGCAAATGAGCAGGTAGTTGATGGCTGTTGTTGGAGATGTGACACGCCAATCGTCAAAAAAGATATGAATCAGTACTACTTCAAGATCACGCAATATAGTGATGAACTTCTCTCAGATCTCTCAAAACTCGAAGCAGGCTGGCCAAAACAAGTGCTTACTATGCAGGAAAACTGGATAGGAAAATCAAATGGTTTAGAGTTTGATCTTCACTTTGATGAGGTAAGTAAAGCAAAATTATCGGCTGCGTTTGAGCGTTTTGATGTCTTTACAACACGTCCTGACACTATCTATGGCGTGAGTTATACGGCACTTGCACCTGAACATGATATCGTTACGTATATGTGTGAGAATAAGTTGCTTTCACAAGAGAGTATCGCAGAAATCACGGCAATGAAAAATACTTCATCGATTGATAGACAAAAAGAGAAAAAAGGTCTCTCACTGGGTCTGGATGTGCTCCATCCTCTAACGGGTGCTAAAATCCCTGTATGGATTGCAAATTTTGTCCTTATGGATTATGGAAGCGGGGCTGTTATGGCGGTTCCTGCCCATGATGAACGAGACTTTGACTTTGCAAAAAAATATGATTTGCCTATAAACGCAGTCATTAAACCTTTTGTTGGTGAACACGAGGCAAGCGCTGCGTTTACCGAAGTGGGTATTTTATTTAACTCTGCTGCGTTTGATGGGATGAACTCCAAAGAGTCTCAATCTAGCATCATAGACTATTTTGAAGCAAACAAGATAGGAAAGAGAACAACGAACTATAAGCTCAAAGACTGGGGTGTTTCACGCCAGCGTTATTGGGGTGCTCCGATTCCTTTTATTCACTGTGAGTGCTGTGGCTTGGTAATGGAGAAAAAAGAGAATCTCCCGATTGCTCTTCCTGAAGATATTGAGATAACGGGAGAGGGAAATCCACTGGATAAACACCCGACCTTTAAACACTGCAAATGTCCAAAATGTGGCGCAGATGCAACACGTGAGACAGATACAATGGATACTTTTGTCGAGTCTTCATGGTACTTCTTGCGTTTTTGTGCAGATGCAAGCAACTGGGAGAGCGAGGCTTTTTCACAAGAGCAGATAGCGTACTGGATGGGTGTAGATCACTATATCGGCGGGATTGAACATGCGATACTCCACCTTTTATATGCGAGATTTTTCACCAAAGTATTTAGAGATTTGGGCTATATCAACTTTGACGAGCCATTTGATAAGCTCCTCACACAGGGAATGGTACTCAAAGACGGCTCAAAAATGTCAAAATCTAAAGGCAATACAGTCGATCCTGATGCTATTATAGAGAAGTATGGCGCTGATACGGCGAGACTCTTTATCTTGTTCGCGGCACCGCCGACACAAGAGTTGGAGTGGAATGACAGCGGAGTTGAAGGCGCACATAAATTTATCAAAAGATTTTATGACAGAAGTTCTAACATCGTTGCCACGCAAACTATTCCAAAGATAGATCATGCAGGACTAAGTAAAGAAGAAAAATTTGCAAGAAAAAAAGTCTATGAAGCACTTGCTCGTGCAAATGACGTTTTTGCAGAGAGATATACGTTTAACACGATGATTGCAGGTGTTATGGAAGCGATGAATGCGCTCAATGCACAAAGCAATGCTGATGTTTGGAGTGAAGGGTATTGGATACTTGCTTCTATTATGGAGCCTGTTATCCCTCACGTTGCTTGGGAAATCAGTGAACAATATTTTGCATGCAAAAATCTCAGCGTCCAAAGAGTTCTTGAAGAGGTATTTGTCGAAGATAGCATCATGCTTGGTGTCTCTATCAATGGAAAACGCAGAGCGGAGATAGAAGTCGCAGCGGATGCATCTGATACTGCTATTATTGCTTTGGCAAAAGAAGCGGCGGCAAAATGGCTCGAAGATGCAGTTATCGTTAAAGAGATCGTTGTTCCGAAAAAACTTGTAAATATCGTGATAAAAGGCTAATTATGTGTAGAATAGAAAATGTTTTAAAAAGCGTGCTTTTTTTTACGGTTCTTTTTTCATTTTCTGCTTGTGGCTACAAGCCTAGTGCTACATACTCTCGCGAAGTCATTGGAGAGAGTGTCAGTACAAGTATTATTATCTCTTCACAAGACCCTGAAAATACAGTTGTCATCAAAGATGCAGTTGACGCTGCGGTTATTCAAGTTTTTCATGCTTCTCTTACATCCAGAAATCTCTCTACTACACACCTTGAAGCTAGTATTAGTGAACCGACCTATGCTCCTATTCAATATGACAGTAACGGTTTCATTGTGGGCTACAGAGCAACAATACTTTTAAAAATAAATAGATATAATCAGGGCATAAAGAAACAATATACAGCGACTGGACATTATGACTTTACGGTAGTTGCAAACGCTGTATTGACAGATCAGCAAAGGTATGATGCGATAAAAAGTAGTGCACAAAAAGCACTTAAATCATTCTTGGCTCAAGTCTCTGCTGAGGGTTCGCGAACTAAACATAAGGAGTAGGGATGACTATTCAGACCATTATAAACAAATCTCTTAGGCGTGTTGAGCTAGAGGGAAAACTTCTTACTCCTGATTTTTATGCAGAAGCTTTCTGCATAGAAGCAAGTAAAGCTGGTATGATGGTAGAGGACTGTAATCAAGTCTCCAAACTTTCTCAGTTACTGAATAAAGAGCTGCAAAAAGATCTTACGCAATACAGAATAAAGACGATGTCCGAATTAGCCCGTTTTCTTATCTCCAAACTCAACCGAATGAATTCTACAACATGCTCCGAACTGCTTGAATCAAATAGTAATTTTATTAAAAGAGTCTTGCAAGTAGTAGAAGTACTTCACAACAGAGAAGCAAGTGAACTCGCTAGAAAAAGTATTGATATGTTAGCTTCGATGCCTAATACCTCTCAAATAGACCAATACAGACAGCTTTGGGTAAATTTTATAACAACATATGATGACTCTTTTCTGCAAAAACTCAAACAGTTTGCAGATCTTGATACAACGGACTTAATGAAAACTATCTCGAGTATCAAGAGTGCAGCTCCTTCTTCAAGCAGTACTGGTGGATCATTGGACCTCTCTAAAATCTCCACACTTCTGATTTCCTCTTTTGTTCCGTCTATCGCTTCAAGTGTCAATGATGAAATAGCGACTTTAAGTGACAAAATACGAAAAAATCCGAAACTTCTAGAGAGTGCGAGCATAGAGAATGAAATCCGTTCCGCAATCTCCTTACGTATAGCACTGGATAAAAAAAGTGTCAAAGAGATGGTCGAATCACTTGATGGCGTTTTAGACAAATTATCGCTCAGACTTATAGATATCATAGAGAGTGCAGACTCTTCCAATGTAGAGATACAAAAAATACGAAAAGAGTTGGAGAGTTATAACGAGGGAGAAGAGGTAAACTTTGCCTCTTCTCATAAAAAACTCTACACAATAGCCATAGCACTCGAAGAGAATACAAAACTCTTAAGTATTGATCTGAAAAAACACTCGCAAGAGGTTGAGCTGCTTGGAAATAAAATCAATAAACTTGAGCAAGAGCTTGAGTCTGTACGACAGGAGTCTAAAGAAGACTTTTTAACCAAGCTTTATAATAAGCGTGCCCTTGATGAGTTTTTCGCACTTAAAGAGGCAGAATATGAACGTTATGGACGTAATTTTTCTATCGTGATGTTTGATTTGGATCATTTTAAAAATGTCAATGATACTTATGGCCATGAAGCAGGGGACGCAGTGCTCACTGCGTTTGCGCAAATCCTTCGCAATGAAGCGAGAAGCGTAGATGTGGTTGGCCGATATGGCGGAGAAGAGTTCATTGCGATGTTGAGTGAAACAGATACAGATGGCGGTGTTATTTTTGCAGAGAAAGTAAGAAAACATGTCGAAAAAGCCCGTTTTATGTATAAAGGAGCGCGCATAGAAGTGACGGTGAGCAGTGGTGTGAGTGAGAGAAAAAAACATGTATCACTCAAAGCACTTATAAACTCTGCCGACGAGTATCTTTATAAGGCAAAAAAAGACGGAAGAAATAGAGTCGCGTATAAATAGATGGAATTAGAAAATTTTTTAAACAACAAACCGCTCTATTATGATGTCATCGATTATACACGTATGCCAAGAGTCTATGCGAGAATACAAAACGCACTTAAAATCCCCAAGATAATCCATCTTATAGGTACAAACGGCAAAGGTACGACGGGGCGTTTTTTGGCTTCGGCACTTTTATCTTTAGGATATAGAGTAGGGCACTATACATCGCCACATATCTTGGAGTTCAATGAACGTATTTGGATTAATGGACAAAACATAAGCAATACTAGCCTAAACGCAGCCCACCAAAAACTCCAAACGATACTCACAAATGAAGAGTCAGATGCACTCAGCTATTTTGAATACACGACACTTTTGGCAATGCTGCTTTTTGAAGATTTGGAGTATGTCATCCTTGAAGCAGGTCTTGGTGGAGAGTTTGATGCGACAGCAGTATTTCCAAAAGTGCTTACCCTCGTCACGCCGATAGATAAAGACCATGAAGCATTTTTGGGTGATACGGTTGCAGCGATTGCGACGACGAAATTAAACGCAGTGCAAAACGCAGCTATACTCGCAAAACAAAAACATGAGATAGTTTATGAGGTTGCTGCACGCTTAAGTGATAAAGATATCTATAAAACGCAAGATCTACTCACGATGGCAGATTATAAAAAGATACAAGATATCAGCTATATGCTTGCATTAGCTCCCTATCTTGAAGAAAACCTCAAGCTCAGTATCGCCGCTTTAAAGTATTTTGATATCGCATATGAAGCGTCAGACTTTAAAGATGCAAAACTCTTTGGAAGGCTGAGTCAAATAGAGAAAAATATCTTGCTGGATGTAGGACATAATGCTCTTGCCGCAGCTTCGATAGCTGAAGCTTTGCAAGGAAAAAAATATACGCTTATCTATAACAGCTATAAAGATAAAGATTATAAAACAATCCTGCAAACGCTCAAGCCCATTATTGAGAGTGTGGAGCTTCTCGCGGTGGACGAAGCCAGAATAGAATCTACACAGCTTATGCAAGCGGCACTTGATGCTCTTGGCATAAAGCATAAAGCCTTTGTGCAAATAGAAGAAGAGAAAAACTATCTTGTTTTTGGCTCTTTTAGTGTAGCTCAGAAATTTTTACAAACATACAAAAAATAAGTCAAGATTAGGAAAATTATGTCACAGAGTTTATTGTTCGAGTATTTCAAACGCGATGCAAAACAAGATTTACAACTTCTTATTTGTGAGGATATGAAAGAGGCACATGAGTTAGAGAGTGTTGCAAAGTTTTTTGAGAGAGATGTGCTTCTTTTTCCAGATTTACGTCCGACTTTTGGGGATGATCTTCGCGTTTATAAAGAGGAGTTGCATCAGCTCTTCACTGCACTGCGTACCTATAACAGAGCAAAGAAAAAACCGCTTGTCATCTCACCGCTCAAGACCCTTCTTTTTCATTTTCCAAAAGAGGAGTTGCTGCAATCTTATACGATAGATTTTGCTCAAAAGCTTGATTTATCTGCCTTTAAAGAGCAGATGCTTTTTTGGGGTTATAATTTTGTAGATATGGTGCAAGTTGAGGGAGAAATCTCTTTTAGAGGTGACATCATCGATATTTTCGCACCTTCGTTTAACTCCCCTGTGCGTATCTCTTTGTTTGATGATGAGGTCGAACAGATAAAGTATTTTGAGCTTGAAACGCAGCGAAGTGACAAAGAAGAACTCGACTCCATTGAAGTGACAAGCGCCTTCTTCTCCCTTGATGAAGCTGCGTTTGATATCTTGGAGAAAAAAGTAAAAAACTCTGATTTTAATTCACTCTCAAAAGATATCGCTTCGCTTGGCTACTGGTTTTTGGGTGAGAAATCTTTTGACTTTATGGAGGGCAAAAAGATACGACTCTCGCGTGATCTCACAAACCTCCTTAAAGATGCCTACGGTATCAATAATCCTCAAGTAAGCAGAGCTGCGTTTGAACTCGAACTTCTCCCTGATTCGGATGATTTTAAAGACCTCGTTGTAAGCGATGTAACGGCACTTCTGGGTGTGCATAAAAAGAAAAAAATAACAATCATCGCGGCAAATGAAGCTTCGATGAAACAAGCCGGTATTTTTGATAATAAAGAGATCAAAAGAGTCTATGCCCCTTATATTCTCAATATTATAAGTGATGAAGAGCTTGTCATTTCACTCAACAAGCCTGATAAAAAACGCAGACGTAGAAAAAGTTCTATCCTTCTTGATGACCTCAAAACGGGTGACTATGTCGTCCATGAAGATTATGGAGTGGGAATCTTTGAAGCGATAGAACAAGCAGAGATACTCGGCGGTGTCAAAGACTTTATCGTCATCAAATATGTAGGCGATGACAAGATACTCCTTCCTGTGGAGAACATCGACTATATCGACCGCTACATCGCAAGCGGTGGCTCTGTTCCTGTGCTTGATCGCCTTGGAAAAGGAAGCTTCGGCAAACTCAAAGCGAGTGTACGCAAAAGACTCCTCGAGATAGCAGGGCAGATAGTAAATACCGCCGCAGCGCGTGAGCTTATCAAAGCACCAAAAATAAGCGTGGATAAAAAAATACTCAAAGAATTTCAAGCACTCTCAGGTTTTGAGTATACAGATGATCAGACAAACGCTATTGATGAGATAATCACTCAGATGAGCACGGGCAGTATTATGGACAGACTCCTTAGCGGAGATGTCGGTTTTGGAAAGACGGAAGTAGCCCTCAATACGATGTTTGCAGCCTACAAATCAGGTTACCAGTCAGCAATGATAGTACCTACTACACTGCTCTCTGCCCAACATTTTCGTTCAGTTGATGAGCGCTTTAAAGAGCTCGGCATTCGTTATGCAAAACTTGACCGCTTTGTAAGCACGAAAGACAAAAACAACATTATTAAGGCACTCGCTGAGGGAATTTTGGATGTGGTTATAGGGACGCACGCTCTCTTTGGACTTGACTTTAAAAATCTTGGTGTGGTTATCATCGATGAAGAGCATAAGTTTGGTGTAAAGCAAAAAGAGAAGATAAAAGAGCTCTATCACAATGTCCATATGCTCTCCATGAGTGCAACACCGATACCGCGTTCACTCAATCAGGCTCTGAGTTCTATCAAGACAATGTCCCAACTGCTCACACCTCCAAGCGAGAGAAGAGGGGTGAGAACTTTTGTCAAAGAGTATGAAGAAAAGCTTCTCAAAGAGGTCATTTTACGAGAGATTCGCCGTGGTGGACAGCTCTTTTATGTGCATAACTCTATAGACCATATGCCAATAAAACTCGGAGAGATCAAAGCACTCCTTCCTGAACTGCGTGTGGTTATGCTCCACTCAAAGATCTCTGCTACGCAGACTGAAGCGGAACTTTTGAAGTTTGAAGCCGGAGAGTATGACATGATGATAGCGACTTCTATTATCGAATCAGGCATCCATATGCCAAATGTAAACACCATCATCGTCGATGGCGCGGATAGATTTGGTATCGCAGACCTGCATCAGCTTCGCGGTCGCGTTGGGCGTGGGCATACGGAGGGTTTTGCCTACTTTATCGTGGAAAACAAAGAAAATCTCACCGATGAGGCGAAAAAACGCCTCCTTGCACTTGAATCTAACTCCTTTTTGGGAAGCGGTTCTGTGCTTGCCTATCATGACCTTGAGATCCGTGGCGGAGGAAATCTTGTAGGGGATGCACAAAGCGGGCATATTAAAAATATAGGCTATTCACTCTATCTGCGTATGCTTGAAGATGCTATCAAAGAGCTGAGCAATACAGCCCAGAGTGAGCGAGCAAAAGTGGATATCAAGCTCACAATATCTGCGTATCTCTCAGAAGATATTGTCAAAGAAGACAGGCTGCGTTTAGATATCTATAGACGCCTTTCTCAGTGTGAAGAGGCTGTTGAGGTTTATGAGATAGAAGAGGAAGTCATCGACAGATTTGGTGAGCTTGATACGCCGAGTAAACAGTTTTTTGAGCTGATGGTAATCAAGCTTTTATCTCTTAGTAAAAAGATACGATCTATCACGAATTTTGGACAGAATATCACTTTTAACTATGTAAACGAATCCAAAGAGACGATAAAATCTGAGAGCAAAGATGATGATGATATCATAAAAGCAACACTCTTTTATCTCAGAAACGCAAAGCCTAAAGTTTTATAAACTATTTTGAAAGAAGAAGGAAGATTATGCGAATAGCATTTATAGGTGACATTGTAGGCGCACCTGGAAGAAAGATGATAGAAGAGCATCTCAAAAAGATACGCGCTGAGTATGGAGTGGACTTTGTGATTGCAAATTATGAAAACGCATCGCATGGTTTTGGGCTCACACTCAAAAATGCAAATGAGCTTGTTGCTTGTGGGATAGATGTCATGAGCGGGGGCAATCATACTTGGGACAAAAAAGATATCTTGCCGCTTTTTGAGACACATGAGCTACTGCGTCCACATAACTATCCACAAGGTGTTCCTGGAACTGGCTGTAAAGTCTATGAAGTGGCCGGTGAAAAACTCGCTGTACTGAACCTTATGGGACACTACTCTATGCCTTTTACGGACAATGCGTTTCGTTGTGCGACAGAGAGTGTAGAAGCGCTACATGAGCAGGGAATAAAAAATATCTTTATCGATTTTCATGCCGAAGCTACAAGTGAAAAAAGAGCGCTCATGATGCTGCTTCAAGGAAAGGTGAGTGCAATTGTAGGAACACATACACATGTGGGAACAGATGATTTACAGATTGCTTCCTCGACGGGATATCTCAGTGATATCGGGCTGAGCGGATGTCGTGACAATGTTATCGGAATGGACGAAAAAGTACCGCTCAAGCAGTTTTTAACAGGGATGAAAGGGCACTTTGAGATACCAAAAAAATGTAAGAAAATACTACAAATCGTACTGTTTGACTTTGAAGAGGGCGCGTGTACTTTTGGACTCAAACTCAAAGTGTTTGATGATGGACGAGTTATAAAAACTGAGGCGTGGAAGGATTAAGCACTTCTTCTGCGGTAGTAGTAATCTTCATTTGCAGTGTAGGTATTTATCATACTCTTACGGATATTTTTTTCTTTGAGCTCTTGCGTTTGGTCTAAAGATGTTGCATCACTCTCTTGCGTTTTTGTAAAAGAGTTGAGAGTTTCTTTGAAAAAAGATGTCGCTTTTGGGAGTTGTACATACGCATTTTTTGCATCTTGCAAAACACTTTGCTGTGTAAATTTATTTGTGAGTTCTTTGGTTTGCTTGCTCTGCTCATCGAGATTTTTTTCGAGAATAAGTTTTGTATAAAAAGTGTTGTTTTTGGAGATATAATCTAAGGGAGCAGCGGATTTTTGTTGTAAAGATTCTGGTGTTTGTTGGGAAAATTTTATAGCAAATTCAGAGCTATTTTTAGAATCATACTCTTTTTGTTGAGGAACTTTATTTTGCGTATTTGTCTGTACATATGTTGTGTAGGATGAAACAAACATTTTTAAACTCCTAAAAATATACTTTATTATAGATAAGAAAAACTTTATATAAGATAAATGAATATTGAAAGTATAGCTCAAAGTAAGAAACAAAAAGAATTTTATGTTTAATAATATTAGTAAATGTAGTATAAAGTAGCTTTTTAGTGATAAATCAAGCTCTTAAATGTTTTAAATCACTAAAAACTCACTAAAACAAGCTACTATTATAAAAATTTATAGAAACCAGGAGATAGTAATGTTCAAAAAACATTTGCTTACAATCTTGACAATCAGCTCGGTATCGTATACGTCAGTATCTGCTTTAACACTCAAAGAGAGTGTTGTTGAAGCGATGAATACAAATCCTGTAGTGCAGGAGAGACTAAAAAACTACAGAGCGACACAGCAGGATCTTAATATTGCAGAGTCAGAGTACTATCCAAAGCTTGATTTTAGAACAAGCTTTGGTCACACAGAAGCGGGCGGTCTCAAAGATGATGAGAGTGGCTCATATAATCACCTCGTTACAAATCAAGATTATGAAAACTATGAAGCGTCACTTATCTTGACACAAAATCTTTTTGATGGTTTTGGGACTATGAATAAAGTGGATTATGAAGAGGCAAGAATCTTGGCTGCTGCATACAACTACATAGAAAAGGCAAATGACATTGCGTTTAGAATGACAAGTAGCTACATTGATGTGATGCGTTCATACGAACTTTTACAAAATGCAAGAGAAAATGTACAGATAAATGAAGCTATTTTTAATAAAGTAAGAGACTTATATGGAGCAGGACTCACAACAGACTCTGAAGTAAAAAAAATAGAGTCAGCACTCGCACTTTCAAAATCAAATCTTACAGTGCAACTCAATAATACGCGCGATACAGAGTTCACTTTTAGAAGAATTCTTGGCCGTATGCCTGATGTGGCGACTATGGTGAAGCCTAATATTGATGTTCCAATGCCAGAAGATATTGAAAGAGCTGCTTTATATGCGGTCAATCACAATCCTTCACTTCTTGTCAGCCGTTACAATATCAAAGGTGCACAATCTCTTTGGAAACAAAACGAAAAAGATTTTTACCCAAAAATCGACTTAGAAGTAAGCCAAAATTACAATGATGCAAGTGAGAGAAATTCGTTTGATCAGCCAGATGATAGATTTCGTGCACGTATCGTTTTAAACTACAATATTTTTAATGGTGGCGCTGATGTAGCAACTTCACAAAAAAATATTAGTAAAATAAATCAAGAAGTGGAAATTCAAAGAGATCTTAAACGTCAGGTGATAGAAGGCATGGACCTCTCTTGGAATGCCTATGAGATGATAGGTCTGCAACTTAAAGATTTGCAACAATACAAAGATTTTAGTGCAAAAACACTTGAACTTTATAAAGAAGAGTATGACTTAGGTCGTCGTTCTTTACTTGACCTTTTAGCTGCACAAAATGATTTTATCAACTCACGTGCGCAAATTATCACGGCAGAATATGCTCAACTTTTTGCAAAATACCGAATTTTGGATGCGATGGGACTTCTTCCTATGGCTGTAAGCGGTAATGAGCAAGATTATGCTTCGAGAGTCAACCTTTATACAGGAGAAGAAGCGCATCAAGTTTTAGACAGTGTTCCTGTAAAGCTTGATGTTGATGGGGATAATATTCCTGATAATGAAGATTTATGTGATAACTCTGTACTTGAAAATAACATTATGCCTTTTGGTTGTAAAAAACTCATAAGAGATACAGATGGAGATGGCGTAAATGATGCAAAAGATCAAGATCCACTTACTCGAGAGAATGTACAAGTCTCTGCAGATGGACGTGCTTTAGATACGGATCAAGACGGTGTAAAAGATTTTGAAGATCTCTGTGCAGCTACTCCGGCTGGCTACACTGTAGATAAAAATGGATGTACAAGCTCTGTAACTGTGACAGTTAATTATCAGAAAAATAGTACAGATATTTCAGATGAGTTGAAAGAAACAATTGATGACTTTGCTACTTTTATGAAGAATAATCCTGACTTAAAAGCCAATATCATTGGTCATTCAAGCCGTACTTCTGTGAGTAAGGAAGAGTATAACCTCAGACTATCAAAACAAAGAGCTGATACATTTAAAAGTGAGCTTATTACGCGTGGTATATCTGGAAATCGTCTAACTACTGAGGGTAAAGGTTTTGAAGAGCCAATCGCTGATAATGCTACGGAAGAAGGAAGATATCTTAACCGTAGACTTGAAATCAAACTCTCAAAATAAAGGAAATGGTGATGTTAAATAAATTCAATACAAAACTCATAATGGCGTCATTGCTTCTCAATGTTTCTCTTTATGGAGGAACGTATGATGAAAAATATTCTCTTCATAGTGAAGTAAACGCAAGTAGTTCAGAAAACTATAACCTCCTCATGCATGGGGACTTTAAAGAGATAATCCGCTTTGATATGCTTGCATATGATGGTGGAAGGATGGATGAGAATTCTGAAAAACTACTTAAAAATATCATTGACACGCTTCATGCATATAAAGCTGACGCAAAGATGGTTCAGGTAAGTATCTTGGGACATACTCAAGCGACTACAGATGATATGAATGAGAAAACTATTGATTCGAGTAATTATGCGAATAAGATACAAAATTGGTTCCGTAGTACACTTGAAAGAGATGAAAGTAAAAAGTTAAGTAAAGAGTATGCGCTTGACGTGCAAAAAGCTATAACCGATGCTGGAATTGATAAAAATAGTACTATTGTTGAATATCGAAGAGGCGATGATCTTGGATTTACTGATGAAACGCAAGAGGGAAAAGAGCTGTCAAACCGTGTTATGGTTACGCTTTATGTCACTTCTTCTACAAAAATGGATAGCGATAAAGATGGTGTTTCTGATGCCAAAGACCTCTGCCCAAATACACCAATTGGGATCAAAGTTGATCTGAATGGATGTGCTCTTGATAGTGATAAAGATGGGGTTGTAGATGTAGATGACAAATGCCCTGATACGCCTATCGGTGTAGTTGTTGATACAAGTGGATGTGCTTTAGATAGTGATAGCGATGGCGTGGTAGATTATAAAGACGCTTGTCCTGATACTGAACTGGGAATGAAGGTAGATTTGAGTGGATGTCATGTGAGAAAAACATTGGCACTTACTTTTGAAACAGGTTCGGATGAGATTTTAAGTACTTCAGCGGAAGAAATAAAAACTTTTGCTACATTTATGAAAAATAATCCGGCTTATAATGCCGAGATAGTAGGTCATACGGATAGTGTTGGAAAAGATGGAGATAATATGCGACTTTCACTCAAAAGAGCTCAAGCTGCAAAAACGGCACTTATCGCTGCTGGGGTAAAAGAAGAACGTCTCAAAGTATCTGGAAAGGGTGAACTTGATCCGATACAGAGTAACCGTACAAAAGAAGGTCGAGATACAAATCGCCGTATCGAAGTGAAGCTTTCATATTAAAAAATCGAAGATAAGGTTGCATTCATGGATGAAAAAAAAATATCGATACAAGAAGACACACTTTTAGAAATATTAGTGCTCTATACAAAACTCTTTCATAAACCTTTTTCAAAGGATGCCCTTTTAGCAGGGCTTCCGATGGATAGTTCTCAATCACTTTTTTCTATGGGAAGTTCCAAATCTCTTTTTACAAGAGTAGCTGCAAGAGCAGGGCTCAAATCTACTCTTGTAAAAAGAGAACTCAGCGATATCTTAGAGTTGCACCTGCCAATGATTCTGCTTTTAAGCAATGATAATGCCTGTATTCTTGAAGAGTTCAATGAAGATAAAACGCAGGCGAAGATTATCTATGCTGAAGGTGAGGGTACGCAGGAGTGGGTAAGTGTAGAAAAGCTCAATAAAGAGTATTTGGGTTTTGCTTATATGCTCAAAAAAGCATTTGAATATTCTGAAAAAACAAATAATATATTAAAGATAAAATCAAAGCATTGGTTTTGGGATACTCTAAATCTCTCACGAAGCATCTATAGTGACGTACTCTGGGCTTCACTTTTAGTCAATCTCTTTGTCTTAGCAACACCTCTCTTTACCATGAATGTCTACGATAGAGTTATCCCAAATAATGCACAAGAGACCTTGATGGTCTTTACTATAGGGATAGTCATTGTCTATTTAGTAGATTTCTTTTTAAAGTTTACGCGCGGCTATATGCTCGAGATTGCAGGAAAGAAAAGTGATATTATCATGTCTTCTATCATCTTTGAAAAAGTTCTCGACCTTAAAATGGCGGTACATCCTCAGTCTGTAGGCTCTTTCGCTAACAACCTGAAGGATTTTGAATCAGTCCGCTCTTTCTTTACAACAGCTACAATGACAGCGGTTATTGATTTGCCTTTTGCTCTTATCTTTCTTGTTGTGATCTACTACATCGGAGGACATCTCGTATTTGTTCCGATGCTTACGATGCTGCTTATCCTAGCCTATGCTCTTGTGATCCGAAAGCCTCTTCAAGAGAGTATTGAGAGTTCGCATGAAGCAAGTGCGAAGAAAAATGGTATTCTTATTGAAACACTGCAAAATATCGAAACAGTCAAGTCTATGAGTATGAGCGGAAAACAGCAGTGGTCATGGGAAGAGTCTACGGGTGAGATAGCAGAGAAAAATTTGAAGTCGCGTTTGCTTTCATCTTCTATACCAAATGTAACCAATCTTTTTATCCAGCTCAATACAGTTTTTGTCGTTGTCTTTGGTGTCTATCTCATCCAAGAGTTTGAACTTACTATGGGTGGGCTTATCGCTGTTGTGATACTTACATCCAGAACGGTGGCCCCTATGGGACAAGCTGCAGCCTTGATTACAAACTATTCTGATGCACGTACAGCCTATGATACACTCAATAATATCATCATGCAAGAGACAGAAAGACCTGAGGGAAAAGAGTTCATACAGCGAACAAAGTTTAAAGGAAAAATAGAGTTTAAGGATGTGAGTTTTAACTATCCTGGAACGCAAATACCAGCTTTGGATAAAGTGAATTTTACAATAGAACCAGGTGAAAAAGTTGCTCTTATTGGTAGAATTGGTTCAGGAAAAAGCACTATCGCGAAGTTGATCCTAAAACTCTATGAACCTACAAGCGGAAAGATCTTGATTGATGGCATTGATATTGAACAGATAGATCCTGCGGATATTCGAAGATTTATCGCATATGTGCCCCAAGATATACATCTCTTTAAGGGAACACTCAAAGAAAATATCATCTCTTCAGAAAAACATCCTTATGTAGAAGATATTATCCAAGCAGCACAGGTAAGTACAGCTGAAGAGTTTGTAAGTCAGCATCCTCTTGGATACGATATGCCCATAGGTGAACGTGGAGCAGGTCTTTCTGGTGGTCAGAGACAAAGTATAGGCATAGCAAGAGCTCTGATGAAAAAAAGCTCTATTATGATTATGGATGAGCCGAGTAACGCTATGGATCAGACAACAGAAGCCAAACTGCTTTCAAATTTAGATGAACATTTAAAAGGGCAGACAATTTTACTCATTACTCAAAAGCTATCACTTCTTGCAATGGTAGACAGAATAATAGTAATGCATCAAGCCAAGGTACTTTTAGATGATACAAAAGAGAAAGTAACTGCACAACTTGGAGGAGGATCAAATGTCTGAAAATAACAAAAAAAATCTCTCAAGCCGTGATTATGAATTTATGCATTCACTCAGTGCTGCAGTGCTGCAAAAATCTCCTAGTACACTTAAAGTGGTGATGTATTTTTGGATTGTTTCTGTTTTTATTTTTCTTATTTGGGCAAATTTTGCGCTTATTGATGAAATTGCCAGAGGTGAGGGTGAGATAATTCCAAGCGGCGAAAATCAGATGATTCAAAATCTTGAAGGCGGTATCGTTGAAGAGATCTTAGTCAAAGAGGGTGAGTTTGTTGAATACAATCAGATACTTCTTAAAATAGACAATCAAAAATCTCAATCATCACTGAGTACAAACGCAATCAAGGCTGATTCGCTCGAGGCAAAAATAGCACGTCTTCAAGCAGAATCAGAAGGGAGAGATTTTTTTGTAAGTAAGGAACTTGAAGAGAGATTACCAAGTTTTGTGGCGAATGAGAGAAGTCTACATGAGACCAACAAGCAACAACTTGACTCGAAACTCAATGCACTGAATGAACAGCTTAAACAGAGAAAACAGGAGCTCTCAGAAGCTGGCTCACGTGAGAGTAGCTTGAAAAATTCTTTGCGTATGATAAATCAAGAAGTCTCCATGACTGAGCCGATGGTTGCCAAAGGTGTTCGCTCAAAAATCGATTTCCTTAAACTCCAAAGAGAAGCAAATGAAGCCAAAGATAGATATGACTCTGTGCGTCTCTCTGTCCCAAGACTACAGAGTGCCATTAAAGAGGTGCAGAGTACGATTAATGAGACGATGTACCTTTTCAAAAGTGATGCAAAGCTCAAACTCAATGAAGCGACTGCTGAGTTTAGGGGCTATCGTGCCAACTCCACTGCTCTTGAAGATCAGGTTACAAGAACTATTGTGCGTTCTCCTATGAAGGGTGTTGTGCAGAAAATTTATGTACATACAGTAGGTGGTGTTATCAAGCCGGGTGAGAATATTATTGAAGTAGTACCAAGTGATCAGACGCTGTTAGTGGAGGTGAAGATTAAGCCATCAGATATTGCGTTTATCTACCTTGGGCAAAAAGCAATTGTGAAATTTTCTGCGTACGACTTTTCTATTTATGGTGGACTTGATGGGGAAGTTGTGCTGATAAGTGCAGATACAACAAAAGATGAAAAAGAGAATGTTTTTTATACAGTGCGTATAAAAACAACAAAAAACTTTCTTGGTAGAGAGAAGAAACCACTCAAGATTATCCCTGGTATGACGGTCAATGTAGATATTATTACAGGGCAGAAGAGCGTCTTGGATTACATCCTTAAACCTATTTTAAAAACCAAACAGTATACCTTTAGTGAGAGATAAAATGAAAATAATTCTTCATAGTGATAACATAAACCTCTTGTCGCATTGGCAAAACGCAATCAAAGATGATTATAGTGTAGTGGATGATATTGATGCGCTTATGGAAGTGAAATCAAGCATAGTTATTATTAATTTTACTGCTTGTGAACCATCCTGTCATGACTTGATCAAGAAGCTTGCTGAGAATGCGAACAAGGTATTAATTTTACATCGTGCACCTACTTTGATGATGGCAAAAACACTTCTCAAAAGTGGAGCGATGGGATATGGAAACGCACTCATGCGAGAGCATTTTATCCTCTCAGCTATCCATACAATTCAAGAGGGCATGGTTTGGCTCTATCCAGAATTTACCTCTGAACTCATTACCCAGATACCCGCGACAAATAGTAATAATGAAGTAAATCTTCAAGAACTCACAGCAAGAGAAAAAGATGTGGCCTTGTCTTTAAAAGATGGTCTGAGTTATAAGGATATTGCTGAGAAACTTGATATCACTCCAAGGACTGTTAAAGCCCATGCACAGCATGTCTATGCAAAGCTCGGTGTGAGTGATAGGTTAGGCCTTGCACTCTTGCTCAAATAATTCTTATTCTGCAACACTTATAATAAATCCTTATAATTTTTCTCTTTACTTTTTATATTGTCCCTAGGGACAATACCCCCAATATTTTTTTTTAGTTATAGTACATCATAATAATAAAAGTCTATATATCAAGGGGTTAGGATGAAAACAATAATTGGAACAGTAGAAAAAGTAGAAGGTAAATTTTTTGCAAAAGATATCTCTGGAAAAGTAACAATGTTACATGTTGGAGATAAGATCACAAGTGATATGCTTGTATATGGTGACAAAAGTAATAGTGCTTCGGCAACTATTCAAGTCGCGATGGTCGAATTAGGCAAAATTATCTATCTCACTGGAACAGAAGAACAATTATTTGATGCATCGCTGAGTGCAGATCTCCTGGAGTCAGAAGGGATTCACTTTGAAAACCTAAACGCAGCCCTTGCAAAAACAATACAAGCAGACAAAGATACTGCGCAAAAAGATGCGAACGATGATCTCGCGGTACTTGATGATACAGCAGCAGGTCAAGAGAGAGCAAAATCAACAGATACAGTAGAAGGTGTTTTTGCATCGCGTGATGGGGCTTCTACAGATATTAACTCTGATCTACGTGACGCTGCGTTTGCTACACCCGCAACAACTTATGAACCAAGCCCTATTATCATACAAACAGAAAATATTCCAGCTGTAACTCCTGATCCAGCAACTGCGAACTTAAGTTTATCGGGAGCAACAACTACTGAAGAAGGACAAAGTGTAACATATACACTTACTCTTTCTGAAACACTTACAAACGATACAAGCGTAGAAATCACCATCTCAAATATTACAACCAACGGTGATATTGTTGAAAAAGTGGTGAGTGTTACTATCCCCGCTGGAACTACAAGCGTGAGCTTTGTTGTTGATAACATAGATGACACTATAAAAGAAAATCCTGAAGACTATAACGTTGCAATAACAAACGTAGAGAACACAGGAAATGATCAAATTACTATTGTAGGCAAGGAAGTTATAACTACAATCACTGATGAAAGTGATCCTTCTGATCTTGATGTAGGTGCAACGATAAGTATTACAGGCGATACAAGTGTTATTGAAGGAAACGCAGCTTCTTATACCTTGCATACAGATACGATCTCATCTGAAGATATTGTAGTTACAGTCGTGACGGGACATATTACTACACAAAATGGAGACTATATTCCAGTAACACAAGATGTTGTTATTCCTGCAGGAGAAAGCTCTATTAGTTTTACAGTGCAGACGACAGATGACAATTTGGCAGAGCCTACAGAGTTTTTCAATGTTTCTATCACAGCGGTCAGCGCAGAAGAGTTTGAAGCTGTAAGTATTAGTCCGAGTGCGAGTACAGTTGAGACAGGTATACTTGAAAACGATAAGCCAACAATTTCTATTAATGATATGACTGTTAATGAAGATGCAGGTTTTATGACCTTTACGGTTACGCTTTCTAATCCAAGTACATCTACTATAAGTGTTGATTATCACACAAGTAATGGTACAGCAACGGCAGCTCTAGATTATACGGCTGTTACGGGCACAGTAACATTTGTCCCTGGTGAAACTACACAAACTATTATCGTGCCAATCAAGGATGATTTTATTGATGAAGGCAGTGAAACACTTGATGTTGTTCTTACAAATCCTCTAAACGCAACTATTACAGATAATACAGGTCTTGGAATCATCATAGATGAGCCAACACCAGCTCCTGAAGATACAATCACTGTAACGCTTAGTGGAGATGCTTCTGTAACAGAAGGTGCAACAGCAAACTATACAGTAACTCTCAGCCAGACAGCTATCACAGATATGGACGTAGATGTAGTTATAGGACATGAGACGACCGATAATGGTGATCTTATAGCAAGAACTATCACGGTGACTGTTTCTGCTGGCTCAAATCATGTTGACTTTAGTGTGGCTAACAACGATGACGTTTATGCAGAAGGTGATGAAGTTTACAAAGTAACACTCTCTGGTGTGACAACAGGTGGTGGTTTTGAAGCAGTAGATGTTGATACGACACCTGTAAGTACAGCGATTTCAGATAACACAATACCAGGTACAGAAGTAGATGATGAGATTGTAAATATAAGACTCAGTGGCGCTGATACAGTAGAAGAGGGTGCTTCTGCTACATATACTATTACTTTGGATGAACCAACGCGTACTCCAATGCAGGTTGAGGTACAAACAGGGCATATCACAACAGATAATGGTGACCTTATTCCTACAACTATCATGGTAACTATTCCTGCAAATTCAAATACAGCGAGCTTTACTGTAGCAAATACGCAAGATAATATTAAAGAAGGAAATGAAGATTACTCTGTAGTTTTGACAGGAGTGAGTGTTGGTGGAAACTTTGAAACACTTAATGTAGATACGACACCTGTAACAACGACTATCAATGATGACGAAGTTCTTTCTATCCGTATCAATAATGTAACTGTCAACGAAGATGCAGGAACGATGACATTTACTGTCTCTTTAAGTACTCTTTCAGCATCAGATGTGACATTTGATTATGCATCTGCAGACCAAAGCGCAGTAGATGGAATGGATTACACAGCGGTAAATGGTTCTGGTATTATCACAGCAGGCAGCATGACTACAACAATAGTTGTACCTATTACTGATGATTATATTGCAGAGCCAAATGAGACATTTCTTATAAATTTGAGCAATGTAACACCAGGTGTAATCGTTGCAGATGGCCAAGGTGTTGGTACTATCACAGATGAGCCTACTCCAAACGCTGCAGATACGGTTACTGTATCTCTTAGTGGCTCTTCAGACGTTATTGAAGGAGAAAACGCAACATATCTAGTAACTACAGATAAAGCAGTAGTAACAGATATGACAGTGGATGTAAGCTACTCTTTTATCTCAGCAGAGACGGGTGATATCATTACAAATACAGTACAAGTTACTATCCCCGCAGGCACGAGCGCATCGGCTGCGTTTGATGTAGTGACAGTAGATGATGTGTATGCTGAGGGTGATGAAGTATTTAATGTGACTATTTCTAACCCACAAGGCGGTAGTGTAGAGAAGATAGTTCTTGGCACGACTACTGTGGCAACTACGATTCATGATGATACAACTCCGGGAACTGAGCCTACAACAGAAAGTGCACTTGTTTCGATCACGGGTGCTTTAGATGTAGCTGAAGGCAATGCTGCTTCTTATACAGTTTCTGTAGACAATCCAACGACAGCGCCACTTACTGTAGATATCAGCTACTCTTATACTTCTGCAGAATCAGGTGATATTGTAACAAATACAACGCAGGTTACTATTGCTGCAAACACAACTTCGGTGCAATTTGATGTTGCAACAATCGATGATGCTTATGCGGAAGGCGATGAAGTATTTAATGTGAGTATTTCTAATCCACAAGGTGGAGGATTTGAGAATGTAGCGGTTGATAGCGCAAAAGCAACAGTAGCTACAACTATACATGATAATACAATTCCAGGTACAGAGACAGATGCCGAAGTTATCAATGTTGTCTTGAGCGGTCCTTCAACAGTAGCAGAGGGCGGTACTGCAACATACACAATCACGCTTGATGAGCCAGCTGCAACACTGATGCAAGTAGAAGTACAAACAGGACATCAAACAACTGATAATGGTGATCTTATTCCTACGACAATGATGGTCACTATTCCTGCTGGTCAACTCAGTGCGACATTTTTAGTGACAAATGCAGACGATACCATTACAGAAGGTGCTGAAATCTATACTGTTACACTTACTGGTTTGACAACAGGCGGTGGTTTCGAGACGACGAATGTAGATACAACTCCAGTACCTACGACAATTATCGATAACGAAGGCGTACCAAGCATTACAATTGACGATGTTATTGTGAATGAAGATGCAGGAACAATGAGTTTTACTGTTACCCTCTCAAACGCAACGATTTCAGATGTCACATTTGATTATGCTTCAGCAGACAAATCTCCTCTATCGGCAGAAGCTGGTAAAGATTACATAGCAGTAAGCGGAAGCGGTGTAATCGCAGCAGGAGAAACAACTACGACGATTGTTGTGCCTATTATTGACGATTACATCACTGAAACAAGTGAGAAATTCTTTATCAACCTCTCAAATGCAAGCACAAACGCAGTCATTGCAGATGCACAGGGTGTCGGTACTATCACGGATGAACCGACTCCAGGTACAGAAGATACAGTAACGGTTACACTTAGCGGTGATGCAAACGTGGAAGAGAGCAATGCTGCAAACTACACGGTTAGTACAGATAAACCGGTAGCAACAGATCTTAGTGTAACTATCATTACAGGACATGTGACTACTGAAAACGGTGACTATGTTGTTCTGAGTACAGTTGTGACAATTCCGGCAGGTCAAAGTTCGGTAAGTTTTAGCGTGCAGACAAACGATGATGCATATGCAGAAGGTGCTGAAGATTATACAGTGACAATGAGCAATCCTCTAGGCGGCGGTGTTGAAAACATTGCACTTGGAAACACAGTTGTGACTACGACTATCAATGATGAAACATCACCTGCTTCTGAAGATACTGCTACGGTTAGTATCTCAGGTTCTACGACAGTTGTAGAAGGCAATACAGCTACATATACAGTTTCAGTTGATAAAATCCCGACAACAGACCTTTTTGTAAATGTTACAACGGGGCATATTACAACAGAAGATGGGGACTACACTCCAGTGAGTACAACAGTAAAAATAGCGGCAGGAACGACTTCTGCGCAATTTAGTGTTGATACAATTGATGATGCACTTGCAGAAGTGACAGAAGATTACAGAGTCTCAATCACTGGTACAAACGGTGGCGGATTCGAGAAAACAATCATCGGTGTTTCTCAAGTTAAAACAGCGATAACGGATGAGACAAACCCTCAAGATAAAGATGCAGGCGCAACCGTATCTCTCAGCGGTGACGCATCAGTATGGGAAGGTAACACAGCGACTTATACAGTGACAACAGATACAGTATCTACTTCTGATATCATCGTAACAGTACAAACGCAAG
>JAQTZE010000010.1:24253-80366 GCA_028687935.1 Sulfurimonas sp.
ACGTCGAAGACGCAATCAAAGAGAATCCAGAAGATTATAAAGTAGAGATCATCTCTACAACAACTGGAGGATACGAAGCAGTTTCTCTTGGAAATACATCAGTAACTACAACAATTACTGATGATGATTCAATCACTGTAGCATCTATCACATCTGATACTCAAACTGAGGGAACAGCTGATAATAATTTAGTTCACACAGTTACAATGAGCACAACATCAGTAAACGCAGAGACATATAGCTTCTCTCTTACAGATACAACAACTGAAGCAGCAGACCATGGAACACCTACATTTAGTAATGGTGTTACATACAATACGACTACAGGCCTTATCACAGTTCCAGCAGGTGTGAGTACATTTACAGTAGCAACAACAGTGACAGATGATGCACTTGCAGATAGCGGTGAATACTACACACTCAACATCGGTGGAGCTACTGCAACGGGTACAATCTTAGATGAGACAAACCCATATACTCCAAATGATCCTGATCAGCCAAACGAAAAAGATGCAGGCGCAACCGTATCTCTCAGCGGTGACGCATCAGTATGGGAAGGTAACACAGCGACTTATACAGTGACAACAGATACAGTATCTACTTCTGATATCATCGTAACAGTACAAACGCAAGAAGCAGTCACAAACCCTGCAACAGGTGGTGTAGACTACGTAAGCGTTGCAAAAGATGTAACAATCCTAGCAGGTAATACAAGCGCTACATTTACAGTAGAAACAACTGATGATGCACTTGCAGATAATGGTGAGAACTTCGTTGCAAAAATCATCAGCGCAAGCGGAGCAGAGTTTGAAGCAGTAGCAATCGGCAATGCAACAGTGACAACAACTATTATCGATGCAACTGTAACAACACCACCTCCAGGTATTCCAGGAACACCAGACTCTCCAGATGCAGGGACACAACTCTCTATCTCAGGAGCAACATCTACACTTGAAGGTGACGCAGTAGAATATACACTCACTGTGACAACCGCACCTAAAGTTGATATGATCGTAGATGTAAAAATCTCTAATATCACAACAAACGGTGATGTTACCGTAGAAACAAAACAAGTAACAATCCTAGCGAATACAACAAGCGCTACATTCACTGTAGATAACGTCGAAGACGCAATCAAAGAGAATCCAGAAGATTATAAAGTAGAGATCATCTCTACAACAACTGGAGGATACGAAGCAGTTTCTCTTGGAAATACATCAGTAACTACAACAATTACTGATGATGACCATGTTCCAACAGCTATAAATGTAACAGCAAGAGTCTCTGAAGAGGGTTTAATGGGTGGTATTGCAGATACCCTTGGTACAAATGCAAACGCAGATGACACTACAAATGTAAGAATTATTACCGGAAATATGGCGACTGATCTTGATGGTGATGCACTAACTGTTTCGTTAACAGCGCCAACTGGTTTTGTAGATGCTAATGGCGCTGCAACTCCTATGACTTCAAATGGAAGTGCTATAACTTGGGTTGGAGTAGGAACAGATACATTGACTGGTTCTGCAAATGGTGCATCTGTAATCACTATCAATGTTGCAAACGATGGTAACTATACTGTGACACTTCTTGGGCCTGTAGATCATCCTCAAAATTCTGTGGAAGATATCGTCTCCTTTAATTTGGGTGTTCAGGTAAGTGATGGCGCAAATCCTGCAGTGAATGCAACTTTAAATGTTGTCATCGAAGATGATATGCCAACAGCAAATGATATTACTCAGGATGTTGTTATTCCTCTTCAAGATTCAAATATCATGATTATGATGGACGTCTCAGGAAGTATGGGTACAGCAGACTCAGGAGTTTATAGTACAAGTGGAACACAGCTTACACGCCTCGAAGTCGCGAAACAAGGTGTATATGATATGCTGGATAAGTATGCGCTCATGGGTAATGTGCGCGTACAAGTTGGTACTTTCGCTACAAACCTTTCTACGCCAAACGCAACATGGATGAGCATTGCAGAAGCTAAAACCTATGTTGCAAGCCTTACTGCTAATGGTGGAACAAATTATGATTATGGTCTTGATGGACTTGAGACTATGTTTGCTACATCTGGAAAAATAGCTGGAGCACAAAACATCTCTTACTTTTTCTCAGATGGTGTACCAACGTATTCTGATACAAATCCAGGAACAGGTAACAATGGCTCTGTAACTGACGATGGAACAAATGGTACAACGAATCTAGGTGATGGTATTGATGCTACAGAAGCTGCTGCTTGGATAGCATTTTTACAAGCAAACGATATCCTTTCCAATGCTGTAGGACTTGGAGCCAATGTGACTTCTAATTACCTGGATCCAATCGCTTACAATGGTTTAATTGACACAGATATTGATTCAATTATTGTACAAAATTTGCAAGATTTAAGTAATAATCTAAACGCAACTCTCCCTGCACCACTTGCTGGTGATTTATTGTCAGGAAATGTCATAGACAGTGGTTTTGGTATCGGTGCGGATGGTGGCTATGTGAGTCAAATCACAATCGGTGGCGATGTATACACTTACAATGGAACAACACTTTCTGTAAGTGGTTCAAATAACACATATACATTTGATGCAGTTACAAATACTCTTGTAATAAAAACAGTACTTAAAAGTACATTGACAGTTGACTTGGATGATGGAAACTATACATTAGCGGCAAATCCGACTACGACAGCATCTTATACAGAACTTGTAAACTTTGAGCTTAGTGATAATGATGGAGATAAAGCTTCTGGAGTTATTACATTTAATATCACAAGAGAACAAGTACTTACGGATGATAGTGCAGTTGTTTATGAGTCTGCTATGCCAGCAGGCACAGACAGCGCAAGTACAGCTGAAATAGCAACAGGGAATATTTTGACAAACGATACGCTGCCAACTGGAAGTACACTTACAAATGTAAGCATCGGCAGTATCAATGGCGTTGTCAATGGTAACCTTATTACGGTGACGACCGCTGAGGGTAATACTCTTGTGGTAGATAAAACTACAGGCTCGTACACATATACACTTCTAAACGCAGTAGATCATGTGACAAAAACTGTTATAGGCACAAAAACTTTGGCAGAGAATACTTTCACGGGCACAAGTCTTGATGGTTGGGCACAAAGTACTACTGTCGCCAATGACACTAACCGTTTAGTCATTGATGGAAATGGTGATACAGCTACAAAAACTTTTGATTTTGGAAGTGAGTATGCAAATACGACAGTAAAAGTAACGTTCGCTGCAGTGGCAAACAACAATTGGGATGGAGGAAGCGATGACTTTATCATCACAGTCAATGGAGTTTCTAGAACTGCAGATTCATTTAGTGCGAGTCAGACACGAGCGTATGATTTTGATATACAGCTCGATGCAAATGGTAAAGCAGCATTTATATTAGAAAATTCTTCAAATAACAATAATGAAGATATATATATCGACAACTTTAAAATCACAGGTCCAGAGTTTACATATTCCTATACAGACACAGCGATAGACAGCTTTACTTATACGGTAGTTGACAGCCAAGGGTTTGATTATAGTGCAAAACTGGATATCACTATACATGATGATAAACCGCTTGTAAATGAAGCGACAGCAGTTTCTATATCACTTCCAGATAATATGGATGTAAATATTATGTTTACACTTGATGTTTCAGGTTCTATGAGTGAAGCTGTTGCTGGTAGTACAAGACTAGAAATTGCTAAAGTGGCACTTATTTCTACTATTAATGAATATGCACAGCAGGGTATAGTAAATGTAAATCTAACACTCTTCAATGCGCAAGGTAAGAGTATGGGTTGGATGAGTTCTACGGATGCAATTGCCTACATAAATAAATTGTCAATGAATGGAAGTACAATTCAATACAATGGTTCGAACATTACGGGACTTACGGATGTATATACCAACTATGAGGCGGCTGTAGCTGTCACAGCAAGTGGGTATAGCACAAATATGCCTTTAGCTGATAAAACTGTAGCATTCTTTATCTCAGATGGTGCACCAACAAAAGAATACAATGATGCAACAACAAATTTGACAGATGTAACAAATGCAAATACACTCGATAATGTTGGAACTGGTTATCTTGATAGTAGTTATGTAACAGCATGGACAAACTTTATTAGCAGTAATAATATTGACCTAGAAGTCATTGGTATCGGAACAGGACTAGATGAAACTTATCTCGATATGGTACAGGTAATGGCAGGAAAAGATCCTCTCGTTACGACAGATGTTTCAAAACTAGAGACTATTATGCTTGCAACTATCGAGTCTGTGGAAGGAACCCTTTATGGCACAGATGGCAATGCTGGAATCGTGTTTGGTGCAGATGGTGGACATATTCTTGAAATGGTCTATTACGCAGATTATGTGGATGCAACAAATATGGGGGTTGGAACGACTTATGCATATAATGGAGCAAATCCAATACAGACAATTACGCTCAGCGAAGGCACGATGGATCTTAACTTTGAAACAGGTAAGTATATTTATACTCCTACTACAAGTAGTAATATGGATATTACTGAGCATTTCAAAGTAAGTGTCACAGATGCGGACGGAGATAGTACACTCAATAAAGATTTGAGCTTAATTATTGGTATAGATGAAACATATGTATATAATGGGACAGCTATAGACGCAGGAGCAGGGTTTGATACTATTACTCTTGCTGCAAACCAAAATCTTGATACGATAGACTTTTCAAAATTAGACAATATCGAAAAAATTGATATGACAACGGGTGATCATACAATTAATAATCTAACACTCAATGATGTTCTTGATATGACGAGTACAAGCTCTAATCATACTTTAGTTATTGAAGGAGATGCTCTTGATGCTCTGAATGTAGATACAAATGGATGGAGCCAAAGCAGTGTTACGCCTAATGCTGCAAATGGCACAACAACGTATGAATACTCAAACGGTATAGATAGCGTTTCTTTAGTTGTTGATGACAACGTTCCTACACAGATAATCTAATATTATCTTTTCTATTAAGCGAGGCTGTTGCCTCGCTTCTTCTTTTTCTGCAATCAAACTGTAATCACTTTATGTTAAAATAGTAAATTAACTCTTTAGGATTGTTTTTATGAGCGCAAATATTGTCATAGTAGAAGATGAAGAGGATTTACTCGAGCTTATTGAGTACAATCTCACAAAAGAGGGCTTTGAGACCATAGGTTTTTTAAATACAAAAACGGTGGCTCAGATACTTGAAGAAGAGGAGATTGATCTTCTTATCATGGATAGAAACCTTCCTGGAGTTGAGGGAAGTGAATTTGTCGCAAAGCTTCGTGAAGATGGGATACTCACACCCGTAATATTTTTGAGTGCCAAGAATAGTGACTCGGACATAGAAGAGGGCTTTGAACGTGGTGGCGATGACTATATCACCAAGCCTTTTAATATGAAAGAGCTCATTTTACGTGTCAAATCCGTACTCAAACGCACAAGTAAAAAACTGAGTGAAGGCAAAATAGCATACAGAGATCTGCTTTTGGATAAAAGCACGCGAAGTGTGAGTGTCGATGGACGCGATATTGATGTGACAAAACTCGAGTTTGATCTGCTTTATGAGTTTATCATCAACAAAAACAGTGTACTTGACCGTGACTATCTTCTTGAAAATGTTTGGAGAGATGCAGAGAATTATCAATATAGAACAGTCAACGTAGCAATCAACCGTCTCAAAGAAAAAATAGATCCAGACAAAAGCAAAGAGTATATCCAGAGCGTACGCGGAATAGGGTATAAACTGTGCTAAAAATCCACCAAGTCTTTATTATAAAGTTCCTTCTGCTTTTTGTAGGTACTCTTTTTGTAACCTCTTTGGTAAGTTATATCGCACTTAAATCGAGTATCATTGAGCACAACAAAGAGCATCTCAAAAACGCAATACAACTTATCAATTTAGAGATTGATAAAGAGGAGAGTCTTGAAAAACTTACTGCTCAAATAAGTAAGGCTACAGGACTTCGAGCCACATTTGTAAATGATGAAGGAGTCGTTGTTGCTGAGTCCGAAGTAGACAAAGAAACGATGGAAAACCACGGATCGAGATATGAGATTATGCAATCTAACAGTGAAGAATTCGCTCATATTGTGAGATATTCCGAGACTTTAGAAGTTGACTTTTTGTATGTTGCAAAGAAGATACTTTATAAAGAGAAGCCAATGTATATCAGGCTCTCTATGAGTTTGGCAAAAGTGATGGAGGATTTTTATGCTCTATGGATCAATCTCGCACTCTTGTTCTTGATCATACTCATTGTTGCGTTTTATGCTTCTTGGCGTATGAGCAAGAGAGTAGTTTACGATATTGAGCAGCTGACAAACTATCTCGATGAGATCTCCAATAAAAACTACAAAGCGATTATCAAGACGAAATATTTTTATGAGTTTCTTCATATTTCTCTTTTGCTGAAAAATCTTGTCAAAAAACTGAGTAACCGTGACAAACAAAAACGCAAGTACACAGCAAAACTTAGGCTTGTGAACAAGCAGCGAAATGATATCCTCTCCGCTATCTCCCATGAGTTTAAAAATCCTGTAGCTTCTATCATCGGCTATGCCCAAACACTAGAAGATGATCCTGAAATAAACCCAAAAATAAGAGAAAAATTTTTGGAAAAAATAAGTTCAAACGGCGAAAAAATCTCCAAAATGCTTGACAGACTCGCACTCTCAGTCAAGCTTGACAATAACGACCTTGAAATACGTACAAGTGAGTTTAACCTTAAATCTTTATGTGAAGAAGTCGCGGCTAACCTCTTGCTAAAGTATAAAGATAGAGAGATAATTTTACATCTCTACGAGCAGAGAGTTTTTGCAGATAAAACCATGATAGAACTCGTTCTTATAAACTTACTCGATAACGCACTCAAATATTCGCAAAATGATGTCCACCTTACGATGAACAATGATGTTGTCTCTGTTGAAGATAGCGGCATAGGAATAAAAGAAGAGCATCTTGACAAAGTGACGTCGAAGTTTTATCGAGTTGAAAAAAACTCTTGGGACAACTCAATGGGAATAGGATTGGCAATGGTGAGTTATATTTTAAAAGCGCATAACTCTACTTTGCATATAGAATCAACCTTTGCAAAAGGTTCGACTTTTAGCTTTAGCATCAAAGAGATGATAAAAAAATAGCAAAACGCAATATTTTCGCTTTGAATTTTATATCTTGGTTATATTTTTACCTCAAGAAGTTTTCAACAGAGGTAAAAATGAAAGATTTTCACGGAGTCATAAAAAGCTTAAAACGCCATATAGCAAATGGTAAAGAGATAAAAGTCTTGGACAAAGAGGTTGCGCAGGTTCTTGATATCTCACAGGCAAAATTTGCGACTATAAAAAAGCGAAACTCTACTCCCTATGAGAGCGTTTTAAAGTTTTGCAAGAGAGAAAAACTCTGTTGCTCTGAGATCTTTTTTGATTAGATCTTAGACTGAATCGTTACTTTTTTTGCCTCAAAGAGCTCTATAGCTTTTTGTACCATAGGCTCTTGAGTAATATCCGTTCCATTTATCTCCACCACTGCGTTTGAAGTATCGGAGCAATTACTCACACAACTCGCACTGCCACCCATCTCAGCATCTTCAATCATGGAAGTACTTTGTTCTTCTTGCATACTTGGCTGTATAAAGTGCTGCGTGTCCAAATCTGCAATATTTGATTCATCTTCATAGAAGTCATCGTTAGGCTGCGTTTGAGGTTTCTGCTCTATTTTTGGTTCTATTTTTTCTTGGACTTTTGTGCATGGAAGATTTTTTATTTGTGTACTAAAGCCATAGACTTCACGCACAAGTTGTTTTATAGCCGAGTAGCCATGTGTCAGAGTTTTTTTACACGCTTCATCTGCACAACT
This sequence comes from Sulfurimonas sp., assembly GCA_028687935.1. Taxonomy (GTDB): domain Bacteria; phylum Campylobacterota; class Campylobacteria; order Campylobacterales; family Sulfurimonadaceae; genus Sulfurimonas. The sequence continues at coordinate 32,141 of JAQTZE010000010.1, forward strand.
CTCCCAAGATAAAATGCCATCTTCATAAGATATAAACTCTATACTTTTTGTAAAACACTCTCCAAGCTCGTAATTTCTATCTTGAACCTTCAAACGCAGCTCTTCAAAAAGTTTATTTATTTGAGGTGCTTGTGGAACGGGTTTTTCCTCTATAAGAGGCTCTGGAGTTGCAGGAATATTTTCTACTTCTTCGAAAACTTGTGGAGAAATTGGCTCAGCGACTTTTTGAGGAGTCTGTTGCGTTTGAGCTGTTTGTTGTGTCACTTGTACCTGTGTCGGCGTGCTTATAGTTGTTCTTTGTATATCTTTTTGCAGTGACTCTATCATCTGGTCTACTTCTTTGATACGAAGCGCTTCAACCATTTTGAAAAAGATAAGAGAGAGGACAAAAGAGCCGTCTGCGTTTATATGAAAGAGTGCTTTGGAGTCACTGAGTATTCTAAAAAATCTGTCTAAAACCAAAGTAGAGAAGAGGGCATCGCCGTTGTACATCTTCTCTTTGAGGTAGGCGATAAGCTCATCAACGACCATCTCAGCTTCATAATCTTCGAGTGTTTTTGTATATTCGACAAGTTTTGCATACTCTTTGGCAAAGACGGCATCAAAGATATTTGTGATGAACTGAGGATCGACAAGACCGAGCATATCGGTAACTGTGCGAACATCCACATGATTTTTAGAGTAGATGATAGCTTGATCAAGAAGCGTGAGGGTATCACGAAGACTCCCACTTCCGCTGCGTGCGAGTATCTCGAGTGCATCTGTTTCATACTCTATTTGCTCAAGATGCAGGATATGGGCGAGATGATCGACTATCTTTTTGACACCGATACTTTTGAAACGAAAATGTTGGGTTCGGCTAAGAATTGTTGCTGGAAGTTTGAGTGGATCGGTCGTTGCTAAGATAAATTTCACATATGAAGGAGGCTCTTCAAGTGTTTTGAGTAGAGCATTAAAAGCCTCTTTTGTGAGCATGTGCACTTCATCGATGATAAAGATTTTGTACCTTGCACTTGAAGGTTTGTATTTTGTCTGTTCTACGAGATCACGGATATCATCTATCTTTCTCGAAGATGCGCCGTCCATCTCGACGATATCTATGTGACGGTTTTCTAAGGCCAAAACGCAGTTCTGACAAACGCCACAAGGATGATGACTCACTCCCTCTTCACAGATAAGAGCTTTGGCAAAGATACGCGCTGTTGAAGTCTTTCCGCTGCCTCTAAGACCTGAGAAAAGATAAGCGTGAGAGAGTCTGTTTGAATCAAGTGCTAGCGAGAGTGTCTGCGCAACGCTCTCTTGCCCGATGAGCTCTTCAAAGTTCGAGGGGCGGTATTTTCTTGCTAAGACTTCTGAACTTGATTTCAAATTGGACTCCACGTGTTAGTTGGGTGGATTTTAGCATTTATAGGGTTAAATTATTATCAAATCAACTAAATCATACTACTTATAGAGATATGATTCACTTCATTTTTAGCATATTTTTTTTGTGCTGAGAGGACTGCATTTAGAATTTGTACGCATTTTCTGCTTTTATTTACTTTTACAATTACAATCGAAGCACTTACGGTTAGAAGTGGAAATTTTTTCATATTTCCATCTCTGTCTTTAGCCTCAATATAAGCAGATTCTCTGTCAGTTTGGTTATAGAAGCTTTTTACATCTTCTGTAAATTTTTGAACGATCTTAGTGATGCTATCGATGTAGATTTCTTCGTTGTTTTTATCAAAAGATATTGCAGAAAAAAAGTCATCTCCTCCTATATGCCCAATAAAGTACTCTTTAGAGAGCTGCTTTTTAAGGATATCTGCAAAGAGTAAAATGACTCTGTCTCCATTTCTAAATCCATAGACATCATTGAAGGCCTTGAAATTGTCCAAATCAAAATAGCATAAGAGATGGGATGCTTCAGCGCGCATTGTCTGTGCCATATAGTTTTCTATCATACTGTTGCCGGGCAGTTTTGTCAGTGGATTTTGCTCTTTCGCATAGAGCAGATTTTGCTCGTTCATGATGGTTATGATAGCCCTTGCAGATAAAAAACCGTAGTATCTTGTATTTTTCGTGATAATGATTCCAAGAGATTCCGGATTGTTTGAGAAAAGCTCGATGATATTTGTCATATCGCTGTTGATATCTGCGATGCCGCAGGGAGTGATAAGTTTTTTGAGTTTAGATTTTGCATAGCTGTCGTTGAGTAACAAAGAACGACCAAATGGTGAATAGAGATACTCTTTTATAGTGCTCTCCTGAATAATACCAAGAGGTTCCATATCCTCATGCACTATCGGAAGTATCGAAGTGTTTTTGTTTGTATTGAAAAATTCAATCAGACTACTCGTGTGTGATGCCGCATCCAAAGGTTTGATCTTTTCTATATAAGTTTTGATTTTGTATGCCCTATTATCTAGACGTTTATTGTCTTTGACAATTTTTTTAATATGTTCATATTCATCAAGTATCTCATCAGTTTTTAACGTCGGTCTTTGCACAAAATAGCCCTGAACAAAATGACATCCTATTCTTTGGCACGTTAAGAGTTCAGCTTCTGTCTCTACACCTTCGGCGATTACTTTTATGCCTAGTTGAATAGCTAGATGGGTTATATTTCGTACCATAAGCTGCTTTTTAAGATCTTGTTCTATATTTCCTAAAAAAAATCTGTCAATCTTTATAATGTCAGGTGTGCTGTCATATAAAAGTTTATAACCTGAATAACCAACTCCAAAATCATCTATAGCTATACAATAATCACTATTTTTGTAGTGTCCGATTGTCTGTTCAAAGTAGTCATCTCCTGAGATTTCATGCCTTTCTGATATCTCAAAACATATACTTTTCTTCTTCACATTATATTGCTGAAGTATGATTTCTGTATTGCCTTCTGAAAAATTTGGCATTTTAAAAAGTCTGTTGTCAAGGTTGTAAAAAAGTTTTAATTCCTGGTGGTTTTGGATTTGTGTGAATTTTGCCAAAGCTTTATGACGTAATTGTATGTCAAAAGTATAAAGTATTCTGTGTTTATAGACTTCATCAAAGAGTGAAAAAATAGATTTGTAGCCTACCTCTTGATAGTTTCGAAGGAGTGCCTCAACAGCAAAAATCTTTCCAGTGTGTATATTGAGAATCGGCTGAAACGCAAAGTCAAGTATCTCTAGTTTGTCTATCCAAGTTTTTGAGAGTTCATTTTCCATTCCAAATTGTATAGGGATAATATTTCAGAATGATTACAGTGGTTGGAATGAGATATTATTGAAGCTGTAGCCACTTTTTTGCAACTTTTTTGAGTGCATCAGGGTTTTCTGAAGCGAAAAATTTTAGCTCTGTATTTTCATATTTTTTTGAAAGTGTGAACTCTTTTTGCAGGTACTCAACAATAGCATCTCCGGAGTGGATAAGTGTGCACTTTTCACCAAAATAGCTTTGAAGTACATCCGAAATAAGAGGAAAATGGGTACATCCAAGGATAAGTGCATCGGGTTTTTCTACGTTTGAGAAGTAGTGCTTGAGTGTTGCTTGGAGGATTTCGCCCTCGTAAATCTCTTCCTCGACCATTGGTACGAAAAGACCTGTGGCTTTTGCCTGAAGATTTTCATATCCAAGTGCGTTGAGACCTGTTTCATAAGCTTTTGAATTGACTGTTGCTTTTGTTCCGAGGATAAGTACGCGCTCTTTTTTGCTTGCAAGAGCATTTGCAGTTGCAAGGATACCTGCTTCGACAACACCGACAACAGGGCACGAGGCACTTTCGCGCATTTCACTCAGAGCATAGGCGCTCACGGTGTTGCAGGCTACGATAATGAGATCAAGCTCGAAATTTTTGAAAAATTCTACGGCTTCGATGGCATAACGGATGATGGTGTTTTTGTCTTTGACACCATAAGGCACGCGGGCTGTATCGCCAAAGTAGATAATCTCTTCAAAAAGCTTATGCTCTAAAAGAGATTTTACAACTGTTAGTCCGCCAATTCCGCTGTCAAATACACCTATTTTCATTATTATTGGTTTGTGTTCATACTTTCTAAGAACTCTGCGTTTGTCGCTTTTTTGCCCATTGTTGTATAGACAAATTTGAGTGCTTCGACTTCATCATCTTGTTTATGAAGCATTTGACGAAGGATAAATACTTTTTGCATGACATCAGGACCGATAAGAAGTTCATCTTTACGTGTTCCAGATTTGAGGATATCGATAGCCGGAAAGATACGTCTCTCTGCAATTTTGCGATCAAGTACGACTTCCATATTTCCTGTCCCTTTGAACTCTTCAAAGATAACTTCATCCATTCTGCTTCCCGTATCGATAAGAGCCGTTGCGATAATCGTTAAACTTCCGCCTTTTTCTATATTACGTGCAGCCCCGAAGAAGCGTTTTGGTTTGTGAAGTGCGTTTGCATCGACACCACCTGAGAGTACTTTTCCGCTTGAAGGTGTTACAGCATTGTAAGCACGTGCAAGACGCGTGATAGAGTCAAGAAGGATGACGACATTACGTCCAAGCTCAACGCGGCGTTTTGCTTTTTCTATAACCATCTCAGCCACTTTGACGTGGTTTTTAGCAGGCATGTCAAATGTAGAGCTATAAACTTCACCTTTAACACTTCTCTCCATATCCGTAACTTCTTCAGGTCTCTCATCTACAAGAAGAACCATCAAATCGATTTCAGGATGATTTGCAGTGATACCATGAGCGATTTCTTTGAGAAGTTCTGTTTTACCGCTTCTTGGAGGTGCTACGATAAGACCACGTTGCCCTTTACCTATAGGACAAAATAGATCCATCATACGGCCAGTGAGACCTTTTTCACGGTATTCAAGTTTGATTTGTTCTTGTGGATAGAGCGGTGTAAGGTTTTCAAAAAGAGGTCTTTTTTTACTCTCTTCAGGTGGCAGGGAGTTTACTGCCTCTATCTTGATAAGAGCATAGTAACGCTCTTGCTCTTTTGGAGGGCGTACTTGCCCTGTTACAACGTCCCCGTTTCTAAGGGCGAAACGTTTGATTTGTGTATTTGAAACATATGCATCGTTGATACTTTCGTTGAAGCTTTTGTCAATAGAACGGATAAATCCATATCCGTCTTGCATAATCTCTAAGATACCACTAAAGAGAATAAAACCGCCTTGAGCTGTTTGTGCTTTAAGGATTTCAAAGATGATATCTTGGCGTTTGAGTTCATTTGGGTGTTCTATCTCAAGCTCTGTTGCCATGGCAACTAAATCTTCTATACTTTTTATACGAAGATCATCAATAGTTGCACCTTCAACAGGTGTGTGAGAGCGTGATTTTGCGCTTGCTTTGCTTGGAGTTTTACGAGGTGTTTGTGAATTGTTTTCACTCATATATTTAAATACCTTGGTTTTTTGGGATTTTCTTAGACGCAGAAGTAAGTTACTGGCTTAGATGCCATTTTGATTGTGCAATTTTACACTATATCGAGGCTCAATGTCAAGCAGAGCCGACTTTAGGAGCCTATAATGATATTTTTTGTACTTATAATTGCATAAGCTTCCGTACCTATTTCAAAACTATTGACTTTTTCTTTGTCTAAAAAAGCAATGAGATTTGTCTTGTTATCGACATTAAAGCTTAGTTCCGCAAACTCATCGGAGCGCTCTATGCTTTTAATCGTTCCTTTAAGGATATTGATTCCCTCAATTGCTTTTGGAGCTTCGCTTTGAATGAGAATATCACTTGATTTGATAATCGCGTAGATTTCGCTTCCTGTTGATAAGCCCATATTTTCAGCAGATTTCTTGGTAATAGTTGAACGCAGAAAATTTTTCTCTGAGATACTCATCTCGATAGTGACATAGAGTCCATGTTGCGTTATCTTTTTTATCGTTGTTGGTATCTGGTTTCTTGCACTTGTTGTGAGAAAAGTTCTACTGAGAATGCGAGCTAAACGCTCTGGATCATCTCCCGCTTCGGCAAATCTGTCTATAAATTGACGGTGAAGTTCATGGAGTCTTTCATAGGTTTTAATAAGCTCATAAGCATAGGGTGTGAGTGTAGTTCCACCGCCACCGCTTCCGCCGATTTTTCTTTGGATGAGGGGTTCATCTGCAAGTGCATTCATACTATTTATACGTTCCCATGCTGCTTTGTAGCTCATCTTCATCTCTTTGGCGGCTGCGTTTATAGAACCTGTTTTTTCTATTTTATGCAACAGTTCAACTCTCCCATCACCTAAAAAGTTTTGATTATCTTTTGTAAGCCAAAAACGTCCGTCAATATTCATATCTTGCCTTTTTCCTATTTGATTTTTATACTTGAGAGTGTATCGCTAAGTGCCGAGACATTTATCTTCGCCTCTTTGAGCGAGAGCTGGGTACGTTCTGCCAGTTTTCTTACTTCATCAGCGACCACAGCAAAACCACGACCATGTTCGCCTGCACGTGCTGCTTCTATTGCTGCGTTTAGCGCTAGAAGGTTTGTTTGATCTGCGATATCAGAGATAGTTGTGATGACTTTAGAAAACTCTTTACTCTGCGTTTGGACCAAAGAGAGTTTTTCTTGCATCTCAAAATCTTCTTCGTCCTTTTTTGCTAGCGCATTTTTATGCTGTTCTTTCTCTAATAGCTCTTGGATCAAAGAGCATTGTTGTAGCTCTTGCTTGTATGCTTGCTCAAGATTTTTGAAACTCTCTTGAAGTGCATGCTTTACCTCACTAAGGGATTTTGTCTCCTCACTTTGTGTGCGAGAGCGGTTTGTATAACTTTGAACTTCTTTTTCGTACTCTTTGTGCTGCGTTTGTTCTAAAAAACGCAGCTCTTCTAAGCTTTTCTCAAGAGCTGCGTTTTGTTTCTCGAGCGATTTTATATCATTTTTCTGCGCTGCGTTTAACTCTTTTTTCTTCTGTAAGAGAGAGAATAAATATACAAACGCAGCGATAATGATAAACGCAGCAAGAAGTAAGAAAAGAAGCATAAAGGGTTGCGTTTGCTCTTGTGCGGTATTGAAACGCAGTTGTGCTTCTTGGTTCATTTGTAGATAGAGCGTTCTGAGTTTTTCTATCTCATCTGCTTGGAGTTGTGGATTGTTTTCGTGCAATTGAGCAAAATAGAGTAGGAGTTTTTCCTGAAGATTTTCTATCTCCTGCGTTTTTGGCTCACCAAGTAAAAGTGCGCTATTTATCGTGTCATGTGTTGCAAGGCTGAGATAGTAGAGTGTCAGTTTTTCTTCTGTAGAGAGTTTTTGGGAGAGCGTATCTATCTCGTGAGCAAGATTTTTGTAGGATTGCTCAAACGTTTGCGCAGAGGCAAAAAGTGTGAGCGTAAAAAAGAATAGGATAAATAGCTGTTTCATAAGCTTATAATAGCATATTTCTCCCTGCTTTAGGCGTACATCTCTTTGTCGAAGTTTTCAAAAGCTTTAAGTGTCTGTTCCAAAAGATTTTGACTCTCCTTAAATATTTTGTCCATTATCTCCGAAGGTTCGAGTTTCGCCATCGAGTTATCAAAGAGTTTTACAATATTATTTTTGACTGCGTTTGTTGTACTTTCATCTCTTGATTTTTCTGGCTCAAATATCGAAGCTATCTGCTGCGCGATTTTCGTCACTGGCGTTTGTGGCGCGTCTTGCTGCAACTCTGCGATAAAGTCGTCGATAAAAGGCTGTGCAACCTTCATAAACTCTTTGATCTCTTTTTGATCTTGCGCATCGAGACCATTTCCATCGACTGAAAATTTAAAAGACTGCATAGAGCTAAAACTCATCGAAGCCTCAGAAGAATTTTCATTGCCTTTATAAGAGAGGGAAGCAGAGTTTGCATTTGCAAAATCCATCTTGATGATATCCCCGCTTGATGTTTTCATCATGATATTTAAATCATGGCTTCTGTAGCTATCAAGTTTGTATGAAGTATCCATAATCTCTCCTTTGTATGCTTTTATATCGGTAAAAATGAGTTTTATTAAAGTATGTCTGATAAAATACGCGCATGAATAAAAAATATAAAATACTTGTAACAAATGATGACGGCTATGAGGCAAAAGGGCTTTTGCAACTGCGATCTGCCCTCAAAGAACTTGAAGATGTTGAAGTGATAGTTGTGGCGCCTGCAAATGAAAAATCTGCTTGCGGACACTCTTTGACACTTGTAAGACCGCTGCGTTTTGTCAGCGTCGATGATGATTTTTACAAACTTGATGATGGTACGCCGAGTGACTGTGTTTATCTCTCTTTGAGTTGTATGTTTAATGGCGTAAAACCTGACCTGCTTGTCAGCGGTATCAATCGCGGCTCGAATATGGGCGAAGATATCACCTACTCTGGAACTGCGGCAGGGGCAATGGAAGGCGTTTTACACGACATCCCATCTATCGCAATTAGTCAGGTGATGGATTTTACAAATCCTGAGGGTGATTTTACCCTCGCATGCAAAACTATCAAACACCTTGTAACAATGATACGTGAGGGAACTTTTCCTCTGCCCCAAAGAGAATTTTTAAATGTCAATATCCCAGCAGATGTGCAGAGTGCGAAGATAAAAGTGAGCTATGCGGGCTACAGATTTTATGCAAATGATTCACATGTCCATAGAAATCCACGAGGTGAAGAGCACTATTGGCTAGGTCTGCATCCACTGAATTTTTCTCCAAGAGAGGGAAATGAAGGTTTGAGTGATTATGAAGTTATCCAAGAGGGAAATATCTCTATAACGCCAATTATGCTTGATCTAAGTGCCTATAAAAGTATGAAAAAACTTCAAAACTGGGTTGGGGATCTTGAGATATAAACGCATGGAGATGCTCCTTGGGGATGATTTTTCCAAGCTGCAAAACGCAAGTATATTACTTTTAGGTGTCGGCGGTGTGGGGAGTTTTTGTCTGGACTGTTTGGTGCGCAGCGGTATCAAAGATATCACAATCGTCGATTTTGACACCTTCGATGAGACAAACCAAAACCGTCAAATGTGGTCGGAACTCCACGAAGGTGAGATAAAAGTCGAAGCCTTGTTAGCGCATTATCCAGAGCTTAAAATCATAAATACTCGCATTGATGAGCAGTGGGTCTGGGATTTTGATTTTGAGCCTTATGATTTGGTGCTTGATGCTATTGATGATACAAAAGCCAAACTCGCTCTTGCACAAAAGTGCTACAAAAAACTTATCTCTTCTTTTGGATCTGCCAAGCGTCTTGATCCTACGAAAGTACAGGTGAGCGATATTTGGAAGAGTTACGGAGATCGTTTTGGTGCAAAGATACGCTACGAGCTCAAAAAACGCCGTTTTAGTAAAAAATATAAAGTCATCTTCTCAAGTGAAGAAGCACTAACGAAAGAGAAGGGCAGTTTTATGGGTGTAACAGCTACATTTGGACTCGTGATGTGTGCAGAAGCTATAAAAACTATAAAAGAGAAGAAGGAAGCGGATGTTTAATTTTATGAGTGAAGACTGGTTTATTATCTCATTGGAGATAGTTTTTTTACTTTTTATTTTCTATGATGCAAAGAAATATTTTGCGACAAAGAAAAAAGAGTATCTTACAAATATCGCACTCACAGTTGCGTTTTTTATCTGGGCTGCGATACCTTTTTACAACAGTTATATTACTTGGACTGTGGGTGATAAAAAAGAGGTGAGCGCAAAATGTCTTGCAGAAAATAACGAAACGCTCTGTAAATGTCTTGATGATACACTTTTTAAAGAGTATAGCTATGAAAGTTACCAAAGAGTCGATACAAACAGCAGTGATTTTTTAGAATTTATCAAAGAGAGCAAAGAGGATTGTTTAGATGATTCTTGGTTTTGATCTTGACTCTCCTTTGATTTGCGAAGGGATTATCGGCGATGGCTGCGGTGGCGGACGACTCTTTTTTGTAAGAGACAATCAACTCAGAGCCTATGATCCGCAAAGTAAAGAAGAGACCTTTTTACTCGGTGAAGTTCTTCAAGCAAAAAGTATTTCAAAAGCTGGATGTAAGATTTTCATTGAGTGCGCAGAGGAACAAATACTCTTTGATCTCTCGCTGATGGCAAAAATAACAAGCGAAATTTGATATAATCATCCCAATACAATAAAAAAGAGAACAACTATGCAAAAAATAGAACCAATGACACTTTTTGGCTACAAAAAACTTCAAGCAGAAGTCAAAGACCTCAAAGAGGTGAAACGCCCTCGTACTATCAAAGATATTGAAGAGGCACTTGAACACGGAGACCTTAAAGAAAACGCAGAGTATCACGCAGCAAAAGAGCAACAACGTCTTATTGATGGTCGTCTTGAAGAGTTGGCTGAACTTATCGGTTCTGCGAGTATCGTCGATCCAAGTGAACTTGAACACGCACGTATCAGCTTTGGTTCTACGGTTGTTTTGACAGATCTAGCAACAGACGAAGAGGTCACATACACGATAGTCGGCGGATGCGAGAGCAACCCAGATATCGGACTGATCTCTTTCGCTTCACCTTTGGCAAAACAGCTTTTAGGCCTTGAAGAGGGTGATCAAGTGAAAGTAAAACTTCCAAATGCAGAGAAAAAATTTGAGATCGAAGAGGTCAAATATCAGGAGATAGTCTTTGAGTGCAATTAATGTAGGCATCATTGGCGCAAGTGGTTATACAGGTCTAGAACTTGTAAAAATGCTGCTCAAGCATCCTAAGTTTAAGTTAAACTATATAGCAAACTCTGAGGGTGCTACGACGCTTAGTGAACTCCATCCTTCTTTAAGCAGCGTTTGTGAAGATGAGGTGAAAAAAGCGGATATAGATGAATGTGCTGCGTTTTGTGAGCTCGTCTTTTTGGCAGTACCGCATCAAACAGCTATGGCGTTTGTTAAACCGCTTCTTGCAAAAGGTGTAAAAGTCGTTGATCTCTCAGCGGATTACAGACTTCCTTTAGATATTTATGAATCTTTTTACTGTCCTCATACGGACAAAGAGAATCTCACACACGCTGTGTATGGTCTGCCTGAGATGTTTAGAAAAGAGCTGAAATCTGCTTCTCTTGTAGCAAATCCAGGCTGTTTCCCGACTTCAGCAATTCTAGGACTTCTTCCTTTTATGGATAAACGCGTGCCAAATACGCCTATCATTGTTGATGCAAAAACAGGCGTGAGTGGTGCAGGAAAAAAGCTTAGCGATGTGACACATTTTGTCAATGTAAATGACAATCTTTTTGCCTACAATCCGCTGATGCACAGACATGCACCAGAGATCGCACAAAAACTTGGCGTTTCGTTTGATGATGTGAATTTTGTGCCGCATCTTGTCCCTTTGACACGAGGAATGATCTCTTCGATCTATATCCAAGTAAGTGAAGATTTTGATGCGCTTGAGGTGCTCAAAGCCTACTATAAAGATGAACCTTTTGTGCGTATCGCTAAAAATCCTGTAGATATGAAAAATGTTGCTGGAACAAACTTCTGTGATATCTACGTGAAGCAAAAAGGGAAGATACTCTTTATCTCTTCTTCTATAGACAACTTAATGCGAGGTGCTTCTTCACAGGCTATCGTAAACGCAAACCTTATGATGGGTCTCTCTGAGGGGCTTGGCGTACCAGATATAGCCTATGTTCCTTAGTGATATAGAGATTCAAGAGGGCGCTTACGTGCTCTGTGATGCGCACTACTCACACCTTCGTCCAGAGCTTTTGGAGTTTATAAAGGCTATCCACTCAAAACAATTTCTGCCAACACAGCTTATTCTCATGGGTGATATCTTTGACGCGCTTTTTGGCGGCATCCCTTATACGTGCGAAGAAAACGCAGAACTTGTAGCTTTGCTAAACGCAATATCTTTGGAGATAGAAGTACTCTATCTCGAAGGCAACCACGATTTTAATCTCCAAAAAATATTTCCCAAAATAAAAGTATTTAAGATCTCCCAGCAGCCAGTTAGCTGCACGTATCAAGGGAAAAAAGTACTTTTGGCACATGGTGATTTTGGAGGTGCTTTTGGTTATAGAGTCTATGTTGCACTGATCAGAAATCCTCTGCTGCTATTTGTCCTCAAATATATAGATATCCTAGCGAAGCACACTATTTTGAAAAAAATAGATGCTTACCTTGGTAAAAAAGACGACTGTAAGGAGTTTACTGGTTTTTATGAATTTGTACAGAGAAGATTAGCAGAGAAATTTACCTGCGATTATTTTATTGAAGGTCATTTCCATCAAAACAAAGTACTAAGTTTTGAAAATTTTAACTATATAAACCTCGGCGCTTTTGCTTGCAATCAAAGATACTTTGTTGTAAAATCGCTGCAAAACAAAGCACTATTAGAAGAAAAAATATTTTCTCTAAAGGGATGAAATGAACGAAAAAGCTCTCAAAGTCGGCTCTAATGAAATGGAGCTTGTTGACTTTCGTATATATAAACAAGAAGAAGACGGAGTCTATGAGGGTATTTACGGTGTCAATGTATCTAAGGTACGTGAGATCATCAAAATTCCTGTTTTAACAGACTTACCAGGAACACCTGATTTTATAGAAGGCATTTTTGATCTGAGAGATGTCGTAATTCCGGTTGTAAATCTCGCCAAATGGATGGGAATTCGTGAGCCAGAAGATGCTGAGAAAAACTCACGAGTCATCATCACTGAGTTCAATAATGTTCTCATCGGCTTTATTGTACATGAGGCAAAAAGAATCAGAAGAATCAGTTGGAGTAATATAGAACCCGCAGCATTTTTAAGTGGCTCAGATGCAATTGATGGAAGCAAGATCACGGGTGTGACAAAGATAGAAGATGATAATGTTTTACTTATCCTCGATCTTGAGAGTGTTGTGCAGGATCTGGGTCTTTATGCGCCAGATGTGAATAATATTCCAAAAGAGCTAGAGACTTTTAGCGGTACAGCACTTATACTTGATGATAGCTCTACAGCGAGAAAGATAGTCAAAGAAGCACTCTCTAAAATGGGCTTTAGCGTGATAGAAGCAATTGATGGCGAGGATGGATTAGAGAAGCTCAATGATTTAGCAAACTCTTATTCGGGTGATATCTCAGAAAAACTCAAACTCATTATTTCAGACGTTGAGATGCCAAGAATGGATGGTTTTCATTTTGCTTCAAATGTGAAATCGGATGAAAGATTCAATAATATTCCTATTATTTTTAATTCATCAATAAGTGATCATTTTAGTGAAGGCAGAGGCTTAAAGGCAGGCGGAGAAGCTTACTTAGTGAAGTTTGATGCAAATATATTTTATAATAAAGTAGCGGACATTGTCCGTGCGCATATTAAGTAGGAGTGGGATATGGATGAATTTCAGGAAATACTACAAGATTTTTTAGTCGAATCTTTTGAGCTTATAGAGCAGTTAGATCAGGATTTGGTTGAGTTGGAAAACAGACCAGATGACTTAGAACTCTTAAACGGTATCTTTCGTGTTGCACATACAGTCAAAGGTGCTTCTTCGTTTTTAAACTTCGATGTTTTGACGCATTTGACACACCATATGGAAGATGTTCTCAATAAAGCAAGACATGGAGAACTCCGTATTACTCCTGATGTTATGGATGTAGTCTTGGAGTCTATTGATCTTATGAAAGCACTTTTACATACTATCCGTGATACAAGCAGTGATGGCGGAATAGAAGTAGGCGCATGTGTTGTGAGACTTGACAAAATCAGCGGAGGCGATGGAGACATAGTATCCCCAGTAGTGCAAGCTGCTGTTGTTGAAGAAGAATTAGAAGAACTAATAGAAGAAATGATTGAAGAAACAAGTACAGAACCTGACTATGAGAATATGGAAGAAGATGAGATCGAAGCAGAAATAGAGAGACTTCTAGCGCAACGTCAAAATGAAGATAAAGCAAAACGTGCAGCGAAAATAGCGGCAGGAGAGAGTGTTCCTGAAGCACCTCCTGCCCCTACTGAAGAAGCAGAAGCAAAACCAACTCCAAAGCTAGCTCCAAAGCCAGTTCCTGTTACTCCTACTCCAAAAGCTGTCTTACACCATGATGATGATAATGATGCAAGAGCGGCAGCTCCTGCAAAAAAAGCACCAACAACTGTTGAACAGACAATCAGAGTAGACGTAAAAAGACTTGACCACCTGATGAATCTTATCGGGGAACTTGTTCTTGCAAAAAATAGACTTATTAAGATTAATGATGACGTTGAAGAACGTTACGAAGGTGAAGAGTTTTTAGAAGAGCTCAATCAGGTTGTTTCTATCGTTTCTCTTGTAACTACAGACCTTCAAATCGCTGTTATGAAGACGAGAATGCTTCCTGTTGGAAAAGTGTTTAATAAATTTCCTCGTATGATCCGTGACTTGACTCGTGAGCTCAATAAAAAGATAGAACTTGAAATATCAGGGGAAGATACTGAGCTTGATAAGTCTATCGTTGAAGAGATAGGTGATCCACTCGTTCACATTATTCGTAACTCATGTGATCATGGTATAGAGATGCCTAGTGTGCGTTTGGCCGCAGGCAAAGATGAGACAGGTATCATAGGTCTTAAAGCATACAATGAAGGGAACCAGATTGTTATCCAGATTGACGATGATGGAAAAGGTCTTGATCCTGTGATGCTTAAAAATAAATCCTTAGAAAAGGGCCTCATAACAGAAAAAGAAGCGGATGCTATGAGTGATAAAGAGGCATTTGCTCTTATCTTTAAACCAGGGTTTTCAACAGCAGCTTCAGTTACAAATGTAAGTGGTCGTGGCGTTGGCATGGATGTTGTAAAAACAAACATCGAAAAACTCAATGGTATCATAGATATAGAGAGTCAAGTAGGTGTCGGAACTTCTATGAAGCTCAAGATTCCTTTGACACTTGCGATTATTCAAGCGCTTTTGGTTGGTGTTCAAGAAGAGTATTATGCGATTCCTTTGGCTTCAGTTTTGGAAACAGTTCGTATCTCTAAAGATGAGATCTATACTGTTGAAGGTCGCTCCGTTATGAGACTCCGTGAAGATGTTCTCTCTTTAGTACATATTGGTGATATTTTTGAAGTGGAACGTATCCTTGATAGTAGCGAACATGCTTATGTCGTTGTTTTGGGTCTTGGGGCACAGAAACTCGGTCTTATAGTAGATACACTTGTTGGCCAAGAAGAGATTGTTATCAAATCTTTGGGTGAATACCTCAAAGGCATTGATGGAATCGCTGGAGCTACTATCAGAGGCGATGGTGGTGTAACACTTATTGTTGATGTTGTGGCACTTATGGAGATGGCAAAAGGTATCAAATCAACAGTTGCATCTTCAAGCAATGAGACAGCACAAATAGCAAAAGAAAAATCAAAAGCAAGTGATTATAAAGTTATGATGGTAGATGATTCAAAAACTGACAGAACGATCATGAGAAAATCACTTGAGCCTCTTGGTATTACACTTATTGAAGCTGTGGATGGACAAGAAGCACTCAATATCTTAAAGCAGGGTGATCACAATTTTGATGCAATGCTTATTGATATTGAGATGCCAAGAATGGACGGATATACGCTTGCCACTGAGATAAAAAAATATAACAGATATAAAAACTTACCGCTTATCGCAGTAACATCAAGAAGTGGAAAATCTGACCGTATGCGTGGTGTTGAGTCTGGAATGATTGAGTATATTACGAAGCCGTACTCATCAGATTACCTCTCAAGCGTGGTACAGAGAAATATTAATTTTAAATCGGAGTTCCTATCATGAGTGACAAATTAAAAGAGATTATAAACCAGCAAGCTGAGAGACAAAATGTTGTTTTGAGTCAGCTTGATGATATCGTTCAATTAGTCGGATTTGTGATTGGTGATGAAGAGTATGCTGTGCCTATATTATCAATCCAAGAGATCATTAAGCCTTTTCCATGGACAAGGGTTCCTCAAGTACCTAAATATGTTCTTGGCGTATTTAATCTTCGAGGAGCTGTTATCCCACTTATCGACCTAAGAACAAAGTTTGGTATTGGTGCGAAAAAGCATACGGATGAGACACGTTTTATCGTAATGCGTAATGGTGATGATGTCGCTGGTTTTGTGATAGATAGACTTACTATGGCAATTCGTATTAAAAAAGATAAAATTGGGCCTGCGCCTGATACTGTTAATGGGGATGAAACACTTATTGATGGTGTTGGTAAACAAGAAGATGGCATTATCACCATCTTAAAAGTTGATAAATTACTAGAGAGAGATTTTTAGTACTTTCCCAAATGAATAAAACACTCACACTGACAATCAGCCAAAAGGATGGAACTCTCTGCCTAAAATTTTTAGGAGAGATTACCGTTTATACCCTCTCAAAAAATCAAGAAACTATAGATAAGATAGATCGCTCAAAGCTCAATCGTGTTGAGATAGATCTGAGTGATGTCACGTTTATTGATACTGCTGCAGGAATCTTTTTGCTCGGAGTGCGCAAGCATTTTGAAGCACTTGTCTCGCAAACGCAGCTTGTATGCACGAACGATGAGATATTGCGGACACTTGCTCTTGTAGAAAAGAAACAAGAGCCCTCCAAAGAGCATAAAGAGCGTTTTGCAAAAAATATTGTGGAGAGATTTGGAAAATTTATCTATAAACACTATGTAGCATTTCTCTCATTTATATCATTTTTAGGAGAACTTTTTTCTGCAAGTATGCGCTATTTTCGCTCTGCAAAAAACATCCGCTACAAAGAGATAATGTTTGAGATATATGAAAGTGGTATCAAAGCTCTTGGTATTATCGCACTCACAAGTTTTCTCATAGGGGTCGTTGTTGCCTATCAATCCGCATACCAATTAAAAATCTATGGAGCAAATATTTTTATCGTGGATATGTTGGGGCTCTCTATCCTTAGAGAACTAGCTCCAATGATGACAGCGATTGTTATAGCCGGGCGAAGCGGCTCTGCGTTTACGGCACAAATCGGTGCAATGAAGATAACAGAAGAGCTAGATGCTATGCGCACTATGGGCTTTGATCCCTATATGTTTTTAGTGCTTCCTCGGATTATCGCTTTGATGATTGCTATGCCAATATTAATATTTGTGGCGGATATTGCAGGGATACTTGGAGGAATGCTCATTGCACACATAGATCTGAAGATAACAGTAGAGCTTTTTCTAGAGAGATTTTCTGATGTGATTGCGGTGAAACATTTTTATATAGGGGTACTCAAAGGCCCATTCTTTGCGTTTTTGATAGCGAGTATTGCTATTTATAGAGGTTTAATGGTGAAAAATGACACTCAAAGTATAGGCTTTAATACAACAAAAAGTGTCGTAGAAGCTATTTTTGCAGTCATTGTCTGTGATGCACTTTTCTCCATTGCGTTTACAAACTTGGGGATATGATGAGCACAGCAATAGAAGTTAAAAATCTAAAAACGCAGTTTGGTTCAAAGATTATCCATCAGAGTCTCAATCTCACTATCAATACGGGAGAGATTTATGGTCTTTTGGGACCCAGCGGATGTGGTAAGACGACACTTTTACGTGAGATGGTTATGCTTGAGAAGTACCACTCCGGAAATATCAATATTTTGGGCTATGATTTAAATAATATTGGCAGTGAAGATGCACAAAAACTTAGAAGAGAGTGGGGTGTTTTATTTCAGGCAGGTGCACTTTTTTCTTCGCTGACTCTCAGAGAAAATATTGCCCTTCCCTTAGTGGAGTATACAGATCTTTCACCTAAGATGATAGAAGAGATCGTGCGTTTTAAGATCAACCTTGTCGGACTCAAACATGGGGATGCAAATCTTTATCCTGCTCAGATAAGCGGAGGGATGAAGAAAAAGGCAGCCCTTGCACGCGCGCTTGCGATGGATCCAAAACTGCTCTTTTTGGATGAACCTACAAGTGGCCTTGACCCTATCTCTGCGAGAGACTTTGATGCTTTGATCCTTGAACTACGCTCCCTTTTGGGACTCACAATCGTTATGGTTTCTCATGATCTGCAATCTATTTATGATACACTTGACAGAGTTGCTATCATAGATCACAAAAAAATAGCCTATGAGGGGACTTTGGATAATATAAAGTCAGTAGAGAGTAAATTTATAAAAACTTTTTTTGGAAAATACAATGAATAATAAAGTCAATTACACACTTGTCGGATTTTTAGTACTCTTTGGCATAA
The DNA here is from genome assembly GCA_028687935.1 of Sulfurimonas sp. Classification (GTDB taxonomy): domain Bacteria; phylum Campylobacterota; class Campylobacteria; order Campylobacterales; family Sulfurimonadaceae; genus Sulfurimonas. The sequence goes on from JAQTZE010000010.1 coordinate 50,162, forward strand.
GCCTTATGATTGCGTTTAGTTACTGGCTTTTGAAGCCCTCAGATGAAGAAGCAACGACAAAATATCTTGTCTTTTTTGATGAGTCAGTTTTGGGTTTAAATATCGATGCTCCAGTAAAATACAGAGGAATCAGTGTTGGTAAAGTCATCCGTGTTCGGGTCAATCCAAAAAACTCTGAGCAGGTAGAAGTTCTTATAAATATACTTAGTACAACACCTGTTAAGTCAAATACTGTGGCGCAACTCACTGCTCAGGGAATTACGGGGCTTAGTTATATAAACCTCAGTCTTGGAGATAACAATGCCCCAGCCCTTCTCAAAGAAGAAGGATCTAATTATCCAGTTATCAAATCTATTCCCTCATTTTTTGAAAACTTTGAAAAGTCACTTGGTTCTATCTCCTCGCAACTCTCAACTACACTCAGTGGAACCGAGCAACTCCTCAATGACGAAAATCAAAAACAAGTTGCTCTTTTACTCCAAAGAACAGCTAGTTTTATGGATAAGATGGAAAAACTGCTTGATGATAAAACAATAAATAATCTGCAAACAAGTGCTCAAAATCTTGCTACAATCACAGAAAAAATAGATAAAGTAGTTCCAAATATTAATACGCTTGTTGAGAAAAGTATAAGCTGGGAAGAAAAAATATCTGAGTCACTTGGCTCTATTATGCAAAGTTATCTTAGTATTCGTGCAGCTATGGATGAATTCAAAAAAGCAGCCGCAAATGGTCAGTTCAATTTTAAAGATATTAGTTCAGATGTTGTTCCAACACTCAACGAAACACTCATAGAGATGCAGGATGTGATGAATAAAGTAGAAGATGCGCTTTATAAGTACGAGAGAAGTCCTGGAGATATTTTGTTTAAACATGAAGAGATTAAAAAAGGTCCAGGAGAGAAATGATGAGAGATTTTATATTAGCTATTGTAGTACTATTTTTATCTGCGGGTTGCTCACAAATAGTGCCTGCAGTTTCAGAATACAGAATAAATCCAAATGTCTATGATATGAACTTCACAGCATCAGGCTGCAAGGATAAGTCACTCAAAGTAGCGCAGGCGTTTAGCTCAAATGCACTTATGAATATGGATATCATGTATGGAATAGGTGAACACACACAATTTCGTTACTCACAGTCTAAATGGGCGCACACTCCAAACGCAGCTCTTACCTCAGAGATTGTACATTTTTTGAAGTCAACAAATATTTTTTCAAGTGTGAGCGTCCCAAAATCGCGAATGAAGAGCGATTATATTTTAGAGACAAATATCGAAGATTTTATGCAGTATTTTGACGATGATATGCAAAGCTCTATGGCAAAAATCTCTATCAGTTTTTCTCTTATCGAGACGAAAAATAATAGTATTGTCACGACGAAAACAATTCATGTCAATGTACCAGCAAAAACACTTGATGCAGAGGGTGGCGTCGTAGCACTGAATGAAGCCCTAAAAACAGTTATGGCACAAAGCGGGCTTTGGCTGGAGGAGAGCTGTCAATGATCTCGCAAAAAGAGTATACAAAACGCAGAAACAAGTTTGCAAAAAAGCTTGATGATAATTCTGTAGCCATTTTATATAGCGCAAAATATAAAACGCGATCCAATGATACAGAATATCCTTTTAGACAAGAGAGTAATTTTTATTATCTCTGCGGTTTTCGAGAAGATAATTCCGTGCTTGTTTTTGTCAAATCCAAAAGCTCTACAAAAACGATGCTCTTTGTGCAAAAAAAAGATGCAATGCTTGAGTTATGGAATGGAAAAAGAGTTGGAGAAATCGAAGCGAAAAGAATTTTTGATGTAGATGAAGTCTCTACAAGTGATATATTTATGCAAAAACTTCCAGAACTGCTTCAAGGTAAAAACACGCTCTATTTTGATTTTGCCTCTAAAGATGAGCGCATGAATGCTCTTTTGGATCAGGCAAAAACAATCCCTTCACATAAAGATATCATGCCACTTATCGGTTATATGCGTTTGATAAAATCTCCTTCTGAAATCATGATGATACAAGAGGCTCTTGAGATCACAAAAAAAGCACATCATAAAGCGATGAAACTCCAGAAAATCGGTAAGAAAGAGTACGAACTTCAAGCAGAAATCGAATATATTTTTAAAAAAAATGGAGCCTACAGCGATGCCTATACATCCATCGTTGCTTGTGCAAACGCAGCCAATACACTTCATTATGTGGAAAATTCTGCACCATTAGTAGATCGAGCGTTGATACTTATAGATGCTGGCTGTGAGTTAGAGTACTATGCGAGCGATATTACCCGTACAATTCCCGTAAATGGTACGTTTTCAAAGGCACAAAAAGAGCTTTATGAGATGGTTTTGGATGTAGAGTTACGTATAATTGAAATGATCAAACCAAAGGTAAAACGCAGCCAATTGCAGGCAAAAGCGGTAGAGCTTTTATGCAAAGGTATGCTTGATCTTGGAATACTCAAAGGTTCTTTGAAAAAGAACATCAAAAAAGAGACGTACAAAAAATATTATCCGCATGGAATAGGACACTGGATGGGACTTGATGTCCACGATCAATGCCCTTATAAATATGAAAATGGGCAAGAGATTCCACTTATGAGCGGAATGGTTTTGACGATTGAGCCAGGAATTTATATTGATAAAGATGATAAAAAAGTTCCTAAAAAATATCGTGGTATCGGGATACGAATTGAAGATGACATTTTGGTGACACAAAATGGCTATGAAAATCTCTCCCGAGAGATCAGTAAAAGTGTCAAAGAGATAGAGAGTTATTGATCTGCGTCAATAACTTTTACTCTTTATAGTGTTAGAATTATTAAAATATTGTAAGGTTTGAAAATGAAGAAGAAAATTGTTTTAGCGCTTGCGTTTGGTCTGTTTGGGTGTACGAATTTACTTGCTGTTGATGGTTATGAAGTCTATAAAGCGAAATGTTCGATGTGCCATCTGGAAAATATCTCTAAAGCAGATGTTGTGAAGAATATGGGCAAACTCAAAGCGCCTCCAATGGTTGAAGTAGCAAATCAAGTCAAGGGCAATATTGTCATAGCTGATGGAGATGATGATGTCCATCGCCATGTAGTCAAACTTTTTATAAAAGACTATATAGCACATCCAGAACTTGAAAAAAGTATGTGCAATCCTATGGCTCTGGAGAGATTTGGTGTGATGCCTTCACAAGAAGGAAAACTCACGGCTGAGGAGATAGATGCTGTCGCAGATTGGATCTACGATAGATATGAAGGTATAAAGTTTAAATAAACAAGGATACAAATGTTACTCGATAAAAAAGATATGCCAATAGTTGCGATGGAGTTTATGAACGATGTTCATGCACAAGATATAGAGATTATAAATGCCTTATATGAGACTATTTTACAATATGAAGCAACTCCAAATGAAGAGAATAAAAAGGCACTTATAGAGCAATATTCAGCTTGGTTTGAACATACTCTTGAGCATTTTCATGGCGAAGAGGTGTTGATGGTGGAGAAAAAATTTCCTCCCTATCCGATGCACAAGGGCGAGCATGACAAAGCACTCGCACTTATGGATGATGTTTTGAGAAACTTTAACCAAACAGGAGATATCGTAGCACTCAAATACTATATCACGCAGAGTGTACCACAGTGGTTTGTGCAGCATATTCAGTCTATGGATACGGTTACTGCGATGTTTTTTAAATCTGGAATGAGCCCTTGCTCGATGCGATAAACGCAGTGAAAAAGCATGACCTTAGAAAAATTTGAAAAAGAGTTACAGAGCTTAAAAACTTTCTTTCCTCTTTACTGTGGAGATAAACACTATCCCACGACTGTGGCGCACTTTGATCTGATCTACCAAGAACAACAATACAGCTTTGATCTTCCTCTTTGCTCTGAGTGCGCAGAGCTTATAGCATACTCTTTTGAGCGACTCAAAGCCTGCCCGTATGATGAAAAGCCAAAATGTAGAACCTGTGTGAAGCCTTGTTATAATAAAACGCAGTGGAAGCAGGTTGCTGCTGTTATGCGCTATAGTGGAACAAAAACAAAGCTACTCGAAATCAAAGATTTCTTCAGCTTTAAGGCTTAGTTGTAGCTATAGGTCCAGCCTGTGAGATTGTCCACTTTTGCCTCATTAAAATTATCCGAATCTGCCAAGAAATCCATAACAAACATAGGAATATGGGGGATAGTCATCTGATCTTCTGGTTTGACTAAAAGCATAGGCATCGCAGTCTCTTGTGTGCTCATCCCAAAACCTACAGGCATAAGCTGGCTTAAAATTTCAGCCGGATTACCAATCTTGTTCTCATATAAAAACTTACCCAAAACAGCCTCTTGAACTTCATGTGGAAGTCGCTCAGAAGTATTTAAAAAGAGTGTAAAATGTATAGGTGTCTCTTTGAACTTTTCAGGTGCAGGTGCCACCATGATAATGTATTCTACATTTTCGAGATGCTGAGCAATCTCTATGTTGTCAAAATATCTTTGTGTCTTTATCGCATTTGCTTGCATACTCATCCTTTGTAAAATGAAAGTATACAATAGTAACACTTTCTTTCAAAAGAGAGTTGTATATGATATAAGTCAAACTATTTTAATAAAAAATAGTCTAAACTGCTCTCATTCAAACAATGGAGAATAAAGATGAAAAAAATTTTACTAACTGGACTAGTTGTTCTTGGCTTATTTACATCTGCGTATGCAGAAGATGGTGCTGCACTTTATAAAAAATGTGCTAGTTGTCATGGACAAACTGGTGAAAAAGCTGCTCTTGGAGCAAGCAAAATTATCAAAGATATGTCCCATGCTGATTTCGTTACAGCACTTAATGGTTACAAAGATGGTTCATACGGCGGTGCTAAAAAAGGTATCATGAAAGGTCAGGTGACTTCTTTAGATGCTGCACAGATCGAAGCTTTAGCAACACATATCGTAAAATAATCCTTCTACTACTCTGCCAGATCTTGGCAGAGTTCTCACCCATATAACCTTCTTATTATTTTTGTTTTTTACATAATTTTTGTCTCAATTCACTCTTTTATTGCTATAATACTAAACGTTCGTTAAGTAAGGAGAACATCTTGACAAAAAAAGAGCTGATTATTCAAACTGCACAAAAACTATTTGCACAAAATGGATACGATGCAACATCTATTGATGATATCGCCAAACCGTGCGAGGTCACCAAAGCGGCCATTTATTACCACTTTAAAGATAAACATGAGTTATATGAAGAGATATTACAAACAAATATCAAGCTCTTGGCAGACAGAGTAGAAGCGAAAGTAGCCTTGGCAGATGGGCCTGAAAAAAAACTTTATGCGTATGTAATGACGTTTGCGCAAGAGCTCGATACAAATAGAAATATTGCTTCAATGCTTATGCGAGAGATGTCAAACGGTGGCAAAAATATGCCTCTCTTGGCTTTGAGCCAAATGCTCAGAACATTCAAACTGCTCACTTCTATCATTGAAGTGGGCGTAAAAGAGAAGATCTTTCAATGTATGGAGCCGATGCTTATCCAGATGATGATTGTGGGTTCTTTTACATTCGTCATACAAACGCAAGGAATGCGTCATAAAATCAAAGAAGAACTTGATACAGAGGCAAAAACTGAGGCGAATTATCCTATACAAAAGGCTGCAGAAAAAATTGCCAATATGATTTTGCACTCTCTAACACATGGAGAAAATTGATGAAAAGAATATATTTACTGATTTTGAGCGGATTTTATTCTTCCTTAGCTGCGCTGACTTTGGATGAAAGTGTGTCTCTCGCTATGCAAAACGCAACACAGTTACAAGAAATCTCCTATAATAAAGATATCATCGAGTTAAATCAAAAAAGTAAAAGTGCGAAAAACTTTGGTGAGTTTGAAGCTGTGGGGAGTGTTGATAACTATAATCTTCCACGAACACTCGCACCGCTGACACCTGCGAGTATCTCCCCGACTATCGCAACGACCGAGAATCTTTTTTCTGCAGGAGTGAAATACTCTGTGCAACTATTTACTGGATTTGCGCAGACAAAGAGTATAGAGTTGGAAAACATCCAAAGAGATTCCGCGATGATATTTGAGCGACTGACAAAAGAACAGCTTGTTTATAATGTGAAAAGTATCTATCTCTCCATCGTCTCTTTGGAAAAACAACTCGACGCACTTCGCGACTATATTAGAGCGCAAAAACATTTTTTAGCAACTGTAAATGAAGAGGTGTCACTTGGGAGAAAAGCCCATATTGATGCACTCAAAGTAGAGAGTGAGCTCCAAGAGAGTCTCACCAAAGAACAAGCACTGCTGACAAACGCAACGATACTCAAAGAGTCACTTAAATTTATGATAGATACTGAGGTAGAGAGCCTTGAGGATGTCACCATATCCGTACAAGAAGAGACTTTTGACATTGAACATCTTGATGCACTGCAAAGATCTCGGGCTTTGGAGTTGTCACTGAGTCTCATCGATAAGAAAATCGGTATCAAAAACTCTTACAAATATCCGCAAATCTCTTTTGATGCCTATTATGGACAAAACTTTGGTTTTAATGATGATAAAAACCCAAATGAGGGAGATTTTAACAATCAAGAACTTTGGCAATTTGGGCTGAAGATCAAATATTCTCTCTATGATTTTGGGGCAAATTCTTATGAAACGCAGGCGCTAGAACTCCAAAAACTTCAAATAGAGGCAAAAAATGAGGGTGTCAAACGAGAGATTCTTCGAGATATCAAAACAGCACTTGCACAGCTGAATAAATCCATAGCAGATATCAAGAGTACCAATGCCAAATATGAACTCCTCCAAGAGAGTGCCAAAATAGAGATGGCACGTTATGAAGGCGGTTTGGCAAGCATGAATGATCTTTTGTTTGTCAATGCGCAAAAAGAGTTGGCAAAATCTTCTCTTATCGATGCGAAATACAGCTACCAAAAAGCTGTCTACTATATAGAATATATACTTGAAAAAGGTGTGAGCGATGTCTAAAATATTCAATAAAAAAGTATTAGCACTTGTGCTATCTCTGGTCCTAGTCGTTGTTGCTGCAAGATTTTTATTAGCACAAAAAGCAAAAGTTGCACAAGCACTTCCAGCAGAGCAAACGGAGATATCACTCAGACTTGAGCAGAGCAGCCAAGGCGCACTCTCGCAAACGCAAAGCTATCTTGCAACAGTCGAGGCAGATAAAAGCATCACTCTCTCTTCAAAACTCAGCGGCTATGTTGAAGAAGTATTGGTCAAAGAAGCCGCTCATGTCCAAAAAGGAGCACTGCTTGTGCGCATTGATGCTGTGCAAAGCAGAGCAGATATTGATGCTGCTAAAAGTGCTATGAGCGCCTTGGAAAACGAACTTGCGTATAAGCGTTCTGTTTGGGAGAGAAACAAAAAACTCTACGAGATCAAAGGGCTCTCCAAAGAACAACTCGATCAAAGCGCTGTCGCTTTGTCTGCTTCAAAATCTTTAGTAGAAGCAAAAAGATTACAGATAACATCCCTACAACATCAGCTGGACTATCTCAATATTCGTGCTCCTTTTGAAGCAACTATCGCAAAACTCTATGTCCATGAGGGTGATTTAGCCGCTCCTGCAAAAGCGCTTGTGCAACTTAGTAGTATGGAGAAAAAACTGAGCTTCTCGTTTACGGGTTCGCATATTGCTGTGGGAATGCATGTTTGGATGGACAAAGAGGATATCGGCGCAATAGATGCTATTTATGATGATGCGAAAAATGGTTTGAAAGTCGCACAAATAGCCCTAAGCCAAGAGATTCCTTACAAAAATGGGGAAGATATTAGCATAGAGATTGTGCTGCAAAGTGTTGCTGGCTGTACGCTCGATGCACGGGCGATTTTATATGATGATTTTGGCACAAAAGTAGTGGCGTATAAAGAGAATAGTTTTCATTTTGTGGATGTAAAAGTTCTGCTGCAAGGGAATGAGCGTGTGATTGTCTCTCCTTGTGTCCAAGAAAAAGTAGCGCTCGCTTCTCAGTCAAAACTTGCACTGTTGCCACAGTATGAAAAAATACATATCATAGAGGCTTCCGATGAACCGCTCAAGTAGTTTTGTAGAGAAGTTACTCAGACGTCCTTCGCTCATCTTTGCGTTTTTGACACTTTTTATCTTTTTTGGAATCGTTGGATATACGAAGATAAATCATAAGCTATTCCCTGATTCTAACTATCCGCAGATAGCTGTTGTGGTGGTGCAAAATGGGGCTTCTGCCAAATCTATGGCATCAAATATCGCCGTAAATATTGAGACTGAACTCTATACTTTGAATGAAGTACGCCGCGTTTACTCCACGACGATAGATGAGGTGAGTGTCATAAACGCAGAGTTTGAATACAGTAAAAACATCGACTCGGCGGCGAATGATGTGACAAACGCACTGGATAAGATAAAAAGTCAACTCCCTTCTTCCATAAAATCTCCGCAAATCATCAAAATAACCGCCGCAACAGCGCCTGTGATGACTCTCGCACTCTCTTCCAAAGAGAGTTCTATATCTTTGGAAAACATCAGAGAATTAGCCCAGACAAAACTGCAAAGACAACTTATCAAAGTTGATGGAGTGAGTAATGTAGAGATTTTTGGTGGCTATAAAAAAGAGATACAGATTATCGTTGATAAGCAAAAACTTGAAGCGTTTCATCTTTCACTTCCTGAAGTCATTGCCGCTATCTCTGCGAATAATCAGGATTTTGCCGCAGGCGTGATAGAAAATGAGACTTCCCGCTATCTGCTCAAAGCCTCTTTGAAAAAAGATACTTTGCAAAATCTTGAATCTTTGCAAATCACAGATGCCCTCCAGCTCAAAGATTTCGCACAGGTTACACTCTCACACTATGACAATAGTGCTGAGTATTTCGGCAATCTGAAGCCTTCTATTGCACTCAGTATCCAAAGAGGTGAAAAAAGTGATATCCTCAAAACTATAGCAAATGTTGAAAAAGAGATAGAGATATTTCAAAACACCTATAAAAATATCAACTTTGAGGTGAGTGATACGCAAAAAGATACGATTGTCCAAAGTACAGAAAATATGTTTGAAGCACTGCGCGATGCCATCATCATGTCTACAATCGTCGTCTTTTTCTTTTTGGCGAGTTTTAGACAAGTGTTGGTTGTGCTTGTGACTATTCCTATCGTCTATGCGGCGACTATTGCGCTGATGTGGATTGTTGGGATTGAGTTCAATGTTGTCACGCTCACGGCGATCATCCTCGCTCTTGGACTTCTTTTGGATGATACGGTGGTCGTGATGGAAAACATCGAGCGTCACTATAAAGAGCAGGGTGATGATATAGAAAACGCAGTCATGCACGGTACAAACGAGATCATGTTCGCGGATCTCTCAGGAACGCTTACAACGATGATTGCTTTAGCTCCTATGCTTTTTATCGGCGGCTATCCGCAGACTGTATTTCAGCCTCTAGTTAGCACACTTTTACTTGCACTTTTGGCTTCGTATATCATCTCTATTACGGCCGTACCTCTTTTATCTATGAAGATACTCGCCATAAAAAACAGATATATTTTAGCGACTGAGGATTATTTTCATACGATTTTTGGCGCGATGACAGATGCGATGCAAAATTTCTTCTCCTCTGCTGTGCGTTTGGCTTTGGAGAGCAAAAAAGTGGCTGCCTTGTATCTTGTCGTTTTGATCCTTTTATTTATCACAAGTGTCAAAGGTGTGATGCCGACAGTGGGACAAGAACTTATGCCTCCAATGGACACAGGCGGGGTGAAAATAGCTATCAAAGTAGATGCAAACCTTGCGATTGACAAAAGTAGAGAGATTGTAGCGCAGGTCGATGCACTGCTCAAAAAACACGGCACAATTCTGAGAGTTTCAAGTTCTATAGGAAGTGAAGCGGGAGTGCTTAGTATCGGAAGCGGCGGAGGAGTGGACAATATCCTCATAAACGCAAGCTACGTGGATAGATACCAAAGAGAGGAGAGTATCTGGGAAATCGAGAGAAAACTCCGCGCCGATATTGCAAAAATAGAGAATATCAAAGAGTTTGAGGTAGTGGATTATGGTGCAACAGCGCTTGGAAGTATTCGAGCAAATCTTGATGTTACACTCTATGCTGAAAATCTTGATGCGCTAATAAAAGCAGGGGAGAGCGTGGCTGCTGCGATGTATAAAACGCAGGGTATTCTCAGTGTCTCTCAAACATGGCAGGCAGATAAGAGTGTCTATGATTTACAAATTGATGAAAAGATGGCGAGAAGTTACGGTTTGAGTGATGCAGATATTCTCTCTCAAGTACAAACACTTTTGCGTGGGGCAGTTGTCTCTTCTTATGCAAGAGAAAACAGTGTCGATTATGGCATAAGAGTTTGGGTAAACGCAGCGCAGAGAAACTCTCTTGAGGAGATTTACGCAAGTAAAATAGTGAGTAAAAAAAGTTTTGTGGAGCTTCGCAAGATTGCGAAGATACAAAAAGTGATGGAACCTACACTCATCACACGAGAAGGCTTGGAGTATACACTCAATGTCTACGGCTACAGAGAAAAAGCGGCTATTTCACACATCATGAGCTCATTTGAAGAACAAGCTAAAAACATAGTACTTCCAGCAGGTGTAGTGATGGAGCAGACGGGAGATATCAAACAGTTTACAGAATCTGCAAAAAGGATGATTGGGGCTATTGCGTTTGCGATTATCTTGATATTTATCACCCTCATTGCACTCTTTAACTCGATAAAAATATCCTTGATGATACTTGTCTCCATTCCTTTGACAATCATCGGAGCCTCTTGGATTATGCTTATTTTGGAGTATCATACGTCTATGCCTGCGATGATGGGATTTATCCTCTTAAGTGGAGTTATCGTCAACAATGCCATCTTGCTCATCCACTTCGCACTTGAGAAGATACAAGATGGTCTAAGTGCGCGTGCAGCAATGCTCGAGTCCATCAAGATACGTACACGACCGGTTCTTATGACTGCGTTTGCTGTGACTGCGGGGATGATTCCTGTGGCATCTGGAAGTGCGATAGGTTTGGAGCGACTCGCCCCTCTTGGCGCTGTTGCCATAGGTGGACTTATTGTTGGAACATTTTTAACACTTATCTTTATACCTCTGATATTTATCTGGAGTATGAAAGATAAAAAGCAAACTATTCAAGGAGAAACATTATGAATATACGAGACTTTTACATGTTTAAAAATCTCTCTGCAGATTTTATTAAGATACTTGAGTCAAAGATTATCCAACATAAATATGACAAAGATTGTATTATCTTTTACAGCGGGGAGAGTTCACAAAACCTGCATATGCTTGTGCGCGGAACAGTTCGGCTCTATAAACACAATGCAAACGGGGAAGAGCTTGTGCTGCACTATTTCAAAAATCAGTCACTTATAGGGGAAATGGCTACTTTTGAAGGCATGCTTTACCCCGCAAACGCAGTAGCAGAGACGCACTGCGAGATATGGACGATAAAAAAAGAGGATTTTACACTTCTTTTGGAGTCAAACGCAGCGATTGGACTGCAGATCATCACCTCAATGGGGATGAAAATCAAGATGCTTGAGAATAGTATTGACTTAAATATCTCAAAAAATTCTATGCAAAGAGTCGCTTCATTGTTGCTCAATTCACTTGGAATGTTTAAAGAACACTCGAGAATAAAAATATCTGGCATCTTAAATATGACACCAGAAACTCTCTCACGCCGAATCCAAACACTCAGCAAAGATGGAGCGATAGAACTTCATGGCAGAGAGATCAGCATCAAAGATCGTGAGAAGCTTCAAGGCTATCTTGACTAATACTGGCCGCTGCTGAGTTTTTGCTTGACCTCTTCGTCTGCCATGCTAATGTTCCACTCAGGTTCCCAGATTACTTCCACTTCTGCTTTTTGCGCTTGTGGCAGTTCTCGCAGCACTGCTTCTTCGACCCACTGCACTATCATCTGATGCAGGGGACAGGCTTTTGTGCTGAGTGTCATCGTAACCTTTATCTCAAAAGCTTCATTGCATACTGCATCATAGATGAGTCCCATCTCTACGAGGTTAAATCCGACTTCTGGATCATTTACAGTCGAGACCGCTTTGAATATTTCTTCTTTTGTGTACATCATTTATCCTTTAAAGTTCATCATAAAGAGTGTGTCTTTGATGAGTAAAAACGCAGTAGCAAGTAAAAATACTATACCTGCTTTGTAGAGTTGGGCTATATCAAACGCAAGTGAAATCACAGTGATGCCAAAGCCAAGTGTGTGAAATGCAAAGAGCAGTGCAGAGCTTCTGAGTGGAACCATATCGCCTAGCATTGGGACTTTTTGTTTGCCAACGAGTGGCGAAAACTTCTCAAACCAGATAAGAAAAGGGATGATTTTGTAAAAATGTCCGATGATAAGTGAGGTTAAAACTCCATAAAAAAGGACAAAACCCAGTAAAATCATATATTTTTCATACCCGCTGAGGAGATAGAGTACCCCAAGCAACAAACTCAAAACAAGAGAGAGTGAGAAGAACATCATAAAGTAATAGTAGATATCTTTTTTGACTCTTGCGCGCGTTGTGTAGATGAGATAAAGCTCATAGGTGTAGAGAAAAAACGCAATAAGCAAACAGAGATATGCCAACTCACGTAAAAAAATGAAAGAATACTCTCCAACAGATATCAAAACGATAGCTAAACCAAGAAAGTAAAGAGCGTATTTGAGATACTTTTTGTCAAAAGAGTGTGAGAGCCAAAACATCGGTATCAGGATGTAACTCATGCCGACAATAGTAAATCCGACATAGCCGTAAAAAACAAGATAGATATGGATATGAAGGAGTTTTGTAGTGTCCACATCGATAAAACCGCCATAAGTAAAAGCCATAATCAAACCAACAATAACACCAAAAAGTAAAAAGATGTTTGCAAGCAAAACGCTATAAAAAGAGAAGTTCAAGCGTTTTGCTTTTGCGATAGTAAGAAAAGTCTCTGCTAAAAATATCAAAAAAGAGATAAAGACGATAATGCCGCCAAAAGATAAAAGTATCGGCGCGCTGTAAAAGCCAAAGACCATCAAGAGTGTTCCGACTAAAAGCAGAGGAAAGATGGCGTAATAAAGCTCGACTGCAAAATGTTCGACTTCAAGCACGACGGGTACTAGCTGAGCCATAGCGCCAAAGATACTCATCATCACAAAGCCTAATAAAAAGAGATGAACATAAGAGAGAACTTCACCACTTTGTGAGTTTATGAGCTCTATATCAAAGTCAAACAAAAAGAGCAGAGCAAAGAAATAGACCACGACACCTGTAAATATAAAAGGGGCAATAAGTCTAAAAGGTGGTGCAAACTGCTGAGAGATATTCATTGTATTTAGCCGTTACAGCTGTTTTGGCTAAAGTCAGTTGTTGCTTGTGCGAGATGCTTTTTACTAAAGAGTACCTGCACGCGTCCATCATCGAGATCTGTGACTTCATAGTCAAATTCTGCTTCGATTTTTGGGAAAAGTCCCCCTGGAGATTTGTGGTTTATCATGATGAGTTTGCTGTTGGCATCGAGGAGTTGTAGACCAACCATTGCGTTTACCATAGGTTCGGGTGGAGGAGTGGCACTTGTGTCAAAACTATAAAATTTTATGCCGTCTTTTAACTCTTCAAAAAACGCAACTGTTGCACCTTGGACTTCTATTTGATGTTTTTGCATGATATATTCCTTGTCATAGATTTGTGCAAGTGTATACAATTACACGTGACAAAACATTGACAAATATCAAGTTAGCATAATTTTATGCGTTGAGAGATTCACCCTTCTTCTTTTCTATCTCAGCTTGATGCACAGCCATCTCTACACGGATTTCATCGATGATATAGGGTGGAACATTCTCACTTTTACTCCATCTTACTTCATCAATATGTCCGCCGTAATCACTTCCAAAATCTTCGACTTTTTGCGAGTATGTATCGAGATCATGGCAGATGGCAACTCTGCCATCCATTGTGTCTGTGAGTTCTATAAACCACTGACCATTTGAATCTATATTAATGATGGATTCGAAAATAACGCTCATAACTACTCTTTATGCGTTTTATCGAAAGTATTGGCAAAACCTTCGAGATCTTTTTTCTTCAAGTCGCCGTTATAGACGATATCTTCAGCACGAATATTGTCATCATTGAGCATTTTAGGGACAACATCGCTGTTGTTTATCACTTCCATATGAGCATCAAGTTCATCTTCACTGTATGCCATCTGCATATCAGCAGACATGACAAAAGGGATAGCTTCGATGACTCTGAGTTTTTTGAGCTCCTCTTCAACGCCTTCGCCTTCGATAGTGATAATGATACGTCCTTTTTCATCATGAAAATGGTAGTCACACGCTTCACAATTTTTGAGGCTCTCTACAACTGCATCGATATGTTTTGGTAATGTCTGAACGACTATGCTTGAAATATTCATTTTATTTTCCTTTGTATGTGATTAGATATAAGCGATTATTCTTGTTTTTTCACCATTATCTTGACGAATTTTGTCGTAAAGTTTTTGATGCTCGAGTTTTTGCTCAAAAGTTATAGGTGTTCTAAGAGATTTATACTCCACCAAAACGCCATCTTTGTAAACGCCAGAGATAAGTGCATGTACCCAGTAAAAACCTTTGTCTTTACGGAGGTTTTTCACGATACCGCTCCATTGTTTTTCTTGCTGCAGAGTATGCCACAACTCTTTAAAAACAGAGCTTGGCATATCAGGATGTCGCACGAGATTGTGAGAATGTCCCAAAATTTCGGACTCGCTGTAGCCACTAATAGCACAAAAAGTCTCATTTGCATAGGTGATGACACCCTTCAAATCTGTACGTGATATGATAAGTTCGTCCTCAGGGACGACAGTCTCTACCAAAAATTCTGATTCATTGTATTGCATCTCTCACCTCTATTTGATTTTGTAAAGATTGATGATCTTATCATCACTGCCGACTAAAAACTCATTTTCATTTAAAAAGAGTATGTTTGTAGGCGTCATCTTGATACCGCCAAAACGCGCGATATCTTTTTGTGTTGTTCTCTCAAAAAGTGTAATATTATTGTGCTCATCACTCGAATAAGCAACAAACGCAGCGCTTGGTGAGAGTCCAACAGTGTAGATAAGAAAACCCGATGTTTTGTAGTAGGCTGTATTTTTCTTTGTATCGTAGACGACAGCACGTCTATCTTGTCCTGCACTTACGATGATTGCGTTTGCGACTTGTACCTGAAAAACATTGTCAAGGTTCTGACCTTTGAGTGTTTTGAGGAGTTTTGCATCCCCGACACGAAGAATCTTCAAGCTTCCACTCTCATCCGCCACAACGACTTCATCTTTTTTCTCATTGAGGGCAAAGTTTGAAAACTTTGATCCGGAGACTTGTTCTTGATAGAGGAGCTCTTGTTTTTGTAAGTCGTAGAGAATAATTTCATTACTCAAAAGCGCCAAAAGTACTCTCTTCTCGTCGATAAATTTTGCTTTGGCAATAGAAAGCATATCGCTCGAAGTGATAAGAAGCTGCGTTTTATTGTTTTGGTGGATATAAAGCTGTGCAAAGCCTGACTCGCCTTGAGCAAGAATGAGAATTTTATCTTTCATCACGTCAACAGAATAGATCTTTGCGTTTATAATATCACCCATAAAATCTGTTATCTTCGCTACTTCTATTTTGGAGATACGCTCTTTTGTTTGCAGATCAAAGATATCTACACAGCTCGCTTCTGTAGCAGCATAGAGTTTTGCATCATGGACAACGATATCTCGCACACCCGCACTAGCGATAAAACTCGCCTCAGGCATACGAATATTTGCTCCAAAGAGAGATGTCACAAAAAATAAAAGTATAAACAGTCTCATGAGAGCGCCTTTATATCTATAGCATAGCTTGGACATCTGCTGATGCAAAAGCCACAAGCGGTACATTTGGATGGATCGATGATGGGCATAAACATAGCCCGAAACTCTATAGCATCTTCCAAACATGGATCTTTACACGAAAAACACATCACACCACTCCAACTCATACAGGTTGCTTGGTTGATAAACACATCTGCTACTATGCGCTTTTTTTCTTCGAGTTTTAAAACATCAAACTCACAAGCAAGGGCACAGTCGTCACAATAGGTACAGCCGCTTTTTGAAAAATCCAAATAAGGTGTTTTATCGGCACCGATGATAATAATCTTCTCTTGGCACAAGGTGGCACATTTGCCATCGCACTTTTGACACTCTGTATCAAAGGCAGCATTATCACCAAAATAAGGTGGTCTAATAAGGAAACTCTCTTGCTCTTTAGGCGCTTTAAACGCAGCAGCAAGAGAGCCGAAAAGCTCTCTTCTATCCATTGCGTTTAGTGGTGTCCGCCATCTAAAAGACCAGCAGGTGAGTTGAGGTTTTCTAAATCTACTTCACTCACTTTTGCACCATCACCTTTGATAGTTTGGAGACCATCTGTGAGTTTTGTACCACTCCAGCTTGATTTTTCTGCACCATCTTTAGCAGTATAATCAGGTGTAAAGTTGTTTTTCACAAGTTGCCCGTCACTTTGAGGCGCGTGGCACTGAGAACAGTTAAATCTAGCCCCAGCAAGTGTATCCATTTTTTTGATAGATATCTCGTTTTTCATCGTATCCGCAGGCGCTTTAAATGTTTTACCATCATAGCTAGGCTGAGGTCTGAAGTCTGTGAAGTGTGATACAGGAATAGGTGTCGCACCCATATCTGCAGCTACTTCAGGCATGTGACAGCTGACGCACTGATTGTCATTGATCGTAATAGGAAGCATCCCTTCCGTATCATGTGGAATCATTGGCGGCGCATCTTGAAATGCTCTTTGAATCTTTGTGCTCTCACCTGGAGCTTTCGATCCATAGTTTGTCTTAGAACTGAGTGTATCACTCTCTTTGTTGATGTCAGTTTTACGTAAACCGAGTGACTCTTCAGAGATACTTGGAGTTGCAGTATTCGCTGCGTTTATGGAGCCGACTAACAAGAGTGTTGCAGCACCAAAGGCAATTGTTATCTTAGTTATTGTTTTCATTTTTTTCTCCCATTTTTTTATTCTGTGCTAGTTTTCTGAGTGAAAATCCTAAAGCATCATCATCACACACTTCTATGCATCTCGCACAGTTTGTACACTCCCCTGAGAGTACCGGTAAACTTTCTTTACCAATCATGTGAAGTACCTGATGCTCAGGACAAACCACTTTACATTTCATACACAAAGTACAATTTTCTTCCGTATGTTGTACTCTTATAAGGCTGAAGTTGCCCACTAAAGCGTAAAACCCGCCAAGAGGACATACATGCCCACACCATCCGTTTTTTAGAACAAACAGATCAAAAAGGAAGATGATAAGCATTGCTGCCCACCCAAATCCTAGTCCAAAAATAATTCCTCTATGCACCATAGAGATCGGAGAGATAAACTCAAACGCAGTGACTCCCATAATAAATGAAAGTATCAAGCTCAGAGCCAAAACCCAGTATCTCATCTTTCTCGGTACTGATTGTCTACTTGGTAATTTGTCAATTTGAAGTTTTCTTCTTAAATAGTTGGCTGCATCTGTAATCATATTGACAGGACAGACCCAACTACAAAAAACACGTCCACCCACTATAAGATAAAAAGTAGCGATAATCACTGCTCCTATCAGTAAGTTTGTAGCCAAAAGTGCCCCAGCTGCAAGCATTTGTAAAGCAGCATAAGGATCACTCAGTGGCACTACACCAAAAACAAGTGAAGAGCTGAGATCACCCTGCAGGATTTTCCATCCCCAGGCATTTGCACTAAAATAGAGAAAGAGCAAACTTATCTGTGTCACTCTTCTTAAGATGAGGTATCTATAATTATTCCATAGCGTTTTCATCAATATAAGTCCTCATTACTATTTAAAGAATCAACAGCTTTTTCTTTACTAAGCTCGGTAGTCGTTGTTTTTGATGTTGCGTTTTCGAGGCGTTTTTCATCCTCTTTATCCCAACCTTTGATATAGTAATCACCTGCACGTCCAAGAGCAACTTCTCTTGGAAGTATGAAGATAGAGGCTTTTTCTGTGACACAGGCTTTTTCACATAGCCCACATCCAGTACAAAAGTCACTATCAACGACAGGCTTCATAAAAGCATGTTTCCCCGTACGCTCATTTTTTGAATACTCGATCGTGATAGCTTGTCCCAAAAGAGGACAGGCTCTGTAGCAAGCATCACACTGTATACCCCAAAACGCAATACAGTTTTTAGAATCGACAACAGCGACACCCATATCTGCGATATTGATATCAAGTTTGCCATCCGTTGTGACGCTTGCTTGGTTGAGTGCTCCGGTTGGACAAACAGGAACACAAGGAATATCTGGACACATATAACAAGGCATCTCTCTTGGTATAAAAAACGGTGTTCCAAGAGGTTTGTTGTCACCTGGTTTTGCAAGTACGAGTGTATCATAAGGACAAGCTTCAACACAAAGCCCACATTTGATACAGGTAGCGAGAAAATCCTCTTCCTTTATGGCGCCCGGTGGACGTAGTAATAGTGATGAAGCAGTCGCTTCATCAAGATAAGCACTCCAAACAAGCCCACCCATAGCAGCGAGCCCTGCGGCTCTTGCCATGGTTAGGATAAATTTTCTTCTCTCACTCATTGCTTGCGTTTTCATAATCTCTTCTATGCTTTATAAATTTTTACGGCACATTTTTTATAGTCCGTTTGACCTGATTGAGGACAAGTTGCATCTAAACACACTTTGTTGATAAATACTTTTTCATCAAACCAAGGCACAAATACAAGACCACGTGATGGGCGATTTCTTCCTCTTGTCTCAACTCTAGCTTTTACTTTGCCACGACGAGATTCAACCCAACAAAGTTCACCTTGTTTGACATCGTATGTTTTTGCATCTTCAGGGTGCATATAACAGAGTGCTTCTGGCACAGCGCGGTAAAGTTCAGGTACACGCATAGTCATCGTTCCAGAGTGCCAGTGCTCAAGTACACGACCTGTACATAACCAAACTGGGAATGCAGTATCTGGCATTTCTGGTGGATCCATGTACGGACGCGCAAATATTTTGGCTTTGTTTTTAAGCCCTGTTTTCTCTTTTTTCTGGATACCCATTAGGTCTCCATATGGTAACTCTTTTGCAAGTGTTCCGTAGAACGCGTGAGAGTTATCAGTTCCTGCTTCTTTAACTGCTTTTGCAGCATATGGATCATACTGTACGTTAAATCTCCACTGCGTTTCTTTACCATCAACAACTGGCCATTTAAGTCCACGAACTTTGTGGTAAACGTCAAACGGTGCAAGGTCATGCCCATGTCCACGTCCAAACGCAGCATACTCTTCAAAAAGATATTTTTGCACAAAGAAGCCATAGCCTTTGAATACTTTGCCATCACTTCCTACAACATTTCTTTTATCTCCGAAACCTTCAGAGTTGTCATAGCCTTTTTGTACAGGATCTTTTTGATCAAGTTTATAAGATTTTGCTACTTTATTTGCAAAAAGTATCTCATACATTGTTGTGTTTTCAGTGTATCCAAGTGCTTTTGCCGCTTCTATCACAGAAGGAAGCTCGTCTTTTCTTGGACCGCTTGGAGCATAAGAACCCCACACATCTTTAACTGTAAATCTTTTTGAAAGCTCAATCCACTGCCATGTATCACTCATCGCATCACCTACAGGAAGAACTTGTTGTCTCCAGTGTTGTGTACGACGCTCTGCGTTTCCATAAGCTCCCCATTTTTCATAGATCATTGCTGATGGAAGAATAAGGTCAGAAACTTTAGCCGAGATACCAGGATATCCATCAGAAGTAACGATGAAGTTATCCATCTCTCTTGCTGCTTTAATCCAGTGTGTTGCACTTGCTGTATCTTGGTATGGATTACAGACATTTACCCATGCAAATTTGATAAGACCATCTTCGATATCTCTATGGATTCTCATAATATCTTGCGTGCCGACTGCGTTTATTGTTCCTTCTGGAACCATCCATTTATTTTCAACAATTTTTCTGTGTGCAGGATTTGCAACCATCATATCCGCCGGTAAACGGTGACAGAAAGTTCCAACTTCTCTTGCAGTTCCACATGCAGAAGGCTGTCCTGTAAGTGAGAACGCACCAGAACCTGGTTTTGCTTGTTTGTTGAGTAAAAAGTGAACATTGTATGAGAGTGTATTGACCCATGTTCCACGTGTATGTTGGTTCATACCCATAGTCCAGAAACTTACAACTTTTCTATCTTTTTCTATATAAAGGTCTGCAAGAGTTTGAAGCTTTTTCTTGAACTCGTTGATATCTTCATCTGGATTCCCTTTTGAAATCTCAGCTACATAATCAAGTGTGTATGGTTCAAGGAATTTTTTGTACTCATCAAATGAGATTTCCCAGTGAGCAAGACCTGCATTTTTATTGACCATAACGTCACCTTCTTTATAACCATATGGTTTAAGAGCAGGTGCTTCTTTGGCAGAGACAACTTTTGACATCTCTTTGGAGATAATTTCCATCTCTAAAGCAGTATATTTGCCTTCTTTGATAGACTTTTCATCACTTCTTCTCATTCCATAACCCATATTTACAGGAGATGCTGCGAAGACAATATGTTTTTTTACGAAATCCCAGTCGATTGATTCAGGATTGTTGTAAACGATTTCACGAGCGATATAGTTCCAAAGAGCAAGGTCTGTATTTGGTGAGAAGATGATCTCAATATCAGCCAAATCTGAAGTTCTATGTCTATATGTTTGTATCGAGATGACTTTTACACGTTCAGGATCTGAGAGTTTTCTATCTGTTACACGTGACCAGAGAATAGGGTGCATCTCTGCCATATTTGAACCCCAAGAAACAATCGTGTCTGTAAGTTCGATATCATCATAACAACCTGATGGCTCATCGATACCAAATGTTTGGTAGAAACCAACAACAGCAGAAGCCATACAGTGACGAGCATTTGGATCAAAAGCGTTTGAACGGAATCCGCCTTTCATCATTTTTTGTGCAGCGTAACCTTCCATAACTGTGTACTGTCCTGATGCAAAAACACCAACAGCTTCAGGTCCACCAGATTTGAGTGCTTTTTTGATATTGAGTTCCATCTCATCAAAAGCTCTTTTCCAAGATACTGGAGCAAATTTACCATTCTTGTCAAAGTTACCCTTTGCATCTACACGAAGTAACGGTTGCGTTAATCTATCTGCACCGTACATGATTTTTGCGTTAAAGTATCCTTTGATACAGTTCAGACCTCTATTAACAGGTGCTGCAGGATCGCCTTTGACAGCGACTATCTTGCCATCTTTTGTTGCCATCATAATTCCACAACCAGTACCGCAAAAACGACACGCCGCCTTATCCCATCTCCAGTTCGCTTCAGCACTTTGCGCTGCTGCTTGAACATCGCTTGGTACAGCCATACCCATAGCCGCTGCCGCAGATGCTGCTGCTGAACTTTTGAGAAAATCTCTTCTTGTAAGTGACATACTATCTCCTTTTCGATCATTTATTTAAATGTAGTAATTGATAAAATCACTATCTTTAACACCGTGTAAATTCTATTAACAGTTAAATAGTATCACTTTGAAGAAATAAAATCTTTGACCTGTGTCAAGAATGTAATATTTTAATTTAAGTATATTTTTATTTTATGTTGAGGAGTTAATAGTGGCGTTAAACGCCACTATTTTGACAAGACTTTGTAAGTTTTTCTAGTTCTTCTTTGAGGTTCTGGAGTTTTTTAGTGGAGTTGATAAGGCCTTCTGTAGAAGCTATTGCCATATCTTCACTGTTGTTGAGATGTTTTGTGATGAGTGATTTATCTTTAAGCTCATCCAAGATAGTATCAAACTCATCTGTAATCTCTTCAAGCTTGAGCGCTGCGTTTTGAGATTGGAGCAGGGCTTCATTGGAGTAATCCATGGCCGAGTTTATCTTTTGTATAAAGCAGTTGATAGTATCACTTACTTCCACGATCTCGCTCTCTGCGTTTATATTCATAGGCTGCAGTTTTACTCCAAATTCATCACTGATAAGTTTTTTGGAATATTCCATAAATTCATCTACGTGAGACTCTATTGCACGCAATTGAAGCAGGACATAGATAAAAATCAGCAGCAGAGCCGTTGCTCCTATGTACTGAAAGGTTTTGATATATTCAGTTTTTTCTTCACTATAGAGTGTATACATCGTTACAAGTTTATCTACGTCTTCAAGAAGTATCGTATTGTTTTTAAAGATAGAAGTAACGATATGCTGGAGTTGTTCTTGCTTGTTCGCTTCATTTGCATTTAAATGAAGTTTGAAATTTTGGATATTTTCATAAAAATCGTCCCACAGAAGCGTGACCTCTGTAAGTTGTCGTGCTATCTCTTTTGTGGGTGCTGAGGCGATGCCTCTGTCTTGATTTCCATGTTTGAGAATATTAAGACCAGCTATAAACTCATCTGTAGCTGCGTTTAGTTCATAAAAATCTTTATTAGAACTGTAGTTTATGTAAAAAATATTTTTTGCAATTTTTTGCGTGAGCATTCTTTGTTTGCCGACGATATTGATAAGCAGTGCATCTTTTGTATTTTGGTGGTTGAGATAGATAGTGGTGGCAATTACGATAAGCATCAGTGCGATAAGCAGCGCGCCCCACATCTTGATCTTTGAACTTATTTTATTGGAAGTAAACATTTATTCCCCTTTGTAGATGGCTTGCAAGGCATCTTTGTCTAAGATAACGACATCAGAATTTTGTATATCGATGATGTCACTTCTTCGTAATCTTTTTAAAACGCGAGAAAGCGTCTCGGGTTGAATGTGAAGCATAAAAGAGACCTCTTGGCGTTTGAGTTTATTAAAAATTGTAAGATCATCACTGAGCATATAAGCAACTTTTGCCGTCGCATCAAAAACAAGTTCACGATTGACGACACACTGGAGTTGATGATTTTTAAGAAGCATCTCATTAATAAATTCATAGATAAGTATATTTTTAGATAAAAACAAATTTTTAAAATCTAAAAAACTCACTTCCAATATAGCACTCTCCTCAAGAAACTCTGCGTTTGAAAAGCAGTGAATAGCGTTTGTGTCAAGAGTAGTAAGTTCTGAGATAAGTGAATTTGCATAAATATTGTAGAGAAAGATCTCATTGCCAAATTTATCTATTTTATATATTTTCAAAGTTCCAGAGGCTAGAAAGAAGATCTTGTTACTCATATCATTTTCATAGTAGAGTATGGAATTTTTTGCATGTGTCGTGATATTTGAAATCTCACTCAGCGCAGAAATCTGCTCTTTATCAAGAGATTTGAAAAATGTCAGCTCTTGAATATAGTCTATTTTGCTGGGCATCTTATTTTGCTAAAAAATTACGTAATTCTATATACTCTTCTTCAATAGTTTTCATATTTTGAAGCATTTTTATCTCATCTATACCTGCGTTGTCTTTGAGAAACTCTTCTCTCCACTCAATGTTTTTAGAGAGTTCCTCAAGGCCCGTAGTGACATATTCGAGCATCTTGTCAATTTGGGCGCCACTGATCATTCCATCCCCATCAGCCTTGTAAAAAAGCAGAGCATACTCCCCCATATCTTGAGAATATCGAAAATCATCCGCTATATTTTTTACGATTTCTTTGATACGGTTATTTTTAAATTCTCTCTTTGCCATCGCACTCTCCTTTTTGTAAAATTATAAGCTGTATTCTAGCATAATATAAACGCGCTCTTTGGTATGAGATATGCTTGATAAAAAGTATATTGAGGGAGTAGTATGCATTTTATAGAAGCTTTGAAACTGAAAAGTAAACTCTTTTTTCTTTTTCTTTTTATAACTTTAGGCCTTATTGTTATAGGAATTTTGGGTGCGATGAACACAAGCTCCATGAAAAAAAATCTTGACGCACTCTACTTTGGCTCGCTTATTCCCGTGACTGAGCTAAATGAGATTCTTCAAACTTATCACAATGGCTTGGCAAATAATATCTATTTTGCACGAGATATGCGTATGAGTCCCTCAGAACTTTTCTCCCAAACGCAAAACGCAACTTTTAAGATCAATACTCTTTGGCAAAGTTATGAAAAACATTTTAAAAGAGATAATGAAGTGCAATATGTAGAGTATACAGCACATGAAATTGAGATAATAAACAACTACTTTACCCAGCTCTCAAACGCAGCAATGAATGGTGGAAATATGGGTAAAGTCTCTTTGAGTACCCTTGAGTATAAAATATCTCGCATACATAATGTTGTGCAAAAACTTATCAGTTATGAAGTCAAAATAGCACAGTATGAAAGAAAAAAGTTTTTAGATACCTATCATCAAACAATGGTACAACTGGCTTTTATTTTAGCAGCAGTTGTGATTGGTTTGATGCTTGTATCCTATTTCGTTTTTAGAAGCATACAAAAAGATCATAGCAGATTGGAAATAGCCACAAAAAGACTCAAAATAGCAAATAAAAAATTAGAAAGTGCATCGTACACGGACTCTTTGACGTCATTGCATAATAGAAGATATTTTAATATTGTCTATGAAAGAGAGATAAAACGCGCCAAACGCGAGAAGAGTTATATCACTTTTATGATGCTTGACATCGATTATTTTAAACAGTTTAACGATACCTACGGTCATATTGAAGGGGATTTCGCGCTCAAATCCGTTGCAAAAGTACTCTCAGATACACTCAAGCGTCCTACTGATTTTGTGTTTCGCCTTGGTGGAGAGGAGTTTGGTGTTTTGCTGACACACACAGATGAGATAAATAGTGCAAAATTGGCACAAGATATATGTATGGCTGTCAAAGAGCGAGCGATCAGGCATGCAGCTTCGAAAGTTGGTGAGTATTTGAGTATCTCTATCGGGGTTGTTTGTTGTATAGCAGATGATGCACTGAGTGATGAAGTTTTACTCTCACGCTCTGATGAAATGTTGTACGAAGCGAAGAATAAAGGAAGAGACGGTTATATTATCACTTCAAATATTAGTGAGTTTCAAACGCAGCCTCGTGAAGAAGTGAGTGCTTAATGTCCGTGTTTAAATCGAAAATCTTCCAGAACTAAAAGCTCTCTGAGCTTCTCTTTGAGCTCTCCTTGAAATTCCATCCAAGCATCTTGATACGTTCCTCCACAGCCCAACTTCTTTTTGATATTTGTCAGCACTGTTTGTGTCTCTTCTTTATTAAGAGAAAAAGGTCCAACAAGTGTGACGGTTTTGCCACGGCGTTTTTCTTTTTTGAAAACGAGAAAATGTTTAGAAGGTTCTAGCTGCGTTTCATCAAAAGAACTTTTGCGAGGAGATTCTATCTTCGCCCAGCCATCTTCTATCTCAGCGCCGATAAAAATATCGAGTTTTTTGCCTCTACTCATTTTCTTTGCCTATATATCTAAAACGTGGGATCTCTTTGGAGTTGATAGTAATCGTCTCAAAGAACATAGTATAAGGTCTCACCCATAGTCCTTCATCACCATATAAAGCACGGTAAAGTACCATCAACTCTTCCGTTTCACTATGTCTAACGGTGTCTATGATTTCGTAGCGATTACCTTTGTAGTGTTCGTAGATACCAGTTTTCATTAGACTACTTTTTGGGCTAAAATACTCATGTTATCGTTCTTATAGTGACGTTGTTTCAGATCTTTAACGATTGCGTTTAAGGTATGATGATTTCTGTTATAGAGCACGACGAGTACTTCATCCCCTTTTTGTAAAAATGTATGTTCGCCATACTCAGTATAACGTGTAGCACCTATGCTGATGATGGCTTCTTTTGGAAATTCACAAGCAACGATATACTCTTCGAGTGGCTCAAGCGGGCCAAAATTTTCTTGAGTAATGATTTGGTTAAGCATCCACTCTGTGAGCTTTTCATAGAAATAGCTATAGCCATTGAGTTCTACATTTTCTCCATAAGCATGGATTTCATCGTTACGACGAAGAAAACTACAGATAGAGTAGTTGTCCATGATACCGCCATCTTTAAATGTATCTATTTTGATGAGGGTGTTGCTAAAGCCTTTAGAATCCTCACCCCAGTTTTTTTTATCACTGATTTTTTCAGCGCCTGCAACTCGGATAGAACAGTCGTTATATGCACCAAAATACGTTGGAGTGATACGAGAGAGTTTTCCTGCAGTATATTCTAAGTCGCAAATAAGTCCTACTTCTGGCTCAGCCTGAACATTCACCGCATCTTTTGGAAGTCTGATAATATCAGCAGAGAGAGGATAGGTGCTTAAAATTTCTTTTGCACGTAGGTTTATTGATTCTGCCGGGTTTAAAGACTTTGGAAGATAAAATGGAAACATACCTTTAGGTGCTGCTTCATCTGCCGTGATAATATTTTTGAACTCTTCAAGTTCTCCAGCTTGGGCTAGATGAAGAGCGAAATTACCCGCGATACCAAGACCTAAAAATTTTTTATATTTTGCCATTGTATTTTCCTTACTCGTATTTAGAAATGCTTAGAACTCACCGTTTGCTTTAGCAATTGCGAACTCTTCATAGCTGCCTTTAAAGTCTGTATAGCTGCCGTCTGCATGAAGTTCGATGATACGATTTGCAAACGCGTCAAGAAGCTCACGGTCATGAGATACACAGATGACATTGCCTTTGAAGTTGAAAAGTGCTTCACCAAGAGCAACAATCGCCTCAAGGTCAAGGTGGTTTGATGGCTCATCGAGAACCAAGAAGTTACCACCCTCTAGCATCATTTTACTCAGCATCATTCTATGTTTTTCACCACCAGAGATACTAACTACAGATTTTTCTTGTTGCTCACCATTGAAGAGCATACGTCCAAGACAGTTTCTGATCTCAGCGATGTCGCGTTTTGGGTCATGTCCTCTGAGCCAATCATAAAGAGTACCATCACCTTTGATGATATCTGCAGTATCTTGAGGGAAATAAGAGTTCTCAATCGTCGCACCCCAGTGAATTTCACCGCTGCTTGGTTTCATCTCTTCCATTATGATTTTCAGTAATGTAGTTTTACCTGCACCATTTGGTCCGATAAGGGCTACTTTTTCATCTGGAATAAATTTTAAAGAGATATTTTTGATTACCTCATTCTCTCCGTAAGAGTGAGAAATATTTATCAAGTTAAGTGCTTCATCACCCATTGCTCTTTTTGCTTTAAAGACGATACTTGGATCACGGCGAGAAGATGGCTTGATATCTTCAATAACAAGTTTATCAAGTTTTTTCTGTCTTGAAGTTGCTTGTTTTGCTTTTGATGCATTCGCAGAGAAACGGCGAACGAAAGCTTCAAGTTCATCTTTTTCTTTCTCTTTTTTTGCATTGTTAAGCTCATTTTGTTTTGCTATAACATTTGCAGCGATATACCAGTCATCAAAGTTTCCTGTAAATTCACGGATTTTTTGATAATCGACATCAAGGATGTTTGTAACAACTGCGTTTAGGAAGTGTCTATCGTGAGAGATGACAACCATAGTTCCTTCATGACGTTGCAGTTCATCTTCTAGCCAGCTGATAGTCTCGATATCAAGGTTGTTGGTAGGCTCATCGAGGAACAATACGTCTGGACGAGGATATAAAACCTGTGCCAAAAGAACTTTAAATTTATCAGCACTGTCAAGTGTAGACATAAGTTCATTATGCTTTTCGGCAGGGATATTTACATTTTCAAGAATCTTAGCGATGTTTACATCATACTCATAGGTAGGATCTTCTTCAACACAGATCGTTTCAAGCTCTGCAAGACGATTATTAACAGCATCGTCTTCAAAGTCTCCACTCATATAAAGCTCTTCTTTTTCTTTTATCGCATCATAGAGTCTTTTATTACCGTATAAAACAGCATCCATGATTGTAAAATTTTCATAAGCGTATTGATTTTGACCTAAAACACCTACTTTGTTTGCTTTTGGGATGACAATTTCACCCTCATACTCCTTGATCTCTCCGCATAGGATCTTTAGAAAAGTTGTCTTACCTGCACCGTTTGCACCAATGAGTCCGTATCTTTTGTGGCGGTCAAGCTTAAGATTTATGTCTTGAAATAGAACCCTATTTCCGTATCGCATAATTAAGTTTTGTACTGTTACCATGAATTTTTCTCTTTTGTAGTGGGCTGTTGGGCAGTACAAAAAGCACGCCCATTAATTTTCGCGATTATATCTAATCGTAGTTTAAAAGCTCTTTATTTACCAAGATAGAGCTGTCTTGGTCTTGCTATTTTCATGCTTTTGTCTTTTTTAAACTCTATCCACTGCGTAATCCAGCCGACAGTTCTTCCAATAACGAATATAGGTGTAAACATGGATTTTGGAATCTTGAGCGCGGTTAAGATAACTCCTGAATAGAAGTCAATATTAGGATAAAGATTACGACTTATAAAGTATTCATCACTGAGTGCTATCTCTTCGATTTTGTGTGCAATATCCATAAGGTGAGAGTCAAGTGTGAGTTCTGATTTAAGCTGATCTTGAAGCTCTTTGAGTATTTTTGCCCTTGGATCAAAGTTTTTGTAAACGCGGTGACCAAAGCCCATGAGCCTAAAGCTGTCGTTTGGATCTTTTGCTCTGGCAATAAACGCATCGACATTTTCAACGCTTCCTATCATCTCAAGTTGCGCGATAACAGATTCATTTGCTCCGCCGTGCGCACGTCCCCAAAGTGCGGATATACCAGCACTTATAGCGACATACGGATGCGCTCCGGTAGATGCGACGCTTCTGACCGTTGTGGTTGAAGCATTTTGTTCATGATCAGCATGAAGGGTGAAAATAGTATCGAGTGCTCTGATCTCTACTGCTCTGATCACATTTTCACCTTTGATATTTCTATGCATTTTCCCTCCAGGATAGGCACGCATCATATAGAGAAAATTTTCACTAAAGCTTCTATCGATATCAGGATGAATAAAAGGTGCTCCAACGGAGTGTCTAAATGCAAATGCAGCGATAGTGGGAATCTTGGCAATAATACGTCGTGCCATCTGCTGATAATCGTTTTCATCATTAATATTAAGATGATCATAATAAAATGTCGAGAGTGCTGCTGTTGCTGCTGAGAGTGTAGCCATAGGATGTGCGCCTGTTGGAAAGGCCTGAAATAAATGTCTAAGCCCTTCATGTAAAAAAGCGCGATGGCGAAGTTCTAAGTCGAAGTCTTGTAGCTCTTGTTGATTGGGAAGTTTTGAATTCAGAAGAAGATAGCAAACATCAAGATATGAATGATTATTTGCGAGCTCACTTATCTCGATACCTCGATATCGTAATTCACCTTTTGCTCCGTCGATAAAAGTAATATCGGACTTGCAACTTGCAGTAGAGGTGTACCCGTTGTCATAGGTAAACATTCCTGTTTGTGCATAAAAACCAGAAATATCAACAACACTCGGACCCCGAGTAGCATCCACTATGTTAAATTCATATGATATATCTGTTCTATTGTCAGTGATAGTAACGCTATTTTTCACAGGAGACTCCTTGAAATTTAAGTATCAATGATAGACTGTTTATTCTTAGATTTATATTTTATAAGGCTGTGTACGAACAAGTTTAAAGTAACGTTTATCAATACGACAAAATTGTTAGATAGGAAAATAAAAATGGGATAAAAATTTATCTAAGAAATTTATAATAAAATACACTATGCAAATAAGAGAATTAGATTTAAAAGAGCTAGAACAAGCCTACACTGTAGTGTGCCAATTACGAGATGAACTCTCTTACCAAGAGTTTGAAGATTTGATATATGAGATGAGACATATGGAATATAAGATGTTGGGCATCTTTGAGAGGGGAGAACTTGTGACATATGCGGGTGTTAGTGTGAATACAACTCTCAAACATAAACGTCACCTTTGTGTATATGATTTTGTAACAGATAAAAAAAAATCTATAAAAACTTATCAAGAGATGATGCGTACATATATTCGAGATTATGCCAAAACATGTATGTGTGAGAAAATTCTATTTTTAGATGAACTTCAAATAGAAGAGTTATGAAATATTGCCAAAATAAGCACAGAGCAAGTAAACGCAACAAAATCAAATAAAAAAATAACTCTTTTTTGGCTCTATAGTTTATACATTATAATATAAAATTACAAAATGGAGTGTTTAGAAAACTTTCTCGAAATCCCCATCCAACTTTAAGAAACTTCTAAGCTATATCCCCCTATAATTCCCGTCCACAAACACAGAGACCTAAAGTTTAGGCCTAGAGGGACTTCGAGTAGAAGCCATCGAGAGCGTTTGAGATCAT
>JAQTZE010000025.1 GCA_028687935.1 Sulfurimonas sp.
CTATCATCCTCGCGACATTTTTTGAGCTGCCGTTTTGCAGGTAAGCTCGGAGTGTTTTGGAATTTTCTAAAAATGTACTTCTATCGTATTCCCAGTAAGCTTCAAGCAGATTTTTCACAGTCACTTTATCTTGCAAAAACTCAGGATGCATCGGTCTGTATTTGTGTTTTAAAAACATGATATTGGCAAGACCCACATACTCTATTTTGACAAGTTTTGTAGCGATGAAAAAATCAAGCGGTTTTGCTATATAACTCAGGATAAAAGGCGTTCCTATAAGTGCAGCTTCAAGTGTTGCCGTGCCGCTGCATATAAAAGCAAAATCCGCTTCATAAAGTGCCTGATGGGCATCTTCACGCACTTCAAACTCAGACAAATCTCCATAGAGTTCTTCGCGTTCTTCTTTGGTGAAATAGTTTGGGATAATGATGATTGCGTTTATTTGAAGACTTTTTCTCACTTCATGATAGATGGGCATCAGTTTGCTTATCTCACCTTTGCGGCTTCCGGGCATAAACACTACATTTTTTATCTTCTCGTTGAGCTCGGATTTGAACGTGTGTATCTGATCCAAAAGCGGATGACCGACATAGGTGATAGGTGCCGCTTTGGAGTAATAATCTTTTTCAAAAGGAAGGATAGAAGCAAGTTTGTCGATAGTGCGCTCCAAAACAGGAATACGCTTTTTTTTCCATGCCCAAGCTTGAGGGAGGATATAGTAGATGATCTCTTTGTTTGGGTACTTTTTTTTGATTTTTTTTGCCAGAGGCAGGTTGAAACCTGATGAGTCTATGAGCAAGACTTTGTCGGCATCTTTTGCCATATCTGCCATCTGTACGCTTAGTTTGAAGAAAAAACGCAGCTTTTTGAAGACATCGACAAAACCCATAATAGCGAGACTTCGCAGATCTACTATAGGTTCACCGAGTTCTTTGTCAAAGATACCGATAAACTCAATATCCTCTCCAAGCTCTTCTTTTAGGGATTTGAGATGGATATTTGCCGAGTGTTCGAGTGCGCTTACCAATATCTTCATGAACCACCGTCTCCTTCTAGTAAAAAACTTGTATCGTATCGTTTGCCCTGTTTTTCTTCGACAAACTCTTGCATATATGTTGTCAGCGCATCTATCTCTGCATCACTCAAACCTACTGCAAAAGCTATCATCATCTCTTGCTGTTGGTTATCGGATATCTTGTCCCGAAAACGCTTGAGTTTGTAAGACAAAAAACCTTTTGCGCGGTTGGAGAGTTTTGGGTATCTGTGCAGACCTTCGAGTTGGTTTCCATGACAGCTATAACACCCTTTTTCCATATAAAGCACTTTGCCTTTTTCATAAGGAGTCTGTGCATGAGCGAACAAAAACATGAAAAAAAAAGGAAAAATAAAACGCAACACTAAGCCTTAATCGATTATAATTTGAACATTATATCAAAGGTGGTCTGAAATGGTTATATCAAACGCAAGAGTTTGTGATGCTAATGGAGAAAGAAAAGCGGATGTTCGTATAGAAGAGGGCGTGCTCAAAGAGATAGGGCAAAACCTCAAATGCAGTGAGATGATAGATGCAAAGGGTGCTTATTTTATGCCGCTTTTACTTGATCTCAATGTCAGACTTCAAGATGGCATACTCAACGCAAAAAATATCAAAGCACTCTCAGATCAAGCGCTTGGGGGCGGTGTCGGGCATATCGTACTCAACCCGGACAGCAATCCTGCCATAGACAATGAAGTGGCGTTGGAGTTTGCCCAAAACTCTCTGGGTTCACTCCAAGGCGCAAAAGTAGATTTGATGCTAAATACGCTCAAAGAAGATGCCACGCTAAGCAATATAGCTATCCTTCTCAAACGCGGTGCAGCCGCTCCCTACATGAGCACTATCGCCAAAAACAACCTTGCCATCAAAATAGCCGAATATGTCAAGATGTATAACAAAACACTTTTTTGTAAAGCAGAGGACAACTCACTCATAAACAACGGTGTGATGCTTGAGGGCGATGTGAGTTCGCGTCTTGGGCTTGCGGGCATACCGGATCTGAGTGAAGTGTTGCATGTTTCTCGTATGATAGAGATTGCACGACATTTCAAAATACGCATACTTTTCAAATCCATCGCTTCACCTCGTTCTATCTATCTTATCTCTCAAGCCAAAAAAGACGGAGTAGATGTCAGATGTGAAGTATCCCTGCATCATCTTATCCATGCAGACAGCTCATGTGAAAACTTCAACACTACAGCCAAAATCAATCCGCCGCTTGCTTCACAAAGTGATCTGAAATTGCTTCAAAAAGCACTGAAAAACAAAGAGATAGATACACTCACATCACTACACCAGCCAAGCTCACTTGTCAATAAAGAAGTGGCGTTTTATGATGCAGAGTATGGATCTGAAGCGATAGAAAATATCCTAGCTCTCTATTACACAAAACTCGTAAAATCAGAGATGATCAGCATGAGCGAACTTGTAAAACTTACAGCCGTCAATACAGCCAGAAGTATAGGTCTGGAGTATGGAACTTTTGAGATAGGGAGCAAAGTAAACGCTCTTCTTTTTGATGTCAATGAAACAACTCTCATAAACAACAGTCAATCTCTCTATAACGGGGAAACACTCGATGGAAAAGTTGTGATGACTTTTCAGGAAAACAAAGTGAGCAAGTTCTAAACTTCGCTCCTTTAGTTCACTCTTAGAGTATCACCAAAAAACAACTCTCTATTTTCATCGAAATTTTGTACAAGCGTGGCAAAACATCCTGCCAATTCTCTAATTGTTTCGATGTTTGGCTCGATATAGACTTTGTTCCCTTTTTTCTCGACAATAATAATCTTTGCTTCTTTGAGTTCTTTGATATGGGCGGAAATTGTAGGCAGTGAAAAGTTAAAATGCTCTGCCACCGTGCTGACGCAGGTTGCAATCGGATTGACTTCGACGCCGGGCTGCTTTTTGTCGAGTGAACAGGTATATCCCCCGGTAAAGACATTTTTAAAAATCAAAAAGCGTGTTTCATTGCTAAGAGCCTTAAAAATTCTAAGTTTTTGTTCCATATCGAGCATTTTAAGCCTTGTGAGTAGATATATGTGAAATTATAACACATTAAACACTTAGTCAATTAGCAAAGTACTTTATCTGTTGACAAACAATCCGAAAGTTATTATAATGCAGCTACTTAGTTAATTAGCTAATATACTAATAAAGGAATATCTATGACAACTTTTATTCTCAATTATCAGCCTTATAATGGTTCTGACGTCACTTGGAATGCTCTGCGATTAGCAAAAACACTTCATAGAAGCGGTGAAGGAGTTAATATTTTTTTGATGAACGATGCCGTCGATTTGGCGCGGGACATCACCGAAAAACCACAGAGCTACGATTATGATCTCGTTGATATGATTAAGAAGCTTCATGCCGATGGTGTTGCGGTACAAGCGTGCGGCACTTGTAACGCCCGCTGCGGCCTTTTCAAAAATAGCCCCTATTTTGACGAAAGTATCTCTTCAACAATGCAGATACTTGCAGACTGGGTGATGCAAAGCGATAAAGTTTTAACATTTTAATAAGGAATCCTGAGCTATGAAATACTTCTTACTATTGGTTATGTTTCTAAATACTCTCATATTGGCAGAGTCTCGATTTTTAATGCCCGAAGAGGCATTTAAAGCTTCTGTTGAGATGAAAAAATCATACATTGCATCGGTAACTATAGAACTAGGAGAGGATATTTACCTCTACCGCTCTAAAATCACGGTAAAAGTTTTAGAAGCAAACAGCGGAATCATCGTTGATCGTTTCGTCCTTCCTGATGCAATAGATCATGAGGGAGAAAAAGTCTATACCTCATCGCCGACATTCGATATCCCTCTGGTGAAAACTAAAGAGATGAAGGATGTTGTCCCGATTACGCTGATTGTCGGATATCAGGGGTGTTCAGAAGAGGGTTTGTGCTATGAGCCGATTGAGTCCAAATTTACTTTTGATATCCAAAGCTCAAAGCTCCCATTACGAGTGTCAGCAAAAACTTCTCTAAAAAATACTATATCAGGTGATGTAAAAAGTCCAATCACCGTCTCAGAAACCGACCGAATTACTCAGACGTTTATTGAGGGGAACAGACCGTTGATTTTACTCACCTTTTTTACCTTCGGTCTGCTGCTCTCTCTGACTCC
>JAQTZE010000002.1 GCA_028687935.1 Sulfurimonas sp.
AACGCAGCCGACGCAGCAAACGCAGCAATCACAGCAGCAGAGAACGCCGCAGATACATTAGCAAACAATGAGAACCCAACCTCCGCAGATATCGCTACTGCAAATAACGCAATCAGCGCAGCCGACGCAGCAATCGCAACAGCAGCAGAGGCAGCTCAAAGCTATGCAGACGCAGCTCATGCAGCAGGTGAAACTCCAGTTGATACAACAACAGTTGGCTCAACTGAAACAGCAACAACAACTGTTACCCAAGCAGTAGCTGCAGAAGTAGATTCAGACAAAGCAGTAGATGATCTACTCACTTCAGCAAACAACGCAGCCGACGCAGCAAATGCAGCTATCACAGCTGCAGAGAATGCAGCAGATACACTAGCAAACAATGAGAACCCAACATCCGCAGACATCGCCACTGCAAATAACGCCATCACTGCAGCAGAGACAGCAATCGCAACAGCAGCCGATGCAGCAGCAACATACTCAAACGCAGCAACAAACGCAGGTGAAACTCCAGTAGAGACAACAGCAGTAGGCTCAACTGAAACAGCAACTACAACTCTTACAGAGGCAATAGCTGCAGAGGATGCAAGTGATGCAGTTATCGCTGATATGGTTGCAGATGTAGCAGAGCTTACAAACGCAGCAAATGATGCAGCAGCGGATGCACAAAGCGCAGCAGATGTAGCAAGTGATGCAACGGCAGTAGCAGAAGTAAACCCAACTCCAGATAATCTTGCTACAGCGCAAGCAGCACAAGATGCAGCGACAGAAGCGGCAACAGCAGCTACGAGCGCAGCGAATATATTAAGTGCGGCAGTTGATAGCTTAAACGCAGCAGCAACAGCAGCAGGTGAGAGTGTGGATACAACAGCTGCTACAAACGCAGTAAACGCAGCAAATAATACAGCTGCAAACGCAACACAAGCAGGTCAAATCAATGACAGAATATCAACAGTTTCTGATAGCGATGATACGGATAACAGCATCAATGAAAATGTAGCAGAAGGAACATATACCGGTGTCACGCTAAACGCAGTCGATGTGGATGGGGACTCAGTGACATATAGCGTCGCCGATGGAGTTCCATTTAGTGTCAATGCAGATGGACAGATCGTGACAAGTGGAGCGATAGATTTTGAAGCAAATCCTAGTTATACATTTGACGTCATGGCTACAAGCGCGGATGGTACGAGTTCTACTCAGAGTATCACAATAAATGTAGCGGATATCGATGATACTATTGTAAATACAATAGCTGATTTGAGTGATACAAGTGAGAGTGGTCTCTCTTCTACTGACAATATAACAAATGACAATACACCTACGATAAATGGAACAACAGAAGCTGGTGCGACAGTTGTTATTACAACGGCACTTGGTATTGTTGTAGGCTCTGGCGTAGCTGATACAGATGGTAACTACTCTATTACAACTGATACACTTGGAGATGGTGCACAGACTTTGACTATTACAGCTACCGATGCAGCGGGTAATGCTTCGTCAACTACTCAAGATGTAACAATTGACACGGCTTCAAGCGATATATCTGCACTTGCGATAACAAATATTGTAGACAATGCAGGAGATTACTCTTCTGTGACTATGAGCGGAATGGGCGCAGAGGCTGGCAATACTATCACAATCTATGATGAAGATGGTACAGCAGTAGCGACTGCTGAAGTGGATGCCAATGGTGTCTGGAGTGCCGATATTTCGAACTTAAGTGCAACAGCTATCAATGATAACGAGTTTTTCAGTATCACTGAGACAGATAGTGCCGGTAATGTGACAGCACAAACAGACAGCGCGCAATACTGGCATGGGACATATTCAAACGCTTCAACTGAAGAGAGTGATGACTTTGTATTTATGGGTAGCGGTGATGACAGAGTTGGCATAGATGTGGATGATACGAATGATTCAGTAGTCATCGATGGTGGTGCTGGAGATGATACAGCAGTATTTAGCGGTAATTTTGCAGATTATATGATCTCAACAAATGCAGATGGAAACCTTGTAGTCACTGAGACAAACGGCGATGTGAATGAGCTGAGAAATATAGAAAAAGTAGAGTTTGCAGATGGTGTGATGAATGTAGCGGATAAAACATTTGTCTCAGATGGTGTAGAGGCTCCTGAGCTCAGTATCTCATTTGGGGAGGCTGTCGCACAGATTGTTCAAGTCGTAGACACGGCAGCAATGGCAGCACAGCATATCACAGCCAACAGTGATGGTACATATTCTCAGACGACTTATACTGAAACTGCAAAACTTATGAAAACTGAGACAATATCAGTAGGAAAAGCAGAAAATATTCGTCTTGATGATGCCCCTGATCATGGAACTGTCGAAGTCCAAGAAGCAAATGGCACATGGAGTAAAATGGTTGTCGGACAAGAGTATGATGCATCTGTACAAGTGCGTTTTACCCCTGATAGTAGTGCAAGTAGTGCTA
Source organism: Sulfurimonas sp. (assembly GCA_028687935.1). Classification (GTDB taxonomy): domain Bacteria; phylum Campylobacterota; class Campylobacteria; order Campylobacterales; family Sulfurimonadaceae; genus Sulfurimonas. The sequence goes on from JAQTZE010000002.1 coordinate 2,453, forward strand.
CACATGATGTAAAAATAGGTACGTTTGGAGAGAAAGAAGGCACAAATAAATTCACTGAAAAAGTGGATATAAGTGACTGGGGAACAGCAGCAAAAGACGGTAAAAGCGTTACTTTTATCGATGGTGATTTAAGTGTGACGACAACGGTTGTACAAAACGGTTCAGAACAGAAGTTGGGTGTTTACAATAAATCCGGAACTTCTGATGGCGCAGGTATCGGAGATACAGATAATGCGGGTCTTAGCCGTGGTGAGACAATGGTGGTTAAAATCGATGGACAAGATGTCAATCAGGTTGCATTTACTCTTGATGGGCTTGGTAGCTATTTTGATAAAAAAGATTCTCACGCGACACAAGTCATTATCACTGCTTTTGATAAAGATGGAAATGTTATCGATGCTCAAGGCGGCTATAGAGAGTCAGGTAGTTTTGTCGATAACTATGAATTTACTACAACTGTTCCGGTAGCGAGATTTGAGATCACTACAGAGGGAAGTGATGGAAACTTCGTCGTTCAAAACATGACACTCTCCAAAACAATCGTCGATGAAGTGAAATTTACGGCTATTGCACAAGACGGGACTGAGTTGAGTGTAGCGAGTGAACTCAATATCCAGCAAGGCACAAGCACAACTGATATCACAGGACTACTTCCAGTCTCAGATACAGCGATGACAAAAGAGATAAAAGTCGTTGATGTTGCGAGAATGGAAGCTAAAGGGGCACTTTTAGTTGATGGGGTATGGGCCGTTGTCAGCGGTGTTGAGAGTGTTGAACCTCCAATGCGTGATGAACTAAACGGCTATGACTACACATTGGATCTCAGTGCTGCGGCAGCAGATGGTGAAAAACTCTCTGTCGTTACACTGGATAATCTTCCTGAGGGTGCGACACTCTCAGGCGCAGGTGTTGTAGGCAATACAGTCGATCTTAGTTTGGCTGATCCATCTGATCCGGTTATCCTCTCAAGCACTAAAGAGCTGAGTAATACAGAACTCAATACACTTGAAGCGAGTGTAACAGCTACAAATGACAAAGGTGAGAGCAATACTTCCTTTGATAGCAGTGACCTTGATGTGAGCGGAGATCTCGGAAATGACACCTATGATGTAAGTGAAGATAACACTATAGAAGCAGGTGAGGGTAACGATACTTTTGTACTCGGTGCAGATGATCTTGAGAGCACTATGAGTCTTGATGGCGGAGAAGGTCTTGACACTCTAGTATTTGAAGGGGATATGAACATCGATCTTGGGGCTCTTGAGAGTGGAGTGCAAAATATTGAAGCGATAGATCTTGGTCAAGGTGAGCAAAATATTTCACTCTCGCTTGATGATGTGCTTGATATTACAGATGTTGATAATGTATTGCGTATCGATGGTGATGCTGGTGATACGATCAACCTTGACACACTGGATACAGGTGGCTCTGGTGAGTGGACGCTTGGTGAATTTAAAACAGATCTTGAAACAGGTCAGACGTATCAGGAATATACTGGCGGAGAGGGTGATGATACTGTCACTTTAGAGATCAGTACAAATATAACGATAGAGGAGAGCTAAGGCGCTCTTCTTATCACGAGCAAAACGCAGTTTTCTGTTTTTAGTGTTTTTTGAGTTCTACTTTAGCAGTAATACTAAAGAGACTCTATCGTTGACGTGGAGTTTAGAAAATATTGCGCTTACGTGCGCTTTGACAGTTCTTGGAGTGATGTCGAGTTTTGAAGCGATAGCATCATTGGTAAAACCATCTAAAATAAGATAGATTACTTCACTCTCTTTGGGGGTGAGTTTACTCTCAACGAGTTCAAGTGCTTCGTGGCTGAGTGATTTGTCTTTCTCTTTTGTGATGAGTGCCGCTGTGAGTTCCGGATAGCTCCAAACTTGTCCTGCGTTTATTGTCTCAAGGATCTGCGCAAAGTGAACCTGCGCCATTCTTGAGTTGCCATAGGCTTGCGCTCCACGAGAGATAAGCATCTTCCCTGTTGCAATTGCCGGAACTCTCTCAAGTATCACACAGTTTTTAGGTAATTTATCTGCATATATAAGTTTATTTAAGTCGTGAGCGACAGTGTCATAATCGACTATGAGCATATATCTTTCTCTCCCTTTTAGCTCTTGGAACAATGTGTCCAGCTCATAGCATGGAGTAAAAGAGCCTATCTCATGTCTGTGTTGAAACTCATCGATCATGTCTAAATCTGTGCTAAAAAAGATGATCTGCATATTATCTCTCCGAAAAAACGTATTGTTTAGATTTTAAGATAGGTTTCAAAATATACTGCATAACGCTTTTTTTGCCAGTCACAATATCTACACTCGCAGTCATACCAGGGATGATTTTGAGCGGATGTTCAGGAGATCCGAGATAGTTTCTGTCTGTCTCAACATGGATAAGATAAAAAGTGTTCTCTTTATTGTCTGTGATAGTATCAGGCGAGATATTGACGACTTTACCGCTTAGACCTCCATGTATTGCATAATCATAGGCAGATATTTTGACCTGTGCATCAGCTCCTGGGTGGATAAACGCAATATCGCTTGGCTTGATCTTGATCTCAAGATAGAGTCTTTTGTCTGTTGGAACGATCTCGACGAGATCATCTCCAGGTTTGATAACACCGCCAACGGTATGCACAAAAAGTTTTTGCACTATCCCATCTACAGGTGATTTTACCATGGTTCTATCGACTTGGTCACTGAGTGCGATTTGTTGCGTTTTGAGTCTTTGGAGTTCTGCACTTACTTCATTGAGCTCTTGTTTAGCTGTATTGAAAAAGAGCTGTTTGGACTCTTCACGTTTACTTCTATACTCTTCTATGGCCGAGAGAAGTCTCGGAAGTGAGAGTTGTGCACTTTGGATATCATTTTCTATTGCGTTTGCTTCGCGTTTGAGCTTTAAAAAGTCTACTTTTGATTTGACACCTTCACGTACCATAGGCGCTGTCATTGCTATCTCTTCTGTGACGAACTCAAGAGATTTTTTGAGTGACATGATTCTTGCCTGAGCCTCTTTATGCTCCTGTATTCTTTGCGTTATCTGCTCGACAAATGCATTGTCTTTTGCGTTAAATTCTAGTTTGTTGGAGTTATAAAGCCTTCGCGCAAGTTCGAGTTGTGCTAAAAAACTTGGATCTTCTGTTTTGATCTCTTCAAGCTCCAAGCCATTTGCTTCGGCATAGAGGCGATGTTGTTTTGCTTGAAGTTCTTGAACTTTCATCTCGTTGGTCTGAGAAGTAGAAGTGGATTTTGCATTATTGATGCGTAGTATCACTTGATCGACTTTAACAACAGTTCCCTCTTCAACTAGGATGGCCTCAACTATACCACCTTCGAGGTTTTGTATCACCTGATTTTGGCCATAGGGGATAACATCACCATCACCGCGTGTAATCTCATCTATCTCAGCAAAAGATGCCCAGACGATAAACGCAAAGATAGTAAAGAGCCAGATTTTTATCACTTTGCTGACGTTGGAAGGTGCACGGTTTAAGATAGCAGCACTAAGGCTGTTCATAAACTCATAATCTTTTTCGTTGTACTCTACTGGAGCGTTACTTTTTTTCATGCTTTCCCTCCACCTTGAAGCTGTTTGAGTGCTCTCTCTTTTGGAGCATCGATGAAGATTTTTCCATCATTGACCACGATGACTCTGTCAACGATTTTAAGCAGTGTCATTTTTTGTGTGACCATGAGCGAGGTGACACCTTTGAGACTCTCTACCATGTTATCAAGAAGTTTGGATTCTGTTATCTGATCCATTGCGTTTGTGGGTTCATCAAGAAGCATGATCGGAGCATTGAGTAAAAATGCACGAGCTATTCCGATACTTTGACGCTGACCTCCAGAGAGACCTTGACCGCGCTCTCCAATTGGCATCTCATACCCTTTTGGATGTTTTTTTACAAACTCTGAGGTTCCGCTGATTTGCGCCGCACGTATCATCGCTCCATCACTTGCATGAGTCGCTCTGTAGGTGATGTTATCTTTAACAGTCCCTCTAAAGAGCATGATATCTTGAGAGACATAACTGATATTTTTACGCAAATCTGCTGGATCTATCTGTTTGATATCGATACCATCGATGAGAATCTGTCCACTATCTGGTTCATACAGACCTAAGATAAGCTTTTGGATACTGCTTTTTCCTGAACCGATACGTCCGATGATAGCGACGTGTTCCCCTGGATTGATGACAAAAGAGACATTTCTCAGCGCTGGGACTTCGTTGTTTGGATAGGTAAATGTCACATCCACAAACTCGATATGACCACTAAATTCAGGTCTCTCAACAAATTTTTTTCCGCTTGGTCGCTCGCTTGGCTTGGAGATGATATCGTTGAGCGTCTCATAAGAGGTCTTTGTATCTTCATAGTTTGTCATCAGTGCAGCCACCTGACTCATAGGAGAGAGCGTGCGTGATGTGAGGATGACGATAGCGATAAGTCCCCCCATAGAGAGTGAAAAATCTTGGATGAGATAGACACCATAGACGATGATCATAACTGTATTTATCTGGATAAGCAGTTGTGTGATGGTAGGAATAGAAGCAGAGAGCATGCGAGAGCTAAGACTTTTGCCTGCTATCTCTCCAGTCGCTTCTTCCCATCTCCACTGCATCTGGCTCATAGTTCCAAGACTCTTGAGTGTTTCGATGTTGTTGAGTGTCTCGATAAGGATAGAACTTTTTTTTGCACTGGCTTCATGGGTACTCTCGATACTCTCACGCAGAGGTTTTTTGATGAAGTAGGCATAGCCGATGATAAATATCATCGTCGTGATAGGGATAAGTACGATAGCACCACCAATATAGGCGATAACAAAGAGAAAGATGATGGCAAAAGGAAGATCAATGACAGCTGCCATCGTTGCGTTTGTCAAAAAGCTTCTTATGGAGTCAAAGTCTTTGAGGTTACTTGCGAAAGAACCTACGGAAGCAGGGTGGTTTGCCATCTTGAGATCAAGCACTTTTTCAAAGATGATAGAGGACATAATAACATCACTCTTCTTCGCCGCACTCTCAAGCAGGTAGGTTCGTGTAAATTTTAGATAGGTATCGATAATATAGATAATGGAAACACCAATAGCAAAAATCCATAGCGTTTCAATAGCGTTGTTTGGGACAACTCTATCGTAGACGTTCATCGTAAAAAGAGGGGACGCCAAAACAAAAAGGTTGATAAGCAGGGAAGCATACAGTACGTCTTTGTAGACACCTGCTGAGAGTTTTATCGTGCTCCAAAACCAATGTTTTTGTTGAAGATGCAGTGTTCTTGAACTCTCATCTGAGTATTCAAAGGCTTTTTTGACCATAAAACCAAACCCGATATACTCATCCGTAAGGTCTTCTACATCAACCCACTGCTCGATTGCTTCTTCAGCTGGCATGATGATTTTGACCTGAGTGTTGTCTTCGCTAAATCTATCCAAAATACATGCACTTTGGTTTGAAAGAAGGATAATCATAGGGAGTTGCAGGGGTGATATTTGAGAAAGTGGTCTACGGATGAGAGAAGACTTAAGTCCTGCTCTCTCTGCTGCACGGGAGAAGAGTCCTTTAGCATTGTTGATAGAGAAGAGTTCCGGAGATTCGGCACCAGGTTCTACCGGCAATCCTGCTGTGAGGGCTTCTGCAGAAAAAGGTTTGTGATAAAGTTTTGTAAAGAGCACCAGACAATCTAGCAGGGCGTCCATTCTAAGGTTATCAGCAGATGTTATGAGCATATCATGACCTTCATTGTTTTTTTAATTTTTTGACGATAATATCAACGCGGTTATTGCGTTTTGTATCTTCGCTGTACATAGGCGCGGTGTCTGCGTTTGATACTATAAGGATATTTGTTTCTAATGCACCGGCATCTATAAGTTTCGCTCTTATTTCGTTTGCTCTGTTTTTACTTAAAGTGTAAAGTTCTTCTTGCGATAGAGAGTCATCCTCTGCGTTTGAGAGAAGCTCAAATTTTATATCTTTAAGACCGTAGGGAGCAAGTTGTAAAATAAGTTTTTCTATAAGTTCTTTCGCATCACCTTCGAGTCTCTCATCGGAAAATAAAAAGCCTCTATAGCGCTCTATTTGTGCTACATTGGAATCATTTTCATTACAGCCGTAGAGATTTTTAAAGGCTGTGTTTTGAGAGTTCGCGCAGATATCTTTCTCATCTACGATAAGGTCTTTATCTCTGTCATATTCCAAAGGAAGTGCATCAAGATTATCCGGTTCATGTCCGTCTAGCCCTACATTGGAGTAGATAATAGCATGCTCATCTTGCATGATACTTGGGATAAGAATACCCATTGCATCAAGTATTCTATATTTTGCAAATAAGATACTGTAGCGCGTATTGATAACTTGAGATTTTGAGCCGATAAAATCATTTTGCGCAGAGAGCAGATCCAAGAGTGAACGACGACCAAGATCATACTCTTTTGTATAGAGCGTCAATGTTTTGAGCGAATACTCTTGGTAGTGCTCGAGATGTTTGAGTTGCTCACTTAGTTTTTCATAGGAACTCCACGCGATATTGAGTGATTCGATGACATCTCGTCGGAGTGTATTTTTGGACTCTACTTCCTGATGTATCTGTGAGATACTTTTTTGGAGTGCTGCACTATCTGCAAAACCGTTGAAAACATTGTAGTTTACATAAGCCATCGCACGAAAACGGCTATCTTCACCCTCAACGGCACTCATGTTTTTATTTAAAGATTGGGAGAGTTCAAGATCTACACTCGGCAAAAATGCAGCCTTTTTCTCTTTTTGTACAGCTTGTGCTAGCTTCACATTATAGGTACTCACCAAAAGAGAAGGGTTGTTTTTCATGGCAAATTGTGTTGCTTCTTCCCGTGTTTTTGGGAGTATCACTTCGAGTGTAGGTTCAATCATACGCTCAGGTTCAAGTGCACGGCCTAAAACTTTTTGGAGATTATATGAAGCGTCAAGAAGAGTGTTTTCCTGCACGACAAGATTTGATTTTGCAAGTGCGAGAGAGGACTCTATTTTATTGACTTCTGAGAGCGTTGTAAGCCCTGAATCATAAAGTTTTTGTACCTTGATAAATATCTCTTCATCAATGCGTACGTTTTCTCCCGCAGTCTCAAGAAGGTCTTTGTTTTTCATCAGTAGGATATAGGTGTTGACCATAGAAAACGCAGTGTCATTGGCTTTTTCTATATAACTATAGGCTGCGGAGAGAGTACGAAACTCCTGTTGGGCAATCAGGTTTGTTGTTTCAAAACCTTTGAAGATATTTTGGGTGTACTTGATGGAAGCTTGATAGACATCAAAATCATACGATCTGTCTGCAAGATTTGGTATATTTGTCTTCTCTGTATTTTCAATCCCTGCACCTGCTGAGATGTCAATCTTTGGATAAAATCCAGACTCTGCGTTTGTGATATCTTCTTTTGTCGCGTTATAGTTTTTGAGTCTCTCTAAAATAATAGGGTTGGTAGATAAAACTTCTCCCACAGAACTTCTTAAATCCTCTGCATTGAGTGCCGCTACTAGCACCATGGCTAAGATAAAGCTTTTTTTCACATATACTCCCTAAAAACTCATAAATAATTTATATAATTGTTTGAAATTTAAAAGCAGATGATTATATCGAACTACGCTTGTGAATACAATACAGATATACAGATATTAATGAATTTTTTACAATTAAAAGCGCTAAAAATATATTTTTATTCCCATGCAAAGCATATATGCTATAATCCCAAAACAAAATTCAGCACAAAAGTGATTCATGCGCTCATCAGATGTAAGTTTTCTCCTTAATGACAAAGACAAACTCTTAACACAGATATATTTTGACTTGCAAAGATTTTTTGAAGAGAAGTACGGCAAAGATACCGTCGTCTTCATGGAAATCGGGACTTTTTATGAAGTCTATGAGGTCAATAATGATGATGAGCAGATAGGAAAAGCTAAAGAGATAGCGGAGCTTCTCAATATCCAGCTGACGAAGAAAAACAAAAATATCATAGAAAACTCGGATAGAAATCCTCTCCTTGCAGGTGTGCCGGCTGTCTCTTTTGAGCGCTATCTTAGCCGCATTATACAAGAGCAAAAATATACGGTCATTGTCGTCAAACAAAAAGGCAATCCTCCAAAAATAAGCCGTTACATCTCACAAATCGTCTCTCCTGGGACAAACTTCGACTATATCATAGATAATGATGACAACTATATCGTCTCTCTTTTAGTGGATAGATATAGAGGCATCTACAATGTAGGCTACGCGGCTATCGATGTCACGACGGGCAAAACTTGGCTCTATGAAACGCATGGAACAAGTGAAGATCCTTCGTATGCGCTTGATGAAGTCTTTAACCTTTTAAATATCCATAAAACAAGCGAAGTAGTGGTGACTTTTTTAGAAGGTGTAGAAGATCAGCGTCATGTTATGAGCTATCTTGAGATCGCCGAGCACTATCACTATAGTGTCAACAACGAGCGTCCAAAGATAGAGTTTCAAAATGAACTCTTTAGAGAAGTTTATCAGATACAATCACTCCTCTCGCCGATAGAACATCTCGATCTTGAACGCTCACCGATGATAACCGAAGCGCTTGCTATTTTGGTGCACTTTGTCATTGAACACGACATCCATATCGTACAAAAACTTGACACTCCAAATATCATCGACAACCGCCGTTTTATGTATCTTGGCAACAATGCGCTTGAACAGCTTGGCATCATCTCAAAAGATGTGAGAGAGTTTACTCTGCTAAAAATGATGGACAAGAGTGCCACGGCTATCGGACGCAGACTCCTTAAAGAGCGTCTGCTCAACCCAATACTCGAAAAAGAAGAGCTAGAACGCAGATATAATCTAATAGAAAAAGTTGGCTCACATGTGCGTCATCTCGATGAGACGATGCGTGGCGTTTATGATATAGAGAGACTCGCGCGTAGGCTTGATCTAGGCCGTTTACATCCTTTTGAGATGAACCATATTTATGACTCGATGCTAAGCGTCAAAGAGCTGATGCTCTATGTCAAAAAACATAAAATCCAAAAAACACCTTTTCATGAGAACGAAGTAGAAGAATTTTTGCGTGATATAGACAAAAGCATCGACCTTGATGTCTCCCGCCGTTTTACCAACAATACCGTAGATGAAAACTTCCTCATGAGCGGTGTGGATGAGGCAGTCGATACGCTTGTCAAAGAAAACGCAGTGATGTTTATTGCGTACGAAGATATCATGAGTAAGATTCAAACGCTCCTTGATGATGCAAGCGCAAACGCAGCAAGTACGCGTTTGGTGACACTCGGGCTTTTGGAAAAAGAGGGCTATTATATTTCTCTGAGTAAAAATAGATTTTCCCAAATTGAGAGTGCGTTTCATAAAGATGAAGAGTTTGCAAAGTTCAGCGTCAAAAAACTGACAAACAATGTCAAAATAAGCTCTGATTTTACCGACAAACTCTCCGATCAAATCATGAAAAACCGTCGTAAAATCGTTGCTCTAGTCAAAGATAGATTTATTCAGCTTCAAAGTGTTTATGAGCGCCGTTATTCGCTTCTTTTTGATAGAGTTATCGCCTATGTATCGGACTTGGATGTGGGTGTGAGCTCGTCCAAAGTAGCGCAAATGTATAAACATTCTCGTCCGATGATAGTAGAAGCCCAAAAAGATGAGAATTTTATGCAGATCATGGCACTGCGTCATCCGCTCATCGAAGTACAAGAGCGCTCTGGCATCTATGTACCCAATGATATCGTGATGGGAAACAGAGACTATATGGATCTGCCACATCCAAAGACGGTGATGCTTGATGTGGCTGTGCATGATGGTCATGCTATCAATGGCGTTTTACTTTATGGTATCAACTCAAGCGGAAAATCTTCGCTCATGAAGAGTATCGGTATTGCCACACTTATGGCGCAATCTGGCTTTTTTGTGAGTGCTTCGGTGATGAAGTTTTCTCTGTTTGACTCACTATTTACCCGAATCGTCTCGCGTGATAATCTTGCCAAAGGTTTATCTACTTTTGCGGTGGAGATGCTTGAACTCAAAAACATCTTCAACCGTGCGACGGTACGCTCACTCGTTCTTGGCGATGAGATAAGTCACGGGACGGAGACGCTCTCAGGTGTGGCAATTGTTGCCTCTGCTATCATCAAACTAGCAACTATCCGTTCGATATTTTTGTTTGCGACGCACCTGCATCAGCTCTCCACTATGACAGAGGTCAAAAAGCTTGACAATGTCGTGGATTTGCATCTTAGTGTAGAGTATGACGAAGAAAAAGACAGACTGCTTTTTAACCGCGTACTGCAATCTGGAAGTGGCAGCAGTATCTACGGACTTGAGTTCGCAAAATCGCTTCATATGGATAGTGACTTTTTAGACACCGCAAACGCAATACGCAAGCGTCTTGCAAATGACTATGATGAACTTGAGCTTCTGGTCAAGAAGAAAAAAAGCAAGTATAACAAAGATTTGTACGTGACGAAATGTATCATTTGTGGCGCAGTTGCCGAAGATGTGCATCATATCTCACAACGCTCTTTAGCGGATGCAGCAGGCTTTATAGGGCACTTTCACCAAAATCACAGACACAATCTTGTACCGCTTTGTAAGGAACATCATAACCTGATACATGATGGCAAGATAAAAGTTGATGGTTTTGTCATGACTTCTAAAGGTCTAGAACTTCAGTTTGAAGAGCAGATGCAAAAGAGCAAAAAAGTGCAAGAAGAAGAGCTGAAGATAAATATTATAGAAGAGAGCGAAGAGCCAAAAAGCAAAGATGGAAAAATCCTACTTGATGACTGGTAGCAAAAAATAAGATTGCCACGCTTTGCTCGTAATGGCACTCCTAATCTAGAGGTTTAAAGTACTCTTTGCCTGAACCACAACCTGGACAGCGCCAATTTGCAGGTAAATCCTCAAACGCAGTGCCCGCTGGTATGCCATGTTTTTCATCTCCAACTTCTGGGTCATATACATGGCCACAAAATACACATTTATATTTTTTCATGCTATCTCCTTTTGCAAGATTGTAGTAAAAGTAATCTAAAATTTACTTTTAGTCGCATTTTAAAATAGTTGGATGCGCCACTGCGCTATTTTTGTGCTATGATTTACGCATATAATTTTTAAACGCAACACAAAAGGATACGAATGTCACTTATTAATATTTTTAATGACTATATAGTCAATAAAAAAAGTCTCAAGCACTATATAGAAGTTAGAAAAACTTTAAATGAGCGTGGCGAGTTTAATGATGCACTGCTTGCTAAAGCGCAGGATAATCTTGATAGACTCAAAATCGAAGATGAAGCAATCTATAATGGAATGTATGATGTTTTGGCTGAGATAATCAAAAAAGATGAAGGGTATTTTCTCGAATACCCTATAAACTTTACTCGTGAAGTTTTAAAACTCTATGAGAATGGAAATACACCACAAAAAGTCTATGAAGAGTATAAAAGAACCATAGGACACCGCGGTAGTAAGATTTAAAAATTTCTCAAAGTATTTAAAATATCTTTTTAAGTACTTTAAAGAAAAACGCAAGATTGAGTTGTAACTCTTCTTCTTGCAACCAAAGCCGCATCATCTTTTTTTGAACTTTTTTGGAATTATAAAGCCGCATCATCAGTGATATCATAAAGTCATTAGCGAGAAAGATTTTTTGCAATTTTTTGAGTGTAGTGAATTTTTTGAGATATTTTGTATTCCATCTTTTTTCATACTCACAGGGCGCTGCGTTTTCTATAAAAATATCTGCTAAAAGCTTTGCGGAACTCATCGCATAGTAAATCCCTTCATAGGTAAAAGGCAATACTTGTGAAGCGCTGTCTCCAACGAAAAAGACCCGCTCTTTGTAAAAAATAGGATTTTCAAATTCGGGAATCTTGTAGCCTTGAATCTTATAGCTTTCTTCTATTCCAAGATGCTGCGAAAAATTTTGTATATAGGGTCTTTCGCCCTGAGAGAGGATGCCGATATTTGTTCCATTTTGCTCAGGAAAAGCCCAAGCATAGTATTTTGAAGCGATGTGTGAACCAAAGTGAAACTCACAATCTTGGGCACTAAAACCACTCAAGTCTGCATAGTTTGTGACGAGTGCACTGACCTCGTCCCCATTTATTTTTTTGCGTACAGAGGAGTTGACTCCATCGGCGGCTATTACAAAACGCGATCGTATTTCTTGTATCCCATCTGCAAATCTTACTTGAGAAACTACATCTTCTTTGCCAACTAGCAAATCAATAAGTTTTGCTTCAAAGAGTTTTGTACCTGCGTTTTGTGCCTCTTCTCTGAGATAGTTATCAAAAGAGCATCGCTCCACAATGCCAAGCGGCATCTCAGAAATATCCACTGCGATTCTTTTTTCTTTAAACGCAAGGATAATCGTATCTATCTTTTTTATAATCTGTGAAGTATCAAGTTCAAATTCATTGAATGCATCCATACGTATACCGCCACCGCATGGCTTTTTGAAATCAAACTTTTTTTGGATGAGAATGTTGTCAATATGAGCACGAGAGAGGTATTTGGCTAAGGTTGCTCCCGCAGGACCGCCTCCGACTATCAATATCTGCGTTTGTATCATCAGTTCTCTTTGCGTTTTAGGTTTGAGATTTTAGTCACTTTTAGCTGTCAAAGCTCTTGGAGTTTCTCAGTTGTTCTTGATATCTCCTGTGTTAAAATCCTAATAAATCCTTTTTGAAACGAGCAAGCCAAATTAATGAGCAAAAGAACTATAAACGCAACGAGTTTCACTCCAAAATATGATGAACGTGAGGATAGAATTCGCTTAAGTATCAACTATGAAGAGCTACAAAATCGAGCTGATTTTATGATTAGCAGAGCTTTTGTGCTGAAGCTTTTTCCTGTTTTGGATGAGTATATGATGAAGTTTTATGAGAGTGAAGTTGTGCTACAAAAAAACTTTAAACAAGAGATACGAGAAAATATAACTCAGGGGAGCTCTACAGCAGTTGCAGATGAGAATAATCTGGCACTGTATAAACAAGAAGATGAACTTTTACTCGATGTAAGTTTTACCTATATTGGCACAAATAAAAAGACACAAGTGCTCTTTCACTCTCAAAACACAGAGGCTAAAGTAGAGTTTGATGGGGAGACGATGAAGCAGGTTTTCACAGTTATAAAATCCGCACTCCCTTTTTTTAGCTGGGGAATTTCACACAATTTTTAAAGAAGACTAATAGAGAATTTTGTGATACTCTTGTATAATCGATTTTTTACATAAGGAGAGAGATTTGAAAAAATTAACATTGATTTTAGCATTAGCGGTTGCGTTTATGTTTAGTGCTTGTACACAAGAAACGCAGAATAAATTAGGTCGTTCTATCCAAAATTGGACAGGAACGAATGGCGTTTTGGATATCTACATGGGAGAGAAGCTTGTACAGCGTTTTATCAAGATAGATAAGCTCTCTAGTGCAGAGGCAACACAGGGCGAAGGAGCAAGAAACTATCGTTATGGATATGGATATCTTGATACAAACTTCAATTTGAAAGTCGATGAGGGTGAGAAAAAACTCTATTTTGAAATAAGTGACTATGCGACTCCGTATGTCTTTTATGATAACCCAGGTGAAGCGAAATAATGGAACTACTCGAACTTTTTAAGTATATGATCTCGTGCAAAAGTCAAACGCCTGATGATGGCGGACTTTTGGATTTTATAGAAAAATATCTTCCAGATTTTACCGCAGTGCGCGTTGATGTGGAAGATGTAAAAAATCTCTTTATCTACAAAAAGTTTGGTGAGGGTGATCATCTTTGTTTTGCGGGGCATGTGGACGTTGTTCCTGCTGGAAGCGAAGGATGGGATACGAACCCTTATGAAGCGATAGAAAAAGATGGCTATATCTACGGTCGTGGAACGCAAGATATGAAAAGTGGCGTGGCTGCGTTTGTGCAAGCTGTGCATCAAGCTAAAAGTTTTGATGGAACACTCTCAATCTTGCTCACTTCAGATGAAGAGGGTGATGCCTATTATGGAACGGTTGAAGTCCTTAAATACTTAAAAAAAGAAAATATGTTGCCTGATTATGCTATTGTCGCGGAGCCTACATGTGAGGCTGCGTTTGGAGATGCTATCAAAGTTGGTCGTCGTGGTTCTATCAACGGATATATCACTCTAAAAGGCAAGCAAGGTCACGCAGCGTACCCTGAAAAAGGGATCAATCCTATCAATCTTATCGCTCCAAGACTCGCTCTTATGGCTGGAGTCAATCTAGATAATGGAGATGCGTTTTTCGCACCGAGTAAGTTTGTCATCACGGATATCCGTGCGGGAATGCAAGTGACAAATGTCACGCCAAATGAGCTTAAGATGATGTTCAACGTGCGTAACACGACGCTCACAGGGCAAGAGGAAGTAGCTGCGTTTGTCGCCAAACATCTTGATGGGCTTGATTATGAACTCAAGCTCACACAAGGCTCTTATCCATTTAGAACCGATACAGATACAAAAGTGGTCAAAAATATCGCTCAAGCGATAGCAGAGGTGACGGGCTTACAAACGCAGCACTCCACAGCAGGCGGGACGAGTGATGCCAGATTTATGGCGCCGCTTGGTATCAAGGTCATAGAATTTGGTGTACGAAATGATACTATTCACTCAGTCAATGAGCGCACAAGCGTCAAAGAGGTTGAGGATCTGCATAAAGTATTTGCTACTCTCATCAGCTCTTGGAGATAAGATGCTCAGATCACTATTGATTGCGTTTTTATTTGCATCTTCTCTTCTCTTTGCTGGAGGAGAACTTGGCTGGAACAATGACTACAAAAAAGCACTGATACAAGCAAAAGCAGAAAAAAAAGATATCTATATGTTTATCACTTCTGCAAATTGCAGATGGTGTCGCAAATTTGAATCGACGACACTGCAAGATACACTAGTGATGCAAAAACTATCACAAAAGTATGTTTTTTTACATATCGACAGAGATGCTGACTTTATGCCTGAAAACTTTAAACGCAAGAGAGTACCTAGACACTATTTTCTAAGAGAAGATGGAAAGATTATTCACTCTTTTTTAGGTTACTGGAGTAGTGAGGATTTTCTCTCATTTTTAAGTGATGTGGATAAAAGAAAAAAAGAACAAGACCAAAATAAAAAGGAAAAATAAAATGAAATTAGTACAAACAAACAGAGCGCCATCGGCAATCGGACCATACTCTCAGGCTGTTGTGGCAAACGGGATGGTATTTACTTCTGGACAAATCGCTTTGACACCAGAGGGTGTGATGCTGGAAAATGATGTCGTGATCCAGACAAAACAGGTCCTTAAAAATCTCAGTGCTGTTTTAGAAGAGGCGGGAAGTTCTCTTGGTGATGTTATCAAAACAACTATCTTTTTAGATTCTATGGATGATTTTGCAGTGGTCAATGAGATCTATGGAGAAGCGTTTGGTTCACATAAACCAGCACGCTCAACTGTGGCAGTCAAAACATTGCCAAAAAATGCACTTGTCGAGATAGATGCAGTCGCACTTGTGAGAGCATAAGGCTTTAGGGGCTTGGCAGGGACGATGAGTCCCTCTCACTCAAACGGACGGGTTCGTTTTAGTGCCGTAACACCAATGAGTTAAAAGAGGTAATTTACCTCAAAGCGATATTCGTTGTAAGAGTCCAAATCTTTACCGCTTTCACGTTTTTGGGCATCAACCAATCCCATACGTACTTTAGCAGTGAGTGCTGGAGTTACATGCTGTCTAAAATCTAAATGCCATATATTGCTGTCCGCCTGTCCGCCTGCGAGTTGTTTATTCTCATCAAAATTTTGTTCCGCATAACGTACAAGCGCAGAAAATCCTGGGATAATAACGTATTTTGAAAAGTCATAAAAGATCTCCGCAGAGGTCGTTTTTGTGTTTGCCATCCAGTTGTATTGTCCCATAGCACGTGTATAGCCTCCTGTAGGAAAACCTCTCCACGGAGCTACGATATCCGCTTCATCAGCTACTTGCGAGTAGGCTACTTGCGTTATAAAAGGTCCTTTTTTGATAAGCAGACGACCCATAGCGATAGAGGAATCTAAGCTTTTAGGATCACTATAGCCATTTGTCACATCGCCACTCTGCCAGTGTGCCAAACTTCCATCGAGACTTGCCCCACCGATAGCACCGCCGCCATTGTCAATTTGTCGAATATAGCGGATACTTGGAGTAATAGAGAGATCTTTTGCTATCTGGATGATATAGTTGGCTTCGCCTGTTACAAGCGTCAGCACGTCAGGAACTGCGCAGTAGTTCAGATCAAACTGAACATCCGGGAGGGATTTGTTTTTGATATCAGCAGTGATGAGTTTATGCTCTGTATCTTCTCCAGCGGCTTGAAAATTTGCATAAGAGAGACCCTTATGTGCAGCTGAGTCATCCTGATTTTCCATCGTATTCCCAGAAGCTGTATCATAAGTGATGACATCATGAAACGCAGTGTGATCACGTAGTTTTTGGGCGTAAAAGTAAGCGCCTTTGATGATGGTATGAGGAACCATTCTAGACTCTGCGCTCACGCCTTCAAAAGTGTTGGGAATCATCTTCGTATCATTAGATCCAATAAGTAAAGACTCAAAAGCTTGACGTCCTGCTTTAAAGCTATTTTTTTTGTAGTTGTATTGAAGATAAGCCTGTGCTAAAGAGAACATAGACCAATCATCGTTATTTTGTACATTATTGCGGCTGAAGGTATCTTTGCCAGCTTTGACATACGCTATATCTGCATTATCTGCACGAAGTGCTGAAAATGGACTGTCTGAATAATAAATTCCCGCTGTAGTGCTAAAACCACTGATTGGAGCACTTTTATAGAGAAGACTGCCTCCAAGACCAAAGGCGTAGTGGTCTTTGTTGGTCTCAGTATTATCGTTTTTCCAGTCCCAAGAAAAAGTGTTCATTCTCAAGCGTCCGTAAAACATCCCTTGTGTCAAAGCTTCTTCAAGTGTTTCTACACTTGCAGGTAGGGTGTTGTAAACCTCTACCATATTGTTTTTGAGGTCACGTTTAGGTTTATTATCTGTTGTAGTCGCTCCAAAAGAAAATGAAGAGAGAAGTATCGCGAAAGTGGCGATTTTGAGGATAGACATGGAGTTTTTCCTTATTTTTGTAAAAAATTGAGTATATATTTTTATTTTCCCTACTTCTGGGGATAAAAAGAGTGTCTATAGAAGCTCTCAATGCGTAAAACATCTATCTATTCTTGCAAAAACTTTGTTAAATATAGCTTCATATAGGGATAAAATTTTGAAATTTATCTATTCGTGTTTCATATGGAGAGTTTTAATATAGGGTGAAACTTTGAGATTTTAACGAAGCAGTTATTACTTTTTTTTATTGAGGAATATAAGTAATCTTAAAGTGTACTTGGAATAGAATGGGACAAAGAATGTTTAAACATTTTTAAAATTTGTTATGAAGGGGTGAGTCATGATGGAAAAAAGAGAAGCTTTAGCACAGATGTTCAGTGCTAAAGGGTCAAGAATTAATACGAACCGTGGGGAAGCGTATTATAATAATTTGATGCAGACGATGACACTGCGTTTACAAGAGTTGGAAAAATCCCCTGCAGCGTCTAAGGTATCGATAGAAGCTGTACTAGAAACAGAAGGATTAAACAGAAGAGATTTTATGAAGTGGGCAAGTGCTGCATGTGCTGCACTTATGCTTCCATCAAACTTTACACCTCTTATAGCAAAAGCTGCGGAACTTATGAACAGAGTTCCTATTATCTGGATCGAACTTCAAGATTGTGCTGGGAACTCTGAAGCAATTCTACGAAGCGATTCACCTACGATTGATGAGTTGATACTTGAAACTATTTCGCTAGAGTTCAACGAAACGCTTATGGCAGCAGCAGGGCACGCGGCAGAAGCACATCTTGAAGAAGCGATGCATACTTTTAAAGGTAAATATCTTTGTGTAGTTGAGGGCTCTATTCCTCTTGCTATGAATGGTCTTTATGGAACTATCGGAGCAAAAGGTGAAACTTTTGAAGAGCACTTGCTTCGTGTTGCAAAAGATAGTGCTGCTGTTGTCGCAGTCGGTACATGTGCAACATTTGGCGGTGTTCCTGCAGCTTCTCCAAACCCAACAGGTGCAGTGGGTGTTCAAGATGTTGTCAAAGGAAAAGCTATTATCAATATCCCAGCTTGTCCTGCAAACCCTGCAAACATCACGGGAACAATACTCCACTTTGTACTTACTGGACAAGTGCCAGAGCTTGATCATCTCAACCGTCCTAAGTTTGCCTTTGGATATCGTATCCATGACAACTGTGAGCGACGCGCGCATTTTGATGCGGGTGAGTTTGTAGAAGAGTGGGGTGATGCAGGAGCTCAAAATAACTTCTGTCTGTACAAAATGGGCTGTAAAGGTCCGATGACTTTCAACAACTGTTCTATCGTGCGTTATAACAGCGGTACAAACTGGCCTATCGGTGCAGGACATGGATGTATTGGATGTTCTGAGCCACAATTTTGGGATAAATATGCACAAGAGCGTCCTATGGCTGATACACACTTCAAAGCACCTACGGGCGGCGTTGAGAAAACTGTGGATGAGTTTGGACTTGGCTTACTAACAGCAGCAGGTATCGGTATCGGTATCCACGCAGCAGCAAGCCTTATCGCGGGAAAAAAAGAGGGAGATGAATAATGGCAAGTAAACATATAATAGTAGATCCAATAACAAGGATTGAAGGGCATTTACGAATAGAAGCAGTGATGAATGAGAACAATGTTATCACAGACGCGTTTGCAAGTTCGACAATGTTTAGAGGGATTGAGACTATCTTAAAAGGACGTGATCCAAGGGATGCTGGACTCCTTGCGATGAGAATCTGTGGTGTTTGTACGGGTACACACTATCAAAGAAGTATCGAAGCAGTAGAAGATGCGTTTAAGGTGACAATCCCTAAAAACGCAAGGATAGTGAGAAATCTTATCCAAGGTGCTTTGTATGTGCATGACCACGTTGTACACTTTTATCATCTTCATGCTCTTGACTGGGTAGATATCACATCCGCACTCAAAGCAGACCCAAAAGCAGCAGCGGCAGAAGCGCTCAAGTGGACAGATACACCGCATGGAGCAGGTGAGGGTGAGCTTCGTACTATCCAAGAGAGAGTCGGCAAGTTTGTTGCACAAGGGCGTTTAGGTATCTTTGCAAACGCATACTGGGGAAACAAGCACTATAAACTCTCTCCTGAGCAAAACCTTGTAGCCGTAGCACACTATCTTCAAGCACTCGATATGCAAAGAGATGCTTCTAAAATGATGGCAATCTTCGGTGGTAAAATGCCACACCCACAATCACTTGTAGTTGGTGGTGTAACATGTGTGCAAGATATTCAAAACCCGGCGAGAATCGCTGAGTTTAAGTCACTTTTGAACAAGTTTAGAAACTTTATCAAAAACGCTTATCTTGCTGATGTGCTCATGGCAGGAACTATCTATGCAGATGAAGCGCTTGATGGAACGGGTGCAGGCTTGAAAAACTACATGAGTTATGGAGATTTCAAACTTGATGATACAGGTTTTTACAACTCTGCAAGTCTTTTCCCTTCAGGAATTGTTCTAAATGGAGATCTTACAAAACTTTATCCACTTGACCAAACAAAGATCACAGAAGATGTCTCTCATGCATGGTACGAAGGTGGCAATGACAAAGGACTCCATCCATATGATGGTGTGACAAATCCTAAATATACTGGATTAGAGAAAAAAGCAGACGGATACTCTTATCTCAAAACAGATGAAAAATATTCATGGATAAAATCACCTCTGTATGATGACACGAGAATGGAAGTCGGTCCACTAGCTAGAATCGCAGTAGGTCTTGCGGCAGGTAATGCAAATGTCACAAAATATGCAGTAGGCTTTTTGACAAAACTTGGAAAGACGCTGGGACTTGAGAGTGCTGCTCCTGCATCAGTTATCTTTTCAACAGTAGGAAGAACGGCCGCGCGTGCTATCGAAACAGAACTTATGGCAGATGTTATGATGGGATGGGTCGATGAACTTGCAGCAAATGTTGCTTCTGGTGATGTACGCACATGGACGGAGTTTGATTTTGACGCTGTTTCTAAAGATGCGAGAGGTTTTGGTATGGCTGAAGCACCTCGTGGAGGTCTTGGTCACTGGGTTGTTATCAAAGATGGCAAGATAGAAAACTATCAAGCCGTCGTTCCTTCAACATGGAACGCAGCTCCAAGAGACTATAAAGGAAGAATGGGTGCGTATGAAGCGGCACTTATCGGTACAAAAGTAGCCGATCCAGAGCAACCGCTTGAGATCCTTCGAACTGTACACAGTTTTGATCCATGTATCGCTTGTGCCGTTCATATCGTCGATACAAAGGGAAGAGAGCTCAGTAGTTTCAAAGTGAACACTAGCTGCGCCGTATAAAGGAGCCCATTATGAGTTATAAAAAAATAGAGAGGATGACGGGCTTTATGAGACTCAACCACTGGGTGGTTGCTATCTCTATGGTCGTCGCAATCGTAACGGGACTTTATATTGGTCATCCATACTATCAAAGTTTTATTGCAGATCCTGCTGTAGATAAGTATGTGATGGCATGGAATAGATTGGCGCACTTTATTGTGGCTATTATCTTTGATGTGAGTAGTATTGTTGTGGCATATTTATACTTTTTTTCACGATTTGAAAAACCGTACAAAAAGTTGCTACCGACTTTAAAAAATATCAAAGAGTTTTTTGATGTGCTAATCAATCTTTTGACACTCAATCGTGTGAAAAAATTTGATTCATCACATACAGATAGTTTCAATTCTATCTTTTTCTTTGTCTTTCATATGATGCTTATCTGGATGCTCTTAACGGGTCTTCAGCTCTATGTGCATGGACTTGCTTCTGGTATCAGCTCTATCGGTGCTTGGTGGCCTTGGATACTTCATGTCGCAACTGACTGGACACTCGTAGCTACAGGTGGGACAAATATGGATGTGAGACTCTCACATCACTATACGATGTATGCTATTATCGTTTGGGTTATGTTTCATGTCTACTACCAAGTCTGGAGAACGATTTTTTGGAAAGAGGGCGATATCAGTATCGTCGTTGGCGGAGCAAAATACGTCAAAGAGTAGAGAGTGCTCTGCCTCGTAAGAGGCGAGCTTTAGTAGCCTTAGCGGCTACGTAGATAAAGGAATTTTATTCCTTTATCATATAAGGATCAAAATGAAAACTGCTATAGTAGGTGCTGGAACTGTTATCTATCAAGATGAAGGTATTGGCGTATATGCGGCAAAATATCTTGAAGAAAATTATACATTTTTAGATGATGTGACATTAGTTGATGGCGGCGTATTGGGCTTTCAGTTAATGACATACTATCAAGATTATGACAAGGTGCTTATCCTTGATACGATTACGATGAATGATGAAGTAGGTGCGATATATAATCTTCCCTCAGAAGAGCTCCTTGGGCTTGGAAGCTATAAACAAACGGCACACGAAGTAGAAATCATCGAGATGCTTGAAATATGTTCACTCCTAGAGCGTATGGCGGATGTCAATATCATCGGTATCGTCCCTGAAGATATAGAGCAAGTCAATGTGGGTTTGAGTGAAGCGATGAAAAGTAAGTTTGAACATCTTATAAACGCAGCACTTGAGGAGTTACAGAGATCGGGTATAGAGTATAAGAGAAAATCTGCTACTGTAACACTCGAAGAAATAATAGAAAAATATGCAAATCCACAAAGTGAGTTTAAAAATGGCTATCCAACAAGTTATCAAGTACAACAGCAAAAATAGATATTTTACAGGTTTTTTACAAGCACTTATAGATGAGAGCGAGATAAACGCAAGTGTTTCGCAGAGTGAAAATGAAATACTCTTACTCTTAGATGAGAGTGATGCGAAGGCGCTTGAGAGATTTAGTGCTCTAAGTGCAAAATATCTACCGCATTCAATATTTTTGGGCGATATCAAAACGCTACAAACAGTACAAAAGATACAAAAAAGTGCTGCTATATCCCCAACATACAATATCTCTTTATGTCCAAAATGTTTAGAACTTTTATGTGATCCTGCGAGCGAGAGCTATCTTGATGACACTATCAAGTGTACGCACTATGCAAACGCAGCCGAGAAAGATTTTTATGACACGACAAATTTTTCGCCGCATTACCGTGAAGGTGACTGCGTTTTAATTGTGGATACGAAAAATATTGGCTCTCTTTTTGTTATGACAGAAGATGAGATGCGTGCTCTTTTTTCTATCGAAAAACCAACACTCAAAGTGACTATCAAAGACGAGACACTCAAAGAGGTCACAGGCAAAAAATTTATAAACATCAAGTCTGCGTACAACGTGAGAAGTACCCTAGTCGCGCTAAACGCCAAAGAGAGCGGAGTACCGTATATGTTTTTTGAGGACGTGCATGATTTTAAAGTCATAGTGGTTCAAAAAAATATTACGATTATCAAAGATACAAAAGAGCTTTCACAAAAGTTAGAGCCTCTAAGTGAGACACCTGATTTAAACAGATTTTTAAATATCGCTAAAGAAGCTGGCTTTACAAAAAATTCTATCGGTGCGAGTTTGAGTTTAGAGCATGGAATATCATATATGATCACGAATGAAGTAGGGAGCAAAAAAGTCATCACAATTGAGGATTTTGTTTTGGGTGAAGTGTTGGCGGATATGAAACGCAGTACTACAAAGCATAAAATGCTTCTGAATTTTGAAAAAAAATATCCTCAAATCATTGAAGAGCTGCGTTTACATCCTGAGTATAGTATGTTTGAAGCGCTCAGTGTTATCTTAGAACTCAACAACAGAAGTTTTGAAGCTGTCAGTGATAAAGCACTCGAGTTCCGCGGTAATGGTGGACTTAAAATAGATACAAACTTCACGGAAACGGGCTTTGATTATGTCTCTTTTATCGGTTCACTGATGAGTTTCAAACTCGCAAATACAGATGATCACTATCTTGCCTACTCAGCTTTTGAAGCGCTTGGAGATATGAGTGTCACGACACTCAACCAGCTCAAAACACGATTTAAATGTGAAAATTTTGTTATGATGGGAAGTATGTTTGAGAACAGTATACTCTATAGTAGGATTTTGAGTAAGTTTGCACTAAGCCATCCCTATTTCTCAAAAAGTTTTGCCCTAGACGATTGATCTCTTGTTAATAAAGCGTTAATCTCCAATTTAAATACTGTTAAAGAGCGTGTTCTATACTTTTAATATTCAAATACAAGGAGTTCATTATGAACACAAAAATAATATTAGGTTTAGGCTCGGTTTTAATAGTTGGTACAACATTGTTTGCATCTGGAATGAAGTGTGATAAAAAAGATATGATGGGACAAGAGTGCAAGACTACAATGATGCAAGATAAAAAACATCCTGGTCATGATCGTATGATAGACATGATAATGCATCTTGATCTGAGTGATGCACAAAGAACGCAAATCAAAGAGCTTATGCAAAACAATATGAAAAATGCACCAAAACCAAGTGACGCATTTAGTGATGATAGTTTTGATAAAGCACTTTTCATCAAACTCTCTAATGAAAAAAGAGATAATAAAGTCCAAAAGCAGGCAGACATGATAGAGAGTGTTTATTCAGTTTTGACTGCGCCACAGAAAAAAGAACTCAAAAAAATGCTGACTCAAAAAAGAGAGATGATGCAAAAGAGAGCTTTAGAAAAGCCAGCAAAATAATTTACAAAGAAAGCTATAAATAGATGATAAAAATTGCAATGATTGAAGATGATACGGAACTCGCCAATGTTTTAATACAATATTTGGCGAGGTACAATATCGAGGTTAAAAACTTTGAAGATCCGTTTTTAGCCTTGAGTGATATCTCTTTACACCCTTATGATCTTATCATCTTAGATCTGACACTTCCTGGCATGGATGGCTTGGAAGTGTGCAAAAAACTTCTCGCAAAACACGATATCCCCATCATCATCTCGAGTGCAAGAAGCGATATCACCGACAAAGTGATCGCGTTGGAGCTTGGAGCGGATGATTATCTCCCCAAACCCTACGACCCACGTGAACTAGAAGTAAGAATAAAAACAATACTCAGACGCTGCTCAAAAGAACTCGAACTGCTCAAACCCGAAGCAAAGCAAGAGATTTTTCTGCTGAGTGAAGAGAAGCAGGAGATCACACAAAATGGACACTACCTCAAACTCACTGCTGCTGAGTATGAGATCATGTCGCTGATGTGTAAACGCAAGGGCTTTGTTGTATCGAGATATGATATTTTGCAAAACTGCTCTTTTTTAAACACAGACGAAGAGAGTGGCAGTCTTGCGGTTATTATCAACAGGATTCGAGCAAAAATCGAAAATGAACCTAAAAATCCGAACTATCTTCTGACAATCAGAGGTTCGGGTTATAAGTTGGTAGAATGAAAAAAAGATCGATTTTATTTACCGTCAATATTACTTTTATTGTTACTTTTATCCTTATCAGTGCAGGTTTTATCTTGCTCTACAACATGCACCAAAAAAGAGAAGATTTTTTACTCCATAAACGCAGTGTAGAGATTGCAAAGATGTTTTTGGATGAGTATAGTGAGCATGGAGTCACAGAAAAACTGACACATGATTTGGAACGTGTTAATTTTACTCTTCTCCTTGATCAAAACGCAATCAAGAAGCGCTTAGATGATCAAAATATCAAACAAAGAAAGCTCAGACACTTCAAGCATGCCGAACTTTATGCACTCGATCTTGATGGAAAATCTTCAATCTATATAGAGTCACAAAATTTTCAAGCTATCTTGCAAGATAATGCTCCTGTGCTCAAAGAGACGAGTATGTCTATCGTGATTTATTTGGCGATACTACTTATATTTTTGTTTTTTTATCTCTCTATTATTAATAAACTCAAACCACTGAAAAAGTTAAACAAAATCGTCGCAAATTTTGGAGATGAAGAGTTTGATTTTGAGTTTCTAACGCGCGATGAAGATGAGATATCAAAACTTATGAACGAATTTTCCGCTTCAGCCAAGAAGCTCAAATCCATTAAAGAATCAAGAAATATCTTTATCCGTAATGTCATGCATGAGCTCAAAACGCCTATCACTAAAGGTAAATTTCTCATCCATCTGCCTCAAAGTGATGCAAATATAGATGCGATGCAAAAGGTCTTTTATCGTCTTGAAGCACTTATTAACGAGTTTGCGGCGATAGAGGAGTTGATAGCGGCGAAAAAAGAGCTGCAAAAACAAGAGTACTCTTTGGAAGATCTTGTTGATAATGCAGCGGATATTTTGATGTGTGATGAAGAAGAGGTGATGAAAGCCTTTGAAAATATAAAGCTGCATGTTGATTTTGATCTCTTTTCAATAGCACTCAAAAACCTTTTGGACAACGGCATAAAGTACTCAAGCGATAAGAGAGTCATAGTCAAATCAGACAATGGCGTTATCATCGTTGAAAATCTCTCGGCTCCTTTAGCCTATCCTTTAGAGAACTATTTTGAACCATTTTTTAGAGGTGATGATGTCAAATCCAACCAGAGTTTTGGGCTAGGGCTTTATATAGTCAAGCATATCCTCGATGCACATCATATGCATTTGATCTATGAACATAAAGATGGCACCAACAGATTTATGGTTGTGCCGTGATCCGAAGATACTTTTTTATACAGGGAGTCGTCCAAGGGGTTGGCTTTCGTCCTTTTACCTATAAAGTAGCAACAGAGTTCGGGCTGAGTGGTTTTGTAAAAAACAGCAGTGAGGGTGTACAAATCGAAGTCGAAGGCAGAGTAGAAACTTTGGCTGCGTTTGAAGAGACGCTCCTAACAACACTTCCTCCTCTTGCACACATAGACACCATCAGTTCCAAAGATATCAAAGTAGTTCACAGCGCTGCGTTTGAGATACTTCAAAGCGATGCGAGTTCTCACACAAAAAGTGCTTTGATCTCTCCTGATATCGCTATTTGCCAAGAGTGTTTGGCGGATATCAAAAAAGAGGGAAAATACCACAACTATTTTGCCACAAACTGTACAAACTGCGGCCCGAGATACTCCATCATCAAAACAGTGCCTTATGATAGAAAAGAGACAAGTATGGACGCATTTGTCATGTGTGAGAGCTGTCAAGAAGAGTACACAAATCCACTCAATCGCAGATATCACGCACAGCCAATCTCATGCAATAGTTGCGGTCCAAAACTCTCACTTTGGGATAATAAAACACAAGCGCAAATACAAACGCAAGATATCTACAAAAGTGTCGCAGAGCTTATCAAACGCGGTGAGATTTTAGCCATCAAAGGAATAGGCGGATTTCATATCGTCTGCGATGCGCTCAATGATGAGGTGATAGCCAGACTGCGAGCGTATAAAAACCGTCCAAGTAAACCTTTTGCTCTTATGTGTAAAGATATAGAGCAGATAGCGTGTATCGCTGAGATAAACGCAACAGAGTTAGAACTTTTGAACTCCAAAGAAGCGCCTATCGTTATCTTGCAAAAGTGTGTAAACGCAAGCCTAAAACTCTCTCCTGAAGTAGCCCCAAGTATTCAGAGATTAGGGTGTTTTTTGCCATATACTGCGCTGCATCATCTACTCTTTGAGCATTTACAAAATCCACTCATCGCGACAAGTGCAAATCTTGGAAGTGAGCCTATCATCACAAGCAAAGAAGATATTGAAAAAAAGCTTTCTTTTGTTGCGTTTGTGCTTGATTTTGATCGAGAAATTATCAATGGCGTGGATGATAGTCTGCTCCAAGTGATAGAGGGCAAAACGCAGATACTCAGACTCTCCCGCGGTTATGCGCCAAAGGTTATTAAGCTTCCTTTTAAGTCAGAGAAAAAGATACTCGCAGTCGGAGCAAATGCTAAAAACGCAGTTGCGTTTGTAATTGATGACACTATTATCGTATCCCCACATATCGGAGATTTGGATTCGCTAGAAGCTTTTGGATTTTTTGAGCGTACCTTAGAGACTTTTAAAAAGTTTTATGATTTTGAGCCTGAGACAATAGTGCACGATAAGCATCCAAATTATGTCAGCACCAAATGGGCAAAGCAACAAAACGCAACGCTTTTTGAAGTAGGACACCATCTTGCTCATGTGTATGCATGTAAGGCTGAGTTTGGATTAGTAGGCGAATATCTGGGCTTTAGTTTTGATGGAACGGGTTATGGTGAAGATAAAGCACTTTGGGGTGGAGAGATATTTGTAGGCGATAAACGCAAGTACACTTTCAAACCACTGAAGCTTTTAGGCGCAGATAAAGCGATAAAAGAACCTAGACGCATTGCTTTGAGCTTACTTTTTGATACACTGCGTTTAGAAGAAGTTTTGGCGCTTGATCTGGAGTGTGTGGCCGCGTTTAGCCAAGCAGAAATAAAGATGCTCCATCACGCTCACAGTAAAAATCTCAATGCACCAAGCACAAGCTCTATCGGCAGGCTTTTTGACGCTGTTGCATCGCTCAGCGGTCTGTTGCAAATTAGCAGTTACGAAGGTGAGAGCGGGCTTTTGTGTGAGAGTTTTTATGATGCGAACATCACGAAGTGCTTTGATTACACGCTTGAAGATGGCGTTTTGGATATGCAGATAGTTCCCCATCTCTTGCAAAACGCAGTGGATAAACAGGAGCTCAATTCGATGTTCATCAACACACTTGCGCAGATAGTGCTTGATATCTCAAAAGTAGAAAAATGCGAAGTGATACTTAGTGGTGGCGTTTTTCAAAATAAAACGCTTTTAGAACTGATAGTAAAAAAACTAAAAGATGAAAATATAAAACACTATTTCCAAGAAACAACTCCCATTAATGATGGGGGGATTGCTCTTGGGCAGGCGTATTATTACGCTATGCATACGATATAAGGAAGAAGTTGATACAAAAATTTAAAAACGAAGTACGAGAAAACAAGAACTATATCTATCTGAGTTATCTGCTCTCTTTTCTCACGATGCTGCCGCAACTCATCGCTTCTGCGCTGAGTGATGTTGAGCATCTTCTGTTTTTAGGTATCTTATTTTTTGTACTGATTTTTATATCCAAGTTTCACAAACTACTCTTTGCGATTTTTGTTATCTATATCAATTTGACAAATATACTCATCGGACATATCTTTTTTCACTGGGGATATGCCAAAGCGGATATTGGCCCAAGAATAGAAGTCTCGGCTATCTCTCCACTCTATGAGAGTGTTGAGTATTTGATGACATATATCGATTATAGAGATATTTTACTGCTTGTGTATACTTTTTTTGTGCTTGCGTTTTTGTATAAAATCCTTGTGCACTACAGACACTCTTTTCGATTTATACGCTTTTTAGGGTTTATAGTTGCGACATCGACTATCGTTGCGTTTAGCTACTACTCAAATCCTTTGCAAGAGCATGAGCCGCTGAGTATCCCAAATAAATATATCTATGCCCAACAACACACAGAGATTTTTGATAAAAGAAGTCAATATCTTGAGAGTTTAGAGAGTGCTGTTGTGGAGAATAATGCTTCCATCTATGACAAAATCATCATCATTCAAGGCGAATCTGTCAATAAACATCATATGTCTATCTATGGTTATGCTAAAAAAACAACTCCCTATTTTTCTGCGCTCAAAGCAAAGAAGAAGATATATGTTTTTAACGCCATAGCACCGACCGATCAGACACGCTTTTCTATGCCAATACTCCATTCACAAGCAAGTGTGCATGATTATGAAGAGGCATTTGTACACTCACGCTCTATCGTCGGAGAGTTTAGGCTGCATAACTATAAAACATATTGGATTTCAAATCAAGGCGAAGCAGGGGAACATGATACTAGTATCTCTTCTATGGCGCAAGAAGCGGATGTGCGACACTTTGAAAACCTAGACTACATCAGCGCACAAACCGATGAAGCGCTCCTGCCTTATATCGTAGATATCCGCAACAACGCAGACAAAGAGCTCTATTTTATCCATCTTATGGGTTCTCATGCGGATTATGATAAACGATACAGCAAAACAAATATGCTCTTTAGCGATCCGCAAAATATACAAGAGGAGTATGACAATAGCATCCACTATACGGACAGTATTTTAGAGACTCTTTTTGCCCATTTTACGCAGAAGTTTGCCGATAAAAAGATACTTATCGTCTATCTATCAGACCATGGAGAGATCGTGCATAAAAGCCGTCATGGACATGGTTTTATGCCACCTTTCAAAGAGGAATTTGATATTCCTTTTGTGCTTTATAGCAATATAAAAAATAGCAGGATAGAAGAGCTTTACAAGAAAAATAAAAAACACTATTTCAATCTCGAAAACTTAACTTCGATGATTGCGTTTATCAATGGTTTGAGTGATGATGCCAATATCTCGACTTCAAAAGATGTTTTTGCTCTCGCTCCTGAGAATATTTTTGATTACGACACACTTAAATTTTATAAGGATTAAACCAGATGTCAAACAGCTATAAAAGAATCGACGCGCACCTCTCCTCTCTTGGCTACTGCTCACGAAGTGAAGCGGCTGCGTTTTTGAAAAAGTATCATGTCACAGCAGCAGGCAAAAAACTCACAGATGTCAAACTCAAAGTCACTCATGATGAGGTACTTATCGATGGCAAAGGACTTGATCCTGAAGTGATGACGATTTTAATGCACAAGCCCGCTAGTTTTATCTGCTCACACGATGATGCGGGCAAACTTATCTACTCTCTTTTGCCAGAGCGATGGCAAAGACGCAATCCAAAGCTCTCGACTATAGGCAGACTTGATATCGACACCACGGGCGCGATTTTGCTCACAGATGATGGCGGGCTCAACCACAAGCTCACAAGCCCAAAGAGTCAAGCACCAAAGATCTATGAAGCAACTTTGGCAGAACCACTCAAAGGCAATGAAGCGGAGATTTTTGCAAGCGGAGAATTAATGCTCAATGGTGAAAAAAAAGCACTGCTTCCTGCTAAGCTGGAGGTTCTCTCACCAACAAAAGCGCGTTTGGAGATTTGCGAGGGCAAATACCATCAAGTCAAAAGAATGTTTGGGGCAACAGGAAATAAAGTTATTGCTCTACACAGAGTGAGTTTTAATGGCTTTTGTGTAGATGATTTAAAAGCTGGAGAGTATAAACAAATATAATGATGAAAATCTCTCTCTCCTTATTTTTACTCTTTGCTCTGCTGTTAAGCTTTGCGTTTGATATAGATGCATCCGCCTTGAAGATTCAGGATGAAGCTTTTGAACGGGCAATGGTCGCCTTTGGTTTGGCAAAAGGCTTAAACGCAGTCATCTCATTAGTCCAAGGTACCCAGCTCGCTTTTACACCAGTGGGTATTGGTATGACTTTTAGTGTGGGAGAAATCCTTGATCCTTTTAACGATATGGTCGAGCGATTTTCATGGGTCATGCTCTTTGCATCTGTCTCTTTGGGGATACAAAAACTACTTTTGATCCTCAGTGCAAAACTCTTTTTACAAGTTCTACTTTTCATCAGCGTAGTTCTCTCTTTGTTCTTTTTATGGTTTAAAGAGCTGCGAAACACGCTCTTTTTGTCCTACTCCCTCAAAGCCTTCGCACTTCTTTTTTTACTGCGTTTTGGTGCGATTATATTTGTCTATTCATCAGAGTATTTCTACAATGCCATCCTTCAAGATGAGTATGTACAATCCAGCAGTGTTATCGTTGAGACAAAAAATAAGCTTGAAGATTTTCAAAGCCAAAACAATAGTGTTTTGAAAAATACAGATGAAGAGAGCTTTTTCAAATCCATCAACGCAAAGTACAACAATCTTGCCCAAAGTCTTGATATCTCTAAAAAATTGGAACTTCTATCAAAAAATATCGATGAAGCATTCGTCAAAATCATCAACCTTATTACGATCTTCGTAGTTGAGAGTGTTCTTATGCCTTTATTGTTTTTATGGTTTTTTGTAGTGTGTGTCAAGTTTCTCTTTAGATATGAGTTGCGATTTGATAAGAAAATAAAGATTTAAAAAAAATCCAAAGCTATCAAACTGCTTTATTCCATGAAGTAGTGCGAGCGGCACTCCAAGAAAATCCCCTCAAAGAGAAGCTAGAAGGATTATTTCTTTTACTTATTCTACTGCGTTTGCTAGCCATTTTAGATGCATAAATCATACTATTTTTTGTTATTATAAATTCAAGAAAGTTTAAGATAAATTCTTATACTATTCGTTATGTTTAAAAAGACATAACGATTTATAAACGCAAGGAGAGGGTATGTATCAAAGAGAATCTATCGTTATATCAGATAAGATATATAGAAGCAGTAAACTCAAAAGAGATGCTTTCTTTGTATCTTTGTTATTTCATGCCATTGTCTTTTTTGCTCTGTACTCTCTCTTTATGACATACAAGACAAAAGTAGAGCCAAATGAACCTGTATATGTTCGTATACCTCTCTCCTTGGAGCAGATAACAGAGAAAAAGCCTCAAGTCAAAGTAGAACACAAAGCATCAGCCGAAATGAAAAAAGAGTCTTCGGTTTTGAAAAAAGAGAAGACAAAAGTCAAAGCAAGCGTAAAAAAAGTACAAAAAAAGACACTTCAGCAGATACAACCAACTCTTGTTTCGCAAAAAGTTGTATCTGCTGAGGCGTTTACGCCTCAAGCATCTAAAGAAGAGCTAACGACGACTATTAACAACGATCATTCTCCATTAAATTCTATCACTGAGCCACTCCAGCCATCGCCAAAAGAACAACTCGCATCTTCATCTAAGGCATCAATCGATCCGACTACACTCGGTGAAATACGTAAGATGATACAAGAAGCACTCCGCTATCCAGCGCTTGCAAAACGTATGCAGATTGAAGGTGTTGTCGTTGTCTCTTTTGTTCTCTCGTGTGACGGACGCGTAGAGAGTGCGAAAATAGTGCAAGAGAGTGGCAGCTCTTCTTTAGATAATAAAGCCATGGAAACGCTTCTCTCACTCAGCGGTTCTTATCCTCAAATACAGACACAAATGGACTTGCAAATCCCAATTGCATTTTCACTCAATAAATCATAAGGAACACACACCATGCATCAGATCATCTTTTTACTTGCAGTAGCACTCTGTAGTCTCTCTCTCAATGCTGATACGCTCAAACAAAGCGAGCCACAAAACGCAATAGAGTCTCATAAGATCACCAAAGTCTTCGGCTCATCACCTCCGATGACTTATCTTATTTATGCCCTCAATCCAGAGAAAATTGTAGGCTTGAACTTCAAAGCAAAAAATCCAAATAACTACGCAAACGAAGAGTTTTTAGATAAAAATTTTCTTTCATTGCCGGTTATCGGAACGTTCCACGGAGGCGGTCAATCGATTAATATTGAGACGCTTTTTACATATAAGCCAGAGCTTGTTTTACTTTGGGCGGATGATATTTTGGTATCCAAAGTAGAAAAAGAGATGCAAAAGACAAAGATTCCTACGGTAACTATTCCTTTTCGTAAAGTAGAGGATATCCCCGCTGCGTTTACAATAGCAGGGGATGCTATGCAAGAGAGCGAGCGAGGAGCACTTCTATCTGCCTATGCACAAAAGGTTATCCAAGAGATACAAGAGAAAATAAAAGATACGCAGCCTACTCGTTACTATTATGCAGAGGGCATCGATGGACTCTCGACAGAGTGTGATGACTCTTTTCACGTAGAAGCAATGAACTTTGCTGGCGGTAAAAATGTTCACAGTTGTCATCAAAGCGGCGTTTTAGGTATGGAGAAAATCACTTTTGAGACACTCTTATCTTACGATCCTGAGGCTATCATCGTACAAAATAGACTCGTTTACAATGAGATTATGGAAAATCCATTGTGGAAACATCTGCGTGCATATAAAAACAAAAATATCCACCTTGTGCCAAATATGCCTTTTAACTGGATCGATAGACCGCCTTCATTTATGCGTCTCATAGGTGTGCAATGGCTTGCGAATATCTTTCACCCCAAAGAGTATACGGTAGATTTTGATACACGTCTCAAAGAGTTTTATAAGCTCTATCTCGGTGTCACACTTACACAAACGCAGAGAAATAAAATAGTAGGAACAACAGATGAAAAGTAAAAGCATAGCACTCTCACTTATAGCGACATGCGCGCTTATGGCAAATCCTATAAGTATAGAAAAAATCGTTGTCAATGAGGCGCAAGAAGAGGATTTTTCTCTCTACATCGAGGATGAAAATCTCTCCCAGCCAAGTAATCAAACACGTTTTAGCTCAAAGAGTATTGCAACACTTGCAACACATGCAAATATGAACCCTTACACGGTTATCGCCTTCTCTCCATCTGTGCACTTTACGCCTGTTGATAGTGCGGGTTCAAATGAGCCTTCGTATCATGATCCTATTCGTATTCGTGGTAAAAGTCAGTCGGGACCAGGTGGCGTTTATATGATAAACGCAATGCCGATATCGAGCAATCCAGGCGGTGGCAAGCAGATGGTTGATATGGAAAATATCACTTCTATTGATCTACTCAAAGGCTATCTGCCAGTTGATAAAAATCTTGGTTTCTCAAGTCTTATCGGGAAAGTGGATCTCAATATCCTCGCACCAAAAAAAGAAGCTGGAGTCGAACTCTCTCAATCAATTGGAAAAGATGCCTTTACACGAACTTTTGTACGTGTGGATACAGGGAAGATAGGGGATTTTTCTGCGTTTGCTTCGGCATCTCTACTCTCAAATGACAAATCAAAAGGCGAGGGCGAACTCCAAAGAACAAACGCAATGGTCGGACTCTCTTATGCGCCAAGTGAAACTTTTAAAGCTGATCTCTACGCTATACGCAATCTTGATGCACACCATGATTATGGAAGTTTGACCTATGCTCAAACGCAAGACCTTGAAGAAAATTTCAACAACGATTTTGCAACATCGCAGCCGACGAGCAATAATGATGTCAACTATTATGATTGGAATAAGCAGCACTTTAATACAACAAATGTTTTGGCGGATCTGCTTATCAAAGTCTCGCAAGATGATGTGATAAAAATCAAGCCCTACTATAAAAATGACAAAGGCGAATACTGGTTTAGTAAAACAAACAGTGATGCAACAAAAAACCGTGTGATGAACTGGGAAATAGACCATGATCTCTACGGCGCCGTCACTACATATGAGCATACATTTTCTCAAGAGCTCAAAAGCAAGATAGGCTACTGGTACCACAAACAGCTTCCTCCTGGACCTCCGAGTGATCAGACGAAGTACAAAGTGGTCAATGGAAATTTGGTCTTTGATGGTTATGCTGTTTTATCTAAAAGTGATTATCACATTCTTCAGGCTCCGTTTATCGAACTCAGCGGTGAGATAGGAAGATTTAACTACGCGGCAGGTCTACAATACCAAAGCTTTCAAATCGGTTCTATAGAGAGTTATACGGGGACAAACGCAGCAACAAGCACAGACTATGACAGCGCTCTTGATAGTGCAACTTTAGATAGTTGGTCAAGTGTTGATGCAAAAACTTTCAAAACATGGATGCCATCACTCTATTTCGGCTATGCTCTTGATACACACAGTAGCGTTTATATAGATTATTCTCGTTCGTATGGTTTTGATGTCAATCTTTTCCCGACCTATCTCAGTAATAGAGCAGCATTTATAAGTAAAGGTGTGACACTACAAGATCTTTGGGATAAACTCGAACTTGAGACTTCAGACAATATCGATCTTGGATACAAAACGCGAGTAGGTGGCGTCAATCTGCATCCAAGCATCTTTGCTTCTTTTGTGCGAAACAAACAGGCAAATATTTATGACGCAGCACTTGGGGTGAATTATCCTGCAAATCTTGGAGATGCTTTTGGCTATGGTGCCGAGTTTATGGCTAGCGGTGCTTTGAGTGAATCAGTAGAGTTTATGAGTGGACTCTCATACAATAGTTACTCTTTTTCTGAAGATTTCCAGACAAGTGCGACAAGTGTCAGCGATATAGAGGGCAATCAGCTCCCTGATGCTCCTCAAATCATGGCAAAAGCAGCCTTGTCTTATTATATAGGAAAATGGGCAGTGACTCCAAGCGTGCGCTATATTTCAAGCCGTTATGGTGATGTGGCAAATACGGAAAAAATCGATGATTACACGCTTGTTGATCTCGATGTTTCGTATAAAACAAAAGAGTTCTTTGGCTCAAAAAGTACACTCTTTCGAGCGACTGCGACAAACCTTACTAATGAAAAATATATAGCTACGATAGCGACGCCTGATAATGCACTCTCAGCATCTACAACTTCAAGCAGTTATCAAACAGGCGCACCTATTGGGGTGTTCTTTAGTGCAAATCTCCAGTACTAAGTGTGATGATGAACTATAAAACGCAAGGAAAAATGCTCTTTATTGCTACGCTGCTTTTGGTGGGCGTAGCACTTTTTATGCTTTTATGGGGACAGTATCCTATTGATATGGCAAGTTTTTATGAATACTTGCATTTCAAGTTTGTAGGAACGTCTTCTCTTGAACCAGAGACACTCTCTCTCATCAATAACATTATTTTGGATATTCGTCTGCCACGCATCTTGCTTGCGATATTGATAGGTGCGGCACTTGCGACAAGCGGAGCTGTTTTTCAGGCGATGTTTGTCAATCCTCTCGTCTCACCTGGCATTTTGGGCGTTCTTGCAGGTGCTTCATTTGGTGCGGCCTGCGGTATGCTTATCAGCGACAACTGGCTTGTTGTGCAGATCATGGCATTTATTTTTGGTTTTATTGCCGTAGCTTTAGCACTTATGATAGGTTCGATGGTGAGCAATACCCGCTCATCGGTGATTCTTGTCCTTGGTGGGGTTATTAGCGGTTCACTTTTTACCTCTTTACTCTCCGTCATCAAGTATGTGGCAGATCCTTACAGCACACTGCCTACCATTGTCTATTGGCTTATGGGTTCACTCTCGATGGCACAGTTGCATGAGGTCTTGGCGGTAAGTATTCCCATACTATTGAGTATCGCAGGGATGATTTTTATGAGTAAATATTTTGATCTTTTGAGTTTGGGTGATGAGGAGGCAAAAGCACTTGGTATCAATGTCAAGATGATTCGCATCATCGCCATACTACTCGCTACGCTTGCTAGTTCTTTGGCCGTTGTGATGGCGGGTATTATCGGATGGGTAGGGCTTATTATTCCGCATATCATCCGTATGCTTGTAGGGCCTTCTCATCGTCTGCTTGTTCCTTTATCAGCACTCGCAGGCGCAATCTTTTTACTCTTAGCAGATGCTATTTCTCGCCTTGCGATGAGTGTTGAGATTCCTATTGGGATACTTACTTCACTTATCGGGATACCGATATTTATCTTTGTTCTGAAAAAAGCGAGGGCAGCATGGAACTAAAAGCTGTGCTAGAAGTCAAAGACTTACATTTTTCATACAAAAAAAAGAAGGTACTTCATGGAGTCGATTTTTCTCTCTATAAAGGAGAGGTTGTTTCACTCTTAGGACCAAACGGATGCGGGAAAAGTACGCTTATCCGTCTCATGCTCAAGCTTTTAGAATCTGATGGGGATATCAAACTAGGTGACAAAGCACTACAAAAATGTTCACACAAAGAGATAGCGGAGCATATCGCCTATATTCCGCAGTATCACAATGTCCCTTTTAACTATAGCGTTTTAGAGATGGTGCTCATGGGGCGTATTTCGAAGCTTGGTATCTTTGCTTCTCCTAGCGAGCATGACTATCAAGTCGCACATCAAGCACTCCAAAAAGCAGGAATAGCTGCACTTGCATCTTCTTCTTTTGGAGAACTCAGCGGTGGTCAAAAACAGCTTGTACTTCTTGCACGTGCTATTGCACAGGAGGTCAATATTTTTATCATGGATGAACCTGTCAATGGTCTGGATTATGGGAACCAGATCCGTCTTTTGGAACTGATAGACTCTCTCGCAAAAGAGGGCTACACCTTTTTGAAGACAACACACTACCCAGATCATGCACTGCTTGTCTCTAGTCGTGTAGTAGTCCTAAATGGCGGAAAAATTATCGCAGATGGCAAGCCTGAAGAGGTTATTCATAGCCAAATGATCAAAGAAGTGTATGGTATTGCCGCGGATATACTCATGCATGAAAAGCATAGACGCTGTCTGCCTGTCTTTGGATAGCGTTGCGTTTTATCTCAAGCTATCAACTCTATAAAATAAAGGAAAAATATGCAAAATAGTTGTCAAAATGAAAATATAAAAATCTCAAATGCACCTCGATTTGGAGGCGAAGAGATACGAGTAGTCGAAGCGATGATCGATGTCATCTATCCAAGTGTCCCTTTTCCCTCAAATAAAATCTTTAAAAATATGGGTGAAACAAAGATTCGTGAGATGGTCTGGCACCATCATGGATTGCTCTTAAAGACAAAACTTGCAAAACTATTTCCAGCAAATGAAGATGCGTTTGCAATGGTTGTAGATAAGAGTGCAGATTTTTTTGTTGAAGCACTTGGAGGCGGAGATATCTTCACATCAGTCCATGGTGAGCCACATCTTAGAATGCGTCATTTTAAAGTACCTATCGATGAAAATGACAGAGAAGTTTGGCTGAGTATGTACAAAAAAACACTCAAAGAGATTGATTTTCCTCTTGAGCATTTAGAAGAGTTCTGGAACTGGATAGAGCCTCTCTCTATCCGTATGATAAATCGTCGTACAAATATGGAAGCTATCAAGAGACATTATTGGAGCAGTGTCAAAAAAGAGTTTTAAGAGTATGCAATATGCAATATGCAATTATCGTCTCAATCAAATTAACAAAATTTGGAGTATGATGCCGCCAAAATTATAGATGCGGAATAATAGATGATAGATATACCTTTGATAATCATCGTACTCGCAGGAGCTGTCTTATTCGCTCCTTTTATCGCACAAAGTCTGCGAATGCCCATAGCCGTCATAGAGATTCTTTTGGGATGCGCTATCGGCTATTGGGGCATTTTAGAAAATAATGCATATATGCCTATCATCGCAAAAACGGGCTTTTTGTTCTTGATGTTTTTAGCAGGGATAGAAGTCAATCTCAAAGCTTTTCTCTCTATGCAATCCACTCTTTTTAAAAAAGCCATAGCCTACTTCGTCATCCTCTATTCTCTCTCCGCTTTGATCGTTTGGGGTTTTGATTTTTCTTATATCTATCTTGTTGCGTTTCCTATTGTCTCTTTGGGGATGATTATGGCGCTTGTCAAAGAGCTTGGCAAAGAAGAACCTTGGCTTAAACTCGCACTGATTATCGGTATACTTGGAGAGCTTATAAGTATCGCAGCACTCACACTTTTAAGTGGTGTTTTAGAGTATGGTCTTACACTCAACTTTGTTCTAGCGATCATAACACTGCTCTTCTTTTTGTTTGTCACAATATTACTTTTCAAATTTGCCAAGATTCTCTTTTGGTGGTATCCAAATCTTAAATTGACGATTATGCCAAGTACCGACAACCGCGACAAAGATGTCCGTCTCTCGATGGCTTTATTTTTTGGAATGATTGGAGCAATGATCTACCTTGGACTCGATATGGTGCTTGGAGCTTTTATCGCAGGGATGTTTGTGGCGACTTTCTTTGAACATAAAAAAGAACTGCCACATAAACTCTCTTCACTTGGCTTTGGTTTTTTGATTCCTGTCTATTTTATCTATGTAGGTTCGACGGTCAATATGGACGCACTTGTTTCACCAGAGATTTTGCTTTTATCACTTGAAATTGTTGCTGTGATGGTTGTGCTGCGTTTGATTAGCTCTACGCTCTATCTCAAAGAACTCGGAGTCAAAAATACCATAATGTTCGCGATGGGAGATTCGATGCCGCTGACATTTTTACTTGCAGTCGCAACTATCGGTATCAGCGCAAACGCAATCACTCAAACAGAGTATTATGCGCTTGTTATTGCGGGGATGATAGCTTCAGTTTCTATGATGAGTATTATTCAAATAGTGACACACTATACATCTAAAAAAATAGTGATCAAAACTACTCCTACAGAGGTGGATGAGTAGTTTCTTTTCTGAAGTTAATCTTATTTTTAATATATAAGTATAAAATATAAGTAGCTATTTTTTATCAGAGGAGTGTTGTGTGGAAAATTTGAGTTTACTTCTTATTTTTTGGTACGGCGTGTTGCATGCGTTTGGACCTGACCATCTTACGGCGATTGCTGACTTTTCTATTGGTAAAAACAAGAAGAAGACGATGCTTATCACGACACTTTTTGCTATTGGGCATGGGATGTCACTCTTTATCTTTGCAAAGATATTAGAGTATTATCACATAGATGAGGCTGTTTTGGGATATGGGGATCTTCTCTCCTCTGCAGTTATATTAAGTATAGGTGTTTATCTTCTTTTTATGGTCGCGACAGACCGAATCCAACTGCACAAACACATCCACTATGGTAAAGAACATATTCACATCTGGTTTGGAAAAGAGCACGCTCACAGCAACACTGACACGACCTCTGCATTTACTATCGGAGCGCTCATGGGTATAGGCGGTGTTCGCGGAATGCTTATCACACTGGGTGCGATAGAAGGACAGAGTGTTGATTTTATGATGGTTCTTGCGTTTACACTTGGTGTTATGGCTATATTTGTAGGTTTTGGAGGAGTTATACTCTATATCAACCAAAACCTGCTAAACTCAAAACAAAATTTAAGAAGAGTTTTTGCGACTGCTGGAGTCATCTCCCTTGTTGTCGGCTCAAATATGTTACTCGGGTAAATAAAAATAAAGGAAAAAGTATATGTGTAAAGATTGCGGTTGTAGTATAACGGATAGTCATGTTCATAGTCACTCTCACGAAGGAGAGGAACATCATCACCATCATGGAGATTCTCACGAGCATCAAGAAGCACATGCACATCTGCATGACAATCCACAGCTCAATGATAAAAAAACGATAGAAGTCATCACAAAGATACTTGATAAAAATGACCACGAAGCAGGGCATAACCGTAAGCACTTTGATGAACATGGCGTTTTATGTATCAACCTTATGAGTAGCCCTGGAAGCGGAAAAACAACACTGCTTGAACATCTCAGCGATGTGGCTGATTTTACCTTTGGTGTGGTTGAGGGTGACCTTGAAACAAGCCGTGACGCAGATAGACTCAAAGCAAAGAATATACAAGCACACCAGATACAAACAGGTTCAGCCTGCCATTTAGATGCGTTTATGGTGCATAAAGCTCTGCATCATATGGATATGGATGCGATGGATGTCTGCTTCATCGAAAATGTCGGTAACCTTGTCTGTCCTGCTTCGTATGATGTGGGAAGTCATCTCAATATCGTACTTGTAAGTATTCCAGAGGGTGAAGACAAGATAGCAAAATATCCTGTAATGTTTAGAAAAGCGGATTTGATTTTATTTACCAAAACAGATTTACTTCCTTATTTTGAGTATGACATGGCAAAAGAGAAAGAGATGGCAAGAAAACTCAAACCAAATGTAGATATCCTCGAAGTCAGTACAAAAGATGAAGCAAGCCTCAAAAAAGTGGCCCAGTGGATCAAGTTCAAAATGGAGATGAGATAATGTGTCTCTCTATTCCAAGCAAAGTAGTCAAAATAGACAAGCAAAGCAATATGGCGACCGTAGACACCATGGGCGTGCAACGTGATGCGAGTCTTGATTTGATGGGTGAGGGCGATGTCAAGATAGGAGATTATGTCCTTTTGCATATCGGTTTTATCATGAACAAGATAGATGAAGAAGACGCGCTTTTATCTTTGGAAACCTATAGAGAGATTATCGAACAGATGGATGAAGAGGATAGGCAAAAGGCAATTTTAGAAGATGATGAGTGCCCAAATAGGGGTCTGTAAATGGGACTTGAACTTAAAAACCTTTATGATGATTTTAGAAACGCAGAGACTATTAAAGCCTATGCAAAAATCATCAAAGAAGATGCCAAAAAGCTAGAAAAACCTATAAACATCATGGAAGTTTGTGGTGGGCATACGCATACCATCATGAAATACGGCATTCTGCAACTTCTCCCTGAAAATATAAAATTTGTCCATGGTCCAGGTTGTCCCGTCTGCATCATGCCAAAAGAGCGTATCGATCATGCCTATGTTTTGGCACAGCAGAGCGATGTCATCCTTGTCACGCTTGGAGATATGATAAAAGTCCCAGGGAGCAATGGAAGCCTACAAGATGCAAGAAGCAAGGGTGCGGATGTGCGTTTTGTCTATTCGCCACTTGATTGTCTCAAAATCGCAAGCGAAAATCCTGATAAAAAAATCATCTTCTTTGCCATAGGTTTTGAGACGACAACACCAATGACTGCCGCACTTCTAAACGCAGTCATAAACAAAAATATCAAAAATATCCTCTTTCATATCAATCATGTTACAGTTCCTGAAGCTATGGTGGCTCTTATCTCTGATGAAGAGTGCAATATAGATGCTTTCTTGGGACCTGCTCATGTGAGTGTTATTAGTGGAAGTAAAATATATGAAGAGTTCCCAAGAGACTACGCTAAACCTGTAGTAGTCTCAGGTTTTGAACCTGTGGATGTGATGCAGTCTATTAGTATGATAGTCAAACAGTTTGCCGAGGGACGATGCGCGCTTGAAGTAGAGTACAAACGCGCCGTCAGCCGTGAGGGAAATCTCAAAGCACAAGAACTCATAGAAAAGTTCTTTGAAAAAGCACAGAACTTTAGATGGAGAGGTCTCGGTGATATCCCACGAAGCGGGCTGAGACTCAAGAGTGAATATGACTATCTAAACGCAGAGATTATCTACAAAGATATCCTCCCAACACAAGAGATCAACGACCAC
Source organism: Sulfurimonas sp. (assembly GCA_028687935.1). Taxonomy (GTDB): domain Bacteria; phylum Campylobacterota; class Campylobacteria; order Campylobacterales; family Sulfurimonadaceae; genus Sulfurimonas. The sequence goes on from JAQTZE010000002.1 coordinate 44,184, forward strand.
AAACTCTGCATCTGTGGAGATATTCTAAGAGGCAAAGCAACACCGCCAGAGTGCAGTATCTTCGGCACAGCATGTAAACCAACAACTCCAATAGGAAGCTGTATGGTGAGCTCTGAAGGTGCGTGTGCAGCGTATTATAAGTATGGGAATCTGATCTAAATGAGAAAACTCTACATCATAAGGCACGCAAAATCAAGCTGGAAAGAGAGTGGAGTTGGTGATTTTGAGCGTCCACTCAATAAACGCGGGAGTATAAATGCTCCTTTTATGGGAAATGTATTAAAACATAAAAATGTTATGCCAGATATGATTCTCGCAAGCCCTGCGCTACGAACCAAAACAACGGCAGAAATCCTTGCATATACAATCGACTTTCATAAAGATATCGTTTTCAATGAAGAGATTTATGAAGCAAATGATGTAATCCTTCATAAAATTCTGACAAATATTCCAAATGAAGTCGCAACACTTTTTTTAGTCGGACATAACCCCGGCTTGCAAATGTTGGCTGAGCACTATGTTGATTTTGCTGATGATATCCCTACAACAGGTATTTTGGAGATAGAGTTTGCGTGTGGTAAGTGGAATGAGATCTCTTCACAAAACGCAAGGCTCCTCTCATTTGAATATCCAAAAAAATATAAGGAAGAATAATATTTCTCGTTCCACCTCTCCTGAGACTGTGAGAACGAGTAAATTTAAAGATTTGAGATATTTTATAAAATTATATAGTATAATGGTGTAAATTATACCATTATAGAGGTAGATATGAAAATAAGAACTTTAGAAACCATTTTAAAAACAGCCCTTGAAACATTTCCTATTGTGCTTTTAAATGGAGCGAGACAGGTGGGCAAATCGACACTTGCACTAGAAAAATTTCAAAATTATCTCACTTTTGATGATGGAGAGTTGAGACTCTACGCAAAAGAGAATCCAAAAGCATTTCTTAAAAATCTTGAACTCCCCATCTGCCTCGATGAGATACAAAAAGTTCCTTCTCTGCTTGAATATATGAAAATGCAAATCGACAAAGAGAGGGTAAATGGAAGCTTTTTACTTACGGGCAGTTCAAATGTCCTTGATCACAAAGATGCAAAAGACACCCTTGCAGGAAGACTTTGTGAGTTAAGACTTCATCCCCTTAGCTCAAAAGAGAAAAATGACAAACCGCATGAAAATGTGATAGAAAAACTTTTAAAAAGAGATTTTAAGCTTGCCAAAAAAGAGTACAGCGATGAGACTATTAAACACATCATTGATGGAGGTTACCCTGAAATTTTAACACTTGAAGGATTGCAAAAAGATTTATGGTATAAGTCCTACACCGCAACTTACATAGAGCGAGATGCAAGAGATTTGGCGGACATACGAGACATTGACAGCTTTATAAAGTTTGTCAATGTATTGGCATCAAGAAGTGCCACACTCCTTAACAAATCAAGTCTCAGCAGCGACATAGGCATAAAAGATATTACAACAGACAACTATCTCTCTATCATAAGCCGCATCTACCAAGCGACACTGCTAAGACCCTATTTTGCAAACATCGGTAAGCAGTTTGCCAAATCGCCTAAAGTTTTTTTCAACGACACGGGAGTTCTTTGTTCTTTGCTAAGAATTGACTCAAAAGAGAAGCTTCTAAGCTCACCGTATAGTGGACAAGTGTTTGAAACATATATATTTTGCGAACTCCAAAAGCACCTCTCTTACATGCAAAAAAACGGTACACTCTACCACTACAGAACAAATGACAAAAAAGAGATAGATTTTATAGTCGAAGTTGATAACGAAATATTGGCTTGTGAAGTAAAACAGAGCAACAGTGTCAAAAAAGATGACTTCAAACATATCATTGATTTTCAAAGCAGATGCAAGCAAAAATGTTTAGGAGTAGTGTTTTACAATGGCGAGAGTGTTATAGAGTTTAGTGAAGATTTAGTAGCAGTCCCGTTTGGGGTGTTTTTATGATTTTTACATTCCATACGCTCACCACGAACCTAGATAAAAAGCAATTAGGAAGTTAAATGGAATTAGTTTATTTGTGGGTTGAGGATTATAAAAATATTCAAAAGCAAGGGTTTAATTTTTCGCCAAGGTTTGAGTGTGAATACAAAGATGGTAATTTAACTATTTGCGATAAAAAGAAAAAAGAGTGCAAAGATAATAATTACAATGAAAACTTTTTTGGTGAAAACATTAATATTACGGCAATTGTTGGGGAAAATGGGAGTGGGAAGAGTAATATATTTGAAGCATTATTAAGCGACTTTATGGCGAGTATGATACCTATTAATGAAAATTATAAAATATTAACAGTATTTTATAAAGAATCTGAAAATAAGTTTTATTACAAATCTCTAAAAGTTTCTATTTTTAAAATAAATGGTGAAAACTTACGTGAGTCTATTGCTTTATCTACAAAATATGAGATAAAAAGTATTAAAGATACTAATACATTTACATTTCACTATAACTATGGATTAGACTGGATTGTAAACCCAGAAAACAATCTACCTTTTAATAAAATATATCACAAAAATGATGGATATAGGACACCTTTTTTATTGCAACCAAACAAAACTGATAATAAGATTAACTTATCAAATATAGATTATCTTGCAACAAGAGATATGTTGAGTTTTATAATTCAAAAAGAAATTTCATTTGATTTTATTGATGATTTTTTCACACCAGTGAAATGTAAATTAAAGTATGAATTAACAGATATAACAAAAAGCAGTGATGACTTTCTTTATGGAAAAGTAGAACCATATTCTACAGCTAATAATACGATTGATGCTTATACCTACTATACATATATTTATATCATAAGAAAAACACTTGCGACAAAAGATATAGACTTTAAAATTCTAAAAGATGAAAATTTTAAAAGTAAGTTTATCGATGATAAATTAGATAAAAATACAATAGATTCTTTTATTGAATACCTTAAATCTAAAACATTTGATGATATTTATAATGATTCAATTAATTATAAGACATATAAAATAAAACAGTGTTTTTTATTCATAGAGTATTTAAAAAAGCAAAATAACTTTGATTTTTATTTATTTGCTAATCAGGAATTAATTATTAATGACAATAAAGAGTTGCTTAAAAATTTACCACCATGGATACAAATAGATTTTTTTAATGATAAAAATGTATCTTTTTATTCACTTAGTTATGGGCAAAAATTTCTCATTAAATTTTTATATAATTTATTGAATCAATTAAATAATCTAACATCCCATCCAGAGTATAAAAATATTATTATTCTTATTGATGAAGTTGAATTAGGGTTGCATCCTCAATGGCAAAAAAAATATTTATCAATTTTAATAAATGTATTAAATACAAAAATAGAAGGATTTGATTTTAAATATAATGTGGTTTGTGCGACTCATTCCCCATTTATTCTCTCAGACTTACCAAAAGAAAATGTAATATTTTTAAAAAATGGAAAACAAGAAAATCCATTTGAAGGTAAACAAACTTTCGGAGCAAATATTCACACTCTTCTTTCTCACGGCTTTTTTATGAAAGATGGATTGATGGGGGAGTTTGCGAAAGAGAAAATAAATGAAGCTATTACTTACCTAAATCAAAAAAAGTTATCAAAAGAAGAGATGGATTATTGTGAAAATATTATTTCAATAATCGGAGAACCAATCATTAAAAATCAACTTCAAAAAATGTTTGATAGTAAGCGATTATCAAAGTTAGACATAATTGATGAACTGGAAGCTGAATTAGAACTCATAAAACATAGAATTGAATCTATAAGAAAAAATCAATGACACAAATTAAACATACTAATTTAGATGAATTAGCGAAAAAATATTCTTCAAAAATTCATTTATATATCAATCAAAAAGACACAAAATACAAATTAGACGGTATTATTTGTGATTTGTTACAATTGTTTGATAAAAATTTAGAACAAATTATCACTTCAAAACCATCAGAGATAAGAAAATTAATAAAAAAATCTCCTGATACATTTTCAAAAAATATTGAACAATTAAAAGATTTATACACAGTCTTTAGAAATAAATGGGGAGTTGAATTAATTGAAGATTTAAATTTAAAAGTTTGTCCATTTTGTAATAGAGAATATATTTTTAAGTTTGAAGATACAAAACAAAAGAAAGCAAGGATATTAGCTTCACTAGACCATTTTTATGATAAAGATTCATACCCTTTTTTATCGGTAAGCTTTTTTAATTTAATTCCTTCTTGCACAATTTGCAATAGCAAATTTAAACACACTAAAAACTTTTATACAAATCAACATCTACACCCTTACGAAGATGATTTTAATAAAAAAGCAAAGTTTACACATTTTTTCAATGTTGCCAATGATGAAAATAAGCACTATTCAATTCTTTCAAAACAACGAATAAATTTAGACTTAAAACGGGTCAATGACAGTGATATGAAAACCAAAAATACTATTGAAACTTTTAGATTAAAAGAACTTTACAACGAACACAAAGACATAGTTCTAGAACTCATTCAAAAAGCAGAAATTTACAACGACAGCTACATTGACGAGCTGATGCAGAAGTACGAAGGAACACTTTTTAAGAATCGTGAAGATTTGATGCGACTTATCACATGCGGATATGTAAGCGACGAAGACCTCCACAAACGCCCACTCTCCAAACTCATAAAAGACATCTCCGAAGAACTGGGACTTGTCTAAAAGGCTCAAAATATGGCAAAAATAACAAAGCAAACTATAAATGAAACTTTACAAACAAGAACTCTAAGTGATGATATAAAAACCCTTATAACGACTTCTCAACAAATAGCCATAAGAGCTATTGATTTTGAAAGAGTGCTACTTTATTGGAATATTGGTAAAAGAATTTATGACGAGGTTCAAGGTGGTGATGATAGGGCTGAGTATGGGAAAGCAATTATTAAAAATTTATCAGATGAGTTAGAACCTACTTATGGTAGTGGATATTCTTATAGGCAACTTTACTTATTTTTACAATTTTACAAAGTTTTTCCAATTGTGAACGCACTGCGTTCACAATTGAGTTGGACACAATATAAGCTTCTTTTACGGATAGAAGATAGTGACAAAAGAGAGTTTTATATAGCAGAAAGCACAAAAAATAACTGGAGCAGTAGAGAGCTTGAGAGACAGATAAACGCATCACTTTATGAGCGACTTCTTTTGAGTAATGATAAAAAATCAGTTTTAGAGGTGCCAAGTGAAGAAGAGCTCATAAAAGAGCTTCATAGAGAACTTGATGAAATTTGAACTGTTACATTTTTTTTTGTAATAGTTCAAACTATAAATATACTAAATAATGGAGATATATAAATGAACAAAACAATCACTCTAGCAAACGGCAATGGCGGAGAGGAGAATAACGAGCTTATCTCAAAAGTATTTTATAAGGCGTTTAAAAATGAGATATTAGAACGCAGCGAAGATGCGGCTATTATCCACGGTGGAGCACTTGCGTTTTCTACAGATAGCTTTACCGTCTCGCCTCTCTTTTTTGCGGGGGCAGATATAGGAAAACTTGCTGTTTGTGGAACCTGTAATGACTTGGCGATGATGGGCGCACAACCCAAATATCTCACATGCAGCGTTATCATCGAAGAGGGCTTTGAAGTAGCACAGCTTGAGTGTATAGTAGAGAGCATGAAAAAAGAGTTGGAGCTAAACGCAGCGATAGTGGTCAGCGGAGATACAAAAGTAGTGCCTCGTGGGAGTGTTGACAAGATATTTATCAATACAACAGGTATCGGTGAAGTGCTCAAAAAAGGCATCAGCTCAAACGCAATCACTTTTGAAGATGTGATACTTGTAAGTCGTGATATCGGTGCTCATGGAGCAACTATCTTTGCAGCACGTGAAGGGATGGAGATGAGCTCTTCACTTCAAAGTGATTGTACTTCTCTTTATCCTCAAGTCAAAGCGTTACTCGATGCAGAGATAAAGATTACAGCGATGCGTGACGCAACTAGAGGCGGGCTGAGTGCAGTTCTCAATGAATGGGCGAAGCAGTCGGATATCTGTATAGAAGTAGAAGAGGAAAAAATACCCGTAAGTGATGAAGTCAATGGCATCTGTGAGATGTTAGGCTTTGAAGCGACAGCACTGGCAAATGAAGGTACATTTGTTTTGGCTGTCAAAAAAGAGGATGCGATGAGAGCTGTGAAAATTTTGCAGAGTTTTGAGAAAAATTCCCGAGCGAGTATCATCGGTGAAGTGACGCAGAAATATCCAAAAAAAGTTATTTTGAAAAGCGCTTGGGGAACTTCCAGGTTTTTAGAGATGCCTACGGGTGAGCTTCTTCCACGTATATGTTAAGGAGTGTATGATGCATGAATATAGTATAGTCCAGTCCTTGCTTGACTCTTGTGAAGAAAACGCAGCCAAAAACGCAGCTACTAAAGTAACACGGGTAGTTGTAAAAATTGGTGTTATGAGTGGTGTTGAACCAGATCTTTTAAAGACTGCGTTTGATACTTTTAAAGAGAAGACTATTTGTGAAGGTTGTGAGTTTATAGTCCATATTCAGCCAATAGTTGTGAAGTGTAACAATTGCCAAACGCAGTCCACGTTAAAAAAGCTCGAATATCTCTGTCCAGAGTGTCAAAGTCTCGATCTTGAGGTCATAGATGGCGAAGATATGTACCTGATGCAACTCGAATTAGAATAGAAATGTTTAGAAAATTTGCAATTTTCTGCGATTTGTAGAGTTTATTCACAAGAATTAAACAAAACTTAAAGCTTTGATGGATATAATTGCGAACTTTTTATAGAGATATACCTATGATTCGGGCTTTTAGTCTGTTCAGGGATTTTTATAGTATTAAAGATTAAGGACTTGTATATGTACGCAATTATTAAAAACGGTGGTAAACAGTATAAAGTTCAAGAGGGTGACATTTTAAATTTTGACAAAATGTCTCTTGAGCCTAAAGCAACTATCGAAATTACTGAAGTTTTAGCAGTTAACGCTGGTGAACTAGTAATGGGAACTCCATTTGTAAGTGGTGCTGTTGTTACTGCTGAAGTTATCAATGAAGGTCGTGACAAAAAAGTTATAACTTTCAAAAAACGTCGTCGTAAAGACAGTAAAGTAAAACGTGGTTTCAGAAGAGACTATACTCGTGTTCGCATCGTTAAGATAGCTGCGTAACTAATAAGTAAGGAGTAAGATATGGCACATAAGAAAGGTCAAGGTAGTACACAGAATAATCGTGACTCAGCTGGTAGAAGACTTGGTGTTAAGAAATATGGTGGACAATCAGTAATCGCTGGTAACATCATCATTCGTCAACGTGGAACTAAAGTTCACCCAGGTAAAAATATGGGTATGGGCAAAGACCATACTTTATATGCACTCGTAGACGGTGTTGTTAAATTCGAAAGAAAAGACAAAAAACGTCAACAAGTTTCAATTATACCTGCTGCATAATTCTACAATCTTTGGACTTTTGTCCAAGGATTACACCTTCACATCAATCGGGTTGTAACACCTAAACCAATTTAAATATTTAATAGTTTACTTTTCACTCAGCATAAGTGAATTTTTAAGTATTACTAAACTAAATCTGCCTCTTTAGAGGCTTACGTTTCGAGGAAACATCGTTAAATACGAAGTGTTCCCTTGTTTTGTGCCTTGTGCACTAGCATGCACATCATGAGTCTTACTTATGGCATGATATATAATAAAAAAGGAGAGCACTTGTTTACAGATAGTGTCGAATTAACAGTTAGTTCAGGAAAAGGTGGACAAGGGTGTGTTTCGTTTCGTCGTGAAAAGTTCGTAGTAAACGGTGGTCCTAACGGTGGTGATGGCGGAAAAGGTGGTGACATTTGGTTCAAATGTGACAACAATACGCACACACTTTCTCACTTTCAAAAAAAGATGCACATCAAAGCTGATGGCGGTGCTCCGGGTGAAAGCTCAAATATGGCTGGAAAATCTGGTTCTAAGAGAGTTATTATCGTTCCACCAGGAACACAAATAATTGACGCGGATACAGAAGAAGTCATTTTTGATATGCTTCATGATGGTCAAGAAGAGAAGTTTATCGAAGGTGGAAAAGGTGGCCTTGGAAATGTTCACTTTAAATCTTCTACAAACCAAAGACCAACCTATGCACAACCTGGACAAAAAGGTCAAATAAGAAAGATCAAACTTGATTTAAAACTTATCGCTGATGTTGGTCTTGTTGGCTTTCCAAATGTTGGCAAATCTACACTTATCTCTACTGTATCAAATGCTCGTCCTGAGATAGCGAACTATGAATTTACAACACTGACTCCAAAACTTGGTCAAGTAAACATCGGAGACTTTGAATCTTTCATTATGGCAGACATCCCTGGTATTATCGGTGGAGCGCATGAAGGAAAAGGTCTTGGAATAGAGTTTTTAAGACATATCGAGAGAACAAAAATCCTTCTTTTTATGGTGGATTTAGCTTCATACAGAGATCTTAAAGAGCAGATAGAAACACTCAAAAATGAGGTGGCTTCTTTTAGTGAAAAACTTGGAGAAAGTAAATATGCGATTGCTCTTACAAGAGCTGACGTCGTTCCTGCAGATGAAATTGAAGCATTAGTAAATGGATTTTTAGAACTCTTAGGTTTAGAAGCGACAAAACATTCAAAACTAGATTTTGATTCTTCTATGCCTTATTACATCCAAAATGATCCAGATGCAACGCTTGGTTTTGATATCACTTTACCATATTTTGTAGCTCCGATATCTTCAGCTGCAAATAAAAATATTGAGCCGCTCAAACATGCACTCTTTAATCTTGTTCAAGTAGACAGAAAGTAGCGATGTACACTAAAAGAGATGCCCTGGGGGTAAGACGAGTTGTAGTTAAAGTTGGCAGTGCTGTTTTAACACAAGACGGAGCTATTGCTCTTACTCGTATGCAGGCGCTCGTTGCGTTTTTGCATGAGCTTCAAAAAGAAAATGAGGTCATTTTAGTCTCTTCTGGTGCAGTTGCAGCAGGATTTACCGAACTCAAACTTGATCGTTCGATATTAAAAAATAAACAAGCTTTGGCTGCTATTGGTCAGCCTGTTTTAATGAAAATGTATGCGAAAAAGTTTTCACAATACAATATAACCACTGCACAAGTTTTGGTAACTGCGGCAAACTTTCAAAAAGCGGATGATATTTTACGTATCAAAAATACTGTCAATACGCTTTTAGAAAATGGTGTCATACCAATCGTCAATGAAAATGACGCAACAGCTACGGAAGAGTTGGTTGTTGGTGATAATGATCAACTCTCAGCCTATATGACGAAACATACAGATTCTGATATCTTGGTGATATTATCTGATATCGATGCGTTTTATGACTCAGATCCACGTGCAAATGTAGATGCTAAAGTACGTAAAATTGTCAATAATATCACAGAAAAAGAGCTCTCAAAAGAGGTCAATCCGAACAATGCTTTTGCAACGGGTGGCATTGTTACAAAGCTTAAAGCTGCAAACTACCTGCTAAACGCAGAGTTGAATATGTTTTTGGCAAGTGGATTTGACCTCAGTGATGCAAAAAGTTTTATGATTGAAAATGATCACGTTGGTGGAACTCTCTTTACAAAAGGTCAATAATGAATGTTATTTTTATGGGTACACCAGAATATGCAAAAGCTATTTTAGAACGTTTACTACAAACAAATAATATCAATGTTGTAGCAGTTTACACGCAACCCGATAAACCAGTTGGTAGAAAAAAGATTATGACTGCACCTGAAGTTAAAATATTGGCTTTAGCAAACGCAATAGATGTCTATCAGCCGTCGCGTTTACGAGATGAAGCAACAGTGGCAGAACTTTTAACAATAGAGTGTGATTATATTGTTGTCGCAGCCTATGGGCAGATACTTCCAAAAGCAATCTTAGATCATGCTCCATGTATCAATCTACATGCTTCTATCTTACCTCAATATAGAGGTGCGAGTCCTATCCAGCAAACGCTGCTTCATGGCGATAGCATCACAGGTGTGACGGCTATGCGTATGGATGAGGGCTTAGATACAGGCGCAATATTAAAAATCTCTTCTATAAATGTTCCAACTGATATGATGGTTGAGACTCTTTTTGAGCGTTTGACAGAGTGTGCAGCAGATTTGACTGTGGATGTTTTGGAAAATTTTAGTAGTTACTCTCCAAAAATGCAAGATGAAAGAGAAGCTACCCATTGTGCAAAGATTACAAAACAAGATGGACTCGTTGCGTTTGATGATGCCCAGACGCTTTATAATAAATATCGTGCCTATACACCATGGCCAGGGATTTTTCTCTCAAGTGGACTGAAGCTCAAATCTATTGCTTTAGTAGAATGCACAAGTCAAAACGCAGCGGGTATAATACTCAAGATAGAGAGTGATGGCATAATTGTGGGATGTGAACATGGAAGTATCAAAATATTTTCAGTGCAACCGGAATCAAAAAAAGAGATGGATATACTCTCTTATATAAATGGAAAAAGATTACAAAATGAAGATATTTTATCTTGAGAGTGTAGACTCAACACAGATATATCTTAAAAAACTGCTCCATGATAAAACTCTTCAGCCCCCTTTGGCAGTATGTGCAAAGATACAAACGCAAGGTGTAGGAAGCAGAGATAATACGTGGATAGGATTGGAAGGGAATCTTTTTGTCTCTTTTGCACTTTCTTTGAAAGATTTGCCTGAAGATTTAAAATTGGAGTCATCTTCTCTTTATTTTTCTCAAATTCTCAAAGAAACACTTGAAAATCTTGGCTCAAAAGTTTGGCTCAAATGGCCAAATGATTTTTATCTAGGTGAAAATAAGATAGGCGGGATGATAACAAATATCTCCAGAAGTAGCCTTATATGTGGAATAGGGTTGAATTTAGTTGCATCTCCAGAGAATTTTTCTAAGATAGATATAGAGCTAGATATAAGAAATTTATTAAAACTCTATTTTGAAAATATCGAAAAAAAGAGTTCATGGAAGCAAGTTTTTAGTAAATATCAGTTAGAATTTTATAAGAATCAAAACTTTTTTACCCACAACAATAATTTAAAAATTTCTTTAGGCAATGCCATACTTCAGTGCGATGGCTCGATAATCAGTAACGGCGAGAGGATATATAGTTTAAGATGAGTGAAGTAATTGTAATAGCAAATCAAAAGGGTGGCGTTGGCAAGACGACTACCGCTGTAAATCTGGCCGCTTCTTTGGCTGTAGCAGAAAAAAAAGTGCTCCTTATCGACTCAGATCCACAGGCAAATGCTACAACTTCGCTTGGTTTTCATAGAAATGATTACGAGTTTAATATCTATCACGTACTTATCGGAACAAAAAAATTAAAAGATATCATTTTAAAATCAGATCTTCCAACACTTCATTTAGCTCCATCAAACATTGGTTTGGTTGGAATTGAAAAAGAGTATTATGATGCAGACAATGCAAAGGGCAGGGAGTTGATCCTTAAAAATGCTATTGCAAATGTAAGAAAAGATTATGATTATATTATTATTGATTCGCCACCAGCACTTGGACCGATGACAATCAATGCACTCTCAGCTTCAAACTCTGTGATTATTCCTATTCAGTGTGAATTTTTTGCACTTGAAGGTTTGGCTCAACTTCTCAATACAGTGAAGCTTGTTCGCAAATCGATCAATCCAAAATTGACTATTCTTGGTTTTTTACCGACGATGTATAGTTCTCAAAACAACCTTTCAAAGCAAGTCTATGCTGACTTAAAACAGCACTTTAAGGCAAAACTTTTTAAAGATGAAGATGAACAGTATATAGTTGTGCCGAGAAATGTAAAGCTAGCTGAGTCACCATCATTTGGTAAACCGGCTATTTTATATGATGTAAAATCTATAGGCTCTATTGCTTATCAAAATCTTGCACAGGCTATTATGAAATGAAAACGCAGGCATTAGGCAGAGGGCTCGACGCTCTCTTTGGCGAAATAGATGAAGCATATGAAAATGAAGGCACAAAAAGACAGGACGCAGTACTAGAACTTTCGCTCAAAGATATTCGTCCAAATCCATTTCAGCCTCGTAAATCATTTGATGAAGAATCACTTCAAGAATTAGCAGACTCTATCAAAAAAGATGGTCTGATCCAGCCTATAGTTGTGACAGAAGATCTTGATGGATATATTCTCATTGCAGGAGAGAGAAGACTTCGTGCTTCTAAACTTGCAAAACTCAAAACCATCAAAGCAATCTTGCTTAATTCTGATGAACAAAAGATGCGTCAGTATGCACTGATAGAGAATATCCAAAGAGAAGAGCTAAATGCAGTTGAACTTGCAGAAGCCTATGGTGAACTTCTTAAACTTCATGAGCTGACACATGACGAACTCTCTTCTATGATACATAAAAGCAGAACGCATATTACAAATACTTTAAGGCTTTTGCAACTTTCACTCAAAACGCAAAGAGCTTTGATAGAAAAAAAGATAACAGCAGGACATGCAAAAGTTTTGATTGGTCTTGATGAAAAAGAGCAACAGCTTGTAGTGAACTCCATTGTTGGACAAAAGTTAAGTGTTCGTGATGTTGAATCAATGATCAAGAATATGAAAGATGATATCACTCCAAAATCTAAAGCAGTATCACCAATCAGCTATGACTTCTCAGAACTGAAGCAAAAAATCAATTTCTTAGGTTTTGACTGTAAATCTTCCAAAAATCAATTGATACTTGAGTTTAAAAATGAACAAGAGATAGAAAAATTTCTAACCTACCTCATTAAATAATTTAAAAGTGTCACATTTCACTGCATATATTATAAAAGTTATAAAATATTTTAAATTTTATAACTACTTTAACTATCCTTTCAATTTTGTAATAGTATAATTTCGCAACTTTTAGGAGGTGCTATGTTAGATATAAACCCAATACTGCTTTTGGCAACATTCGTTGTATTTCTTTCTCTTATAGCCGTTCTTAACAGTTGGCTTTATAATCCATTGTTCGCTTATATGAATAAACGCGATGAGGACATCAAAAAAGACCTGCAACAAGTGGGTTCTAATGATGATGAAATCAATGAGTTGACTCGCAAAGCGCAAACAATTGTTATGGATGCCAAATTGGAAGCTGCGGCCCTAAGAGAAAAAGTTATTGCGGATGCTAAAGAATTGGCAGAAAGTAAGTTAGAGACAAAACGTGCAGAATTGGCTAAGGAATATTTAGAGTTTGAGCAATCTCTTGCAAAATCTAAAGATGAATTGACACAAGACCTAATGTCTCAAGTTCCATTGTTTAAAGAAGCTGTAAAAGCTAAATTTAGTCAAATATGAAAGGATGTTTTTGTGAGTAGAATTTTAGTATTAATGCTAATGATATCAACTTTTGCATTTGCATCTGATGCAGAACACGCTGGTTCGGACATAGTTCAGAGAACAGTTAACTTCGCATTATTCGCTGGCTTAATTTGGTATTTGGTGGCTGAGCCTGTAAAAAATTATTTTACATCAAGAAGTCAAGCAATCGCTGATGAATTGAAAAAGGTACAAGAGAAGTTAAATGAGTCAATAGCACTTAAAAAAGAAGCTTTGGCAAAGATAACTGAAGCACAAAAGTTTGCAGAAGAACTTGCTGTAACTTCAAAGAGAGAAAGCAAAATCATCAGTGATAATATGCTTTTACAATCTGAAGCTGATTTGGAAACATTATCAAAACAGTATCTTTCAAATGTAGATTTTGAGCAAAGAAAAATGGTTCGTAAAGTTGTTGAAGACGTACTTAACGAAGTCTTGAGCCAAAGTAGTGATAGCTTTGATAAAGAAGCTATGGCAAATGTTATCCTAAAGAAGGTGGCATAAATGGAAGAGTTAATTGCAAAAAGATATATAAAAGCTCTTACAAGTGGTTCTGATGTAGCATCGATAGAAAATATGTCTACAATTTTTACTGCATTGGCTGAATCATTTAAAAATGAAAAATTTGTAAGTATTGTTAGCAATCCAAATGTAAACAGTAAAGACAAATTATCAATTTTATTGGATGCAGTTAAATCTGCTAACTCTAATAGTATAAATAATTTTATTAAACTTTTAGTTGAAAACAAACGTATTGAAATTATCCCTGCTTTAGCTGCAGAGTTAAAGAAAAGTTTGTCAAACGCAACAAAGACTTATAGTGGACTTGTTTATAGTGATAGTGATATTGACTCAAGCGTAATTGAGCAATTAAGTAGTGGTTTAAGCAAAAAATTTGACTCAACTATTTCTTTAACATTCATTAAAAATGATTTTAATGGTATTAAAGTAAATGTAGATAGCCTTGGCGTAGAAATAAATTTCTCTAAATCAAGAATCAATAGTCAAATGATAGAACACATAGTAAAAGCAATTTAACTTTCAACGAGAGGAGAACAAATAGTGGTAGCAAAAATTCAAGCTGATGAAATCAGCTCAATAATTAAAGAGCGTATCGATAACTTTGAATTAAGTGTAGATATTAACGAAATAGGAAAAATTGTTTCTTATGCAGACGGCGTTGCAAAAGTTTACGGACTTAACAATGTTATGGCTGGAGAAATGGTTGAATTTGAAGACGGAACAAGAGGTTTAGTTATGAACCTTGAAGAGAGCAACGTAGGTGTTGTTATCCTCGGTTCAGGTGTTTCACTCAAAGAGGGTATGTCTGTAAAAAGACTTGGTCGTCTTCTCCGTGTACCAGTTGGTGATGCACTTTTAGGCCGTGTTGTAAACGCAATGGGTGAGCCAATTGACGGAAAAGGTCCAATTGAAACAACTGAAACTCGTTTCGTTGAAGAAAAAGCACCTGGTATTATGGAAAGAAAATCTGTTCATGAGCCATTAGCAACTGGTATTAAAGCTATTGATGCACTTGTTCCAATTGGCCGTGGTCAAAGAGAACTTATCATAGGTGATAGACAAACTGGTAAAACTACAGTCGCTCTTGACACAATTATCAATCAAAAAGGTAATGGTGTTGTTTGTGTGTACGTAGCTATCGGTCAAAAAGAGTCAACAGTTGCTCAAATCGTTCGTCGTCTTGAAGATCATGGTGCACTTGAATACACTATCATTGTTTCAGCAACGGGTGCAGAAGCTGCAGCTCTTCAGTTCTTAGCTCCATATACTGGTGTTACTATGGCTGAATACTTCCGTGACAACGCAAGACACGGTCTTATTGTTTATGATGATTTGTCAAAACATGCAGTTGCATACCGTGAAATGTCACTTATTCTTCGTCGCCCTCCAGGTCGTGAAGCATATCCAGGAGATGTTTTCTATGTTCACTCTCGTTTACTTGAGAGAGCTGCTAAGTTAAGTGATGAAAATGGTGCTGGTTCTTTAACTGCACTACCGATTATTGAAACGCAAGCAGGTGACGTTGCGGCATATATTCCAACAAACGTTATTTCTATAACAGATGGTCAAATATTCTTAGAAACAGATCTATTCAACTCGGGTGTACGTCCAGCGATAAACGTTGGTCTTTCTGTATCACGCGTTGGTGGTGCAGCTCAGATTAAAGCTACAAAACAAGTGGCAGGTACTTTAAGACTTGACCTTGCTCAGTATCGTGAACTTCAGGCATTTGCTCAGTTTGCATCTGACCTTGATGAAGTTTCTCGTAAGCAACTTGAGCGTGGACAAAGAATGGTAGAAGTTCTTAAACAAGGACCTTTCTCTCCACTTTCAGCTGAGAAACAAGTTATGATTATTTTTGCTGGTAACGAAGGTTTCTTGGATGATATGAGTCCATCAAACGTTGTTCGTTTTGAAGCTGAGATGTATCCATTTATTGAAGCTTCTTACCCTCAAATATTTGATAACATCAGTAGCTCTTCTAAAGTAGATGATGACACGAAAGCACTTATGATTAAAGCACTTGAAGAGTTCAAAGCTACTTTTGTAGCAGCATAAGGAAAACGTTATGGCAAACTTGAAAGATATTAAAAGAAAGATCGGAAGTGTAAGTAATACTCAGAAAACAACACGTGCAATGAAATTGGTATCAACTGCCAAACTGCGCCGTGCTGAAGAGTTAGCAAAACGCTCTCGTCTTTATGCTCAAAAAATGAATCAGGTAATTGCCGAAATAGCAGGGCGCATTGGATGTAGTAAAGTTGGCGGATTGGACAATCGTTGTTTTGAAAAGATTGAAAATCCAAAAATAGTTGATATTGTTTTTGTTACTGCGGACAAAGGTTTGTGTGGAGGTTTTAATATTCAAACTATTAAAGCTGTCACAAAACTTTTGGCACAGTATAAAGAAAAGAATGTCAAAGTGCGTTTACGTGGAGTCGGTAAAAAAGGTATAGAGTATTTTAAATACAATGAAGTTGAATTATTTGACGAAGTAAAAGATTTAAGTTCTAAGCCTGATAAAGCAAGATCAGATGCTTTCATTGAAAGTTCTATAGAAGATTATATTGATGGAAAAATTGATGGTCTTCATCTTGTATACAATGGATATAAAAATATTATCACACAAGAGTTACATGTAAACAAAGTACTTCCAGTTGATCCGGAAGATTTTGATTGTGAAAAAAGTACTCAATCGGCATTTGAAGTTGAAGCGCAAGATGAAGCTAAAATGCTTGATACTTTAGTGAAAAAATATATTCAATACAATATGTACTATTCTTTAATAGATTCAGTAGCAGCGGAACATAGTGCTAGAATGCAGGCTATGGACTCAGCGTCTAAAAATGCTAAAGAAATGGTGAAATCTTTAAATGTTCAATATAATAAAGCAAGACAAGCATCTATTACTACAGAACTTATAGAAATTATAAGTGGTGTGGAGTCTATGAAATAATGGAGAAAAATATGATTGGTAAAATTAGCCAGGTTATGGGGCCGGTTGTTGATGTTGATTTTGAAGGATACCTTCCAGTAATCAATGAAGCAATCGAAGTGAAAGTAAATGTTGAGGGCAATGAATTTCGTTTAGTTCTTGAAGTTGCAGCTCACTTAGGTGACGGTCGTGTTAGAACGATCGCTATGGATATGAGTGAAGGTCTTGTACGTGGTATGAATGCTACTGCTACTGGCGCTCCTATCAAAGTTCCAGTTGGAGAAAAAGTTCTAGGACGTATCTTCAACGTTATCGGTGAGACAATTGATGGTGGTGATCAAATTACTGATGCACCAACATGGTCAATCCACCGTGATCCTCCGCCACTTGTTGATCAGTCAACAAAAACAGAGATGTTTGAGACTGGTATCAAAGTTGTTGACTTGCTTGCTCCTTATGCTAAAGGTGGTAAAGTAGGACTATTCGGTGGTGCTGGTGTTGGTAAAACAGTTATTATCATGGAACTTATCCACAACGTTGCTCATGGACATGATGGTCTATCAGTATTCGCTGGTGTTGGTGAAAGAACTCGTGAAGGAAATGACCTTTACTACGAGATGAAAGAATCAAACGTATTGGACAAAGTTGCACTGTGCTACGGTCAGATGAGCGAGCCTCCAGGAGCACGTAACCGTATTGCACTTACTGGTCTTACTATGGCTGAGTATTTCCGTGATGAGAAAAAACTTGATGTACTTATGTTCATCGACAATATTTTCCGTTTTGCTCAATCAGGTTCAGAGATGTCTGCACTTCTTGGACGTATCCCGTCAGCTGTTGGTTACCAACCGACACTTGCTCGTGAAATGGGTGCTCTACAAGATCGTATTACATCAACTAAAGATGGTTCAATTACTTCAGTTCAAGCTGTTTATGTACCAGCCGACGATTTAACTGACCCGGCTCCAGCTTCTGTTTTTGCTCACTTAGATGCGACTACAGTACTTAACCGTAAAATTGCTGAAAAAGGTATCTATCCTGCAGTTGATCCACTTGATTCAACTTCAAGATTACTCGATCCACAAATTTTAGGTGAAGAGCACTATGGTGTAGCACGTGGAGTACAACAAACACTTCAAAAGTACAAAGATCTTCAAGATATCATCGCGATTCTTGGTATGGATGAACTTTCAGAAGATGATAAAAATGTTGTTGAGCGTGCTCGTAAAATTGAGAAATTCCTTTCTCAACCATTCTTCGTTGCAGAAGTATTTACGGGTTCTCCTGGTAAATATGTTTCTCTTGAAGATACTATTAAAGGTTTCAAAGGAATCTTAAATGGTGATTACGATCATATGCCAGAGTCTGCATTCTACATGGTTGGTGGAATGGACGAAGCTATTGAAAAAGCTGCAAAGCAAAAAAGTAAGTAATCTATATTTAAAGGACTGACATGGATAAGTTTAAACTTGAAATTCTAACTCCTAACGGCAGCATCTTCAATGATGATGTTGTTAGTGTAGTTCTCCCTGGTGAAGAGGGAGAGTTCGGCGTCCTTGCACATCATGCTTCACTAACAACTTTGTTAGAAGCTGGTGTTGTTGATGTTGAAAGAGAAGATAAATCAGTCGAATCTATTTTAATAAACTGGGGCGTTGTCCAAGTTGATGAAGAAAAAGTAATTGTTTTAGTTGAGGGTGCTGTTGCAATACGTGGCGAGAGTGAAGGTGCTATTTCTCAGGCACTTGAAGATGCAAAAGAACTTATTAAAGATATTGCAAACTCTAACCCGGCAATCGCTTCTGCAGCAGCAAAAATCGAATCAGCTGCGCAAAAACTTTTTTAACCTATGATAAATAATTTAATAGATTTTTACATCAAAAGTCACCCAGTTACATTAGGTGTATTGGCTATCTTGTCAATATACTTTATCGTTCTTAACTGGGTGTTTTTTTACCGCTATTTTTACATAAACGCATGGTTGGAAAAAGAAAGCAATTCTTTAGAATCTTTACTTTTAGGTTCCTCATCTGTGAGCCACAACTCTTTCTTAAATAATTTTATCAAAGCTAGTGCAACTGTTTCAAAACAACTCCTAGATTTAAGTATGCTTGCTGCAACAAAAGAGGCTACAAAAGGTCTTTCAGTATTGTCTGTTTTTGCTTCTACGACACCATTTATTGGTCTCTTTGGTACTGTTGTTTCTATCTTGGATACATTTACACATATTGGTCAGGCAAGTGGAAGTATGTCCATTATTTCTAGTGGTGTTTCAGATGCTCTAGTAGCAACTGCTTCTGGTATATTTGTGGCAATATTTGCCTATACATATCACCAAGTATTAAAAAGAAAATCGTTTGAATTGATAAATATTCTTCAAATGCAATCTGATGCAATTTTAGCTCGTAGAGTTTAACCGCTATGTATAATTGGGATGATTCTCCAGAATTAAACATTACGCCATTAGTGGACGTAATGTTGGTGTTGTTAGCTATATTAATGGTGATTGCACCGAATATAGTGTATGAAGAAAATATAAAATTACCTCAAGGCTCTACATCAAAACAGCTTTCGAAAATTCCTCCAGTTCATATTTCTATTGATAGAGATTTGAATGTTAAAATCAATAAAGACACCTATTTGTTAAATGATTTTATGGATAATTTCTCTCTTTATGCAAATGAATTAGATAAAAAAGCCACTGTGCTTATCAGTGCAGATAAATCTTTGGATTATGGTGTCGTTATGTCTGTATTAGCTGCTGTAAAACAAGCTAGATTTACTGAGGTTTCGTTAGCTACCAATGGCTAGAGATAATTATTACTTCTATTTGAGTGGTTTTATATCACTCTCTTTCTTTTCAATAATCCTAGGTACTTTTATCTATATGATGTTTGTTACATCAAAGATAAAAACTTACGGACTTACCAAGCAAGATTATATCTCCATATCCGTTGATATGCCTACAGTTGAAACTAAAACAGACACTAAAAGCGTCACTATGCCGCCTCAAGAAGTTAAAACAGTAGAAAAATCAAAAAGTATTGATGTTGCAGATCTTTTTAGTGACGTTCCTGCTAAAGTAGTTAAAAAAGAAAAACCAAAACCTGAAAATTCAAAACGTATACAAGATATACAAAAAAATATCAAAAAGACTGAAACAAAAGAAGTACAATCTTTTGCTGAGAAAGTCAAAAATATGGATAAAGCTGAAAAATCTGATAAAAACAATAAAGCTTCTGCCGGTGAAGAAGTAAATGAATATATTGCTAAAATTCAAGGCATAGTTTATCAAAACTTCAATCCTCCTGTTAATACAGAAGGAAACAGTGTAAAAGTACTTATTACACTAAGCCCTTTAGGAAAAGTTGAAAGTTTTAGGATTCTCTCTTATTCTGGTAGTGATGCGCTTAATGAAGAGTGCGATAGAGTAAAAGAGAGACTAGAGAATGTTCTGTTTCCAGTCAATCCAGAGAATAAATCTAGTAGTACAATCGTTATCTTGACATCTGAGGAGTAGTTTTGAAAATATTTTTTTCAATGTTGTTGTTATTTAGTTTATCGTTTGCAAGTGATGCCACGATAGAGGTTATAAAAAAAGTTGATTCTCTCCCATCAATAGCAGTTGAGGATGCATCTGTAAGTTATGATGAAAGTTTTAAAATGAAATTTTTTAAAACGCTCATTGCAGATTTAAATGTTCTATCTATTTTAAATGTTGATAGATACTACCGTAAGAATAATTTTGATGCTTCAAATGTTTTAGTGGAAAATAAAGATTTTAATTATGTTCTACGCTATAAAATGTTTCAAGGTGATGGTGGATCTTTAAATGTCCAAATGATAGTTTTACAAGATAATAAGCAGGTGTTTGGAAAGAGCTATAAAGTTTCTAATACTGATATTCATGTATTTGTATCACATGCTATGGCCTATGACTTAAATGAGTTTATGGGTGAATCTTCTGTAGAATGGATGAAGAAAAAGGTTATATTTATTCGTATGACTGCTCCAAAAAGAAGTGAAATAATTATTGCAGATTATACTTTGGCGTATACACATGTAATTGTTAAAGGCGGATTTAATATCTTTCCTAAATGGGCAGATAAGGGACAGACAGGTTTTTATTATACATCTCTAGATAGTCAAAAACCAACACTTATGTATGTTGATATTAAAACGGCATCTAAAAAGAAGGTTATCTCTTCAGATGGAATGTTGGTCTGCTCAGATGTTAGTGCTGATTCTAAAACGCTACTTTTAACTATGGCGCCTGATGGTCAACCTGATATTTATAGCTATAACGTAGATAGTAAAAAAAGTAAGAAGATTACGAACTATAAAGGCATCGATGTTAATGGGCAGTTTATGGATAATAATAAAATAGCTTTTGTATCTGAGCGAATGGGATATCCAAATATCTTTTCTGCAAATGTTAATGGTTCTAATGTAGAGCAACTAGTCTACTATGGTAATAGTAACTCTTCATGCAGTGCTAATGGCGAATATCTTGTTTATAAAGCGAGAGAGAGTTCAAGTGCATTTTCAGGAAATACATTTAACTTACATTTAATTTCTACTAAGACAGATTCTATTAGAAGATTAACTGCTAGTGGTGTGAATGAATTCCCACGATTTTCTAAAGACGGTGATGCAGTAATTTACATAAAAAATTATCAAGCACAAAGTTCTATAGGAATTATACGCTTGAACCACAATAGAAACTTTCTTTTTCCTCTCAACAGCGGACGTATACAGTCCATGGATTGGTAGTTTGCAGGGGGTTTTGTAACCCCTATGCAAATTGCAAAAAAAATGCAAAAAAATCTTGACAAATTTTATATTTATTCTGCTATAATTCTGCAAATTTAATTTTGAGGAACTCAATAATGAAAAACGTAATCCTTTCTGGTGTTGTTGCAACACTTCTTGTTTTTAGTGGCTGTGCTGATAAAGAGCCTGTAGTTGATAATAGTGATCTAAATAAGCAAGCTGTTCAGGAAGTTGTAGAATCTGCTCCTGTTGCAGATAACTCTTCAATGATGACTGAAGATATGATCAGAGCTGCTCTTGAAAAAGAACTTGCAACTGTTTACTTTGCATTTGATAAATATGACGTAGCTGGCGAAAACAAAAATAAAGTATCTAATGATGCTTCTATTTTAAGTTCAAAAGCAAGCGCTTATGCAATTAAACTTGAAGGTAACTGTGATGAGTGGGGTAGTGATGAGTACAATATCGCACTTGGTCTTAAAAGAGCTGATTCTGTTAAAAAAGCTTTAGTATCTGAGGGCGTAAGCGAAAGTCGTATCTCTATGGTTAGTTACGGTGAAAGTAATCCAACTTGTACTGATAAAACTCAAGATTGCTGGTCTCAAAATCGTCGTGTAGATTTTAAACTTCTTCCATAATCGATGAATAAAAATCTTTTAGCTACACTTTTTGTTTTTAGTGTGCCTTTTAGTTTACTTGGCTCCGAACCATCTGCGTTCGGTGCTGGGAACCTTGATAGCTCATCACCATATGGTTTATCAAATAATGAAAAAGTCATTTTAGAAAATAAAAATATTCTTCGCAAAGTCGAAGTAAAAAGTAATAATCAAGCAAATGAAGTCGAGTCTCTACGTGAGAGACTTGATGGTTTACAAAGTATAATTGAGAATTTAAGTAGAAAATCTCATGAAAACTCAGTGGTCCTAGAAAAGATGGATCAAAATAAAGCTGGAAATTCTGATCTTAATAGTGAATATGAAAAAAGATTAGGCGGAGTTTCTCAATCTAATAGTGAGAGTATTGAAAAGATAAAAGTTATTTTGACTGAACTTTCACAACTTGTTGATTCTATCAATGCTAAATATGTTACAAAAGATGAATTCAATAGCCTAGTTACAAGTGTAAATGAATTTAAATCTTTGGTTGGAAAAGAGCTTAAAGTTTCTAGTGGAACTAAGTCAGCTGCTAAAACATCAACTGCTACAACTGTAAGTACTACAAGTGCGTCAGGTTTAGAAAGTATGTCTAACATTGATATCGCAAATGAAGCTCAGACTTTTTATGATAAAAAACTTTATACAAACGCAATAGAATACTATACACATTTAGCAGAGAAAAATTATAAGCCTGCTTACGCAAATTACATGCTGGGTGATATGAATTTTAAAAGAAAAAATTATAGTGATGCTATTGCATATTATAAACAAAGTGCTACACTTTATACAGATGCGTCTTATATGCCAGAGTTAATGCTCAACACAGCTACATCTATGAATGAAACTGGTGATAAAACAAATGCAAAAACTTTTTATAAAGCAGTTGTTGCAAAATATCCAAACTCTTCAGAAGCGAAAAAAGCGCAAAAACAGTTAAACTTAATGAAGTAATAACTGGACTTTTTTCAGCCATATTAAATTTAATTATGATAAAATCCAAAAAAATAAAATAAAGGTTTATAAAATGGCAATTGAAGCAAATCAAATAGTATCACTCGAATATGAAGTACGTGATGGAAATAGTGTAGTTGACAGTAATGTTGGTGGAGCACCTTTAGTGTTCATGTTTGGTAAAGGTCAAATCATTCCTGGTTTGGAAAATGGTATCTCTAATATGTCTATCGGTGAAAAAGCTGATGTGTTAGTTAAATCAGAAGATGCATATGGCACACATAACCCTGAAGCACAACAAGAAGTTCCAAAAGATCAGTTTGCTGGTATTGATTTAGAAGTTGGTATGACTTTATATGGTCAAGGTGAAGATGGTGGAACTGTTCAAGTTACAGTGAAAGAAATCGCTGGTGAAAATGTTATTATTGATTTCAACCATCCTTTGGCTGGTAAAGACTTGATGTTTAGTGTAACAATTAACAATATCAGAGATGCATCTGCTGAAGAAGCTATGACTGGTATCCCTGCTGAAAACAAACAAGATGATTCAGGTTGTTGTGGTACAGGTGGCGGCAGCGGCTGTGGATGTCACTAATTTCGTAACTGCTTCTGATGCTTCATCTCAAGCATTTAAAACAGCAACACTTTTAAAAACACTTAGTATAAACTCTCTCATTACTGGAGAGAGTGGTGTTGGTAAGAAAAGTCTTGCACGCTATATACTTCCAGATGCACAAATGATTGATGCATCTGAATTTGATCAGCTTCTTCTTTCATTGGAAAATGTAAGAGAAATTATTATCTCAAATTTAGAAAACTCACCTAATCTTATTCGACTCATCAAGGCAATACAAGATAATAATGTACGTGTCATAGCAACTGCAAAAAGTTCATTTATTGATGAAAAAGTTGATGATTTATTTAGTTTGAAATTTGATATTCCACCACTTTCACAAAGACCAGAAGATATTGATGTATTAGTAAAAATATTTGTCAAAGAAGCTGCTCTTCTATTTAATAGCAATGATAAATTCGATTTTAAGAATTTTAGACCAGATGTGACTATTAACGCAGACTCTCTGCGCAGACAGGTTATGATAAGTTATCTTCTTCAAGACATTAAAGATGTTGAGCTTATTGATATTATGGATAATTATCTCTATTCAAAGTTAGGTTCAAATAGTGATTATAGAAACTTTTTATATCTTTATGAAGTGCCGCTTATCAGATCAGGTCTAAGAAAATTTAAATCACAACTCAAGTTAGCAGACAAGCTTGGCTTAAACAGAAACACATTAAGAAAAAAAATCTCTGATAATAAAGAATATATATAAGGAAGATAAATGTCTAAAAAAATTGCAATGATATTCGCCGGTCAAGGCTCACAATCACTAGGTATGGGAAAAGAGTTTTATGAAAATTCTCCTATAGCTCGAGAAATGTTCGAAGAAGCTGGAAAAAGAATAAATGTAGATTTTAAAGAGTTGCTTTTTACAGAGAATGAAAAACTCTCCCAAACTGAGTATACACAGCCTGCTATTTTATTGATTCAGCTGATTGCTTACCGTCTTTTTAAAGATGCATGTCCTGATGTAAACGCAGAACTATTTTTAGGTCATTCATTAGGTGAATTTTCTGCTCTTTGTGCAAGTGGTGCTATTGATTATGTTGATGCAGTGGAACTTGTTCATAAACGCGGCGCACTTATGCAAAGCGCATGTGAATCAATTGAAGCTGGTATGATGGCGCTTGTTGGTATTGAAGATTCAGCTGTAGAAGATGTATGTGCAACAGCACAAGAAGAAGGTAAAAAAGTTTGGCCGGCAAATTACAACCAAGATGGACAACTTGTTGTTGCAGGTATGAAATCTGATTTGATTGCTCTTGAACAAACATTTAAAGATGCTGGTGCAAAAAAAGCGATACTTTTAAATATGTCAGTAGCATCTCACTGTGCACTCTTAGCACCGGCACAAGATGCGCTTGAGACACTCATGAGTGCGATGGTAAAAGAGACGTTCAGCGCCCCTATCATCTCCAATGTGACTACGCAGCCATATAATACAAAAGCAGAGGCTGTAGCACTTTTAAAAGAGCAACTTGTAAAACCTGTTAAATATAAGCAATCTATGCTTGCAATTGAAGGTAGTGTAGAATTGGCTATTGAATTTGGAAATGGTTCTGTTTTAAAAGGTCTTAATAAACGCATCGTAAAAGATATGCCTACTCTTAATATTTCAGATATGGACAGCTTAGCGAAAGTAATAGAAGAAATTTGTAACTAGAATGAATGTAACGCTTGTTCAAAGTTCGCCAAAGCTAAATCGCTCAAATTTAGCAACAACACTTGCGACTGTGCAGCAGTATAGAAATAGCAGTGATTTAATTGTCTTTCCTGAACTTTCTTTAAATGGCTATCTGCTTCAGGATAAGCTTTTTGAAGATGCTTGGGATATAGATGAACTTGATGCCTTAAAAGAAGCAAGTAAAGAGGTAGATATTGTGGTTGGTGCTGCAATACGTGAAGGAGCTGCGTTTAGAAACGCAGCCCTTTATTTTTCAAAAGGTAATTTGTTAAGTCAACATAATAAGGTTCATTTACCAAATTACGGCATGTTTGAAGAAGCACGATATTTTGAAGCAGGTGAAATCTTTGAGAGTTTTCGAGCACTCAATATGAAAATATCTATGTTGGTATGTGAAGATCTCTGGCATGAGAGTGTTCATAAAGATCTCATCAAAGAAAATCCAGATCTTATTATTGCTTTAGTGGCTTCACCGGCACGCGGGTTTGAAGAGGATGGTTTAGGTATACAAAAACAGTGGTACTCCATCATTCAAACTGTGGCAAAAGAGTGTCGGGCAAAGCTGCTTTTTGTAAATAGAGTGGGCTTTGAAGATGGTCTTGGTTTTTGGGGTGGCAGTTGCGTTTTAGATGAAGATGCAAAATTCTTGCATACTTTGCCAAACTACAAAGAAACAATAGAAACATTTACACTAGAGGAGAAATAATGAAAATAGCAATTATGGGTGCAATGCCCGAAGAGATAGCTCCAATACTTGAGCAGCTTGGAGAGTATACTACGACACAATACGCGGGCAATAACTACTATGAAGCAAGCTATAAAGGCGTAGAGCTTGTCATCGCTTATTCTAAAATAGGAAAAGTTTTCTCAACACTTACATCTGCAACAATGATAGAACATTTTGGAGCACAAAAACTTCTCTTTAGTGGAGTTGCTGGAGCGATATCTCCTACGCTTAAAGTAGGTGATTTGTTAGTAGCTACTAAATTGTCACAACATGATTTGGATATCACTGCGTTTGGGCATCCTTTTGGATATGTGCCAGAGGGCGCTGTATATGTAGAAGCTGATAGAGAACTTATCACTTTGAGTCAGAAAGTCGCTTTGAGTATGAATAAAACTCTCCAAGAAGGAATCATCGCTACAGGCGATCAGTTTGTTGCCAATGAAGAGAGAAAGAATTGGATCGGTACAACATTTGGAGCAGATGCTCTGGAGATGGAAGGCGCTTCTGTAGCTGTCGTTTGTGACGCACTCAATGTTCCATTTTTTATTCTTCGTGCTATTAGTGATGCAGCGGATATGGATGCAAGTTTTTCTTTTGATGCATTTTTAGAGACAAGTGCAAAAGAGAGTGCTGCGTTTGTTATGAAGATGGTAGATGCGATTATTGAACAAAATGTTTAAACAAAATAAAGATCTCCTATGTCTATAAAACTATCCAAAAAAATCATGTCCAAACTTGGACGTACAAACGCAGAGTTTGGGCTTATAGAAGAAGGTGATAAGATTTTAGTAGGCCTCAGCGGAGGCAAAGATTCATTGACAATGATCCATGCAATGCGTGAACAGCAGAGACGTGCACCTTTTGATTTTGAGTTTTTGGCAGTGACTATATCGTATGGTATGGGGGAAAACTATGATGCCCTAAGTGCGCATTGTAAAGAGTACGATATTCCTCATGTGGTGCACGATACAAATGTTTTTGATCTTGCACAGGAAAAGATACGTAAAAATTCCTCTTTTTGTAGTTTCTTTTCTCGTATGCGAAGAGGTTATCTTTATAGTGCAGCGGAAAAGCATGGATGTAATAAAGTAGCGTTGGGTCATCACATGGATGATGCTGCAGAGAGTTTTTTTATGAACTTTATTTATAATGGTCAGATGCGATCACTCGCCCCTAAATATAGAGCTGCAAATGGGCTTATAGTGATCCGTCCGCTTATCCAGATGCGAGAGCGCCAACTCACTGCGTTTGTAGTTGAAAACAACATCCAAACGATTGGTGATGAAGCTTGTCCTGCAATGCGTTTTGATGTCAAGATGCCACACGCAAGAGCCCATACAAAAGAGATACTAAGTAAGATGGAAAAAGAGTTTCCTACTCTTTTTACAAGTCTAAACGCAGCCTTTAAAAATATATCTGAAGATAGTTTTTTTGAAGTGGATAAATTTTCCCTCTAATTCGCTAGTAGCTTTTCTTCATCTCGTACGATCTGCTCTTTTCTCTCATGGAGAATATCTTCTTTGGTATTTTCCAAAAACTCTATGATATTTTTCTGATATGCTATAGTATTCTCATCAGCAGAGAGTGCTAGTAGTGGATAGAGATCACTCACGTCTATTTTCTTTGCATAACGTGGTATAACTTTAAGCTCTTGTTGTATATTTCCTATAAGCTTCTCTGTAAGAAGTCCATTGTTTTCACGTATTTTTTTCACAAGCTCTTTGGTGTTAAGCATCAAAAGATTGGCTCGGTTTTCATCATTGTTGTAAATTCTCATTCCAGCATTTTTAACAATGATATAGTTTTCTACTTTTGCATTTTCATCCGCTGCAATCAAAAGTGCAAAAATTTTGGCACGAAACTCCAACGAACTATGATGATACACAAACAATTCACGAAACGCGCTATAAAAATATTGTCTAATACGAAAACTAAGTGTCATTCATGCTCCTAATGTGCTATTATACCTCTTTGATTTTAAAGAAAGTGTAAAATAATGTTAGATACAAATGATTATGAACTTCTCAAAGAAAACTTTATAGCTTCACAAATACTTTTTAGCAAGTTACGGGCTGTTGTTTATAATATTTTAAATATTGAATATGACGGAGTCGGTTTTTACAAAGACGATGAAGCGATACATGAGCGACATAAAGAAAAACTTCGTTCGAAGATTCTTGAATCTCTTTGTGCTAGCCTAAAGAGCTATCAAATAAAGATGTTGGATCAGAAGGAAGTAGCTTATGATATTACATTTGAATTCACTCTTGATAGAGCAATAAGCTTGCTTCGTGTTGATTTTACACAAGAGGGTGCACTGGATATTCTCCAGCTTAGTTAAGAAAAAAAATAGTGGTATAATTTCACTGAAAATTTAGAAGGATTTATTTATGGGTAGAGCATTTGAATATAGAAAAGCATCAAAATTAAAGAGATGGGGCGCTATGTCTACACTTTTTCCTAAACTTGGAAAAGTAATCACTATGGCAGCCAAAGAGGGTGGATCTGACCCTGATATGAACTCAAAATTACGTACGGCTATTTTAAATGCGAAAGCTGAAAATATGCCAAAAGATAATATTGATGCAGCTATAAAACGCGCAACAGCAAAAGATGCTGCAAATATGCTTGAAGTAAATTTTGAAGGTAAAGCACCGCATGGCGTTTTACTTTTTATAGAGTGTGCAACAGACAATAATACAAGAACAGTAGCAAATGTTAAAAGTATTTTGAATAAAAATGGTGGAGAGATGTTGACAAATGGCTCTTTGGAATTTATGTTCAGCAGAAAAGCAATATTTGAATGTAAATTGTTAGATGGTGTAGATATTGAAGAACTTGAACTAGAGCTTATAGATGCAGGCCTTGAGGAAATCGATGCAGAAGAGGGTATTTGTATTATTACGGGTGATTACACAAGTTTTGGTACTCTCAGTGCGGCAATAGAAGCTATGGGCATGGAGATCATTAAGGCTAATCTTGAGAGAATGGCAAATACTCCAATTAGTATAAGCGAAGAGCAACAAGCAGATATAGATAAAATCTTGCAAAGATTAGATGATGATGAAGATGTTCAAAACGTCTTTAGCAACATAGCATAAACTCCACTTTATGTGGAGATTTAAGCATTTAGATGAAATATCTTTCCGGGCAATTTTCCCAAACACTTGAAGTCAAACAATCAAAGTTTATAGCATACTTAACACCTTATCCTCAATATGAAAATCTTTTAGCTACTCTCAAAGAAGAACATCCAAAAGCCAGACACTTTGTAGTTGCGTTTCGATATCTCAATGAATTTGATCAAATAGTTGAACATTCAAGTGATGATGGAGAGCCCAAAGGAACATCTGGTAGACCATCTCTTATGGTTTTACAAGGACAAGATCTTATCAATACTGCTGTGATTATAATACGGTATTTTGGTGGTACAAAGCTTGGGACAGGTGGACTAGTCCGTGCATATAGTGATGCGGTAAATCTTGTAATCAATGCAAGTGCGTTTCTTCCATATGAAAAGGAAAAAGAGATAAGAATATTTGTCAACTACACAAACACGAGAGTTATAGAATATGAATGTGAACTCTTAGCTATACATATCTTGGAAAAAGTGTTTGCAGACGGTGTAACGTATTTATTAAAAGCTAGCGAAGAAAATATGAAACTCTTTGCAGAAAAAATGCAAAGAGTTATACAAATAATCAAATAGTAAGAGAGAGAAGAAACCTGATTACAAGCTATCCTCTTCCTTGAACAGCATTCCCCATATCCCACATCGGTAAGAAAATACCAAGTGCAAGTAAAATAACCATAGAAGCTATGATGAAGAGCATAATAGGCTCAATTGCTTCTGAGAGGCCATCAATAATAGCGTCAAAACGCATCTTATAGTATTCGGCAACTTTTTTAATCATTGCATCTAAGGTTCCACTATCTTCACCGGCACGTATCATCTGAATGATCATATTTTCAAATAAGTCAGTATCCTGTAGCCCTTTATTCAAGGTACCACCTTTTTCAACTGTTGCTCGTACTGAAAGAAGTCGTGTTTTAAGCGGGAGTGAGTCAATCATAGATATTGATGTATCTAAGGCCTCAGCTATTGGAATACCTGCACGAATAAGCTCAGAAAATACAAGTGTAAAGCGACTCAAAGTTGAAAACTTGATAATATTTTTTATAAGGTAAGTTTTCAGTAAGACTCTATGCCAGCCAAATCTGAAATTATAGGAGTTGTCAACGAAATATTTAAAGACCATAAAGGCAAGGACAAGTGCTCCAAGCACATAAAGACCGTAGTTATTAAAAAGATGTTCAAGTGTAAGTAGAATCTGCGTTGGGAGAGGAAGCTCTGCATTGAGCTCTTCAAAGATTGCTTTAAATTCTGGAACAACATAAGATATTAAAATCGTAAATGCAACAGCCATAGCAATCATTACGTTTCTTGGATATGCCATCGCTTTTTTAAACTTGATAACGTTTGCACGTATCTCTTCGAGCATATTTGCAAGCGCGTAGAGTGATTCATCAAGGTTACCTGTTTTTTCTCCAAGTTGTACCATTGCAATAGCAAGATTTCCAAGTTCGAAACGAAAGTTTTCCATAGATGCAGAGAGAGAGTGCCCTGCGTTTATATCATCCGCAAGTTTACTAAAGACAATGTTAAGTGCCTCATCCTGCGTCGAACTAGCAATCTCATGGAGTGAATCATGTATAGATATCCCTGCGTTTGTCATAACAGCGAGTTGTCTAATAGACGCAATCAGAGCATCTGGTCTAATTTTTCTCTTTTTAATATTTTGAAGAAAATTTGTCTTAAACCTCTTGAGTTTAGCCTCGAGAGGCTCCTCTGATTCAACAACTTTGATAATAATTCCTGAGAATTTTATCTTTGCATAATCATTTGCTTCTTTTCTATCTTGGGCATAAAGCCCCATAGTTTCTTTCTTGCCTTTTGTAAGTACAGTTGCGATAAAGTATTTCATCCTTTTGCCACCTTTAAGACTTCTTTGAGACTTGTGATACCATCAAGTGCTTTTTGAATACCATTTTGGTATATACCTATAAAACCTTCACTAACTGCAAGCTCATGTAAAGCCTCTTTAGAAGCTCCTTTTGCGATAAGAGACGAGAGTCCCTCTGAGATATTGAGAACCTCGCAAATCATCTCTCTACCCATAAAACCAGAGTCGTTACACTCTTTACATCCTTTGCCCGTATAGAACTTTGCACCTTCTGGTATAAGTTCACCTAACTCTTCGAGTGTAGATGCTGGAATAATCTCTTCTTCTTTACAGCTGAGACAAATCTTTCGTACGAGTCTTTGTGCTTGGATAGCAACAAGAGCGCCACTTATCAAATAATGTTGGATACCCATATCCACCATACGAGGAATAGCACTTATGGAGTCATTTGTGTGCAGGGTTGAAATAACCAAGTGACCTGTAAGTGCAGCTTTTATAGCAATTTCCAGTGTCTCTTGGTCGCGTATCTCCCCGATCATGATCTTGTCTGGATCCTGTCTAAGTATAGAACGCAGTGCGTCAGCAAAGCTTAGTCCTACCTTTGGATTTACCTGAACCTGCTGAATAAGATTCATTCTATACTCAACTGGATCTTCAACAGTAATAACTTTATCCTCTACATTTCTCAGTTCATTGAGTGCGCCATAGAGTGTAGTTGTCTTACCACTTCCTGTTGGACCAGTAACTAAGATAATCCCATAGGGTGCTTCAAGACCTTTTAAGAACTTATGATAACTTGCACTGTCCATACCAGCATCTTCAAGCTTTACAAGTGCTTTTTGTTTGTCCAAAACACGCATTACAATGGATTCACCGTACAAGATAGGAAGTGTAGAGATACGAAAGTCATACTCTCTTGCTCCTACTAAAGTAGAAAAACGACCATCTTGCGGCTTTCTTTTTTCGGCAATATCAAGATTGGCTAGGAGTTTGAGTCTTGATGCAAGCGGTGGATAAATCGATTTTTCAAAGATAAAGACTTCAGAGAGTTTCCCATCTATACGTCCACGAACAACACAGTTTTTTTCTGTAGGTTCAATATGTACGTCACTCGCTCTACCATTGATACATGCTTTGAGGATAACATCGATAAGTAAAAGAATAGAAGAAGCTTCTTGTTGCTCTTCTATAGAGCTAATTGAGTTTAATTCATCTTTTATTTTTTTAACAAGACCTTTGACACTATCTTTGAGTTCTGCTTTAAAGAGATAGGATGCTATCTGTTTTTTTGTTGCTAGTGCTACTTTGATAGGTTTTCTTGGAAAAAGTCTTTGAAGTGACTCTTGCGCATTAATATCAAGGGGATCATTAAACGCAATACTTACACTCATATCATCTTCAAATATAGGAATAGCATTATGTTTTTTAAGTTGTGCAAGAGGCGTGTTTGCAGTGAGTTGATAATCCATGTCAATAGAGTCTAAATCTACAAAAAGAATATCCAACTCATGTGCAAGTTTTTCTAAAACAGCTTTTTCGCTGATATAATCATAATTATCTATAATAGAAAGATTGTAAACGCCATCTCTTACCTGTTGTACGATAAAGCGTACAAGTCTGTCCATAGTCATAAAACCTGAGAGTGTTATGTCTCTCAAAATCAGGTTTGGGTGTATTCCTTTTGCAAGAAGTCTATCAACCTGGCCTTTCATAATAGAGCCATTTGCAAGTAAATCAGTTGTTATTCTATCCACGATTGTTCCTACCAATAGATGTGCCTTTTGATGGCTATTGTATCATAAAACTGTTCAATCACCATCTTGCTTAGATTCTCTTCTTCAAGTATATAGAGTTTATATGAAAGTTTAGAATCTTGTGGATCATCAAAAATATAAACGGATCGTTTATCATGTATGCCAAGTTTTGTATACAAGTCAAACACTTTGGATAATATATAGTCTGTAGTAGGCATATTTAATCCCGCTAAATTATATTCATCCACCAGGGCGTGATAAAGAAGCTTTTTTTGCATAAGTATAATTGAAAAATAAGCGGAATTAGCACGTGCTTCTTTTGAATATTTAAGTAAAGCGATAGGGATGGCTAATCTGTCAATAAAGTCTGATTGTAGACAAGAAAAAGCATATAAAGAGAGAAATTCATCTTCTTGTTTATAGTATTTAAAATTTTCAAAGCCTAAATTACATGATTCTTCATATTTATTATTTTGAAACAAACTCAGCATCTCTTGTTTGACATCTCCATAGAGATTTATACAAAGTAAAAGTAAAATTAGCAATCTCATTTGAACTTACCTGAGAGGATGTCATCTAATAATAAAGTTGCACGATTTGAATGAGACTGATTAGCATATTCCTTTAAAACTTTCACTGCTTTGTCTCTATCACCTAATTTCACAAGAGATTGGGCAAAGAGAATCCAACTTGCTTCTATC
Source organism: Sulfurimonas sp. (assembly GCA_028687935.1). Classification (GTDB taxonomy): domain Bacteria; phylum Campylobacterota; class Campylobacteria; order Campylobacterales; family Sulfurimonadaceae; genus Sulfurimonas. The sequence continues at coordinate 77,807 of JAQTZE010000002.1, forward strand.
TCTTTATTGAGCTCATTTGTGACGAGAGCATAGTTATATGCCTCACGGTATTCGCCAAGTTCATAATATTTTTTTGCTATAAAAAGACTTAGTGCAGGGTTGTTACTCTTTTTAAACCTTTTTATAATCTCATCTATATCACTATAAGCATCTTGTCTCTTAATGTTTATGACACTTGCTTTGGGTATCTCTTCTACAGACACTCTCTCTTCGAATTTATTTATCTCTGGTGCTGGTGTTTGTGTAAGAGCAACTTCTTGCGTAGCAAATGTGTCTTCAATATAGGTAGGAGCAGGGGGATTTTGGGCTTGCATAACTTGTCTTTGTTTGGATGTCGTAATCACTTGAGTTGGTTCACTATTGTACTCAATACTCTTATGCTGCATGTTTTTAATAAAATTCATAGATGGTGCAATGACAATTTTATTTGCTTCTTGTGTATGTGGTGCAGCTACGATTTGTGCAGCTTTTGGTTTTTCCTGAACTATTATAGGATTTGTAGGAGCCACCACTATAGGTATCTCAATTTTAGTTTCTTGCGTTTGCGTTGCTTCTTCTTGAATTTGTTCTGTTTTTTTTGTGGAAATAACTTCTGGCTCTTGTTCCTTAAAATACTCAGAGTACATAAGTATATAGAGCAGAGCAATAATTAAAATAGAGCTTATAAATATGACTACATGAGGAATATAGGACTTTATCTTATAGCGCAACCATTTTTGCTCAAGTTGATTTATATTAAGCATGGAGTAAGCCTGTGTGAAGTGCAGACATTTCAATTATTTTAGTAGAGACACTGTTTGTCTTAAGTGAGTAAAGTTTGTGGTTATTCTCGTAAATAGTATATATGTCAAAAAGCGTATAAAGGAGCTTATTTGTATCTCTGTAGTTGCCACGAGTGATTTTATGAATTAAAGTAACAGATTTGTTAGTGAACATATTTGCACTGTCAAAGCAATTGGCTTTCATGAGTTTTTTCTGGATATAAATTTTCAATTCTGTACTTGAAGCATTCTCTAGTTCGATACTTTCCCATATTCTTGTTTGGAAATGCTCTTTTGCAATGAGGTCTTCTTTATCTGTTTTATGTAATGTTATAACAAATTTAACACTTCTTGTATCTGATAAGAGTCTGATTTTTTCCATGAGCTGATTTGAATAGAGTTGTGCTTCATCAAGTAAGATTATAGGTATAGCTCCAAGTGCACTTTGTTCAACAATTTTCATAAACTGCGTAAAGTTGAGTTCACCTTTATAGTTTACTGAAAATATGTCCTGTGCCAAAGTTTTAAAAAATTCACTCTCATCTAAAATAGGTGTTTTGTAAATAAACATAGGCTGATTTTTGGAGATATCATGGTAAAGCTTATTGAGAAACATGCTTTTACCAGTTCCTGGTCTTCCGTAGAGGAGGACCATCTTGAGCGGTTTTTGTATGGAGTCTTTTAAAGATTGATAAATGCTTGATATGCGATCAAGTTGTATATAGTCTTTTGCGTTCACTGTATCCAAAAAAACGTCTTTTGAATTTTGAAAGATACTAGAGCTCATAGCCTACCTTATTCTTTTTCAGTATTATTGATGTCTGTTCTATTACTTTTTAAAAGATCATTGGATAAACCTTCATAACCTAAATCTGATAGTGAGACAGAATTTTTTTCTCTATGAATAATGTGTGGCTCTATAATCACAACTAACTCTTGAACAGATTTGACATTACTTTCATATTTAAAAAGATAATTTATAATCGGAATATCACCTAAAATAGGGACTTTACTCTCATCTTGAGTATTTTTTGTATTTATTAGACCACCTAATATGATTCTATTGCCATCTTTGACGGTTACAACAGATGAAAGTTGACGACGATTTAAATCCGGTGGCATACTTCTTCCGGTATTAGACTCTTGTGAGATATCTACATTTGTTTCAGAAACCGATGGATTGATGATAAGAGTAATGGTATTATCATCAGCAATCTCAGGTGTGATTGATAATAATACACCTGCAAACACTGATTGAACATTTTCACTTTGACTTTGCGTTCCCGTGCTTCCCCCAGCTAAGGTTTGTGTACTGGTAAGTTTGTAAAAGTATTCGGTTCCTGCAGTAATAAGGGCAGGTTGGTTATTTAGGGTAAGAACTTTTGGATTTGATATTGCATTGACTTCCCCTTGCGTTTTCAAAAATTTTATCACTTCATTAAGGCTGCCACCCGCCTTGAAGCTTACAAGGCTTGCAGCACCTTTAATGGCATTGGCTGCAATTTGAGTTTCAGTGATATTCACTTTACTGTTACTATCCATTTCCCATTCGGACACGTTTTGATTCTGGAGTTTTTGTACGCTGAGTTCTATATTTTGGAGTGCGTAAATCTGCTTCCAGTCAATACCCGTGGTTTTAGAATCTGACATAGTAACAGTTAAAAGTTGCACATCGATAAGTACTTGTAATTGTACTTTTTCTTGAAGTTTTATGAGATAATCATCAAATCTTTTCATCTGTTTTGCTGTAGCAGTTATTGTAATAAGGCCCGCATTTTTATTGATAATAGGTTTTGGAGCTTCATAAACATCTTGAGGTCTGTTGAGTACATGTTGAAATTCTAAATCCAACTCTTCCCAAAATTTCACTTCATCAGTACTCTCTATTTTAATACCCGATTGCGCACCGCCTTGCTGTTGTTGTTTGCCACTCATCCCTCCAGATGCTCCACTCATGCCACTTTGTTGCATGCCAATTCCACCTGACTGTGAATTAGATTGAGAACTTAGTGTAATATCTGTACTACCTTTTCCCGTTCTTTGAGAAAGAATGTAATCTATATTGAAAACTCTTGTTGTTAAATAAGATATTTTTAATACATTGTTCTCAAGAGTATATGAGAGGTTGTTTTCATTTAAAACTATGGCTAAAACTTCATCAATAGTGAGATTTTTCAGATGTGTTTTATTTAATTTTGTATTTAAAAACTCTTCGGCATGAGGATCAGCAACAATGATACTAAATTGGCATTCATCGCTTAACTGCTCAATGAATTCAATAATTTTAGTATCTTTAGTTGAGCTAATACTAAAAAGTTCATAAGAACAATCTGCAAAGGCACTCGTTGAGAGAAGAAGAGCCAATAAAGTTGCGTTTATTTTTCTATTAAGAAGTTTCATTTTTAGTTCCTACTTGTTTTTAAATTTTAAATTTTTACTATCGCTATGTGTGGTTAGCGTTAGTTTCTTATTTTTACTTGCCAGGTGGGCAGACTTGAGATCTATGCTTAAAACTTTATATCCGTGAATCGTATCGCCCACTTTATACCATTTAGCATTTATAAGAGCAGAGTCATTCATCACTGCAGAAAGTATAAGTGTTGGTGCTGTTGGCGCAGGACTTTTAAAGGTATACGTACCACTTGTAGCTGCTACTTGTTTTGTAGCATCAGAGTTTACTTTCTTTTCAAGGAAAATGAATGGGTCACTTAGGGCAGAAATCGTTGCGCTAGTAACACCAGTTCTAGGTGGTTTAATGGCATCAATTTGATGATCTACCCAAGCGAGTTCATTAGAACTAAGCGTGAGTGTACAAACAAAGAATCCAAGAAGTAAGTTCTTATTCATTAGTATATAATCCCCCAAACTGAGATGTTTAAGTCAGAATGTAATCCTTTTGTTGTTGTGATACTCATATCGTGTATGTCAACTACCAAATCACTTTGCTCAAGCGAATTGATAAAGTTTACGGTATTTTTGTACTCAGCAACTGAAGAGACTGTGATATCAAGAACATGTCCAAAAGATGCATTTGTCTGTGCAAGTTTATTTGTAAAGTTTAAAATCTTGACATCATATTTTTTTGCATTGATGGAGATAGAATGTAAATATTCTCCCCATGCTCTTTCATCATAAATTAAAAACGCGATTGCTTCTATTTTATTTTTTATGTAAGCATTATTATCTTTGTGCATAAGCATCTCATTTGTTGCTTGAAGTGTTTCAGCTTCTAGTTGGGCTACTTTAGCTTCAGTATTATATTTTAAATACAAATTGTCATTTTTAATATTCGTTTCAACGCTAACAATCTCACGATTTTTTGTTTCAAAATTCTCAAATGAACTATCCCAAAAGAAGAGATAAGAAACAGCAAAGATGACAGCAAAGATCATAATATAAGTCATATAGATATCTTTTTGGCTTTTTTCTTTAAAGCCACTATCTACTTGATGTAAAAAATCCTCAATATTTATTTTCATAATAGTTCTACCTTTAGTGCACTAAAGTATTTTTTAGGCTCTTCTTTATAAGCTATTTCATATAAGGAAAACTTGAAAACACCTTGGTGGATTTTTGTCAAATGCTCTACAAGTTTTGTTATTCTTTTGTCATCATCCGCAACAAGTTGAAGCGTCAATATTTTAACGGACTCTTTTTCATTATACGAAAGTGCTTCAAGTCGTACATCATACTCATTTAAATCTTTTGTGAAAGTAGATAAAAGTTTAGCTTTCATAGGATAATTTACTTTAACATCATGTATTTTGATTAAAGTGTTTTTCTTATCAGTGTATTCATCTTTTTCTTTTGTCAAGAGAGCTAAAGCTTGTGCTTTATCTGCTTCTTTATTTTTTATAGTAGCTTCTCTGGTGGCTTTTATATTGTGAACATCTGTATACTCTTGTTTGAGGAGATTGAGTTGTAGCTCTTGAGCATAACTTAGCACCCAATAGGTAATCGGATAAGCAAACGCAATAGCAAAAGAAGCTGCAATTGCCATAATTAATTTTCCGCTTTCACGTTTTACAAATTTTGGTGGACGATGGAAAGTACTGAAATTATTCTCGTATCTCTCATTCGGTGTTAATGTTGCATAGACATGCATAAGCGCATGCATCTGTTCAATATAGCCGTCATTGCTTTGAAATCCATAGTCAAAATCAAAATCACTTGCTTTGATATTGAGCTCAACTTCTATCATTTCATCTAGTTTTGTGACAGATGGTATCTGCATACCTATATAAATATGTTCTATCTTTTCTAACTCAAAAGCCCGTTTTAAATAGGTAAGAATATCATTTACATTGGCAAAAAGTTCTTTATAAAGCTTGATGAAAAAGCTTTTATAATTACTCTGCGTTTCTTTGAGACTTTGCGTAGAGATAAAGTTTACAAATTCTTTGTACTCGACTCTTTCACCATAGAGTTCACAAAATCTTTCATGCATCTGCTCAAGTGAAAATTTTATTGATTTTGTATAAACAAACTCTTTGTCATGATAAATGGTAACAAAAGCATCATTTTCTTGGATATATACAAAACAGTGTACTCCAGCACTTTGAATTAGCTCTTTTGTGTATAGTGACTTGAGTAAGAGAGGTGATGGAATAATAATATCAATATATTTCACTCTCTCTATAACACTTTGATATGTTTGTGAAATAGTAAGTGGGTCAACTATGAAAACATTAAAATATCTGTTTTCCATATCAAGAGTATTGAAAGTTTCTATAAATTGAATTTGATATTCTACTGCCTGGTCAAGTGCAAGTTCGTCATATACTTTATTGAAGATAGCATCTGCTAAATCTTCTTGAGGTATATTTTTACTAATTTCAATTTTTGCATTAATAAAACTATTTGTATTTAAAAAAGAGAGTACAAATTGTTTTTTTGCATACGAAGGTGATGCGGTTTCATTTATAAAGCTAGATACACCACTAAAATATGTACTATTATAGGGATTAACTGATATTACACTTGAAAAAGAGTGCTGTGTTGATGTACTCATAAACTATAATCCTATTTGAATTTGACCATCAAAGTGGTGCAAAATTCATCATTTTTGTAAAACTCTACTCGATAAACCTTATTTTGTCTATCAAGTGAAAAATTCTCACTCATATCTTTAAGGCTTAAACGTATTTCCTTTTCATCAGAAATGCCTTTGGAAGAGTATCCAATAACATTCACCCGTAACCCATCGTTCTTGAGTATTTTAAAATCGTCATTTACAAAAAAATATGAAGCTCTATCTACTAAAGTAGAATTTCCGTCAATCTCAAGATTGTAACTATCTGGACAAGAGTCAGATAGTTTAAAGTATTGAGGTTTGAGTTCAGTCAACTCTTTATTCGCAATAAAGACTTTAATTTTCTCGTTAGAATATTCCACTCCTCCTAAAGGATTGGAAAAGCTGAAGAGATTATCCGTCGATTTTATCGGAATAAAGCTTAAAGATTTTTTGATATCGTTTAAATTTAGTGAAATATTATTATTTATACTTAAAAAACCATATTCCTCTATAATTTTATCTATCTCTTTCTCATTCATATCAAATTTTCTTATGAATGGAATATCCATAATTCTCATAAATTCTTCTATAGCAAGAAGCTGATAAAAAACTTTTTCAGATAAAGAAGAGAGATTTTTACTACTCTCAATTGCAAAAGCTGGTTTGTTATTTGTTACTGCGAAATAGGTCAAAGAGAGCTGCATAGCTTCATCGTCAAACTTGGTGTTAGTATTTCTCACATCAAAACTGTGATGCGACTTTAAGAGTTGTTTATTTAAATTCTCTTTAACAAGAGAAGCAATTTCATCAAGATCACCAAAAGGCTGATTTTCTTTGAGTTTACATTGATCTATAACGCACGTTTGTCCCCATGCGTTTGGATTAAATATATTCCCTTGATTCTCTTTTCTATAAAAGCCATGTCCATCATGTAGATTGAGTACAAGGGAGACTTTTGAGTCTAAAATAATCTTTTTTATATCTTCTACTGTTTGTTTGTCTTGGTCATCATTTTCAGTGAAAGAAAACTTTCTATTCATATCACCATGAAGACCTCTTGCATTTTGTCGAATACTATCTTTATTGAGGTTTGGAACAATCCATAGATTTTGTGATTCTATTTCGTAATGCGTTGCTAATATGGAAGCAGCATAGTAGCCACCAGGCTCATCTCCATGTATCCCGCCAATGACGAGCAATGTAGTGTTTGAATCAGGATTTTCTTTTTTTATAAGCTGAACATCTGCGTTTAAAAAGTTCAATAAAACGAAAACTAAAAATAATATTCGCATCTATTGCTCTGCAAAAATTTTCATTTTATTGTCGACAAATTTAACCATCAGTGCTTTGTTGCCGCTAAATCTAAATGTATCTGATCTGTAATGCTCTTTGAAAGTTATTTTAAAAATATTTTCATTATTTGGATAAGGTATTACGCTGATATTTTGAAAAATAATTGTTTTTTTCTCATCTTTTTGAAATACTCTTGTTTTGTAGTTTTTAAACTCTTCATATTGCATGCCGTCATCTCTAACGAAATCAGAAGTATAAAAATCTAAATAGCTGTTTGTATCACTATAAATCCAAGCATATCTCCATTTAAATAACTCCGATAAAAGAGAAGCTAAAAGCTCTTTTGAAGGATTCTCAGAGACTTTTTTATTATCAATAATTAAGAGAGTCTCTTGGTAGTTTATTTTGTTTCCAAGACACTCTATATTGTCATTTCCAATAGCAATACAACCTTTTGTAAAAGAGTCCCTCTCTTGCTCAGAAGGTAGGCCATGTATCCATATTCCATGTCCATTTTTTCCTTTGTATCTGTCGTAGATGTTGGGATAAGATGTAACAAAGGCTAGTGGACCATAAAAAGAGTCCAATTTTGTCTCTTTTGAGAGCTTATCCACAATGCGATAAATACCGACAGGAGTTCGCAGATCACCTTCTTCGGTTTTATCTCCATTGTTTTTCCCTGTAAAAGCACTATGCTCTTTGACAAATTCATATTGATTATCTTTGTTTTTTACATACAAAGCGAGTGTAGATTTTTCTTTGTCACAGGTAAGAATACTCGAGTACTCTTCAGTGAATCCAAATCTTGTATCTCTCTCTTTGATATACTCACTCCAATAAGATACTTTTGTGAGTTCTTCATCCATGATTTTTGCTAGATTATCAATACCATTGATTCTATAGTTATCCAATGAATCGTTAGCAAAAAGAAATTGATGAGTGAATAATAGTGTCAAAGATATTTTTACAACAAGTGCGAGCTTACTCTTCATCGTTTTGATATCCTATCTCTTTTAAATAAGTTTTATCTTTTGTCCAACCTTTTTTGACACTTACTTGAAGATCAAGATAGGCCTTTTGACCGCTTAAAAATTCTATTTTTTCGCGAGCATATTTACCGATACGCTTGATAGACTCTCCACCTTTTCCGATAATAATACCTTTTTGAGACTCTTTTTCGATGATGATAGTCGCATAAATTTTATCCAAGCCTTTGTTTTCTTCTATCTTGTCTATCAAAACATCTGACTCATAAGGAATCTCATCACTTACATTTTCAAAGATTGCTTCACGAATAAAACCAGCATAGATATCGCGAACAAGTTCACTTGTTAAATCTTGTGGATCAAAAAGATACGGTGAAAGTGGTAAGTTTTTTGCAATAGTGTCAAGCAGATCTTTGTGTCCTACTTTTTTTGGTACTGCGATAGGAATGAGCGCTTCAAAATGGTCTGAAAACTGGTTATATGAGCTGATACGTTTGAAAAGTTTTTCTTGTGTTACTTGATCGATTTTACTTAGAACTATGATATGTTTTACACGATTGTTATTGAGTTTTAAGAACTTTTCGTAATGCTCAGTAGAGTCAGTGATAGGCGCGAGATAAACAATTAGATCACAATCCCCCATAGCTTTGAGTGCTTCATCAAGCATAAACTGGTTGAGTACTTTTTCTCTCTCATGAATGCCCGGAGTGTCAACAAAGATGATCTGATCATTATTGTGCATGACGATTGCGTTTGAGCGTTTTCTCGTTGCGTTTGCTTTTTGTGAAACCATTGCGATATTTTCACCCAAAAGAGAGTTCATTAGCGTGCTTTTACCTGCATTTGGACGACCTATAAGAGAGACGAAACCACTTCTTGTAGTTTCTGGTGTAGAGTTTTCTTGGCTCATGTGTAACCTTTATGTATTATTTTTATAAAATATAGCGAGAGAGATCTTCATTTTCTACAACGAGATCGAGTTTCTCATGCACTAATGCAGCACTTACGACAAACTCCTCATCTTTATGTGCATCTGCATTGAAACTGATATCTTCCAAAATTCTTTCAAGCACTGTATGCAAGCGTCTTGCACCTATATCTTCGGTGATTTCGTTTGCACGGTGTGAGAGTTTTGCTATGGCTCTGATAGCTTCATCATCAAAACGCAGCGTGAGACCTTCTGTTGCTAGAAGTGCTTCATATTGTTTCAGTAAAGAGTTCTGCGTTTGCGTGAGTATCTGGTAGAGTGTCTCTTCTGTAAGTGATTCGAGTTCTACACGCAGAGGAAATCTTCCTTGGAGTTCTGGGATCAGATCACTAGGCTTACTCACATGAAACGCACCCGCCGCAATAAAAAGGATATGGTCGGTATTGATCACCCCATATTTTGTTGTGACACTGCTTCCTTCTACTATTGGAAGTAGGTCTCGTTGTACACCTTCTTTGCTTGGATCATTTCTACCTTGAGATTTTTCACTAAGCGCTATTTTATCGATCTCGTCGAGAAATATAATACCGCCATTCTCAGCTCTTCGGAGTGCTTCTGCGTTTATGTTTGTCATATCGAGGAGTTTGTTTGTTGCTTCGAGTTTGAGAATAGATTTTGCGTCTTTGATTGTGACTTCTTTTTTGTTATCTTCTTTACTCATCGTAGAAAATATTTTTGAAAAACTCTCTTGAACTTTTGCCATCTCTGGAGGCATATTTGTATCATTAAATTCGATGTTGACTTTTTCAAATTGAAGTTCGATAACCATTTCATCCATCTCACCGGATTCGACTCTTTTTTCCATCGCTGTAAGAAGGTTTTGATAATCATCTTTTTTGCTCTCACTCGCACCTATATCAAGTGGAGGGATTAGTTTTTCTACTATCTTATTTAGAACATAATTTTCTATCTTCTCTCTGTTTTCTTCTTCTTTTTCTGCTTTAACGATACTGATTGCGTTTACGACAAGATCGCGTATCATTGACTCTACATCGCGTCCGACAAATCCGACTTCAGTATATTTACTTGCTTCGACTTTGATAAAAGGTACTTTCATCATTTTTGCCAGTCTTCTTGATATCTCAGTTTTGCCGACACCGGTTGAACCTATCATAAGTATATTTTTAGGCATAATCTCATTTTGAAGTTCAAGTGGGAGCTGCATTCTTCTATAGCGCGTTCGCAGTGCCAAAGCTATGGTCTTTTTCGCGTCTTTTTGAGAGATGACATACTGGTCTAAGTATTCTACTATCTCTTTTGGCGTTAAATTCATGGTCTGGATTCCTAGAGCGTGAGTATTTTGATGTTATGATTTGTATAGATACACAGGTCTGCGGCGATAGAGAGACTCTCACGCACAAGCTCTTCTTCATCAAGAGAGGAGTGCTTTTTGAGAGCACGCGCAGCAGATATAGCGTAGTTGCCACCACTTCCGATAGACGCTATTTCTCCATCTTCAGGTTCAACGACATCACCGTTTCCTGTGAGGATAAAAATATGTTCATTGTTTAGGACAATCATCATGGCTTCAAGTCTGCGAAGAACTTTGTCTTTTCTCCAAGCTTTGGAAAATTCTATAACAGACTTGAGCAGATCACCTTTTTTATTTTCTAAAAATTGTTCGAACATCTCAAAGAGGTTAAATGCATCAGCCGTACTTCCAGCAAATCCTGCGAGGATTTTACCGTTGTGAAGTGTTCGGATTTTTGTTGCGTTTGCTTTAAGGACAGTGTCCCCAAAAGTCACCTGTCCATCACCACCTATAACAGCTTTGTTTTTGCCCCTATAGGCTAGTATGGTAGTTGCATCAAACATTCTTATTCGCCTTGGATATCCACATGAAGTACAGCATGGATACCGTGACCAAGTTTCAGGTCAAGCTCATGTTCTCCGACTGTTTTTATAGCAACTTTGTCTGTGATATGTTTTTTGTCTATCTCAATATTGTGTTGCTCAAGAAGTGCCTGCGCTACTTCATCTTTTGTAATTGAACCAAAAAGATGACCGTTGTCACCGAGAGGTTTTGTGATGATGATTTCAGCTTTGTCAAGTTTCTGTGCTAACTCTTTGAGTAGAGTTATTTCATCTGCCAAATCTTTAGCATTTTGTGCCTCATCAGCAGCGTGTTGTGCAAGGATTTCAGTTGTTGCATGTTTTGCAAAGCCTTTCGCTATCAGAAAGTTTTTTCCATAACCATCTTTTACCTCTTTAACTTCGCCGATTTTACCTAAACTTTTTACGTCTTTTATAAGTAGTACTTTCAAATTTATTCCTTAATTTATAGTTTTAAAAAAAGAGAGAACTATCTCTCTTTTGGTCCGCCGTAAGAAACGATACCGTGTGTGAGGTTACTAATTTTTGTATAACCCATATCACCAAGAATTCTTGCACAGTGTGCAGAACGACTTCCTACATGACAATAAAGAATGATATTTTCATTTTTGTCAAGTTTTGCATCATCTAAAGTCTGAAAAAAGCTACTTGTTGGAATCAGTTTATCAGCACCTGTAATGTGACCCATCTGCCATTCCATATGTTCACGAACGTCAACTATTTTAAATGATACCATACCAAGATCACGTGCTTCAATCAGGGCTATAAGCTCATCACCGTCAATCTCTCTTTGATTTACAAGAACTTGACACTCCTCTTTTGTAAGGCCACGAGAGTGGGTGTGCACTACTTCTTCCATGCCAAGTTCAACGCGCTTTGCAGCTGCAAACTCTGGAGTACAGAAAATTTGGCAGTGGCAAACACCTTCTTCAGGTATTTCATGTTCAAGTGCAGGTTTACAAGGACAGATTCTATCTTCAACACTTCTTGGTTTTTCATCAACAACTTCAACCATAAAACAAGGACAAAAGCGTTTGTTGTACATCATCTTGTTTCGAGCAAGACCCATCTGAACACCTTCGTTTATCTCTGCTTGAGGATTGTACTCCCAGTTAAATTGCTTGATGACCTTATCTGTAAACTTTATCGTCTTTTGCATCTCTTCCTGAAATTCAGGTGAGTTCATGTCAATCTTAATAATGCTCATTTTTTTTCCTTGTGTTTATTTATACTATTTTAAATGATTTCTTTTTTTACCAGCGATAATTCTTCTAAGCGCATTAAGTCTAATAAAGCCTTCTGCATCTTTTTGGTTGTACACTTCATCTTCTTCAAATGTTGAGTGTGCTTCAGAATAAAGAGACATATCTGATTCACGTCCTACAACTTGTACATTGCCTTTGTAAAGTTTAAGCTTTACGCTCCCTTGAACATATTTTTGTGTAATGTCAATCGCTGCTTGCATCATTTCACGCTCAGGAGTAAACCAAAAACCATTATAGATAAGTTCTGCATATTTTGCGATCATGCCATCTTTCATATGTGCTTCTTCACGGTCTAGACAAATTGATTCTATTGCACGGTGTGCTTTGAGCATGATAGTTCCACCTGGAGTTTCATAACATCCACGAGCTTTCATACCAACAAAACGGTTTTCAACGATATCAACGCGTCCTATTCCGTGTTTGTTTCCATACTCATTTAATGTTCTCAAAAGAGTAGCTGGAGACATCTCAACGCCATTGATTGAGATTGGATCACCATTTTTATAGCCGATAGTGATGTACTCTTTCTCATCTGGAGCTTTTTCAGGTGAAGTTGTCCAGAGCCACATTGACTCTTCTGGCTCATTCATTGGGTTTTCTAAGTGTAATCCTTCATAAGAGATATGAAGAAGGTTGGCATCCATAGAGTAAGGGCTCACAGTAGGATTTCCATTTGCATCTAAATGCTTTTGGTCTATTTTGATACCATGTTCTCTTGCATACGCTAAAAGTTTTTCTCTTGAATTTAAGTCCCACTCTCTCCAAGGTGCTATAACAGTTATATCAGGGTTTAGGCCTAAATAACCAAGTTCAAATCGTACTTGATCGTTGCCTTTTCCCGTAGCACCGTGGCTTACTGCATCCGCACCCATTTTTGCTGCAATCTCTATCTGTTTTTTAGCGATAAGAGGTCTTGCAATTGAAGTACCAAGGAGATATTCACCTTCGTAAATTGCGTTTGCTCTAAACATAGGGAAAACGTAATCTTTTACAAACTCTTCTTGTACGTCAAGAATAAAAATATTTTCAGGTTTGATACCATTGTCAAGTGCTTTTTGACGTGCTGGTGCAACATCTTCACCTTGTCCTAAATCTGCCGTAAAGGTAATGACTTCAGCTTTGTACTCATCTTGTAACCACTTTAAAATGACACTTGTATCAAGTCCACCTGAATATGCTAAAACTACTTTTTTCACTTCTTTTTTCATATAAAAAACCCTTTGCTAGAGAAATAATTAACGCGATTATAACGAAAAAGAGGTGAGGGAATACTTATAAAGAATGAATTTTGTGTATGGTCAATGAAATATAAAATGAGATGTAGCGAAACTAAGCAGAAAAAAGAGTTTTGGGTCTAAAGAGTTTTTCACCCTTTAGAATCAAATAATATACCTGTAACTTCTTGCATTTTTGGTAGAAAATCTGCAGCTTGTTCAGCTGGAAATCTACGTATCATTTTGTTCGTTTGCTCTTCGATGACTGAGACATAAAAAACGTCGTTTGTGTCTACGCCAAATTTGAGGTTCGTATTCATTGGTGCCATTGCTTTATTGAGGTCATTCACCAAATCTTGTACTTTTTCTTTTGAATCCATTTTGTTTGTATTAACGGTGGATTCTTCTTTTTGCATTTGCTTTACAAGATCAACATTCTTCGGTTGTTGCACCTGTTGCTCTACTTGTTGTGCTCGTCCTTGAGTCTCGCTCGAAGCTAACTGTGATTGTTGCTGTCTCGCAACATTTGCTATGCCATCCATGACTTACTCCTGTTTTTAAGAATATTATTACAGATTAAATCGACACATAAATAAATAACTTTAATATAAATATGTAAAATTTAAAAATAATTAACTTTATGCTACCCTTGCGTTTATGAAAGCCTACACAAAACTCCTCTCAGACGAACCTTTACTCAAAAGACTCTCAGCTATACAGCTTATAGTTTATTTTGGTGCATGGTTTTCCAATGTTGCCATTTATACACTTCTTTTAAATATGAACGTATCGGCAGAAATCGTTGCGTTTACAGCGATGATTCACTTTTTAGCAGGCGTGATACAAGCCCCATTTTCAGGAAGTATCATCGATAAAGTGCAACCAAAGAAACTGATGCTTTCATTGATACTTCTAGAGATGAGTACAACATTTTTTCTCATCTTTATCCATGAGCTCTCAGATCTTTGGCTCCTATACATTCTTATCTTTGTCAAAATGGCGGCGGCGAGTTTTTATTTTACGAGCGAGATGTCTCTATTACCTAAGATTCTCAGTTCATCAAATCTACAAAAAGCAAATGAACTGCACTCTATTATCTGGTCTTTTTCTTACACTTTAGGTATGGCGTTAAGCGGTTTTGTTGTTTATCTTCTTGGTGTGAAAATGGCATTTATCCTTGATGGGCTTATACTTTTGTTTGCATTTTTTCTTTTTTATCGTGTTGATATTGAGGTAGAGTTGCATGAAACGCAGGAGAATTTGCTCGCGATGATGCAAGATACCTTTGCGTATCTCAAAAAAAATCCTCATGCGATTCATCTGATGCTCTTGCACTCTTTTATCGGGCTCACTGCGTTTGACGCTTTAGTCGCTTTGATGGTCAATAATTATTATGCTTCAATCATAGCGACCTCGCTCGCACTTGGACTGCTTCACGCAAGCCGTGCTATCGGTCTAGTGGTTGGGCCTATTATGATGCGAAACTGGGTCAATCACAAAAGAGTTGTCTATGTATTTATAGCTCAGGCTTTGGCTATCTGGCTTTGGGCGTATGTGATGCATAACTTTTATCTCTCGATCGCCGCGAGTGTTGTAGTTGGCTTATTTACGACGACACTTTGGTCCTATACCTATACTCTGCTGCAAAAAAATATTGATAAAAAATATTACGGTCGTATCGTTGCTTATAACGATATGCTTTTTCTCTCAAGCGCTGCGTTTACTTCATATATGATTGGATATTTGGCGACTTTGGAGTACTCTTTGGGCTTTATCACTTTCCTTATCGGTCTTGGATTTGCAATAGGAGCGATTTATTATCGCTGGATACTCAAAACACAGCAATTAGGTGAGATTCAATGATGACGTTTGCGGTGCTCGGCGGATTTCTACTTAATGTCGGTGCGTTTTTGACCTACAAAGGAAGAATCTATCAAGCAGTCATTGTCTACCTCTTTGCAGATATCTGCTGGATAGTGATGGCGTACGAGAAAAATGATTATTTAGGCTCATTTTTTATCATTACGGGCACAACTTTTGGTTTTTTAGCTTATTTGAAAATGAAAAAAGGGCAAATGAACAAAAGCCTCAATAAGGAAGACAATGATATATAACTCTAAGATAGGTGCAATTGAACTCTCAAATCTTATAAGACTCTATCCAGCAGTGGTGGTCGATATGCACGGTGAAGTGGCAGAGATGAGTTTGGAATGGGCAGATTTGTATGGCGAGAAAGTCAAACTAGTAAAATATATTTTAGTTTTTGATTATACAAAACCAGCAGAAGATACAAAAAACAAAAAAGTCCTTGAGTTTGAAACTAAAGAAGAACTGCTAATGACAATGCAAGAGGTAGCACAATTTTTTCAAGACTAATCTCTAGCGACACAAAACGCGTTTTCTCGCTCGCAATCCCTGCAGCGTTCAAACATCTCGTAGATATACTCCAAATTCTTATAGATATGCTTATGGTCGGTATGGTCAGTGTTTACGCACTTGCAGCGGTTGGGATGAGTATGCAGTTTATGATGGTCATCAACGTTCTTATGACGCTTTATGTTGTCGGTGGCAATGCACTTATCTCGCGTTTTATCGGAGAAGGGCGTAAAAAGAGAGCTTCTGCACTTTTATATAGTTTAGCTATTTTTGCCGCAGTTTTGAGTATTGCTGTCGGACTCTGCGTTTATCTTTTTGCAGAGGATATGTACGCACTTATGGGAGCAGAGGCTGAGGTCGTAGTGCAAGGTGCGCTCTATTTTAAGATACTCGCAGCGGGTTTTATCGTCATCTTTCTTGACACACTTCTCTTTAATGCGCTCTCAGCAGCAGGAGATACAAAAAGTTCACTCTACATCAAACTTTTCTCAGCAGCGCTCAATGCATTTTTGAACTATATTTTGATTTTTGGACACTTTGGATTTCCTGCACTGGGGATAGAGGGTGCAGCCTATGCGACGGTCATCGCCTATACTTTCAATCTTGCAGCATACTTTTTTGTGCTCAAACTTCCAAACGCAATGCTTTTTTACCTGCCTGTAATTCGAGTCAAAGATATGATTCGTGCCTACAACATTGGTTGGAGCGCGGCACTTGAACGCGGTGTTTCAAGTCTCTCGTTTTTGGTCTTCGTCTCTATCATCACAGCGTATGGCACAGCAGAACTTGCAGGGTATCAGGTTGGTCTGCGTATCGAGGGGATTGCGTTTATGCCAGGGTTTGGATTTTCCATCGCGGCTATGGCACTTGTGGGGATGAGTTTGGGTGCTAAAGATCCTGAGAAAGCTTATACTTTGGGTGTCATCAGCGGAAGAGTCGCCTATGTTTTTATGGGAAGTGTTGGCGTTATTCTTATCCTTTTCCCAGAGTTTCTTGTCGGCTTTTTTACGCAGGACAGCGAGACGATAAAAGTAGCTTCGTATTATCTTATCCTCGTTGGTCTAGCGCAGATTCCTTTAGCTATCAGCTTTGTCTATTCTGCTGCACTCCGAGGTGCGGGTGCAACGAAGACTACACTCAAGATAAATGTTGCTTCACTCTGGCTCTTTCGCGTTATTCCCTCTTACATAGCCTATAAAATGGGTTTTGGAATCATCGCTATTTTTGTTATTATGAATGTGGAAACACTGATAAAAGGTTTGATTTATCATACTATTTACAAAAAAAGAGTCTGGTTAGATACGAAAGTTTAAAGCTCTTTTTCGCTAGAATTGCGCCATGAATTATGAAGAATATATAAACGCAATAGAGAAACTCAATCTCTATTCTTATCACTATTATGTCTTAGATGACCCACTTACGACGGATGAGGTGTATGATAAGCTCTATCATGAAATACTCGAGTATGAACAAAAAAATCCGCAAGAGACTCTGAAAAATTCTCCAACACAAAGAGTCGGTGACGTCGTCTCAGAAGGCTTTACAAAAGAAAAACATCTCTCTCGTATGTGGTCACTTGAAGATGTTTTTGATGCAGAGGGGCTTGAGAAATGGCTTACAAAGAGCTACAAACTCGATAGAAATATCTCTTTTTATTGTGAACCAAAGTTTGATGGCGCAAGCCTAAATCTTGTTTATGAAGATGGCGTTTTGACTAAAGGTATCACGCGTGGAGATGGTGAAGTCGGTGAGCTTATCACGCAAAATGTCAAGACAATAAAATCTATTCCTCTGACAATTGAGCACAAAGAACGCATTGAGATACGCGGAGAAGTGGTACTTTTTAAGAGTGAGTTTGAAAAGATAAATGCACAGAGAACTATGAGCAATGAGGCACTCTTTGCAAACCCAAGAAACGCAGCGGCAGGGAGTCTAAGACAACTTGACTCTTCTATCACGGCGGAGAGAAATCTTGTCTTTTTACCTTATGGTGTGGGTGAAAACACACTTGAACAGAAACTCCTCAGCGAAAAGATGAGCTATATCTACGCGCTTGGATTTAGAAAACCACCAGAGCGCGCTGTGTGCAAAGATTTTCATGAGATAGAGTCTATCTATGAGCAGATGGCACATGATAGAGATTTATATCCGATGATGCTTGATGGTATGGTTGTTAAAGTCAATGAGATAGCTTCACAAATCGATATGGGCTACACGGTTAAAGTGCCGCGTTTCTCTGTTGCATACAAATTTCCCGCAGTGGAGAAGATAACCACAGTCAAAGAGATAGTGCTTCAAGTAGGACGCACAGGCGCTGTGACACCTGTTGCTATAGTCGAGCCGACAGATATTGACGGGGTTGTCGTTGAACGTGCAACATTGCACAATTTTGATGAAATCCAGAGAAAAGATATCCGCTTGGGTGATAAAGTCATCATTCTTAGAAGTGGGGATGTTATCCCTAAAATCATCAAAGTTTTGGCACATGAGCGAGATGGAAGCGAGGTAGCTTACGAGAGACCTACACACTGTCCTGTCTGTGAGAGTGAGCTTTTGGATGAGGGTGTTTTACTCAAGTGCCAAAACCTAGAATGCGAGGCAAGGGTAGTCAACTCTATCATCTATTTCGCATCCAAAGCATGCCTCAATATAGACGGTTTGGGAAACAAGATAGTCGAAGCACTTTTTACTTCTAGACTTGTAAAAAGCGTGGTGGATCTTTTTGATTTGACACTTGAGAAACTTCTCGCACTTGAAGGATTCAAAGAGAAAAAATCGCAAAATCTTTTGGACGCGATACAAAACGCAAGAGGCTGTGAACTCTGGCGTTTTATCAACTCACTTGGGATCGAGCATATCGGTGAGGTTGCATCAAAGAGCTTGAGTGCTGCGTTTGGTTTTAGTTTTGTAAACGCAAGCAAAGAAGAGATTATCGCATGCGAAGGTATCGGTGAAGAGATGGCAGAGTCACTGTTGGAATTTGTCCGTGTAAACGCAGAGACGATTGCAAAACTTCAAGAACTCCTCGCACCGATAGAACCTCTGCAAAGGGCTGAAGCGAGTGAGAATCCTTTCAAAGGAAAAACTATTGTCCTCACAGGAAGTATGAGCCTCTCCCGTGATCAGATAAAAGAGACACTAGAAGCACTCGGGGCAAAAGTCTCAGGAAGTGTCTCGAAAAAAACAGACTTTTTGATCTACGGTGAAGATGCAGGCAGCAAGCATGACAAAGCTATGGATTTGGGTGTTGCGTGCTTGAGCGAAGAAGAGATGCGAGCTTTGATAGATGGCTAGACTTGATAATTATCTCGTGGAAAATGGCTTGTGTGAGAGTAGAAACAAAGCGCAGGAGCTCATAAAAAATGGGCTTGTTTGTGTCAATGAGAAAGAGATACTCAAAAGTTCTTATAAAGTAGAAGCCGACGACAGCGTAATCGTGGGCGAATATAAAAAATATGTATCGCGTTCAGCGCATAAACTCAGTACTTTTTTGGATGAAATCGGACTTGATGTCAAAGAGAGAATCGCCCTTGACGTAGGCTCATCGACAGGCGGTTTTACGCAAGTATTACTCGAATACGGCGCCAAAGAAGTAAGCGCTGTAGATGTCGGACGCGATCAATTGCATAAAACTCTACGCGCAGATAGTCGCGTTTTTTCTTATGAGAGCTGTGATATCAGAGATTTTGAGAGCGAGAAAGAGTTTACTCTCGTGGTGAGCGATGTTGCGTTTATATCATTGTTATATATTTTGGACGCTGTAGATAGATTGGCATCAAAAGATATCATTCTGCTTTTTAAGCCCCAGTTTGAAGTAGGCCGCGAAGTCAAACGCGACAACAACGGTGTCGTCCAAGATGCAAAAGCGATAAAAAACGCAATGCAAAAGTTTGAAGATGCCTGCGTTTTAAAGGGGTGGAAGCTTGTGAAAAAATCCCCTTCAAAACTGAGTGGAAAGGAAGGTAATCTTGAGTATTGCTACTACTATGAAAAATAGCACAGCCATTGCCATCGGCGGATTTGATGGGATGCATATCGGGCATCAGCATCTTTTTGCTGAGCTTGGAGAACGTGGGACAATAGTCGTTATAGAGACGGGCTATGCAAATCTGACTCCAAAAAGAGAAAGAGAGTATTTCTCGCACTATCCACTTATGTATATTGAACTTGATGAAGTGAGACATTTGGGTGGTGAGGAGTTTATAACACTCTTAAAAGAGCGTTTTCCAAAACTACAAAAAATAGTCGTCGGGTATGATTTTCATTTTGGGAAAAATCGAAAGTACTCATTTTTGGATCTCAAAACGCTTTTTGATGGCGAAGTCGTAGTTGTCGATGAGGTTTCACATCATGGAGATTCTGTTCATTCACACAAGATACGCGCAAAGCTTCAGATAGGAGATATCAAAGGTGCAAACGCATTTCTGGGGCACAACTATACGATCCGTGGGAAGCATATCAGCGGGCAGGGGATTGGCAAAAAAGAGCTTGTTGCGACGATAAATCTTGACTGTGGAGGCTTTTTGCTTCCAAAAGAGGGCGTGTACGCGACGCTGACGCGTATAGATGATGAAGAACACTATCATCCTTCTGTCTCTTTTTTAGGACACCGAGTCACAACGGATGGAAGTTTTGCAGTGGAGACACATGTGCTCGATGGTGAGGTTATTTGTAAAGAGAAAGCCGCTATCAGTTTCGTTGCGTTTATACGCGCAAATGAAAAGTTTCAAACACTTGACGTACTTAAAGATGCAATCAAAAAAGATATTGCCAAAGCTTCAAAAGAGTTGCAGTTTTTACAACTCTAAAATTAAAGGAAAACGCAGATGATGCAAAGAGAATATTTACACGAAAACAAAGAGATAAAGTTTACATTTGAACAAAACCAGAAAGACTTTATCGTCGATGAGATAGGTCTGGAGTATAAAGGCAGAGGAAACTTTCTCATTTTACTGGTCAAAAAAATAGAACTTACAAGTTGGGATATGATCGCTGCGTTTGCAGAGTTTTTAAACTTGCCTGCTGAGAAGATCGGTTATGCTGGACTCAAAGACAAACATGCTACAACGACGCAATATATCTCTATTGAAGCAAAGTATGAAAACACGATCAAAAAGTTTAAACATCCACAGATAAAAATCTTAAAAACGACGCGTCATACGCACTCTATTCGTATGGGAGATTTGGTAGGGAACCGTTTTAGCATCAATCTTTTTGGAGTTGAGCCTATAGAAGCGGGACAAATCGAGAAACTTGCACGAAAAGCTGAAAAGATAGGAATGCCGAATTATTTTGGGTACCAAAGATTTGGACGAGATGAAGATTCGATAGAACAAGCAAAAGAGATGATAAGTGGAGAACTTCATATCGAAGATACGAAGGTCAAAAAGTTTCTTATCTCTATCTACCAAAGCCAGTTTTTTAACGAATGGCTTAGAGAAAGAGTGCTTTTAAGCCGTGAAAAAAATGAGGGTAATTTTATGCTTTTAAACGGAGATATTTATCTTGCAAATGATGGCAAACTTTTTACTCCAAAAAATGTACCGCAAAAAGATTTTGAAGAGAAAAAAGTAGTTCCAACAGGTCTTTTATGCGGCAGAGGTGTTTTTCGTGCAAGAGATGAAGCAAGAGAGATTGAAGAGAAATATGATGATGAGTTTTTATATGAAAAAGGTCTCAGACGCGAAGCGATAGTTTTTCCAACAGATGTAGTTTATAACTACAATAAAAACTTCTCTATTTTTAATATTGCGTTTACACTTCCAAAAGGATCGTATGCAACGGTATTTTTAGAAAATATAGCAAATAAGAACTTCTCAGCGAAGAAAATTGCTGACAAAAGTAAACAAAGATAAGTAAATATTTAAAAAAGTATCGTTTATTATAATAATTTAATTCAACTTAGACTATAATCTCGTAAATTTTTAGACAAGGGAGCACACCTATGGGTGAATTGTTTACTTTTTTCGGACTTATCTCTCATGATAAGACATTTATGTATGTGACACACATGTTACTATCAGCTGGTATAGCGATAATATTAGTAAGAATGGCGATGTCAAATCTTCAGCTTGTCCCAAGAGGCGCACAAAACGTTATGGAAGCATACGTTGGCGGCGTTTTAAAAATGGGTACAGATGTTATGGGTAAAGAAAACGCAAGTCGTTTCCTTCCTCTTGTTGCTACCATCGGTCTTTTTGTCGGTATAGCGAACCTTATTGGTGTTATTCCTGGTTTTGAAGCTCCAACTGCATTTTTAGAGATGCCTCTTACTTTAGCTTTGAGTGTATTTGTATATTATAACTATGTAGGTATCAAAGAGCAGGGTGTTATCAAGTATTTCAAACACTTCCTTGGACCTGTTTGGTGGTTATACTGGTTGATGTTTCCAATCGAAATCGTTTCTCACTTCTCACGTTTAGTGTCACTTAGCTTCCGTCTTTTTGGAAATGTTAAGGGTGATGATATGTTCTTGATGGTAATACTTATGCTTGCTCCATGGATTCTTCCAATGATTCCATTTGCACTTCTTACTTTTATGGCGTTTTTACAAGCGTTTATCTTTATGATGCTTACATACGTTTACTTAGGTGGCGCTATCGCTGTTGACGATCACTAGGTTGTTTACAGATGCAAAAAGATATGTTTGAGAAAATCATTCACTTTTTGCTCGGAGCATCATGGGCCATCGTGCTCTTTGGTGCTCTTATAACTTTTAAAATCTTCTTTGTGCTGGGCTTTGGCCTCGCATTTTTTATCACAATCCTCTATATTATCCTCTCACTTTTTCTGATCTTAGCCCTTGATGCCTTTTCTGTTAACAAAGAGCGCTTGGAAGAAGCAAAAAAACAGACAAAACTTTTGGAAAAACTCTACGCCAAACATAGTAAATAACACATTTTAAAGCTTTTTTTAGCTAAAATGAAAAACTTAATTATTAGTTATTTAGAAGGAAATCTATGTTTGAAGTAGTTATCGGTCTTGAAGTCCACGTACAACTCAATACAAAAACAAAACTTTTTTGCTCATGTCCAACGAGTTTTAATCATAAACAAAATACAAATACATGTCCAACATGTCTCGCACTTCCTGGTGCATTACCTGTGCTCAACAAAGAAGTACTCCATAAGGCTATCATGCTTGGAACTGCAATCGATGCAACGGTAAATAGAACTTCGTTTTTTGATAGAAAGTCTTACTTTTATCCAGATTCTCCATCGGCTTATCAAATCACGCAGCTTTATACGCCTGTAGTGGAACATGGAAAACTTGAGATAGATTTTGAAGATGGAAGCCACAAAGTTATCCGTATCAACCGTGCGCATATCGAAGCAGATGCAGGGAAAAATATCCATGAGGGTGATATCTCAAAAGTAGACCTAAATCGTGCGGGAACGCCTCTTTTAGAGATTGTCTCCGAGCCAGATATGCGAAGTGCGGATGAGGCTATTTTATATCTCAAAAAACTTCACTCTATCATTCGCTATCTTGATATTGGTGATGCGAATATGCAAGAGGGATCATTTCGTGTGGATGTGAATGTCTCTATCCGCCCAAAAGGTGATGAAAAACTCTATACACGTGTTGAGATCAAAAACATCAACTCCTTTAAGTTCATCCAAAAAGCGATAGAGCTTGAAGTGTCCCGTCAAATTGAAGCGTGGGAAGATGGCGTTTACGCAAGTGAGATTTGCCAAGAAACACGTCTTTTTGATCAGGTGAAACAAGAGACACGTTCTATGCGTGGCAAAGAAGAAGCGGCTGATTATCGTTATTTTCCAGAGCCAGACCTCCTCAAAGCCGTTGTCACAGATGAAATGATGGCGCTTTATAGCAAGATCCCTGAGCTTCCAGATGAAAAACGCGACAGATTTGTCAAAGAGTATGGTATGAACGAATACAACGCAGGAGTTATCACTTCAGCAGTTGAAATGGCACACTTCTTTGAGACAATGATGGAAGCAGGTATTAGCGCTAAAAACGCAACGACATGGCTCACAGTAGAACTTCTAGCTCGCCTCAAAGGTGAAATGAATATCACAAACTCTCCAGTGGATGCAAAAAAACTTGGACACCTTGTCAAACGTATCGAAGATAACACGATAAGTGGAAAAGCAGCTAAAGAAGTTCTTGATAGACTTATGGAAGAGAATCTGCAAGTGGATGATGTGATAGATGCACTTGGTTTGAAACAAGTAAGCGATACGGGTGCTCTCGAAGTTATCTGCGATACTATCATCGCTGCAAATCCTGATAAAGTAGCAGAATATAAAAGTGGAAAAGAGAAGCTTTTCGGTTTCTTTGTCGGGCAGGTTATGAAAGAGAGCAAAGGCAGCGCAAACCCTCAAGCTGTCAATGATATCCTCAAAGAAAAGCTGGGATAATGGACTTTATTAATCGCTTTATTGTTGATTTTGCATACTTTATTAATACATCAGATGCATATCAACGTAAGAAGCGATTTTTTTACGATATCTTAGAAAACGATAAGTATATATACAAAAAATATTTTGATATTTTTATGATCATACTTATTTTTTTAAGTGTTGCCATTTTGATCGCTGAAGTAAAATCAAATATCAATACAAAGATAGAGTTTTTCAACACTTACATTATTTCTATTATTTTCTTTATTGAGTACATGCTTAGATTTTGGACAAGCAGTAATATGAGTGAAGTAATTATTCGCGCAAATGAACATGCGACCATGATTGGGCAGAAATTTTATCTTTATAAAGCTCTATATAAAATTATTAAAGAGAAACTCAGCTTTATCTTTTCTGTCCGTGCTATTATAGATTTACTCGCCATTTTACCTTTCTTCCACGAACTTAGATTGCTGCGTTTATTCGTTCTTTTTAGAGTTTTCAAACTCTTTAGATATACGACAAGTTTTCAGGCATTTATCTCCGTTTTATCTACGAAAAAATTTGAATTTTTAATTCTTTTGATGTTTGCTTCGATAGTCATTTCCGTCTCTTCGGTGCTTATTTATGTGATGGAAGCAAATAACCCTTCATCACCTATCAATACTTTATTTGAAGCATTTTATTGGTCAATCGTTACAATTTCGACAGTAGGCTATGGAGATATTACGCCAGTTACAAGTGCGGGGCGTGTTGTGGCAATGTTTGTCATTACAGCCGGAATAGCAGTTTTAGCGTTTACAACCTCTATCGTTGTCTCTGCATTGACAGAAAAACTCGATGAGATCAAAGAGATAAAAACAATAGAAAATATACGTAAACTTAAACGTTTTTATCTTATATGCGGCTATGAAAATGTAGCGCAAGAAGTAGCATCACAACTCCAAAACAGTCGTTTAGATATTATCGTCTTGGATGAAGATCCAAAGAGAATAGAAAACGCAAAAAGAGATGGACTTGTAGCACTCAACTATGATCCAGGCGATGCAAATAGCTATAAAAAAACGGGTATTGATTTGAACACTCAGGTAAAAGCAGTGCTTTGTTTGCGTGAGAGTGACGTTGAAAATGTATATAGTACCTTGACGGTGCGATCTATCAATAAAGAGGTAAATATAATATCTTTGCTGATGGATGATGCAAATAGAAAAAAACTCAACTTTGCAGGCGTCAATGAGATACTCTATCCTAAAGGTTTAGTCGGAATGATCTCTAGAGAATTGATCGGTAAACCTGTTGCGTTTGAAGTGATTCATGCTTTAAGAAATGAATATTATGGAGTCAATGTAGAAGAGATCTTGATTGATAATAGAATTAATGAGAATATTGTCTATGTTAATGAACTTGATAATGCACAGTTTAGAGTGATTTTACTTGGTATATTCAAAAAAAGTACCAATAGATTTTTCTTCAATCCTATGGATGAGACGCTTTTAGAGAGTGGAGATTATCTCCTTGTGATTGGAAACTCTGCGTTTATCAAAGAGTTTGAGAAATATTTACATAAAAAGATCAGAAGATGAAAACTAAGACAGCTCTAATTTTTGGTTATAACGATTATGCTTTGGAAATCGCTAAAAATATTGTAAATGAGTATGAAAATATAAATATTTTCAGCTTGCATAGTGAGAATGATAGTCTCAAAAATAAATCTAATTTTGAGATTAAAAGTTTTGACTTGAGTGACCGATGGGATGAGCTCAATAATGATGTAGATATCGAAAATTCTATTGCTTTTTGTGTTTTGGAAGATAGTGCTGAAAATATATTTCTCACTATATCACTACGTTCTTCTTTTGATGACTTGGATATCATCGCACTCTCAAACAATAAAGAGACAGCCAATAAACTCAAGATGGCAGGGGCAAATAAAGTTATTCCATTAGTGCAGACGACAGCGGAGATGATCTCTGAGATGCTAGAAAAACCAATCGTAAAAAATGTATTTCATAATATTTTATTTGAAAGCGGTGAGTTAAAAATTGCACAGATCAAGATGAATGATCATAGTAGCTATATTGGAAAAATGATCTCTGATATAGACTGGGATAAAAAATATGGCGTCATTCCTTTAGCTATAGTGAGAGAAGATATGAGCAGTGAATTTATCTACTCATCCAAATTGAAACATGATACAATCACTCAGGATGATATCTTTATTATCGTGGGCTATGAGAGAGATATAAGTGAATTTGAAAAATTAATAGGGAGTAGATGTGATGTCAATTGGCGTAATTGGAGCTGGTAAATGGGGAAGCGCTCTTGCGTTTGCGCTCTCAGAAAAAAATGAAGTCTTTATAACTTCCAGAACGCCACGAGATATAAAAAACTTTGTATCTCTTGAAGAGATTTTAAAATTAGAATACTTAGTTATATCTGTGCCTGCACAAGAGATCGCAGCATGGCTTGAAGAAAATTTTGTCTATAGTGGACAAAAGATTTTAGTAGCGGCAAAGGGTATAGAAGCAAAGAGCGGAAGATTTTTAAATGAGATATATTCCAAGTATGTGCCTGATGAAAACATTGCGTTTCTCTCTGGTCCCTCTTTTGCAACAGAAGTGATGCAGTCTTTACCTACGGCACTTGTAGTAAATTCTTATAATGAAGCGCTGAGCAAAGAGTTTGCTGCGTTTTTCCCATCATTTATCAAAGCCTATATTTCTACAGATGTTATCGGTGCAGAGGTGACGGGTGCTTATAAAAATGTCATCGCAATTGCTGCTGGAGTCTGTGAAGGACTGAAACTCGGTAAAAACGCAGCCGCTTCACTGATCTCAAGAGGTTTGGTGGAGATGCACCGTTTTGGCATTTTTTATGGAGCCAAGGAAGAGAGTTTTATAGGACTCAGCGGGGCTGGGGATCTCTTCTTGACAGCATCTTCGACGATGAGTAGGAACTTTCGTGTAGGACTTGGTCTAGCAGAGGGTAAAACGCAGGCCGAAATACTTCGTGAACTCGGCGAAGTTGCTGAGGGCATTGGCACGGCATACGCTCTTAAAAATATTGCTCTGCAAAAAGGGCTCTATCTGCCTATAGCACGTGAAGTGTATGAACTTCTCGAGGGTAAAAATCCGCAAAAAACATTAAAAGATCTTCTTTCAAGTTAAGGCAAAATATGACACGAACAAGAAGAGAGTATAAAAAAATAGCCTTTGCCTTGGGTGTGGCTTTAGTTACTTTTTTTATCTCTTATAGCATTTTTGATACTCAGCAAAGTTCGCTCTTGGCCATCATTGCGTTTTTGGTCACACTTTGGACGAATGAAGCATTGCCAATGGCTGTGGTATCTTTATTTCCTATCCTTTTATTTCCTGCCTTTGGTATTTTAGATACCAAGGCAACGGCACTACACTATTCAAATCCTATTATCTATCTCTTCTTTGGCGGATTTTTACTCGCTATTGCCGTAGAAAAAAGTAATCTGCATGCATGGATAGCTGACAAGATGCTCGGACTTTTCCCAAATACACCTCGAGGGATGATATTCTCACTTGTCATCACATCTGGATTTTTGAGTTCTATCTTGTCTAATACTACGACAACGCTCCTTTTGATTGCAATTGCTTTGTTTATCACTGATGAAGTAAAACTCAAGATGCGTTTTGCTCTTGCTATAGCCTATGGAGCAAGCGTGGGCGGGATTATGACACCTATTGGTACACCGCCAAATCTCGTACTACTTGGTATTATGAACGACAGAGGAATGGAACTTATCCCATTTTTTCAGTGGACATGGATGGTCGCACCTCTTGCGTTTGCTATGTTTTTGGTGCTCGGATGGCTTTTGAGTTTGGGAGTATCGACTACACCTATTGTACGTAGAAGCAAGCCAAAAGCACTGAGTAAGGCACAAAAAAAAGTTCTTATTATCCTTTTTTCTTTGGTTACACTACTCTTACTCAACGCGCCTATAAAACCCTATTGGAATGGGCTAGGGCTTGATGAATCAGGTATTTTACTTGGCTTTGGACTTCTTCTATTCGCGCCTGGCTTTCACCTCTTGGAGTGGGCAGAAGATAAGGCAAAGATACCCTATAGAATTATGTTCTTATTTGGTGCAGGTTTTTCTATTGCGGCTGCGTTTTCTGCTACAGGTCTTGCAGATGCCCTGGCTAGCTATTTGGTTTCCCTTACCGATCTACCGCCGCTGCTCTTACTTTTGAGTGTAGCTATATTGATTACTTTTACTACAGAGATCACTTCCAATACAGCTCTTATCTCTATTATGTTACCGGTTTTATATGCCGTGGCTCAGCAGACAGGGATAAACGCAACACTCTTTATGATGGTTGCAACACTGTGTGCTAGCTATGCGTTTATGCTTCCCATCGCTACACCACCAAATGCTATTGCCATGAGTAGTGGAGCGGTGGATGTCAAAAGTATGATACGCTATGGCATTGTTCTTAATATTGTCGGGATATTTTTTATCGTCATCATTGCAGAATTTTTTTGGAAAAAGATCCTTTAACTCACTCGTTTTTTAACATACTTCTCAAGAGAGATTTGTTACTATTTCACATTATATTTACGAGGTGAAATCATGGTAGTCCATATAGTAATGTTGCAGTTCAAAGAAGAGAATAAAGCTTTAAATCTTGCAAAAGTAAAGCATAAACTTGAGAAACTTGAAGAGTTAATAGATGGCCTCAGAAGTATGGAAGTCGGTATCAATTTTACAGAGTCGCCAAGAGCGTATGATATGTCACTCTACAGTACCTTTGAAACGCGAGCAGACCTGAAGATTTATGCAGATCATGAAGAGCATCTCAAAGTGGTAGAACTTATCAAAGAGGTGACAACTGACTCAAAAGTGGTTGATTACGTTCTTGAGTAGAAGAAAAAATGACGAAGAAATTTTCTAAAAAATAGACTTAAGTCGTCATGTTAGTTTACTCTTTCTATAATTTGTTATTTAATATTTTGGTATTATTGAGAAAAATTAAAGGAGTTACTCAATGAGTGAGCCAAGATTAGAAGATATAGAAGATTACAACACCCTCAAAGGTGAAAAGAAAAAGATTGTTTATGCGGTTATTTTAGCAGGTTTGATTATGGGTGTGATTTACACAATCGCTGTGAAGATATATGATAACAAAGAAGATAGTATCTCTGTAGAGAAATCTTTAAATAAAATTCCAATGAAGTAAGGTTGCAGTTATGTTGATGAGCATTGTGGGCATTTATACACTTTATGTCTTAGTTTCTATCTATACAAGTGTTATGCAAATAGGCTTTGTCAACCAGGCAAAGAGAAAGAGTGCTATTTTACTGACTCAGGCTGAGTATCTCAAAGCAGGAAATTATACAGTGGCGAAAGAGAAGCTCTCTATTGTAAACTCATTTGTGGATTATCTGCTCTTTATACTCTGGATTGGTTTTGGTATCTCTTTGCTAGAACAAAATCTTTTTTTCCAAAGTGAAGTAGTGATGAATATCGCTATTGTTATGGGCTTTGTCCTCATCAATGCGCTTATCTCTTTACCTTTTTCTTACTATCAGAAGTTTGTCCTTGATAAAGAGTATGGCTTTAATAAATCCACTCTGGGACTTTTTATAAAAGACACACTGATCTCTTTGGTGATGACACTTGTCCTTGGTTCTTTGGTCGTTTGGGGTATCTATGAGATCATCAGCAGTTTTGCTTTGTGGTGGCTATGGAGTTTTGTCTTTATATTTGCTATTGTGATTGGTATCAATATGCTCTATCCTGCGTTTCGTGCGATGTTTTTTGACAAACTGACACCTTTAGAGGATGAAAATCTTGATGATGCTATAAAAAGCTTGATGGATAGAACTGGATTTGTAAGTTCTGGCGTTTTTGTGAGTGATGCAAGTAAACGCGATGCAAGACTTAACGCTTATTTCGGTGGTTTTGGTCGTGCAAAACGTGTTGTGCTTTTTGACACCCTGATAGAAAAACTCACAACAAAAGAGCTGCTTGCTGTACTTGGTCATGAGCTGGGGCACTTTGCACATGGAGATATCTATAAAAATATTGCTATGGTCGGGGCTATGCTTTTTGCAATGTTTGCTCTTTTTGGAAATCTTCCAGAAGCTCTCTTTTTGGAACTAGGCATGAGTCAAACTCCTTATCTTACGATGATACTTCTTATGCTTTTTATGCCTGTTCTTGGTTTCATTATGATGCCACTTATGGGAATAGTAAGTAGAAGTAACGAATATGCAGCGGATAGAATGGGAAGTGAACTTGGCGGCGCTGCAGGTTCTATCGAGCTGGCAAATGCACTGCAAAAACTGGTAACGGAAAATAAAAGTTTCCCGCTTTCACATCCGCTTTATATCTTTTTTCACTATACGCATCCACCGGTTTTAGAGCGTTTAAGAGAACTTGGTGTTGCTCTTGGAGATGCAGATGAGAGTTCTTTAGAGGGTAAATGCGAAGCCAATATTTAGTCAAAGAACTCCTCAAAGATATTACAACTACCTTGCAACCTCATATTCCAAGAGCCGCGAGAGAAGCTCAGCTTCTTCTGATGGCACATCTTGGGTGTGATGAACTTTGGCTTATCACAAACCAAAACACGCCACTTGAAAATCTTGAACCACTTTTTAGCTGGGTAGATCGCCGCGTACAAAATGAACCTTTTGAATATATTGTCAATCGTGTCAGTTTTTACAGTGAAGAGTTTTATATCGCTCCTGGTGCACTTATTCCTCGTCCTGAAACCGAAATACTTATCGATGAAGTTCTCAAACGTGTAGAAGATACAAACGCAGCGCTGCGTTTTGTCGAAGTGGGTGTTGGAAGCGGTATTATCTCCATCATGCTCGCCCTGCATCTGCCAAACGCAAAGTTTATCGCTGTTGATATTTCAGAAGCAGCTTTGGCAATTGCAAAAATTAATATAGAAAAATTTAACCTTCAAGAGAGAATTGAACTGCGTTTAGGCTCGCTTTTAGAACCTGTTGATGAAACGATAGACTATCTTGTATCCAATCCACCTTATATAGCAGATGATGCTTCGTTAGAGTCCAACCTTTCCTATGAACCGCAAAACGCACTCTTTGGTGGAAATGTCGGTGATGAGATAATTGTAGAGCTTCTTAACGAGGTATTAAAACGTAATATTAACTTTTTTACATGTGAGATGGGTTATGACCAAAAGGATAGAATAACGTCCTATTTAGAGAATAAAAATTATAAAGATTTAGCTTTCTACAAAGACTTAAGTGACTTTGATAGAGGCTTTAGCCTAAGGTTATAAAACGTGAAAAAAAATATTTATATAGATTTTAGCTACTTGATTATGCTCGCTGCAACTTTTGGTGCAGTCCTTGTTTTAGGTGCAGTTGTCGCACCCGTAATTTTCCATTCAGATAAAATTTTAAATGGAATGATTATGGATCACTATAATGCCGGTATTATGATGGGTGAAATATTTCATAGATTTTCTTATTGGCTGTATGTGGTAGTTATTGCTCTTTTTCTTTATGAAGGTGCTGTGTATAAAAGTGGGCAGCGTGATGCGATCGCTTTTGCATCGAGTGTTGTGGTTGCGTTTACTTCACTTATGTTTAGTGGTGTATACGCACCACAGATACTTGCAATGCAAGCACTTGGAGCAGAAGCTACACAAAGTGATACCTTTGAAAATATTCATATAGCAAGCGAGATTGATTTTAAAATCCTTGCTGTAGCTTTACTTGTACTTTTTGTTAGAAGATTGATGCTTCTACGCAGAGTATAAGTAGCCTCCGCCTCACTCTTTTTTAACATTCTCCTCCCAAACTCTCTTTTTAGCTTAACACTAATGTAATAATTATTCTATAATATTATGTAAATTATAGCAAAAGGAGATAACTTGAAAAAGATTATTGCTAGTGTATTGATAGTGAGTTCGTTGCTGTTCGCAGGTATGGGTGAGGGTCAAGAGAAAGCACAGGAGAAAGCTCAAGAGATGAAACAGCCTGAGATGTTTCAAAGTGTAGCTATGGATAAAGCACAAATAGTTCAAGATGGTAAGGCAAAAATGTTTTGTCCATCTTGCGGTATGACCCTTGCGATGTTTTACAAAACAAATCATGCAGCTACACATGATGGACACACAAAACAGTACTGTTCACTTCATTGTCTTGTAGAAGATAAGATCAAAAATGGTGCAGATTTGAAAGATATGAAAGTTGTTGATGTTACATCTTTAAAATTTATTGATGTTGCAAAGGCTAATTACGTAGTAGGCAGCAGTAAAAAGGGAACTATGACTATGCTCAGTAAGTATGCTTTTGCCCAGCAAAGTGATGCTGCTAACTTTGCAAAAGAGTTTGGTGGAGAGGTTACAAATTTTGATGGTGCTTTTGCTATCGCTGCGAAAGGTCTTGATAAAGAGATAGCAATGGTGAGTGCAAAACAAGCCATGATGGAAGAAAAAGGTGAAATGATCTACAACAAAATGTGTCAAAAAACAGATCTTAAATTTAGTTCAACTGCAGAAGCGAAAGCATTTGTAGCATCGAGTAAGCTTTGTGGTGAAATGCAAGGTGAAAAACTCCAAGCTGTCGGTATCTACTTAGGTAGAAGACAGTAATTCTCTCCAATAATCGAAGCTATAACTCTATAGCTTCGGTTTTCTAATAAATCATAAATATTTTAGATAAAATAACAACAATAGAGAGGGAAAATTATGTCTACAATCAAAACTTTGACTTTACTTATTATTTTGATTTTAAGCTCATTGAGTCTGAGTGCTCAAGAGTTTTCAAAAGCTGCTTCTGTGGAACCGCTTCTTATACAAAAGGGTTCAGAAAAACATTGGTGTCCTGTTTGTGGGATGAATCTAAAAATGTTTTATAAAACAAATCACACTTCAAAACTACATAATGGAACCAAAAGACAATATTGCTCTATGCGATGTTTGGTTGTTGATATGCAAGAGTACGGTATAGATACAAATGATATTCAAGTAGTAGACGCTTCCACACAAAAAATGATTGATGCCAAGAAGGCTTATTATGTTCTTGGTTCAAAAATAGATGGGACGATGAGCAAAGTCTCTAAATTGGCATTTGCGCTCAAGAGTGATGCGGAAGCATTTGTTGTTAAGAACTCAGGTGAAATTGTAGATTTTGAAACTGCATTAAACGCAGCAAAAGAGTCTTTAGTATCAGATACGGCAATGATTACAAAAAATAAAGAGAAAAAAATTTATCCTATGGGTAAAAATATTTTTGAAAAAATGTGCGATCAAACGATTGAACCTAAAGATTATATAGAGATCAATGAGCTCAAATCAGCTATTGAAAACAAAAAGTTATGTAAGGCACTCAAGGAGAAAGAGCTTCAAGCACTCGCTCTGTATCTTTGGGAAGTAAAACGTTTTGAAAACAGTGATAGTTCAGTTGGAGCTATCAAAGTGACAAAAGATGAGAAATGCCCTATATGTGGGATGTTTGTATATAAATACCCAAGATGGGCAGCACAGATATTTTACGGGGATAAACATTACTCTTTTGATGGTGTCAAAGATTTGATGAAATACTATTTTGATCATAAAGAGAATATCACAAAGATAGCTGTAAGTGATTATTACACACAAAAAGCAATTGATGCTACAACGGCTTTTTATGTAGTAGGAAGTGATATTTACGGTCCAATGGGTAATGAGCTTATTCCTTTTAAAAATGAGAGTGATGCTAAGACTTTTTATATCGATCATAAAGGGACTCAAATAGTCTCTTTCAAAGATATAACACAAAAAGAAGTTTATAAACTCGATGAATAAAAAAAGCAAAGTCACTCTAGGCATCTTTGCCTTTTTAGTGTTTTTTATACTTTTGGAGAGTATCTATCTTATAAATAATAAAAAAATGGATGCAGAAAAATTAGAGAAGAAAATTGCTTTTGTAAGCCTTGTCGGTTTGCCTGATTTGGCCTTTTCAAGCCAAGACAGCTATATAAGACACAGAAGTTTGAGCGATGTTTTTTCTATCTATAAAGATGACAGCAGCTTACGGGAATATTCCAAGGCTGCGTTTGTTATCTCCCACGCATACACAAAAGAAGAAAAATGAAAAATAAAATAAACTTCTATCTGATGGAATTCGCTATCAACGCCTTGCTGCGACAAAAATACAAAAGCATCTTTATCTCTGTAGTTTTTGTCCTGCTAACTTTTTTATTGACCTCTGTCTTTTTTATCTCAAACTCCATAAAATATGAACTCAATGCTACTCTTGATGCACTTCCGCAGATTATTATTCAAGCGACGAAGGGCGGAAAACATTATGATATTGAGACAAAAGAGGTGTCAAATATTCTTCAAATCGAAGGTGTAAGCGACGCAGTTGCAAGAGTTTGGGGGTATTACTATTTTCAAAACGCAGGAGTGAGTTTTTCTCTTGTGGGCATCGATGCGTATGAGACGCAGTATAAAGATTCTCTGACAAAAATCGCACATAAGTATGAGTTTGAGACAGAGGAGGGAAAGCCTTCTATGATGATTGGAGAGGGTGTTTCAAAGATTATGAAAAAAAATTATTATAAAAACTATTTTAATTTTATCAAAAACGACGGCTCACTTAAGCGAGTCGAGATTGCTGCTGCGTTTGAGAGCGAAACTGAACTCGAATCAAATGATATGATAGTCATGTCAAAAGATACGCTTAGAGATATTTTTGATATGCCTGATTCTCAAGCAACAGATATAGTAGTAAAAGTTGCAAATCCTAATGAAATAGCGACTATAGCATCGAAACTGCAGTTTATGTATCCAACCGCACATATCGTTACAAAAGAAGATTTGAGTGTGCGTTATCAAAATATATTTAACTATAAAAGTGGCTTCTTTTTGGCACTTTTTGTCATAGCACTTTTTACATTTTTTATCATTATCTATGATAAAGTAAGTGGACTCAGCAGTGAAGAGAAGAGGGAAGTGGGAATACTTAAAGCTCTGGGATGGCGTATTGATGATGTTCTCAAAGAGAAATTTTATGAGTCTTTTATCATTTCTTTTTTCTCTTATATCGTCGGTGTTGCTTTGGCCTTTGCGTTTGTATATCTCTTTGAAGCACCACTGCTTCGTGATATATTTATAGGATACTCAGAGCTCAAACCCTCTTTTGAACTCTCTTTTGTATTTGATTTTCAGACGCTCTTTTTGGTCTTTTTTCTTAGCGTACCTATTTATATTGCGGCGACTATTATTCCTTCATGGCGCGTTGCAACTTTAGAGAGTGATGAGGTAATACGATGATAGAACTCAAAAATGTCACAAAAAGTTATTTAGTCGGCAAGACACAGAGAGTTACAGCCCTCAAAGATGTCAATCTGAATATAAAAGAGGGTGAAGTGATCGTCTTAAAAGGTGCAAGCGGAAGTGGTAAGAGCAGTATCCTCTCGCTTATAGCAGCACTGAGCAAACCTACAAGCGGTGAAATCATAGTCGATGAGAAGAAGATATCGAAACTCTCAGATAACTTTGCATCGCTCTACAGACGTGATAATATAGGATTTATCTTTCAAAAATACAATCTCGTTCCCAATCTAAGTGCGCGAGATAATATCCTTCTCCCTTTAGTTCCATTAAATCTCAGCGCAAAAGAAGCACAAGAGAAACTTCGTAGTGTTATGGAGATGTTTGAGATAGCACATAAGGCAGAAACTATTGTCAAAAATCTCTCAGGCGGTGAACAGCAACGTGTGGCAATTGCTCGGGCAAATGTAAACAATCCAAAGATTATCATAGCTGATGAGCCGACTGCAAACCTTGATGAAAAGCTCTCTCTTGCGTTTATAGAGATTTTAAGAGAACTCAAGTCTTTAAATAAGACGATAGTCATTGCTACACACGACCCGCTCTTTTTTGGTCTTGATTTTGTAGACCGTGAGATCGAGATCCATAATGGAAGTATAGTGCGATGATACTTTCTCCTGAGATTCTGACGCTTTTTATTTTAAATGCACTCTTTGCGTTTTTTGCCCTTATCGCCTTTGTCTTTAGTGTCAAAATCTTTTTGAAATGGGATATACACTCCACAGCACAGATGCAGTATCAGCTTGAAAAACAGAGCTTTTTAAGTGCGACAATCATCAAATACATCTTTGTTATCAAAGTTCCTCTGTTTTTATTTTTTATCTTCACTATGGATAAGATATCAGGTATCTTGCCTGGTGCCATGTGTGCTGCTGGCGTTGTGGATGCAACTTCTTATGGCGTTTATCTCATCTTGCTCAAGATTTTAAATCTCTATCTCTTTGCTTACTGGTTAGTACTGCACAATGAAGATATGAAACATGAAGATCAGCCCTATACAAAAAAGAAATTTGGACTTTTTATAATAGCTTTTTTTCTTCTTATGGGCGAGATAATATTAGAAGGAGTGATGTTTGATGCTATAGATTTTGCTAAGGTTGTTGATTGCTGCGGAGTGATCTTTTCGAGTACGACATCTTCTTATATCTCCTATCTATTTCGTATTCAAACACCTTATATGTTAGCTGCGTTTTATGGCAATTTTATCCTACTTATACTCTTTTATATACTCAGAAAAAAAGAGATTTTTGCATTGTTAAACGCAACGTTTATTATCATTTCACTTATCACGCTCATCTCTTTTTTTGGTACTTATATTTATGAGCTTCCAACGCACCATTGTCCATTTTGTTTTTTACAAAAAGAGTATCATTATGTAGGATATTTTCTCTATATCTTTCTTTTTATAGGGACTTTTTATGGCTTACTTACAGGATTTTTAAAAGCCTCAGCGGATGATATATCTCAAAACTATACGATATCTATTCTCTTTACTTCTTTGTATGTAGTGTTGCTTAGTGCCTATCCGATAATTTATTACATCAAAAACGGTGTATGGTTATAAAATCACAATTGAAATGGAGTCAGATGATGTTACAAAAACCTTTACGAACTGCTTTTTACACTTTACTTTTTGCATCTTTATTTACAGGATGTAATGATAAACCGTCAAACGCAGTGTCAGAAGTCCACTGGGATAGAGATATGTGTGCAAGATGTGTGATGGTTGTCAGTGACAGACACAATACTGTTCAGGTGAAAAATCCTCAAAACGCCAAAGTCTATATGTTCGATGATATAGGCTGCATGGCGCTGTGGTTTAAAGAGGCAGACATAGAGTGGCAAGATAAAGCTGTCGTTTGGATAACTGATGTCATAAGTGGTGAATGGATCGATGCAAGAAAAGCTTTTTATGATACTGAAAATATAACGCCAATGGCATACGGTTTTTCTGCGCATAAAACAAAAGAGAGTATTAAAGCTACAGAAGAAATCATCACTTATGATGAGGTGCTCAAAAGAGTTGTTGCAGTAGGGAAGTAGACGCGCTTTCCTCGCTTTAATATTTATTTTAAAGCGAGAGGCATCACTCTAATAAAACCTATGAATCTCTTCCATAATGTTTGAAAACTCTATATCGTCACCTTTTTCTTTTAAGAAGTTGATGAGATATTTTTGACTTGCTGCAACACTCTGCGTTTTCTCTATCTCTAGAAGTTTCGCATATAAGTCGGCAATAATCTCTATGACATGTTTGGAGATAGTTTTTCTTGAGGCATGATAACCGATGATATTACCGGTATCTGTATCTTTACGGATTTCAAACTCTGTAAATATCCAATAGTATCTTCCATCTTTTGCAAGATTTTTTACAACTGCGTTTATGTTTTTGCCTTTGGATATTGTTTCCCATAAGAGTTTAAACACAACCTTTGGCATATCTGGATGTCGTACAATTGAGTGCGGCGCTCCAAGAAGTTCCTCTTTTGAATAACCAGAAATCTCCATAAAATAGTCATTGCAAAAAGTGATCTTCCCTTTTTCGTCTGTCTCACTCACTATATATCTTTTTGGGTCTAAAGGTATCTCTTCATTTCGTGGGCTAGGCTTTATCATTTTATATCCTTCCGTTAAGTAGTCGTATAAGCGCGTCACTAACATCTCTAAAGCCAAAGACTCTAGCGCCATGATGCTCTTTTGCAAATATTTCTGCTGTTTTGTAGGAGTCAAATGGAACCAAGTCATCCCCCGCAGGAGAAGTTACATTGCTTCCATAAACAAAGAAAGCGCCTTTTGCTTTAATAGGCTGGAATGTATTATAGTCCATCACATAGATCTCTTTAAAATCTTTTTCGCTTTTGACTCCCATATCGAACCACTTTCCTGGAGTGTGATAAAACTCAAACATTGACTTTGGGGTGCTAAAGAAGACTTTTTTACCGTTAGTGAGTTCAATTTTTGCTACCCACTTTGGTTCTTTATAGACTTTAAAATGTCTGACAAGGCAGCTTGTCTCTTTGTCATAATCCATAATGGTAGTGTTACTATCTGCACTTAAGAGTGAGATAAAAGTGAGAAAGGAAAGTAGAATTTTTGCGAATGTTTTCATGAGAACTCCTGTTAAACTAAATCTTTTTTTTGAAATATTTTGAACCCTAAAAGTGCGAAAAATAACCCAACTATGAGAGGGTACGCAATTGAGAGAAGGACAAAGAGACTTTGACTCATCAAGTCAAGGATATAAAACGCAACGGGCCCCATAACAGTGAGCTCCGGGTCAAAAAGAGAGATGGCAGCAACTCTGAAAAGTTCCATCGGATTGATCATGGCAATAAAGATAATCAACTCTTCATTGAGTCTGTGCTGTAGCATCAACGAGATAAGTGCGATATCTATAAACGCAAGTAAAAATATCCAGATAAAAAACGCAATGCCGAGGGCGACCTCTGAAGACTTTACAAAAGAGGAGATGAAAAACGCAATCCCCAAAAAGGCGCTTGATAAGGAAAAGAGAAGTCCTGTATATAAAAAGAAGATACTCCATGGAATAATTGCTCCTTTAAAAAAGCCGTAGACCACAGCGATAATCATTGCGAATAAAACAGGAAGATAAACCGTAATAAATCTGCCTATGATTTTCCCCCAGTAATACTGCTTGAGAGATATAGGAAAAGAGAGCATATATTCAAGTATATGGTTGTCTCTATCACCTGAGATGGACCGGACAGTCGTAATGAGGATAAAAATCGGCAAAATGACAATAGTAATCTGTATGTACATCAGTAAAAGTCTGCTCAAACCGCTAAAGCCCATCACTTGTGACTCTGTGACACCTGCAATGAAGAAGAGGGCGATAAGGCCCCCAAAGACAAGTGAATAGACTAAGAACCATTTTGCTCTAATAGACTCTTTTAAATCCAAATATGCAATTAAATATAAATTTTTCATACTAATCCTTTATCCCTTAAGTAGTTGTTTTCTAATTTTTGGATTTGTCATATTTTCACCTCGTAACATTCTTAAAATAACTTCATCAAACTTTATGTAGCCGTTATCCTCTGTCTCGTGAGCTGAAAATCCATACATCATAGGAGTGGTGTCGTTCACTCTATATTTTGCCAAATCCGCATTTATATATCTTTTTGTATCGTTCGTAAAAACTTTGACATTTTTTTCTAAGCTGATGTTATTGCTATGTGCCCATAAAATAAGACATCCAATATCATCAAAATAACTTGTTTTGCCATCGAGCAACAGCGTCGCTGTATGGAGATGGGCAGCTTCGACTTTCATATGACATTTCGGGCATGCCATGGGATCATCTATGGGAGTAGCTGAGGATGTCTCTACAGATGAGCTGCACGCACTAAACGCAGCTACAAGTAAAAACTGAAAGAGTAAAAGGAAGAGTTTAAATTTTTTCATCTGAGACAATCTTCCCTAGATCCATATATATTTGACGATTTACTAAATCTTTTATCTCTTCAAGCCTGTGTGTGACGAACAACAATACTTTCTCATCTTCGTTTTGTTTGAGAAGTCTGTAAAAATCATCTCTAGCTTTTGGATCGAGATTTGCCGTAGGTTCATCATAGATGATAATGTTGCTTTTTTTTGCCAGACTGATGGCAATGAGCATCTTTTGTTTCATCCCTCCACTGAGTTTGAAAAATGATTTGTTAAGATTTGCAGTTACATCGAGTTTCATATCGTTGGCATAGTGTAAAATCAAATCTCGCTCAACTTTCGCACTCACGCTAATATATTGCATTAACTCATCAAGACTGAGTTTGATTGGAGGAGGAAGTTGTGGCACAAAACTTATATTTTCTAGCACTTTGACACGCTCTTTGATAGTATTAAGACCATTGATAAGTACTTCTCCGCTATCGGGATGATAATAGCCGAGTATAGAGCGGATAAGTGTTGTCTTTCCTGCACCATTCGCACCCATAAGTGCGATGGACTCATTTTTGTTAAATTCACAGCTCACATTATCAAGCGAGATATGTGCGCCAAAT
The DNA here is from genome assembly GCA_028687935.1 of Sulfurimonas sp. Lineage (GTDB taxonomy): Bacteria > Campylobacterota > Campylobacteria > Campylobacterales > Sulfurimonadaceae > Sulfurimonas. The sequence continues at coordinate 118,260 of JAQTZE010000002.1, forward strand.
TTTTTCGTTAATCCGGATACTTGTATCATCTTTTACACCAAACTTTTTAGTCTAAAGTCGAAGTTGAGGGCATCAGTATGGCATACATCTATACATCTGCCGCAAAGTGTACAATCAGCACCAGTGATGTACTCTCTTGTAATCCCTTTTTCTTCTCTTTGTTTGTCATATTTCGCTTTTACGATCTCTAAAACTTGATTCTCAAAACATACATCATGGCAGACCATACAGTGATCACAGCTATCATTCCACTCAACGCGTAATGCACTTACTTTGCCAAGATAACCATATGTCGTCCCTATCGGACAGATATATGTACACCATGCACGGCGAGAGAAAAAGACCTCCATCGCAAATACTACTACGACCCAAATCACAGCAACACTCCAGCCATAAGCGACCATTCTACTGAGTATTCCGACTACATTAAAAGTCTCAAATACAAGATAACCGCTTGAAAAAGAGAGGATTAAAAAGATAGCCCAAAAGATATGTCTTACTCTATGGTCAAACTTTCTACTTTTAATAATTTTTTTAGAGACTAAGATATTGTGTAACTTTTCACCTATCTCACTGAGTATTCCATAAGGACACACCCATGCACAATAGCTTCTTCCACCTACTAAAAGATAGACTATAATAATAGTCGAAGTGCCTATGATGATATTTATCGGCATATGATACGTGGCCAAAAACATCTCTAGAGACATATATGGATCAATCATGTGAAACCCTAGAAATCTAGAACCGCTGAGCGTACCTTCAAGCATTTGTAAATCTATAAAAAATGATAAGAAAAATAAGAGATGAATTGATAACACCAAAATCCATCGCTTCATTCTATAACTAAATTTAGATTTTCCATCCTTTGTTTTATCAAAAAATGTCGACCAAAAAGTTGTATTTTTTATCGTTTCTCTATTATTATACTTATCCATTGGAACTCCTACTTTCGCTATTATTATTCGTTATCTGCCTCTTGAGCACGCTTTGGAAAGTCTCCAATTTCATCTGCAAATGTTTTTAACTCTGCATCTTCAAGATGAAGTAACAATCCTTTCATAACTGTGTTTTCTCTTCTGCCAGCTTTGAAATCACTTAGGGATTTATAGATTTTCTCTGCACTTTGCCCAAAGAGTTGTGGTCCTACCATCGCTTTACCATTTTGAAAGCCTGATCCGTTTGCACCATGACATGAGGCACATTTACTTTTGTACTCTTGACTTACTTTAAATGATCCTGCGTTTCCTGCTTTGTCTCGAAGTGCATCAAGCTCTTCATTTTCTTTTTCTCTGTCACTTTTTTCCACAGGGGCAGATGTTGTAGCTACAGTCTGTTGCGTTTGGCTATCACCAAAGTCTTCTATAACTTTGTTATGCTCACCACCTTGATACGCTCTCCCGTTAGATGCTACCCACGCCATTAAAGCAACTATAAATAGTGTTAAAATTCCTACTACAATGTTTTTCATATCTATTTCCTCATCTCATTAATCTTTTTGTTGAAAGTGTATATCTCATCCGCGAGTGCTCTTATCTCTTCATCGCTCATTTGCTTGATCAAATCACGCATGAGTACGTTTGTTTTTGTACCGTTCTTGAAATCTGCTATTTTGTTAAAAATATAATCTGAATCTTTACCAAGCAGTGAAGGTCCAATAACACCATTCGCATAATCATTGTGACATGCAGAGCACTTGAGTATGAACTCTTTGCTGAGCTTATTGACAATCATAGAAATCTGAATATTTTCATACGGACTTCTAACATGCATATTCGCATCCATTGAACTTCTTGGTTTCATACTTATGGATGCATCTTCGTTTGCCGGCGTTGAATTTTCATTAAAGGCACTTTTGATATTGTAGTCGTAATAATAAGATTTACTTTGATTTGCATCAACGATTTTATCTGCTACTTTTATCTCACGTGCATTTTCATTGGCTACAATCTCGATTTTTGCTTTTTCTTGCGCTGCCGAACTTGCGTTGTTTGTCCTGCTCTCATCAGCTTTGTCGTTACACCCTGCTGCTAAGAGGAGAAATGAAAAACTTAAAACAGAAAATAAATTACTATTTTTAAATTGAAAATCTTTGAATAACATGATTAACTCCTACTCTTTTTATTTGAATAATACTCTTCATACGTCATTCTTGGTTTTACAACAATCGAAGGAATGCTTGTAGGGCAAACTTCTTGACATACACCACAACCAATACATCCGTCATAAATTTCCGGTCTACTTCCACCCTTGCTGTCGGCTACCATAGATATAGCACTTAAAGGATTTGCGATAGGACACATATCTGCACACAAGGTGCACTGCTTTCCTTCAAAGCTATCGAACTTTTCAATGAGTTTTGCCTCATATTCGTGAAGGTTCGTTACAGAGTCGTTAAAAGCATGCATCTTTTTGTTATATCCAGCTGGGATAGGCGTATTGCTCAGTGCCAAACAAGTATCTGGAAATTCAAGTACGGCTATACCCATATGAATATCAGTTGCTTTTTCACAATGATGATCAAGCGCACCACTTGGACACGCTAAGACACATGGAACAGCTTCACACGCATAACATCCTCTCTCATTCGCATCAATATAGGGTGTTCCGACTCCATGCCCTTTATTAAAGTCAGAGAGTTTGATGGAGTGGTAAGGGCAGACTTGAAGGCATTGGCCACATTTGATACAAAGTGCCAAAAATCTCTTCTCATCAACAGCGCCAGGTGGTCTCAATCTATTTTCTGAGGCGACAGAATACGGGCTAAAAACCATACCACCACCGAGTACAAGACCTAATATTCCTAGTGTAGAGTATTTTACAAATTCTCTTCTATCTGTTTGTACATTTGCCATGTTTATCCTTCTATCCTAATTTTTGGCTCTTCATCTTCAAGCAAAAAAAGCGGTTTTGTGAATGGTGCTAATTTTGCTAAAAAATTAAGAAGCGAGATTACAGGTGAGCCATAAAAAAACTTTACATCAGGATTGTATACCCAAAGTTGATCCGCATATTGATAGACTTTATGCGGTGTGTCTCCTATGTTATCACTATTTGTATCGAAGCCTTCATAGTTATCCCAGTAATTTCCTACGATCTCATTTTCATCCGTCTTACTGCCTCTGCTATCATTTACAATATCTTCAATATTGCCAATGATGATATTTTCTTTAAGTACATTTGCTTCACTCAAAGAGTGAAAATGTATTGCTTCAGAGTTGTAAAGAATCTTATTACCGATAATCCAGTTATGTGTATCAGGTTCGAAAGGTGAACGATCTATATAGAACCCTTGTGCACAATAAATGACTGTATTATCTTTGAGCGTAAAGTTTGAGACATCTTTAAGACCAATTCCCATCCCTGTCGCACCTAGAGAACTTTTAACAGTGTTTCCTATTGCTATAGTGTCTTGAGAATACATAAAAAAGATACCTACAGAGTTAAAAGCATAGTTGTTATTTTTGACTATATTTTTCCCTGCATACATAAAATGCAGAGAGTATCTACAATACTCTCCGTAATTTTCTTCTATCTCATTACCGTGAGAATACCAAACAACAAAATCACGTGATTTTGTTAATGAATTGTTTTTCACTAGATTGTCATTGCTATACCAGAGTCTGATACCATCACCTCTAAGCCCAAGATCAAGATTTTTTGAGCTGATAGTATTGTGAGATATTATGGAGTTGCTAACCATCTGCATGTCAATTCCAAAGAGGCAATCATCAATCACACAGTGACTTACTTCACACTGTTTTCCCTCGGCCATAGAGATAGCAGCGTCGAGTTGTTCATGTCTATCCCCACTGCCAATAATTTTTAAATTTTTGAGTGAGATATAAGAACCCTTGATTTTGATAACTGTACCATTTTGTTCACCGTCAATGACAACACCATCTTCTATCCCTATGATAGTCAGGGGCTTGTTGATAGTTATATTTCCTTTATATATCCCGGCTGATAATTTTATTATTGAACCACTTGGTGCTTTGTCAATTGCGTCTTGCAATGCATTTGCATGAAGTGAACCCAACAGTAAAAAAGAGATAAGAAAATATAACTTGAACATCTTTATGCCTCTCTCTCGTTTAATGCTTTTTGTCTTGCGAAAAAAGCCAACAAACTAAAAAGGCTGATAGCTACTATCATATAAAATCCGATAGTCGGATACGAGTGTGTCGTAAACTGTGCTATTTTCCATCACCAAAGACTGTTGGCATAAAGGGTTTAATCTTGAATGCTCCCCAATCGTGAAGATTGTGTCCGAACCAATAGAGCCAGTAGGAGTAATCAGCAATAAAGAGTAGGGGAAGAGATGCAGGAACAAGCATAATATAGTTTAATAGCTTATTGTTATAAGCGATAAAATAAATGATGAATAATGAAAGAGCGAGCAGAGCATAAATCCCTATTTCTCTTTCAAATGTACCACCAACCCACATAGGATCCATTCCAACGTAGTGATTGATAGTATTCATTTCGTGAACTTCTCCACTAAAACCATCAAAGTGGAAAAATACAGGTATGCCTTCAGGAAAAGCTTCTTTTGGATAGTTAGGAGCTTCAAGAGAAACAGCCCAAATAGGCATTGAAGCAGCACCAATCTCAGATGAAGATGCAATCATTTTTTCTAAATCATTATGTGCTTCTTTAGGAGTAGAGATGCTTTTATATCTCCCCTGATTATAAAGGTTCCATACTGTTGATGAGAGAGATGATACTTCACTTGCTTGATTGTTATCTATTTTGTTCAATGTTCCGTGAAACGCAATCATCGGAAATGTGAAAGAGAGGGTTAAAATGATGAGAGCTAATGTTGCGAAAACTCTGGCTTTTGCCGTACTTGAGTGCATAGTTATCCTTTTATAAATGAAAAATTCAAGATTTTGAAAACATTCAATTTCAAATTTAAGGATATTGTATAACAATACCCAACTCAGAGAATTGATTAAAGTCAATTAAACGGGAAGTACATCGAAGTACTTCCCAAAGTTTAGAGATTTAAAACCTATTCTTTTTTTTAGAATAAGTTTGCATTTTTGTCTACCCATTTGAGGTATTCAATAATGTCTTTGACCTCTTTTTCATTCATATGTTGATTCGGCATTTTTAAGTTAAAATAATCAATCATACTTTTTACATATGGATCATCATACATAGCCTCAGGTTTCATGATAAAGTCTCTTACCCATTGTTCTGGGTTTTCATGTCTTTGTAATACACCAGTAAGGTCTGGACCAGAAGATACTTTACCAATAACGTGACATCCACTACATCCGCCTTCTCCAAACGCACGCTCACCATTTGCTGCAGCAGGAGATTGTTTTGTTGCAATTTCTCTCACGAGAGCATCTTTTGCTCTGATACCAACATCCGCTGTTTTTACCATTAGCTGCCAGATCATATTTTCAAAAAGAATAGCTTTTTCTAAATCACCTGCTTTTACAGCTTCATTCGCTAATTTTTTCTGTGCAGGAATTTTCCCGTACTGATCTAAGGCATCTGTTGCAAGGTCTGCTACAACTTTGTGTTTTTCAAAATGGTTTTCTTTTAAGAACTTCACAACACTTTGAATTACAGCATCTGTTGCATCATTTACTGCTACAGTTTTATCATATTCAGCTTTGAGTTGTTCCGGAGTCATAGTAGCCATTTTAAGTTTTTGAGCACTGTCATATTTTTTATTTGGGTCTTTAACCATAAGGTAACCCATCATTTCTAAGTGAAGTGCAGAACAAAATTCTGTACAGTAGTAAGGGAAAACACCCTCGATATCTGCAGTAAATTTAACAGTAGATGTTTCACCTGGTTCTAGTGAAGCATGCACATCGTGATGGTCAACTGTAAAACCGTGAGTCTCATCTTGTGCTCTTTCAAGGTTAGTAAGGTACATAGTGACTTCATCACCCTTATTAACTGTAATTCTCTCAGGATTTATGTGAGATCGAACCATAGTTCCAAATACAGTAACTTTGTTTCCTTTTCTCTCAATTCTCTCTTGTCCAGCTAATGTTTTACCAATATGCTGTTCATTCGTTCTTGTGTTTGTACCCATAGTGTATCGAACGTGTGGGTGTAGCTTTTCTGCTCTAATCGCAACTGCTTGGTGAGGTTCACCTAAAGGAATTGGCATATCATAAAGCAAATCCATCGTTTTACCACTTATATCAATAAGTTGGTGATTTTGAGGATGTAAAGGTCCAACATTTTGGAATCTATCGATTGCAAGTTTGTTTAGAGAGATAATATACTTTCCTTGAGGGTCAGCAGATTTTCCTTCCATACCACAAAGGTGTCCAACGTTATAGTGAACATTTTCTTTGTCAAGAACTTTTAAATCTTTATAGTTCCATTTAACAATCTGTGAATCAACATATAGTGAAGTATAAATCTCACCATTTACATTTGAATACTGATTATGCAATGGCCCAAGTCCTAGTTCAACTTGACCGTGTAAAGATGATTTCATATCTAAGATAGGAATACCATATGGATCTTTACCAACATACGCTTTGCTGTCAATAAGCTTTTTAATTTTGCTCCATTTGAAAACAGAAGCATGCGTATCGAGCTTACCACAAACAGTGATATATTCACCATCAGGTGAAACGTCAACACCATGCGGTGATTTTGGTTCAGGAATTAAGAAAAGTGCCTCATTTTTAACAGCAATTTCCATAGGAATAATTCTATGACCATTGACAACTTTCACGTTTTTCTTATCTTCAGCAAGTACTGCTAACTTTTTCCAGTTATACACATGTAAAAAGTCTGTATCATTTCTTGACATACCAGCTTCATTTGGTGGCATACCAACTTCGATTCCCCCTGTGTACATTTCAGTGTTAAATGAGTTGGTGAATCCCCAACCATCAGATGCACCTTTTCCTGAATCACTTAAATCTTGCATATATGGAGGCATTTCGATAGTAAAAGATTCTTTTTCGGAAATACGACCTTTTTTTGCATCAAATTTCCACATAGTAGCACCACCACGATATGACTCTTTGTACTCTTCGATTGGGTGATAGTTATTATCAAACGGAGCGGCATATTGAGCAGCTTCAATAATATAATCACTGTCTTGAGTAAAGAAAGCACCACCATGTGCTGATTTAAATACAGGATTGACTACGATTTGCTTCGTTTCAAAATCTTCTAAATCTATGACAGCAAGACGAGGATTAGCTTTATCATTGATAATCAACCACTTACCATCGTATTTACCAGCTTTTTCAGAAAGTGCCGGGTGGTGTGTGTCACCCCAGTTGATCTCTCTACCTCTAATATTTCCTTGTCTAAGAACAGTTTTTGACTCTTCATCAAAACCATATCCTTGCCAAGGCTCAGGTGTAAATACAGCGATATATTTTAAGATCTTCATTGAAGGTACACCATAAACAATCATTTGTCCACTCTGTCCACCTGAACTAAATACAACAAACTCATCTCTACCACCAGTTGGCATATAAGTTTTTGCTGCACGAATAACATCAGTTTCGGTTAAGCCTCTTGCTTTCATTATTTTTTGCAACTCACCACCGTCAGCGATTGACATCGTAGCAGCTAGTGAGGTACCCAAAACAAGTGAAGAAAGCTTGTTGAAATATTTATCCATCTTTCACTCCTTAATTTTCTTTCAAATATAAAATGGTGAAGCATTAAATATTTGATTGATTGAGAATGATAGTACAGTTTGTGAAGTGATAATTTGACTAAGGTCAAAATATTTAATTAATTTGCTTTTTTAATGATTAGTTTAGCGTTGCTGCGGTGATTAGATTATCTAAATCTTTTTTCAAATTTTTTAATTTGCTTGTTGATAGGGTTAGCTCTTCTAATGATTGGATAAGAACATCTTCTTTTTTAGTCAACTCTTTATCCATGGCATCATCTTCTTGCATAACACCAAGAAGCTCGAACAAATCTTCAATATTCTTCTCTAATACCTCTAAAGATTCGTAGGCGTTTTGTATAGATTCACTTGAATATACAACAGAGTTATTTATCGTCTCAACAAGAAGATTGAAATTTGTAGTAGCTTCTAACAAATCGGTATTATTATTAAATTTGAGGGGTTGTAAATCTTTAATAGTAGCATTTTTGATGATTCTTTTTGAGGTATCTAAAAATTTCTGCATAAATAAGATGACATTTTTGAGTTGTGAAAAAAGGTATATCAAAAGGGCAACCAAGCAGAAAAATAAAATATATTGTATATCTTTTTCAGCTTCGTGTGCATCATGAAAGGAGTCTTGATGCGTTTTCGCTAGATTTTCAAACGCAACGACAAGCTCTAAGTTAGTGTTATAAATATCTTTGATCGTTTGCTCTAAAAGAATATTTGAATAGAGAGTACTCACTTGACTCTGATCTTTGAAATTTTGCACATACTTGTAGAATCTATTCCACAAGAGCGTAATCTCATCACGCTGCGTTTTGATTGAACCGAAGTAGATCTGATCAGAGATATTCTCTTGATTATTCATATTAAGCAAAAACATTTCAATGGAGTTGTCTAGCTGTTTTGTCGAAGTATCTTTATTCTTGTATATGTAAAAAATATTTTTAGAAATCTCTTGCGTAAATGCTTTTTGATCATTTATCGTATTTTGTACTTTATTATTGAAAGTGTTGTCTTGACTTATATGAACAGAGACAATAGTTAAAACTATAGATATAGAAAAAACAAGTGCGCCAAGTACTTTAATCTTTACCATTTAACACTCCTCATAAATTGCTTTTAAAGCCACAAAGTCTAATACTGCTATTTCGCCGTGTATTATATCGATAATCTTGTTGCGTTTTAATCGATTGAGAACACGAGAGAGTGTTGCGGGTTGAATGTGGAGTATAAGAGAGATATCATGTCTTTTTAATTTGTTAAACATATCTATATCAGAATAGAGCATCATCGCGACTTTTGCTACAGAATCAAAAATAAACTCTCTGTTGACGAGAGCCTGCAATTGCTGTGACCTTAAAATAATTTCATTTGTAAATTCTATATTTAAAAGATTGTTATTTAAAAAATAATTTTTAAATTTCGCATAGTTGATACTCAAGATTTTTGACTCTTCTACTAATACTATATTGGAGAAGGATGATAATATATCACTGCGAACATTGGATATTTCTGATAAAAGAGTGTTCTTATAAATGTAGTATAAAAATATTTCATTACTATACTTATCTATTTTATATGCTCTTGCCAATCCATCAGCTAAGAAAAGAAGCTGATCGTTCTCTTGGTTTTCATAATGCAATACATAGTCTTTATTACAATACTCAATAGAAGATATTTCTGCTAAGAGAGTAATTTGTTCTAAATTTAAACTTGAAAAAAAGTTTAAAGATTGGATTACATTAATAATGGACAAAGGTGCACCTATTGTAGATATCGAGTGCAATCTTGTAAGGATATATCAAATTGAAAGAGGGATGCTTTTGTTGTTGCGTTTATATAAATATACGATGTATTAATGCCACTTTCAAGAAATTTACGTGAAGATTGACAGACACCTTCTGTAATATTTTCTTTCATTCTGGATTTGTCTTCTTTTTTTATTGTCTCATCGCTTTTTGCGCCACTATTTATCTCAAACGTATAAACGAGAGTCTGCTCTTTGGCTTTTATACTGACAAGGCTTGTGTATTTATCTACAGCTTGTGGAAGGGTAGTGGAAATTTCTTTGGCAACGAGATCTGCTATAGTTTGACTTTGAGCAATCATCTCTTTTTTTGGGAACTCATCAACACGGGCTTTTAAATCTTCCGCACAGAGGTTCATATTCGTAATGGTTAACATACTAAAAAGTAAAAATAAGTTTTTCATGTAGCTTCCTTTAATTAAGTGAGCTACATTATATAAAATTTTTTAAGCTGAAGCCTTGATGAGAGTCAATAACTTTTATTTATCTCCAAATTTACTATGCCACCATTCTGCAGGTGAATAGGAGGTTTTTTTGATATCTTCTTCATCAAATGAGTACTCATAGGAGTTAATATATGAGAGGATGATTTCATAGGCTTCGTTTATCTGCATACTCATCTGCGTAGCTTTTGCTACATCATCTTTATGCTTATCTGGGTGCCATTTTTTCATAAGATTTTTGTATTTGAGTTTGATTTCATTAAGGGGGGATTTTTCACGTAGACCAAGCAGAGTCTTGGCCTTCATGATTTTTTCAAAGGAGTGCAAAAAGTTACTTAGTCTTGTTGTTGTCTCATATAAGCAGGGATATCAAGGTAATCACTGTTTAAATCACCACCAACTACAAGTCTTGGACGAGCTTTTGCGCGTGGAGGAATGTTCTCACCTACAAAGTCACCATTGTTTGATAACTCTTTTGTTGGTACATTTTTCTCAAAACCAGTTGCAACGATAGTGATCTTAATATAATCCTGAGGCATATTAGCATCTGTAGATGTTCCCCAGATTACTTCAGCATCATCATGTGCGCTGTCATGAACAACGTCCATTGCTTCAGCGATTTCCATCATTGGAAACTCAGGGTGCATTTTGAAGTGAACCAAAACACCCATTGCGCCATTGATAGACATGTTATCAAGAAGAGGAGACTCGATAGCAGCTTTGATAGCTTCATACGCTGCGTTTTCACCTTCATGCTCACCAACACCCATAAGTGCCATACCTTTATGACTCATAACAGTTTTTAAGTCTGCAAAGTCAAGGTTGATGTCATTTTCTCCGCTTGAGAGGATAACACCTGATGTGCCACTTACTGCTTGTGCTAAAACACCATCAACGATTTTGAAACTGTCTTTAAGTCCAAGTTTTCTATCGATGATAGTAAGAAGTTTGTCATTTGGAATAACAACAATAGAATCACTCTCTTTTTTAAGTTCTTCTAAACCCTCTTCAGCAAGCTTGATACGTTTGTTGCCTTCAAATTTGAAAGGCTTAGTAACAACAGATATAGTTAAAGCACCAATCTCTTTTGCTATTTGTGCAACAATTGGTGCAGCACCTGTGCCAGTTCCACCACCAAGACCAGCTGAGATGAAAACAATATCAGCACCTTCAAGTGCAGCTTTGATTTCATCATAGCTCTCAAGTGCAGAGTCTCTACCTACGTTAGGTTTCATACCAGCGCCAAGACCTTTTGTAAGTTTTGTACCGATTTGGATCTTTGATGCAGCACATGTTTCACTTAAAACCTGCGCATCTGTATTGATAAGCATCATCTCTATTCCAGTAACACCCTGATTGATCATATGACCTATCATATTACCACCACCACCGCCAACGCCGACTGCGATTATTCTTGCTCCACTTATATTACGTGCTTCTTCTACAGAAAATGCTTCAATACTCATACTTTACTCCTTTAAAATAATTGGGTTGCCCAATTCCAAAATTTACTAAATGCGTTTGCTTCTTCACTCTTTTTTTCTTTCTTTTGTGTCAAATTGACCATCTTTTCTTTGATATTTAAATCAAGTGCAGGAGGTGCAATAGGAATATCCTTTGTTTCACTAAAAGATACTGTCGTCGTCTCAGTTGGTAGTTCGTTTGTGTGTCTCACTCTTTTATTGACATCTATCTCATAAGGAGTATATGCAGATGCGCTGTACATGATAAGTCCAACAGCACTTGCATATTCTGGTTCTCGAAGGTTGTCAAAAAGTCCGTCCATCTCTATAGGACGAGCAAGACGTACAGGCACAGAACCGAAGGTAGCGATTGCTAAATCTCTGATCCCTTCCATCTTTGAAAAACCACCTGTAAGAACTATACCCGCACCTATTTGATCTTTAAGACCACTTTTTTCTATAAATTGTGCAAGTATCATAAGCGTCTCTTCTACTCTAGCGAAGATGACGTTGTGTACTACTTCAAGTGATACTTCATGTGTTGCATGCTCATCACCGATGATAGGAAGCTCTATAAGATCATTACTTGGAGTTAGAAGTGATCCATATGTAAGTTTTACATTATCCGCAATATTCAGCGGTGTATGCAGTGCCATAGACAAATCACTTGTTACATGGTTTGAACCCACACCTAAAAATTCGTTATATCTTATGGAATTACCTGAATGTATAGCGATATTACTTGTATTGCCGCCCATATCTATAACAGCGATACCCAGCTCTTTTTCATCATCATTTATAGTTGCAATAGCAGAAGCGTAAGAGTTAAGTACTATGTTATCAACTTCTACACCAGCGCCGCGAACTGCTTTTTTAAGATTATTAAGATTGGATTTTTGTGTTGTAATGATATGCGTTTCAACTTCAAGTCTTGAAGCATTCATCCCAAGTGGATCTTCGATGAAGTCTTGATCATCTACTTTGAAGTTATAAGGAAGTGCATGAAGTACTTCAAACTCATTTGGAATACTTGCGTTATAAAGAGAAGCATGCATAACACGCTCAATCTCTTTAAAACTTACTTCTTTAGATTGGATATTAACGATACCGTTAGAGTTCACACTTTTAGTGTATGCGCCTGAGATAGAAACGATAGCACTTGAGACTTCGCTTCCTGAAACACGTTTTGCATCATTTACAGCAGTTCTTATAGAACGTGAAGCTAACTCAATGTTAGTGATGCTTCCTTTTTTAAGGCCTTGTGCTTTTGTAGTTCCTGCACCCGTTATGGATATAGAGTTATCATTGTTTATTTGAGCGATGATTGCGCAAATTTTAGTAGAGCCAATATCGATGGCTAAAATAGTTCTACTCAACTTAAAGTCCTTTGATAAATATCTCTGTTTGATATTTGTTTTCTAGGTTTTTCATAAGACCTTCTTCAAACATCGCACTCTTTAATCTCATAACAGAATCACCTTGATTGTTATTTGAATTACTTAGCAACTTTTGTTCCAAAATGTCATAAAGTATAACTTTTCCACTATTTAATGTTATAAAAGATCTTTTTGTCTGTTTGTTAAAAAGTTTTCCTAAAAATTCACTTGCTTCTTCTGTGCTTAAGTCTGCTATTTTAGAAGAATCTTCAAGGGTTAAGAACTCTGATATGTTTCCTTTAAATGTTGGAACACTATTGGTTGCTACTTCAAGTAGTTTGGCTTTTTTTGTTTGTGTTATATAGAGAGGCGTGACTTCGCTTTTTGCTTCTTCATATGTCTTTGTTAGTGAAGGATTTGTTTTAACTAATTCAAACATATAATATGCGCCATTGACAAATACAGGTTTCATAAATGGAGAACTTGCTGTAAGCTTTCCTATTTCAGCTAAAGTCTCTGCATCAAATGGATTGTTGCTATTTGAGATAGTTGCGTTTTGAATAGTTGCGTTTTGATCAAGTGTACCTTTTTTGTATGCTATATATGTTCTAAGTGCCGCTTCTTTTGTCGCTTTTGCATCAAGCTCATTGATAACTTCAGCTTTTGCATTTTCTAAAGTTTCTATTTTACCCTCAGCGTCTTTGAAATGCGTTTTATTATCATTATAATAAGCTGTGATCTCATCTTCAGTATAGTCAGCTTTAACGTCTTCATGTTTGATGAATTTAATATCGTAGCTTACTTCACTCATAAAGTTATTTTTTTGCGTTTCCCAGAACGGTTTGATCTGCTCATCTGAAACTACTATGTTTATTTCATCTGGATTGAGCACTTTATACTCGATCTTATCAGCGATGTTGAGGATAGTACTGAGTATCTCTGATTCGTTTGCACTAACTTCTACAGGAAGAAGCTTGAGTGTTTTTTGGATAAGAAGTTGTTTTTTAAGATCACTTTCATACTCTTGCATCGTGAGCTTATTTTGAGAAAGAACTGTTTTATAAACTTCTTTATCAAATACACCGTTTGAGAAAAAATACTCTTGCGTTTTAAGTGCAGCGATAACTTCTTCATCACTTATACTCAAATCATAAGCAGAAGCTAGATTGAGTATATAGGCTTGATGAACGATTTGTTGCATCGCTTGTGCCTGAAGTCCAAAGCTCTTTGCTTTCTCTTCATCAAAATTGCCCTGAAGCATTTGATTGTACTGAGAGTAAAGGCGTGAGTAACTTTTTTGAAGTTCAGCCATTGTAAGTTCGATTTCACCAACTTTGGCAACTGCTCCAGCTTTGTCTCCATAGCTATATTGACCCCAACCAACAAAACCTGCGCCAATAAACGCAATAGTCGAAATCCAAATTGTAACTATAAGATATTTTTTATGTCTCTGCATCCATGTAATCATCTATAAAAAACCTTCTACTTGATATTTACGCAATTTTATGTAAATTCGTATTAAACCATGATAAAAGGGGCGTGTTTGTTAGTTTTATATCATTAAATATGCTCAGTGTGAAGCAATTACTCAACAAAAGAGATATCTTGGGCTGAAATGAGAATTTTTCTTATATATTATTATAAAAATTTATACTACTTTTTTATAGAGTTGCAGGCAAATTTGTTTTGATCTTGTTAGTACAAATTTATAACTTTTACTCTTTATAGCTATACTTCCTTTATCAGATAGAATAAACTACATTGCCTATGTTATTGTTATCGTGAAATCAATCAATAAAGACAAAATATGAATAATCAAGAGTTAAAAAACAGAGACCTTAAAGTATTGTGGCATCCATGTACTCAGATGAAAGATCATGAGACACTTCCTCTCATTCCAATTAAAAAAGCCCATGGCGTTTATCTTGAAGATTTTGATGGCAATAGATATATCGATGCAATTTCGAGCTGGTGGGTCAATCTCTTTGGACATACTAATGCATACATAAACGCGAAGATAAAAGAGCAACTCGACACACTTGAACATGTTATCCTCGCAGGCTTTACTCATGAGCAGGTTGTACGGCTTTCTGAGCGTCTTGTTACTATTACTCCTGAAGGTCTCAATAAATGTTTTTACTCAGATAATGGTTCAAGTGCTATAGAAGTGGCTCTAAAGATGAGTTTTCATGCACACAAAAACGATGGTAAAAACAAGAGCATCTTTGTCTCACTTACAAATTCGTATCATGGAGAGACTATTGGGGCTTTGAGTGTAGGAGATGTTGAACTCTATAAAGATACTTATGCACCGCTTCTGCTTAAAACCCTCCAAACGCCAACACCGCGTGACATGAGTATAGAAGCTGCACAAGAAGCTGCGTTTATATTTGAAGAACTCTGCAAGCAAAAAGCGGAGGAGATTAGTGCGCTTATTCTTGAGCCTCTTGTTCAAGGCGCGGGTTCTATGCATATGTACCACAAGGAGTTCTTGGTTTTGGTTCGAAATATTTGCAATAGATACGATATCCATCTTATAGCAGATGAAGTTTTGGTGGGTTTTGGCAGAACGGGAGAGCTTTTCGCTTGTGCTCACGCTAATATAACACCTGACTTTTTAGTCCTCTCAAAAGGTCTCACAGGCGGTTATCTTGCACTTTCTGTTGTACTAACAACGGATGAAATGTATGCAAAATTTTATTGTGATTATGGAGAGTATAAAGCTTTTTTACACTCACACTCTTATACTGGAAACGCACTTGCATGTGCTGCTGCAAACGCAACGTTGGATATCTTTGAAAATGAGAATATCATAGAAAAAAATAGAGAAAAAGCTAGCTATATGGGTGAAAAACTGCAAAGGTTTAAAGAACTTGCCAATGTAAAAGAGGTACGACAAACTGGGATGATATGCGCTGTGGAACTTCAAGGATATAAAGCCGAAGAGAGAATAGGGCTTAAAGTCTATGAATATGGACTTCAAAATGGAGTGTTATTACGTCCACTTGGACATATTGTCTATTTTATGCCGCCTTATATTATCACAAACGCAGAGATAGATGTGATGATGGATATTGCTTACGAGGCTATAAAAAGTCTCTAGTCGAAGTTGAGATAGCTATTTGATGCGTTTTCGAGCATCAAGAGACGACAGCTTTTTTCCAAAATAGAGAGCTGTTTCGCCATCTCATGCAAGTCTCTGTTAAACGCAAAGATACCGTAACCACGGATCACCATAATATTCGTTTTTTTGGAAATAAAATAATTAGTAATTTCACTCTCCGCACGGTCATACCAATTATCAAAAGATTTTGGATCGACGATTTCTATTGTGCCGAGTTCCGTATAACCAAAATAGTCTTTCGGACGGATAATATTGTGATCAAGAGAATAGGCTGTTGTAAACGGTGGCATAGTAAAGGTAATATATTTTGCATCAGAGATTTGAGAATAGATATAGTAATGGATGTTTGAGTCCATACTTGCTTGATTCCAGCGATAATCTTTTTTGAAATAAAGTTCGATAAGATCATTTTCCCCAATAGTATCAAAGACCGTTTCTTTTGTGTTTATGAGAAAACGGTTTGATTCGGTCTTTGCGGAGATAGAACCGTGATAGATACCAAAAAAATCTTTTCTAAACATAGAAAGCGCCAAAGTGGATAACTGTTTTTTTAGTATCGTTCTGTTCATCTTATTTAAACCATCCCTTCATTTTTTCAATAGCAGAATCCAAGACACTCTCATGCGGTTTTGACTCTTCGATACCAAAGGATTCTTGGAGTTTTGTGAGTAACTCTTTTTGTTTGTCGCTCAGTTTTTTTGGATAGGTGATATTAACTTGAGCTATCAAATCGCCTTTTCCATGCCCGTGAACATCATCTATCCCTTCATTTCTGAAAGTAAAACGCTGTTTGTCTTTTGTCCCGACAGTAAGTTTTAGCTCAAGTTCGCCTGTGAGTGATGGTATTTTGAGACTATCTCCGCTAACGGCTTGTGTGAAAAATACAGGAATTTCAATGTAAACATCATTTCCATCGCGGATAAAATGTTTATCAGCTCGTACGCTAAAAGTCACATACAAATCTCCGCGTGAGCCGCGTTTACCTATGTTTCCTTTCCCTGAAACTCTCAGACGGTTTCCTGTATCGATACCCTTTGGTACTTTTATAGTTACTTTTTCATGTACCTCTTCATAGCCCTGTCCACGACAAGTTTTACATTTATCTGTTGCAGCTGTACCTGCACCTTGACATACTGGACACGTCTGAGAAAAAGTCATAAAGCCTTGTTTCATATAGACCTGACCTTGCCCTTTACATTGAGAACATGTAGAGAGTTTCCCATCTTTTGCACCCGTTCCACTACAATCTTTACAAGAATTTTTGTAGCTGAACTCTATCTCTTTTTCACATCCAAAAATCGCTTCGTGGAAACTGATATGCATATCTACATTCATATCCAGAGGATATTTTTCCATATCAGCAGGATTTTTTCTACGACGTGAACCGCCGCCGCCAAAACCATTGAACATCTCTTCAAACATAGAACCAAGGTCATCAAAACCTCCAGAACTACGACGTCCACCACCTTGAAGACCCTCTTTCCCATAACGATCATAGATACTTTTTTGTTCATCATCGCTTAGACACTGGTATGCTTCGTTACACAGTTTAAATTTATGCTCGGCGTCTGCATCACCTTGATTTTTGTCAGGATGATACTTCTTTGCCATTGTTCTGTAAGCTTTTTTTATAGTTGTTTTATCCGCATCTCGCGTGATTTCAAGTATTTCGTAATAGCTTAAATTTTCCATGATTTCCTACATATTTACAAATTTTTTCGAGATTATAGCGTTTTTATGATTTAATTTTAAGTATAATACTTTTCATGAAAAACATACTTATTATCACACTTGCTTCACTCTATTTTATTGGTTGTTCTCAGACGCCTGATCCAGTTCTGCAAGAGCCTGCTCCAGTAGTTGCCAAGCCAATAGAAGATGCTCACATTACAACTCAAGTAGAGTTAGTAGAGAGACCTCTAGCTATCTTAGAACTTCCAGAAAAAAGAGTTCTAAAAGTTTGTGACTCTATGCCTGAAACTCGGCTGGTGGGAACAGAGTTTGGTTTTTTACCTGAGTGGGAAAAAGAGAACTTTCAAGAGGCACTCGCTGCGTTTGTAAATAGTTGTAAAACAACAAAAACGAAAAAACTCTACACAAATCTATGCCAAAGAGCACAAGAGAGTAAAGATGCGAGAGCATTTTTGGAACAAGAGTTCACGCCTTACCAGATAAACGCGAATGACGGAGCGGAGACTGGACTTCTCACGGGTTACTACGAGCCACAACTCAAAGGCTCTCTTAAAAAAACAAAAATCTATAAATATCCAGTATATAAAACTCCAGATGATCTCATAACAGTGGATTTAGGTTCTGTATATCCTGAACTTAAAAAGTATAGACTTAGAGGCAAAATCGTGGGGAATAAACTTGTTCCTTATCCTTCAAGAAAGCAGATGAACCCGCTGAGTGGTCCTATGGAAGTTATCTGTTATGTTGACTCTCAAGTAGACCTTTTCTTTTTGGAAGTGCAAGGTTCGGGAAGAGTTTTACTTGAAAACGGGGAGACACTCTATATAGGCTATGACAATCAAAATGGTCATCCATACAAAGCGATAGGAAGATATCTTGTGAAGATAAATGAGCTGAAACTTGAAGATGTATCGCTTCAAAGTATCAAAGCATGGCTTGAAAAACATCCCTCAAGAATCAATGAAGTCCTGAACTACAATGATTCTGTGGTCTACTTCAAACAAAAATATGAGTCTGCATCAGGTGCACTTGGTATCCAGCTAACTCCAAAACGCTCTATTGCGATAGATCGAAAATTTATTCCGCTTGGAAGTTTGCTCTATATGAGCGCAGATGTGGATGAAAACAAGTTTTGTAACCTTGTAGTCGCTCAAGATACAGGTGGTGCTATTAAAGGCGCTGTTCGTGCTGATTTGTTTATGGGACATGGTGAAGATGCAATGCAAACAGCAGGCAAACTCAAATCTGATCTGCACCTCTGGATACTTTTACCTAAAGAAGAGAATCAAGAAGATGGTATATGAACCACTCCTTAGAGAAATTTAATCGTCTCGTAGAAGCACTACAACTCCTTCCAACGGTTGGTAAAAAATCAGCCACACGCCTTGCGTATCATATGATTATGAAAGACAGCTACAGCGGAATAAAAATATCTCATGCAATCGAAGATGCGCTCGGAAGTCTCAAACAATGTGCTTCATGCGGCGGGATGAGCGAAGATGAACTTTGCTATATCTGTTGTGATGAGGGACGTGATGAGAGACTTTTGTGCATCGTAGAAAACGCAAAAGATATACTTCTCTTAGAAGAAAACGGACTTTTTGACGGAAGATATTTTGTGCTGGACTCACTCGAAGAACTTAGCATCTCACACCTTGAAAATATCGTCAAATCTGGGGTAAAAGAGGTAGTTTTTGCTATTACTCCTTCTATATCAAACGATGCTGTAATACTTTACATAGAAGATAAACTTGGATCGTACGATCTCAACTTTACAAAGATAGCGCAGGGTGTACCTACGGGAGTAAGTCTAGAAAATATAGATCTTCTTTCGCTTACGCGTGCACTAGAAGACAGAGTGAGGGTATAGAATGAAAAAAATAGTGCTAATACTACTACTTATCGTATCAGCTTCTTTTGCGGTCGAGTCGAAAAATGAAAGAAACTTGAATATGGAGAGTTTCAATAAGCCTGATGAAGAGGCGATGAACTCAATGAACAGATGGCTTAATGGTGTTTTTGGTTTGCAGCCGCATAAACCTAACTATATCCTCCCTTTTGGGTATCAGGAAAAAAATTACAAATCCTATGATACAAATCAGTATAAAAATATTGAAGCAGAACTACAGGTGAGTTTAAAGCTTCCTATTGCAAGGGATTTATTTGATTTGGGTGAGACTTACTATCTTGCCTATTCGCATCAGGCATTTTGGCAGCTTTATATAGATTCTTCTCCCTTTAGAGAGACAAACTATAACCCTGAAGGCTTTGTGGTCTTTCCGGTTCTTGATACAACATCCATTTTTCATATGCGTTCTTTAAAGTTTGGTATCGCACATGTCTCCAATGGGCAAGCTGATACATCAAAAGTTCAGTATGTTGATTTTACAAATCCTGGCAATCGCTCACGAAGTTTAAATTACTTCTATACTGAAGGTACCTTTCAGTATGACACACTTGTAACTGATATACGCTTATGGTCGAGATTTCCTGAAAACGGCGCTTTGGATGACAATCCAAATTTGACGGACTATACGGGTTTTTCTGAGATAAAATTTAGTTATTTTTTAGGGCAGCATATGTTTACATTGATGCAAAGAGGAAGTTTCCAGACATGGAAGGGCGCAACAGAGTTGACTTATTCGTATCCTCTTCAAAATGATGTATACGCTTATTTCAAGGTATTTTCCGGATATGGAGAGAGTCTAATCGATTATGACAACCATATCACGAAGTTTTCAGTTGGTTTTAGCTTTTCAAGATAGAAAGGTACGCTACGACTGCGTTTAGGCTGCGTTGATAGCTGCGTTTATCTTCTATTGTGTCAAAGTTTGCGCTTAACATTGAAAAGATCTCATACGTTGGCTCTTTTTCATAGAGGGTAGACAAAAACATCAAAATTGTTTGTGGTGCGATGTGATGTGAAAGTGTCGCATCTTTTTGTATCTCTCTAGAACATGCAAGGGCATAGTGGTCTGTTTGTGAAAATGCAGCATCTACAAAGACAATATGTGTCGCTTCAAGCAGTTCTAGAACGATTTCTGGAGTGAGTTGCATTGTAGAGAGAAGCTTCGTGTTAGGAAGTTCCTGCTTTTGCAGTGCTTCGATTACATCTATTCCAAATCCATCTTCCCCTCGAAGCTTGTTGCCATATCCAATGATGACGCGCATTAGTTGCGTTTAAAGATCTGGATGATATTTTTATTATGATCTCGAAGCTCAATATTTGAAGAGACGATGCCAAGTGCATGGGTAGAACAGCTCAAGCATGGGTCAAAGCATCGGATAAGCGCTTCGACACGATTGAGTGCGCCTTCAGTGACATCTTCTGCGTTTACAAATGTTTGTGCGACTTGTTTTACTCCTGCGTTCATGGCTAAGTTATTATTTCCTGTTGCGATGATGAGGTTTACTTTTTGGATAATGCCGTTTTTATCTACTTCATAGTCATGAAAAAGTGTACCGCGTGGGGCTTCTGAACATCCTACTGCCCGCGTTTTGAGTATCTTGGAAGTTCTGTGCAGCGCTTCACCCAAAGTTGCTTCATCTTTTAAAAGTGCTTCTATCTTTTCAATAGCATAAAGCATCTCAATAAGCCGCGCGTAGTGATAGTAAAAAGAGTTCAGCACGGGCTTCCCTGCGTTTAATGCTTTAAACGCAAGAAGCTCGTTATCTGCCCTTGCAGTCCCACATGCCTTTGCGACATTGAGTCTTGCGAGTGGACCGACTCGGTACATTCCCTGCGGATAGCCCATAGGTTTATAGTAGGGCGACTTGAGATAACTCTCCTCTTCTACAGCCTCGCCGATAAACTCTTTGTACTCCTCTGGGCTGATATGCTCTTGGAGAACATTTCCCTCACTGTCGATGATTTTGAGTTTGCCATCATAATGCTCTAAGTTGTCATGTTCATCTACAAGTGCCATAAAAAGGGAAGGGAAAACGCCAAAAGAGTCTATCTCTTTTTGAAATTTTGTGAGATTTGTCTTAAAAAACGCCAAGCTCTCCTGCGAAATCCTTATTGCGTTTGGTATCTCTGCAAGAAGGGTATCTCTTGTTGCTTCATCAAGGTTTTTCTCCACACCGCCTGGTACAAGACCATCAGGATGGATGCGTTTGCCTGCGAGTGTTTGGATGATTTTTTGTCCAAATGCACGCAGCATGATGCCATCTTTTGCCATCTGCGGATGCGTTTGCATCATCTTGAAGATATTTCTCTCCTCTTTTTTTGCATCAAAGCCATAGATAAAATCAGGAGAACTGAGGTGATAAAAACTCAGAGTATGCGACTGAAGTATCTGTGCAAGATTGATGATTTTTCTGAGATTTATTCCCGCTTGCGGCGGTGTTACTCCCAAAAGTGTATCACAGGCTTTGATAGAAGAGATAGCGTGACTCACAGGGCAAATACCGCAGGTTCGAGCGGTGAGTGCAGGCATCTGTGAATATATCTGTCCCTCACAAAATTTCTCAAATCCGCGAAACTGCGTCACATGGATTTTTGCATCACTGACTCTATTATCAGCATCGATATCAATAGTTATTTTTGCATGTCCCTCGATGCGTGTTACGGGATCGATGATGATTTTTTTCATTTTCCAAACCTTGTATAGTCACTTATATTTATCTCTTTGCCTTCTATGAGCGAGCGTAACATCGCATAAATTGCATCTGAGGGAGTAGGGCAACCAGGTAAAAAATAGTCTACTTTGATGACTTCATGCAGAGGCAGGACTTTGTCTAAAAGTTTGGGGACTATTTTGGATGGATAGACACCGCTTGCGTTTGTATCCGCCAACTCCCCATAGCTTCTCTGAAGCACTGCCTCAGAGCCAAAGAGATTTTTCATCGCAGAGATATTACCCGTGATGGCACAGTCCCCAAGTCCTAAGATATATTTGGAGTTTGCACGAATTTTTTTGATCATCTTTATATCATGGTCTGTGCTGAGTGCCCCTTCCACTATTGTTAAATCTACATCACTCGGAAACTCTTTGGTATCGACGTAGGGACTATAAACGACATCCACATACTCAGCGATTTCTATGAGCTTTTCATCCATATCTAAAATGGACATATGACATCCCGAACATCCATCTAGCCAGATGGTAGCTAGTCGTATCTTTTTCATGTATATCTCCTTGTATCTGAGCAAAGCCCAGATAAAATTCCCCGCACTGAAGCTTTGCCTTTGGCAAGAGAAATCATTGCTCTACCTTGCGCTCTAGAAGTTCCATAATGATGTTGCGTTTTTTCTCTGCTTCTTCGGCACTGATATCTTTTTCATACAAAGCACCCGTCGGACAGACATAGACACATTTACCACAACTCGTACAGCTAAGACTCTCAGCCCAAGGTTCATCCATATCGTGGATGATTCTTGTATCCATACCACGACCCATGAGATCAAGGGCATGAGCACCCTCTATCTCATCACACACACGGATACAACGCGAACAGAGGATACATCGGTTTGGATCATTGACGAAATTCTTATGAGAAGCATCTATTTCAAATCTTGCATGACCATAAGGAACTTGAGAGTGTTCCAAACGCAGCTCAGTAGATTTATCCTGAAGCTCACAATTTCCGTTGGAAACGCAGACACTACAGGTATGCGTTCGCTCACTAAAGAGCATGGAGAGTATCATCTCTCTATTTGCTTTGATACGCGCTGAGTCGGTGGTGACTTCCATTCCCTCTTTTATCTTTGAGGTACATGAGGGGATGAGTTTATCACTTCCTTTAACCTCGACAATACACATCCTACATGAGCCCACACAGCTCAGTCCTTTGAGATAACAGAGTGTCGATATCTCTATATTGTTTTCCTGTGCTATTTCGAGTATCGTTTGATTAGAAGCACCTGTTACATCGATGCCATTTATCTTGAAGCTTTTAACTCTCACTTTTTCTCTAATCATTACTGATTCCTTCGAGGTATTCATTCTCAAAATATTTGAGTGTACTGAGAACTGGATTTGGTGCACTTTGTCCAAGCCCGCAAAGACTTGTATCTTTGACGACATGAGAGAGATTTTGCAAAAGTTCCAAATCTTTTTTAGTAGCTTTTTTGTGCACAAATTTGTCTAAAAGTTCTGTGAGTTGTACAGTGCCCACACGACAGGGGGTACATTTGCCGCATGATTCGCTTTTACAAAAGTCCATAAAAAAGCGTGCAAGTTCGACCATATTTGCATCTTCATCCATGACGATCATTCCGCCGCTTCCCATGATAGAGCCTACTTTTTTCAGAGACTCGTAGTCCACTTCCAAATCAAGTAGAGACTCAGGAATACATCCTCCGCTTGGTCCGCCTGTTTGAATAGCTTTGAATTTTTTGCCATGTGGGATGCCGCCACCTATCTTGTAGATGAGTGTGCGAAGTGTTGTCCCCATAGCGACTTCAACAAGACCGCTATTTTGGATATGACCTGTGAGGGCAAAGACTTTTGTGCCACTAGAACTCGCCGTGCCGATTGATTTAAACCACTGGGCACCTCTTTTGAGAATCGGGACTATATTGGCCAGCGTTTCTACATTGTTGAGAACGGTAGGTTGTCCAAAAAGTCCATAGTCGCTGAGGTGTGGTGGTTTTTGTCGTGGATTGCCGCGGTTACCTTCTATGGATGTGATAAGTGCTGTTGCTTCACCACAGACAAACGCACCTGCGCCAAGGCGTATTTCTACGTTGAAACTAAAATTGCTATGTGCAATATTTTCTCCAAGAATACCTAGCTTTTTTGCCTGTTTTATAGCACGCGTGAGTTTTTCGACCGCAATAGGATACTCTGCTCTGACATAGATGTAGCCTTTATCCGCTCCACAGGCATACCCTGCAAGTGCCATGCCTTCGAGTATTCTATGTGGATCTGCTTCCATGAGCGCTCTGTCCATAAATGCACCAGGATCGCCCTCATCGCCGTTACAGATGATATATTTCTGCTCGCTTTGTACCTTCGCAACACTCTCCCATTTGAGTCCCGTATAAAACCCGCCACCGCCACGACCTCTAAGGCCACTTTTTTTAATCTCTTCGATGACTTCGTTTGGAAGTTTGTTCTCAAGCGTTTCAAAGAGTGTTTTGTAGCCATCATGCGCGATATAATCTTCTATATCATCAGGATCGATAATCCCTGCGTTTTCAAGGACTATCTTTGTCTGTGCAGCAAAAAAATCTTGAGTAATATCACAATGTTTGTGTGTAACAGGGGCTGCGTTTAGAACGCTTTGAATGAGTTCATCAAGATCTGCTTCTTCTACTTCTTCATACAGTATACTTATTTTTGTAGCTCTGTTACAGTGAGAGATAAGAGGAGCTTTTGCGCAAAGTCCGTTACAGCCGACAGCTTTGACTCTACATGCATCACTGATATCATTTTCTTTGATAGCAGCATCCAAAATTTCTTTGAGATTTTCAGAGCCAAGAGAAGCACATGAGCTACCCACGCAGACACGGAGTTCCTCTTGGCAGTTTTGTTCATTACATCTTTTTGTATTGGCGAGTGCTTCAAGTTCTTCGAGTGAGTTAATCATTGAGCATCTCCTGCATTTTTTGCATTGCCTCTTCGGTAGTGAGGTTGCCTTTTGGCTTGTTATCAAAGAGTACAACTGGGGCTAGAGAACATGAGCCGACACATCTTGCACTCAGAAGTGAGAGTAACTCATCTCTTGTCGTTGCCCCGACTTTGATCTCAAACTTCTCTTCAAAAGATGTGAGAATTTTATCAGCACCTTTGATGTAGCAAGCCGTCCCTAAACAGACGACAGCATTGTGAAGACCTTTGGGCTTGAGTCTGAAATAGTGGTAGAAAGTAGCAACGCCATAGACTTTGGAGTAAGGTGACTTCGTTCTTTTAGCTATAAATTTGAGCGTCTCTTTATCAAGATAACCAAAGGTCTCTTGCGCGCTGTGGAGGATTTCAATCAGGGCATTTTTATCATAACCCAATTTCTTCATGCTTTTTTCGAGAAGTTTATAACGGTCGTCACTACTGCCAAGTTGCGTTTGCATCTTAAGTACCCATTTATGGAGATTTTATGCATTATAAGCCATAATTGTTTAAATCCGAGTTATGCAGGGAGAAAATATGCAACATCTTATGGGAGAGAGTTGGCATGCTCTTGAAGTAGAACCTATCATAGAGCTCTTTGAGAGTGATGCAAATGATGGTCTAGGTCCTTTAAGTATTAAACATAGGGAAGAATTTTTTGGTAAAAATGCTTTAAAAAAGAAAACGCAGGAGAGTAAATTCAAAAAATTCTTTATGCAGTTTCACAATGCACTTATCTATATCCTGCTTGTCGCTTCCCTTGTTACAGCACTTTTACAGGAGTGGGTGGACAGTGGCGTTATTTTTGCCGTGGTTATTATCAATGTCATCATTGGGTATATTCAAGAGGTGAAGGCGCAGGAGGCTATAGATTCTCTTAAAGAGATGATGACTACAGAAGCTGTCGTGATACGAGACGGGATGAAGATAAAAATTTCTTCTGTAGATTTGGTTCCAGGAGATATCGTCTTGCTTGAATCAGGCTCAAAAGTACCAGCAGACATAAGGCTCATCAGTGCAAAAGATCTCAAAGTCGATGAGTCGATGCTCACAGGAGAGTCTTTGCCAGTGCTGAAAAAACTCTCTACTTTTTCTCAAGATGTCACAATTAACGATAGAAAAAATATGACATACTCAGGTACTTATGTCACGTATGGAAGGGCAAAAGGTATCATTGTTGCAACTGCAGGACAAACGGAACTCGGAAAAATCGCACATCTTTTGGAAAACACGACATCTATGGAGACGCCTCTTACAAAAAAAATCTCCTCTTTTAGTAAAATTCTTTTATACATCATTTTAGCCCTTGCGGCCTTTACATTTGTAGTTGGGATTTTGAGAGAAAATAGTGCTGTTGAGACATTTATGGCCTCTGTCGCACTCGCAGTCGGGGCTATTCCGGAGGGACTCCCAGCTGCTGTGACGATTACTCTGGCTATAGGTGTGAGTCGTATGGCAAAGAAAAATGCAATCATACGCAAGCTTCCTGTAGTAGAGACCCTTGGCAGTGTTACAACGATATGTTCAGATAAAACAGGAACGCTGACACAAAATAAGATGAGTGTGACAAATATCTACTGCTCTGATAGATTGTATGAACTCAGTGGGGAAGGGTATGAGCCAAAGGGTGAGATTTTTTCAAACAATGAAAAAGTAGAGAGTGTGAGTGGAACCCTCGGTGAGCTTTTAGAAGCAGGTTACTTGTGCAATGAGTCCTATCTTGTAAATAATGAGGGGAAATATAGCATCAACGGTGATCCTACTGAGGGTGCTTTAATTGTGAGTGCTCTGAAGTGTGGATGTGAAGAGCATAGACTCAATAGCAATTATCCACGAGTGGATATTTTACCTTTTGAGTCTGATAGACAGTATATGGCAACGCTCAACACAGACGTACAAAACGGACAGAACATACTATTTCTCAAAGGTTCCATTGAGAGAACGCTCAATATATGTAGCTATGAGGCCATCAATGGCGAACTAAAAGAGCTTGATAAGGCCAAGATAGTCAAAATAGCAGAGGAGTATGCTTCACAAGGTCTTAGAGTCTTAGCTATAGCTAAAAAAGTTACAGAGCAGGATAAGATAGAGGATCTGCTGCTCAAGGATGGTTTTGTATTTATGGGACTTGAAGCGATGATGGATCCTCCACGTTCTGAAGCGATAGAAGCAGTAAAAGAGTCTCTAGGTGCAGGAATAAAAATCATCATGATAACGGGTGACCATGCCCTCACTGCGTTTTCTATCTCAAAGATGATGTCTATAGTTACTTCCGATGCAAAGGTTGAGGATTCGGTTCTCACTGGAAGTGAACTGTTCGCGATGACAGATAGTGAGCTCGTAGAAAAAGTATCGCATATAAGAGTCTTTGCAAGAGTCGAACCTGAACAGAAGCTTCGCATTGTCGATGCGCTTCAGGCCAGAGGAGAGATAGTGGCTATGACAGGTGATGGGGTCAATGACGCACCAGCACTGAAACAAGCGGACATCGGTATCGCTATGGGACTTTGCGGGACGGAAGTAGCTAAAGAAGCAGCAGATATGATACTGAGTGATGATAATTTTAGCTCTATTATACATGCCGTGCGAGAGGGAAGAAATGTATTTGATAACCTTCTGAAATACATCGTATGGACACTTCCTACGAGTATAGGAGAAGGGCTTGTAATACTATTTGCCATCATCTTTGGTATCACACTTCCAATACTTCCTGTACAGATACTCTGGATAAATATGTCGACAGCAGTCTTACTTGGAATTATGCTTGTTCTTGAACCAAGAGAAGAACATATTATGCAAAGGAGCCCTAGAAACCCAAAAGATCCGCTCCTTGGAAACAGTATGATCATCCAAATGTTTATAGTGGGATTTTATATGCTTGTTTCTTCGTATGTAATGTTTAATATGGCGCTAGCTGATGGTCATAATATTGACTATGCCAGAACTATCATAGTAAATTTATTTGCGTTTATTGAACTTTTCTATCTTTTTTCTTGTAAAGAGTTGCAAAAATCTGTATTCAAAACAAATATTTTTAATAACTATTTTCTTTTACTCGGAGCACTTGCAATGGTTCTAGCGCAGATAGTGTTTACACATACAGAAATGATGAATCTTATGTTTAAAAGTGAGCCTTTGGATATGCAAACATGGGCTGAGGTACTTGTAATATCTTTTGGAGTTTTATTTGTTGTTGAGTTAAAGCGTGTGCTTGAAAAAGTCTTTAAACGTGCTAAAGTTTAAAACTTTTTTGCATATGTCTCTTGATAGTATCTTTGGCAAGAGTGTTGTTTAGAAAAAGTGCATTCGCCAACACACCCTGACCAAGAAGCATATCAGCTCCATCTTTATAGATGATATTTTTTGCTTGAGCCATTTGTAAAAAAGGTGTGAGTTTTCCATAGATAGCATCTGCTACGTATCTGGTATTCTCCAAGATTTGTTCTATCATTTCAAGCGGTGCAGGAAGTTCTTCGTCTTTGAGACCTGCACTTGTCGTGTTGACGACGAGGTCATAATTTTGTAGTTCAAAATTCTTCCAGTCGTACGTCACACATCCAAGTTCTTTAAAGTAGAGAAGTCGAGCAGCACTTCTGTTTAAAACACTCACCTTTAAGCCATCTTGTAAGAATCTTGCTGCAAGTGCTTTGGCGGTACCGCCGGCACCAATGATAAGAATATCTTTGATATTATCAAATGCAGCAATGGAAAACATAAAACCATCAGCGTCGGTGTTATAGCCTATGAGTTTGCCATTTTCATTGATGATTGTATTGACAACACCGACTTTGTTTGCAAAGCCGCGTATCTCATCACAAGCGGCAAACGCAGCTTCTTTATGGGGCACAGTTATGTTTGCTCCACTAAGACCAAGTGCAAAAAATGTTTCTTTGAGTTTTGTGCCATCTTGGAGATGAACTCTTGTATAGCAGGCATTAATAGCTGCATTTTTAAAAACGCAGTTGTGCATAAGCGGTGAACGTGAGTGTGCTACGGGATCACCGAAGATGGCAAATAACTTCAAACTTATTTCTCGTCCAAATCTTCTAAAGAGTGGATAAGTGCTCCGAGTTTGTTTTCAACCTCAAGATATTCCATCTCTTTTTGAGAATCTGCTACGATACCTGCGCCTGCTTGAAGGATAACTTTATCTTTTTTGACCATGGCTGTACGGATAGTAATAGCACCGTCCATATTGCCATCAAATCCGAAATAACCGATACTACCACTGTAAAAGCCGCGTTTGATCCCTTCATACTCTGCAATAAGCTCCATAGCACGTATTTTTGGCGCTCCAGTCATCGTTCCTGCCGTAAAAGTCGCCATAAACAAGTCAAACATATCTTTATCATCTGCAAGTTCTGCTGTGACGTCTGAGACAATATGCATCACATGAGAAAAACGCTCGATATGCATCATATTTTCAACTTTAACTGTTCCTGTTTTTGCGACACGGCCGATATCGTTGCGTCCAAGGTCGATAAGCATCAGGTGTTCTGCAAGCTCTTTAGGATCTGCTAAGAGTTCGAGCTCAAGTGCATGATCACGCTCTTTTGTATCACCGCGTTTACGTGTTCCGGCAATTGGGCGCAGTAGAAGTTCCCCTTCACTTAGACGCACCATAACTTCTGGAGAACTTCCAACGATATTAAAATCCTCATACTCCATCAAAAACATATAAGGCGAGGGGTTTTTTGTACGAAGGATACGGTAGAAACTAAAAGGATCTACTTTGATATTTCTTGTAAAACGGTTCGTCATCAAAATCTGAAAAACATCACCGCTACGGATCATCTCTTTAGATTTATCTATCATCTCAAAGAATTTTTCTTTTGAGTGGGCGAAGCTTCCTTTATCGCTGCCTATATTGCGTTTCATATGGACATATTCATACGAGCTCTTGAGCTCAGCTTCGATAGCATCAAATCTGTCATGGAAGCTCTCGAGTGTAGTGATAAGAGAAATTTGATGATTTTTATGTGAGTAAACAAGAACCATTTTCGGAAGTATGAGATCAAGGTCAGGGGTATGAAGTTCATCTAAGAGATTGTCCATAGTATTGTGAAGTTTTGGCTCAAAAACTTTGACCATGTCATAGCCTATATAGCCAATAAAACCATCGACATACCCTACACCCAGTTTTTTTGTAGCTTCTTTGTAGCTTTTTGTATCGATATTTTTATAGTAATTTTTCAAAAAGACAAAAGGGTTTTCGTCTTTGATTGTTTGTGTTGCATCGCTATTTGTATAGATAGTTTTATTATTGATAAATTGAACTCTTTCTCTAGCACCAATACAGATAAAACTATAGTTTCCAGCACTTTGTCCAGCACTTTCAAAAAGGTAGCTTATTTCATCTTTAAAGAGGAATTTGAGTTTGGCATAAACTGCGATGGGAGCGAATTGATCAAGGATGAACTGTTTAGAGTGTATCAAGGTGGGCCTTCTTTAAGAGATACTCCCTTTTGGGTAAAAGGGAGAAGGATAAAAATTTATATTTTAGTGATAAAAGCGCCAGATTCAACACTTTTACGAAGAACACTCAAGGCTTCCCTTGCTTGTCCATCATTTGAGAAAGGACCTACTAATACTTTGTTAATAGTTTGGCCATTGCTTTTTACTTCAACAAATTTATACTCATATCCTTTATCAGTGATAGATTTCAAAAATGCTTTGTTTGGTGCATATTTTGAAAAAGATCCAACTTGAATATAGTGAGAACCCGTAGCAGATGTCTTTTTCGCAGTGGCTACTGGAGCAGTTACTTTTTTAGGTGCAACTTGTTGCTGTCTTACTGGTTCAGCTTTTTCTACTACTGCAGGAGCTGCTTCTGGCTCATCGGCAGGTGCACTCTCTTCTGATTCAGGAGCAGATGCCGCTGCTTGGCTCTCTTTCTTGATTTTTTGTGCTACGTTATCAAGGTTTCCACTTGTTCCTGCGTTTTCATTGATAACTGGTACTTCTTCAAAAAGAGGCTCTTTCGTAGTCTCGTTTGAAACCTGTTCTACTGGTTCAGGAGGAAGTATTGCTTGAGGAAGATTGTCAGTTCCGCTTGAAGTGATGCTATTCATAAGCATAACAACTATGATTAAAATAATTCCCAGTGTAGCTACAGCTAAAACAATCTTTTTATTGTTATTGCCTGAACCGTTTTTATTTAAAATAATGTCATTGAGTTCGTTTGTTTCTTGCATGTTACAACCTTTTTATTTTCAAGTTAAAATAATACCTAAAATTACATATGCTTCGACCAGGAAGCACCACGCTCTTTGGAATAGACCTCATACGGTAAAGCCAAAATATTATACTCATCAGGCATATCTGCATTTGGGAACATTCTCCATTGCAGCGGTTGCTTGCTCGCAAGTTTCATTGAGAGCATCTTTCCAAGCTGTATAGCTTCTTGCAATGTTGTATGACCTTTATGAATATAGACGTGAAGATGACCTTCTGTCTTACTCTTATACGCCGTAAAATTTATGTATCCCTCTTCACGAAGCAAAAGTTGTGCCTTATGATAAAAACGCTCAGGATCTCTGCCATTATAGTCAATAACAATGTTTTCAACTTTGTTTTGTGCATTGACTAAAGAGTGAGCAAGTGAAATCTCACCTTTTATATGTTGATTGATGAGTGTTTGCGTGAGTTGCGCGTTTACTCTCTCATATTTATTATAAAAAGTACGCCCTTTAAATATCACTTTGTCCACCACTGTATCCCTTTTGATCCAGTAGTGATCGCTGATCATTTTAATAAGTTTAAGATCCATTGCTGTCATATTTTACACCCTAGTATGTTGATTGATGATAAATTACAAAGTTTTGTGCTAAAGCTTTTAACTCTTCCTTGATTTTTGCCTGAAGTTCTGTGTTAGTGATATCATCTAAAACATCAGCCATCTTGTTTGCTATAAGTTCAAACTCTTTTTCTTTCATACCGCGTGATGTGAGAGCAGGGCTTCCAACTCGGATACCTGAGGTCACAAATGGACTTCTTGTCTCACCTGGAACAGTATTTTTATTGATTGTGATACCAGCATTACCAAGAGCTGCATCCGCATCTTTACCTGAAATCTCTTTTCCTACAAATGAAACAAGAATTAAGTGATTGTCAGTTCCGCCACTTACAACGTCATAGCCGCGTTTCATCATAACTTCTGCTAAAACTTTAGCATTTGCTTTGACTTGTTTGGCGTACTCTTTCCAAGCAGGTGAAAGGTTGTATTTGAAACCTACTGCTTTTGCAGCGATAACATGTACAAGTGGTCCACCTTGAAGTGCAGGGAAGATTGCAGAGTTCATTTTTTTAGCAATATCTTCATCATTTGTCATGATCATACCGCCTCTTGGACCTGCAAGCGTTTTATGTGTTGTAGTTGTTACAACGTGTGCATGAGGGAATGGGCTAGGGTGCTCACCTGCAGCTACTAGACCTGCAATGTGTGCGATGTCAGCAAATAAAATTGCTCCAACAGCATCAGCGATTTCACGGAATTTTTTAAAGTCTATCTCTCTTGCGTAAGCAGAAGCACCACATACGATGACCTTAGGCTGTACGATTTTTGCGATATCCATAACTCTATCGTAGTTGATACGACCATCAAGTTCAACACCATAAGTAAAACTTGAGTAGTTCTGACCTGAAAAACTAGGCTTAGAACCGTGTGTTAAGTGACCACCGTGGCTTAAATCCATACCTAAAAGTTTGTCACCAGCTTTCATAAGACCAGCATAAACTGCTGCGTTTGCCTGAGAACCAGAGTGTGGCTGCACATTTGCAAATGTACATCCAAAAAGCTCACATGCTCTGTCAATTGCTAATTGTTCAACTCCATCAGCGTATTCACAACCGCCGTAGTAGCGTTTTGCAGGGTATCCTTCTGCATATTTATTTGTAAATACAGAACCCATAGCTTCCATTACAGCAGGAAGTGTAAAGTTTTCAGATGCGATCATCTCTAAGTGGTCACTCTGACGCTCTAACTCTTTTTCGCATAACGCATATATTTCATTGTCAAATTCTTGTAAAAAACTCATGTCCATTTTCCTCTTATGTTAGTTTAATTCTTCTTCATCTTCTTGTAACTCATCTTTATGCAATGGCTTCATTGCAGGGAAGAGTAATACATCACGGATTGAGTGCTCATTTGTCAAAAGCATGACAAGTCTGTCTATTCCAATCCCTTGACCCGCTGTTGGAGCCATACCGTAGCTAAGTGCATCGATGAAATCTTCATCCATCTCATGTGCTTCATCATCTCCACTATCTTTTGCTTGCATCTGACCTTCAAAACGTCCGAGTTGATCGACAGGATCGTTTAACTCGCTAAAGGCATTTGCGATCTCTCTCCCTGCAATAAAAAGCTCAAATCTCTCTGTAATGTCAGGATTGATATCGCTTCTACGTGCAAGTGGAGATATCTCTACTGGATACTCTGTAATGAAAGTCGGGTCAATGAGTTTTTCTTCAACGAACTCATCAAAAAGTTCACCTTGAAGTTGCCCTAAGTTCAGTCCTGGTTTTACTGTAATATTTTTCGATTTTAAAAACGCAAGAATTTTTTCTTTGTCATGAACAACATCTGCAGGCACATCGCCGATAGTTGAGAGGGATTCTATCAGTGGAATCTCTTGAAAGTTTTCAAAGTTTATCTCCATATCTCCATAAGGAAGAAGAGTAGGGAGATTGAGGTGATCAAAAAGATAGTGAAAATACTCTTTAGTGATGATGATAAGATCTTTGTATGTTTTGTATGCCCAATAAAACTCAATCGATGTAAATTCTGGATTGTGTGTTGCATCCATTCCTTCATTTCTAAAGTTTCTATTGATCTCAAATACAGCCTCAAAACCACCGACTATAAGGCGTTTGAGGTAAAGTTCTGGAGCGATACGGAGGTATCTATCGATTTTAAGTGCATTGTGATGGGTAACAAAAGGCTTTGCGTTTGCTCCGCCTGCAATAGGATGCATCATTGGCGTTTCAACTTCTAAAAAGCCTTTATCCTCAAAGAATCTTCGTGTCAAAGAGATAACGTTTGAACGGATTCTAAATGTCTTGCGAACATCAGCATTCATAATAAGGTCGAGATAGCGTTTTCTATAGCGAGTCTCTTTATCTGTGATACCGTGGAACTTCTCAGGAAGTGGTGAGATAGCTTTTGTAAGGAGTTTAAATGTTGAAGCATGAAGAGAAAGCTCACCTTGACCCGTTACAAATGGATACCCGCCGATTTCGACTATATCTCCTGCTTCGATGTTTTTCTTGAATACATCATTGTAAAAGCCCTCAGGAAGATGGTCTCGTGCTACATAGACCTGAAGTGTTCCACTCTCATCTTCGATTTGTATAAAACTTGCTTTTCCCATTATACGAAAGAGTTTAATGCGTCCGCTAACCACATAGTGACGGTGTTCATCACGCTTTGTCTCTATTTCAAAAATATCTGAGTTTACATTGATATATTTTTTTATTGTGGTATTTCTTTTAGAGTCATTTGCATAAGGGTTTATTCCCATGCTTTTTAATAATTCTGCTTTTTCAATTCTTTGTTGTATAAACTTGTTGTCAAAAATCAATACTATGTCCTTTTATCTTGTTTTATTTGTTCTGGCATTTTTTGCAAATACCATAAATCTGCATGGAGTGGTCAAGCATTTTAAAGCCTAAAGTGTCCGTGATTGCGTGTTGACGCTCTTCTATTTTTTCATCCACAAATTCTGTGATTGTTCCACACTCTGTGCAGATGATATGATCATGATGTTCTTTCGTCCCGAGTTCATATTTTTTGCCCTGTGCACCAAAAGATAAAGATGTCACTACATTGGAGTCTTCAAGTAGAGAAAGTGTTCTATAAACAGTCGCTATTCCTGTATTTAAATCAGGGTATTTTTCCTGGATAAGATTGTAGAGAAGTTCTGGAGTCAAATGCTCATTAGAGTTATAAAGTGTCTCAAGAATCACTTCTCTTTGGATAGTAAATTTAAGGTTATTTTTTTTTAATAATACTTTAAAATCATTGAGTAACTCTTCATATCCAACAGTTTTTGTATTGAAGTTTGTCGTGACTTTAGATGCCATGTTATTTATTTCCAGCTTCTTGAGTTTGGAGCTCTTTAGAGATGTTTTGTGTGCTTTTTTCGAGTCCATTTTTTACTTCATTTGCTATCGCTGTAGTTGTACTCTCTTTGATCTCTTCGACTTTAGTATCAAGGGCATCTGAACCCTCTTTGAGAGTTGCGTTTATATCAGCACTAATTTCTACAGGGTCTATTTTCATAACAAATGCGCCTGTTTCAACGAGTAATGGAAAGAGAACGCTTGTCTGCATGATAGGATCTATCGTAGCTTTAAGCGCTTTGATATTGTAGGCGGCATGTGCGATAACTGCAGCGATAAGAAAAAACTTACTTGCTCCAAAAAGAAAACCTAAAAGTTTGTCTATCGGGCCAAGACCACTTAGTGAACTTAACTTTTTAAATAAAACACCTGCAATAACCATAATAAGCCAAAACGCAGCTAAAGTAACTAAAAAGCCTGTAAAGTTTACAGCCGCACTATTTTCAAACTTGAATATTGCATCACTGAGATACTGACCGACTTCATTGCCAACACGTGAAGCGATAAAGATACCACCAATGATACCGATAAGACCGAACAACTCTTTGAAAAATCCATTCAGGATTCCTTTCATACCTAAAAGAAGGATGATAGCTCCAGCTACGAGATCAAAATAACTAATTTCCATTTTCTACTTCCGAATACATTTGATTTTTTCCATTGTTTTTTGCTTTATAGAGCGCTTTATCTGCTCTATTCATGAGAGAGTCTTCTGTATCTCCAGTTTTAAAACAGGTAGTTCCGATACTTGTTGTGACGCTCATACTTTGATTTTTATAGATAAGTTTGTTCTTTCTTACCAATTCTAAAAGACGTGTTGTGATGCTTCTACAGAGGATGGCATCTATTCTGTTGAGGACAATAACAAACTCTTCGCCACCATATCTAAAAATCCTATCTCCATCTCTTAATGTTTTTCTTAAGATATTCGCAATAAAGATCAAGATTTTGTCTCCAGCAATATGCCCATAAGTGTCGTTGATCACTTTAAAATCATCAATATCGAGAATCAAAACATGAATTTCATAATTTACATTTTCTCTACTGCATATTTCATGTAAATAGGATGAAAGTGCACGTCTATTATAGACTTTAGTGAGTGAATCGAGGTTTGATGTCTCTTCGAGCTCTTTGACTTGTTTGGCAAGTTGAGCGATTACATTGTTGGCTTTTTTGACTTCGTCCGTCATATGCGTTTGTATAGTGTTGAAATGCTCAGTTAATTTTGGAAGATCAATCATACTGCAGTGCTCATCGACCGCTTTTTTATGCATATCAGCAATTTGTTCAAATTGATCATTTGTATTTTGATAAGAAGATATACTTTTTTTTGCAAGCTCTTTGTAAGAGTTTGTAAAGTACATTTTGCTTTCATCAAGCGAATCTAATCGATGTTCATCTATAGAGCCGACGGTAGCTCTTGCATCATCGAGATAAATTCTGATTTGCTCAAGTGTAGCATTTTCTTCCCCATCTATCTGCTCAAGAAGATCAGTGTACATTTGAGTTACAAGAGCTTTTAGATCATCTTTATGCATTCTCTATCCATGTTAAAATATTTCGTCATTATACATGCTAAAGCATAAAAAAAGCTTTCATAGTATCTAGAGAGTAGTCATAGATAAGTATCAGAGCAATTTTAGTTCTTTTTGGATAAAATCTCAAAAATTATATAAATAAGGTTTTATTATGAGTACTTGGAATCCATCCTCTTGGAGAGAAAAACCAATTTTACAACAACCTACATATCCAAACCAAGATGAACTAAGTAAAGTATTGTCAGAACTTAAAAATTATCCGCCACTTGTTTTTGCAGGTGAAGCACGTTCTTTAAAAGAGCAGTTGGCAAATGTTGCAGAGGGAAATGCATTTTTACTTCAGGGTGGAGATTGTGCTGAGAGCTTTAGCGAGTTTCATGCGGTAAATATCCGTGATACATTCAAAGCGATCTTGCAGATGTCAGTTGTGATGACTTATGCCGGTGGACTTCCTGTGGTAAAAGTTGGTCGTTTAGGCGGACAGTTTGCAAAACCACGTTCAAGTGACACTGAGACTTTTGACGGTGTAACACTTGACTCATATCGCGGAGACATCATCAACGGTGTAGAGTTTACGAAAGAATCACGTACGCCTGATCCACAAAGAATGATCAAAGCATATAATCAATCAGCAGCAACAATGAACTTACTCCGTGCCTTTGCATCAGGTGGTTTAGCTGATCTACATCAGGTACATAAATGGACTTTGGATTTTGCACACAAAAGTGAAATCAGCCAAAAGTTTGAAGATTTAGCAGAAGATATTGGTAAATCTCTTAAATTCATGGAAGCGTGTGGTATCAACTCTAAAACATACAGAACGCTCAGAGAGACAGACTTCTTTACATCACATGAAGCACTACTTCTTCCTTACGAAGAAGCGTTTACAAGAAAAGACTCTTTGACGGGCGAGTGGTATGATACTTCTGCACATATGCTTTGGATCGGAGATAGAACACGTCAGCTTGATGGCGCGCATGTAGAGTATATGAGAGGAATCAAAAACCCTATTGGTGTTAAAGCAGGTCCAAGTATGGATCCTGAAGATTTGGTAAGACTTGTAAATAAACTCAACCCTGAAAATGAAGCGGGAAGACTCAATATCATCGTAAGAATGGGTGCAGATAAAGTTGGTGATGGTATGCCAAAACTCATTCGTGCTATTGAGCGTGAAGGTATGAAAGTTGTATGGTCTTGTGATCCTATGCACGGAAATACTATTAAATCGTCCAACAATTTCAAAACACGTCCTGTGGATGCGGTACTTACTGAGATGAAACAGTTCTTCCAAGTACACAAATCTGAAGGTACATTCGGCGGCGGTGTGCACTTAGAGATGACTGGTAAAAATGTTACTGAGTGTATAGGTGGTTCTTTTGTTGTTACTGAAGAAGATTTAAGCTCTCGTTACCACACACATTGTGACCCACGTCTAAACGCAGATCAGGCTCTAGAACTTGCATTTTTAATTGCAGATTCTCTCAAAGAAGCTCATAAATAAGAGTTTATCTCTTCTTCTTTTTCTTGTATAGTTAAAAGCTCTTCAACTTTTAGCTCATACAAGGCTTCTAACTCTTCTAACTCTTTTGCCAAAATTGTAATCCCTATCTTTTCATAACACTTTGGATCAGCGAGACAGGTATTCTTCTCTTGCATCTTTACTTCTATTGCATCGATCTCTTCTGGAAGTTTCTCAAGGGCTATCTTTTCTTTGTAGGTGAGCTTGAGCGTTTTTACTTTTTCTCTTAGCTGTGTTTTTGGCTTCTCTTCAACCTTTTGCATATCTTCGAGCTCTTGAAGCTCTTTTTCCATCTCAAGGTACTCAGAATACTCCTGATGTGACTCTTCTATATGTTTGTCTTTTTTGAAGATAAAGAGTTTTTTCGCGATCTTGTCCACAAAGTATCTATCGTGGCTTACGATGATAACGGCACCGCTAAAGTTTGTGAGCTGTTCTTCGAGAATATTTATCGTCGGGATATCAAGATCGTTTGTCGGCTCATCGAGGATAAGGATATCGACATCTTTTGTAAAGAGCAGGGCGAGTGCGATACGGTTTTTTTCACCGCCGCTGAGCACGCCTATTTTTTTGTCCAAAAACTCTCTTGGAAAGAGAAAGTTTTTGAGATATCCAAAGACATGCATGTCACTGCCACGGACATTGACTCTATCTCCTCCGTTTGGACAAAAGGTCTCGATGAGATTTTTGTCATCATCAAGCAGCTCTCTGTGCTGGTCAAAGTAGCCTATCTTAAACTCACCGCGTTTAATCTTTCCGCTTGTCGGTTCTATGCGTCCGAGCAGAGTTTTGAGCAGGGTAGATTTGCCACTTCCATTTGGTCCGACGATGGCGATGACATCTTTTTGTAGGATGCGTGTGGAGAAGTTTTTGAGAAGCTCTTTACTCCCGAGTGTGAGACTTATATCTTCGACTTCAAAGAGCATTTTTTGTCTATTGACACTTTTCTCACGATTGAAGTGTTTGGCTTCGCGTTGGAGTTCAAGAGACATTTTGCGTATCTGTGCCGGATTTGTTTTTGCACTCTCTCGAAGATCCATCAAGCGCTCTTTGCGTCCTTCGTTGCGTTTGAGACGTGCGCGCACACCTTTTGCAAACCACTCGTTTTCACGTTTGAGAACATCAAGAAGATTATCATGCTGTTTTTCAAGCGTGCGTATCCACTCTGCTTTTTGTGTGAGGTAGTTGCTATATCCTCCGCTGTATTCTCTGAGGGAGCAATCCTCAACTTCTATGGATTTTGTAGCAATCCTGTCAATGAAATAGCGGTCATGTGATATGAAGACAATGGTAAACTTTTCTTTGAGTAGGAGTTCCTCGAGGAACTCGACCATATAGACATCGAGGTGGTTGGTAGGTTCATCCAAAAGCAAGATGTCTGGTTTTTGCAGTAAGAGTGAAGCAAGTGCAACACGACGCTGTTCTCCACCGCTGAGCAGTGCTATGGGTTTGTCTTCATATTGTTTCAGGTCAAAGTGGTTGATAATACGTTCTATTTTGTCATCAAGATTCCATGCATTATGATGTTCAAGATAACGAGAGAGCATTTCATGTTCATCGATATAGTTTTTATTTTCAAAATTCTCAGCGAGCAGAAGTGAGAGTTCGTTATAGCGTGCCTTTGCACGATTAAGTTCAAAGAGTCCATCTTCAACAGCTTCTCTGACAGAGTGTCCCTCTTTGAAGTTTGGTCTTTGATCGAGCATTTTTATTTCAAGGTTTTGTTTAGAGATTCTATCACCGCTATCTTGAGCGAGAGAACCGTGGACTATCTTCATAAGCGTAGATTTTCCGCTCCCATTTTTCCCGATGATTACGATACGCTCGCCTTCATCTACCTGAAAATTGATATCCACTAAAATCTTTTGCGCCGAATAATGTTTTGATATTTTTTGTAAATCTATTAATGCCATGGTAGTTTTTCTCGCTCCCTGCAAAGGGTTTTGTTGAGGTTTTTATTGAAATAAATATTTTTCATTAAAGTTATGCAATAGTAGCGTTTAGGAGGTTAATAGTCGCTGATTATTTCATATACTTAACTCTAGCCAAGTAATTTGAGCAGATATTTTAGCTCAACATTGATTCAATAGTTTTCTGCTTCAATACGAATAAAAAAAGGGTACAAATATGCCAAAATATAGAGATTTTTATGAAGAGTTAAACGTACTTGGTGAACCGCTTGAACCGTGTAGTCTAGATCCGCTTACAGGTTTTTTTAGAACTGGCTCATGTAAAGTCACCCCTGAAAATAAAGCGCTTCATGCAGTTTGTATTTATGCGACAAAAGAGTTTTTAGAATATTCTAAAAAAGCAGGCAATGATCTCTCGACTCCCATGCCAGAGCATAACTTTGCAGGTGTGAAGCCAGGACAGAGTTGGTGTCTCTCAGGTGGATATTTTATTCAATCTATAAAAGATGGTATGGCACCTCATATTTTTATCCATGCAACGCATCAGGCGATTTTACAACATGTGGATTTAGAAACTTTGAAGAAGTTAGCTATCGATTTGTAAATGGAATAATAGGACATCCTGCGGTTGAGAATAGTGCTATAATAAAGCACTAGATAAATTCTTGGAGGTGTTATTATGATTCATGTCACATCGTATGGAGCGGCGCAAGGTGTAACTGGTTCTTGCCATTTGCTCAAAATTGGTTCGATAAGGATTTTAGTTGATTGTGGTCTTTTTCAAGGAGAAGGCTCAGATGAGAAAAATTATGAGCCATTTGCTTTTGATGTCAAAAAAATAAACTACCTCATTTTGACACATGGACATCTTGATCATATTGGAAGAGTTGCGAAGCTTGTAAAAGAGGGCTTTAATGGAACTATTATCGCTACAAAACCGACA
Organism: Sulfurimonas sp.; assembly: GCA_028687935.1. Lineage (GTDB taxonomy): Bacteria > Campylobacterota > Campylobacteria > Campylobacterales > Sulfurimonadaceae > Sulfurimonas. The sequence continues at coordinate 159,377 of JAQTZE010000002.1, forward strand.
AAAGAGATAGCAAAAATTATGCTTCTTGATAGTGCTAAAATACTCAAAGAAGAGTATAAGACACTCAAAAGAAAAGCACGCAGACGCGGGGATGAAGAGAGCGTACAAGAACCTCTTTATTCAGAAGGTGATGTACATAATGTCTTTACAAAAAACTGGCATACTCTGGAGTATTTTGCTGAATTCAAACTCAAGCAACATATTGTCGTCACTTTGGCAAACGCAGGGCATATATTAGGCAGTGCCTTTGCAATGATAGATGCTCAGGATGAGGGGAAGCATAAACGCATCGTCTTTTCAGGCGATCTTGGCAGTCCAAATAGATTGATAATAGATAATCCAGATAAGCTTGAGCGTGCCAATATCCTCTATGTAGAATCAACCTATGGTGATAGAGTTCATAAGCCACTTGAGCAAAGTATAGAAGAGTTCAAAAAAGCAGTGCAGATAACTCTCAAACGCAATGGAAATGTTATCATCCCATCCTTCGCGCTTGAGAGAACGCAAGAGATACTTTGGCTTTTACATGAGATGCACGATAACGGAGAGTTGCCAAAATGCAGAGTCTTTTTAGACTCTCCACTTGCTATCAAAGCAACAGAACTTTATAACAAATATCCGATTCACTTGAGTGATGAACTAGAATATTATAAGGGAGGCGATCACAATCCTTTTTCGTTTAAATGGCTCGAAACTACACCTAAAAGTGATCAATCCATGGCGATAAATAGTGTAAAGAAACGCTCTATCATCATCGCAGGAAGTGGGATGTGTAGTGGAGGGCGTATTATGCACCATCTCAAACATAGACTTTGGAATCCAAAAAATTCTATTGTTTTTGTTGGATTTCAAGTCGAGGGAACTCTTGGTCGTTCTATTATTGATGGCGCAAAATTTGTCAAGATATATTCTGAAGAGATTATTGTCAAAGCGCAGGTCTTTACTATCAACGGTTTTTCAGCACATGCGGATCAGAGTGAACTACTTGATTGGATAGGTGGAGTAAAAGGGCTTGATACGCTTTGTTTAGTGCATGGTGAAGTGGATAATATGGAGATTTTTGCTAAAGTGATACAGGAACGTTTTGGATATGAAGCGCTTATTGTCGAGCCAAAGGTTACGCTTGCTTTATAAAGGCTGCGTTTCTTCGTAGCACAACATTTTTGCACAGTACCAATCTGCTATAGCTTTATCGTTATATTGGTACTCTCTTTGGTTGGGAGGAATGACGCTGTTTCTGAGTTTTGAGCGGATGATTCCCATAATGATAAAGCTTAGTACGAGTGATAAAAGTGCTAAGAAAAAATCATACAAAAACCAAACGATAAAAAAAATAGTAAAAGTGGTGAACTGTAATAAGAGTCTTAGTACAAACGCAAGAAGCCTGCATCTTTTTGTATGCAGCTTAGGTGTTGGTTCTAAAAGATGAATTGTCTCAGTATGCATACAAAATCCTTTCGAGGCTGCGTTTAATAATAAATAGCGATAATGGCAAAGGCAAGAAAGAACATTAAATGAGACATTCCCTCAAAATAGTTTGTCTGCCCTTCATCCGTAGTTTTCCATGCCAAAATAATGGTAAGAATAAGCGCGCCGATTTCAAGCGGATTGAAATCAAGTGTAAAGCGGATATCACTTGCATAGGCAAGTGCCATAAGTATGGGAACTGTTAAAAGTATAGAGACGGTTGAAGCACCCATGGCGATATTGACAACTCTTTGTATCTCATCATTTTTTGCTGCCTTGATGGCTGTGACAATCTCTGGAGAGACTGCTACTATAGCGATGATAAGCCCTGAAATACCAGCCGAGATACCATACTCTTTTGCAAGTTTGACACCATCAGTTGCAAAGACCTCTGCACCAAAAGCAATGATGGCGATGAACAAAAATATCGAGGCGATAAGTCCAAGTATATTGAACTTTTCAAAGATATAGTCATCTTCATCTTGCGTTTGTATCTCTAAATTTTCTTTTGCCATCTTTCTTTTCATACGGAAGATTCTACTTCTTGCTGTTTGTTTGAAAAAGTGTGTATGCGTTTTTGTCTGAAAAACTAAGATAACAAAATAAAAGAGTAATAAAAGAGCAGCAATAGCAATAGAAGCATCTTCTATAACACTTGGATCATGTGCTCCTGAACTTAATACACCAGGGACTAAGAGAGCTGCAGCAGTTACAAAGAGTATCGTCGTATATGCACTTGATGTCTCTTTATTGTGCTCTTGTTCAGTGAACCTCAAACCGCCCAAAAATACAGCCAGACCTAAAAGTACATTCATATCTACAATAACGGCAGAGATAATACCGCCTTTGACGGTGTCTATGACTTCAGGATTTGTCACAGCTTGAAGCAAGATGACATACAAAAGTATGATCTCAACAACAACTGCGCTCATTGTCAGTACAAAGCTACCGTAGGGCTCTTGCAGTCGCTCTGAGAGAATTTCTGCGACTTCAGATACCGTCAGAGAGAGTGAACCTATCCCGATGGCTGCAAATAGTGTTGCCATACCGCCTTGCCCGCTTTTATGTAAATAAAAAGCAAAGAGTATACTTGCTACTCCTAAAAATATATCCCAATAATCTTCGATAAAAAATTTTAATTTATTGTTTGGTTTTTGAATTGTTTCGTCCAAAATCTTTGCTCCCTATAAAAGAATAATTGTGGCTAAGCCTAAAAAGCTAAAAAAGCCGACAACATCCGTCACTGTTGTAAGTAATACTGTGCTGCCGATAGCCGGATCGACACCTGCACGCTGCAGTACAAGCGGAATCATAGAACCGAAAAAACCAGCACTTATGAGATTGATGACCATAGAAAGTGCTATGACTACTCCAAGCATAGGTAAGCCAAACCAAAAATAGGCAATAATTCCAATGATAACAGCGAAGAGCAGACCATTTGCTAAAGAAATAATGACCTCTTTGATAATAGTTTTTCTCGCATCATCTCCTTCGATATCGCCCAGAGCCATTTGACGTACGGTAACAGTAAGCGTCTGCGTTCCTGCGTTTCCACCCATAGAAGCAACAATAGGCATTAAAATTGCCAAGGCTACAAGTGACTGGATTGTTGCATCAAACATACCAATAACAAGTGAAGCAGCAATTGCTGTAAGAAGATTGAGACCAAGCCAGATAGCTCTAGTTTTTCCAATCTCAAACATATCTTCTTCTTGCTCGGCCTCGTCATTAACCCCTGCAAGGTTAAAGATTTGTTCTGTCGCACTCTCTTCAATGATGTCATAAATATCATCTGAAGTTATCCTACCAATAAGCTTGTTTTTGTCATCGACAACCGCGATAGCATTGAGGTTATAGTTGGTAACCATCTCAACCACATCTTTGATATCTTCTTTATGATTGACGGAAAAGTTTTTATGTTTTTCATAGGGGATATCTTCAAATTTGAGCTCATGTTCGAAGATGATAAGCTCTTCAAGTCCCACAGAACCGAGATATTTATTTCTATCATTGATGAGGTGAACATGCCAGATATTATCGACTTCACCGCTCTCTTTGAGCTCTTTGAGGCGGATAAGTGCGTCACCTATTTTTTCATTGATATTTGCACTGAAAAGCTCGGTTTGCATATACGCACCGGCTTCATCTTCTTGGTAGGCGATGAGTTGTTCGATGAGCTCTTTATCCTCATCATCAAATGACTGGAGGATGTTTTGTGAGATCTCTTCGTGCTCTTCACTGATGTTTTGGATAAGCGTAGCCGCATCATCGGTGTCCATCTTTGAAGCGATATCTGCAAGTTTTTTAACACTGAAGATATCCGCTGTCTCTTCTTGAACATAGTCAGGAAGCTCTGAGAGAACTTCTGCAAGGAGCGCGTGTGGAATTTTTTTCAGTACAGAGACATACTCTTCGTTACTGATTTCTCGGAGCTCTAAGAGTTGCTCTGCGATATCATATGGGTGAAAAGTAGAAGTATTTTCTTCATATTGTTTGATTTCGGAGAATATAAGTTCTATTAAATCTGTTAGTTCTTCTTTGTCTATTTCCATACACTTCTCCTCATAATAATTACGCAATTATACTTTTAGATATGTTTATTATTCTATAAGTGAGACAATCTTTCGTAATTGTATCTGTGCAAGGGGAAAAAATTAAAAGAAAACATACACAATATTTGATATAATCACCCCTATTGGGAGTCTTACTTATGCAAAACAAAAAAATAGTCGGAAACGTAGAAATTATCTCTATTTTAGATTTAGAACTCTTTGATTTAGATGCAAAAGTAGATACTGGTGCGGACTCAAATGCACTGCACTGTGATGATATTTCCATAGATGAAAATAATAATGTACACTTTAGACTTGTAGATGATGTTCATGAGTCTTATCATGATAAAAAAATGGTGATGCCACTCTATAAAGTCAAAAGAGTTCGTAGCTCAAACGGAGAATTGCAACTCAGACCTTCTATCAAGGTTGATGTACTTTTCTTTGGAAAAAAATACAAGGCTGTTATCTCTTTAACAAATCGTGCAGATATGAAATATCCTATGCTTATAGGAAGAAAGTTCTTAAGCGGAAGATTTTTAGTAGATGTCTCACAAGAATATTTAACAAAGCAAACAACTAAACAATAATTAAAAATACAAAGGAAAACCTATATGAGAGTTTATATATTATCAAGAAATAAAGCACTTTATTCAACACGAAGACTCGTAGAAGAAGCAGAAGCAAAAGGTTGGGAAGTCAAAGTTATTGACTATTTAAAATGTACTATTGAGATTATGAAAGGGGAGTTAGTTGTCAATTATCTTGGAAAAGTTTTACCAACTCCTGATGCTATCATCCCAAGAATTGGGGCGAGCAGAACATTTTACGGTACTGCAATGGTGCGTCACTTTGAGATGATGGATGTTTTTAGTACATCAGGAAATCTCGCTATTGCCCGAAGTCGTGACAAACTTAGAAGTTTGCAAGTACTCTCAAAACACGAAGTAGATATGCCTAAAACAGTATTTGCTTCAAATAAATCCTCTGCAAAAGATGTTATTGCTCTGAGCGGTGGCGTACCACTTGTTTTGAAGATTCTTGAAGGAACGCAAGGTGTGGGCGTTGTTTTGGTTGATACAGAAAAAGCGGCAAAATCTGTTTTGGATGCCTTTTATGGGATGGATGTGAATTTACTCATACAAGAGTATATCGAAGAGGCAGGCGGAGCAGATATCCGTGCCTTTATTGTTGGCGGTGAAGTCGTAGGTGCTATGAAACGCCAAGGTGCTGAGGGTGATTTTCGCTCAAATCTACACCAAGGTGGTAGTGCCACTGTCTATAAACTCAACAGAAAAGAAAAAGCAACAGCATTAGCCGCGGCTAAAGCCATGGGACTTGGTGTATGCGGGGTCGATATGATTCCCTCAGCACGCGGTCCGCTTGTGATGGAGGTAAACTCTTCTCCTGGTCTTGAGGGAATTGAAAAATCTACAAGCATAAATATTGCGGCAAAAGTAATGGACTTTATAGAAAAAAATGTGGCATCTAAGCCTGGTGAAGCTACAAAAAAAGTCAAAAGAGATAGTATAGGAGCGTAAATTTGCCCAGAAATCCATTAGTATTAGCAAGCGCAGAGATACCAAGAGGTTCTAATACGACAGTTAATATTGACCTGCCAAAACTCTATAACACGCCTATGCAACTCCCCTTACACGTCATACGCGGCAAAAAAAATGGTCCAGTTGTTTTTGTAAGTGCTGCGATTCATGGAGATGAACTCAACGGAATAGAGATAATCCGAAGATTTAAAAGGCTGGGTATTCTCTCAAGACTTCGAGGAACGCTCATTTTGGTTCCTATTGTCAATGTTTACGGTATCAGTACGCTATCACGCTATCTTCCAGATAGAAGAGACCTCAATCGAAGTTTTCCAGGAAGCTCTACGGGTTCGCTTGCGAGTAGGGTGGCAAAGATATTTTTTGATGAGGTTGTCAGTAAATGTGACTTTGGGATAGATTTACACACAGCATCTATCCACAAATCAAACCTCCCTCAAGTCCGTACAAACATTGATGATGAGTTTACTTTTGGTCTTGCAAGAGCGTTTGGCGCGCCAGTTGTGCTGCACTCAGAGCTTCGAGACGGCTCACTTCGTGCAGTGGCTCAGGATAAAGGTGTTCCGATACTTTTGTACGAGGCTGGAGAGGCGCTGCGTTTTGATGAGACTTCGATACGCATCGGTGTCAATGGCTTGGTAAATGTACTTAGACACAGTGATATGCTTCCAAAAGTAGTTCGAAAAAAAGGACATAAAACGTCTATAATCTCTAGAAATAGCAAGTGGATCCGTTCAGGTGAGGGCGGGATTCTACGCACTATCAAAGCGCTTGGAGATGTGGTAAAAGAGTCTGAAGTCATTGCCTATATTGATGAGCCGTTAGGTGATGAAAGTTATGCGATAACATCCCCATTTGATGGTGTTATCATCGGAAAATCGGAGATACCGCTTGTCCAAGAAGGTGATGCAGTTTTTCATATAGCAAAACTCAAAAATCTTGAGAGCGCGGAAGATAAGATAGAATATTTCAACGAAGATATCATCGAACTCAGTGAGTTTAGTGAACTAAATGAAGAGGACACAATAGAATAATTATGGAAGAATTTTACGATATTTTAAAACAGCTGATACGTATCCCAAGTGTTGTAGGTGCGGAGCATCCTTTTTTTATGTTTGTCAAACGCGAGCTTGAAGAGCTTGGTGTAAGTGTGGAGTATTATGACGGCGTTTTGGTTGCAAAGGGTGAGAAGCCAGAGAGTGGATATCTCTCGTCACATGCCGATAGACACGGGCTAATTTGTACAGGGCATAATGAGTTTCAATACGCTGCGTTTATCACAAAAAACCGTGCAGACTTGACAGGTAACTCAAACGCAGAACAGCTTTTGCGTAACTTTACTTCGCGTTTTGTCGATGAAAAGGTACAAGCCTATGAGCCTTGGTCGGGAGCGTATCTTGGTATAGGCACGATAAAAGAGGCATTTTTGTGCAACAGAAGAAAAAATATTATTTTCAAAGTTGATGGTTTTGACTATCTTTTTCCCTCTACACCTATTGCGTTTATGGACAAGCTCGAGTTTCGCGGAGACATTATCTCAGCACAACTCGATAATGTTATCTCCATAGCTATCATGATCTATATGTATCAGATAGGGTATCAGGGGACTGCGTTTTTCACGGCTTCTGAAGAGGCTGGAAAGAGCTGGAGGTTTTTGCTTGAGTACTTCAAACGTTTTGATATAGCGACAAATGAGCTTCTTGTTTTAGACACAAGCCCCTATGAAAAACTAGAAGATATTAAAGCCATAGATATCGTGCTAAGAAATCGTGACTCAAACGCAGTCTTTCGCTCACCGCTCAAAGATAAGATAAGAAAAATAGCCAAAAAAGAGGGGATACGTTATCACTTTAAAGATACCTATCTCAAAGAAAAAATGGCGAAAAACGGTATTAAAGGTTCACTGGGAACGACGGAGATGGGACGTATTATTCATGCAACTAAAGGAGAAATCCAAGGTACGACGCTGCAAATACCTACAATCGGCTATCATACAGTCAATGAGACAGCTTCTACAAAATCCGTAGAGAGCATAATAAAAGTCTTAAAAGGCTTGTATATAAGTGAGAAAGCTGCGTAAGAAACGCAGCTTTTGAGATTAAACGAGTTGTTTATAAAGAGAGTTGAGGTCACCTAAGACCCAAATATCGATAATCTTATCATCTTTTATTTTGAAAAAAGAGGCTCCATAATAAACGATATGATTTCCAGTCGCTTCAAAATCAAGTAATTTTGCACTGTGTGTACCATTGTAAAGCGTACGCGTTGCTACAAAATTGTTTTCAGCAACCATAATCTCAACAGAGTGATAAAGGTTCGGAATTCCTGCGATCATAGTGTCAAAATAGTCCAAAAATTCTTTGTGACCTCTTGTCTCTATATTGAGTGAACCTCGAAAAACTATATCCTCATGGAGGAGTTTAGCAACGTAAGATTTATTCTGTTTATTCCATATATTTTCATAGTAGGAATTGATGATTTGTTTGTTTGTTTTCATAGTCTCTCGAGCATTGTGATTTTTTGAATTATACTTGAATTTGCAACTTTTAGTATATAATCTTTTCAAACTCTCTATAATAAGAGCTGAAAAATAGAGTTAAATCAAACGCAGTAGTTAGGAGCGGTTTTTGTTAGGAATTATAGTCGCAACACTTTTTATATCTTTATCGGCAAATATAGTTTTAAAAAGATATGGTCTTCCAACTATTATCGGATATATTTTTACGGGAACGATTATCGCTTATCTTTTTGGTCTGCATAATGCCGTTGATAATCATGAACTCAAAGAGATTGCAGAGTTTGGTATAGTATTTTTGATGTTTACTATCGGCTTGGAATTTTCTATCAAACATTTACGTGATATGAAATATGAGGTATTTGTTGTAGGAAGTTTGCAAATTCTTCTGACAATAGCTGTTGTTATGTCCATATGTTATTATTTTTTAGAGATAGAGCGCCATGCAGCTTTGGTCTTTTCTATGGCAGTGGCGATGTCTTCAACGGCTATAATCCTCAAAACATTTAATGAAACCGGCGAGATAAATAAAAGATACGGTCGTAACGCTTTAGGTATTTTAATCATGCAAGATATGGCAGTTATCCCCGTATTGATTATCATTGGAGTCATGAGTACCCCTGAGGGTAGTCTGAGTGGCGTTGCGTTTGGAGTTCTTATCGGTATAGTTATTTTGTTAGTAGCTCTCTATGTTATAGGAAAATATCTGCTTGAGCCTTTCTTCAATCAGATTGTCAAAACAAAATCCAATGAGCTTTTTATCGGTTCTATCTTATTTTTGGCTATTGCTGCTTCTTATGGGGCAAATCTTTTAGGATTTTCCTACTCCTTAGGTGCGTTTGTGGCTGGGATGTTGATTGCTGAGACAAAATATAAACACCAAGCCGAAGCCGATCTCATCCCCTTTAGAGATATTCTTTTAGGTATCTTTTTTATCACAGTAGGGATGCAAATCCGCTTTGATATTATCTATGAGTATCTTCATTATGTCCTGCTTTTACTTGCTTCTATTATGTTTATTAAATTTACTATTATCTACTTTTTAGTTCGTATAAGTAAGCTTAATAACAAAAGAACAACACTCAAGACTGCGTTTTCATTGATACAGATAGGGGAGTTTGCCCTTGTTATACTTGAGCTTGCTCGTGCAAATTCTATTATTGAGGCTTCCTATACGCAGGTGATGATTGTCACTATTGTTATATCGATGATTTTGACACCTTTTATACTCAAAAATCTAAGCAAAATCTCTGATCAATTTATCACAGAAGAGTATACGGATTTGGATATGGATATGCAGAGTTATCCATTTGAGGGGCATCTTGTAGTTTTGGGATATGGAGAGTTTGGGCAAAGTGTAGTTGCAAGTCTTAAAGCATCTGGTGAGGTCTATTTAATAGTTGATAATAATATAGAGCAGTTTCAGCTCGCACAAAAGAATAATGAACCCATCCTCTTTGGAAACGCAGCCAATACGGGAATCCTTAAAAGCTCTTACCTAACAAGAGCAAAAAAAGTTATTGTAGCAATTGATAATCCTAAAAAACTCCATCTAGTATGTGAAAATCTTTTAAAAATCATCACAAGTGAAAATATTATAGTAAAAGTTCACTCTAAAAAAGAGAAAGAAGAACTCCTTGCCATGGGACTTGTGGATATTGTTGTTGAAAATGAGGCTACAATAAAAGCACTCCAGAACTACATCTAGTCTTCTTGATACTAAAGTTAGTTTAGTCTAGTAGACTAAACTAACTTGATTTAACTTGCATTTGTTAACCTTTTTTGTTAAAATCTCGAAAATTTTTACTTAATAAGGAATTTAAAATGGCAAAACATCAATTTCAGACAGAAGCAAATCAAATCTTACACTTAATGATCCACTCACTCTATTCAAATAAAGAGATTTTCCTACGTGAGCTCGTGTCAAACGCTTCAGATGCACTTGATAAGTTAAACATGCTTGTTTTAACAGACGAAAAATATAAAAATGTTGCGTTTGCACCGCGTATCGATATCGTTGCGAATAAAGAGGCAAAAACTTTAACCATCAGAGATACGGGTATCGGTATGAACGAAGAAGATCTCATGAACAACCTCGGGACAATCGCAAAGTCAGGGACAAAAGCTTTCCTGCAAAATCTCACAGGTGATCAGAAAAAAGATTCCAATCTTATCGGTCAGTTTGGTGTTGGTTTTTACGCTTGTTTTATGGTTGCACACAAAGTTGAAGTGACAACAAAAAAAGCAGGTGAAGAGCAAGCATTTTTATGGACAAGTAAAGGTGATGGCGAGTTTGAACTAGAAAACGCAACGCAAGAGGGACACGGAACGACTATCGTTATGCACCTCAATGATGATGAAGATGAATTTTTAGAGACACACAGAGTTGAGAGTATCATCAAAAAATACTCAAATCACATCCCATTTGCTATTTTTATGGACAAAGAAAAATTTGTAGCAGCGAAAAAAGATGACGATGGCAAAGAGATAGAGCCAAGCAGAACTGATATAGAAAATATTCAAATCAACCGTGCAAACGCATTATGGAGTATCTCAAAGAGTGAAATAAAAGATGAAGAATACAAAGATTTTTATAGCTCTATCGCACACTCTTCAGAAGAACCTCTTGTATGGATGCATAATAAAGCGGAGGGTGCCATAGAGTACACGACACTCTTTTATATCCCAAGCAAAGCACCGATGGATATGTTTAGAATGGATTATCAGCCAGGTATCAAACTCTATATTAACCGCGTTTTTATCACCGATGATGAAAAAGAGCTTATGCCAACATACCTGCGTTTCCTTCGCGGTGTAATCGATTCAAAAGATCTGCCACTCAATGTTTCTCGTGAGATTTTACAATCAAACGCAGTCATGGCAAAAATCAAAAACGCATCAGTCAAAAAAGTTCTCTCAGAACTTGGAAAAATTGCTAAAAATGATAAAGAAAGATATGATAAATTTTACGCTGAATTTGGTAATGTGCTCAAAGAAGGTCTCTACAATGACTTTGCTAACCGTGAAAAAATCTTGGAACTTTTACAGTTTCATACATTAAACGTAAGTGAAAAAACAAATATCGAAGCATTTGTTCAAAATGTAGATGCCCAGAAAAAAGAGATCTATTATATTACGGGCAAAACTTCACTCGCAATGCTCAAAAACTCTCCTGCACTTGAGAGATTTAAAGCACGTGGTATTGATGTTCTAGTACTTAATGAAGAGGTCGATACGATCATCTTCCCAATGGTGAGTGAATACAAAGAGTACAAGCTTGTTCCAGTTGCTGATGCGAAGTTTGAAGAGAGTGAAGAAGAGAAAAAAGCTGAAGAAGAAGTTGCAAAAACGTATGAAGGCTTAGCAAAAGAGTTCAAAGATGCTCTTGGTGAGAGTGTAAAATCTGTTGAGACTACTTTTGACCTCACAGACTCTCCTGTAGCTATCAAAATAGACAAAGAAGATCCAAGCTATATGATGGCTCAGATGATGAAACAGATGGGACAGGGCGGTGATATGCCAGCTCCTGCTCCGATTTTGCAAATAAATCCAAAGCATGAATTGATGCTCAAGCTCAAAGATTCATCTGATGTGAATTTAATAAATGATGCAGCGCATGTCTTACTTGATCAGGCGAAACTTTTTGATGGACAAGAGTTGGCAGATACAGCTGACTTTATCGCACGTCTGAACAGAATCATAAGTAAAGCACTATAAGTTTTTCATATGAGTGCATTTGTAGCACTCATAAGAATATAATAAAATTCCTGCCTGATTGTCTAGACTTTGTAAAGAAGTATGTTATCTTGCTAAAATGATTAAATACCTGAGAGTTAAATGAGCAAATCTAGAGAAGATCTTATTAAAGCATTTCTTATAAGTGCAAACAATCTTTGTCGGGAGTTGCTACTTAAAGAGTTGCTTCACCTCAAGATAGCTGGGTATAGTTATACTTCCAATGAAGCTGTAGAAGAGTTAGGATTGGATAATGATCTTATACATCATCTCGTAGAAGATTATGTTGCACAAGTGATGAAATCAGTTTATACTTTTGCAGACTATCTTTTAGAGTTGAAAATTGCTCAAAAAGCCAATCAAACGCTCGATTATGTACCTCTACGAGAATTAGCACATAAAAATCTTGGTGTTGCAAGAAATCTTCGCATCAAAGATGGTGAAAAGCTACTCTATGAATTGATGACTAAAGATGATTTGGATTATCTAGAAGTTTGTATTCAAGCCCTGCAAGCGTGTGCTATTAAACTAAAACCTGTTTGTGCATACAATACCGTCACAATGATAAAAATCAAAAAAACATTATAATTTTATTTTAGAGAGCGTGAAACTTCTTCGAGTATATTTTGCGGTTTTGTTGTGAATGTTTCTTCTTTGTCTAGTGGTAAAACAAACGCAAGTAAAATAAATATAAACGAAAAGACTATAGCACTCAAAATACTAAGCACAAGTTTGAGTTTAAAATCATTCATATCAACCCTCTTTTTTGACGTGATTTATTATAACATGTTAAAATCATATATGCATAAACTATCTTCCCTTTTTCTCTTATTGTTTAGTGGTGTTTTGCTGGGAGCTGAACCCAATCTTGCGATACTGCAAAGCATACTTTCTAATGATACACAAAAGTTTAGCCAAGGTATGTCCAATTTTATTTGCAAACCTTATGGGCTTGTCACACTTGAAAAATTGTACACTACTGGTCCAATAGACTCTCTTTGTAGAAAAAATCTAGAAGCCTTAGATAGAGAAGATCCAAATGTGAGATATTTTACTCTGCGTTTACTCAAGCCAATGCAAAGGTATCATGTAGAGTTCCAAGATAAAAGATGTATTATATATGCACGGGGCGAAATAACACTCTCTGAACTTCTTTTGGCTGAAGGCTTGGCCTTTATAAAGCCTGCGTTTGATGATGATGTTTTTAATGCTGTTTTTTTAAAAGCCCAAAACTCTGCAAAGCTTGCTAAAAAAGGTTTGTGGCAGGAAAATATTGTAAAAGATTGTATGATTGAGTCTTACAAGGAATAATCGTGAAAAAAGCATTTTATAACGGTATCGCAGTTGCACTTATAGGTATTATCCTCAACTTTTCATTTAAAATAGTCGCTGCACATTTGATAGATAAAGCTACATTAGCACTTTATTTTACAGCTATAGATATATTTACGCTTACTCTTTTGATTTTAGTTGGTTTTCGCTCATCTATGGTAGTTGCGTTTTCTCAACTCAAAAACGCAAGTATGATAGTCAATATCTTTCGAGGTTTTTTACTGTTAACAGTTTTGATCTCTTGGGCTTTTGTTATTCCATTCTTAAAGCACAAAGTTGGGATACATATACATTATTGGTATCTTGTAGCTACAGTTATTAGTTTGAGTTTGGCTCTTTATTTTTCAAATATTATTGCAATGTACAGACTCTACTCTGTGATGAATGCAGTGACGCTTTTAGAACCCGTATTAGTACTTTTTTGGTTCTCTTTTGCCTATTTTACTTTTGATCTTCGAGGGGTGCAACCTCTGTTTATCGCAACGATTATGAGTTCGTTTGGTGTAAGCTCTTATATCTTTTTCAAAAAACGCAAAGAGTATCCTGTACTCTCGCTCAAACAACCTATTTTTGATGCCAAAGCGATAGCATTTATAAAAAACTCTGTGATATCGACCATAGAGTTTGGTTCGGGAATAGTCCTTTTATATATGGTTGTTTTTATTATGATGCGTCATTACAGTGTCGAAGAACTTGGTGATTTTCAAGTAGTGACAAAGCCAATATTTTCTTATATGGTTATGCTTTTTGTATTCCCAATCTTTCGTTTTGTTTTGCCAGAGCTCTCCAAACTTATCAGCGAGAAAAAGATTGAAGAGATACTTGAGCTTAAAAGATGGATATTACGTTATGCCTTTGTAGTGAGTGGCATTTTTATAGTTATTTCTTTGATGTTCTCTTCTGAAATCTTGGCATATCTTTTTCCTCCAGAGTATATAAACGCATCGCTGATGATAAAACATCTCTCATTTTTCTTTATCTTTTTGATCATCAACTCTTATCAGGTTGCGTTTATAAAAGCAAGTGGTGCTTTTTTGAGTGCTCTTTTTATTCGTCTACTGGGGATTGTCTCTTTGGTAGTTATCTTTTATCTGATTTATAACTTCTATTCGCAGAGTGTTATATCGATTATTGTAGCGTTAGTTGCGAGTTATTTGATTATGTTTTTGGTTTCATTTGTAGTTGAGAGAAGATTGCTAAAAGAGCTTAAAAACGCTCTTTAGTCATGTTTATTCGTCATGTAGACCCAAAACTCTTTGTGCGAATACCCTTTGTTGAGAAAATATATTTGTAAAATCCCAACACGGTAAAGAGTAACAAGCATCTTTGCATAAGGAATAAAAAGGCTGAGGCTGATAAAAATACTCTGCTCTTTATCACCCTTGGAACTTATCATCTCCTGCATACCTATATTTTTACTGAGATATAGTCCAAACATCATCGAAAATAAAAAGTTTAATATAAGCCCAAAAATCATATACGCTACAAAATCTTGCTCATGCATTCCTGCTATCATCACTTTATTCCTTTTTGATATATTGGGTATTTTATCAAAAAATTACTTTTGAATCTTTGATTCGTTGCGTTTACTCATAGGTCTTAATCTTTGTACTTGTTATGAATGTCGCGAATGGAATCAGTGAAGCGATAAAAAAGATGGCACTTTGTTTTGCACCCCATTTAGCTTTTTGGCTTGCTAATACTAAAAGTATTAATAAAGCGATAAATAAAACACCATGGAGCATACCTACAATTTTGACAGCAAGAGCAAATCCAAAAATATATTTTAAAGGCATTGCAATAAAGAGTAAAAGGAGGTAAGAGTAGCCTTCTAGTGTGTTAATGTGTCTGAATGTTTTTACTGTGTTTTGCATTGAATTGTCTTTGTATTTAAATTTTTCGAAGTATATAATCAAAAGGTAACAAAAAGGCAAAAGTAGAATAATTACAAAGATGTTGCAATAATTTTTTAAACATCTTTATACTATACTATCCGCACAAATTATTAGCATAAAGGTAATTTAATGGAAACTAATCTCGTAGTAGAAGGTATAAAATTTATGTTTTTAGGAATGGGAGCTGTTTTCCTGTTTCTTGCATTGATGATAGTTATGATGAATATTATGTCATATATTATCCATAGATTTTTTCCAGAACCACAAGCAAGCGTGAAATCAACTGTTGCACCAGAAGAAGACAACAGAAAGATAGTAGCAGCAATAACCGCAGCAATCGCACATCATAGACAAGGATAAGGATATTAATGGCTAAAAAATTTATAGACATAATGGATACAACTTTTAGGGATGGTTTCCAGTCAGTTTTCGGCGGTCGCGTACTCATGAAAGACTTTTTTCCAGCTGTAGAAGCTGCAAAAACTGCAGGAATCAATCACTTTGAGTTCGGTGGTGGAGCAAGATTTCAATCTTTGTATTTCTACTTAAGAGAAGATGCTTTTGAGATGATGGATGAGTTCAGAAAAATCGTCGGACCTGATGCAAACCTTCAAACACTTGCACGCGGTGTAAATACAGTTATGCTTGATACGGGTTCTAAAGAACTTATCGATTTACATGCAAAAATGTTCAAAAAACACGGTACTACTACAATCAGAAACTTTGATGCACTTAATGATGTTGAAAACCTGAAATATTCAGCTGAGCGAATCACACACCATGGTCTTAAACACGAAGTTGTTGTGACAATGATGGACCTTCCTCCAGGATGCCATGGTGCGCATACAGTTGAGTTTTATGAAAAAACACTTCGTGAGATTTTAGACAGCGGTATTCCATATTCAAGCATCTGTTTTAAAGATGCATCTGGAACTTCAAATCCGCAAAAAGTTTTTGAAACTATCAAAATGGCTAGAAAACTTATACCTGAAGGAACACACTTGCGTTTACATACACATGAGACGGCTGGTGTTTCTGTTGCTGCATATATGGCAGCACTCGAAGCTGGTGTAGATGGTATCGATATGGCAGCTGCTCCAGTTTCTGGTGGTACAAGTCAGCCTGATATTCTTACTATGCTTCATGCTACAAAAGGTATGGATTATGACCTTGGTGGTTTAGAAATTAGCAAAATATTAACATACGAAAAAGAGTTGGCATATTGTCTTTCTGATTATTTCATGCCACCTGAAGCGACTATGGTTTCTCCTATCATTCCTTTCTCTCCTATGCCTGGCGGTGCTTTAACTGCAAACACGCAGATGATGAGAGATAATGGAATCTTAGACAGATTTCCAGAAGTTATCGCTGCAATGACGGAAGTAGTAGAAAAGGGTGGTTATGGTACATCTGTAACTCCAGTTTCTCAGTTTTACTTCCAGCAAGCACTTAACAATGTAATGCAAGGTCCATGGAATGCTATCGCTCCAGGATACGGAAGAATGGTTCTTGGATACTTTGGTAAGACTCCAGTTGCTCCAGATCCTGAAGTTGTAAGAATTGCTTCAGAAAAACTCGGACTTGAACCTACAACTGAAAAAGCACTTGATCTTGCAAACGCAGATGAGACAAAATCTCTTGCAAACTGGATCAATAAGCTTAAAGAAGAAAATATAGAAATAACTGAAGAGAATATTTTTATAGCTGCTGCATGTCATGATAAAGGTATCGCGTTTTTACAAGGTAAAGGCGAGTTAAATGTTCGTAAAATTTCAGAAATGAAAAAAGAAAATAATGAAGGAAGTTCTAATATGGGAAGCGGAAGTTATACAGTAGTAGTTGATGGACAAAAATTTAGTGTTCAAGTTGCAGAAGGTGATGTAAATATCGAGATAACAGAAGTAGATGGCGAGCCAGTTGCTCCAGCTGCAACTAAAACAGCTGCTCCTATAAAAGCAAGCGGAAACGGTTTAGATATTAAAGCACTTCTTCCAGGTAGTGTTTGGAAAATCGTTGTTAATCCAGGTCAGAGTGTAAATGAGGGTGATGTTATTTTGATTTTAGAGTCAATGAAAATGGAAATAGATATAGTAGCACCAAAAGGCGGTGTGGTTAAATCTATTAATGTTGCAACAAACGACAAGGTAGTCGAAGGTCAAGTTGTAGCAGTAATAGGGTAATTCATATGAAAAACTCTATAATAAAACTATTAGCATTATTTATGCTCATAGGGTTTGGTACAGTCTATGCGAATGATGTTCAAGTTGAAGTACAAACGACAACTGTAACAGAAGTTCAAATAGATGCGCAAGCACCAGAAGCTGCAGCGAAGTCTAATCATATGGAAGAGACCTATAAAACACAGCCATTTATGGAAATGATAGATGGTTTTTTACACTCTACTGGTATTAGTGCACTCGCAGAACCTCGTGCAGATGAGATGAATGCACATGGTGAGCCTATTAGTGACTTCCATAAATCTTGGGGTCGTGTGATTATGATTTTAATCACTTTTCTTCTTTTCTATTTAGCAATCGCCAAAGGATTTGAACCATTACTACTTTTACCTATAGGTTTCGGTGGTTTATTGGCAAATATTCCTTTAGCGGGCATTGGAGGAGACACAGGATTTTTAGGTATTATCTACCATATGGGTCTCTCAAATCAGCTTTTCCCTATCCTTATCTTTATGGGTGTTGGAGCTATGACGGATTTTGGGCCACTTTTGTCAAACCCTAAAACTGCACTTCTCGGTGGAGCTGCGCAATTTGGTATCTTTGGAACACTTGTCGGTGCAGTTGCACTTTCACAGTATACGACTATTTTTGACTTTACATTACAACAGGCTTCAGCGATCTCTATTATCGGTGGAGCGGATGGTCCGACATCTATCTTTATCGCAACGAACCTAGCACCAGAATTACTTGGAGCTATCGCAGTTGCATCGTATTCATATATGGCGATGGTTCCTATCATCCAGCCTCCTATTATGAAGGCACTGACTACAGATGCAGAGAGAAGAATTAAGATGACGACATTGCGTCACGTGTCTCGTTTAGAGAAACTTGTTTTCCCTATCTTGGTACTTGTTCTTGCTATCTTAATATTACCAGATGCTACACCACTAATCGGTGCGTTTATGTTTGGAAACTTTCTTAAAGAGAGTGGTGTGGTTGATAGACTTTCAGACACAATGCAAAATGCGCTTATTAATATCGTTACGATATTCTTAGGTCTTGCAGTTGGTTCTAAATTAGCAGCAGATCAGTTCTTAGTACCTGATACTCTTGCTATCTTGCTTCTTGGTATTATTGCGTTTTCTGTGGGTACTGCGGCAGGTGTTATCATGGCAAAAATCATGAACCTTTTCCCTGGACACAAAGTAAACCCTCTGATCGGTTCAGCAGGTGTCTCTGCAGTTCCAATGGCTGCGCGTGTATCAAATAAAGTAGGTATGGAATATGACCGTACAAATATGCTTTTGATGCATGCTATGGGTCCAAATGTTGCAGGTGTTATCGGTTCAGCTGTTGCAGCTGGTATCTTAATGTCACTCTTTCGCTAAGCTCTAAGAGCTAGCGTAAACAAACAACTAAGCATCTTCGCTTAGTTACCTCTTATTATTTCATTACTGAAATAATAAGAGGTATAATATTTTGACTCTTTGTCTTATTAATAAATCCACTCGCACCTAGTACTTCAGATTCTCTTTTATTATTATCACCAGTCATAGAACTATTGACAATGATAGGGATTTCTTTTGTATCAGGATTAGCTCGTAAAAGTTTGATCACTGTAAAACCTGACATTTCTGGCATCTCTATATCTGTAATGACGACAGGAATATCTTTTGCATTTTCACCTAAACTGAGGATATAATCAACAAGTTTTTTTCCATTGTCAAAGAGTTTCATATCTATATTTGCATTTTCAAATATTTTTATGAGTGCTCTTTGTGCTGTTTTAGAATCTTCAGCAACAAGAACAGTTCCATGCTTAAGTTTGAGCGGTATTTCTATATTTTTAAGCGCATCAGTATCTCTAGCAACATCAACCATTGCGTGAGGTATGACTTGAGATAAAAGTTTCTCATAGTCAAGTATAAGACAGAGACTGCCATCTTCTAAACGTGTGTCATTCATAACGACACCATCTTCTTTAAGTCTATAACTATCAGGTGCATGCATCTGATTCCAATTCTTTTTGATAACTCTATATGCAGACATTATTCTGAGGCCTATAATAATTCCATTGAAATCACATATAAGGATATTTGATTTTTGTATTTCATCTTTTGTAAGGGTTACGTTAAGCCACTTTGGAAGATTCAGTATAGGAATCTGTAATCCTCTTAATATTATTGTGCCCTCTAAAAGCGGATCACAAGAAGGTATTTGAGTGAGGTAATGATTTCTTGATTCAACAACCTCTCTGGTCTTAAAAACATTGATCGCGTAGTATGCAGAAACAGATTTTTCGCTCACTTTAAACACTAGAAGCTGAAGTTCGTTATTTTTAGCGAGATTCGTGGCCGCGTCAACTTTATCTAAAACAGACATATATACCCTTTATTGAAAACTTCTTCAATCATACCAAAAATATAATGAATTATGATTAAATATTAATAATGAAATGGTAAAATATTTCTTATTATACACGAAGGGTGTGAAAGTGAAATTTATTATTATTTTGTTGTCTATGTATTCATTTTTGTTTGCAAAAGTTTACTATGCAAAAGTTGAACCTTACGAAGTACGCGATATATCTTCAAATGTTTCTGGTCTTGTTCTTTTTGCTGATGAAGAGAGTTTAGGAAAGAAACTTTCAGAGAAACCATATATTAAAATCGATACAGAATTAGACACAGATGAACTCAAATCTGTTCAAAAAAAACTGACGTATAGCAGTGATATGATCAAAGAAAATGAAGCTATTTTAGTTAATCTCAAAGAAGCAGTGAAGAGAAAAAAAGATAATTATAAACAGATTGAATCTTTAAAAATAAAGTCTCGTGTTGAAAAAGATAAAGAGTTTTATGATTTGATCACAAGCGAGAACTCCTATCTTGCTACGCAAAAAGAGATTGATAATCTGAAAATACAAATGGCGGATCTTTCGCATAGACAAACGCAGCTTCAAAGAAGTATTAAAGATAAAAATTTGAGTGACAAAGATTTTGTTTTGTATTCTCTCTCTGTAAGACCAGGGCAGGTTGTAGGTGTTGCGACGCCTCTTGCAAAAATTGCTGATGTATCTAAAGCGATTCTTACCATCTATCTTGATGAAGAAGATGTGAAGAATGCAAAAACACGTGCAATATATTTAGATGATCTGAAATCAAAGTATAAAATTTCACGTATTGTTAATATTGCAGATGCAAAAAATATTTCTAAATATATGGCACAAATCGTTATTGATGCACCAGAACTTTTTTCTAAACTTGTAAAAGTTGAAGTAAAAGAGGAAAAATAGTTTGAAAGCTCTGAGTGCATGTCCTCTTGATTGCTATGATGCCTGCTCAATTGTTTACAGTGAGGGAAAGCTCCACGCTAGTAAAGATGGTCATACACAAGGATTTTTATGTCCGCATTTGAACCATTATGAGAAATTTGAAACTATCATAACACCAAGATATAAAGGTGAAGCAATTTCTCTAGAAAAAGCACTCGAGCTACTTCAAGAGATGCTTCGTGCATCAGAACCATCAGATATTTTACACTATCGAGGTCACGGAAATTTTGGCTTGATGCAACAAGTGAGTGATCATTTTTTTGCTTCATATGGAGCAACACTTACAGATGGAAACCTCTGTGATGGGGCAGGTGAAGCAGGGATAATAGAAGGGCGAGGCTCAAATAAAAATATGCCACTTTCTGAGATAGCAAAGGCTGAAGTCATTATCATTTGGGGAAGAAATCCGCATACGACATCAAGCCATCTTTTGCCTCTGCTCAAAGATAAAACAATTATCGTCATTGATCCAGTCAAGACTAAAATAGCAAAAATGGCAGATGTACATATCCAGATAAAACCTCATGGTGATTTAGAGCTTGCTATGATGATGAGTCGTTTTTTACATATAGAAAACGCTACAGATGAACTTTACATGAAAGAGTACGCAAGTGGCTATGAAGATTTTTATGAACTCACACAGACTGTACGTATCAAAGCGACCTTGGATGATATCGATGTGACACTTGGACAGATTGGACATATACTTGAGTTGGTACGCAATAAACGTGTAGCCATAGTTTGTGGTGTCGGTATTCAGAAGTATGCAGATGGTGCAGATGTACTGCGTGCTATTGATGCCTTTGCTGTTTATCTTGGACTTTTTGGCAAAGAGGGATGTGGAGTAGCATATCTTGGGAACTCTAAAGAGAAGATTGACTCTCCTTTTTTTACAAAAGCTGCGAGAATCTCAAAGGTAAATACTGATTTTTCAAAGTTTCAGACAGTGTTTATACAAGGTGCAAATCCACTTTCTCAGATGCCTGATACCCTTCGCGTTAAAGAGTCACTGAGCGCAGTAAAAAATGTAGTCTATTTTGGGCTCTATGAAAACGAGACAAGTGCAGAAGCAGACTTGGTGATACCGGCAAAAAGTTTTCTTCACAAAGAAGACATAAGGGCATCGTACTCACATAATGCTCTCTTGCCGATGCAAAGTGTAGCACCCAGCGAGAGTGGGATAAGTGAGTATGCTCTAAGTGCATATCTTTGTACTGCGTTTGGTATAACACTTAAGAGTGAAGAGGAATACCTCAATCATTTTAAAAGTTATGGCCTTCAAAAAGCGGATGGATCTCTTCTGGTCAAAGGCAGAGAAGAGATACCTTATAGTGAGGGTTTTGATACAGATGATGGAGAGTTCTGCTTTTTGGATGCAATAGATAGTAACAAAGAAAATGATGGGAAACTTTTTTTACTTACAGTAAAAAGTCCTCATAGCTTGAATTCTCAATTTAAACGCGAGCAGTTTGTTTATCTACACAGTGCTCTAGGCTTTATAGAGAATGAAACTGTGCGTATCTCTTCAATAAATGGAGAGCTGCGTTTAGAAGTGCGGCATAACGATGACCTGCGGCAAGACTGCGTTTTAATATACAGTGGAACAAGCGGCGTGAATAATCTTACGAGTTCAAAACACTCTTTAGATGGGAAAAACGCAATATATCAAGAAAATAAAGTGGAGATAACTAGATGAATACACAAGAATTAGACAAAAAATATATACTTCCGACTTACGCAAGAGCGGATGTGGAATTTGTAAGCGGACAAAACGCAAGACTCGTAGATGCGAATGGAAAAAAATATATAGACTTTACTGCAGGTATCGGTGTTATAAGCGTTGGTCACGGAAATAAAAGACTCACAGATGCAATATGTGCTCAAATACAAAATATGATGCATATGTCCAACCTTTACTATATAGCACCCCAAGCAAAAGCAGCACAGAAGATAGTTGAGGCAAGTGGCTATGACATGATGTGTTTCTTTGGAAACAGCGGCGCTGAGGCAAACGAGGGCGCTATTAAGATAGCAAGAAAATATGGTGAGAAAAATGGTCAGCCAAAAAAATACAAGATCATCACACTCAACCACTCTTTTCATGGAAGAACAATAACAACTGTTAAAGCAACAGGACAAGCGAGTATGCACAACTATTTTGGACCTTTCCCTGATGGTTTTGTTTATGCTAACGGTATTGAAGAGATAGAAGGGCTTTTAGATGACCATACTGTAGCAGTTATGATAGAGCTTGTTCAAGGTGAGGGCGGAGTGCAACCACTTGATAAAGCAAAAGTACAAGCTTTGGCAAAGATGCTCAAAGAGAGAGATATTTTGCTGATGATAGATGAAGTGCAGACTGGCGTTTACAGAACTGGAAAATTTTTGGCTTCAAACTACTATGATATCGAGCCTGATGTCATAACTTTGGCAAAAGGTGTCGGCGGCGGTGTTGCTGTAGGCGTTGTGATGACAAGCCTCAAGGATATCTTCTCTGCTGGTGATCATGGTTCTACATTTGGTGGAAATAATCTCTCTACGACAGCGATTTGTGAAGTTATCGATATTTTAAATGAGTACGACGCTAGTGGCGCACTCCAAGAGGGAATCAGCTATTTTGATACGGCGCTCGAGGCATTTTACTCTGCGCATACAGATCTCTTTACGCAAAAAGTCGGTATCGGAATGATGGCAGGACTCCGCGCTATAGATGCAGAGACACTTGCTAAAGTGATAAACGCAGCCAGAGCGCATGGCGTGATGGTCTTAAAAGCTGGACGCAATACTTTGAGATTTTTACCACCACTTACTATAACGAAAGAGGAAATTGATGAAGGCTTTATATCTTTGCACACTGCTATTAGCAGCTTGTAGTACACAACTCGCAGCAGATGATAATAACGCATCCCTTGATGCCTATATCTCAGAGCTAAAACAAGAGCAGTTCTCCTACGACTATCAAAAAAATGAGGCGCAAGGCTCGATGCTGCGCGACTCATGGATAGCTCCGCTGAATCTGAACTATTCGCATAGTACGAGCAATCCTTACGATGCCGATCAGGTCTCTCAAAACGCAGCTATTAGAATGGATCAGCCGATCTTTCAAAGTGGCGGTATCTACTACGGTATCAAGTTTGCGAATGCGTCCAAAGAGTACTCAGATCTTTCTGTAGATGTTGCAAAACGCAAGATGATAAAAGACGCTATATCTTTGCTTATGCAGATCAAGCAGTCTGAGATCCGTGTCAAACGCCAGAATCTTCAGATAAAAAACTCAGAGATAAATCTTGAGCAAAAAAAAGAGCAATATCTCAATGGTCAGCTTGACTCTGGTTTTATGGACTCTGCCATCATCGAGAGAAACCTTGTCATCCAAGCACTCTATGATATAGAAACATCCAGAGAAAAGCTTATCTCGAGTTTTAAAGCTATCAGTGACCTTCCTTATGAAAACGCAAGTGTGCCGCAACTGGAACTTCTTGATGAAGAGGCATTTTTAAAGCACAATATCGTGCTCAAAATGTCAGAGTCTCAAAATCTTAAAAATGACTATAATACGAATGTAACGGTTGCTAAATATCTGCCAAAAGTAAGTGTGACAGCGGGTTACAACTGGACAAAAAGTGAAAAACAACTCTTTAGTTTAACTGATGGTGAAAGAGATTATTACGATTATGGAATGAAGGTAAATATGCCTTTGAGTATCAATACTTTTCGAGATATTGAGTCTGCAAAAGTAGACTTTTTAAAATCACAAGTAAAGATAGAAGATGACAAAAGAGCTATGCGTTCGCTCTTTGAACAAGTCTTACAAAACATCAAAAAACTCGATAAAAAAATAGCACTCAGCATAGAAAACAAAGATCTTTATGAGAAACTTTTGATTGATACACGAAGCCTTTTTATTGCAGGCTATAAAACAGAATATGATGTAGAGACACTTGAGAACTCTTTTCAGATTCAAGAACTTGATTCTAAGATATTTGCACTTGATCGTCAGCTTGAACTCTTAGCACTTTACGAAATGTATGTAAATGATCAGCAGTAAAAACAAAGCTTTTAGTGAGTACATGAACGAGTGGCTCTATGGCGAGGATGGCTATTATGCGAGCTACAAAGAGATAGGCAAGGGCGGTGACTTTTATACCGCTGTGAGTACGAGCAAGTTTTTTGGTGGGACTATCGCAAAACATATCATCTCTTTAGTAGATGAGGGTTTTTTGCATCAAAACGCAACGATCTGTGAGATAGGCGCACATCATGGCTATTTTCTCGCAGATGTTGTGCAGTTTATTTACACACTCAGACCAAAGCTTCTTACAACACTCAACTTTGTTATCATTGAGCGTTTTGATACGCTCCAAACGCAGCAAACGCAGTACTTTGCAGACTCTTTTGGTGATGCTGTATCTGTGCGTCATTACAAATCTCTGAGTGAACTCAAGTGTAAAAATGCTTTTTTTATCGCCAATGAGATATTTGACGCATTTGCTTGTGAGCTCTACTATAAAGGCAAAACAGCACGCGTAGAAGAGCATGAGATAAAGTTTGATGTGGAAGATACTTGGGTCGATGCAAAGGCAAAAAAATATCATAAAGACCGAGGAGAGATAGCACGCGGCTATGAAGAGTTCGCTCTTGAGATGGCAAACGCAGCCCAGAGTTTTGAATTTATGAGTTTTGATTATGGTGAGATGGCAGCACGCCCTGATTTTTCACTTCGCGTTTATGCCAAACATGAAGTCATTCCATTTTTTGACGAGAATATCAAACGCAGTGAACTCTTTGGCAAAAGCGATATTACTTACGATGTCACCTTTGCACATGTTAAGGATGCCTATGAAGAAGCAGGAGTTGTGTTTATCGAATTAAAAGCGCAAATGGTAGCACTCATAGATATGGGCATCTTAGAGCTTTTAGAGATGCTTAAAGAAAATGCAGATGAAAAGATCTACGCACAAGAACTTGAAAAAGTTAAAATGCTTATCATGCCAAACTTTTTAGGCGAAAGATTCAAGATGATACGATTTAGAAAAAATATCTAAAAAATCCTCGTAGCAGGCAATATATCATCCATTAAAAATGACATATTGATTTTTTCCTTTTTGTTTTGCCTCGTACATTGCACGGTCTGCGTTTCGCAGTAGCATATCAGCATCGAAGCCATTATTCGGGTATACCGCAACCCCAATACTTACACTTATATTTAGAGATACATTAGCAATATTGACAGGAGCAGAAGCACTTTGCAACAATCTTTGAATGACGGGTAAGGCCTCATCAATCTGTTTTAAATCACGTAATAATCCAACAAACTCATCCCCACCTATTCGGGCTAAAGTGTCATTTTTACGAAGGGTCGCTTCCATTCTGTGCGCAAGAATTTTTAAAAGTTCATCTCCTATGTCATGCCCATAAGTATCATTCACCGCTTTAAAACCATCCAAATCTAAAAATAAAACTACAAGGATTGCGTTTTGTTGGCTAGATATGATTATGGCATTGGATAGGCGCTCTAATATCGACAAGCGATTGGGCAATTTGGTTAAATGATCATAGTGAGCAATATTTTCAAGTTCGGATTGATGATTTTTTATAGTGGTGATATCGGTCATCAGCGCTACAAAATTTATGAGTGTTTTATTTTCATCATACACGGCACTGATTGTTAGTATTTGCGCATAGATTTCACCATTTTTTCGTCTGTTCCAAATTTCATCAGACCAAAAACCATCTGTTAAAAGACTCTTCCACATGGTTTCATAGAACTCTTTGGATTGTTTCTCTGATTGCAGTAACCGTGAGTTCTTACCTATAAGTTCCGCACGAGAATACCCTGTTAAGATACAGTAGGCATCATTCGCATCAATGATATTACCATCGGGATCGCTAATATAAATTCCCTCTTTAGCATAGGTAAATACACTCGCAGCAAGTTTGAGTTTATTTTCAGATTCTTTTAGCAAGGTGACATTGTGCATAACCCCCTCGACGCCGATAACCATTCCTTTACTATCAAATATCGGTGATTCGGTAATTTCTATCCAACGCTTCGAGTTGTCTTTATGGATGAATTCAGCAAGATAATTTGCTTGTTTAATCCCTTGTAATGCTGCTTTTGTTTTTGCAATGATTTGATGATTGATTGAATGATTACTGAGAAAATTGCTGTAATGTACTTTAGCTTCTTCTGAAGTATAACCTAACATATCGATTATTGAATGACTGATATACGTGACAATGCCGTTGGTATCATGAATATAAAAACAATAATCACCTGCAATATTTTCGATCAAATGCTGAAATTTTGCATTAGTAAGCTTGAGATCTTCTTCAATTTTTTTTTCTTCACTTAAATCTTTAATAAAAGTCCACATGATAGGCTTGTCACTTGGGTCTTTCATGATAAAGCCCATAGTTTCGACAGGATAGGTAGATCCATCTTTTTTGAAGCACTCTTTTTCATAAGGACCAAAACTCGTATTTGTATTTAGTAGACTAAATTGCTCTTTTAACTGTTCATGGAAGTTTGTTGGTGTCAAATCCCAGCATGTAAAGTGTTTCAACTCTTCTACCGTATAGCCCGTAGAGTTTATCATACTCGAATTAGCGCTGATAAATGCACCCGTATCAAAATCGATCATTGCTAGTCCTAACGGAGATCGTTTATATAAAGTTTTAAAGAGATTTTTGTTATTTCGTAAAATTTTATTGGTTCGTAGCACATAGGAGAGCATCAGTAAGATCATGATGACAAATATAGCGATAGAAATAAAAGTATTTGTGACCCATTTTGGCAATAAAGGATTTGAACTGTCGTAAATAAAGCTATCCAGCGTAAACTCTTGGGGCAATAGCTTGAGCTCTTTATAGACATTTGCGATGTGCTGCCAGCGTTTTGGATTCATATAACCTATTTCGATGAGATCAGGCTGTAGAAGCGGTATCATTTGATCAGATTCATACTGCAACTGATCAAAAGTCAAAGTAGGTGCATATTTATTTATAATAAGATTGATTATCTCTTCTTTGTGCTCTTTTGCGTATTGCCATCCACGCAAACTCGCCTCTCGAAATTTTTCTACTCTTTGTGGGTTCTCATGGAGCTCTTCTTCGGAGGTAAAAAGATTGTCTCCATAAAAATCAATTCCTGCTGATCGAGGGGTGAAAGATCGATAAGAGAACTTCGCTAATTTATAATAATAGGGCTCATTTGATATATAGCCTGACATGGCATCTACATTATGGTCTATCAAATCTTGAGGATTAAAAGAGTGTGGCAGGAGTGTTAATTGATCACTTGAGATACCTTCATGGTGTAAATAAGCAAGTAGTTCCCCTGATTGTGCTTCAAGCATAATACGCTTGCCAATTAAGTCGTGCAATGAATGAATAGCAATATTCGTATGGATTTCATAGGGAGATTCTTGAAAAATAACTGCCAATACAACGACTTTTGCCCCTGCAGCACGCGATAATAAAAGGCTGCTCGAACCAACACCATAGTCCGCTTTTTTATCGACAACACTCTCCACTGGATCCATACCAGGAGTAGCTGGAAGTATCGTTACATCTAAGCCAACATCTTTATAGTAGCCTTTTTCTTTAGCAGCATAATAGCCTGCAAATTGAAAAGCATGTGTCCACTTCAGTTGCAGTGTGACTTTATCTAAATCTTGGGCAGATAAAAGTTGAGAAGCTATAAAAAATAATAGGAAAATAGAGTGCATCTTCATCCTCTTTGCGCGTTAATGTAATGGATATTTTTTTTCAAATTCACTCACACTCACAGGTCTGCTCTCCAGATAGCCTTGATAGATATCACATCCAATACTCTGCAAAAATTCTAATTGT
Source organism: Sulfurimonas sp. (assembly GCA_028687935.1). Taxonomy (GTDB): domain Bacteria; phylum Campylobacterota; class Campylobacteria; order Campylobacterales; family Sulfurimonadaceae; genus Sulfurimonas. Next base: position 187,797 of record JAQTZE010000002.1, read on the forward strand.
TCCTGCGTTTCAACGCCTTCTGCGACAATATCAAAATTTAAAATATGCCCCATTTCAACGATAACTTTGGTTATAGCCGTATCATCTCTGTCATAAGGGATATCACTCACAAAGCTCTTATCCACTTTAAGCGTGTCTAGTGGAAATCTTTTCAGATAGGAAAGAGAAGAGTAGCCTGTTCCAAAATCATCTATGACAAGCTTCACACCTAAAGAGCGAAGAGAGTGTAGTATCTTCATTGACTCTTCACTATTGTGCATAATAGCGCTCTCTGTAAGTTCAAGCTCAAGGTATTTTGGATTGATCTCAAAACTTTCAATAGCACTTTTAACTTCATGTACAAAATCATCACTCTTAAGTTGCAGTGCTGAGACATTGATGCTTATTGAAATGAGTTTTTTCCCTTCATCTTCCCATTTTGCCAAAAGCCTACACGCTTCTTGCAGTACAAAAGAACCTATATGTCGTATAAGTCCGCTCTCTTCGGCGATTGGGATAAATGCATCGGGATAGATCAAACCTTGCTCAGGGTTGTTCCATCGTATCAGCGCTTCAGCACCTATGAGTTTTTTTGTTTTGATATGGATCTGTGGTTGGAGATAGACCTCTAGCTCTTTGCGAGATATCGCTTCTCTGAGTCTGTTTTCTAGTTGCAGTTTATCTCTCGCTTCCACAGTCATCTCGTTTATATAGTAGACAAAGTTGTTACCGCCTTTATTTTTTGCTTTGTAGAGGGCGACATCTGCGTACTGCAGCATCTCTTGAGAAGATTTAATCTCTTCATTTAAGATACTGATTCCAATACTCACTCCGATTTGAAGATTTATATTATCTCCAAGTGTCCAAGGTTCTTTGAGTATAGAGATGATTTCTGCTGCTATTTTGCCTGCATCATGTGTACGGTAGATATCAGGAAGTAGTATGGCAAATTCATCGCCTCCAAGTCTGGATATCATATCTACACCTCTGAGGCGATGAGTGAGACGATCTGCTATTTTTTGTAAAAGTTCATCACCGATCATATGTCCGTAGCTGTCGTTTACATTTTTAAATCTGTCGAGATCCAAAAGTAATAGTGCAAACATAGATTTATTGCGTTTATAGCGTCGTAGACTGTTTTCGAGCGTTGAGAGGAGTAGCAGTCTATTTGGAAGCATTGTTAGTGAATCATGGTGTGCCAAAAATTCTAGTTGCTGTTCGTCTAGCTTTTGCTGCGTTATATCTGAAAAAACGCCTACATAGTTGACAATCTCTCCAAAAGAGTTACGGACTTCGTTTATGTTTAAGAGTTCAGGATAGAACTCACCATTTTTTTTGCGGTTCCAAATCTCTCCACGCCAATGGGCATTTGCATTGAGCTCTTCCCAAAGTGCATCATAAAACGTTTTATCTTGACGACCTGAACTTAAAAATGAGGGATTTTTACCTATCACTTCCTCTTCACTATAGCCAGTGAGATAACAAAAAGCTTGATTTACTCGCGTGATATTTTGATTTTTATCCGTTACCATGATCCCTTCATTAGTCGTTCTAAAGACTGACTCTATCTCGAGACGCTCTTGGATGATAGCTTTTTGCTCGCTTACATCAAAAAGGATACAGTGGGTATGGTGGGGATTATGTGTCTCATCATAGGCAACAGTTCCATTGATTTTAAGACTAACTTGTTTGTTATTTTTGTCAATAAATTGAAACGCTTGTCCATGGACATGTCCACTTTGTATAAACTTTGGAAAGGCAGAACTCAACTCTTTGAGAGACTCTTGTGTAAGAAAATCGCCAAAATGTTTTCCCTTGACTTCCTCATTACTATAGCCTAGTAGATCACTCCATTTTTTATTGATATCAAGAATCCTTCCTTCGGTATCAAGAGACTGGTAGGCGTAGGGAGCATTGAAAAAGAGTTCTTTGAATTTTGTTTCGTTTTTTTGTAACTCTTCTATAAAAAACTTTTGTTCTGTGATATCAGTCAAGATACAGTGTGTATGCAGAAAGTTCCCATTGCTATCATTACTGGTTCGCCCTTGTAGTTGAACCCAACGGATAGCTTTATTTTTGGTAATGAATTCAAATTCAGGACTATCAATCGTGCCACACTCTAAAAGACGAGGAAAGTTCTTTTCCAAGGTCGCTAAAGAAGTTGGTGCGATGAATTCAGTATAGTTGTGGCCTATAACCTCTTCTTTTGTATATCCGAAATGATCAAGCCAAGAGCTGTTAATATCCAGTATAACCCCATTTCTATCGAGTGACTGGTAGGGAAGAGGTGCTTGTTCAAAAAGTTCACGAAAGCGAGTCTCACTTGCACTCAGTTGGCTTCTAAGATTCTCTTCGAGTGTAATATCTTCTTTGAAACCTATATAGTTTGTCACTTCTCCCCGTGAGTTTGCGAGTGGGGTAATACTGAGTTTTTCATGATAGAGCGCACCATTTTTACGTTTATTTGTAACGATTCCCTGCCATGGATTTCCCTGCTCAATACACTCCCAAAGGATTTTGTAAAACTCTTTGCTTTGGAGACCAGAACTGATCAGTTCTGATGGTTTTTTCCCTAAAGCATAGGATATTTCATACCCTGTAAGTCTTGCAAACGCAGGATTTGCCCATTGTATAATAGCTTTTGTATTTGTGATAACAATAGCGGTTGTAGAAGTCTCAAACGCAGCCATAAAGATATCGAGCTCTTTTTTCTGCGTTTGAAGTTTATTGATAGTTGACTCTTTGGAGTTTAAAGAGTCGATGAGAAGTTCTATGGCTTTTCCATGAAAAGAGCTCATGATGTCATGACGCTCGATAAGTCCGTGCATTGTTTCATTCTCATCAAGTACAATGAGTTGTAGTGTATTATGTGCGCGCATCTCTTGTACTACATCTTGTAAAAGTGTTTTTGTAGTAGTAGTAAAAGGTTCTATTAAAGATAGCGCAGATATCTTTGTATCTGGTGCTATTTTCTTTTTTGCAAACTCAAGCATCTCTTTTTCACTGATGATCGCTTTGATCTTTTTGTTTTCTAAAATAAGTACGGAGCTTGCTTGTAGCTCTTCAAAGATATTTAAGATATCAGCAACCGTTTGGTGATACTCCAGTGTCGGAAAATCTTCTTTACTTATCTCTTGTGCAGTTTTACTTATAACAAAAAAATCGAGTCCAAGATGTGTCAAAAAATCATATTCGGTGGCTAGACCTGCGAGTTTTCCTTCATCATCTACGACTATAAGATGTCTATAGCCTTTTGCATAGATAAGTGTATATGCCTCAAAAAAAGCAAGAGAGTTGTGTGCACTGAGAATAGGTGCACTCATAACTTCATTGATGTTTGTTTTACTGATATCTATTTTTGAGGCAAAGAGTTTGAGGGTGTCTTTTTGCGTAAAAATGCCAAGAGGAAAATTAGCATCATCAATAATGACACAGCAACTGAGTTTTTTCTCCGACATGAGATCAAGCATCTTGTCGACTTTGTCATAAGGATGAAGCGTAAAGACATCCTTAGTAAGGATATCTTTGAGTAAAATATTTGGCATCTGTATTTAGAGTGCTTGAATCATTTTTATAAGCTCTTCAGGTCTGTTGGAGTGCTTGATGGCATTCTCTTTACTGATAGCTTTTTTCTGTAGCAGTTCGATGATCTGTTGCGTTTGCGTCGTCATGTGCGTTTCTTGTTGGTTCAGCTGCATTTGAGAATAGATTTGGTGTACCTTGTCTTCACGTATCTGATTTTGTACAGCAGGATTGGTGATGAGTATCTCCTGCGTAGCAACTTTACCACCACCAACACGCGGGATAAGCGTTTGAGAGATTACAGCGACAAGTGAAGAGGAGAGCTGTGCGCGAACTTGCGCTTGTTCTTCTCCATCAAATACGTCGATGATACGGTTGATAGTTCCAGGAGCGGAATTGGTATGGAGTGTTCCAAAAACCAAGTGACCCGTTTCCGCAGCTGTAAGTGCCGCACCGATAGTCTCTGCATCACGCATCTCTCCGATGAGGATAACATCGGGATCTTGACGGAGTGCATATTTGAGCGCTGCTGCAAAAGACTTAGTATTGCTTCCAACATCTCTTTGAGAAAAAAGAGATTTGTTATTTTTATGAACAAACTCCACAGGATCTTCGATAGTGATGATGTGACGGCGTTCTGTGAGGTTTATCTCATGAAGCATTGAAGCGAGTGTTGTTGATTTACCACTTCCTGTAGGACCAGTGACGAGGATAAGGCCTTTTTCTTTTTTTATGAGCTCTTTGAAGATAGGAGGATTTCCATACTCATCAAGGGTTGGAATATCAATAGGAATCATACGAAACGCACACCCTATACCGTGGATAGTTCTATAGTAGTTCGCACGAAAACGACCAACATCTTTGAGTTCAAATGAAAAGTCAAGTTCGTTGTTCTCTTCAAACTCTTTCTTCTGTTTATCTTCTATGAGTGTATAGGCCATCTCTTCTACTTCTTTGGCGGTCAAAACAGGAAGATTAAGCGGTCTGAGCTCTTTGTCTATTCTTATTTGAGGCTCACTGCCTACTACGAGGTGTAAGTCAGAAGATTTAAAAGCCAAAACGCTTTTGAGCAGTTTTTTAATGTCTAGAGTTTTTCTATCGGAAACGTCAGTAGGTGTGTTTGTATCAGTACTCATAAAAATGCTCCTTGGTAGTCAGTTTCATTAAAACCAACGATAACTCTGTTATTGAACTCAATAACCGGACGTTTAATTAGTAGATTTTCTTTGCACAGCCACTCCGCCATCTCTGCATCGTTGCAATTTTTATCTTTGAGAGCTAGTGTTCTGTAGGTTGTGCTTTTTGCGTTAAATAGTTTTTTTATCTCTATCTCTTTGAGCCAAAAATCTACTTTTTCGCATCCAACAGGCTGCGTTTTGAAGTCATGAAGAAGATACTCAAGCGAGTGCTTTTTAAAAAACGCAAGAGCTTTTTTGACACTGTCACAGTTTTTGATCCCATAGATCTTTATCATCAGAGTTACTCGATAATCTTTGGAACGATAAAGAAGTGATCGCCTGCGTTTGGTGCATGTTTGAGAATATCATCACTGATAGCTCTCTCACAAGAAGGTGCGTCTTCTCTCAAATAAGTAGCATTGTCATTCATCGCAAATTTATCATCCACGTTTTCTGTACTCAGTTCGCTGAGGTTATCAACAAAAGACATGATTTCTGAGAGCTGTTCGATAATCTCTTCACGTTTGTCGTCTGATATTTTAAGATAAGATAATTTTTCCAATCTTGTCAATAAGGCATTGTCTACTTGCATATGTATCCCTGATGTTGTAGTTTTATTTCTACGATTGTAACAAAAAAAACTTATAGAAAGAATTCATTTGATGAAACTTTAACAAAGGTTGCGATATTATTTTGCACATTTTGATAAGTATATATAAATTAAGGACTATTTTTGAGTTTAAAAAATGATATAGAGATGGTAAAAGAGGAGTTAAACTCCGAAGAGAAGTTTTTTGAAAAAGCGGTTGTGACTGAGAGATTTATAAAAAAATATAAGAATGTCATCATAGGTTCAGTTGCTGCGATAGTAGTTGTTGTTGCTGCAAATATAGCGTACGACATCAATAAAGAGTCACAAGTTAAAGCTGCTAATGAGACTTTGGCGCTCTTAATGAAAGATGCAAATGATACTGCAAACGCAGCGAGACTTGCAACTTTAAGTCCAGCACTTCATGATGCATGGTCCTTTTCAAAAGCTATTGCAGAGAAAGATCTTAAAACACTTGAAGAGTTGCAAAACTCTAAGACTTTTATCATCGGTGATCTTGCAAAGTATGAAATTGCACAAAGTTCAAAAGATCTTGCAAAACTTGATGCCTATGCTTCAAGACAAAACGCAGTCTATGCTGACTTAGCTGTTATTCAAAGTGCTGTTTTACTCATTAATGAGGGTAAAGGCGATGCTGCACACCAAAAGCTTGCAACAATCAGTGAAGAGTCTTCACTCCATAAAGTTGCAAAAGCTTTATTACATTATGGGGTTAAATAAGTTTTGAATAAAATTCTTTTAGCATGTAGTGCCATTGTTATAGTACTTTTTAGTGCTTGTAGTACAAAAGAAGTCTACAAGCCTTTATACTTGGATGATGATTGGAGTAAAGGCGGTTCAGCAGATAAAGAAGTCATCGCTATTGGTTCAAATTTGGCTCTGCTTGAAGATCGTACACTTATGTCAAAAAAAGGTCCTATTGATATTCAGATAGCTGAATCAGAGAGGATTTTAGGAAAAAGTGACGGATGGATACTTAGCTCAAGCATCGAAGGTAACCTTACGATACAAAGTATCAATAATAAGGCAAAGCAAGAAAAATTTGAGTTGAAAAAAACAGTTGCAGGTGCGAGTGTTAATGGAGATATCTTAGCGGTCCTCTTTGCTGATAACGATATGGCGCTTTACAGTATGGCTTCAAAAGAGTTATTGCTCAAAGAACAGGGTGGCAAATCACTCACTGCTGATTATAGAATAGCAAATCCTTACTTTATGAAAGAGCTTGTTATCTTTCCTACACTTGATGGAAAAGTTGTTATCATCAACTCTGCACTCAAGAAAAAACTTAGAAGTATCCTTGTTTCGTCTGAAGATAACTTTAACAATATAATCTATTTTAATGTTATAGACAATAAAATCATCGCGGCAACTGGAAGCAAGGTGTTTTCACTCTCTCAAAAAGAGGTTCGTGTAAATTTCGAGGCTAGAGATATCATCTCAGATGGGAATATCATCTATATCACGACAAAACAGGGTGAAGTCCTTGCTGTGACACCTGACTTACAAGTTATCTCAAAAATCAAGTTTCCATTTGCACACTTTTATGGGATGATTTCACATGGTGATAAACTCTATCTCTTAGAAAAAGAGGGATACCTTATCGCTCTTGATAAAGATATGTATGACTATACAGTGCATGAGGTAGACCTTGAAGAGGGCTTTATCTACAGTACAGAAAAAATGTTTTACATTGCAGATGAGTATATCTCAGTCGAGTAATGTCAGGCGAGCTTGAAGCGTTTTTAGAATATATCAGTGTCACTCGGGCACTGAGTAAAAAAAGCGTTGAAGCCTACAGAGGTGATTTGACTTCTATAGAAAATGAGCTTGGTAAGCCACTCATAGGGCTTGAAACAAGCTCTATGCTCTCTCTTCTTTGCAAATACACAAACAAAAGAACTCTCAATAGAAAACTCTCCTCCATCAATGCTTTTTTTGATTTTTGTTATAAAAATCAGTTCAATGCAGAACAAAAAAAGCTCAAGTTTTCAAAAATTCCCAAACTTCTTCCACAATTTTTGAGTTTTATTCAGATACAAAACGCAATCAAGATGATCGATAGAAGTTCATGGCTGGGACAGCGCGACTATGCGCTTATCCTTTTTTTGTATGCTACGGGTGCAAGGATTAGCGAGGCTCTCTCACTTGCGCGTGACGATATAGAAGGTGAGTGGCTTCATATCCGTCATGCCAAAGGTGAAAAAGAGAGGATAGTTCCTATAGCTAAAGTAGCCAAAGTCGCAATAGATACCTATCTCGCCTCTCTTGAAAAAGATCACAATCATGTGTGGTGTAACTACAAAGGTGATAAACTCAGCCGTATCTCCGCTTATAAAATAACACAAAAATATCTTGGTGTCTCACCGCATGTTCTTCGTCACTCGTATGCAACTTCACTTATAAGCGGAGGAGCTGATCTGAGAGTGGTGCAAGAGCTTCTTGGACACGCTTCACTTTTGACAACACAAATCTACACCCATATACAAAGGCAAGATCTCAAGGAGACTGTAGATGTTTATCACCCAATGGCAAAGGAAGAGTAGCTATTTTAGCTTTTAATCTAAAGTAAAAATCTCTAAATACTCTAAGGTATTTAGAGTACCATTACGGTATGAATAGCACGCATAACTCCATTTTCTCAATACCTTTTTTAAAATCACTCTTTTTTACTCAAAACAAATGGCATCAGCACGGTGTTTTTTTGCATACGATGCGTGTTGTCTATTACACATTCAAAGGTGGAGATTTTAGATTTTTAGCGGCTGCGTTTTTGCATGATGTAGGCAAACCTTTTAGTGCCCATGTCAAAGATGAAGAAGATAGAGAATTTAATGAATACAGTTTTACAGATCATGAAGAAAAAAGCTATCAGATCATCAAAAACTGGCCTTTTATCAGCGAATATACAAAAAATCTAGTGCGCTATCACTACCTTATCCGTGATATTAAAAAAAGTAAAAAAGAAGATCCCCAGCGTTATGGTCAAAAAAAGCCTATTTGGGATGCTTTGAGCGAAGATATGCAAAATGATTTGATGCGTTTTTTATATTATGACGATTTGGGTAAAGGGAAAAAGAGAAGATGAGATATAATAAAGAATTAAATTTCGGAGTTTTTGTTTTATGTTAAAAAAAATTATCCCTTTTCTTGTTATTGCTACAATCATCACTATTATTGTGCTTCTTTTTCTCTCTTTAGCTTCAAGTCAAAATATGATCGTCATCAAAGAGGGAAATCTAGCGCTCAAACCTCTTGAAATGGAACTCAATAAGTACCAAGATAGTGACTGCGGTATGGTCATAGAAGATCTTGAATATGCTTCTCAGGTCGTTATCCCGAGTGGAAAAACATGGTTTTTTCATGACCATGGCGGTTTTGTCCATTGGCTTGCAGATAAAGAGTTCAAAGATGAGGCTATTATCTGGGCTATGAGTAGAGATACGAAAAAGTGGATAAACGCAAGAGAGGCTTTTTACTCTCTCAAGGATATTACACCGATGGGATACGGCTTTGGTGCGTATGAGACTAAACAAGAAGGTTTTATCGACTTCGATACAATGAGCCTTCGTATGCTCAGAGGCGAGACGATGAACAATCCTCTGATAAAAAAACAACTCTTGGGGCTCTAATGGAAACCGTTAATCTGCTCACTATTATCTCCATTGCGTTTTTAGGCTCTTTTGGACACTGTATCGGTATGTGTGGCGGGATTGTGGTAGCTTATACGACGATCAAGATAGAACCAACAAGCTCAAAAGTCTCCAAAAGTATTGCACATCTTCTCTACTCTTTTGGAAGAGTGCTGACGTATGGCGTTTTGGGTGCTCTTTTTGGTGCACTTGGAGGTGTGGCGACTTTTAGCAACTATGCAAACGGAGGGCTTTTGATCTTCGCAGGTGTAGCGATGGTTCTCGCAGGCCTTTCACTGATGGGAAAAATAAAGTTCTTGACACTTATCGAGCACTCTTTTTCTTCTTCGCCACTCTATAAAAAAGCATTTAAATCTGTGCTCAACTCCAAATCAAATCTCAGCTTTTTTGTCCTTGGAATGTTAAACGGTTTACTCCCTTGTGGTTTTGTCTATTTCTTTGCCATTACGGCAGCATCTACAGCAGATCCGCTCTATGGAGCTTTGGTGATGGTCATATTTGGTCTAAGTACGATTCCTGCGATGTTTGGACTTGGTTTTTTAACCTCGCTCGCTTCAGCTATGAGCTTTAGAAACATGATGATGAGCCTCTCTTCTATAGCGGTTATCCTCTATGGAGTCTATACAATTTATAATGGGTATGACTATATAAATAACCCGCTCAAAACATTAAGAGATTGTCACTAAAATAATTTCAAGTAAGTGTCGCTATAATAAATTTAAAAAAAAGGTAAAAGCTATGAAAAGTTCGATCATTGATAGCATCAAATCACTTCCTCCTCTCTCAAAAACAATTACAGAGATCAATATGATCTATGCACATGAAGACTCTTCTATCAATGATTTGGCGAAAGTAGTAGAGAGAGATCCTATGATCGTTGCAAACCTTTTAAAAGCTGCTAACTCTCCGCTCTATGGTTTTGGTAAAGAGATACGAAACGCAAGCCAAGCTGTGAGCCTTTTTGGTATGAGCTTGACGCGTTCTATTGCTGTTGGAAACTCTATACGCAAGCTTTTAAACGTGGATATGAAACCTTACAACATCACAAGTGAGCGTTTTGCAGAGATCTCTGCTTTGCAGGCAAATCTTATTTTGAAGTGGTACTCCCATATTGATAAGCAAAAAGCAGAGATGCTCTATCTCGCTGCGTTTTTACAAGAGACGGGAAAAATTCTCATCGCAAGTGATATCATCCAAGAAGATGAGTCTTACTCTTTCTCAGCAGAAGTAGAACTGACAAATGATTTGGCGGCGTTAGAGCGCTCATATGTGGATGTTTCAAGTTCTGAAGTGACTGCTGAAATATTTGATCACTGGGGCTTTGATCAGGCTTTTATCGAGATGATAAAATATTCTGACAATCCAGAAGCAGCACCCTCAAAGATAAAAGAGTATTCACTTGCACTCAATATCGTCAAAACAATTCTTCCTATCAATAAGCCGCTCAGTGAGCAGGCTATCAACTTTGGTTTGAGAAAAGCACATGATGCTGGATATAATCACGAGACTTTAGAAGATGAGATTGACCGCATCCTCGATGTACTTGAAACACAAGCGCCTGAGAATGAGTAAAACCGTCACAGTTATCGATACTTTCGGCTTTTTCTTTCGAAGTTTTTACGCTCTTCCCCAGCATCTTAAAAACAAAGATGGCTTTCCTACAGGACTGCTGACTGGTTTTACGAACTTTATAGCGACACTCCAAAAACAACATGACAGCGATTACCTTGTCTTTGCAATAGACTCCAAAGGGCCTACATTTCGCAACGAGATAGATACAAACTATAAAGCCAACCGCCAAGCACCTCCACCCGAACTTACCATGCAGCTTCCAATCGCTATAGAATGGATTGACAAAATGGGGTACAAAACTTTGGGTAAAGTCGGTTTTGAAGCCGATGATATCATCGCAACAGTTGTGAAGTTTGCAAAAGAGCAGGGCTACAATGTGCGCGTTGTCTCTCACGATAAAGACCTCTATCAGCTTATAGATGATGGCAAAATTGTCCTTGTCGATGCTATCAAAAGAAAAACTGTTGATGAAGAAGCATGTTTTGAGAAGTATGGTGTCACACCGAAGCAGTTTATAGATTACCAATCTATCCTCGGAGATAGCGCGGATAATGTCCCTGGTGTCAAAGGTATAGGCAAAGTCGGAGCTGAAAAGCTGCTGCAAGAATTTGGCACACTGGATAATATCTATGCAAATTTACAGATGATAAAAGGTGCAAACCAGAAAAAACTCTTTGAGTGTAAAGAACAGGCTTATATGTCTAAAGAGCTTGTCACACTTCGTGATGATGTGCTTGAGAGCTTTGATTTTGAAGAGTACTGCATGAATGTCGAACATCCTTTTTTAAATATCTATGATGAACTTGTAAAGTATGAACAAAACGCAATCCTTCGTATGCTCCATGCAAAAAATATGGTGAGCGAGCAAACGCAGCAAGAAGCCATAGAAAAGATAGAAGAGGAGACACAAGAGAATAAAAAGATTGATTTTAAAGCGACACTTATCACAGATGAGAAAGAACTCACTCGCGTTTTATCTACTTTGGACGAGACGACTGTCGTTGCGTTTGATACGGAGACGACGGGACTTGACTATGACAAAGATTCTCTTGTCGGCTTTAGTTTTTCTTTTAATGACGAAGAGGCTTTTTATGTTCCGTTTGGACATTTCTATCTTGGCGTGCCTGAGCAGATATCCCACGAAGCAGCAAAAACTGCTATAAAAACGATCTTCAAATCTCTCGTAGTCGGCCATAACATCAAGTTTGACTTGCATTTTGTGAGTAGATTTTTGGATGTAGATACTCTTGATATCTACGCAGACAGTATGATACTCGCGTGGCTTATCAACCCTGAGAGTGCGCTCTCTCTTGATAAACTCTCCGATAAACTCTTAGATCATAAGATGGTTGCGTTTAGCGAGACGGTCAAAAAAGGAGAGACTTTCGCAGGTGTCGCACTTGACGATGCTTGTAACTATGCGGCTGAAGATGCTTACATCACACGCAGACTCTATACTCTTTTCTTGCAAAAGCTTGAACTTCAAGAAGCAGGTCATCTCATAGATGAAGCTACAGATGTAGAGATGCCATTTTTGCAGACACTTCTGAGTATGGAAAAAGCAGGAATCAAAGTCGATGGTGCGTTTTTAGAGAAGTTTTTGGTTGAAGTCAAAGCAAGACTTGAAGAGCTCACATCTGAGATATATGCACAAGCCGGTAGCGAGTTTAATATCAACTCTACAAAACAGCTTGGCGTCATACTTTTTGAAGAACTCGGCCTTCCTGTGGGTAAAAAGACAAAGACAGGCTACTCAACAGATGAAAATGTTCTCTCTTCGCTCAAAGATGCACATGCGATTATTCCTCTGCTTTTAGAATACAGAGAGGTTTACAAGCTCTACTCGACTTATATAGAACCACTATTGAAACTCTCTTATGAGAGTGAGCAGAGTCGTGTGCATACATCTTTTGTCCAAACGGGAACAGCGACGGGACGACTCAGTTCTAAAAACCCCAACCTGCAAAATATCCCAGCAAGAAGCGAACTTGGCTTGCGTATCCGTGAGGCTTTTGTAGCAGAAAAGGGCAAAAAACTTATCGGTATAGATTATTCTCAAATAGAGCTGCGTTTGCTGGCGCATTTTTCACAAGACAAGGTGCTCGTCGCTGCGTTTAAAGAAGATAAAGATATCCATACGCAAACAGCTATCGCACTCTTTGGCGAAGAAGAAGCAGCGTCAAAAAGAAATGTGGCAAAAACAGTCAATTTCGGACTTTTATACGGCATGGGACAAAAGAAACTCTCTGAAACTTTAGGCATCACGACAAAAGAGGCGAAGGAGATCATAGAGAAGTACTTTGAGAGCTTTCCTACGGTAAAAACATACTTCCGCTCTATTGTCGATCTTTCACATGAGCAGGGCTATGTAGAGACGCTTTTAAAACGCCGCAGATATTTTGACTATGAAAACGCAACACCGATGTTTCGAGCTGCTTATGATAGAGAATCTGTCAACAGTGTTTTTCAGGGAAGTGCGAGTGATTTGATAAAACTCTCGATGAACAAGATCCAAAAAGTGATACACAAAGAAAATCTTGATGCAAAGATACTTTTACAAATACACGATGAACTTATCTTTGAAGTAAACGCAGAGCAAGTCGACGTACTTGCCGCGCGCTTTAAAGAGATTATGGAAGATATCAAAGAGTTGCATGTACCTCTTAAAGTAAGTCTCAATATTGGAGATAACTGGGGTCAGTTGAAATGATAGCGCAGGCGTAATGCAAACTCTTTCCAAACTGACTATCCTTACACTTTTACTGCTTTCGATGACGACGATGATGTCAAATGTCGCCATCGTCACAACAGTGCCTCACCTCAAAGAGTATTTTGCCAATGAGACAAATATAGAGTTTCTCTCACGCATGATGATCACATTTCCTTCACTTTCCATCGCCTTACTCGCTCCTTTTTTAGGCCATCTTGTTTATAGATTTGGGAAGAAAAAGTCAGCGATAACAGCACTTGCGTTTTTCTCGCTACTTGGAAGTACGGGGCTTTATCTTGAGAGTCTAGAACTCCTCTTGGCTTCGCGTTTTTTCTTTGGCATCAGTGTCGCGGTGCTTATGATTGTCACAACCAGCCTTGTTGGGGATTATTTCAGCGGGGAAGAGCGTCACAAATTTATGGGCTTGCAAAGTGCTTTTAGTGCTATCGGTGGAGTCTTTTTTGTTTTAGGCGGCGGTATTTTGGCGGATATTGAGTGGCGCTGGGCTTTTGGTATCTATTTGATAGGCTTTTTACTGATTCCTTTTGCGCTGAAATTTATCAAAGAGATCAAACGCGATGAGATTCAAAATGAAGAGGGTTTGAATAACAAACTGATAGGCATCTATTTCCTTGCGTTTATACTGATGTTACTCTTTTATATTATGCCGACGCAGATACCTTTTCTCATTATCAACCATTTTGGAGCTTCCTCAACACTCGCGGGAGCTATTATTTCGACTGCGTTTGTGGCGAATGCTTTTGGAGCTTTGGCTTTTGCAAAACTCAAGCGAAAATTGTCACATCCAAATATATTCATTTTGAGTATGAGTATCATCGCTGTTGGTTTTGTCCTTATCGGTTTTGTCAATGATGTACGACTCTTCTTTCTTACTTCACCTATTATGGGTTTTGGTGGCGGTCTTGCGATGACAAATGTGGTCGCTTGGATGCTCTCTAAAGCCCATCACACCAAACGCATAAAATCCTCTGGCTATCTTACAAGTGCCATATTTTTGGGACAGTTTAGCTCACCAATATTTTTTCATCCTTTTGTGAGTTATTTTGGAGTGCGTGATTTTTTTATCTTCGTAGGTATTATGATTGGAGTGACTCTCCTTGCGTTTTTGAGTTTCAAAAAACTATGCAGCGTTTAAAAAATCTTTAGTGAAGAGCTGCGAGTTTTTTGCTGCTATACCACCACAAAAACGCAGCCGAAGAGAAGATGATGGCATCCAGTCCAAGCCACAGAGAGTAAATCTCTAAATCAAGTGTGCTCAAAAAGCCAAAGAGTGCCACAGGTGCGAGCACTTGTCTGTAGATGCTGATGGGAAAGATGACAGCAGGTTTGGCGATACCCTGAAGCATAGAGATGTAGATGAAAATCATCACAAAGCCAAAAAACGCAAAGCCGCAGATGCGCAGATAGAGCACTGCTTGTTCGATAACCTTTGCATCGTTCGTGAGCAGTGAGGCAAAAAAATCTCCAAAAATAAAAAATGAGAGCACTCCAAGGGCACTTAAGATAAAGCCGTAGAGGAGTGCGAGATGTGTGCTTGGCGCTATTCTTTCATACATTTTTGCACCGTTGTTTTGTGAGACTATCGCAAGCGTGGCAATAGAGAGTCCTACAACTGGCATCAAAAATATCTGCTCAATCCGCATTCCGATACCAAAAGCTCCAACCGCCTCTTTACCATAAGGAGCGACAAAATAAGTGATAATATACATCCCAAACGCCATCATAAACATATTCATACTCGGACCAAAACCTTGTTTGAGAAGCTCTTTGAGGATTTCTCTATCAAAAACAAACTCTTTGAGCTCAAGATGCAGCGAGCTCTTTTGCAATTTATACAAAAGATAGCTCATAGTGATAGCTTCAGAGATGACTGTAGCCATAGCGATGCCTCCGACACCATAGTTGTAGTGATAGACAAAAAGTGCATCGAGAGCGATATTTAAAAACGCAGTGAGGATGAGAATATTACGAAATGAAATCATATCTCCTGTTGCGTTTAGCAGGGCATTGAAGAAAAAAGAGCCGATAAAAAAGAGTGTCGCATAGAGGATGATATTGATATACTCAAGTGTCTGTGCAGTGTAGCTCGGATCTCCAAGAGCTTCTATAAGAAAAGGGACACTGAGAATACCAGAGAGACTCAAAAACAAAGATAGTAAAAAGGCAAACGCAAGGGAGTTGAGTGCTATATGTCTTGCTTTTTGGATATCTTTTGCACCCAAAGCATTGCCTACAAGCGAAGTGAGCGCTTCGCTCATACCGATTGCGATGGCAAGTATCATAAAGAAGATAGAAGCACTCAAAGAGAGTGCTGCAAGTGCTTCTGTGGAGATGATACCTGCAAAATAAGTGTCAGTGACATTGAACATTGTATGAAAAAAGTAACCGACAATCGCCGGAACAGAGAGTTTCAGGAGGTGCTCTTTTATAGACCCCGTTGTCAAATCAGTATGCATTTAGCTCTTTTATGTAAAATATCACACGATTATAACTAAACAAGGCCAAGTATGGAATATAGATACATAGGAAAGAGCGGACTTCGCGTAAGCCCTATCTGTATGGGAACGATGACTTTTGGAACACAAACGCCAAGTGAAAAAGAGGCTTTTGCCATCATGGACAAAGCCTATGATGCGGGAGTGAATTTTTATGATACAGCGGAGCTTTATCCTGTGCCTCCATCAGGAAAACTCGCAGGACTGACCGAAGAGATAGTAGGACGCTGGCTTAAGAGTAAACCACGTGAGAGTGTTATCCTTGCAAGCAAGGTCGCAGGTGCAGCAAATGGCTGGTTTGTGCCGCCTATCCGTCATGGGCTTACTGCGATAGACAGTTTTCATATCGAACGCGCAATTGAGGGAAGTCTCAAGCGTTTGGATACGGACTATATTGATTTGTATCAGATGCACTGGCCGGACAATATCGTCCCCATAGAAGAAAGTCTTAAAGCTTTTGACAGACTGGTTCAAAGTGGAAAAGTACGTTATATCGGTACTTCAAACGATACAGCGTATGGAACGACAAAGGTGCTCATGACAAGCGAGCACAAAGGCTACGCACGATTTGAGTCTATTCAAAACAACTTCTCACTTTTAAACAGAAGATTTTTGGATGAACTCGCGACTGTATGTAAAAAAGAGCAGATATCTCTGTTGCCGTATTCTCCTTTAGCTGGTGGTGTTTTGAGTGGAAAATACAACCAAAGCAGCGTGGGACAAGGACGTTTTAGCGACTACGTCAACTCTTCGGATAAACGCCAACGTCTGATGGCAGCACGTTTTATGAATGAGCGTACTTTGGCTTCAACGCAAAAATATCTCAAAATCGCACATGATTTTGGGATAGATCCTGTGACGATGGCGACTGCTTGGTCTAAGCAGTTCTCCTTTGTGGCATCGACGATTATCGGAGCGACGACTCCAGCACAACTCGATGCAACACTAGCTGCAATGAATCTCACACTCAGTGATGAGCTTTTAAAAGCCTGCGACGCAGTGCATAATGATATTTTATACCCGATGGGTTAGAGGCAGATATGAAAGAAAAAATAGAGACTTTATTGGAGTTACTCCACACACATTTTTTAGATGAGGCAAAACACTACAGCGAGTTTGAAAACTCTGATGTAGAGTATTTTGCAGGCTGTATGCTTTACAATCACTTTGCATTTTCAAAAGCGCTTGATAATCTTAAGACGATGGATCTCTCCTATGATTTTTTATCTGCGTTTAGCGATGAAGAGTTTGCTGCGATAGAAGAGATAGTTAAAAGTATTGCCTTTGATGATGAGTTACAAAAGCTTGCGTTTTTGCAGGATTTTATCCAAGAAGCAAAAGCAAAATATACAAAATCTGAACTCTATCTCCTCGATAGATTTGACTATCATGTAAACGCAATGGCGCAAAGATATGAGAAAAACGCAGAGGTGATGCATATAGATTTTCAAAATCCGCTTTTGAGAAAATAGTGAAAAAATATCTTATCACTTCGCCCGAGCACTATACACAAAAGGCAGAGAGTTTCGCTCAAAAACTTGAAGAGAGCTTTCTAAGACATAAGCCCGATATGGCGCTCTACCGTGATAAGCAAAACGCAGCGTATGAAGTGCTGGCAAAAATCTTTGTAGAGTTGTGCAGAAAACATAAGATAGCAGCGTATCTACACGGAGATGCCTCTTTGGCGCAAAAAATTGGCGCCGATGGAGTGCATCTGACATCGACCCAATATGATGCAATAAGTACAGCAAAAGAGAAAGGTCTGCTCGTAGGTATAAGCGCACATACGCATGATGAGGTGCTAGAAGCGCAGAATAGGGGAGCTTTTTATGTGACGTATAGTCCTATTTTTGCCTCTCCAGACAAGGGCGAGCCAAAAGGGATAGAAGAGCTACAAACACTTCTCACACTGTGTGATATTAATGTTATAGCGCTTGGAGGTATAGTTGAAGATGCACAAATAAAAGCTATAGCAAAAGCAAAAGTTTATGGCTTTGCCTCTATACGTTATTTTTATGAGTGAGAAGTTATCTGATTTTTTCCGTTGCGTTTTGAGTAGTAGAGAGCGTTATCAGCGCACTTAAAGAGTTCATTAATAGTTTGGATTTTTAGATCAGCTTGTACGATACCAATACTACACTTTACACTCTCTAAAACATCAAAAGAGTGTACAGCCAACATACGCATAATTTTTTGCATATTTAACTCTGCATGTTCTAGAGAAGTCTCGGGCATAATGATGATAAATTCCTCTCCACCCCATCTTCCTATATAATCTGTTTTACGAGTATTAGCTTGCAAAAGTTTTGCAAATTTTTGCAAAATCATATCACCTACATCATGTCCATAGGTATCATTAATAAGTTTAAAGTCGTCTATGTCGATTAATGCAATACTTAATTCTGTCCCGTAACGCTGGTATTTATGAAAATTTTCTTCAATAATGATATCAATTTTTCTGCGATTAAAAAGTGTAGTGAGTGCATCAGTATTGGTCAGTTTTTCTAGTTCTTTTGATACATTTGCAAACGATCTCTCAATAGCAAAATAGAGAAAAGTAAGTAACATTGAAGCGAAAAATAATCTCAACAGTGATGTTAAATCCCAAGAAGGCTCATTCCAATAAAACGCACCGTATAAGAGATATGAAAAGAAAAAAGTATAGAAAATAAGTGAGATAAGAAGGCCTGTTTTTGGTTTAAATTGTGAAATAGCAAACATTGGAATGAAAATACTCCAAATAAGTCCAAAGCTATTGTTATGATTGTAAAACGCAAATGTGAGCATAAACATCGATAAAAGTAAAATAACTATTGTAGAGACTCGTTTGAGGTTATGATTTTTTTCAAAATCATGGTACAAATAAAAAAGAATATTAAATGAAAAAAGATCGATAAAGGCTATAAAAAATTTATTTGAGATAAAGATATGAAAAAAGGCAAAGATTAAAAAAACAAGCATACCTAATAATAGAAATGCATTGAGCATCACTGCTTTTCTGTGAGTATTGTACCCGCTATCGTATTTGACGCCAGAGAAGAGAAATGGATGTAAGAAAGATTTAATATTTGTTTTTATTCGCGAAATCATGTCGAAGATGATATCACAATATTTGTTAATAATAAATTTTATTTCAGTAATTTTCCGCTAAGTGCTCCGCTTGAAAAACTCCATTGCAGATTATAGCCGCCACAAGGGCCATCAAGGTTCATGATCTCTCCGCAAAAATAGAGTCCGTTTATGAGTCTGCTTTGCATCGTTTTTGGATCTATCTCTTTAAGATCTATCCCACCTCGTGTTATCATCGCTAGTCTAAATCCATCATGACCTATAACTGTGAGTGGAGTCCAAACAAGTATTTGTAAGAGTTTGGCACGAGAGGCTCCGCTGATTTTATTGTGTTTTTCCTCTGGATTGACACCTGCTAAAAGGCAAAGTTCTCTTGAGAGTGCCTCTGGAAGGAGGGTGCTGATATGTTCAAGCATTGTTGCGTGAGGATTTTTACTTACCTCTTTTTTGAGATGCGCGGATATCTGCTCTTCGTTGAGACCTTTTGTGAGGTTTAAGAGAATCGGGACTTCACCATAGGAGTCCAAAAGCGGAGTAATCTCACGCGCAAAATCCAGTACAACAGGACCGCGAATACCGTGATTTGTAAAGATGAGATCTCCGCTGGCTTTGAGTTTTTTGTGCTTTTTGAGATTGACCCGAAGTTCTACTTTGGGGATTGTATCTGCGCGGCAATTTTTGACCCACTCCTCTTTGGTTTTGAGTGGCATCATGGCAGGGTGTAACTCTGTAACTTTATGTCCAATTTCGCCAGCCATCGTATAGCCATCGCCCTCAGCACCAAGGACGGGATAACCAAGCCCTCCAGTTGCGACAACGACATTGGGCGCGTAGTATGTTGCGTTTTGTGTTTGTACGCCTTTTACTTGCTCTGCATTTATGAGGATTTTCTCTGCTTTTTGGCCAAGAAGCAGTGTCACTCCAAGTCTGAGCATCTCTTCATGGAGGGCTGCAATGATAGTGGCTGAAGAGTGCGAAGTGGGAAAAACTCTATAGCCATCGGGTGCGTGTGTAGCGACTCCGATACCATCAAAAAATGCTAAGAGGGCTTTATGGTCAAAGGCAGTGAGTGCATCTTGCATAAAACGTCCATCACGCCCAAAACGTGCCATAAAATCTTCGTTGGAGAGCGTATTTGTGAGGTTACATCGCCCGCCGCCCGTTGCTTTGAGTTTGGATGCGATAGAGGAGAGTTTTTCGAGTAAAAGTACACGTTTTCCTTCTCGCGCAGCGACGATAGCCGCCATCATGCCAGCCGCACCACTTCCAAGCACGATAAGTTCATAGTCAGTTTGCACAGCAATCCTTGCATTTTCGTAATTTTCGTTATTATAGTATGATTCCACTCAATTTTGCTTTGGAGTAGACCTGTGAAAAGCACTTTATCTCTTTTTTTATCTCTATTTTTCTTTAGTGGCTGTGCAACAAGTTCACTCACAGTTGAAGCAGAAAAAGGTCTTGTACTTGAGCATGAGAACCAGACACTTATCATGCCCTCAGAGATGTATGAAAAAAGTCTCTTGCGTTTTGAACGTCTTGATATTACACAAGTAAAACTTCAAAACGCAAATAAAGAGAGGCTCTTTTTTGAAACACTCAAAGCAAACCACGATTATGAGTTCAAATATTCGACCGTGGAGACTTTGAAGAGAATCTTTCATCTCAGTCGTTCGCATACGCTCTATCAAGCGAGTAATCTTTTGTTGATTCAGTTGCAAAGTAAAGATGGAAGTTATATCAATATTCTCGCAGAGACAAGCGGCATACAGGAGCTTTCTTATGCGTATGGCTATTCAAACGCAGCCTTTATAGCATTGGCGCAGGAGTTGGGTGTAGTATTGGAGACTCCAGAAGAAAATATCGCTGCGTTTACAGAGCCACAAACGCAGTGGAGTCAGAGTGAGATGTTTCTCAACCCTTTGGTGCAACATATATTTCGTCGTGGATTTGCCTTTTGACGATATATGGCGACAGAGAGAAGTGTTATAAGTGTTATAGACCGCAGAGCTCTTGTATGTGCGCTTATATTGACCCTATAGAGACAAACACAAAGTTTGTTATCCTGATGCATCCAAAAGAGTTCAAAAAAGTCAAAAACAACACGGGTTTTTTTACTCATCTTAGCCTCAGTAATTCAGAACTTTTTATCGGTGTGGATTTTAGCGAGCATAAACGTATTAATGAGATTATTGATACGCATGAGAGCTATGTGCTCTATCCATCTGAAGATGCTCTCAACCTCAGTTCACATAACCCGCACGCCCAAAACGCAAGTGCAAAAAAACTAGCAATCTTTATCATCGACTCGACGTGGGCATGCACAAAAAAGATGATGTATGAGAGTAGTAACCTCAAAGAGCTGCAACACATGAGTTTTACAACACAGAAAATTTCGCAGTATCAGATAAAAGAACAGCCTCAGAGTAACTATCTCTCTACGATAGAGTCCACACTTGTAGTGCTAGAAGAGCTTGTGAGATGGAGAGTCGAAGCGGTAGAAGAGAAAAAGATGCAAGGATTTTTACGTCCTTTTTTCAAGATGATAGAGTATCAACAAGCGCTGATAAGTAACTCTTTGAGCAATAAAGTACGATTTAAATTAACAAGTTACCATAAGTTTTTATAACTTCGATATAATTTTTTTTAACCAAATCAACACAAGGAAAACAGATGAAAATCAATAAATTAATCGTTAGTTCAGTAGCTGCATTAGCTTTAAGTACAGTACTTTTTGCAGATGGACATGCAACACATTGGGGATATACAGGCCATGAAGGTCCAGCAAATTGGGGTGATTTGGATGAAAAATACACGATGTGCAAACTTGGTATCAATCAGTCTCCGATTAATATCTCTAAAGATGTAGAAATAGACGCGGTTGACTTGAAACCTATCGCGTTTAACTATGTAACAGGTGCTTCAGAAGTTATCAACAACGGACATACAATACAGGTAAATATCAAAGAGGGAAGCTCTATCACTATCGATGGTATCGAGTTTTCTCTGAAACAATTTCACTTTCACACACCAAGCGAAAACCAGATAGAAGGGAAAAATTTCCCACTTGAAGCACACTTTGTACACGCATCAAAAGATGGTCAGTTGGCAGTTGTAGCTGTGATGCTTGAAGATGGTGTAGAAAATCCTCTCATCAAACAAATCTGGAAAAAAATGCCACATAAAGGTGATGAGAAAAATGGCTGTGGTCTCTCTTCAAAACAGATCAATGATTTCTTACCAAAAAACAAAGATTACTATAGATTTAGCGGCTCACTTACAACACCTCCATGTTCTGAGGGTGTAAGATGGTTAGTTATGAAAAACTACTCTACAATTTCTACAGCACAAACAAAAGAGTTCTCAGAACTTTTCCATGGTGCAAACAACAGACCTGTTCAAGCAATAGGTGCTAGAAAAGTAGCTGAATAATCTACTTTTTATTTTCGTAGCAAATCTCTTTTAGAGATTTGCTACTGATTTGACCCATTTCTCCGTTGTCTCATGCAACTGCTCATTTGGCACTTCCAAAAAGTCTATTACAAACGCATTTTCAAGCTCACACACACCGATACTTCTAGGACGAACTGCTAGTATTTTACTGCTTGGCAACTGCTTCCCAAAACAAAAAATGAGGTTTTTTGCATCTTTGATCTCTGGGTTGATTACACCATCAGCCATTGCAGAAGTATGTGCATAGTGATCAAAAAGAGCGATATATGTCGCGACAGGGTGTGCTTCAATAAGGCTTTTTAAGTAGCTTATAATCTCATCCACATTGACATAACTTGTTTCATTTTTAGCTATCTCAAGTGAAAACACTGGATATTTTTCCATAAATATTGTTTTTTTCATTTTTATTCCTATATCTTATTTTGTAAAAAGTTTGCAACTGCTTCGTGTGCAAAAAGACCGTCTTTTTTTCTTATTTTTTGTATTTTGATGCCAAAAGAGTCAAGTGCTTCTTGCATATGTTCACCAACTGCTTGAACAAGAATGATGTCACAGCCTTTAATGCCAGAGATATCTTTTTTGTGTTGATTAAGATGCTCTTTATCATCTTCTGCATGCTCATGTTCGTGGTCATGATCGTGATGATTGTGTCCTTCTTTACCATGTGCGTTAGGAATAATGCTCTCTATCTCAGTGTCATTAAAAATGGCAAAAAATGGAGCCTGACCTGTACGTTTAAATATTGTTTTTTTATCATTGTCAACTGGTACTGCTATTTTCATTCTCTAATCCTTCTATTTATTTCCAATATAATAGTATCGAATAAAATATATAAGTTTGTTTAATTTGACGAACTAATTGTAAAGTTATGTTTATTTTATCGTCAAAATTCTTGCTTAGTGCGTCAGTAGAAAAAGTGTCAAAGGAGGATGTTGTGTAGTGGAAATATCACACTGCGTTTGCAGTGTGATGGAGAGTATTACTCTTTTATTTCAAATTTTTTTATATTTCTATAGATAACTTTGTACGCGATATAAATCAAAATAGGCCATAAACTAAGCCATACTAATTCACTTAAATATTCCATTTTCTATCCTTTTAATAGTTATGTGCATCTGGCGCTTCGATCTCAGCTTGCGTTATTTTAACCTTATCCATCGAGTACCATGCATAAGCGATGTAAGCAAGGACAAAAGGTACCATGAGTGCTACATAACTCATCACCATAAGCGTGTAGTGACTCCCAGACGAGTTCATGATAGTCAGTGAGCTTTGCAGATCAAATGTAGATGGATAATAGGCTGTATTGTTAAGCCCTGCATTGAAAAGTATCGCTGTAACTGTTAAAACAATTCCAAGGCCACCTGTTTTGATACAGCAAGTTTTTCTATATGTGATGGCTACAAAAACTGCGATGATTACCATCAAAACGCCACTGATAAACATAGCAAAGACCAGAGGCATCTCAAGAAAGTTTATAAAGTATTTGTATTGTTGCAAGACGATAACGCCCTCTGCGTTTATGCTAAAGCCATCTCTTGTGAGCGTCCAAATCAAAAAGGAGAGAAAAAATACCAAAAAGAAGATCATATTGATCTTGATAGATGCAACAGCTCTATCTCTTATGCCATCGTGATCTATATTATTGATAAAATAGAGTGCCCCACTGATCTTTGCAAGAAAGACAAGAGAGAGTCCTAGTAGCCAATTATACGGATTCAAAAGCGCTTCAAGTCCACGAAGTTCATTTTGCCAATGGGAAAAGTTATGTCTATCAATCGCAAACTCACTGCCGCTGAAGAATGTAGCGATAGCAACACCGAGTAGAAATACGCCGAGATTTCCATTGATATTTAAAAACATCTCATAGGTTTTTTGACCTAAAAAGTTGTTTGGTTTTGTTCTGTACTCGTAGCTTACTGCTTGGATGATAAAACAAAAAAGTATCGCAAGCCATACCCAGTAAGCACCACCAAAACTCGTTGCATAGAAGAGTGGAAACGCAGCGAAAAGCGCACCTCCAAAAAGAACAAGTGTAGTAAAGCCGAGTTCCCATTTACGTCCAATAGCATTGACGAGCATTGTTTTTTCCGTCTCAGTTGTTGAGAGTTTATTGAGTAGGGTTTGTCCGCCTTGGACAAACATCATAAAGACAAAAAGACCTCCCAAAAGAGATACTATCATCCACCATAATTGTTGGAGTTGTAATAAGCTTAAATCACCAAATCCCATCATTTTAATGTCCTCCGTCGGGGCCGATTTTTATCTGCGTCGTCATGATTTTTATCTCTGCTATGAGTAGCGTTGTAAATAAAAGTGCAAAAAGTGTAAAACTTATAATGACATTGCTTGTCGCTATATGTGTTGCTGCAACACCAACGGGCATTAAGTCTTGGATAGCCCAAGGCTGACGACCGACTTCTGCTACAACCCATCCCGCTTCACCTGCGATATAGCCAAGAGGAATACTCCAAACTGCCGCCCAAAGAACAACTCTAAATTTTTCTATATCTTTTTTGGTAAGAAGAAATAAAACAAGAGCAAAAAGAACTAAAAACCATCCACCAAGTGCTACCATAATATGAAACGCATAAAAGGTAATAGCAACCGGAGGGACAATCTGCTCAGGATTTTTAAGATATCCATAGCCGAAATATTGCATATTCTCATCCAAAATCAGCCTGTTTTGAGCCATATTCTCACTATCTTTGAGTTCATGCGCATCTTTATATGCTTCAAAAGCTTCAATAGCGATCTTGCCTTTGGCTATCTTCTCTTCTGCACCCATGATACCGCGCTCTTTATTGCCGTATACAAGGTCTTTGAGTCCTGGTACATAGGCATGGATGTCGTGATAACCTAAAAGCGAAAGTGCATAAGGCGCTTCGATTTGGAAGATAAACTCTTCTGCTTCATTGAAGAGTGTCTTCTCAGGATTGAGCATACCGATACCGACGATACCAGCTTCTGTGCGACCTTCATAGAGGCCTTCCATTGCTGCAAGTTTTACAGGTTGTTTGAGTGCAACTTGGTGCGCAGATTCATCACCGCTAAGTGTAAGAAACAGCGCTGTTATCAGTCCAAAAGTAGCACCAACAAGCATAGAATTTTTTGCAAAAATAACATCGCGTTTTTTGAGCAAATACCAAGCACTCACACCAACGACAAAGAGTGAAGCCATGACATAGCCACTTGCGATTGTGTGTAAAAATTTACTCACAGCTACAGGTGAGAGAAGCACATCCCAAAAATTGTTCATCTCATTTCTTACAGTATCTGGATTAAATGTCATCCCAACAGGATGCTGCATCCATCCATTTGCGACTAATATCCAGAGCGCTGAGAGGTTTGAACCGATTGCAACGAGCCACGTTGAGAGGAGGTGAAAGTTCTTATCGACTTTATTCCAGCCAAAAAACATCACGGCGAAGAAAGTGGACTCCATAAAAAACGCAAGAATCCCTTCGATAGCCAAAGGCGCTCCAAAAATATCTCCGACAAACCAACTGTAGTTTGCCCAGTTCGTTCCAAACTCAAACTCCATGATGATGCCCGTAGCAACACCAATAGCAAAGTTTATCGCAAAGATTGTCATCCAAAACTTGGTCGTCTTTTTCCAAAACTCACTCCCAGTTTTGACATAAATACTCTCCATAATGGCAACGATGAATCCAAGCCCTAATGTAAGTGGCACAAAAAGCCAGTGGTACATTGCAGTCAGAGCAAATTGTGCACGACTCCAGTCTACTAAATGTTCTTCCATCTATTTTCCTTTTAAATTTTGATATACAAAATTAGATTTTTCATCTGCTGTCTTAAACTCTGTTTTGATTGTTTTATCATAAACGAAATAGTTTAAAACGACTAAAATGATAAGCAGCTTTATAGTGATTATTTTCCAAAGGCTTTTCCCGACTTTCATATTCTTGAAGCCATCTATATAAAAAACAAAGATATTTTTGATACTAATCATAATGTTTCATCCATTTTACAAATTTGCAAAATAATTATACTGCATCAAGATATTTTCTATATATACTTTAGAATTACTGTGAGAATTTAAGTAGATTTTTTTATTGTTTTATCGTCATTATTATAAGTATGAATTATGTGTATTATATGATATATAGATATATCTTATGAGGTGAGAGACTCAAAGAGAGTTATTGCAAAAACTCTCTTCTATTTATTAAACATGATAGAGCCAAGACGCAGCATGTTTGAGCCACATTCGATAGCAAGCTCAAAGTCGCCGCTCATACCCATAGAACAGATAGTCGCACCTTCGAGTTCTTTGTAAATAGAGTAGGTCGTCTCAAAACTTTTTTTGATGATGGCTTTATCTTCGCTATGCGCTCCGATACTCATAACCCCTTTGAGCTTGATGTTTGGACATTCACTCTGTATCTGTGCATAAAGAGCAGCTGCATCTTCAGGCATAACCCCGTATTTTGACTCCTCTTTTGCGGAGTTTATCTGCAGTAGAGCATCCAAAGTCATCTCTCGTGCAGCGAGTTTCTTTTGAAGCTCTTGTGCCAGCTCAAGTGAGTCAAGCGCGTGAAAAAGAGCAGGGGAGAGATCGAGTAGATTATTGATTTTGTTTTTTTGGAGATTGCCTACAAAGTGCCATTCAAGTGGAAGTTCTTCGAGCTCATGCGCTTTTTGTTTGAGGTCTTGGACTTTGTTCTCTCCGAAGGCGCGCTGACCGATATGATAGAGTTTTTCTATCTCGGCAGATTCTGAGTATTTGCTGATTGCTACAATCTTTACTATGTGATGATCACTTACTCGCAGTCTGGCTGTCTCTACTCGTCTAATGACCTGATCTATATATATTTTATACTCTATTTCATTCATATTTTTATCCTAATAATCGGGTGATATCGTTGTATAGCCCAAGTCCCATAAGAGAGAAAAGTGCCACCCAGCCTGCTATGGTGAGTTTGACTAAAACAGCTTCGCTCGGAGCGCGTCTTGCTATCATCTCATAGAGGTTGAACATGATATGTCCTCCATCGAGTGCTGGAATAGGCAAGAGGTTTAAGACGCCGAGGTTGACGGAGATAAGTGCCGCAAAAAAGAGTACGCTCATCCAGCCTGCTGCTGTGGCATCTGAGGTGAGTTTGACGATACTGATCACACCGCCAAGCTCTTTTGCAGGAACATCACCAACGATGAGCTTTTGTAGACCTGTGAAGATGAGTGTCGAGGCAAATATGGTCTGATTTGTCGCATAGGAAAGTGTCTCAGATATACCAAGCTCAAGCTTATGTGTCACACCTGCGCTGCCTATTCCTATCATCTTGCGTTCTACGATTTCATTGAACATATTGGTCGTTTGTGTGCTTTTGGGTGTGAGTGTTTTATACTCGACAAAGCCAGCTCTCTGTATCTCAAGATTGAGCGAGCCTGTTGAGGCTGCGATGATATCTGCCATCTCTTCCCAAGTTGCAATAGCGACTCCATCTATAGCACGGATAGTGTCATTGGATTCAAGACCTGCTATAAACGCAGGAGAGTCAGCTGATACGTTTCCAATCACTGGAGAGAGGATATTTGGTCCTCCGAGTGCTATAAAAAAGTAGAGCACAAACGCAAGTAAAAAGTTTGCAAAAGGGCCTGCAAGGAGGATAAAGATACGTTGCAGAGGTGTTTTGACATTATAACTATCCGTATCTAGGCTTATATTGCTCGGGTCAGAGTCGTCTTGACCTTTCATCTTGACATAACCGCCAAGTGGGATCATTGCGATTCTCCACTCAGTATTCCATGCTCGAAAAGAGGCGATTTTTTTGCCAAAACCTATACTGAAAACTTCAACATAGACGCCCATAAGACGCGCTGCCATATAGTGACCAAGCTCATGAAAAAAGATGAGTGCTGAGAGGACGAGAAGGGATACAAACCAGCTCATACAATCTCTCCTTTAAGAAGTGCTTTGCGAAAAGCCCAAAGATACTCAACTCCTGAATAGACTGTCAGTGCCGTTGCAAACCATAAAAGTTCAGCCCCAAATGGCCAGTGCATAAGTAAGAAACCTATGGCTATCATCTGCATTACGGTTTTTATTTTACCTGCAAGAGATGCTTTGACGCTAAGACCTTCTGCAACTGCGATAGTGCGGATACCTGTGATAAAAAGCTCACGTACGATGATGATATAGATAGCCCAAGCAGAAGCTTCGCCTATCATCATAAGCCCTAAAAACGCAGCCAAAGTGAGCATCTTGTCGGCAAGTGGATCGAGGATAGCTCCAAGCATTGTCATCTGATTCCACTCTCTAGCGATATAGCCATCAAAAAAGTCTGTAGCAGAAGCAAGGACAAATAAAAGTGAAGCAAAATAGTAGTTCCAAGTGATATCAAAACCGTTCCCAGTAAAAATCTGCGGGTTTAAAATAATCCAGAACATAAGTGGTGCTAAAAGTATGCGAAGAGATGCCAAGAGGTTGGGTAAATTTAGCAAAAAAAATCCTTAAAATATAAATAGAACTCTAAAGGGTGATTTTAGCTTTTTGGCTCTTAATATAGGCTTGCATATGGCTTTTTATTGACATAAGTTTCAAATCTTGGATACTATAAAGTATGGAAAAAATAATAGATTTTACGACGATAGAACAAAGAATTTTAGCATTGAGCTCTTATCTTAAAGATATAAAAGTTTCTCTGCGTGATGGAGTGCTTTTTGCACGCATGTACCCGGATTTTGAGGCACTACAGCGGGCAAAAATTATCAATATCAAAGAAGAACTTCGGTGGTATGCGATAGAGCTTTACAATCTCGAAGCAGAAGAAAATGCGAAGATCCGTGCCTTTGAGATTATTCATCCTGCTCTAGAGCTAGATGAAAATGATGCTAGCAAAGATGAAATATATCAAAAACTGATATCTTTTTTGCATACACACTCCAAAGCAGCGCTTGCGTTTACTTCGCATTTAGAACTTGATTTGGGACTTGATTCTATTGACTATGTAGAGCTTTTTATCTTTATAGAGGAGAGTTTTGGAGTTGTCGTGGATGAGAGAAATTTTGCAAGTATGATGCATGTAAACGAGCTTTATTCTTATATCAAAGCGCATCATACACAGATACAAAACGCAGTGAAAAATCTTGAAACAGTTTTACAAGAACCCATCAAAGAAAAGCTTCTTTACTCACCTTTTATCATGTTCTTGTATAAAATAGTGCTGTTTCCGCTCTTTAAACTCTATTTTCGGCTTGAAGTGAGTGGAGAGCAAAACCTTCCAAAGGGTGCATGTATTATTGCCCCTTCGCACCAAAGTATGCTCGATGGTTTTTTGATAGAGTCTTCACTGCCATATGCTATTCTCAAAAACACCTTCTTTTTAGCCTACAAAAATGTTTTTGGAACAAAGCTTTTGAAACCTATATCTGATCATGGTCAGACTATCCTCATCGATGCAAATGAAAATCTCAAACATACTCTGCAATATTTGGCATTGCCACTACAAGAAGAAAAAAACCTCGTAATTTTTCCAGAAGGTGCAAGAACACGTGATAGAAAACTGCTCGAATTTCGTCCGTTTTTTGCCATGCTCGCCAAGATATATAATCTCCCTGTTGTCCCCGTGATGATAGATGGAAGTTTTGAGGCGCTTGGCAGTGGAAAGAGTTTTCCAAAACCTAAAAAGATACGTGTGCATTATCTTGAGCCTATCGTTCCTGATGGACTAAGTGTCTCTGAAATCGTAGAAAAAACAACAGAAGCTATAGCTAACGAAATTCGAGAGCGTGGAGTGTATACAAAGTGAACTTTTTGACACTATTTGAACAACCTGGACGCATAGGCTTACACCGTGGAGCTAGAAATATTGCCCCTGAAAATACAATGAAAGCGCTGCGTTTAAGCGAAGGAAGAGGGGATTTTATAGAGGTTGATGTCCAACTCAGCCGTGACAAAGTGCCTGTAATCATGCATGATGACACACTTGAAAGAACGACAAATGTAGAAAAAATTGCTGCGTTTGACAAACGCAAGCCTTATAACGTAGCTGATTTTTCTTATGAAGAACTCACAGAACTTGACTATGGAGAGCGAGAAAAACTCCTCACGCTTGAGATGCTTCTTGCGTTTATCAAAGAAAAAGACCTCTATTGCAATATCGAACTCAAAGATATAAGCAGATATTTTACAGATGAAGTGTTTGTCTCTCTTGTTCTTGAGCTTGTTGAAAAATATGAGCTTAAAGAGAAGATTTTATTCTCTTCATTTCGCCATGAGTACCTGCGTTTGATAAAAGAAAAATCGCCAGAAATTCCCACTGCAGCACTTGTAGAAGATGTGCATCCACAAAATCTACTTGCGTATCTCAAAGATCTTGGAGTCGCAATGTATAATCTCAATAATGAATTAGCAGATGCAACAACAGTCAAAATACTCCGAGATAACGGCATCTTTGTTGGCGTATATACGATAAATAAGGCAAAACGCAGAGATGAACTCTTTGCTATGGGTGTAAACGCAATCTACACAGATAAACTCTACAAAAAAGGAACTCAATGACGCTCCAACAACAATGTCCGCTCTGCTCGAGTGAAGCGAATCTCTTTTATCAGGACTATTTTCGATGTAAAACTTGCAACTCCATCTTCGCAAATAGCGCAAAGCTTCCAAACGCAGCCCAAGAGAAGGCACGTTATGAGTTACATGATGACAATGTCGAAGATACAGGGTACCAAAAGTTCGTCTCACCAATGACACAAGCGATACAAAGTGACTACAAACGCAGTGCCAAAGGTTTGGACTTTGGAGCAGGCAAAGCGCCGATTGTCTCAAAGCTGATGCAAGATGCTGGGTATGATATTAGACAATATGACCCATTTTTCCATCCAAACGCAGCACTTTTAGAAGAAAAATATGACTATGTAGCAGCATGTGAAGTGGTGGAGCATTTTTATCATCCGCATAAAGAGTTTGCACTTTTAAAGCGTCTCTTAGGCAAGGGCGGAAAACTTTATCTGATGACAGATATCTATGATGATAGTATCGATTTTTCAAAGTGGTACTATAAAAATGATGTGACACATGTATTTTTTTATACAAAAGAGAGTTTTCTTTGGATACAAAAAGAGTTTGGATTTAAAGAGCTTAAGATAGAAAAGAGGCTCGTGACACTTTTTTAGAGTGCTATAGTTTTTTTAAAATTTTGCTAAGCGATGGGATTTTATTTCTGCCTCGAAAGAGGCAAGCTTCAGTGCCATAGCGGCGAGCGTAGCTTTATGGGCTTGGCTCATGAAGCGTTTAAATTATTGAAAAGTCGTTCCGCCGTCGATGACGATAGTCTGACCTGTAAGCCATGAAGACTCAGCGCCACAAAGGAAAAGACAAGCACCTGTCAAATCCTGCGCTTCACCCATACGAGAGAGTGGAGAGCGTCTGACGACTTCTGCTTTTACCTCTTCATAGTTTGGGAATGCTTTGAGTGCGTCTGTATCGATTGGACCGCCACTCACTGCGTTTACACGGATATTTTTCTCTCCGAGTTCTGCTGCTGCGTAACGTACCATCGCTTCAACAGCCGCTTTGTTTGTACCGTGACCTGCGTAGTTTGGAGTATAAACAAGGTTCCCAGTTGAGCTCATAGAGATGATGCTTCCACCACCTACAAGCTCCATACGTTTTGCAGCTTCTTGTGCACCGACGACAAAGGCATCGACTGTTGCAGTATAGATATTATTGAGACCTTTTGGTTTGAGTCTCATAAATGGACCAAAACCACCCACAACAGCGCGACCTGAGATGATTGCGTTTGAGATAAAGAAGTCGAGTCTATCGAAATCTGCATCAAAAAGTTTATAAACATCTTTGTAAGTATCTGGTTCTAAGATATTGAGAAGATATGCACGTGCTTTCACGCCATGTTTTGCTTCTACATCTGCTACGATCTCGTTTGCTGTATCTGCACTTGAAGCGTATGTAAACGCAACATTACATCCTTTCGCTGCAAAAGCATACACAAGTGCTTTTCCGATTCCGCGAGTTCCGCCACTTACAAATAATGTCTTTCCTGTCATCTTTTAGAGTCCTTTTATTTCGTAATTTTTCATTACTGCTTCGATTTTTTTCATACTTTCAATACTTGGTGGAGTGAGTGGAAGTCTATATTCTAGGGTATCAATAAGTCCTGCGATATACATTGCGGCTTTGATAGGAATAGGGTTTGATTCGCAAAACATTACTTTGTTGAGCGGATAGAGTTTGTCGTTGAGTGCTTTAGCAGCTACAAAGTCACCAGAGAGTGCAAGACGTACCAGTTGGCTTTTTAAGTCAGGCATAAGGTTTGAAGTCACAGAAGTGATACCCGCTCCGCCATTTGCAAGGATAGGATAATCAATCGCATCATCACCTGAAAATACTTTGAGCTCAGGTCTGCGAGAAAGCAACTCGATAGTTCTCTCCAAACTGCCTGTCGCTTCTTTGATGCCGTAGATGTTTTTGACATCATCAAAGAGTCTGATAACTGTGTCGGCACTGATGTCTACGACTGTACGTCCAGGGACGTTGTAAAGCATAAACGGCATATCTGGTACTGACTCAGCGATAGCTTTGTAGTGAAGATAGAGTCCCTCTTGAGAAGGTTTGTTGTAGTAAGGTGCGACTGAGAATATCGCATCAACGCCACATTCTTGAGCAACTTTTGCTGCTTGGATTGCTTCTGCTGTGGAGTTACTTCCAGCGCCTGCGAGGACTTTTGTCTGTGTGCCGCGACAAATTTCTACCGCGATTTCCATACATCTTCTATCTTCATCGTATGTAAGTGTAGCGCTCTCTCCAGTCGTACCTACTGGACAGACTGCGTTTATGCCGTTGTTGATCTGACGTTTGATAAGTGCTGCAAATGCCTGTTCATCAAGCTTTCCGTTTTTAAATGGGGTTATAAGTGCAGTTGTAGAACCTGTTACGATATTCATCTTCTCTTTACCTTTAAAAATAATGCGCAATTATATCTAAAAAGTTTTAAATAAGGAGATTTTGCCGTGTGTCTGATATAATAATTGCAATGAAAAAAATAATTATCAATAACAAATATTACGGAAAAATCGAACTTCCAAAGACCAGAGATACCTATAGACTCTTTGTCATACTGATGAAGGCTTTTGCAAACAAAGAAGAGATAAATATAGGACTCTTTTACTCGCCAAAGAGGATAAAAAGCTTTGAGACGTACCACAAAGGCGGCTGTTCCTATGAGCTTTTAGAGCTTGATATGTATATAGAAATAGCCAAGCTTTTGAACTTTTCAAGTGAAGATGCCCAAAAGCTCAAAGCGCAGATAGAATTTGTCAACGACAATGCCTATGTGACACTCTCTATCGCCAAAAATCTTGTACTTTGTTCCAAAGAAACGCCAAGTAAGACGGATACAAAATATCTCTTTTGGGATATAGAAAACTTCTCAAACGTAGCGCCCGTTTTTTATGAGGTCATAGAGCCATTTGAGATAGAAGATGAGCATATTTATATCTCTTGCAATCCAGACTCTTTGTACCTGTTTCGCGCAGAGTGGGAAGCAGATTTGTATGATTTTGGCAAAACTTTCAACTCTTTTCACTTCACAAAATGCGACCATGGCAAAAATGTCGCTGATGGCGTTTTGCTCCAAAACTTTATCGATTTAAAAGCTAAAAACGCAGACATCTATCTTTTGACCTATGACAGAGAACTCAAAGATAGATTTAAAAACGCAATAGATGAGAGTAATAATCTCTATGTTTTAGAGAGAAAAATACTCTACTAGAAGTGTGATAGCAAATTTTTTACTATCACGCCTCGCATGAAGAACAAACTTCACCAATATCCTCATTCCATATCTCAGGATGTTTCTCTATAAAACCACCCAGTAGCGCTTTACACTCTTGGTTGTGCATCACTATGACTTTGACGCCGAGTTCTCGTAGAGAATCCTCACCCACACCAAAAGTCTCATTTTCTCCAATGATTACAGTTCCAATTTTAAACTGTCGTATAAGACCACAGCAGTACCAACATGGAGAGAGTGTCGTGACCAAGATTGTCTCTCTATAATCTGTTTGTCTCCCAGCATTACGAAAGGCATCTGTTTCTGCATGTGTCGCTGGATCATCGTTTTGGACGCGTCTGTTGTGTCCCGCACCAAGAAGGTTTCCATTTTTGTCAAAGAGTGCTGCACCAATTGGCACACCACCTTCACTCAAACCTATCTTCGCCTGTTGTATCGCTACTTCTAGCATTTGCTCATGTGTTTTCATAAAGACTATTGCTCCTTTTTGGATGGTTGCATAATAAAAATTCAATAGATATGATTCTACACTCTTTGTATTAAGTGCGTTTGATTTAGAAGAGAAATAGTGGGAAAATTGAGAAGAAGATACTCAAGTGTGAGTATCTTTGTAAAATAGAGCTGCGTTTACTCTAGAGACGGTTTAAAAGTTCCGCTTTTTTAGAGAAAAACTCATCATCATTCAGCACGCCTGCGGCATGGAGTTTTGCGAGTTTTTCTATAAGCTCTACGATACCATTTGCTGATTCGTTTGAGAGATTTTGTTGTGGCTGTATCGCTTGTGGCGTTTGCTGCGTTTGGACGGGTGCAGGTCTCTCTTGAGGCTGCGTTTGAACATACTCAGGTTCTGCAAAGTTCGTACGTGGAGGATTTTTCATCTCTCCTGAGCCTGAGATAATAGGCAAAGATGAGACAGAAATAGTGCCGTATTGGCTGCTAAATGTAAGAGAAGTATCGCCGCCTTGTTGTTGTGATACGCCGCCGATATTATTATCAAGCGTGTCATAGACTGTGACTTGACCGTTAAGTTCTACTGCAAGTCTGTTTGGAAATACCGCGTAACGGATATTATTTTGACCTCCGCTACTAAATGGAGAACCAAGATTTGTCGGCCACCATTGATTACTTCCTGGAGTTCCCGCTGGGATGATTGGAAATACTTGTGTATTCATAAGTGCGTTTGAGATCTCAGCACAGAGATTGTTCACAGTATTTTTAAGCCCATAATTGAACATATCACCCACCATCGTCATACCTCCCTGCATCCACTGACCTGAACCGCCAAGTTCAGGACAATTGAACTGCGCCATAGTTCCGCCTCCATTGCTCACGGAGATAATCATGTGTATGACAGCATCTGTGCTTAAATTATAACGACCTGCAAGATTGTTTACGAGATTTTGGCCTTCTGGGGTGAGTTGTTGCATCTGTGTTCCTAGTGGGGAGAGTAATCGAGAGTGGGAAAAGTTCAAACGAATGAAAAACGCAGTATAGCCACATTTTGCTTACTGCTGCTTGATGCCTTCTCTGAGTGCGTTTCTTGATGCTTTATCGACAAGCGTGAAAATCTTGTCTAGGGCATTTTTATCTTCTTTCTTTTTATGCCCTTTTATTTTGACAAACTCATAGTCAATGGTCTCTATAATCTTGTAAAACTCTTTATAGAGTTCTTGGTTTCTTACAGGAGTGTTTGCGCCGGTTATGTAGTTGTTTTTTTCAAGGCGTTTACGTCGCTCTATAAGACCTATAGTGTTTTGGCAGTCTGTGTAGATGACAAGTGTAGATTTATGAGAGTTTATTTCACTCAAAGCCCACAAAAGCGTTTGGAGTTCTACTTTAGAAGAAGTTGTTTCTTCAAATCTTTTTGTTTTGACATCACAGAGGGAGCTTGTGAGCGCATCTTCATCTAGTAAGATATATGCGCCATAAGCGACCTTTGTTTTTGCATCTGCACTGGCATCCGTGAAAAGAAAAAGTTTGGGTTTATTGGCGTTTGTCATAGTGTTTTGCTTTGATTTTTAGAAGAGATAGTTCCAACTCCATAGCTCAAGAGAGCTGATGAGAGTAGTGAGCTAAGTGTAAAGTGACTACTCACCTTTTTTGAGGATAAGTGTAGTCGACTTGTCGAAGTTGAAGTATTTTTTTGCAGCTTCTTGGACTTGTGGGGCAGTGACTTTTTTGATATTCTCTTCATAGTTCAAAAGAGGTGTCATGTCACCGCGTACCAAATAGCCTCCAAAAAGCTCTGCAACAGAAGTCGAACTCTCAAGTGAATAGATAAAGTCAGATTTTGTATTGATTTTGACTTTTTCAAGTTCTGCTTCTGTGACGAGTGTTGTTTTCATAAGTTCTATCTGCACAAGGAGCTCTTTTTCAACATCTTCGGCTTTGACACCTGGATTACATGTCGCTAAAAAGATGAAAAGAGAAGGATCGATATTTTCCATATTATAGGCATAAATAGAGTTTACAAGACGTTTTTTATCGATAAGCTCTTTGTAGAGTCTTGAACTTTTTCCAGAGTAGAGTATCTGAGAGATCATGCTTAGTGTCACTTGGTCTTTGTCTTGAAAGTTAGGGATATGAAAAGTGATAGCAAGCATCTCTACTTCACTCTCTTTTTTGACAAGGATGCGTTTAGCTCCGTTTTGCTCTGGTTCTACGAACTTAAACGCAGGTATTTGCGTTTTGTTTGTTATCGGGTCAAAGGCTTTTTTTGCTTTTGCAAAGACCTCTTTTGGATCGACGTCACCGGTGACCATAAGTATTGCATTGCTTGGTTGATAGTATGTCGCGTGAAACTCTCTGATATCTTCTATCGTCCATGTCTTGATGTCGTTCATAAAACCAATCGGAGTCCAGTGGTATGGATGGTAAACATAGGCATTGTTAAAAAGTGCAAAGTATAAAAAGCCCATAGGATTGTTCTCAGTTCTCCAACGTCTCTCTTCTGCTACAACGTCGCGTTCTGGTTGGAACTCTTCATCTTTGAGGTTGAGATTTTGCATAAGTTCTGCATAAAGCTCTATCGATTTGCCAAGGTTTTGTGTGCTTGACTTGATATAGTAGTGTGTGTAGTCAAAGCTTGTAGAAGCGTTATTCATGCCGCCGATACCTTTAACTTCTTTGTCAAATTCACCTGCGCTGAGGTTTTTTGTCGATTTGAAGTTCATGTGCTCGAGCATGTGCGCGATACCAGTTTTACCCATGATCTCGTTGCGGCTACCGACTTTATAGAAGATGTCTGTACTAATAACATCCGTGTTATTATGAAGTGGGACTACAACGATTTGCAGCCCGTTTTCAAGTGTCTGCGTTTCATATTTTGGTAGAGATGATGCCATTAATGTTCCTAAAAGTAGTGTAATTGAGAGTAAAGCTTTCATATTATTTTCTATCGGCTCCGATTGCCTCTGTGATGTTCGTGTATCCATCTGCTTTGAGAAGCTCTATGAGCCCCAGGTTGATGTCGCGTATCATGTCAGGACCGTGAAAAACAAGTCCGCTGTATATCTGTACCAAAGAAGCTCCCGCTTTGATGCGTTTGTACGCTTCTGCTGCGGAGTCTATCCCGCCGACAGATATAAGTGTAGTTTTGCCATAAAGCTCTTTAGCAATAGCTTCAAAAATCTCAAAACTTTTTTTCTTAAGCACCGCACCGCTCAGTCCACCGATATCTTTTGGATGATTGACAAGGGAGTAATCTACAGTCGTATTTGTCGCGATGATACCATCAGCCCCTTTTTCTACTGCCATTTTTGTAAGTGCTACTGCATCTTCTATACTCATATCAGGAGCGATTTTTAGCAGTATCGGTTTGTTTGTTATCGCTTTTGCCTCTGCAAATAGACGTGTAATAAACTCTTCGTTTTGTAAGTCGCGAAGACCAGGAGTGTTTGGCGAAGAGATATTGATAACGATATAGTCACCCAAAGAGTGCAGGGCTTTGATGAGTGTTGTGTAGTCGTTGATAGCCTCGCTCTCAGGTGTTACTTTGTTCTTGCCTATATTTACACCGATTGGTGTTGTAAAAGGGTAGAGTTTCTTGAGTCTTTGTTGTGCTTTGAGCAGACCTTCGTTATTGAAACCCATTGCGTTTTGAAGGCTCTCCTCTTCGATATGGCGAAACATACGAGGCTTTGGATTGCCATCTTGCGGCTTGGGTGTGATTGTTCCTACTTCTGTATAACCAAACCCGAGTGTTTGGATACCGCGAATCATCGTTGCGTTTTTATCAAATCCAGCACCTAGACCGATAGGGTTGTGAAATGTGCGTCCAAAAAGCTCTTGGCTGAGGATTGGATCTGCTATAAAGTGTGACTTTAAAAATCCGTTAAAAGGAAGCTGACAGATATTTGGAAGTGCTAAAACGCAGGCTGCTACATGATGTGCAGTCTCAGGATCGAGCTTGAAAAGTAATGGTTTGATGGATTGGTAGTTTATCATGATAGATTACACTCACTTTGTGAAAATTTAGAGATTATACTAGAATATAGGTAAAGATTTACTAAACGCAGGAGCACGCAGATGCAAAAAATACGAGTTTTAGTACCTATCGCAAAGGGTTTTGAAGAGATAGAAGCGGTCTCAATTATTGATGTTTTACGAAGAGCAGAGATAGAAGTTTTGGTAGCTTCTTTAAATGATAACTATTTGGTCGAAGGAGCAAATGGCATCAGCATACAAACAGATATGGATATCAAAGAGGTCGATGTAGATGGGCTTGATATGATAGTCCTTCCTGGTGGTTGGGGCGGAACACATGCACTTGCCGAGGATGTAAATGTGCAAAGGATATTGCAAGAGATGGATGCAAAAGGCAAGAATATCGGTGCCATTTGTGCCGCTCCATTTGCTCTGAGTGCTGCTGGTGTGCTCAAACAAAAATTTACCTGTTACCCTTCAGTAGAAGAGCAGATAAAAGAAAAAGGCTACATGGGTGACAAAGCGATGGTTGTTGAAGATGCAAATATCATGACTTCAAGAGGCCCAGCCACAGCGATATGTTTTGCTCTTGCTATCGTAAAAAAACTTAGAGGTGAAGCGACATACAAAGCACTCAAAGGCGGACTTTTGGCAACTTATTGCGAGTAAAATATCATATTTTCAAGTGAAGTCAATTTAAAAAATACCTTCACTTTAAGTCAAATTCACTATAATCAAATCCATAATTCATATAAATATTTTAGGCAAAAATCATGAGCAAAAGACCATTTACCCACCTGCATCTTCATACGGAATACTCCCTTCTTGATGGAGCGAACAAGATATCAAACCTCGTCAAACGGGCAAAAGAGCTTGGAATGACCTCTGTGGCTATGACGGATCATGGCAATATGTTTGGGGCTATTGATTTTTATCAGCAGATGCGTGAAGCGGGTATCAAACCTATTATCGGGATGGAAGGATATATCCATAACGGTGAAACGATGGATGACAAAAGTACAAAGCAGCGTTTTCATATCTGTCTTTTTGCTAAGAATCAAAAGGGATACGAGAACCTTATGTATCTCTCATCCAAAGCCTTTATTGACGGCTTTTACTATTTTCCGCGTATCAACAAAAAAGAGCTTGCAGAGCATAGTGAAGGGCTTATCTGTACTTCTGCCTGTTTGCAAGGCGAAGTCAACTGGCATCTCAATCTCTCAAACGAGAGAAATGTCAGAAACGGTGCGCTTGGTTTTGAGGGTGCAAAAGCAGTTGCACAAGAGTACAAAGATATCTTCGGAGAAGATTTTTATTTAGAGATCATGCGCCATGGTATCGGCGATCAGCTCTTTATTGATGATCAGATACTTCGTATCGGCAAAGAGACGGGCATCAAAATCGTCGCGACAAACGACACACACTACACTTATCCCGGAGATGCTCAGTACCACGAGGCGTTTATGTGTATCGGGATGAATAAACTCTATGATGATCCCAACCGTATGCGTCACTCTGTTCATGAGTTTTATCTCAAATCTCCCGAACAGATGGAACGTCTTTTTGCGGATATTCCTGAAGCACTTGAACATACACAAGAAATAGTTGAAAAATGTAATCTTGAACTCAAGCTCGGAGACCCGACCCCGCCAAACTTCAAGTTTACTCCTGAATATGCGGCAAAAGATGGACTCACAATAAAGCATGCAGATGATGCTCCACTTCCTGAAGATGCCCAGAAGGATGTCAAACGCGCATGGAAAAGTTCCGCGGATAAAAATGATGCGGAGTACTTTATCTTTTGTTGTAAAGCAGGTCTTGAAAAACGCCTTGTACATGTGCCTGAGGAAAAACATACAGAGTATCGAGCACGCCTAGAATTTGAGATGAAGATCATCAACGATATGAAGTTTCCCGGCTATATGCTTATCGTTTGGGACTTTGTGAAAGTTGCTAAAGAGATGGGTATCGCAGTAGGGCCTGGGCGCGGTTCTGCGGCTGGGAGTTTGGTTGCCTACTCTTTGGAGATAACCGATATCGACCCGATGAAATATGATCTGCTTTTTGAGAGATTTCTCAATCCTGAGCGTGTAAGCATGCCCGATATCGATATGGACTTTATGCAGGCGCGCCGTGGGGAGATTATCGATTATGTTGTCAACAAATATGGACGTGATCAGGTCGCACAGATCATCACTTTTGGTTCACTTCTTGCAAAAGGGGTTATCCGCGATGTTGCCCGCGTTTTGGATATGCCACTTTCTCAGGCAGATAAGATGGCAAAACTTATCCCTGATGAACTTGGTATCACACTCAACGGTAAAGAGAAAAAAGGCGAGTATATCGACGGAGCGTATCAAAAAGAGCCAAAACTCAAAGAGCTTATCGACAGTGATGCGAATGCCGCGAGAGTGTGGGAATTTGCCAAAAAACTCGAAGGTCTCAAACGCAACTCCGGTATGCATGCGGCAGGTGTAGTGATATCCAATGAAGAGTTATGGAAAAAAACACCTATCTACAAACCCTCTGGCGAGACAACTTTTGTCACACAATATTCGCTCAACTACCTCGAAGATGTGGATCTTATCAAGTTCGACTTCTTGGGACTTAAAACGCTCGATGTTATCGACAACGCTATCAAACTCATCAAACACCGCTATGACAAAACGATAGAATGGCACGCTATTGATGAAAATGATCCGAAGGTATATGAGGTCATTCGAAGCGGTGCGACTATCGGGATGTTCCAGATAGAGTCTTCTGGTATGCAAGACCTTAACAAACGCCTTAAGCCAGACAGTTTTGAGGACCTTATCGCGGTACTCGCACTTTACCGTCCGGGACCGATGGAGTCGGGGATGCTTGATAGTTTTATTGAGCGTAAACACGGGCGTCAGGCGATAGAGTACACTTTCCCTGCGATGGAAGAGATCCTTGGAAATACGTATGGGGTCATCGTCTATCAAGAACAGGTCATGCAGATCGTGCAGACGATAGGCGGCTTTTCCCTTGGCTATTCAGACATTATCCGTCGTGCCATGGGGAAGAAAAAGGACATGAGTGCCTACAATGACGAGTTTGCAACGGGCGCAAAAGGGCAGGGTTATGACTATGACAAAGCCTCAAAACTCTTTGACCTGATTGAAAAGTTTGCGGGATATGGATTTAACAAATCCCACTCTGCGGCGTATGCGATGATAACCTTTCAAACAGCGTGGCTCAAGACTTACTATCCAAATGAGTTTATGGCGGCACTTTTGACTTCGGATAAGGATAATATGGACAAAGTCGTGCGTTATATCGATGAGGTAAAACGCATGGGCATCGAGCTCTCACCTCCTGATGTTTGCCACTCACAGCTTGAGTTCTCAGCCATCACAAAAGATGATAAAGAGGTTATCCTCTTTGGACTTGGAGCTATCAAGGGTGTTGGAAACTCTGCGGTAATGTCGATTTTAGAAGCGAGAAAAGAGGGCGGTGAGTTTACTTCTATTCAGGATTTTGTCAACCGAATTGATCCTTCAAAAGTCAATAAACGCTTTGTGGAATCAGGAATAAAATCAGGTGCGTTTGACAGATTTGGTTACTCACGAAAAGCACTGCTTGACCAACTAGACTTGATGGTAGAAACGGCAAAAGATGCTGCAAACGCAAAGAAAAACGCAATGGGAAGCCTCTTTGGGGATGATGCG
This sequence comes from Sulfurimonas sp., assembly GCA_028687935.1. Taxonomy (GTDB): domain Bacteria; phylum Campylobacterota; class Campylobacteria; order Campylobacterales; family Sulfurimonadaceae; genus Sulfurimonas. The sequence goes on from JAQTZE010000002.1 coordinate 229,950, forward strand.
GAGATAACCACCGTCGATATCAAACTCACCAACTCACCTGAGTACACGCTCAAAGAGATTTTGGAGTTTGAAAAAGAGACGCTTGGATTTTATGTATCGGGTCACCCGATGGATGAGTACAGAGATATTCTCGATGGCTTGACCTATACGCTCTCCTCTGAGATACAAAACATCAAAGACGGTTCGCAGGCTATCTTCATAGGAAAAGTCGAAGATATCCAAAAGAAAATGTCCAAAAAAGGCAATCAGTTTGGTATTGTCAACCTAATGGACTTTCACGGAAACGTCGAGATAATGCTCTTTGAAGACAGGCTCAAAGCGCTCCAAGAGATGGATCTTAATGAACCAGTTGCGTTTAAGGTACAGGTAACGCATACGGAGATGTTCACACGCATCAGTGTCAATAAAATCATGACACTCAAAGATGCGAAAAAAGAGACAAAAAAGGTCAAAACAGAGATCCAAGAAAAACCGCAAGAACCACTCAATCTTGCCGTGCGTTTGGATACAAGTACAAAAGTTCTTGAAGATTTGTATGTGCTTATCCGCAAAAATCCAGGGAACAGACCGCTCAATATCACTATCATATCCAAACTGCACAATGTCGTTATCGAGTCGGCAATACGGGTCAGCAACAACATCGTCGAAGCACTCAGCGGTAATGAAGCTGTGGATATATTGTAAAAATATAAAATATAAAAGAAGAAGAGACTATGAACAAACAAGATTTTAATGATGGACTTTTAGGTTTTTTGGATGCGTCACCGACGCCTTTTCATGCGACGCGAAATATGGCTGGGATGTTTCTAAACGCAGGTTTTATCAAGCTTGATGAGTTACAAAAATGGGAGCTGGAAAAGGGTAAGCGTTATTTTGTGACGCGCAACGACTCTTCTATCATTGCGTTTACTTACACGGGTGCGAAAAACTACACTATGGTTGGCGCGCATACCGATTCGCCAAACCTCAAACTCAAGCCAAACGCAGTGATACAAGAACATGGTGTGGTGAAGTTTGGCGTTGAGCCTTATGGTGGTATTTTGCTGGGTCCTTGGTTTGACCGTGACCTCTCTCTCGCAGGGCGCATCTCTTATCTTGATACCAACAACAGACTCAAAGACGCGCTCATTGATGTTCGCAAGCCAATTGCTATTATCCCTTCGCTTGCTATACATCTTGATAGAGAAGCAAACAATACAAAAAGTATCAACGCGCAGACAGATATTTCTCCTATTTTGGCGACGAATGAGGATTTTGACATGACTGCGTTTTTACTCTCACAGCTTGCAAACGAGGGCATTGAAGATGTCGCAGAGCTTTATGCAAATGAGCTGAGCTTTTATGATACGCAAAACGCTGCGTTTGTAGGGCTCAATGATGACTTTATCGCAAGTGCAAGACTTGATAATCTTCTGAGTTGTTATGTCGGTATGCTCGCACTTTGTAGTGTGGGCGATGATGCGCCGATGCTTTTTATCGCGAGTGACCATGAAGAGGTCGGTTCTGCTTCTACTTCGGGAGCAGGGGGAAGTTTCCTTGAAAATACTCTGCGTCGTATGTTTAGCGACTATGATGAGTATGTGCAGATGACGCGCAGTTCTCTGCTCATCTCAGCGGATAATGCCCACGCAGTCCATCCAAACTTTGCCGCAAAGCATGACAAAGAGCACTCGCCAAAGATAAACGCAGGGGTGGTCATCAAGATAAACGCAAATCAGCGTTATGCTTCCAACTCAACAACTATCTCGCGTTTTATGAATGTGGCTTCTGCTTTGGGTGAGAAGACGCAAAACTATGTCACGCGCAGTGATATGGGTTGTGGCTCGACGATTGGACCTATTACCGCTACGCGTCTGGGAATTGAGACGCTTGATATCGGGCTGCCAACCTATGCGATGCACTCTATCCGTGAGCTTTGTGGGAGTGATGATGCGCATTCACTCTATAAAATCCTCACTGCGTTTCATAACTAATGTCTGAAAATGTCATAACGCCCCAGGAGCTCAATCTTCTCATCGAGCAGACCTACAAGGTCGAAAAAGAGTTTAATGAGCTCAAAGCTTCCTATGCGCATCTTCAAGATACGGTGGAGAATGTCGTAGAGTTTTTGCCAAATGCTATTTGGATATTAAACGCAGATAACACGGTGTTTTTACAAAACTCCCAAGCCAAACAGCTTCAAGAACTTTTTGCCCTCATAGAGCTTCAAACAGATGACTATGAGGTGAAGTTTGATACCAAATCCTATCTTGTCAAAAGTGCAAGTTATCAGGGTAAAACGCTGCTGAGTGCGACAGATATCACCGAGCAAAAACGCAAAGAAAATCTTGCAACTATGGGACAGATGGCGGCGCATCTCTCGCATGAAATACGCAATCCTATCGGTTCTATCTCCCTGCTAAGCTCCACGCTCAAAAAAAGAGTCATAGCTGAGAATATCCCAATCGTCGAAGAGATACAAAAATCCGTCTACCGCATTGACCGTATCATCAAAGCGACACTGATGTTCTCCAAAGGTATTGAGGCCAATACTCAGCCTTTGATGTGGAGTGAGCTGCGTAACTCTTTGGACATGGCTGTGGGATATTATGCTTATTCTAAAGAGATAGAGTTTCTCTTTCCAGAGGAAGATTTTGCGCTCAACGCAGACAAAGATCTCCTTGAGATGCTCTTTTCAAACTTCATCATAAACGCAATCGATGCTATCGAACTTGATGATGAAGAGGAGGGTGTGATAGAACTTCTCTACACTCAAGATGCAGAGTTTCACATCTTTCACATCTATGATAGCGGTGTGGCAATAGAGAATAAAAAGGAGCTCTTTGAGGCCTTTAAGAGTACGAAGGTCAAAGGCAACGGTCTTGGACTTGTGCTCTCAAGTGATATTGCAAAAGCCCATGGCGGCTGTGTGAAATTACTTGAGGGCGAGAGAAAAGGTTTTGAGATACGCTTGCAAAAGTAAAATACTTTTATGCAGAAGGTGTCTCAAACGCAATGACAAAACAGAGACCTTTCTCCATATTGTGCGCACTAAGAGTCGCACCGATATTTTGTTCTATGATCATTTTTGACATATATAGACCCATTCCAGTTCCTTTCCCCTGCGGCTTTGTTGTGAAGTAGGGCTCAAAAATTCTCTCCAGTATCTCAGGTGAAACGCCACCTCCATTATCAGCTATTGTCAGTTTATCTTTGCTTAGGGTGATGTTAATCTCCCCATGTGCTACATTGTTTTCGACGATGGCATCTTTTGCGTTGGTGATAAGGTTCAAAAGTACCTGAGAAAATTCGCTCTGCAGAGTATGAATCTTAAAATCATCACCTGCAATATGCACGAGGATATTATGGTTTTTAAGTTGGGCTTCTTGGATGCTAATCGTTGCGTTTACAGCTTCTTTGACGCTAAATTTTTTTGTAATCTTATCAATGCGAAAAAAGTTTCTAAAATCATCAATTGTATTACTCATAAAGCGAATAGTTTTACTCTGTTTTTGTATAAAATTATCGATAAACTCTTTTGTAATAAGCCCATCATGATAGTCATCATCAAGGTTTTGTATATTGATATTGAGGGAGTTGAGTGGCTGTCTCCATTGGTGAGCAATTGCCCCTACCATCTCTCCCATCGCTGCTAGCTTGGACTGTTCTTGGAGTATTTTATCTTTTTTTATAATCTCTCCAGTCTGTTTATCGACTTCATGAGAGAGATTTTCATTGAGTTCTTTGAGCTGGATTTCGAGAAGTTTTGTGGCAGTGACATTTTGTACTGTACCTGTCATCTCTAGCGCTTTTCCATCCTCACTTATTTTAGAGATTTGAGAGGTGGCATGCACATGTATTGTCTCATCTTCAAAGACAAATCTGTATTCAAACTCATTTCTCTTCAAAGTTTTTAGAGTCTCTTCGAGTTGTTCTTGAACGAATTTTTGATCATCTTTATGAATATAGGAGAGAACATCTTCGACGCAGGGTGTATAGGTTCGTGGATCTTTTTTCATAATCTTATAATGTTCTTGAGACCACTTGAGGGTATTTGTGGAGAGATTGAGATAATAACTTCCTATCTTTGCATCCGTTTGTGCTTCGTTGAGGTTCTTTTGGGATTCTCTGAGCTCAAGTTCTTGTTCTTTTGAGGAGGTGATATCCAAGATATAACCCAAAAAGTGTGTGATATTTTGCTCTTCATCTTTGATAAGATAACTTGTATCCAAAATCCAACGATATTCGCCATCTTTTCTCTTAAGTCGATAAGGATGATGCACAAAAGTCTCTAAGCCTCTTTGTATTGCGTTTTGAACCTCTTCAAAAACAGTTTGTACATCATCAGGATGGATAAGGGAGACGTAGCTGACTTGTGCATTTAAAAACTCTCCTCTACTATAACCACTGGTTCTTTGAACATTGCGTGAGACATATTCTACGTCCCAATTATCATTATTTTTCCATTTAAATAGAGTGATTTCTCCTTTATTAAAGAGAGAGAGAAGTTCCGCTTGTTGCTTACTTGTCTCAAGTAAATCTCTTTTAATAAGGGCTTGTCGGTAGCTGAGATAAAAGATGATTACGAGCGCAATAAACGCAGTCAGATTGATAGCTCTAAAACCTAGAAGAATATTATCGATATCTTTATTCTGAGCAAAAGAGACGATATAAGAGAATGTATTGCTACGGTGTACCTTCTTTATTGGTAAAAAGGAAAAAGCGTAAACACCATTTTGTGTTTCATCATATAAGGTAAATGTCTCTTCGCGTTGCATTTTAGCATGGATATTTTGCTTGTTTCGTATGAAAATATCTTTAATCTCATCTGTGATTTGTGGTTCATTTAAAAGTGCATCAATATAAAAGTTCTCTTCTTTTTTATGTAAAAAATAGGTCTGCGTTTTATTGATTTTTGTAAGGTTTTCTTGAATGGATTCAAGAGAAAAAGAGACTTCAAAAGAGCCTAGAAAATTGTCATTCTCATCTCTGATGGGAAATGTTTTTTTCAGAAGATAAAAGCTAGGAGAAGAGTGTAGTGTATTGGAATGCTTATTCGCTCCTTTACTATTATTAGATTCATCTAGCTCTTTGAGGATTTTAGTATCTTTTTGTGTTTCATTTATCTTTAAAAAAGAGCTTGCATCTGGTAAGATAAACTGTAACTCTTCGATCCCACGTATTCGCATCGAATCGTAAGGTTTTTGCATATATGTATAGAGTTCTTTACGCAAGAGACTTTTTTCTTGCGGAGTCCCTTGGAGCGCTTGTACAAGTATGTTGTTTATCTGCGGATTTTTTTGTACAAAGCTATATGCAGATTTTGCATAAAGCTCATCATAGTGTGTAGCTATAGAAAAGTTCGTTTCTAGTGTTAAAAGCGAATCTTTCAGCTCATCATCTATAAGGATATTTTTATAAATGCTATTAAGAATAAAGCCAAAAGAAAAAAGCAAAGCAAAGAGAGCTAGATAGGTGAAAAAAAGCTTGTTCTTTAGTTTCATATACAGCTCTTAGTACAATTTCTTCCACTGTTTTTTGCATCATAAAGCGCTCTGTCTGCGCGTTCGAGCATAGTTGTAAGCGTATCACCTTCTTTGTAGCTCGTGATACCAAAACTTGCTGTAATTTTGATTTTGTTTGCATCTTCAAGACTCTCTATCTGTTGTCTAAATTTTTCAGCGCAAATATATGCCTCTTGGATATTGGTGTTACTAAACAATAAAACAAACTCTTCTCCTCCCCATCGGGCAAAAGTATCGCTTTGTCTGAGTCTTGCACGCATGTTTTGGGTGAGCATTATCAAGACTTCATCCCCGATAAGATGTCCATATTGATCATTGATAACTTTGAAGTGGTCAATATCTACAATCGCCAAACTCAAAGGCTGTAGATGACGTGCAATACGGCTTATTTCATACTCAAAAATCTCTTCAAGTTTATGTCTATTGTAGATACCTGTAAGCGCATCTGTAGTGGCTTTTTTATTGTTCTCTTGTCGCTCTTGTTCGATTTGAGTGATATCTGTAAAAGTAAGCAGACATTTCGTCTCTGTAATGTGGGATGCATTGATAAAAAAAGATTTTTCGTTAGCATCTTTATCTTCAAGGGTCAGTATTCTTTTTGACTGCTCGATGGAGAGTAAAAGATCATAAAAACCACCTTTTTGTAAAGGGGTCTTTGTGAGATCGACATGTTTGAAGGCTTCGGATGTTTTTAAAAAGAGATCTAAAACAGAGCTATTTTTTGTGTAAAACTCTCCAATAGTGTTAAAATTGAAAAAACTTAAAAAGGATTTACTTGCAAAATAGATTGTATTGACATCCACGATAAGCGTTATATTGTTTTCAGAGTCGATGATGTGTTGGAGAATATTCTTCTGATCTTCATTTTCTCTTTCAAGTTTGATGCTTTTTGAGAGCTTTTTAATAAGCGCTACGAGTGTTTTTTTCTCTACAGGTTTGAGTAGATATCCCTCTGCATGGAGCTCTATAGCTTCAAGGAGATAAGCACTTTCACTGTGTGCTGTTGTAAAGATGATGTATGCGTGCAGATTGATCTCTCTGATGGCTTTTACCATCTCAACACCACTCATTATCGGCATCTTGATATCACTGATGACGATGTCTGGAAGATGCTTTTTATAGAGTGCTAATCCCTCTTCACCATTTTTGGCTGTATAAAGTTCCGAAGAGATTCTCTCGAGCGCTCTGGCATAACCTTCTCTTACATCATCTTCATCTTCAACATATAAAATTTTCACATCATTTTGAGAATTAATCATTCAACATCCTTATATCACTCATTTTACACAAACTATTTTTAAGCGCATATAAAGGCATTGTTTTATGGTGCTTACAGTGATTATATGGTACTTTTACTCATAAGAAATTGGAGCAGATATGACAAAGATATTCATTTCATCAAATACGAGTATAAGTAAGAACTTTTTTCTAGTTGCATTTGAGCTAATCGTTATTGCTTTTTTAGTCCTTATCTTTTCAGCATGTTCGACTGAACCACTTCAGCCCGTAGCGGTACAGATAGCTTCTAAAAAAATCAACTATCTCAAAGAGGTAAAACCTATTTTAGAAAAACGCTGTGTCGTCTGTCACTCTTGTTATAACGCTCCATGTCAGCTAAAAATGGATGCATATGAAGGGATTTCAAGAGGTTCAAGTAAAGCAAGAATTTATCTGGGCAATCGTCTTGGAGTACAAGAACCATCAAGACTTCTTATAGATGCACAGACTACACAAGAGTGGAGAGACAGAGGTTTCACTTCAGTGACTGACTCAAACGCAACTCTAGGAACAAATGACTCGATCATGTTACAACTCCTACATCACAAAATGCTCCACCCAGAGAGTATAGGGGAGTATCACAGCGAGAGTAATGATGTGACCTGCGCAAAAGATACGCAGGAGTTGGCAAAGTTTTTAGAAAAAAATCCCACGCAGGGGATGCCTTTTGGATTTCCTGCTCTACAAGAGAGTGAATATAAAACACTCCAACAGTGGCTCGCCCAAGGTGCTCCTTTGCCAAACGCAGCCGAAGATGCAAAGCTCAAAGCTCCATCTCTAAACGCAGCCAAAGAGATAGCAAAATTTGAGGCATTTTTCAATCAAAAAGATGCAAAACATATCATGAGCGCACGTTATATCTATGAGCATCTCTATCTCGCTCATCTCTCTTTTGCAAGTGTTCCAAATGAGTTTTATGAACTCGTGCGCTCCAAAACGCCATCGCCTCAGCCTCTAGAGATTATCCCTTCTTTGCGTCCTTATGATGATCCTATGGTGGCAGATTTTTACTACCGTTTTAGAAAGATAGATGGGACGATAGTACACAAAACACATATGGTTTATGATCTCGATGATGCAAAGCTTCAAAGATATGAGGCGCTTTTTATCACGCCAACATGGCAAACGCAGCCTTTTGTTGTAGGATACAAAACGGCTTATAACGCAGAACCTTTTAGAGTTTTTGAGCAGATTCCTCCAAGTGCACGTTATGGATTTTTACTTGATAATGCAGAGTATGTCGTACGTACTTTTATCCGTGGTCCGGTATGTAAAGGTCAAATCGCACTCAATGTAATCAATGATCATTTTTGGGTTGCGTTTATGGATCCAAAATATGATCTCTCACTCTCAAATCCTGCGTTTTTAACCTCGCAATATGAAAACCTTAAAATGCCGATAGAAGCGGGAAGCGATATGAAGCTTATCCATACTTTTAGTGATATTTACAATGAAAAGGCTATTGCGTTTGATGAAGCAAGACGAGAAGCCTATGACACGGCATACAAAAATGGTTTGGGAATAGATGCAATCTGGAAGGGTGAAGATGCTTCGAGCACACCGCTTTTGACTATCTATAGACATTTTGACAGCGCCTCGGTACATATTGGAGCTTTGGGCAATCTGCCTAAAACGCAGTGGGTTATAGATTATCCGCTTTTAGAGAGGATTTACTACTCGCTTGTCGCAGGCTTTGATATCTATGGAAATGTCGGGCATCAAGTCTCAATACGCCGTTATATGAGCAGGCTCAGAGTCGCAGGTGAGACGCAGTTTTTGAACTTTTTGCCAAAAGAAGATAGAGAAGAACTCTTTTCATCTTGGTATATAGGCGCTGAAGATGAGGTCAAACATGCACTTTCAAAAAATGAAACAGCTATAGAATATAGACGTAAAAATTCAAAAAGAGAGTTTGTAGAAAAGCTTGTAAACTCCCATTTTCTCAAAGAGACATCTATTGCGTTTGATAAGTATAATTATCTCAGAGAAGATGAGCGAACTCCAAAATTGCCAAAAGTGTTTCGTTCAAAACATGACTACGGGCTGGGCTTCAAGTCCCTCATCAAAGCGGGTACGCCTTTTATCAGACTCGTCAATGGAAACAACTCAAATCTTGCTTATCTTAGGATAAAAATTCCAGAGGAAGAAGATGTCGTTATCTCGGTGATAATGAACAGATGGCATGACAACGTCTCGTTTATGTTTGATGAATCTTCAAGACTTGATCCATCCAAAGATGATCTTGATTTTGTGGAGGGTTTTGTAGGTTCTTATCCAAACTTTTTTCTCGTTGTCGAGCTGAGCGACTTGCCAGACTTTTTTGATATGATACAAAACTACGATGAGAGCGAGGAGTATCTTGCCAAGTTCTTGAAATACGGCATCAGTCGAGGCGATGCTGATTTTTGGGAACATTATGATTGGTTTCAAAAGCGCTTTCTTGAGCAGAACCCTCATGAAGGCGGTTTATTTGATCTCAACCGTTACTATTACAGAGTGCTCCGTTAGGAATTTGGGAAGAGCTTAACTCTGTATTAGTTTATTTAGATTAAAATGTCCTTTTTTAATGAAGGGATTATCCGAATGAAACAACTTTTATCAGCCTTTAGCAGCATGAAAACCACAGTAATCATGTTGCTAATATTTGCATTTTCTATAGGCTATGCAACGATTATCGAAAATGACTACGGCACGATGAGTGCTAAAGCAGATATTTACAATACTCTGTGGTTTGAAGCCTTGCTTGGCCTTTTAGCACTCAATCTGAGCTACAATATTTACAAGTACAAGATGTACACCTTGAAAAAGGCTCCAATCTTTATCTTTCACATTGCGTTTATCATTATCCTCATCGGTGCTGCAATCACACGCTTTATAGGTGTTGAGGGCTCTATGCATATTCGTGAAGGCGAGAGTGCTACAACTATGACAAGTAGAGAAGCATACTTTATTGCAGAAGCAGCGATTGGAAATAAAGCGACTTCTTCTTCACAAATTGTCTATTTCTCAAAACGCAGCGCTAATACTCTCTCTTCTTCTCTTGAGATTGAGGGTAAAAAAGTAGATATATCTTTGCTTGAGTACATTCCTGACGCTGTTGAGAAGATAGTCGAAGACAAAGTAAACGGCAAAGCGGCTGCAAGTTTGATGGTGACATCAGGTGCAAAAGGTGAGCCGGTAATACTCAAAGAGGGTGAGTTCTTTGACAGCGGTTCTTGTGTACTTGACTTTAACTCAGGCGAAACATTTAACAAGCCTATTGTCTCTCTTTATGTATCCAATGGCGAGATTTTTATGAAATATGCAAATGCTATGAAATATCTCAAAATGGATGACAGATCCACAGGTGATCTTAACGCTAGTGAAGCAGAGCCGTTTGTAGGACGTACACTCTTTACCTACGAAGGTACAAGCTTTGTCTTGAAAGAGTTTTTTCCTTCTGCTACAACAAAAATCGTCTCCAATCCAAACGCATCTTCAAAACAACCAGGTTATGATGCACTGCGTTTTAACGTCAGTGTAGATGGCGTTTCTAAAGAGGTTCTTATCTACGGAATGAATGGCGTCATAGCACAAAGTTCTGAGGATATTATCAATGGCGTTCACGTTCATCTTGCCTATGGAGCACAAACACTTCAGCTACCTTTTGCAATCAAGCTTCTTGACTTTCAGCTTGATAGATATCCAGGTTCTATGAGTCCTGCTTCGTATGCAAGTGAAGTGATTCTCTTGGATAAAGAAGAAAATCTTGAAATGCCGTATAGGATTTTTATGAATAATATTTTAGAGCACCGTGGATATAGATTTTTCCAAGCTTCGTATGATCAAGATGAGCAGGGAACTGTTCTCTCAGTCAATAACGATCCAGGGACACTTCCTTCATATATAGGATACTTTTTACTTGCACTTGGGATGTTCTGGTCACTTTTTTCAAGAGACAACAGATTTTCTAAGCTTGCACAAAAAGCGAAAAAAGCAAGCAAAGGAGAGGCTGCCTCACTTATCGCAGTTATCGCACTGCTTGCCAGCTTTAGCCCTTCGTATGCTGAGGATTTAGATCCTTCACTTGAGACTATTCTCTCTTTTGATAGAGCGCATGCAGAGAAATTTGGCCAGCTTATAGTACAAGACAGCGGCGGAAGAATGAAGCCTCTGGATACACTTGCAACGGAGATCTTAGCAAAAGTCCACAGAAGCTCTTCTTTGGATGTAGGTAATTATAAACTCAGCGCAGACCAAGTCATTCTTGGGATGATGGTGAGACCTGATATCTACCGTGATATCAAAGTCATCCGTACAAAAGATGAAGCTATCAACAAACTCATCGGCGCAAAAGCAGATGCGACGTACGCCTCTTTCTCACAGTTTTTTGAAGACCCTGAGAATATGAGAGGGTATAAACTCATGAGTGCAGTAGAAGAAGCTGCAAGAAAAGAGCCAAAACACAGAGATAAGTTTGATAAAGAAGTACTCAAAATAGATGAGAGAGTCAATATCTCTTTTATGGTCTATACGGGTGAACTTCTCAAAATTTGGCCAAAACAAAATGATCTTGCAAACAAATGGTTCGCGACTATTGAAGCACTTCAAACTTTTACTCCTGAAGATGGCGAAGCGCTGAGAAATATTGCTGTGGCTTATTTTACATCTATAGATGAAGGACTTGCAAGTGGAGATTGGAGTAAAGCGGATCTTGCGCTTTTGGAGCTTGATAAGTACCAAAAATTCTACGGTTCAGAAGTCTATCCAAGTAAGAATAGAGTTTTGGCAGAAGTTTTTTATAACAAAGCACAGATATTTGAGCGTCTCTATCCTCTCTATCTACTCTTAGGTTTTGCGCTTTTGATACTTAGTTTTACAAAAATACTCAAGCCTGCGTTTAAGATAGATGGCTATACAAAAGCGACACTGTGGCTTTTGGTACTCTTCTTCTTAGCACATACAATAGGTCTTGCGATTCGTTGGTATATCTCAGGACACGCTCCGTGGTCAAATGGCTATGAGTCGATGATTTATATCGGTTGGGCAACTGTTTTGGCAGGTTTTATTTTCTCAAAACGCTCACCAATGACGATGGCATCTACGGGAATACTCGCAGGTCTTATCCTCTTTGTAGCACACCTAAACTGGATGGATCCGCAGGTGACAAACCTTGTGCCAGTACTGAACTCTTACTGGTTAAGTATCCATGTTTCTATGATTACTGGAAGTTACGGTTTCCTCGGTCTTGGAGCACTTTTGGGCTTTATCTCGCTCACACTTTTCATCCTTAAAAATGAGAAAAACGCAACGCAGATCTCTTTTGCTATCAAAGAGCTAAACTCTATCAACGAGATGAGCCTTATGGTCGGTCTTGTCCTTTTGACTGTAGGAAATTTCCTCGGTGGTGTTTGGGCAAATGAGTCTTGGGGACGTTACTGGGGTTGGGATCCAAAAGAGACTTGGGCACTTGTAACTATTCTTATTTATGCAGTTGTTCTGCACCTGCGTTTTATCAAGCAGGTCTATAATGACTTTAGTTTCAGTGTCATCTCACTCCTTGCGTTTACATCAGTTTTGATGACCTATTTTGGGGTAAATTATTACCTCGCAGGGCTTCACTCTTATGCAAAAGGTGATCCGGTTCCTATTCCTGATTTTGTGCCTGTCACCTACACTATCATATTTTTGATGATAGTCTTGGCGTATAGAAATAGAAAGCTAGTCTAAAAGGAAGAGGGTGGAGTTTCAAGGTTTCAGTCCAAAGACGCTTGCGTTTTTGCAGATGATAAAAGAAAATAATAACAAAGAGTGGTTTGAAGCGCATAAAAGTGACTATGAAACACTCATCCTCGAACCCTCTCGCGCCTTTGTTGTGGAGATGGGTGAACATCTTCAAGCACTCGAACCTACAATAAACGCAGAGCCAAAAATCAATAAATCTCTCTATCGTATCTACAGAGACACGCGCCGTATGGGTGCAAATAAAGCGCCTATTAAACACCGTATAGGGTTTATCTTTTGGCAGGGAAATACAAAAAGAATGCAGAGTTCTTCGTTTTATATGCATTTCTCTCCTGATGAGTTGATGGTTGCCACGGGTGTGCGATGGTTTGAAAAACCGATGCTCGATGCCTTTCGTGAATATATAAAAGATGAAAAACGCAGAGTTGAACTTGATAGTGTTCTCAAATCCATCAAAGCCAAAGGCTACACTTACCTTGAAAAAGGGTATAAACGCTATCCAAAAGGTTTTAGCGCGGATATGCCTGCTGCGGATTTGAGTCTCTATAAAGGGATGGCAACATTTAAGGTTTTAGAACCCTCCTTAATAGAAAATGGTGAATTACTAATAGATACGCTTTATAAGATATATGAAGATATGCTTCCCCTGCAACAGTTGATGTATGCGGTGAGTTTACGAGTCAAAGAGGATTAAAACAGTGAAAAAAGAAGCGATAATTTTACTCAATATGGGTGGACCAAACAATCTTGAAGAGGTAGAACTTTTTCTCGTAAACATGTTTAATGATAAAAATATACTTACGATGAAAAGCTCCCTTTTACGCAAGTTTATAGCGACGATGATCACCTTTACGCGCACAGAAAGCTCCCAAGAGATATACAGAAAAATCGGGGGTAAATCGCCTCTGGTAGATCTGACGAAAAAACTTGTAGCAAAGCTTCAAGAGAGAGTCGGTGATGATGTGGTTGTTGATTTTGTGATGCGCTATACGCCACCTTTTGCCCCTGAAGTGATAGAACGCCTCAACTCTGAAGAGGTAGAGAAAATCTATCTTATCCCTTTGTATCCGCAGTACTCAACGACTACGACCAAATCTTCACTCGAAGATTTTGAAGAGGCTTACCACAACATCGGTGCAAACGCAGTCCTTGTAGAGACAAAGCATTTCTTTCAAAACGTAACCTATAACAAAGCAATATTAGAAAGTATAAGAAACGCCATGATGGATGCAAAGTATGAGGATTTTGACCTTATATTCTCAGCGCACGGCTTACCGCAAAAGATTATCGATGCAGGTGATGTGTATGAGCGACACATCAACAAGCATGTGGCAATACTCAATACAATGCTCGATGAAGCTGGGATGTACTTTCATGAAACGCATCTCGCATACCAGTCCAAAGTAGGACCGCTTGCATGGCTCAAACCTTCACTTGAAGAGAAATTAGGCAGTGTTCGAAACAGAGGCGTTATCATCTTTCCTTTGGCGTTTACGGTGGATAACTCTGAGACGGATTATGAGCTTGATATGGAGTATCGTGAGATTGCTGAGGAGATGGGCTTTAAAGAATACCGCGTTTGCCGTTGTCCAAATGACAGTGACCTCTTTGTTGACGCTTTATGTGAAATATATGAGAAAATGCAATGAAAATAGTCATCTTTGATATGGACGGGACGCTTTTAGATTCGCAAAAAGATATCACCATCTCTGTCAATTATGTGAGAGAACACAACTATTCGCTCGCGCCTTTGAGTGAAAAGTTTATCGTCGATGCTATCAACATGGAAGTGCGAAATCTTCCAAAACTTTTCTATGGCAGAGAACTCTATGAAGCAAAGGCACGCAATATGTTTGAGGCTCACTATGAAACGCAGTGTATTCAAAATCCTTATCTGTATGAGGGGATAGCTCCTATACTTAAAGCCTTACTGAACAAAGATGTAAAGCTCTCAGTAGCTACAAATGCTCCTACAAAATTTGCACACAGAATGCTCGGTCATTTGGGTGTCTCTGAGATGTTTGATGTCATCATAGGAGCTGATAGTGTGAGCGCGCCAAAACCTGATCCTATGATGCTCCGTCACATTCTTTCTCACTACAATTTTGATGCAAAAACAGATCAAGCATGGATGGTAGGAGACAACTCCAAAGATATGCTTAGTGCCCAAAGTGCAGGTATCGGTTCTATGTTTGCTACCTGGGGATTTTCTCCTGATGGTGAGTATGATATCCTCGTGCATGAGCCAAAAGAGATCTTGGATATAGTTTTATAAAAAAGTATGATAAAATAAGTTAAATTAGAGCAATAGAGGAATTTTGGATGTTTAATGTTGATCTACTCGTTGCGTTTGCGTTTATGGCCTTACTTTTTTTACGACAGGTTTCTATACTCAAAGAACCAAACAAGATAAATTATGCACCGCTTATGATCGCTATAGGTGCTATCAGTAGTGTTATCCACTTTATTCTCCAACCTGATGTCAAAGATGTTATTTATTTACTTCGTGAGTCTTTTTTCCCTCTTTTAGTTGCACTTCTTTTATATATCGTGATGAATATTTTGCATCAAACGCAGAGCTCTCAAAACGCAAGAACGCAGGATGAGTTTATCTTTATGCTTATCACTCAGATGGATCAGCTCAAAAAGTTTATCGCAGAGCTTGAAGAACGGATGATGCACTCAGCGACAGATGATAGAGAAGCGCAAAAAGAGATACGTGAAAAGTTCAAACAAGATATTCATGCCCTCGATGCGATTCAGACCAATCAAGCGAAATTTTTAGAAAAATTTGATGCGTTAGAGAGTTGGCATAGTGATGTCACAAAAACTTTTGAAAACTTCACAGATGTGCAGATGCCTGATCTTGATAGTGTTGTCCATAAGCATATTGATATCCTCAGAATTTCCGAACAAGATCACTATAATCAGCTCAAAAAGATTATAGAAAATGCTCTAAGTTCCAAAGAGGATCTCTCAGTAGAGATGCAAAACCTTCAAGAGAGTATGCAGAGTATGAAAGGCTTGTCGGATGATATAGCAAAAGCTATCACGCGTCATACACTCCAACAACTCTCTGGCGTCACAAAAGCTTTTGAAAACGAGATAATCACACTCAAATCTCATGCACAGAGTGTCAAAACATCTCTGAGTGAAGGTGAAAGTACACTTGGTGCAATACGTCAGCAAAGTGAAATGATTATGCAACAGATGGTACTCTCTTCGAGCAGGATGAAAGAGTTAAAAGAACAAAATGAAGGTCTCTATGATATCGTTTCGATAGTCAAAGAGCTTATGCGCGATATTGAGAATATAAAAGCTGATTATGTAAAAGCACAATCAGAACTTACTCATATTGCAAATGAGTTTAAAGATGTCGAGACAAAACAGATTGAAGATATGAAAAAAGAGATAGAACTCTTGAGTGCTACACTTTCAAACAAAATAGAAGAGTCTCTTTTGAAATTGCATGAGCACTATCATATCGCCGGCGATGATATCACGGACAGTGTCAAGATTTTAGCAAAAAAAGCGCAGCTTCAAAGAGGCTATGCAGAAAGTAGTAAATAGATGAGTGAAGAAGTTAAAATAAAAGTGCCACTAGAACGTATATCTTTATACCTTAAAGGTTTTGTCCTTGTTCTGATGGGCGTCTCAACTGCACTCCTGATATTTTTCATCCTCTTCTCTTTTCAAGCACTTGTCCAAGATATAGCTTACGCGCAAAGTGACAGCGTCAAAGCGATTATTGAAACGACAGCTATAATCCAAGATGGTGAAGCCTTTGTACAAAACTTAGTAATTATTTTACTACTTTTGGCAATTAGCATCACAGGGACACTCTTTTTTATCATCAATTATTATCTCAAAAAGATTAGACAGCAACAAGAAGAGACGCTTACAAAGACTGAAGAGCTCTACTTTAAGTCCAGACACAACCATCTCACAGATCTTCCAAGTATGAGTGTTTTAAATGAGAATCTTACACACTCTGAAAACTACAGTGTCATCATGCTCGACATTGACAATATTGCTATTTTCAATACGACGTACGGCAATGAACTTGTTGATATCTTTATCAAAGAAGCTGCTTTGTATTTACAACGTAATCTCCCTTCAAATGGCTCTTTGTATCATCTTCGAGCGGATGAATTTGTAATCATTTTAAACAAGCCTGTCCATAATCAGTCAAATGATTTGGCGAAGCAAATAAAATCCTATTTTGAAAATACGCCACTTGATGCGAACGGTATTAGTACACATCTTAACTTCTCTTTTGGTATTGCTAAGTTTACTGAAGATACAAATTTTAATACCTTCACAAAGGCTAATATTGCACTTGTAGAAGCCAAACGCAAGGGAAGAAATCTTATCGTAGAGTTTGACGCTTCTATGAGTGAATATAGCTCATACACACAAATAGCACATAAAATCGAAACCTTGCAAAGATATATAGAAGAAGATGGACTGATCCCTTTTTATCAGCCAATAGTTGATACAAAAACGCAGGAAATAGTCAAATATGAAGTCTTGGTGCGTATACAAGATGGGAATAGAATCTTGTTACCGTCTGAGTTTTTACAAGCAGCAGAGTTGACAGGTTTGCTCACAGCTATCACCAAACAGATTATTCAAAAATCTTTTATCTATTTTTCAGGGACAGATATAAATTTTAGTATTAACATCACTAAAAATGATTTCTTAGAAAAAAATCTCATCAATTTTTTAAGACAAAAGTGTCAAATACACAATATAAAACCGCAGCAAGTGACACTGGAGATTCTTGAAAATATTGCTCTTGGAGAGAGTGCAAAAGATATTATAGAGCAGATTAGTGCTCTCGCAGCTGATGGCTATGTGATCGCGATTGATGACTTTGGAGTAGAGAGCTCAAACATATCAAGACTCAGTGATCTCAACGCAAATTTTATAAAAATAGATGGAAGTTTTATCAAAGATCTTGATACAAACGAGAAAAATCGAAAAATTGTAGAATCACTTGTATATATGGCTAAAAAACTTGAGATTCAAGTGATTGCTGAATTTGTACATAATAAAGCAGTCTATGAAGTTGTCAAAGAACTTGGCATTGATTATTGCCAAGGGTATTACTTCTCTGAGCCTACTATTGGTATAGAGCGATAAAGATAAGCGTAGGATAAATAAGAACTCCCATATAAGGTAAAAGCGGATAAATAGGCTCAAGGAGTGCTCTCATAAGCTCAGTTGTGAGTTCCTTCTTTACAAAAACTTTTTCTATAAGAAGGATTTTTGTAGCCACATCTGCGGTCTTGATAAAAAGTAAGACCAAAGCACTTGCGTTTAAGTCCGTGAGCATCGCAAAACCTACAGCAAAATAAAAAGTAGGCTGCATCACCAAAAAGAGAAAAATACTCTTTGAATAGTAGTAGTGCATCTTCGCAAGCATACCCATAACACTCTTGGCATTTTGCCAATAAATCTCATATAACTCAAACAAGATATAGATAAATATATAGTTAAAAATCAGTTCATTTTGCATCTCTTTAAAACTCCTTAGTAGCGAATCGGAATATAAAAACTCATATCAAACGCAGCATCTTCGCTGAGATAATTATTTTTTTTGTAAATAGCGTAGGGTGGTTTGATACTTGTCTCATACTCACTTTGTGGCAGCCATTCGTGATAGACCCAGTGGATAAACTTGAGGATATCTCCTTGTTCACCTTCAAAATCAAATCTTGCATACACACCACTAGCAATATTGAATTTTGGAAGCTTATGCGTTTGTATTATTTTCTCTTCTTTGAGTGCGATACATGCGACATATTGGCATTCACTCAGCGGTGTGATCGTTGGGTTGTCGTGAAAGAGTGCTATCTCTTCAAACGCAGTAATATTGTTGCTAAATACCCATGTTTGCAGCTTTTGCCAAGTCTGTTTTATGCTTGCATTATAGCCGTGGTGTCTGATGTAGTAGCTACTAATCTCTTCGCGTTTGACGATAGTCGGTTCGAGATGATCAAAGGTTGCTCTTGAACTTGCAGCCTTTTGGGACTGTTGCAAAATAGAGTCAGAGTAGAGTTTATAGCCGCCTTTTTTCCACTCTTTTGGTGTCATGCTAAAACGCTCTTTGAAAGTACGTAAAAAAGAGGTCTGTGAAGCATAACCACAAAGATTTGCCACATCCGTAATAGTTGAGTATTTGTTTGTCAGCAAAAGGTTTGCTGCTTTTTGAAGGCGTATGCGTTTGATAGTTTCATAGATGTTTTTTCCAAAGACCTCTTTGAAGATTCTGTGCATATGAAATTTGCTTATATGCAGCGTTTCGCTGAGTTCATCAAGATTGATGGAGATATCAATATGTGTATAGATATAGTACAAAATATCGTTGGATATCTCTACTCTTTTATGGAGTGTCTCTTTTTTCATAGCAATATTGTAGCAAAAATATAGCAAAAAAAGAGTAGTAAATTAGCAAAAATAGATAATTTTATAAGCAGTAAATGTGAAGAATATTTTTGTGCAATACTCTAAAATTTCGTCAATAAATTTTGAGGTCACAGAGGTTCTCCAATGAAAAAAAAGATAAATAAGATACTTGTTGCCAACAGAGGCGAAATAGCTCTAAGAATTATACGTGCGTGTAAAGAGCTTGATATAGAGAGTGTTGCTATCTTTTCTGAGGTAGACGTTGAGGGTATCTGGGTTCGTAAAGCGGATGAGTGTTATCCGATACTCGGCGATGCTCTGCAAGCGTATCTGAACTTTGATCCTATCATCGCTTTGGCGCTAAAGTCAAAATGTGACGCTGTACACCCTGGATATGGATTTTTATCAGAGAGCGAAGAGTTCGCAACTGCGTGTGAGAAAAATGGTCTTATCTTTATTGGTCCTAAACCTGATCACATCGCACTCTTTGGAGATAAAATGGCTTCAAAAGTTGCGATGAAAGCTATCGGTGTGCCTGTGCTTGAAGGAACAGATGAAGCGATACTTGATATGAAAGAGGGCGAAAAAATCGCTTCGGATATTGGCTATCCTGTTATCATTAAGGCTGCGTTTGGCGGTGGCGGACGTGGTATGCGTATCGTACGTAAAGCCAAAGAGTTCAAAGAGATGTTTGAGAGTGCTACAAATGAAGCGAAAAAATACTTCGGTAAAGGTGATGTTTTTATCGAAAAATATGTAGAAAATCCAAGACATATCGAAGTCCAAGTAGTAGCGGATAAATATGGAAACGTGATACATCTAGGCGAGCGTGACTGCTCTATCCAAAGACGCCACCAAAAAGTAATCGAGATCGCACCATCACCAAGACTGAACGCTCCTGTACGTAAAGAGCTCTTTAGAGTTGCGACAAAGGCTATGTTTAGACTTGGTTATGAGAGTGTTGGGACAGTTGAATTTTTGGTCGATGCTGAGGATAATATCTACTTCATCGAGATGAATACAAGAGTTCAGGTTGAGCATCCTGTCACAGAGATCATCTCAGGCATCGATATCATCCAAGAGATGATAAAAATAGCTGAGGGTGAAAAACTCTCTATCATGCAAGAGGATGTAAACTTTCGAGGTTATGCGATAGAGTTTAGAATAAACGCAGAGAACCCGATGAATAACTTTATGCCATCTATCGGCAAGATCACAAACTACATGACACCTGGCGGTCCTGGTGTGCGTATTGATTCAAGTGCGTATGCAGGCTATGTTATCCCGCCAAACTACGACTCTATGGTCGGCAAACTTATCGTCTGGTCACTTGACTGGGACGGTGCAGTGCGTAAAGCAAGACGTGCTTTGGATGAGTTTTATATCGATGGAATTATCACAAATATTCCTCTGCACAGAGAGATCGTACGTGATGGCGACTTTATCGAGGGCAAGCTCACAACAAACTATCTCGACAAAAAAATGGAAGGCTTCAATCTCCACGCAATTGATGCACTCGCGCAAGAAGATAAAAAGATAGGATATATTACACAGCTTATCAACAAGATAAAATCTCACCAACTCAAAGCGAGAAACTAGGAGCTTTTAGGCTCTGCGTTTCTCTATATCTTTATAAACTGACATTTTTTCCCTATCAAATCAAAATAAATTTTCCTATAATAAAAAACATTAAACGTGATGCGATGAAGGATAAAATGATGAAAATAGCAGTCTCTGGATGTCTCTTAGGAGAAAAAGTTCGTTTTGATGCGGGGCATAAACGCGATGCATTTGTGATGGATGCACTCTCAAAATATGCAGAGTATATCTCTTTTTGTCCAGAAAATATGGCGTTTGGCAATCCAAGACCATCGCTGAGACTTGTAAGTAATAAAGACAATACTATCAAAGTAGAGTCCAACAAAACAGGCGAAGATCTAAGCGAAAAACTTAGAGCCGCTTCTAAAGCAGATCTCGAATCCATTGCCTTGCATTCACTCTGCGGTATCATCCTCAAGTCAAAATCCCCAAGCTGCGGTATGATGAGTGCAAAACTCTATCAAGATAACGGTTTTGTAGAATCCAAAAGTGATGGTGTTTTTGCTGCGATGTGTAGGGAGAAATTCCCACTTTTACCTATGGAAGAAGAGGGGAGACTTTGTGATGCATGGCTGCGTGAGAACTTTGTTATGCAACTCTTTGCCTATGAGCGTTTTGAAAAGTTTAAAGTAAACGCAACGATGAAAGAACTCGTTGCGTTTCATAGTGTGCATAAGTTTTTGCTCCAATCCAAAGATGAAAATCTCTACAGACAACTTGGCAAAATCGTAGGTAATCATGAAGATAAAAGTTTTGCAGAGATACTGAGCGAATATGAGTTTTTATTCAAAACTGCTATAGCAAAAAAAAGCTCCAAAGGCAAAACACGTAATGTCCTCGAACACATGAGCGGTTTTGTCAAAAGTCACTTAAACGCAAAAGAAAAAGAGATGTTGCATGAGCAGATTGATGATTATGCAGCGCAGATTATTCCGCTCATTTTGCCTCTTTCTACACTCAAACTCTATGCGCAAAAGTATGAGATAGCGTATCTTCTAGAGCAAACTTTTCTCTCTCCCTATCCAAAAGAGCTCGCCCTTCGCTCGGATGTGAAATGCGTCAAATGAGACGACTTTTATGGTTTAGAAGAGATCTTCGCACGGAGGATAATCCTCTTCTCTCTTTTGAAGGAGAGCTCTTGCCCATTTTTATTTTTGATACCAATATCTTAGAAAAACTCCAAAAAGATGATAAGCGTGTGAGCTATATATTTCACTCTATCTCAAAGCTCAAAGAGGAGCTGCGTTTACTCGGACTTGATTTAAAAATCCTCTATGGAGATCCCGTGGCTATCATCAAAGAGCTTCATACGCTTTATAGTTTTGATGAAGTCGTCGCAAGTGGGGATTATGATGCGTATGCAAGAAATAGAGACCTTGAAGTCTCACATATTCTGCATTGTCGTTATCTTCAGGATACTTATATTTTTCGCCATGATGAAGTACTCAAAGATGACGGCACGCCTTATTATGTTTTTACTCCCTTTTACAAAAAAGCGCTCAAAGTATTAGAAAATAAAAATCTCAAGCCCATACATTTGGCATCGCATACACTTTTGAATGAAGAGTATAAAGGTATTTTCTCTTTTGATGGGCTGCGTTTTGAGGCACTTGCGTTTAGGATAGAGTCCCTCGGTTTTGTGCCAGTTTCACTCAACTTTCAAACGCTTCAAACAAAAATAGAAGCACTCAAAGAAAAGCTATCAAGCTACAAAGAACAAAGAGATTTTTTAGATATAGATGCCACGTCCCATCTCAGCACTGAGCTGCGTTTTGGCGTGATAGGCGTGCGCCAACTTCTACGTGAAACACGCTCACATCCTCAGGGTGAGGCTTTTGTACGTCAACTTATTTTTCGTGATTTTTATGCCTATTTACTTTTTCATCTTCCATATATAGAAAATAAAAATTATAAATATAGTTTTAACGGTATCGAAGATGTTGAGAAATATCAAAGATTTTGTGAAGCAAAAACAGGTGTACCCATCGTCGATGCAGGAGTGAGAGAACTTCTCTCAAGCGGAGATATGCACAACCGCGTTCGTATGATTGTTGCTTCGTTTTTTACAAAAGACTTATTGTTGCCATGGCAATGGGGTGAGGCTTTTTTTGCCAAGCATCTTTTGGACTATGACAAAGCGAGTAACATCCTTTCATGGCAATGGAGTGCAGGAACGGGGGTTGATCCGCAGCCTTATTTTAGAGTTTTTAACCCTTATCTCCAAAGCAAAAAATTTGATAAAGAGTGTGTGTATATCAAGCGCTATATGCCAGAGCTTAAAAATATCGAGCCAAAATATTTGCATGATGAAAGCTCTCTTTTTTCTATGAATATAGAAGATTATCCAAAGCCGATGGTCTATCACAAAGAAGCTGCAAAGTTAGCGGTGGAGATTTTTAAAAAGAGAATGGAGTTAGTAGGGTAAACGCAGGAGCTCCTGCGTTTCTTATATTAGGATTTTCTATTGCGTACAAAAGCTGCATAGAGCTCTTCAAACGCAACTTCACTTGAATTTTCTACATCTGTCATGCGATCAACTGCTTCAGAATATTTTTTCTCTTGATTCCAGAGTTCGATAGCCTCTTTTACCCCTTGATGTACATTTGCATGGTGTTTTGAGAGAGAGCTGATTGTCTGCGTTTCATTTTTGATAGCATCTCTGTTTACGCTGAACCATCTTCCAAAACGACACTCATTTTCACTTTGAAGATTCGGTGTGTTGCCATGAATAAAGGCATTGTATCCTGTGAGCTTAAAGAGAATATGGTCTGCTTTACCATTTCCTATACCTATTTCGTTTGTAACGCCCTGTGTGACATTTGAGATTCGCTCTGAGTTATTGATAACAAACTCAAGCTCTTGGAAAAATGCATCCAAAGTCACACTAATAACACTTGAATTTTGCTTGAAGTGCTGCGTCATCTCCAAAATCTCTATAGAGTTTTGCTTGAGTTGACTGATATTTATCTCTACCTCTTGAGTTGCTTTTTGTGTACGCTCTGCAAGTTTACGAACCTCATCTGCAACAACGGCAAAACCGCGTCCATGCTCACCAGCACGCGCTGCTTCGATAGCTGCGTTTAGAGCCAAGAGGTTTGTTTGATCACTGATATCTTTGATGAGTTCGATGATTTGAGAGATAGAACTTACACTATTGTTGAGTGTTCCAGCACCATTTTCGAGGTTTTGTGTCTCTTGTCCGATTGAATCTATACTATTGAGGACTTCTTCACGTTTTGTTTTTACATTCTCAATGCGCTCACTTGTAGAGAGGTTAAGCTCCATCGCTTTTTCAAGTGAAGCAACATTGGCTTCCATAATCTCTTGTACAAATCCGACACCGCTTTTGTAAGACTTAAGCAAGATATCTACCATCTTATCAATGGCAATTTTCTTTGTATCTTCAGGCTGATTTTTAGGATCTTTAAGAAATGCTATCTGACGATGTAGAGATTCGTTCTCATCTTGAAGCTTATTATTTTCAGCTTGAAGCTTTGCAATTTGCGCTAATTCTCTCTCGTTACTACTAAAAAATCCCATATATTTCCCTTGTTTGCCTATGCAATAAATTTATTTATTAAAGCGTTATTTACATAAATAAGAGCTAAATATTATATGCAGTAAGGAAATATTAATGTCTATTTTTTTTGTTTTTATACATTGCTTTATCTGCAGAAGCTATGATGTTTGCAACATCTGTCCCATGCTTAAACGCAGCTAAGCCGTAGGCAAAACTTGTCTTAAAGTTGTGATCTTCTACTTTAAAATGCATTTTTCCAAAGTAGTGAAGTATAGTCTCTATCTTCTCTTCTATCTGCGCGAGAGATATTTTTTCATCAAAGATGAGGATAAACTCATCACCACCGTAGCGTACGACTCTTGCACCAGTTTCTTTGAGCTTTTGTGCGACATGGATGAGCACTTTATCACCGATAATATGACCGTAGGTATCATTGATATCTTTAAACTTGTTGAGATCAACCATAACAATCGTACCGTTCTCACGCAAAGTAATATTATCATGAGTGAGAATAGTATCATCAAACCATTTTCGGTTGTAGCTTTTTGTGAGGTTGTCTTCATAGATGATTTTTTGAAGTTCTTGTATCTCTTCTTGAAGCTCTTGCGTTTGCAGCAGTACGCGTTCTAAGTCTGTTTTGTCCTGCGTTTCTATCGCTTGAACAGCACGCTGAGTACACTCAGCTAGTGTGATAATGTGTCGTACCATGCGTTCATCAAGCATTTCAGAAGCAAGTAACTCATCTGGAGAGAGCTCAACATTATGCATTGAAGCCGCTTCATGATAGAGTTTTGCATACTGGGCAGGAAAGACGACCTTTTGTTGTTCAATAGTTAATTTGACTTCGTTTGTAATATCATAATGTTGTTGAAATAAACTCTTCATACTCTCTCTATTCTTTTTGCTGTGATGCATCGCGATACGTTCATTTTGACTCCATTCGTCTCTATGTTAAAATAAATTTATTAAGAAAAATCATATTTTCTGAACTATTATAACTTGTTTAATAAAAAAATATACAAATTTATGATGAAATATAAGAATTAATCACAATAAGAAACTATTCTATATTTATTGGTTATTATTGTGTCAGATTGAATTATAAGGATATGTCATGCAAATGGTAGACATTTTTCCATGGGATGATCATTTTGACACAGGAATAGGGATTATAGACACCCAGCATCGGAAGCTGGTCGTAATACTCAATGCGCTTGCAACGCAAATGGCGTATGGTACAAGCAAAGAGAAGCTTGAGCGTGTTTTTGATGAGCTAGTAGAGTATACACTCTATCACTTTCAAACCGAAGAAGATATCTGGAACAAATATCTCCCGCATGATCCACTGGATGAAGCGCACCGCATGGTACATCAATCTTTTATTGATACTGCGCTGCGTTTGCGAGGAGAGCAGGCTTTAAGACCTCTAAGCGAACTTGAAGATGAAGTACTCAGTTTTTTGGCGCGCTGGCTTGCTTCACATATCTTAGAGACCGATCGTCATATGGCTTTTATCATCTTTGCCCTTCAAGATGGAAAGAGCCTTGCAGAATCTAAGATCGAAGCAGAGGAAAAGATGAGCGGTTCAAATCGTCTGCTCATTGATATTATCCTTGCAACATATAGTACGCTCTCTGCCAATACACTCTATTTAATGCGTGAGTTGAAGATGCATACTTTGTTTGAACAAAAGATGCAATATCATGAAGGCTATCGTGAGCTTCTTTTTGAACTCTCCGCTCTATTTATCAATATTTCTTTAGAACAGATTGATGGGGCGATTGATGATGCGCTTGAGCGAATGGCTCTGTTTGTAGGGGCAGATCGTGCGTATATTTTTGAGTACGATTTTCCGACGCAAACAGCTAGCAATACCTATGAATGGTGTGAGAAGAGTATCGCACCACAAATAGAAACCTTACAAAATCTTTCTTTTTCTGACATTCCTCAATGGTATGAGACACACAGCAGAGGTGAAAATGTTTTTATTGAAGATGTAAGTGAACTTTCTCCCGGAGCACTACAAGAGTTGCTCTCTTCTCAAGAGATACAAAGTTTGGTGAGCATTCCTCTCATACGTGGCGCAGAGTGTTATGGCTTTGTGGGATTTGATGCAGTGAAGCAAAAGCGCAGCTTTGCAAAAGGTGAGATAGAACTACTCAAACTCTTTGGTATATTGCTCGCAAATGTGGATGGACGTAAACGCAAAGACGAAGAGCTAAAAAGTGAAAAAATCATGCTTCAGGCGATCTTGGATAATGCACCGATGGGAATTTGGATGACTACATCTGAGGGAAAGATAAAGTTTGTCAATAAAACATTTTGTGATGTGACAGGTGTTAGTGAAGCGCAGTTTCTTGATGCAAAGCATTATACCGACATGCTTCCATGTGATGTCTCTAGCAATTGTATACACTCTGATCAAGAGGCTCTTGTAGTTGCACTTGGAGCATATAGTACGATGCAAACGCTCCCTTTTGTAGATGGTAAGAATCATTTACTTGAGGTGACAAAAGTAAAAGTGACGGATGCGCATGGAGATGTAGGAATCATCGGACTGGCCATGGATATCACAGAGCAACAAAAACAACAGAACCATCTTGAGTATATTGCGCACTATGATACACTTACAGGACTTCCAAACCGTATTTTACTTGCAGATCGTCTCCATCAGGCGATGGCACAGGTAAATAGACACAAATCATCTTTGGCTGTAGTCTATCTTGACTTGGACGGCTTTAAAGCCATCAATGATATGCATGGACATGAGAATGGTGATAAACTCCTCAGTGAACTAGCCAAACGTATGAAACAGACACTCCGTGATGGTGATACTATTGCACGTCTTGGTGGAGATGAGTTTGTAGTTGTTTTGCTTGATATGAAAAGCCCAAACGATACTCTCCCGATGCTCGAGCGGCTTTTACATGAAAGTGCGCAGGAAGTAGTTGTAGATGGGATTGGAATGCAGGTAACTGCAAGTCTTGGTGTGGCTATGTTTACCCAAGAAGATACGATAGATGCAGATCAGCTTTTGCGTCAGGCCGATCATGCAATGTATCAGGCAAAACTCCTTGGAAAAAATCGTCACTATATCTTTGATAGACTCAATGATAATACTATGAGAACGCATCATGAAAGTCTTGAAGAGATTGATAAAGCTATAGATCAAGGGCAATTTGTTTTATACTATCAGCCAAAAGTCAATATGAGAAGTGGAGAGATTCTCGGTGTAGAAGCGCTGATACGTTGGCAACATCCAACACAAGGTCTACTGCCTCCTGCTGCGTTTTTACCTATTATTGCAGGAGATAAACTCTCTGTAAAACTTGGAAAATGGGTTTTAAAGCATGCTATAAAACAGATGCAAAGATGCAAGGAGAGAGGGGTGCATCTACATGTAAGTGTCAATATTGATGGTATCCATCTTCAAGAAAAGAATTTTATTAAAGAGTTGAAACATATTTTAAGCCTCTACCCTTTAGTAGAGAATAAAGATCTCTCCTTGGAAGTACTTGAGACAAGTGCTTTGGAAGATATGTCACATGTCACTACTATCATAAAAGAGTGTGAGCAGATAGGTATTCTCTTTTCTCTGGATGATTTTGGAACAGGTTATTCTTCTTTGACATACTTGAGAAAACTCCCCGCACAAGAGCTCAAAATAGATCAGAGTTTTGTACGCGATATGCTTGATGATCCGGATGATCTTGCTATCTTGGAGGGCATTATAAGTTTGGCAGCAGCATTTGGACGTGATATTATCGCTGAGGGAGTGGAGAGTATTGAACACGGTGAGATGCTACTTCGTCTAGGATGTGAAATTGCTCAAGGCTACGTCATAGCACGTCCTATGCCTGCAGAGTCTTTTGTAAAATGGATGAAAGAGTGGAAGGTTGATGAGAGATGGAAAGATGTTCAGGTACTCGATCGTGATAATAAAGCTCTTTTGTATGCGATAGTAGAGCATAAAGCATGGATGAGAAATATTATCGATTATTTGAATAAGCAGCGTCTATCTCCCCCAGAACTTGATCATCACAAGTGTCGTCTTGGTCTATGGATCCAAAAAATCGGATATAAACGCTATACAAATCATCCAGTTTTTGAAAAAGTAGAGGCATTACACCGTCACATGCATGATGAAGCTGAGAAAATTGTTGCGAAATATAAAAAGAGTACTCTTGTCGCAGAGAAAAATGAGATAGCAACTTTGCAACAATATAGTGCTGATCTGACAAAAGAGCTGAAGAGACTTCTTCCCTAAGAGATGTTTACAAAGATAAGTGCGTTTTGTGAATTAACCGACAAATAAGCTCTACGAAACGCAGCCCCATTTTTATACAATAAAATAAAAAATGGAGCTGCTTATGAAACGCGCTATCTTACTTATGAACATGGGAGGACCAAATAATTTGGATGAGGTCGAAGTGTTTTTAAACAATATGTTCAATGACAAAAGAATCATAGGCGCACCCAAACTTATCCGTTCGATGATAGCAAAGTTCATCACCTATAAACGCAAGGATGAAGCAAAAGAGAACTATGCACATCTCGGTGGGAAATCTCCTTTGGTCGGATATACACAAGAGTTAGTCAATAGTTTGCAACACAGTATCAAAGATGCCTCTATCCACATGGTGATGCGTTATACACCTCCGTATGCGAGTGATGTGCTCAAAGAGTTGCATGATGTAGATGAGTTTTATGCTATTCCAATGTATCCGCATTACTCTTCTACGACGACACTCTCAAGCTATGATGATTTCTATGCTACGATGGACAAACAGCGTATCAAAGCAAGAGTCAAAACTGTAGATGCCTACTATAAGGACAGTTACTATATAAACGCAATAGTAGAGAGAATAAAAGAGAGTCTAAATGGTGAAGATCCTTCTGAGTACGAACTTATATTTTCCGCGCACGGTCTACCAAAAAACATCATCGCAAAGGGTGACAGCTATCAAAAGCATATACGCCAAAATGTCTATGCAGCCAGAAAAGCACTCCAAAACGCAGGAGTACACTTTGCTCAAACGCATCTTGCCTATCAGTCGCGTTTGGGACCGCTTGAGTGGATACGTCCTTATCTTGAGGATAAACTGGCATCACTTAAGAAGAAAAAAGTTATCATCTTCCCTATTGCGTTTACGATAGATAACTCAGAGACAGAGTTTGAACTAGAGATAGAATACAGAGAAAAGGCAGAAGCGATGGGTTTTGAAGTTTATAGAGTTGCAAAAGCACCCAACAACCATCCTGAATTTGTCAAATGTATCACAAACATCTACGAAAACATGAAAGCGGCGCGTGCATAAATGAAAGATTTTGCAGTAGTTGGTTCGGGAATAGGGGGAAGTTCTATCGCAGCACTTCTAAGCGCCAAAGGTTTTGATGTCGCCTTGTTTGAAAAAGAGTCCTATCTTGGTGGATGCAGCTCTTCCTTTTCGCACAAAGGTCATATCTATAACACGGGAGCGACAACCCTCGCAGGCTATGAGCAAAACGGTATTGTCAAAGATGTTTTTGAGACACTCAGACTCAAACCTGAGTTGATAAAAACAGACCCTGCTATTGTCGTCATGCAAAATGATAAAGTCACGCCGCGTTTTGCTGATTTTGAGAATTTTTTTAGACATCTTGATGCAAACTATCCGCATGAAAAAAATCGTGAATTTTGGCAACTTGTCCATGAAATAGATGCTGCGTTTTATACAATGAACGGGCACTACTACTCTAACGCTTCGATGTTTGCCAAGCTCAAATCACTCGTCTCATTTTTGCCCCTTTTTATGAAGTTTCAAAAGTATCTTCGTGTGAGTGCAGTTGCGTTTATAGAGAAGTTCTTTGGAGAGATAAGTGAGGAGTATCTTCAGTTTATGGAGTCTCAAATACTCATCGTCTCTCAGGCTGGACTCAAAGAGATAAATTTCTTCACCGCGGCAATTTCACTTGGATATACTTTTCATGATACTTACTATGTGAAGGGCGGTTTTAGTGCCTTATTTGATATGATAGTAAATAATATCAATGAAGTTCATAGAAATGCAGAGATACTCTCTATTGAAAAACATGACTCCTTTTATCGCCTGCATACGAAGCAGGGCGCGTTTGAAGCAAAAAATGTCATCTTAAATTCTACGGTTTATGAGAGTGCAAAGCTTTTTGTAGATGATGAGGTAAAAAACTACTATAAAAAGTATGAAAAACTCAATAATCACCAGAGCTCTTTTATGCTCTATATGACGATAAAGAGTGACGAAGATTTTTTCCATCACTATCAGCTTATACAAAATGAGCAGATAAAATATACCCTCTCAAACGCAGTGTTTGTCTCATTTTCTGATAAAAATGACACAAAAATAGCTCCACAAGGGCACTATAGTATCACTGCTTCTATCCATACAGACAGCCGTTTTTGGGAAGATAAACAAAGTTATAAAAGTCAAAAAAAAGAGCTTGAGAGTATTATTTTTAATACAATAACAGCTATACTTAAAATCGAAAAAGAGAGTGTAGTGAGCTGTTTTTCAGCTACACCAAAAACATTTCAACGCTATATCAACAGAAGCCAACTTGGAGGAAACGCAATCACTATGAAAAACTTTCTTCCATTTTTGCCATCAAACGATACACCGATCAAAGGTCTCTACAGTGTTGGCGATAGTGTCTATGCAGCACAAGGCTGGCCTGGAGTGATGCTTGGTGTGAAAAATCTTGAGAGACTTTTAGATGCATAACATCGCTTTGCACATCAAAATGCAAGATTGGCTCTATATCTTGCTTGTAGGTGTAGTTTTTGGGATGTCGCTTGGAGCTCTTGGTTATTCACTTCTTGGAAATACTTTGCTCGATGGTGCACTCTTTGGGCTTTTGCTTGGTTTTACTATCACACTCTTTTCACTGATTTTTATCACCACTTTAAATAAAAATATTTTGCCAAAAGTCCGTGAAGTTTTTTGGTTGCCTTTGGCGATATTTTTCTCTTTTGCTTCGGGCTTTTTGGGAACATATTTAGGAACTATCACAGCGGATTTTTTTGCACTTGAGACGATAGTTGCGTTTGAGACTTTAAGGTTTGAAGTAGCCTCTGCGATAGGGCTTTTGACTTATATTGTCGGCGCTTTACTCTATAGATTTGTCAAGATGCGAAACGAAAAAGAAGTCATCGATCATGAGTATGTTAAGTCGCGTTTGGGTTCGCTTGAGCGCCAACTTAACCCGCATTTTCTCTTCAATGCTCTCAACTCCATCGCAGAACTCATCCATCACAACCCCGATAAAGCGGAGATGGCAATCCTTAAAGTCTCTGCGTTTTTACGCAACACCATGAATGAACAGCCGCTTCTTACTCTGAGTGATGAGATAAAAAATGTCAAAGATTATATCGAGCTTGAAAATATTCGTTTTTCTGGAAAAATCAAACTTCATATAGAAGAGAATATTCCTCTCTGGCATGTTCCGAAATTTTCCATCCAGTTGCTCGTAGAAAACGCAATCAAGCACGGCTTCTGCGGTGGCGGTGAGAGTCTCAATATCTCTATAAACTTCAAAGAAGAGGGCATCATCGTCTCTAATGATGGTGAAGCGATACAAAGTACGAAATTCGGTGTAGGGCTGAGTAATCTTGATCAAAGGCTTAAACTTCTTTGCAAGGGTTACGTAGAGATACAATCCAAAAATAAACCATCTTTTTATATCCATATAGGAGCGTGTTGTGAAAATAATAATCGTAGATGATGAGGAGCTCGCAAGAGCGAGACTGCTCAGAATGCTCACCACTTTGGGCTACAGTGAGATTACCGAGGTGACAAACGCAGATGAAGCGCTTGAAGCGATGCAAGTTTCAAAGTTTGACCTTGCGTTTTTGGATATCAATATGCCAAAGATAAGCGGACTTGAGCTTGGCTATGAGCTGCGCTGTATTGATGAGCGTATTCAGATAATTTTTCAAACGGCCTACGAAGAACATGCTCTCAAAGCCTTTGATATAGGAGCGCTCGGCTATCTTGTCAAGCCCTACAGTATCGATCAGCTCAAGAGTTTGATGCAAAGAGTAAGGCCTGCACAAACGCAGCAAGAGAGCGATTTGCGCATACTGAGTAAAAACGGGGATAACTATCTCTTACTCAAACCCGAAGAGATATTTTATGTCAAAGCCGACCTCTCTGAAGTGATGCTGCGCACGGCAAAAGGCTTCTCTTACCTTGCACAAAAGATATCCGACTTGGAGCAAAAACTGAACGGACACAATTTTATAAAAATCCACCGCTCTTATCTCATCAACATCAACGAGATCAAAGAGATAGAGACGATAGAACAAAGCAAGCTGCGTTTTTCGTTTAAAAACTGCTCAGACGATATAGAATCCAGCAAAGACGGAGCTAAGGCATTTCGGGAGAAGTTTACGCTCTAAAGAGTCGCTTGTGCGCTCTTTTTCTTTGCAAACAAGAGCCTATTTTCAGTACAATACAGCATGAAAAATTTAGCACTTGAAAATATCTTTATACCCTCAAAAATCCCATCAAAAAAGTTGATGATTATTCTTCATGGACGGGAAGACTCTTCTGAGGGTTTTACCATGCTTCCTTCTTTTATCGACATGGATACAATGAACTATATTTTGTTGGACGCTCCTTTTGAGTACTACACAGGCTACTCATGGTATCCGCTGCCTCCAGATCAACTTCCTGGCATAGAGTATTCGAGCAAACTGCTCAAAGAGGTGCTTGATACACTTTTTGCTGAGCAGTTTAATGCTGATGAGAGCTTTTTATTTGGATTTTCTCAGGGTTCGCTTTTGACTTTTGAGTTTGGGGCGCGATATGAAAAAGTGCTTGCAGGCTATATCGCTGTGAGTGGCTACATCTATGATGAGAAGAAACTTTTTGAAGAGATGCATGAAGCAGTAAAATCCTCAAACTGGCTCTGTACACACGGTACTCATGACAATGTTTTGCCGTTTGAGAGCTCTAAAACGCAGGTCGAATATCTCCAAAACGCAGGCTTTGATATAGCCTTTGAGAGTTATGAAAAAGACCACAGCATCGACAGAGATGAGTTGGTGATGATAGCAAAGTGGATGAAGCAGATCAGTGGAGATAGCGATGGGATATGACTTAAACAACAAACTCGTAGTAGCCGTCTCTTCGCGCGCACTCTTTGATCTTGAAGCTGAGAATAAAGTCTTTGAAGACAAAGGTCTGGATGAATATTACAAGTATCAACTTGAAAACGAAAACAACCATCTTGACAAAGGTACAGGTTTCAGACTTGTAGAAAATCTGCTCAAGATTAATAAATATTTTACAGATGAGGATAGACAAGTAGAGGTCATAATCCTCTCAAAAAACAATGCAGCGACAAGCCTGCGTATCACAAACGCAATCAATAAATATGACTTAGAGATACTCCGCTCAGGCTGGACAAGCGGCAAAGATATCTCTCTGTATCTCAAGGCTTTTAAAGTAGATCTCTTTCTCTCTGCCAATGATGAAGATGTCATCAATGCACTTGAGAGCGGAGTTGCCGCCGCCAAAATACTTCCTTCAGGTCAAGCGGTGCATAACTCACTCGGCGATCAGGTGCGTATCGCGTTTGATGGGGATGCGGTTCTCTTCTCAGAAGAGTCAGAACTTATCTATAAAGAACACGGTCTTGCTGCGTTTATAGAACATGAAAAAGAAAACCGTGACAACCCGTTAGAAAAAGGTCCCTTCGCAAAACTTCTTTTGACAATATCTGCGATACAAGATAAGTTCAAAGATAAACAATCTCCTATCAGAACAGCACTTGTTACCGCCCGAAGCGCACCGACACATGAGCGAGTCATCAAAACACTCAATGTCTGGGGTGTCCGCATTGATGAAGCATTTTTTCTAGGAGGAAGTGAAAAATACGAGATACTTGAAGCTTTCGGCGCGGATATATTCTTTGATGATCAAGACGTTCATTTGGAACTCTCTTCAGGTGTCGTACCCAGTGCGAAGGTGATTCATAAGAGTATTGAGGGGTTTAAAAAGTAAGCCTAAAATACTTCTGCAAGCTAGATCGTCGCGTTTTACTCGCGATGATATAATAGTCTCATTGCGCAATATATAAGTAATCTTAATCTAATAAACTAATCACTATTCTTATACTTAACACAAAATTAACGCTCTGTTTATATACTTCCCACTTTCTTACAATGAATAAATAAACAAAGGGATTGATATGAATAAAAAGATTTGTATTTCAGCTATCTGTGCGATAGCTCTGAATGTATCTGCGTCGGATTTGGGAACGGTTCAAGTTGAATCATCAACGATTGATGGAAAAGTCGACACGCAAAAAACAGAGGTCTCAAGTACGGCTCTCATTACGGGTGAAGAAGTTGAAAAAATCAATCCAAAAACTATTGCAGATCTTTTAAATGGTATTCCTGGTGTAAATGTTTCAAATGTAGGTACTGATGCCGCAAAAATACATATCAGAGGTATCGATGAGCAGATGTATATGGGTGAAAAACCTGGTGTTGCTATTATTATTGATGGGGTACCTGTTCAAGAGACATCTGGAAAGATCAATGTTGACCTTGACAATATAGAATCGATCAAAGTGATCAAAGGTGGCGCTTCTTATCTTTATGGAAATGACGCTATCGCGGGTGCTGTAATCATCACTACAAAAAAGCCAAAAGGCAAAAGTGCTTCAAAAGTTGAAGGAGAGATAGGAAGTTTTAACTCTAAAAGATTTTCAGCATCGACAAATCAAAGTTTTGAAAACTCTGCACTTCAAGTACAAGGGAGCTATCGCTCTTCTGATGGATATTGGGATGATGCGTATGTACTTGTCAAATCTCTCAACGGAAAATATACCTATTACATCAACGAATCAAGCGATATAACTTTTGGTCTTGACCGCACTGAAAGAAGAACAGGAGATGGGAACAGCGTAAGTGGCACAATAGCTGCAAAAGAAGATCCTACAAGTGAAAATGAACAATCCTATAGTGCTTATTATGATACCTCTTTGACAAAAGGATTTGTGACCTATTCAAATGACATCGATGAAGATTCTAATCTTATGTTTACTATGCATAAATATAAAGATGACAAAAAATATGAATCGGCAAGAGGTGTCACTACTAAAAATGAAATATGGGATCAAAATGGTGCCAAAGGTGAGTATAGAACATCTTTTGATGCTTTTGCAATGATGGCTGGATTTGATATTCAAAGTAATAAAACAGATGAGTTGTCACATGATACGGCAGATGGAGTGGCACCGAGAGGTGGCGCAGATGGTGATTTACTCTCAGATTACGCAACTGATGAGCTTATTAATGCGCTTTATACAGAACTTATTTTTAGAGCAACAGATAATCTCACAACGACGTTTAACGTGAGATATGACAATATCAAACATAAATATGTGGACAATACTGACACGACAAAAGATGTTACTCCGTCTTATGATGTAGGTTCTTATAGAGCTGGAGTTAACTACACTCTTACACCGAGTAGTGCACTCTATGCAAGTGTGTCTACTGGTTTTAGAACACCAACTGTCACGCAGATAAGTAGAAACGCAGAGGCATTAAAAGTAGATCCAACTTTGGATATTCCAGCTGAGATGGATATAGAGACGACGTATAACTATGAGTTAGGTCTTCGAGGAAAATATGAAGATCTCACATACAATGCATCTGTTTTTCAGCTTGATAGACAAAACTATATTGGAGTAATCGCAGGGAGTTATATAACATCAGATGATCCAGATGAGAGTAACTATGACAATGTAGGCGATATGAGAAGTCGAGGTTTTGAGTTGGCAGTTGGAAGTAAAAAAGATGAGATGGTCTCTTTTGATTTAGCCTATACATATCTTGATGCTAAGTTTACAAGCTATAGTCTTTCTCAGCAGATGACAGTAGACCCAGATGGACCTTACCGTCCACTTACTGCTACATATCAAAGAGTTGATTTATCAGGCAACCAAGTTCCAAGAACTTCAAAACATACTCTCAATCTCAGAGTAGATTATAGACCTATACAAAAGTTGACACTCACTCCTGAACTCATCGTAAAAAGTGATTACTATGCGGATGAAGTCAATGCTCACAAAGAGAGTGGCTACGAAGTAGTCAATCTAAGAGCCGAATATAGATACAACGAATCACTGGAGATATTTGCAAAAATTGATAATGTGCTCAATAGAAACTATTATGAATTTGTCAATATTAACTCATCAGCTCTTGCAACTATGGAAGATGATGCAACGATTAGAGTTGCTGCACCGACTTCTTATTATGCAGGACTTAGATATAGATTTTAAGAATAGTTAAGTGAACAGCATAACTTTTTTTTCACTCTTTATCGTAGGGCTCTCTTATGGAGCTACGGCGTGCATGTTTTCATGTATGCCGTTTTTGAGCCCTTTGCTTGTCAACAGTTCCAACACGCTCAAGCAGTCTATAAACATAGTGCTTCCTTTTAGCTTGGGAAGAATTTTTTCTTATACCATGATCTCTGTTATAGCTTTGAGTAGTGCTGGTCTAGTAAAAGCAATACTCAATGATAATGGATTTTTCCAGCTGATTTTGGGAACTTTTACATTGTTAATGGGCGTTTTTATGCTCTATAGAATCTTGAAAAAAAGTCAAAAAAGCTGCTCTTCGCAAACATCTATACCAAATAACCCTAGCACCAGCGCCTTTGGATTATTTGGTATAGGTGCACTGGTTTCTATCAATCCATGTGCTCCTGTTTTGACACTTATTACTCTCAGCGCAAATAGTGCTTCTTTTTCAAACGCAATAGGGATGGGAATATCTTTTGGACTTGGTGCAGTTTTCGTCCCATTTTTATTTTATGGATTTTTTCTCTCAAATATCTTTCGAGGATTATTGATTGAGTTCAAATCTTATACAAAACTGATCGAAATAGGAGCGGCACTTCTTTTAGTTACGCTTGGTATTTTACTCATGAACACTCATATCACACTTTAAAGGTCAACAATGGTTTCATTTATAAAAAGAGATAAAAATGATATTTTTAACAAAGCTCTTTTAAACTTCTTCTTCAAAAACAAAAAGTTTCTTATGGCTCTAAGAGTCGTAGTCGCGGCACTTTTTTTCTACGCACTCTATTTTGGATTTGCACATCCTGGTAAAGAAAATCTCTTTACAGGCGCGCTTTTTTGGGGGATATTTTGGGCTCTGTTTATGGTGGCAACGCTTCCTAGTTTTGGACGTATCTTTTGTGGTATATGCCCTCACGGATTTTTAGGAAAATATATCACAAGATTTGGTCTGAAAAAAGCGATGCCAAAATGGATGCAAAATCGCTATATTGGGATAACTTTGCTTGTGATTGGATGGTGGGGAATCTATTACACTTTCCCATCATTTTGGAAATCTCCGCTTACTACGGCAGCGATGTTCTCTGGGATGACACTCCTTGCGTTTGTGATCTATTACATCTACAAAGATATGAGCTACTGTAAATTTATCTGTCCTATTGGAACGCTCACACGTGCTTATGACAAGCTTGCCTTTACAAAACTCGAAACTTATACAGATGAGTGTAAAGATTGTCGTACTTTTGAGTGTGCAACGGCGTGTTCTTACAACCTCAAACCTTTTAGTTTTGTAACGAAAAACCAAGCAGATGATTGTACTTTGTGTATGGATTGTGCTGTGAGCTGTGAGGCTGTAAAGTTCACTCTCACCAAACCATCGCAACAACTCTTTAGCAAGTTTAAAACACTCAACGCAGAGATATGGACCTATATATTTATCCTTGGTTCTATCCCGATTTCTATGAGTTTTGCCCATGGTCTCAACAGAACAAATATCGCTGAGAACATGATCTGGAACACTACTGCCGTTTCTTTTGGTATGGAGCCATACGCTGGTGGTTTTGCCTTTGTGTATGCCTTGATATTGACTATCTTTTTCTCTGTCTTAGGACTATTTTTAGCTTCAAAAGTGTTAAAAAAAGAGTATTCAAGCACATTTTCGACACTTGGTTATGGCTATGCACCTTTGTTTATATTGGGCTCACTTGGGCATACTTTGGAGAGTTTGTTCACAAAAGATTCCAAAACAATAGCTGAGGGCTTTGCTCAGGCTTTTGGATTTGTCATCGAGGTTGCTCCTCTGGCGCAACGAGGTGATTCTTGGCTGCATTATTTTGGACTGTTAAAATGGATAGGTGTCGTTTGGGCTTTGATATTGATCTATAAACGACTCAAACTCATAGAAGCGACAAAAATTAGAAAAATATTCGGCTACTTTTTTGCTTCATTTTTAGTTCTTTTCTTTATCGGAGTCAATCTATACTCTGGCTACGTTTTTAAAACCTATGGCGCAAAGCAGGGTGGGCATGGAAGCCATGGGGCAAAAGAGATGTTTCAGAGTGTTCCGCTCAAAGATGCTATCTTGCTTCAAAGTGGCAAAGATAAGCTCAGTGGTGCAGTTTGCGGTATGAACCTGCCAAAATTTTATAAAACAAATCATACGGCTACTGTGGATAATGTCGTAAAACAATATTGTTCTCTTCACTGTTTGAGTGAAGATTTAAAGATAAATAAACTGCCCCTCACTGATATAAAAGTCGTCGATGTTACGAGCTTGCAGTTTATAGATGTCAAGGCTGCGTTTTATGTAGTGGGAAGCAACAAAACTCCTACAATGAGTGAGACAAGTAAATATGCGTTTGCAAAAAAAGAGGATGCACAAAGTTTCGCACAAAAATACGGTGGTGAAATAATGGACTTTGAGCAAGCAATGGCAATAGCACTCAAAGATTTTTCAAACGAAACGCAAGCAAGTGATCATAAAAAAAAAGTCACACAATTAGAGGCTAACACCCCTTTTTACTTTACGCTGAGTGATCCAAATCAAAAAGATAAAGGTTCTGCTCATGGTATGCACTCGCATGGCTCAGGAGAGAAACGAGCAGTGCCTACAAAAAAATCATGGCTTGTTTATGGCGATGATTTACAAGATAAAAAGCTCATACCTGCGATGGATATCGAAACTTTTTATTATGAAACGCAGCACAATCTCAAAGAGACAAAAGTGCAAAACTCAAGAGGTGCTACGAGCTATAGTTTCGAGGTTCCAGCAAATGGATACTATAATCTTTTTGCAAAAAATGAGACGCTGATAAATGGCACACTCCTCTATAAAGTCGCAAAATTAGAGTATCTCAACGCTAGTCATGGAATCGAAGGCAAATATAAAGAAGAGATCAAAAAAACGCTTCATACAGAGAAGATCAAAATAGATCTGATAAAGATAAAAAGTGATAATGAAAATAGTTTCTTCTATCGAAATCTTATGGGTGATGAAATTGTCTTTCAAGCACTCTTTGACGCAAAACCACTCGCAAACGCAGAGATAAAAATCCAGATGAGTAGTGGATGGAGTAAAACTATCAAAACAGATGATGCAGGTCTTGCAAAATTTACGCTCATCAAAGATTATTTTCCTCCTTGGTCTGCGTTTGATAAACGATATAAAGATGAGTTGCTCCTCACTTTGACACATGAGCAAGAAGATGGCGCTAAATATATCCTAACGTATCCACTATCTTTTTCTCTCAATAAAGATGCGTATGAATCCTATGAATACGGACTTATCTTGCTGACTTTGACACTGCTTATCTCGGGCTTTGTTATCTACAGATTTAGAAAAAATAGAACAAAACCATTTCGTGAGCTCTCCCATGAAGCGTAAAATACAAAACTTCATCAACAATATCAACCTTCTAAAAGTGAGGTTTTGGATACAGTTGACAACCTTTATCCTCTTTGTCTATGGGGGATATTTTGCTATAGATTTTGGCTCTAAACTTCCTATGTTTACCTGTCCATACAATACACAGAGTGCTGGCACATGTTATCTTCTGCCTTTGCAACATCAGCTCGCAATGCCTGCGCAAATTTTACTTGGTGGTGCAGGTATTGGCGTTTTGATTGGACTTTTAACATTTGTATTTTGGTTTATATTTCTCAATAAAGCCTGGTGCGGCTATGCCTGTCCAATCGGAACATTTCAAGATTGGCTCACGGGGCTGCGAAAAACTCTTGGCATCAGATACTCTACATATACGCAAAATCAGTTTGAAAAACTCTCAAAGATTAAATATATTCTTTTAGCAATAGTGATTTTAGTTCCTCTCTTAATCGGAGTAGGGGCTATTGGCAATGATTGGTCGGCTGCGTTTTGCAAAATATGTCCTGCTCGCATGATAAGTCCTATGTTTAGCGGTGATTTCTCCCAATGGGTGATAGATTTCTCAACAACTACAGCCATAGTACTCACGGCTCTTGGGATGATCTTTTCGGCTCTTTTTTTAGTCGGAAGCTTTGTCAAAAAAAGATTTTTTTGTTTCTTCTGTCCCATGAGTGCCTTGCACTTTATATTTTCAAAGTTTGCAATTGTGCAACTGAGAAAAGATGGGAGTAAATGTACAAAATGTGGCGACTGCTACAGCGTTTGTGATATGCAGATAAAAGATATCGCTGATGATGTCACAAGTACAAATATACTCAGAGACGACTGTATCTTATGTCTCAAATGTGTAGCGGCGTGTCCTGAAGATGATGTACTGCATTTTGATATTTTAAACTTCAAGGCATTTAGCTCTACCAAAGAGGGATTTGAGAAAAGAATGGGCATGGAAAAACCAAAAGGAGCATTTGATGAGTAGCCTCACAAATCATACAATCGAAACACCAAACGAGAGACAAAACAGACACAAAGCGATGGAGGCGATAAAGGTTTTAAACACCCTCAGAGAAGGCTTTAAAACACCACCAAACGCAATGGAGTATTTTTATAATCTCTTTGAAGAAGTCTATTGCAATCAAAAGGCTCTGCATTGTGATAAAGTCAAAGTAGGGACGATGTGTATTCAGATTCCCTCAGAGATAATCTATGCTTTAGATGGTGTGCCAATACGCCTTTGCAACGGTTTTTATGCCGATGATGAGATAGGAAGTGACCTTTTGCCACAAAAAGCCTGCCCGCTGGTAAAGGCGAGTGTCGGACATCTGGCTTCAAAAAATGTCATCGATAAACCGGATATGATCTACTCTCCAACCACCTGTGACCAAAAGACAAAAGCAGGAAGTATCATAGAGAGTTTTGGCTATGAAGTTGTCGATGTTGCGTTTCCAAGAACCAAAGAGAGCGAAATAAGTAGAGAGTATTTTAGAAGAAGTATCCGAGAGTTTAGTGCAGATTTGTCTTCCAAAATGGGCAAAAAACTGAGCAGAAAAAATCTCAAAGCTGCCATATCAAAAATAGGATATGCACAATCACTCTACCATAAACTCTCAGAATTTAGAAAAAATAGAGCCGTTCCAATTTTGGGAAATGATATGTTTTTGGTAACCAACGCCTTTTTCTTTGACAAAATAGATAATTGGATAGCAGCCTGCGAGAAGCTTGTATCAGAGCTTGAACAAAGGGTTCAAAACGCAGTGCATGTAGCTGGCAAAGTAAGTCCAAGAATCGTCTATACAGGCTCGCCGCCGATATTTCCAAACTATAAAGTTCCTCTTATCATCGAAGATTCAGATGCGATTATCGTAGCAGATGAGACTTGTAGCTCAAATAGAATGTTTAACGATAGAGTAGCTGTAGATGAGTGGTTTGTAAACGATATGATTGATTCACTCGCCGATAAGTACCTCAAGGCTTGTACTTGTCCAGTATTTACAAAAAATGACGACCGCATCCGCCGTATTATCGAGCTTGTACGCTCACACAATGCAGATGGTGTCATCTATCAGGCCTTCGCAGGATGCACGGTCTATGAGCTTGAACAAAGAAGTGTGCTTGAAGCGATGGAGAGAGAGGGAATATCGATTTTATATATCGAGAGTGACTACAGCCCTTCGCAACAAGGACAGCTCAGTACTAGAGTTGAAGCCTTTGTAGAGTCTTTGAAGATAAAAAATAGGAATAAAAAATGAAATATTTTGCAGGGATAGATATAGGTTCGACCGCCATTAAGATTACTATTATAAATGAAAACAAAGAGCTTATAGGTCACAGAATAAGTGGCAGTGGCAGTATGTTTTATCAATATGCACACCAAACGCTCGATGAGTTGCTTAGAGAATTACACATAGCCAAAGAGGATATCGCCTATACCGTTTCAACGGGTTATGGCAGAAAACTCTTCAAAGAAGCAGATGAAAATATCAGCGAAATAACGGCAAACGCAATAGGTGCTGTGGCTGCGGCGAAAGAGTTCGGCGCGATTAAAACCATCATCAATATCGGAGGACAAGACTCCAAAGCGATCGCACTTGATGAGATGGGAAATGTAGTAAATTTTGCCATGAATGATAGATGTGCAGCGGGAACGGGAAAGTTTTTAGATGCGTGTGCGATGAATCTTGAGATAGGGGTGCAAGAGCTTGGGGAGAAACATTTTAAGTCAGAGGGAACTCCACTCTCAATCAATAGTACCTGCGCTGTCTTCGCTGAGTCTGAGATCATAGGACTTTTGGGAAATAGCCATAGCGTCGAAGATATCGTTTGCGGAGTCCACTATTCAATCGCTAAAAGAATTGTAAAACTTGTAAAACGCGTGGGTATCAAAGAAGGGATATATTTTGATGGAGGACCTGCACTCAATGGCGGGCTAGTAAACGCAATAGAGAATGAGTTGGGCAAAAAAATCTTTATACCGCAGTATCCACAAGTGACTACTTCCTATGGAGCAGCAATTTTAGGGGTAGATTCTTATACTTATAACGCAAAATTAACACTAATTTAATACTTCTTTTCTAAAATACAAATAAAAAGTAGGGAGTAATACTATGAATATAGAGTTAGTTCAGGATTTACTTGATTATGGTGTTGTTGGCGTACTTGGTTTGATGAGTTTTATCACTTTATGGTTCTGGATAGAGCGTGTGTTGTTTTATCGTTCAATTGAGTTAGCGAGTTATAGAACCAAGCAAGCACTCGAGATAGATTTGACAAATAATATCAGCGTTATCTCCTCTTTTGGCTCAAATGCACCTTATATTGGGCTTCTTGGAACAGTATTTGGCATCATTATCACTTTTTATGTGATGGGACAAAGCGGTGATTTGGATGCAAAAAGTATTATGACATCACTGGCTCTTGCCCTAAAAGCGACTGCGATGGGCTTGGCTGTGGCAATTCCCGCTATTTTCTTTCATACACATGCCGTGAGAAAGATAGAAGTTCTCATCGCTCGATGGGAAATCCTCCAAGAGGAAAAAAAGTGAATCTCAAAAAATTTGAATCAATCAATGTAGTCCCCTTTATTGATATTATGCTTGTGCTACTTGTTATCGTACTCACTACTGCTACTTTTGTAGCAAAAGGGCTTATCCCCGTTGAGCTACCGAGTGCCAAAAGTGTTCAAAAACTGAGTGATAAAAAAAATATTACCTTTACTATCAAACAAGACGGCGCTCTATTTGTCGATGATAAGCAGATAGTATTGGAAGATATTGAGAGATATATAGCGCAATACGAAGTAACAACCCCCATCAATATAAACTGTGACAAAGAAGCGAAATTTGATATGTTTGTCGTTCTCCTTGATATTCTCAAAGAAAAAAACTTCAATAACATCGGCATTGTTACACACAAAGATTCTTAGGAAACGCACAGATGAAGAGACAACTCAACGCTTTTATCATTGCATCTCTCCTTTACATGAGTGCTTTAGGTTTTATCATCTATCAGTTCAATGATACGAGTTCTTGTGCTGCAAAACATAAAGATGAACATATTAGTCGTGTGTGTATCTCCATGGTACAGCAAGAGATACCAGCACCGCCTCTTAAAGAAGACGCTATAAAAGAGAAAAAAGTAGAAGAAAAAGTAGTCAAAAAAGAGCTTGTAAAAGTGCACAAAAAG
Source organism: Sulfurimonas sp. (assembly GCA_028687935.1). Lineage (GTDB taxonomy): Bacteria > Campylobacterota > Campylobacteria > Campylobacterales > Sulfurimonadaceae > Sulfurimonas. Next base: position 273,889 of record JAQTZE010000002.1, read on the forward strand.
CTCAAAGAAGAGATTATCCATACCAAAGAGCCACTAGCAAGAGCCGTTGCAGAGTCAAAAGAGGTGGTAAAAGAGGAGATTGTTGAGCCTATCAAAACGCAAGAGCTTGTCGTAGAAGAAACAACAAAAGAAGTAAGCAATACAAACGCAGATGTCAAAAAGTCCCAAAACGCAGCTGTTGCAAAAGCGGTAGATAAAGATGTGTTGAAATCCAAACAAGATCTGTTTCTTGCCCATTTAGTGGAAAAAATCAATGCAAATAAAACCTATCCAAATAATGCAAGAAGAAGAGGCGTTGAAGGAAACGTAGAGGTAAAATTCAATCTCTACTCTGATGGCAGTGTTAATTATATAAAATTGATCTCTGGACAAAGCATTTTTGAAAAAGCTACATTTGAAGCAATCTCAAAAAGCTTTCCTGTCTCAGTAGATAGCACTTTATTTGATTTTCCAAAAGAGCTGAAAATCACTATCGCTTATGTTTTGAAGTAGACTAAAGCGTCTCAATATCGACGAGTTCAACTCTCGAACAATCTTTTTTGAACAACTTTTTAGTTGTAGCATCATCTTCTGCTAAGACCAAAATATCGGCATAATCATTTTTGCTAACTTCGATGGTCTGCAGCTCTTTTTCTGTGGCTATCTCTATAGCTGTAGTACTTTTATTTGCCCGTACATCAATGTTTCTCAGACCTTTGGCAAACTCACTTTTTATAAGCTTGAGTATTTTTTCATTTTGCAACAACTCTTCTATCGTGATAGAACTATTTACGTCCCCCTCACATAATATTTTATATGATACTAACATTCCACCATCCATTTCATACTCCTCTTAGTTGCGTTTATTATAGTTGAAGATACGAAAAAGTAGAAAAAATATGACAAAGAGCAATATTTTTCAATGGCAAGTAGAACTATTTGTGCTATATTTAGAGTTATAAAAAATAAAGGCTTAGATTGTGAAACGAAGAACTTTTATAAAAACTACGGCGGCACTTGGTGTCGTCTCTCTTTCTTCCTCCCTTTTTGCGGCAAAAGAGCCATTAAACAGATCAGCGCAAGCATATGAGATTCATTTTCGTTTCGATCTCTCTGCTCATGTAGACAAAGAGTGCGCATTGTGGGTTCCGATTCCTTCAGATATTGCAGGATTTCAGAGTGTTCTTTCTTTCGTAACGACTAGCGATGCGCTCACATCCCTAGATACAAGTGAGAACCACTACAAAGCCCGAACGCTCTATGCAAAGTGGGATAAGAATGCTCCTTCCAAAACGCTTGAGATTACGATGAGAGTACTCTTGCGTGATAGAGAGTGTGATTTTAAGCCCAAACGCATAGCACCAGAACTACTTCAAGATGCAGAGCGATTTTTGGCCGCTTCGGCACATATTCCTATCGATGGCACAGTTGCGCTGACTGCAAAAAAGATTGTGGGAGATGAAAAAAATCCTCTTAAAAAAGCAAAAAAAATATACGACTGGATCGTTGCAAATAGCTACCGTGATGAAGATGTCAAAGGGTGTGGTATCGGTGATCCAAACTCTATGCTCGCTATGCTCGAAGAAGAATCAAGAATGCGTGGCAAATGCTTAGATATGTCTGCACTTGGCGTTGCATTGATGCGTGCATCAGGTATTCCTGCGCGTGAAGTATTTGGGATTCGAGTCGGTGCATCACGTTTATCGGCTGCGTTTAGCGCGGCAGAGGATATTACCAAAGCGCAGCACTGTAAGATGGAATTTTTTATCGATAAATTAGGCTGGATTCCTTGTGATCCTGCAGATATCACCAAGATGGTTCTCAAGGAAAAATTAGATAAAAACGCAGCTCGCGTGAGTATAATGGCTGAGAAGTTTTTTGGTTACTGGGAAAATAGCTGGATGGCGCTCAATCACGCACGTGACAATCTCCTCTATCCTGCCAATACCCAAGGCGTTCTTGATCAGTTTGGGTATCCTTATGGTGAAGTAGAGGGTGAGTATCTCGATCCTTTTGCACCTGCATCATATCGCTATAGCTTGAGCTCGAAGAAAATCACATCATGACGCAAAAGCCTAAAAGTGCTCTTTTGGTTCTGCTAGGAGGCTTTATTGCCGCACTTCTTTCTGCTTCTTGCTGTTTAGTTCCTACACTTTTTTTACTCTTTGGAGTCTCTTTTGCCGGTGTGCTCAATGTAGCAGCCCTAGAAGAGTATCGATGGCTTTTTACATTTCTGGCGGTTGTTATGCTGGGCATCGGCTTGTACTCCATGGTATTTAAAAAGCAGATCGAGTGTGAGTGTAAAAAAAGCCTCACTTCCAGAGTTCTCAGCGCTGCGTTTTGGGTACTTTTTTGTGTGAGTATCGCTGTAGTTCTTTATCCTTGGTATGAGGCATTGATATGGGCAGAATAGTCGTACTCTTTTTATTGCTGAGTGTTGTTTTATTTGCGAAAGAGTGGAATCTTCATATTAGCGGGATGCACTGTATCGCTTGTACTTTAGCTGTCAAAAAATCTCTTCTGAGTATAGATGGTGTCACAGAAGCCAAAGTCAATTTTAAAAACCAAATAGCCTTAGTCAAAGCAAAAGATTCAGTGACACTTAGAGAGATGCAAGAGGCTATCGAAGCTACGGGATACCAAGCAGAAGCACTCTAAGAGGAAATATTTCGTAGCTGCAAGGCGAAAGCTTTTTTTTAAGGGCACCTCTAAAAATTAGTCAATTTTTATAAAATTTATTAATATTCTTAAAATCACTGATGATGTATACTTTGTAATAAAGCGATAGAAACCTTTATATAAGGGCTTTTGTAGGATTTTTAG
>JAQTZE010000026.1 GCA_028687935.1 Sulfurimonas sp.
CACAAAGAGATATCGTGCTCTTAAACGCAGCGGCGGCGCTCATGGTCGATGGAAGTGCGCGTGATATACAAGATGGACTTGAGATGGCACGAGAGGCTATCAAAAACGCAAGAGCAAAGAAAAAACTTCGTCAAATCATAGAGATATCCAACAAGCTATGAAAGAGAGCTACAAACTCAAACAAAACGCGCTTGACACGCTTGTAGAAGATGTTTTGGCTGCGTTTAAAAATGGTGTCATCATCCTTAGAGGTGATTTGGCAGCAGGTAAAACAACGCTTGTCAAAGCGATGGCAAAAAAACTCGGCTACAAAGAAGATGTCACTTCGCCGACTTTTTCTCTGCAGCAGTGTTATGGAGAGAAGATATTTCATTATGATCTTTACAACCACGGACTTGAGCACTTTATCTCTTTGGGCATGCTTGAAGAACTCGACAAAGAAGGGCTTCATTTTGTGGAGTGGGGCGATGAAAAACTCAGCGATATTCTGACAAACGCAGGGATAGACGTGATGACAATAACAATAGAAAAAATTTCAAACGATATGAGAGAATATAAAATATGCATACATTAAAAGCAGTCAATCTACAAAAAAAGATAAAAAACCTTGAGATAGTACGCGGCATGAGCCTTGAGGTCTCAAGCGGAGAAGTAGTCGGACTGCTTGGACCAAACGGGGCTGGAAAAACGACTACTTTTTATATGATTTGTGGGCTTGTCGAATCAAGCGGCGGCGAGGTCTTTTTTGATGGGGAGAACATCTCCAAGATGCCTCTACATGAGCGCGCACTCAAAGGAATAGGATATCTGCCTCAAGAGGCTTCGATATTTAAAGATTTGAGTGTGGAAGATAACCTCATGGTCGCGGCGCAGGTCGGTATCAAAGACAAAGCAAAACAGCAAAAACGCATCCTAGAACTGCTTGATATGTTCAATATTGAACCGATCCGTTATCGCAAAGGTATCAGTCTCAGCGGTGGAGAGCGTCGTCGTGTTGAGATAGCACGCGCACTTGTCAATGCACCGAAATTTCTACTTCTTGATGAGCCTTTTGCAGGCGTTGACCCTATCGCCGTGATGGATATTCAAAGTGTTATCAAACAGCTTGTCTCTTACGATATCGGTGTTTTGATAACCGACCACAATGTTCGTGAGACGCTTGATGTCTGCGATAGAGCCTACGTCATCAAAGCCGGAGCGCTTCTGGCAAGCGGAACAAGTGCAGAGATAGGACAAAACGCAGATGTCCGTACGCACTATCTCGGCGAGAGTTTTAAACTCTAATCTATGGCGGCATTACGACAAACTCAGAGTGTTGAGAACAAACACAAACTCTCTAATACTCTACGAAATTGGCTGCCGATACTTCACTCAAGTCTTGGTGATTTGAATGAAGCGATGGCACCTTTTGTCGAATCAAATCCCTTGATTGAACTCTCTTCGGGTTATGAAGAGGAGTTTGAAAAACGCATACCAAAAAAAGTCCTCTCAGGTGCTGTCAGTAACTCCAGAACAGAGCAGATAGAAGCACTTACTATCCAACACAGAACGCTTTACGATGTGCTTGATGAACAGCTCGAAGCGCCACTTTTTCCGACACCGCTCTCACAGGAAATCGCTGCGTTTGTGGTGGCAAATCTAGATGAAAACGGGTACTACGAGGGAGAAACGCAGACTTTTTGTGACAAAAAAAACATCAGCGAAGCAGAATTTGAAAAAGTCAGACTGCGTTTTGCTTTTGTAGAACCTGTCGGTATCGCCGCCAAAAATCTTGCTGAATCTTTTTTGTTTCAGCTTGATAACTCCCAGATAAGTGATAAAGCCTATCTCCTCGCACTTGAAGTGATAAACAATCTTCAGGATATCCACGATTATGCAGACAAAGATGATTTTGCCGAAGTGATGCATGTTATCGGCAAGTTTAGAAATCCTCCGACCATTGATTTTCAAGAAGAATCCGCTCAGATTGTGGCGGATTTGATGATATATTTTAATGATGAAGATGGCATCGAAGTCAAACTCAATGACTCCTATTATCCAAGCATATACATCAACACCGACTACGGCGTAGAACATGAATATGTGAGCCAAAAGATAAAAGAAGCAAAAAGCCTCGTTGATGCGCTTGATATGCGTAAAGCAACGCTCTACAAAGTAGGGCTCATGATAGTTGAATACCAGTACGCGTTTTTTACAGGCGGTGCTATCATGCCTCTCACACTCAAGACTTTAGCCGATGAGTTTGGACACAATCCTTCGACGATCTCACGCGCTATCGCCAACAAATATATCGCGTGTGATAGAGGTATTTTTGCGATGAAAGAGTTTTTTACGACGGCTATTGATGAAGATGTATCCAACGCAGCCATCAAAGAGTTTCTCGGCGGAGTAGTCAAACAAGAAAACCGTAAAAAACCTCTGAGTGATATGAAACTTCTTGAGATGATACGGGATAAGTTCAAGGTAACTATGGTCAGACGTACTATCGCCAAATACCGCAAACAACTCAATATCGCAGGCTCAAGTGAGCGAAAAAAACTCTACCATCTTCACTAGCCGCTCATGATGCACTCTGTGAAAAAACTTCTTGATGCAGAGGTGCTCAAACGCAACAACACCGATGAAATAACTCTTGAAAGAGTTGACCCTATTCTTGTAGCCAAACGCTACAAAGACCCTGCAATCTCTCTAATCTGTGCGCTTTTTGCTTATGGTAATGTCAAACAAATTGTGAAATTTCTTGATTCACTTGATTTTTCACTTTTAGAGCAGAGTGATGCAGCTATAAACGCAGCACTTGCAGGACATTATTATAGATTTCAAAAAAGTGAGGATATTATCGCTCTTTTTATCGCACTCAAACGACTGCAAAAGCAGACAACGCTTGAAACAGTGTTCAAATCAGGATATGAGAAAAACAATAATGTCATCGACGGCATAAACGCAACGATAAAGATACTCAACAGCTTCTATCCCCATCAAACGCAGGGTTATTCTTTTTTACTCTCACAAGTCACTACAAAAACAAAAGGCGCAGGTGCACTCAAACGCTGGATGATGTTTTTGCGTTGGATGGTACGATATGATAATATCGACATGGGACTTTGGAGTGGGATAAACAAGGCGGATCTCATCATGCCGCTAGATACGCATACGTATAAAGTAGGGCTGCGTTTAGGGCTTTTGAAGCGTAAAAATTATGATTTGCAAGCCGCGATAGAACTCACCCAAACACTCAAAACTTTTAATCCCAAAGACCCGCTCATGTACGACTTTGCCCTCTACCGTATCGGGCAGGAAAAAATAGAGTTTATACTAAAAGCTTGATAAGTTTGAATAAATAATTTATGTGATAGAATCATCACAATTTATGATATAAGCGGTAAAAAATGAATTTTTTAAGCAATTTTTCCATCAAATCAAGAACCTATGCCCTTGTCTCTTTGAGTGTAGTTGTCGCCATAACGCTCTCTTTAGTCTCATACAGCGGATTTAGTATTATCCAAACGCAACTCAATGAGCTCATCAAAGCCAACACAATAGAACGCGACACTTATAGAGCTATCTTGGAAGAAAAAAACTATCTTCTCAACTCCAACGGTTCCGTGACCAATCACAAAAACGCAAATCAAGCTTTTATAAACGCAGGCAATTCTATAGAAAATATACACAAAACTCTGGCTCTTTTGGATGAGACAAAAAATGGAATGACGCAGATCGTCGATAGGCTCAAAGAGGCAATCGCTGAATATGACGCATACTACAAAAGAGGTGTGTATCTTTTAACCGAACTTGAAGTCGAACGCACTCTTTTGGAAGAATCAGGAGATATTATCACACTGGAAATACAGAGATATGTTGAGGCAAAACGCGAAGATGTTGCACAAGAACTCTCCAAAGCAACGATGCACAAAATAAACACAGGCTCGAATATTTGGCAATATACCTATGTGCTCAGAGCAGATGAAAAGCGTTATCTCTTCAATCCTGACGAGGCTATGTATGCGCAGTTTACAAAAG
>JAQTZE010000011.1 GCA_028687935.1 Sulfurimonas sp.
CCTCCAATTATATAATTACATTACAACTACATCGTGGATCTTTGGCAGAGTTGGTCGAATGCACCGGTCTTGAAAACCGGCGAGGGTTATACCTCCCAGAGTTCGAATCTCTGAGGGTCCACCACTTTAAAATCCTTTAAAACTCCCTAAAATAGGCTTCTAAACAACACTTTAAGTTTACACTAAAAACTTCATTGTTACCCTATTGCTACCCATCTTTTACAAATTTACTTTTTTCGGTTAAAATTTTTATGTTCAAACATAGTAGTTTGACAAAATTGAAGTTCCTACTTTAAAAGTATAAAATGCATGACACAAAGAGAGAGTGAAGTCATAGTTAACACTTTCGGATTATGCATAATGAATTAAATTAATTAAGATGTAAACTTAGAAGTTTAGCGCAAAACAAGAGGCAGATTGGTTCTGCATTATATAATAAAAATAAGAAGAGTATGTCCGACTCACGCAGGAAGTAGCCGACATGCTCTAAATGGAAAAAGACGAGTTCGTATCTTGCTTTATCTGCGAATTTAAGAGGAAAACGAGAGCTGAAATGTATGTTAAGTCAGTTTGAAAGCACTATGAGCTTTAAAGTTTTTCTAATGATTGACATCTAGTTTAGACCCGAACTATCTTTAGTATTGATTATTATGGAAAATATTCCTAATGTCAATCAGATCATTATCAACGAGATAAGAGATCTAAGAAAAGCCGTGGATATTATTCTACGCAAACTTAACAAAGTTGATTTAACTGATGAGTTCAATATTAAGGGGCAAAAAAAAGCTGCCAAACTGTTAGACATCTCAGTAGAAACTTTGCAAGATAGATTAAAGGAGGGAAAAAGATTGAAAGAAAATATGCACTATCGTGTTAAAATCAGCGAGTCTGGTCGCAAGCGTTATTTCTTCAACCAAAGTGCCCTTCTATCTGTAAAAGGGCTAACATAGAGTATAGTTTACATTTGAACTAGATAAAAAACAAATGAATGAAAATCGAGAGGTTTTGCTCATATACAAGCAAAATTTATATATAAGTAAGTATCAAAAGTGATCATTATTTGATAACTTAAAAAAATTTAACTCTAAAAGTAAAAATGTAAGAATAGAGACACTTCAATTTAATTAAAAAGGCTAGGACTAGCTACCTTAGCCTTTTTATCAAAAAAACTAACAAAATCTTACTTCAAAATATCCTTAATCATTTGAGATAAATCATCTTTATTTATCTTGGTCTTATACTCTACATTTACACCTTTGTCTTTTAACTCTTTAAAAAATGCTTCGGCACTTTTTATCTGCAATTTCTCTTTAGTGCTTATATCATTTTTATTTTCATACCCCTTAGTCTCAACAACAAAGTATAGTTCTTTGTCGTCTTTTGACTCTATAACATACCCAAAATCTGGATTATAGTTTCTTCCATGAGCTGTAGGTATATTTACTTTAGGCAGTTTACCAAATACTATAATTCTTTTATCATAAGATTCATCAATAGTGAGTTTTTCTATATTACTGTCAACTTCCATAAAATCTTCATCATAGATTGATAGTTCTCTTATGTTTTTAGACTTGATTTTATAGGTTTCAACACCTAGACTACCCTCTGGTATAAACTCTTTGATCTTCCCTTTTTTATCGGTAAGTGATGTATTAGAAGTTTTTATCTCTTTTAGGTCATAAGATATTTTATTTATGATCGTATCATATATGGCACTCACAAGTTGTTCTTCTATTTTTTTGAGTGCTAAGTTCTCATTTTGAGGTATTAAGTCAAACTTCTCTTTTTTGATTCCATGGATCACTTTAGCTATTGTTTGCATACTAAGTTTAGTATTGTTTGATAATGCTTTTATAAACTCATAAAGTGTAAAAATCGAGTGAGTTTCAACTGCTACAGTATCTTTTTGGCTATCATGCTTCTCTTTACTTTCAACATTTTTATCTCTTTTTATGATGATATCTTGACCGCTTATTTCAAAGTTTGCATCTATCTTTTCTATCGCTGACTTAATCAAAGTCTCACTATCAATATCATATTTTACAACTGCATCATAGTTTAGATTGTCCCACAGAGCTTTAAACTTTTTAAAGTTGGCTTGATGAATTTTGATTTTTCCTTTTTCTTTTTTACCACTTCTATCTTTAGCTTTAACTCGGTTAGATGTTTTAAAGAAGCTATCAAAATACTCTTTTAGTTTTTTGCTATCGCACCCTTTCATCTCCAAAGATTCAAGCTCTTTTGATCTTGAGCTATACTCCTCTTTTGATAGTGTTATTTCACTCATATCATCTTCATTGATAGTGATAAACCCCATCTCTTGGAGTTCATCAAGTAGTTTCGTTGCCGCTCTTGGTGTAGCTGCTATATGATTTTCTACCATAACATCTTCGTTAAACAGTTTTGAAACTTGCTTAATGCTATTTTCACTAATCTCATTTTGTATGGAAGTTACAAAGTTTTCTTCCGTTGATGGCACCACTACAAAAAGCTCATTAATAAACTCAAAATTACTATCATCCCCAGTTATTCTCTTACCATCTTGATTAACAGCCAGTCTAAGTCCACGACCAATTTGTTGGAGTTTAGATATTTTAGAATTACTTGGGGCTAATTTACAAAGCGTCATAACATTTGGATTATCCCAACCCTCTTGCAGTGCCCACTGAGAGAAGATAAATCTAAGATCACTATCAAAAGATAATAACTCCTCTTTTTTGTTAAGTATTAACTCAATTGCCTCTGCTTCATCTCCCTCTTTTTTAGACTTAGCAAAGTATCCGCTATGTATCTCATTTAAACTCTCTTTTGTTTTTAAAAGGTACTTTTTATAATCTTCATCGAGGTTTTCTCTTTCTAAAACTTCACCCAGATTTTTAAGATAAAGCTTTTCAAAAAGCTTTGCAAGCTCTCCAGTTGTTCCCTTATCAGTAAGATATTTATCTACTCTATCGATGAAAAATAAGCAAAGTGCTTTTATATCAAGTTTAAATAGCTCTTCTTCCCTCTCAAAATGATTTTTAATAGCAGTATCTACAATAACACGCTGCATCTCATCAAGAAGCACACCATAACTCTCACTAACTCCAAGAGGCAGTGAAATATCATTGGTAAAGATTATTTCACTTTTTGTAATTTTCTCTACAACATAACTATTAAGATACTCTATACCTACTTTTTCACCAAGGTTCTCACCTTTTTCTAAAACAACTTTTTGATTTTTAGAGTTTACATCTTTGTACTCAATAGTAGCTTTATAATCTTTTTGACTACTTCCAGCTACTTTTGTAAATGCAATAGTATGATTATCTACATTTTCATTTCCAACAGTATCAACCGTTATAGCCTTGACAAGTCCTCTACTAAATGCATCTACACTATCAAGTGTATAGATAAGATTTTTGTATTCTTCCCCTTTGTAAGTGGCTCCAAACCGCAAGGTAAAAAGTGCATTAAACTCTTTGAGGTATTTTGCAGTCTGCTTACCCTCAAATCTATGCGGTTCATCTATGATTATTACAGGACGAAGCTGTGCGATAGCTTGCATATAGCTCTTTGCACGACCGATGAGGCTTTGTTCTATCTTACTTTTGTTTATGTTGTTAGAAGCTTTGTTAAATGACTGATAAGTCGATACAAGTACAGATATATTTTGATCGCTTGCATTAATATAATTGAGTACAGTTTTTTCACTATAGTTAAATACTGATATTTGTTTGCCATACTCTTTTACAAAAAACTCTTTAGTGATTTTGATGTTTTTGATAGTCCCTTGTCGTATAGGATTGGACGGTACCAAAATGATAAATTTACTTAGTCCATAGTCACGATTAAGCCTATAGATAGACTCCAAAAAAGTAAAAGTCTTACCAGTACCTGTTTCCATCAAAGTATCCACTACTAGCTCATCTTTGATAGACACTTCACCTATATCGACTTTGTTCGACTCTCTTACCTTTGTAATATTTTCTACCAAGATACTTTTTGAACTCTCAAGCTCAAAGGTCGGATTGCTCTTTCTATTGTCATTTGGTACAAAAGCTATATTTTTAAATACATCACTGATACTATCTACTGCTTGTTCTTGATAATCAAGTCTATCAAACTTTATTTTAAGACTCATGTTTACTCTTTGTCAAAAGTTTTTTAGTGTATTTGTCAAAATCTGACTCATAAGTTTTATTTTCAATAATTTTAAACTTACTATATTCATCAAAAGCTTTAGCTTTTGCTCTATCCCTTGAAATAGAGCCAAAACCTTCCAAAATTTCATACTCGTTAAAATCTAAAAATTTATCAATACTTTTTTGAAGCCCTATCATATCCATAGCTTGTTGTCGCTCTACTATCCCCTCTATATAATCAAAATATGCAGAAGATAAGCGTTCTAGTGCTTTAATCTCTTTTTCATCCAGATAGTTTTTAGCTACTGATACATCGGATTTTATTATGTTCCCATCAGGCGAATTTTTCCAAGTTTGTAACCCCATATTTGGTTTTTGACTATTAGCTTCATCATGAATTATTTCAGCAGCTGTTTTGCCTGTGATCGCATAGTGAAATTTATTTTGTACATGTGCATAAAAGTTTTTAGCGATCTCCGAGTCTTTATTGTAGTCAATACTGCATGCTTTAAAAATATCTGTAATCTGTTGATACACTCTTCTTTCACTACTTCGTATTTCACGAATTCTTTGAAGTAACTCTTTAAAGTAGTCTTCTCCAAAATATTGACCGTTTTTAAGTCTCTCATCATCAAGAACAAAGCCTTTTTTAACAAACTCTACAAGTGTCTGTGTAGCCCATATACGAAACTGTGTTGCTTCTTTTGAGCTCACCCTATACCCTACGGCAATAATCATATCTAAGTTATAATGCTCAACTACTCTGGATACTTCTCTATTCCCCTCAGTTTGAACTATTTCCATTTTGGAAATAGTTGAGTCATCCAACTCTCCATCATCTAAAATATTTTTGATCTGTTTATTTATAGCTGGAACGCCCGTGCCAAAAAGTTCAGCTAGCTTTTTTTGAGAGAGCCAAAAAGTATCTTTATCATAGACTATGTCAATATTTGATTTTCCAGCAGGAGTAGTATAAAAAACTATTTTATGTCTTTTCATAACTTACCCCCTAAATCTTAATTTATCAGGTTTGATACCAAGTTTGGTTATATTGCTCTCTATCTCAAGTGTAAACTTGTCATTGCTAATATTTGGGCTGTAGACCGTGATGTATTCACACCCTTTTTTCTCTTTTAATGCTTCAACTAACTCATCAGATGTTATATCACCTAGTATAAATGCTACATTTGAAGCCAAATAAAGCTTATCTTTTATAAGCTCTTTGTGTTTTGTGCTAAGTGGCAATGTTTCTGCTACAAAAAGGTTGTAAAGTATCTCTTCATTTGATTCTATGGTTTTGTTTTGTGTAAATGTCAATAAATCATCTTGGCTCATCTCTTCAAGTGATTTTTGATAGATTTTTTGTTTTGCATCTTCTACAATCTCAAAGGTTCTAAAACCTATATCTAGATCTTGTTTGGTGATATCACCTTCAACGATCTTATTTCCAGCTTTATCTATTCTTGTTTTTGTGATATCAAAAATGGTCCCATAACCAGCTTTTTTAGCTTCACTTGTTTGAGAAGTCTCTTCTGCCCATTGAACACAGATATATTTTCTGTTTCCACCATCTTCAGCATTTAAGTCCATTACTGCATGTGCTGTTGTACCACTTCCAGCAAAAAAATCTAAAATTAAATCATCATCTTGAGCATTTGGGACAATCTGTATACACCTTTTTAACATTTCTATAGGTTTGGGAAAATCAAAAACTTTATTTCCATTAAAAAGAATTCTTAAATCTCTTGCAGCTTTCTTATTACCTTCTAGATCATTCCATAATGGGGAAGGTCTTTTAGTTCGTCCTTCTAAATAATACTTAACATAAGGCCACCAAATTTCAGTATTTCCACGTTTAGACTTTTTCCATATAATAAAATTTTCTTTCATGAGCTTTTCATATGTTTTCTTTTCAAATCGCCAACAACTTTCATATCCTGCAGGAGCAATTGGATAGAGTTCATTATTATCAGGGTCTTGAATCGCATAATACATATTTGGTCTATCTTCACGTTTGTCATTGCTTCCTGTTTTTCGCATTTGATCATAAGCAAAGTGACCTTTCTCATCTTGATTCTCAAATCGTTTTAAATCCTTTTCTGTTAAAGGCAAACCACTCAAATCGTAATTGTCGTTTTTTGTATATAACAATATAAAATCAAATGAACTTCCTAGACCTCCACTATCTTGTCCTGTAGTTTGACCTGTAGCACGTACAATATTACCCATAAAATTTGTTTCGCCAAAAATTTCATCACATAATATTTTTAGTTGAGAAAATTCATTATCATCAATTGATATAAAAATTGCCCCATCTTCTTTTAATAAATCTTTTGCTAAAAGAAGTCTTGAATACATAAAGCTAAGCCAACCACTATGTGTTTTAGCTCCTTGGATGTTCTCTATGTAATCGATATACTCTTTGTCATACCCCAACTCTTCAAGTGTCTGCTCCGTAGAGCTTGTGAAGTTGTCGTTGTAAACAAACTCATCACTCTTTGTATTATATGGTGGATCGATATAAATCATCTTGATAGATTCAAAATAGTTGTGGCGAAGTATCTTCAAGGCATCAAGATTATCCCCTTTTATAAGGATATTCTCTGTTTCATCCCAGTTTTTACTATCATCTTTTAAAGGCTTTAAAACTTTGTAGTTTTTCGTAAAAGCAGTATGATAAGCTTCTTTTTTACCAACCCAATTGAGCCCATAACCATCTTCTTTTATCTCTGCTTTTGATGGATCTAAACTCATCTGTAATTTCTCTTTATCGATGATATATTTACCCTCTTCATCAATGCTTACAGCATGAGGAAACAGCTCTTTTAGTTTTTGATAATTATTGTCGTTTATACTTTGTTCTTCTATTATATTTTTTTTCATTTTTGGTTTGCCTTCTAATTTCTATTTTTAATAATAAGTCTAATCTGATTTTTTTTCTCTGGCTTCTCAGAAGTTATAAATTCTCGTGAATATAATAATTTGATAAACTTTTTATTATAATCTGAAGCTGAAATCATTGTATGCTTTCCATCAAGTTTAGCAATTTTACTATACTCATCAGGCATTAATTCTAACATCTCAACGAGCTCCTCATCATTTAATTCACTTTTTTGTTCGACCAACAAATTAACTTTTGCCTCTGTAGATTCAAGTTGTGAAATCATATTTTTTATATAATAATAAGGTTTGATAATAGTTTTATCTATGTTTGAATATATTAGTTTTGCAATTTTTGGAGTACTTATTAAATCATAGTCTATAAGTTCAATAATCTCTCTCTTGTTTTTATCTGAAATATTATTTGATTCTAAGAGCTTTGTAATATCATCACTATCAACACTAAAACTACTGTACTCTTCAATGAATTTATTTATATTTTTCTCTAAAAATGCAATATGTTGATTATTACTATTTTCTTTGAGAAGTTCAAAATTTATATTTCCAAATTTCAAAATTACATCATGCACAAGAACATTTATTTTTTCTTCATCTAACTTTGACAAATCTAAATCTTCATAATGATATCCATTCTTTAGGACTAAATTTTTATAAGAAAGTAAATCAAAATCATTGCATTCTATTAACCCTCTTAATAATTTTGTATTAAAATTTGGATGCTGTTCTTTATATTTATTATCTATACGAACACTTAATAACTCTTTTGAATTATCTTCTTCGTTCAAATATCCGATTAAACTATCATCTAAAATCTCTGCATAATTGTAATAATCTGATATATTGTCCCAAGAAGAAATTAGTTTGTTTTCTTCTACTAACACATGCCAAAGGTCTTTTTCTTCTACTGAATTAATTTTTGAGATTTTTACTGCTTGATGCTTAATGATTTTAATTTTAAATTCTTCTTCTAATTCTTCACTATTAGTATTAAGAAGTTTTAAAACAGTATCTTCAATTTCCTCAACATTTGTATCAATAGTAAGATTTACATTTTCAATATATTCGCTTAAATTATCTTCTATATACTGTTTAAGTTTTTCTGCGTTTGAGTTTAATATTGTCGTATAGTGAGACTTTCCAAGAGTGTCATATATACTAGAATCATAACTGCTTTCAACATACATTATATAATTTATCATTTGTTGATTTAGCTCGTAAAAATTATTTTCATAAATAAATTTAAACGGTGTAATTTTGCCTTCAATATCTTGAAAAAATTTGAATTTGATATTTAAACCTTTAATCAAACTTTCAAATATATCATTAAAAGCCTCATTTGAACTATCAAACTCCTCTAAAGAGCTAATATAGTCTTTTAGTGAGTCATTGACGTTAAATTCTACAATATCTTTGTATTCTAAATTATGTAGAAACATATAAAAATATTTACTTTTCTCTTCATCTGTTTTATTATTTATAATATATTGCCAAATTGATGGATAGTATTTAGCTATGCCTTGAATAAATGCATTTATATTTTTTTGTGTATCTAGGTAAGAGAAAATAAACTCTACCGAAGCTTCATTTTCATTTAATAACTGTTTAAATATTTGAACATATTGTTTTGGATATGAGTTTTTATGTTCAATTATATAAGCAACTAATTTAAAATTTAAAATAGATTCTTTTTTAAATTCTCCTACTTCAAGTCTTTCTTTTTTAAGAACTTCTTCTAAATTATTTAATTCATAATTAAAATCAAAATGTTTGCCGTTGTTTTTGATATTTAATAGAAAATCATTATCTGCTTTTGTAATACTTTTCCCAAAGAAATTTGATATATAGAGATCATAATCTTTATTTATATATCCGTAGCTAATCAAATATTTTAAAAGAGGCTTCTTGTCAAAATTTTCATCAAATATTTTAATATCTTTATATGTGTTTATAATTTTTTGAACAGAGAAATTCTCTATTTCATTTATTTCATCTTTTAGCTTATTAATTTGTTTTAGTAAATCATTCTTTTTCTTGTTAGTTTTATCTATAATAAATTGTTTTCTTTGTTGATATGAATATTTAGGATTAACTTCATTTTCAATTGTTTTAAAATTTAATTTTGCATTGTATTGATAGTTATCAAAGCCTATTTGCTCACAATTACTAATTAATTCAAAGTTTGCATCTTCTAATGCTGTTGTTAAATTAAAGGTTTTACTCGGAACATAGATATTTCCCCTAAAGTTACTAGAAAACTTTTCAACTATTCTAAAAAGATAAATCTTTCGTAGTTCTTGTATAGCTTCTTGTGGTTCTTTATCTATTTCTTTGATTTTTTGTTGAATAGATTCAATCTCGTTATTTAAATTGTCAATAGTAGTTTTTATATATTCTGATTTTCTATTAAAAATATTATAGACCAAACCATCATGTTTATGTAATTTTTCAAAATCTTGAGGTTCGAAATTTTTATATATTATCATTGCTAGTAGTTCAGTTTTATCTAACTGCTCATCAAGAGTTGTAGTATAAATTTTATATTCGTTATAAATATTTTTTAAAAGTCTCATATCTGCTATATAAAGTGAAATATCATATAAAAAATTAGGGCTAACTTCATCCTGAAAAAATTCTAGTAGTTTATCTTTTGAGTTGGTTGCATTAATATACGGAATGATAGGGATGACAAAATCAAAAAACTTTGTTCTTTCATTTGCGTTACAAAATATTTCATCTTTTACTGCATAAATAAATTTTATATCTCTGCCATCCATTTGTTCGGAGTTGTTTATAAAATTGTTAAGTTCTCTTAATTTTGTAAAAATATCTAGGTTTCCAAACCTGTCTAAATCTTGAAAAACAATTACATTGAAAGTTGTCTGTTCAAAAAAGTATAAGATTTCATCTAAATGTCTGTTAAGCAAAGATTCATTTTTTTTATCATTTGAGACTAATTCTAAATCTTTTAAATTGAGTTTATCAATGCTTGTATTACTTAACAAATAAATAAACTGTTGTATAAAGAAAAAAGTACCTATTAATAAGAATGCAACAGGTATATACTCTATATATTCAAGTTGAAATAATTTCAGAAGATCTTTCAGTAAAACTATATTTGATAAAAGTTCTGGTTTAAAAACTACAAAATAAGAAAAAAAGAAAAATATGATAAAGCCAATTTTCCAATGTAAATGTTTCAATCTATCAATTTTATTTAATCTTGATTGAGGAATTTTTTTACTTTTTACCTTATAAAACATCTGCTCCAAAATACTTTTTTCTATAAGGGACAAATCAATATCTTTTTGATTTTCTTGATTAAATCTTGCTAGTGATATATCCAAAAATTCATACACACTATTTTCATGATTTTTTTCAAATGTTTTTATAAAACTACTTTTACCTGAACCATAAGAACCAGATACAGCAATATTTCTTACTTTTTTGTCTCTTAAAGCTTGTTCTAAAGCTATTGAATATTCTTCTATATGTTCTGCTTCATCATTAGGAGTTAAGAATTGATATTTGCTTTCAATGTTGTTGTGCTTATTGTTTAAATTATGATAGAAAACATTTAATTTTTTTAGGAGAAAAGCAATTATCTTTTTTTTAGCGTTTTCTATCAAGGTGTCATTATTTATCTCACTCATACCCTACATCCACCTTTACACCCAAAAGTTTTTCATTATCATCTTCGTCTGTAAGCGTCAAAATCGTATTTTGCTCTATAATCTCTTTGTACTCTTGCTCTGTTAGTATCGATTTAACTTCGTTGAGTTGGTTTTGATTTACTGTAGCGATGTATTGGAACTCTGTACCATTAAAGAGTTCATTTACTACTTTAAATATCTCCGCTTTGTGTTTTTCGTCTATACCGTCAAAAAGTCTGCTATCATGAAAGCTAAACTTTACATTGTGCCCGTGCCCTTTAAATAGCATCGTCATGTCATAGCAAAATATTTTTACATTGTTGATACCATCTGAATTATCGGACTCTATTTTTGCTTCTATGGCGTAGCGTTGTTGGTTTTCTCCCTCATTGTTATACACGGTAATACCCGATGCATTGTTAGGGTAAAATCGTTTTGCCAACTTTCTAAAAAATTCTTGCTTCTCTTTTATGACAGGTTTTATCTCTTCAAGATATTCTTCCGTTTTTTGTGCGTATTTTATGAAGCTCTCTTTAATCTCTAAAGATTTTTTATGGTAGTTTCCTATAAGCTCTTCATAGTTTTGAAGTTTCTCTTTTTGAGCTTCTAAGTCTTTAAGGCGGTCACTTACTTTTATGACTACATCAAGTGCTTGATGTGCTCCTAAGTATTTCATCTTATTATCTAGCTCTTTTTTAAGCTCTACCTCTTTTTCAAGGTTCTCTTCTAGTCTTTTTGAGATGAGTTGTTTTTGTTCTGAGAGCTTTTGGATTCTATTGCTTGTGAGTTTTGCATAAAACGATTCAAGGTCATGAAGTGTTTTAGAAACATTTTCAGGAAAAACTACCTTTACCTCTTCATAGACTTTCTCTATAGAGTCTCTTCCAAGGTCAGGTGAAGTTTTTAAGCTTTTGGTGATGTTTTCTATCTGATTGCCTAAAAGCACTATTTCGTTGTGTTTTTTTGCAAGCTCTTTTTCAATGGTATCGGCTTCTATCTTGACATCGTAGTAGTCTTCTGCCACTTCATATTTTTCTCTGCTCTCTCGAAGCTTTTCTATTTCATCTTCCAAGTCTATGATTTTTAAATTGACATCTTTGTCTTGAGTGAAAAACTCTCTTAGTAAGTCATCATTTTTGATGTTTTTTTCAAGTTCATCAACTCTTTCTTGTTCTTTTCTGAGTTTATATTTTTCTTGCACAAGATTTGTGTCTAAGCCCATCAAAAAGGCATTTACCATAAGCTTTTGATATGGGGTATGAAAGTTTGACGGGTTATCTGCATCTACATACGATTTTTTAAGAGGTCTGATAAAAAACGGTAGAGTATTTCTAAATGTCAGGTATTGTGTATCTGCTGGAAAGCTAAATACCAACTGTCTTATTTTTTCATAGAAATTATCTACTGTCATAGGGTCTTCATCATCAAAGTATATCTTTGTAGATTCACTCATTTTTCGTGAGATTACATGCTGTGTGCCATCTATCTCAACGGTCAAATAAAATACCCAGTCAGGCAGTTTCTCTATAAACGAAGTGTAATGATCTTTTTTTGCTCCCAAACAAAAATGGATAAGTAGAACAATCAGTGATTTACCTACACCGTTATATGTTTTACTATTATCATTTGACTCTGGATTTTTTTGTTTAGCTACTATGAAACTAAGTCCAGACTTGTTAAATGTTACGGTTTTAAAGCTCTCTTTATTTGCCGATAGCTTAATGAGTTTCATTTTTTACCACCTTTGCATTTTCTTCTTTGACAGCGTCTATAGAGTATAAAAATAAAATGGTCATAATCAAGTTATCAAAACTGTGTTTTGCAAAATAAAACTCGTTTTGTAAGTCTTGTTGATACTTTTGCCATAATTCATCTACACTTTTCGGTTCGCTTAGGTTTTGAAGTATGTAACTGCCAAATCCTAAAAATGACTCAGAAAAGTTTATATGTTTTGCAGGCATTATCATTGCACAGGCTCCTCAAAAATATCGCATGTTTCAAAATACATCGACATAATCACTATAGATGAAGCTTGATACTCTGCACTGCTTCGTGGTGAGATTTCATTTACAAGTTCCCAAAAAAGTTCACTTCCACCGTAGGACTTCGCAAGTTCTTTATACATGGCATTGATTTTATTTTGAAGTTCTTGAGCGGTAAAGTCACTATTGTTTTTGAGATACTCACTTAAAGTTCCAAGCTGAAAGTAGCCGTTTGTAAGTCTTACACTTTCATTGATAGTCAAATTATTAAACTTTATTTTTTCGTCCCAATCAGGAGCTACAATTTTTTCGGCTCCATTGTTTAACGACTTCCCTTTTAGGTGTTTTAATATCTCATTTAAAATGTCATAATCCAATGATGTTAAATTTGCAGGATCTGGAATATGTCCTGCAATAGCCATAATCTGATCATCATCAAGACTATAAAGCATATTTTCTAAGTCCTTCGCTACGATAAACTTGCACCTTTTGAGACTATTTGATTGCTTTATTGTTTCGAGTAACTGGAGAGCATCAGGATTTACACCTTGATATTTGTCATTCAATACATAGTAAAATTCTTGTATATTTCCCCAATGGCTTTGTAATCCACTAAAATCAGTTTGTATTTTTTTTATAATTTCATGATACGATTTTTTTACATCCTCAGGTGCGTGGACTTGAAAATATACTCCTTTGCTTAAAACACAACCGTCATTTTTTCTATCGCCAATATTCCCCCAAGGCTTTACCTGTATGAATTCAGGCTCTTTGTAATTCATAATGGCACTAAACATATCTTCAAACTTTTGCCCATCTGCTTCATGGATTTTATTTTTAAAAAGTATTCTTGAAATATGCTTTTCGTCTCGTGTCATCATTCCCTCTTTATGTGTTCTATTTTATCAAAAATTATATTCTAAAAAGCTTTTGTCTATTATATTCATTAATATTTAATAACGCTAATAAATAATTTCAAAACCCTTGTCTCTTTAGCTCTTTCGCAAACTCACTAAGCCCTTGCTCGATCTTCTTCATAGCCGTATGATTACTCACTGGAACTAACTGAACTATACCGTTGATGAAGTTAGTTTTGAAGATTTGTTCTGTCTCTTTGTGGATTACCATATCATCATAATCTTTGTAAAAATCATAGTTTTTTGTAAACTCTTCTTGCATTACGGTTTTAACTTGTTCCATTGTTACTTCTCCTTATTTTAGACCTTTAGTGTATCTTTTAGCTTCTGTATAGCTTCAACTTTTTTGGCTTTTGGCATTTTCTCAAGGTTGAGCATTTTCCACTTTACAGATGGAAGCTCTTCTATGTTCTCAAAAGGAAGCAAACTCCAGTCAGGATTTCCCTCTTTAAAACCTATCAAAAAATCACGATGTTTTTTGGTAAGTTTAGAACGAATTGTGCTAATAAGCTCAACTCTGGTTGCTTCTAAAACTTCCAATGGCATTGGCTCTATCGGCATCCCAACAAACTGTTCAGCATAGATTCTCTCAATATCTATCAAGTTTGGTTGTAGTAGTTTTGATATAGGTTGATTACTGCTTATCAAGTACACTATAAAAACATCCATAAGAGTATCGCTTATGCCTTCATTGTCAAGGAGTCCTCTGACATCAAAAAAGTCTCTAGGGTGTTGTCTATCAAGTGCTGCACAAAGTTTTCCAGCATACAGATCGTCCAAATGAACTACGCTAGTCTCTGCAAACCCAAACTCCTCTTCCACACTTGTTGATACACTGAGCACGCTCGGCTCTCTTACTGTTCCTCTAATAACGGGCGATGCTTCTATTTTGATACGAACACCGTTCTTTTCAACTTGTAGTTTAGAGAGTATTCCATCTCCTTGTTGATCTAGTCTATATACTTTTGCACCTCGCATTGAAGACTCTATAGAGCGAGCAATTCTTTCAAACGACTCGGCAATATTTTGAAGGCTTGTTTGTCGATCTTCTACTGGAAGATACATAAGGTCTATATCTACGGAGAGTCGTGGCATATCTCTTATAAACATATTGATAGCCGTACCGCCTTTGAGAGCAAAGCACTCCTCTTGTGAGACATAAGGCAATACTTCTAAAAGTAGCTGCACTTGTTTATAATAAATAGAATTTTTATCTAGCATGGTACTCCTTTGGTACTGTTATTAAAAACTCGTTGTCAAAGACACCGTTTTTTACGATCTGCATCCTGCCAGTTCCGAGTTCTAAGCCGTCTGTTTTTATATGTTTTGCCCAAGGATGATTAAAATAGCTTGTCAAAAACAAAAAGAGGCGTTTGACTCTTATATTTTCACACATACTTAAAAGTTCATTGACTAAAGATGGGCGAAGTGTTGTTAATCCCTCAAATATCTCTGCTGCAAACTCAAAGCTAAGTCCATCAGGTTTTACTTGATAAAGAAGCTCCATTATAGCTCTCTCGGGAGATGAGACTACCATTTCCCAATCTTTTATATTTGATGGGATACTTTTGAGACCTATTCTTTCAAAATAGGGCTTTTTCATAATGTAAAACTCTTGTTCAAGTTTTATATTTTTAAACCATGCTGGAAATTTATGAGTGCCGTACAGATATATGATTTGCGAGTTGTTCAATGGCAGATAATGAGCATAGCCTTGAAGATTTAGTGCTGTTACACCACCTATATGAAATGGTTCATGGCTAAGTTTTTGCAGTCCTAAAACAGCTCCCTGCCAAGATGGGCTTGTATCGCCTCTTATGTATGAGCCTCTTGAAGTTTTTTTAAGCCAACCGCTTTTAGTGTACTGATAAAGTAGTTGCATAGAATAGCCCTGCTCTGCAAGCCAAGAAGCTGGAGCGACTACCCCATCTGGTAACATTTGATATAGTTGTTTTATTTTTATATCACTTTGTAAATTCATAATTTATATTTTAGCTATTTTTGAAAACAAAGGCAAGAGATTTGTTTTAAATTTATATCTTTTTATAAAATATTAGTTTATAAAAGTAGTAATTTTAGAAACAAAAAGGGAAAAAGTGCAATTTCTAAAGCTGACATAAATACCTCCTAAAAAAACTCTCTCAAAGAGTCTCTAAATGGTTTGTAGTATGTTGCAAGTAGTGCAACAACAATCATCATCAAAATAACAAACGACGCATTATGCTCACCACGAAGTAATACAAAAATAAAGAGTGCAATTAAAAGTAGTAAAAATGGCATATAAGTTTCCTGAACGAAGCAATTTAATACTTCTATTTTACTATATTTAAACAGTTTCGCTACTTATTTTCTTTTTCCATTACAAGATAGGTATATTCTTTGATTACCTTAGTGCCTCTATATTGTCCACCTACTTCATACATATTGGTTCTGTAGCTACCTTTAAACTTCCATCCATCAGCATACATGTCTTTGATTGTGGTATCTTTTTCAAAAGATCCTGAACAAGTCATCTTATCTTCTGCAAAACCAGAATATTCTGTCTTAAATTGGCATATAGCTACCTCTGTAGCACTTGCAATCCCAACTAATAGAACAAAGGCTAAAAATATTTTTTTCACTACCATCTTCCTCCAGTAGTGTCATACATCGCCCAAAAATTTGCTTGTCGGTTGTAATACGCATTTGTTCTACCATTTTTGGCTTGTTTGAACCACGAAAATACAAACGGCATCCATACAACAATATGGGCAAAAGTATTGTCATGTACGCTGTTTATAAACTCAACCATTGCATTATAATCTTCGATGATCCAGTAACCTGCCAAAATAGATAATAAGATGGCTATAAATGTCAAATATCCAACAATCAATCTTGCTATTACATTTGCGAAATACTCTGCCATTTTTTGCTCCTGAAATATTATTTTTACATTAAATAATAACTCAAATTAACTTACTAAACACTTATAAGTGTTTGTTAGATTTTAGCCATATAGCTATCATCTTTGAAAACTTATAGGTGTTTAGTATTGGAAAAAAATATAGATAAATTTTTAGATGAAATTGTTCTAAAAGTAAAAGAGGAAAGAGTAAAAAGAAATATTAGCCAATTGGCTCTTGCTCAAATTCTAGGACATAAATCTCCCAACTATATTGCAAAAATTGAAACTAGAAAACATGATGTAAGCTACAACCTCTCTCACCTATATAAAATAGCTTATGAATTTGGCATTGAAGTAACTGATTTTATACCTCCTATACAAACTCCATTAAAATGATTTTGTCCGAGACTATTCACTGTCGTTCATATATAGGCTAATTTCATCCCCTGAAAGGGACAAGTTCTTTGTATTATATATTACTCGTTTTTGTCCTCTACGAGAAAATCGTTACAAAAGAACATCTCAAAAGCACCTATTTGAAGGACTTTACTCAAAGTGTTCAAAAAAAATCCTTACTCAATTTAATAAAATTTGATAAAAAATTGTCCCTTGAGAAAAAATCGTTACTCAAATAGGTTCTACAAATCTCTTATTTATGGGCTTTTTTTAAGTTTGCGAAAAATTTCCCTTACAAAACAGATCATATTTTTAAAAAATCTTTTGCAGTCTTTTTTATGTAAGTCTAAATATATTCTTCTTGTTCTTTAGTTAATATTTTGACTAGCTTTTCAAACCATTCCAAGTCCTCATTTGTTGTACTAAACTTATCAATTATGAGACCATATGCATAAGCATCAGCAATATTGAACTTTGGATACTGTTTTTGAAGCTCCAATACTCTTTCATTTGTTCGACAACGCTTGAGTCGTTTTTTGAACTTATCATTATATTGTTCAAAATAACGAGTTGTTGAATATTTTAACTTTTTCTTTCCCTCTTCACCACTTGGTTTTATAATGCTTATCATAAAAGACAATAGAGAGTTTCTAGCGATAGAATAGCCCCTGTAAAGATGTTCATAATAGGCTTTTTTGAGCCAAGTTTCAACTCGTTTTTCATTTGAACTCTTACTATTTTGAGCTTTTATACCATCAATTTGATCCATTTTTTTAACAATTTTTTTAACTTCCTCATCACCTTGTGTAATATCCCATATAATTCCAGTAACAGAAGCAATCGGATCATCTTTCGTTTTGTAAGAACGGTTAAAATCACTATCGCTTAGCTTATGATAAAGATGCCTAAACGCATCTTTTGAATATTTATGTATATCAAGCAAAGAGTTACTACTTTTCATTTTCATCTTCCTCCTATATGGTTTTTTATAAATTCATCGATATCTTTATTTTTTACTTTTAAAATAGACCTGTCCTCTAGCTTTAATGTATAAAAATTATGTGAGGACTCTACACTGCAAACAAGCTTATTGAAATCCTTATATGTAGTTTTTTGACCCACAAGGCTATTCAATTTCTTATCTTGTAAAAAATCATTATAATTTTCAATAGATTTTGCATGATTGTTTAAAAGATTAGCAAAAATCTTTTTTCTCCATATCCTTTCACTCTTAAATGGCTTAAGACCATCTTTTTTAAGCCATGCTATAAACTCATCAAAATCTTCATACTTTTGTTTCATCTTCTTCCTCTTCTTTATGAGTTATTGTTATTATTATTTATATATATGTCTAATTTTTAGACTAAAAAATCTAAAATCTAGATTTTGGAATATACTTTTTAGACACTTATCTAATTTTTAGACTCGCCCACAATCGTATTATTTACAAAATCGCTCCACCACAATTTCGTTGTTCGCAAAAAACCGCTTGTGAGATCCTTTTCTACCAAGCCTCTATCTATCAGTTTTTGTACACTGTTATATGCTGTCGCTCGTGAAAAATCAAACATCTTGCCAAGCGTTTCAATTTTCCCGTAATACCAACCTCTAAACTCACTCTCTGGATTATTACTGAGATTGTAGATGGCATTGGCAATACAATAATCATTGTTACTAAGTCCATGTTTTATACGATATTTATGGATTATAGTCGTGTACAATACATCAAACTTTTCCCTTTGCTTCATCGGAATTTCTCAGTATGTTTTGATTGTTTTTGTTAAAAAATCGGCGACATCTAAAAGATTAAATACAACTTTTGCATTTTTAGCCTTACCTAGCTTTTTGTAGTTAGGTAATCCTGTACCTTTAGCGATGTAGAGATCTAATGTTGAGCTGCTTATACCTAGCTCATTTGCCATCTCAACTTTCGATATTACTGCTCTTTGATATTTTTTTAGCAGATACTCATAGAGTCTCTCTTTTTGTAAAGCTTCATCATTTTGCATAACTTTTCTCCTTTTTGTTTAACATGAGAAAAGTATAGATAAAGAGCCAAAAAATGGCAAAAATCTAAAGAAAGAAATAGCTGTATTTAGGTGTATTTAGCAACATTAACAATTTAAAACTTAGTGGATTTAGACGTACTTTAGAAACAAATAAACGCGATTAGGCGTAATTTTTCATTGAATTTAGCAAATCTGAGTATATTTGTACAAATGTTACTATTAGTAATATATTTAGGGAATGTTCCAAAAATAAGAGGATTTAAAACTAACGTTCAATTTCAGTGACGCTATGCATTCACTGCTAGTTTTTTTTATTATAAATTTCTTATTTCATTAATCTTATTCAATTGCTGACTTTGTACTAAATCTTAGTGTGTCACTTATTAAAAATTTGTCTATCAAGTTTAAAATATCTACTTTTTGTTCATCAGATTTAGTTCTTGTATTAAGTTCCAAAATAAACTCAATTAATGGTCTTGAATCATAATATCCAGTCTCTTTTAAAGAATCTATTTTTTGTATAAGCTCTTCCAAAAGTTTAAATATTTTTTCAGCAATATTTGTATCTGAATGATACTCATTTTGAAGATACTCAATAAAACTTTTTACATCTTTCTTTATATGAATAGATGATGCTAAACTTTTTACAAATTTAAAATCATCTTGAATAAAATTTAACCCATTCATTTTGACTAAATCTAATGTATAAAAATAATCATTCTCTTCATTGTTTTTAAATCTTAGAATAAACTGTTTTGATTTTTCAACTTTTTCTTTGTCTTTTGAATGTATTTCTTGTTCAAAAATTTGATGTAATAATCCATGAATCACTTGAGCATTTGAATCTATAGCTTCATTAAGTAAATCTTCAAAAACTTTCTCATTTTCATTTAAATAGTAAAAATATAAATACATTCCCAAATTATTTATGTAGCTTGAATCTTCTCTATCTTTTACAGCTTTTGCAAAAGATATACATTTTCTGATATAAACTACCACTTCTTCTTTAGAAACAAACTCATTCATATATAGATAATGAAAATTTTGTAAAGAATAAATTGCAACCTGTCCTATTTCATCTTTTTCAATTAAATCAACCAAGAGCTTTGTAAATAAGGATTTATCAACAGGTTCGATATTGCCTATTGTTCTTAGCAAGCCAAATATTACAAAGCTAATATTTTTTGCGATAACATCATTAATAAGGTCTAAAACTCTCTTTTTAGCATTTTCATCTTCAAATACATATTCATAAACTAGAGGCAATAATTCTGCAAAATCGCCTTCAAAAGAATTTATTGAACTAGACATGTGGTCATGTATAGTTTGAAACTTAGTTGCATCCCTCACTAAACCTTCATATTTGATATCTTTATTAGATTCTAAAATATCTAATAAACTTGCATCAAATTTATTTTTACTAATCAAGTATTTTATAGCTTTTAGTATAGTTCTTTTTAACCATTTATCATCAATATCTGAATACAAATGAATTATTTGTAATACTTTTTCTTCGTTATAATTTGATGCTATAAGTCCGCTTAATCCAGCAGATAAATAATCTGGATGAATTTTTTCAGATTTCAACTGTAATAAAAAATCAAAAAACTTATTTGGATTTTCCGTAACTTCTTTTTCAAATTGCCTATGATGTTCAGTTTTACTACCTCTTAAAAAACTATTTGTACTATTCCTTGATTTGGTACCATCAAATACCTTCATTGATTGAAGCCAATTACTTAAACTCATTTTTGAGTAAACATCACTATTTAAAGGTGTACCGACCCAACCAGCATTTGATTTATGAGGTTTTTCAAATTTATACCAAGGGAATTTTCTTTGCAATTCTTGAAACTCTTTAAAATAAGCGAATTTTTTTATATCTTCTTTATCAAGTTGAAATAAAAGTTCATATTTTTGTTGCCCATAATATGTTCCATGACAATTTTTAGGATAGTAAGTGATTTGCCACCTTGGATTTACTTGGATGATAGAATTAAAAATTTGTTCTTGTTCTGTTTCATCAAAAAGTACAAATGATTTATTTAATAGTAATGCAAGTTCATATCCATCATCTTGACTAAATGACAGTTCTTCTAAAAGTTTTATGTTACTAAACAGTTTCAATATTTCATTTTTATATTCTTTAGGGTCTTTAGAATATCCAAAGATTAAAAATGTAATAAGTGAAAGGTAGTTTGTATCTTGATAAGGTTTCATTAGCTTTAAAAAGGATTCTTTTTCTTCCTGAGCTAGAGTAGCTACTATTTTAAGAGTTTTTAAATATAAACTCCATATTGTATATAAGTTTTCAAGTTGCCACATACTGGAATCAAAAATTTTATCTGTAATCAGAAACTCTTTTTTAGAGTATTCATTTTTAAACTTCTCGCTGATTTTTTGGATTGATTCTAAAAGCCTTTGTAATATATCTATCTCTTTTTTATCCAATAAAAATTTAAATATATCATACCAATCATGGTCTAGTAACTCTTTTTTATCATGCTCTTCTACTATATCAATTCGTGTATTTAAAAAATCAAAAAACATGTTTTTTGCAAACTCTTCATCATGTTGATATATTTTTTGATAAAGTTTTTTCAAATCATAAAACCTAGTGTCACCTTCGTATAATAAAAAGTGATGCTTTTTAAATAATTCAAAACTTCTATCACTCCAGTTGCCTAATCTATTTAAGCAGTCAATTATTGAAATATTTTTTATTTTCTCTTCACATTGACAATTATCTAATATATCAAATACTAAATCTGTTTCTTTATTTATAAAGGTTTCTAATCTATTTTGCAGGTTGTATTTTTCAAAATTTCCACTATTAAAAAAACCTGCTTTATTAAAATATATTAACCAGTCAGAGGATATCCAGCTTTCAATAAAATATTTTTCATAATCTGGTTTATCTTTAAAAAGTTTTTGAATAAAAGAGAACTCATCATCAGTAGGACTTTCAAGACTTCCAAGATAAGAAATCAGTAACAATTTGATATGGAATCTTATTTCATCTGAATATAGTATATATCTAAGCTCAGATAAGTATTTATCCTCATCTGTTCCTCTTAAAAATTGTATAATCTGTTTAAACTGTTCCCTTATAGTTAAATCTTGAGTAGTTGTTAATATGTATTCATACAGTGATATGTCTTTTTGTGCAAAATCCCTTGCAAATACATAATCATAAAAAGTTTGATGAAAAAAAGATATTTTTTTATTTTCTTCTTTCAAAATACCTTTACTCAGTAAAAGAGCAATTTCATCCTCAAATTTATCTTCAAAATATAATTTAGGAACCTCTATTTTATTTAATTCGTTCATCTTATTAACTATCGACTTCAACAGTTCAACAGTAGCTCGTCTAAAAGCTTTATCTAGATTTTTATCTTGAATTTTTTGTTCCCAAAATTTACTATATAAATCTTGTAAAGTTTTAATAGAGATACAACTGTTGTCGCTAGGGTACAGTTCAATAAAAATTGAAAGATGCAAAGGTGTTCTTAGTAATTCGACCAAAGTGTTATTTAATTTCATAGATTCTTTGATAAAAGATTTTAATTTATTACTGACATAGTCAAAATCTAATAGCTGTGTATTTATAATGTTTGTATCATCTAAGCTTTTAAACAAAGGATCGTTTTTTAAATCATATTCTCTAATAGAAACAATCACTTTTACATTTGAAATATATCTTAACTGTTCTATGAACTCTAAGATTATGTTGATTACTTTTTTATTTGACGACATGGTTAAAGATAGGGCATCAAGTTGATCAATTAGTACAATGATTTTCTCTTTTCTTGCTAGTTTTTTTATGGAAAGTAAAATATCATTCACTCCAAAAAAACTAGATAATGAGTCTTTACTCTCTATATCAAACTGATCACTTTTAATACTTAAGTGAACTGTGTTATTTTCTAAAAGAATATTTTGTATCTTACTTAATATTGCTGTTTTACCGATACCTGCTTTACCTGTTAAAACTAATAATTTATCATCAAAGTTTTCACTATGTATAAAATCAGTTATTTGATTAATTTCGGGCATATCAATAAAACTTCCTTCAATGTAAAAGTTCCTTGAAGAAAGTAGTGTTACAGAATTTTCTTGAAACTTATGCTTAATATCATTTTCTGATAATATATTTTTATCAAATATCTCTGGGTAATATTGTTTTGCTATATTCAAATGTTTTTCAAGCAAACCTTCAATCTCTTCCCAACTCCATACAATAACTGTAAATCCATAGCTGTTAGTTAAGTCTATTGCTTTGTCTTGTAAAACAGTGTCCTGCTTAAATGAATTTGTGAAAATAAACCTATCAATACTTGGGAATTCAGCACTAGCTGACTTTACTTCAGTATCAATATCAGCTAAAAGTTCTGCTTGGATTTTTTTATCATCTCTATTAACAAATTTATTTTTACATTGATAAACTATTTGTTTTTTGTCTTTAGAAAAAGAAAGTCCATCTATACCACTTTGTTTTTGACCTTTTCTTCCATAAATTTGAAATTCAATACCATACTTTTCCACACATAAGTCATTAACTAAAGATTCGAACTCTTTTTCATCTTTTAAAGGTGGAAACTGATATTTGCTCATTTTATTTATTGAATTCCTGATTGAATATTTATTGCTTTCTTTAAATGTATTTATGTAACCTAACATTTAAAATGACGTGTATTGCCAGCAGGGTGATTTATTGGCTCCTATGATTTGTTATCCATTACGTTCATGTTTTGTAATCAAAGTTTTTTGAATACTCTTTTACATACTTAGCTTTATAAAATTTTCATTTTTGATTATCATCAAATAATTGAACAAATAAATCTCCGCTCATGGAATACCCAAAGCCATGCAAGATCATCATTAAAATTATATCATATGCTCTAAAGGTAAGCTTATTGATATTTATTAAATACTTCTTTTTCCCATGTGTCTTGTTTAGATGTCATTGCTGACTTTATTTGATTAACTAATTTATCTGTATGTGACGTCTTTTCCCATTATGTATAGATTAGCTTGATATTGGTTAAATAAATAAACACTAAAATAGTTATTTCGAGGAATTAATGTAGTTTTTCATAAGGGGGCCAATCTGGATTTCCGTCTGCATCAATTGGTATTTTAATATATTCTTTTTCTAATCTATTTAAATGAATTTATCAACCGTATGAATATTTAAATTTATTACCTCTTTTAATAAATAGTGTTGAAAAAGTAGATTAGGGAGTAGTTAGTTCTTCTAATATATCTGTGTATTCTTTGATTATATTATCTCTATGTTCAATTTTTTCATCGCAATCAGACATACCTCTTAAACAAGGGGTAATACCAAAGCTCATTGGATATAAATTATGCTCTGGATCAAACCATTTAATATAAAATGTATTATTAAGGATAAAACCTATTATACGACCTCTTCTTTTTGAAATTTGAAACTGATATGAACATGAGTCAGCCATAATTGATGGATCTTTAATGTCTAATGTATCTTCACTTACTTTAGGGCTTTTAAAATCAATTGAGTGAAATCTTAGAGCATCTCCAGCTTTCCTAATTTCTGATAGTGTCATTCTTGATATAGTTTGTAATTGCTTTACCATATCAACTACATAAGGAACTGTTTTATGCTCTATATGAAATTTATCATTAGATTCATCAAAATATTTGAAAGAAAAGACCAAAGGTTTTTCATCCGCTTTTGAGGCTTTAATAGCACCTTTGCTTTGGTTAGTATTTGAAGGTTTTATTCCCACCTATTCGTCACTCTCCGAAAGTTTTTTATAAAAACTATACATAGTGTCTTCATTTATAATAGCTTGCGAAGGAGCATCTTCTGGTAATCCATCTCTTGCTTCTATCCATGGATCTTCTTGATGTGTCATTACTTCTAATTTATATGCTTCAAATTGAAAATATACATCTGCTACATCATTTAAAAATTCTTTATCATTTTCTGATAAATGTTCATTAATTAGTTTTGTATTTGGTTCACGGTTAATTGGAGTCCATTTATAATCAGCATATACAGTATATAGATCATAATTAACTGGACCATGTTGCCATGCTTGGAACGCTCTATTTTCTTCAAATAGAGGTTGATGATCATTTAAAGCTATATGCCATGCTTGAGCATAATAAACGAGTTTTTGCAATTTTAAATGAGTGATAGAATCCCCACACTTATTAGCAAATTGAACAAAATATTCTGCAACAGCTCTATTTTTCATTTCTTCTACCTCTATCCTTTAATGTAAAATTGTAACATATATTTAACATTAAATATAAAAAATATTTAATTTAGCACATTTATTATGGCATAGTAATACTAGATAATATATGTTTTGGAACTTTCTTAAAAGTATAGATGCCACTGCCAAGCTATAATATAATTTTAATGACTATCGGTTACTGACACAAAACTCTGAATGCTCTCTTATTGTCAAGTACAGAGGTAAAATACACTAACAAAAAAACACAAAAATAGTACAGGTGTTTAGCCTTACTTTTATCTAGTATGACTAAAATCCTAGTTTTAAAATACTATCTCTTCCTGTATCGGTATTTAATTTTGCATACCTCAAAGTCATCCTTATATCTTTATGGTTAAGCAGCTTTTGAATTGTAAATATCGGCGTACCGTTAATTGCCAAATGAGAGGCGAATGTATGTCGCAAAGTATGTATGACGACTTTGTGCTTTGCATCAATATCATCATCATTAAAAAGCCTATCAAGAATAGTTCTAGCTTTTAATTTTATTTGATCATATAGGTTTGCTTCATTTTCTTTCAAAACAGGAGTATCAAGTTTTATATTTTTCACTCTTATTTTTAAAAGTTCTTCAAGCTCTTGGCTACCTAAAAATGCTATATATTTTTCATTGTTTTTCTCATCCAACACACTTATGGTCTTTGTTACAAAATTTATATCTCTTGGTGTAATCTTACATATTGCTCCAACTCTAGCTCCTGTAGTCAAAGCAAGCAGTGCAAATATATGTAGCTGCTCATCTAGCTTAGTATGATCTAGCAAAGTAAAAATCTCTTCTTTACTTAGATATCTTTCTCTTATATTATCAACTTTTAATGATCTGATTTTTTTCAATGGATTTTGAGTAGCGATATTTTTTTCGATTGCATAGTTAAAAATGGCACTCATTTCTCCCAAAATAGTGTTGACAGTTTTTGGAGCAAACTCTTTTAATTTAAGAGTCTGTAATTTTTGTATCTCTTCTGATGTAATGCTTTTTATATCTTTTTTACCCAATAATGGGGATATATGCATTTCATACTTTCTTTTAGATAGTTTATTGTTGCGGTTATGGTTCTCTTTTGATTTATAATGCTCTAATGCAATGCTATCAAGCGAAACTATATCTTTTTTCTTTCTCTTAAGAACAGCTGGCGGTTCTTCTCCAAGTTTTATTTTATTTATAAACTCATTTCTTTTGTTGTAAGCATATGTCTCGGTAATACCGTTTGATTTTTTGCCTATCGTAAACCAAGTTTTTTTATTTTCTGCATCTTTGTAATTGATGGAGTATGTTATATCTCCATC
Organism: Sulfurimonas sp.; assembly: GCA_028687935.1. GTDB lineage: Bacteria > Campylobacterota > Campylobacteria > Campylobacterales > Sulfurimonadaceae > Sulfurimonas. The sequence continues at coordinate 26,438 of JAQTZE010000011.1, forward strand.
TGTTAGTTTATTAAGATAGACGCCTGAATATTTTTTACTTCTTACTCTTGCCAAATTGTTACCCTATTGCTACCCAAAATTTAAAAATCTATATAAAAGTATAGCAAACTTGATATAATAAAAACAAGGTTTAAATCCCTAGAATGTGGGACTTTAAGAGACAATAGACAACTTTAAGAAACTTAAGTAATTCTTTTAAATAGAGTTCGAATCTCTGAGGGTCCACCATTTACTCCTGAAACCGCCTATTTTAGGCACTTCTGTAAAAATCAAAAATCAAACTGCGTAACAACTGAACAACAATTTTATTACACAAATACACAAAAATATTTATCAAAACGCAAAAATATTTTTTATTTTACAAAAAGATTTGATACTAAAATTTTTAAATTAAGTTTAAAAAGTTCTAATTTAGATTACCCGAATTTAAGTCATAAGTGTAACAACTCATTAGGCTACTAAACTTTCTATAATTTTACCGAAAAAAACTTCATAGGGTATTTTGAAGCCTAGCGTTTTTCTCGGACGATGGTTGAGTTCATCTTGAACATTTTGTATTTGTTCATCTGTAATTTCTTTAAAGCTACTTCCCTTTGGAAAATATTGGCGAATAAATCCATTAACCCTATAGGATCAGCTTCGCAAGTTATTCTCATTAGTGCCACGTTCCCAAGAAGCATAGGGATGTGCAAAGTATATATCTGCATTGATTGCTTTTGCAATGCTTTCATGTGCCGCGAACTCTTTTCCGTTATCAGCTGTAATAGTATGCACCCAATGCGCCAAAGGAAAGAGTAATTCAATTACTGCACTACTGACTAAATCTGCACGCTTATGGCTTACTTTTTTAATGAGTGTCAACTTAGAATAGCGATCAACTATCATCACAACTGCTTGCTTGTGATTTTTACCAATAACTGTATCAATTTCAAAGTCTCCAATGCGTGAGCGTTTAGCTACAATCTCGGGTCGCTCATCAATACTTACACGATTACGTATCTCTCCGCGCTTATCTTTACTACCGTAACGTCGTCTATATTTGCGGGCTTTGTGTCTGAGATTTTTGAAAAGGATTCCGCCATCACTACGCTCTTGTTGTAAATATCCATAGATAGTTTCATGACTGACAGATGTTATTCCTGATGCACTCATCATTGCGCTTATTTGTTGGGGACTCCACTTTATGACCATCTTCTCATGTATATATTCAATCTGTTTGATCCCAAGTCGTATCGCTTTGGGTTTGCTGACATGGCGCTCTGAAGCTTTATCGTGTGCTTATTTTGGGCGATAGCCACGAAGACCTCGATTACGTTTTAGCTCTCGGCTTATAGTCGATGGATGCACACTGATATTTATAGCTATCATTTTTTGATTCAACCCCTCTTTTCTTAAAGCTGAAATTTGATACCTTTGTATCTCGGTTAACTGTGTATAGATTTTCATAAGTACTTCTCTCATCTTGCAGGATAGTAAAGTTTACTCTATACCAGTTAACCTTCATATCCTCTCAAATAAAATTGCACTTATTGGTTGAATTCGGGTATTTTTAATCAATCTTTTTTACGGTCTCTAGCTTCTTAAGTTGATGCTACCCCTCAATCAACCTAGCAACATCACCAGAGCACTTTTCACACTTACCCTTCAAAAGCAAATCACCCCTATTCATCGTTACTGTAAAATCAAGAATTTTAACGGTCTCTTTACAACGAGCGCAATATAAATTAGTTGCTTCATTGTACTATTGAAATACTCTAGTTCCTAGGTCTCCCAATATTTTACGTTACTCTTTGTAATAACACCACGAGTAAATGCCCTGTTTTTTTGTTTTTTACCTAGACAAACCAACGCCTATCCCGATTTTTTCTACATAAATATCTTTTTGATGCGTTTCTCCTGCATACTCTGGATTTCCGGCATATAAACCTATACTTTCGCCATAACCAATAAAACCTTTGATGTACAAAAAGAGGCTCTCTCCAAAAAGCGGATAGCTATAACTTAGGTCTGCAGCGCCTTTGCCATTAAAGTTATTTCTAAAAAGAGCGGACAACATATGTTTTTCATATGGAAGCATAAATTTGACATGACCGTGCCCCATAGTCTCTATTAAGTCTGGATTATAGTCATGGTCATCAGCTATTCTATACCACAGTTGCAACTCGGTAAAGAGCGATTTATACTGAAAATAGGAACTCAGTGACATATAATTCCATGATCTTTCCTCTGGAATACCTAGACCATTCGATGTATGGGCTACGGACACTCTGATAGCTTTTGCATACTCTGTATTCAATGGGACGGTGATAAAAAACTCTGGATTATAATCACTGGCTCTAAAATATGCATCACCTGTATAGCGTTGCCAAAAAGAGTGTTGTGTATAGGCAACCGTATATATTTCTCCAAATCCAAAAAGATTTGGAGCGAAGTCATACTTGAGACTTACTTGAAACTCAACTTCCGCCTTCTCCGTATTCCTACTATCTATTGAATCATCATAATCTCCATTCAATTTCATGCTCATGGGTAACAAGTAATTCGTATGATGTGCTTTGATATTAAAGAGAGAGTGAGCACTTTGATACATTGTTTTTTCGGTCTCTTTGTTATCAACATCTGCCAAACTCTCAAGCAGTGCATTGTTCTGCTTTTCAATATCTGAGTCTATTTTATGTTTGGATCTTTTATGAAAACCGCTGGAAGAAAACATATACCATTTTTTTGCCTCAGCCTCGTCTTTTTCGCAGCCTTCTCCATTATCATACATATACCCAAGCATATATGCGGCGTCATAGTTATTTTCTTGGGTCGCTAAACGCTTAAACTCTTGGAGTGCCTGTTTATACTCTCCTGACTCATATTTTTCATAAACCTCTTGATACGCTTGCGTTGATGCCATGAGGGATAAAGATAATGCTGCTGCAAGAACTATTTTTTTCATTGAGTTTTCCTTTATTATTTCTAAAATGTGACTTTAAAATTGATGTAGTAAGTTGGGTCCAAGTTGCCAAACTCACTCTGATCTTTGCCGCCATAAAGCATCGCACCTACAAGAAGCGACATATCATCCGCAAGTGAATATTTCAGAGATGGTGCAACATAAAAACTCCCATCATCGGCACTTGTGATTGAGGTAATTGCTCCATAAAGAAGCGCATCAAATTCATATCCAATACTTAGACCTCCATAACCTTTGGATTGCATGAGGTTATATGGAAGTGCAACGGATACAAAAAGCGGTGATTGTGCCTCAAAGCTTTTAGAGCTATAAAGCCACTCCCCTGTGAGTGAGAGAGAATTTTCAAAAGTATAATCTGCACCGATGATACCTTGAAAGAATACTTCTTGTAAAAGCTTGTCCTCGAACCAACCGCCCTCAGACCTAAACGCAACCCCACTCTCAAACAACTCACCTTCAAGCTCATAACCAACCATAGAAGCATCCTCTGATTGGACTAGATTGAGTGCGATATCAACAACTTCGACATATCCTTTGATACGAGCGGCATATTTCAGACTATGATCCTTTCTCTGAGCAGCTACCGCCGTAATTTGGCTTAAGTCACTCAAAGCATAGGTATAAGCAAGAGAAAAAGCACCATAAACTTCATCAGGCTCAAGTGCTAGAGGATTTTTAGGATTAAACAAATCCGTTGGATTCCAGATACGGCCAACGCCCATACTAATCTTTTGAAGTCCAAAACTCACACGGTTCTTGGCATCAGCGTAGCCGCCATAGAGGCGATAGAGCTTTGCAGAGTACTCTCCATCTCCATAGTTATTAGGATTTGTTTGTGTAGAAAAAGATGTATCTGACTTTATTTTACGATTTGCAATGTAAGAGTTACTCTCTATCATCTCTCTTCCTAGATAGTTTTCTATATCACCGATAGAAGTGAAAAACCAATTATCTTGATTGAAAGAGGCCGTAGCTCTGAAGCGATCATAGTTGTAGAGTGTGCTATCTTCTGTTGCATCGAGTGGTGCATGTATAGTAAAGTTACTATTTTCAAGTGTTATCTGCGGAGTTCCTGCCAGAGCCATTGCTGCGTTTACTATGAAAAATGCAACCACTCGTATCATTATCTTACTTTGTCCTCAAAAATCAAGCCGTCTTTTAGCACAATTGAGCGACGAGCTTTAGCAATAACCATTGGGTCATGAGAGGAGAAGATGATAGTTACCTTTTCATCCTTGTTGAGCTTTTGCATCAATGCCATTAGTTTTTCGCCATTTTTACTATCAAGGTTTGCTGTTGGCTCATCTGCTAGTATCAGCTTTGGTTTACTAGCAACTGCGCGAGCAACTGCGACGCGTTGTTGCTGTCCGCCGCTTAGATGGTCTGGGAGTTTATCAAGATACGCATCGATATCAAGCTCTTTGGCTACTTCCATAACTCTAGCATCACACTCTTGCTGAGAATATCCCATAAGCCTCATAACATATTCAATATTTTCTTTTACAGTAAGTACTGGTATTAAGTTATAGGCTTGAAAAACAAATCCAATATTCTCTCTTCTAAAGAGTGCAAGAGCGTTTTCATTGAGCGCTGTAATCTCCACGCCATCAAGTGTAACACTTCCCTCGTTTGCACTATCAAGCCCTCCGATGATGTTAAGCAAGGTACTTTTTCCGCTCCCACTTGGTCCTGAGATAACTATGAACTCCTCTTTTTCAATTGTAAGGTCAACTCCCTTGAGAGCTATACTTTCGCTCTCTTTTCCTTCGTTAAATATTTTCTTTACTCCGTTTATATTCAAAAAATTCATTACACTCTCTCCTGTATGGACTCAATTGGATTTCGTTTTTTAAGCGTTCGTATCGGTATTATAGTCGCAGCTATTGTTGCGAATAAAACACTCAAAAATGAGCTTGTAAAGTACTCTTGTTTGATAGTCGCTTTTATGTTTGAGTCCATCCCAAAGATAGAAAAAGCATCACTAAACCCAGAGAGATCTAGTCCATAAATACTAAAATACCATAGCAATGAGCCGCCGATAACTGCCCCCAAAAGATACCCGCTCATAGTGATAAGGAGCGATTCGTAGATGATAAGGCGAACGATGTCCCGAAACTGTGTTCCTATGGCCATCATGATACCAAACTCTCTAACTCTCTCGAGCACTGAGACGAGTACAACACCAAAGATACCAAGAGTCGCCACAATAAAGATAAACGCAGAGCTTATTTGAGAAAAAGTCTGCATAAATGCTTCACTCTCATGAAGAGAGGGGTAGAGTTCCTTATAGCTATATACCGCTATATTGCTATCGGTAATCTTTTGCTCAAGAGATTGCTTTACGAGCAAGTCATCATCTCTATTTTTGAGCAGTACCGAAATCTCTGTTGCACCATGAAGCATTGTGAGTGAGCGAAGCAAATTTATATCCATTAAAAGACCATTTGCATCTATAGCAATGTTATTTGTTTTGATAATTGCACTCACTTTTAGGGCAACGGATACAACTTCATTATTAACATCTTGCATTGTGACAATCACTTTTTTGCCGATGTCCACTTTGAGTTTCTTCGCAAGTCTGTATCCTATGATTGCCCCACGCTCTCTTGCGCCAAAACTGTACTCTCCGCTAGTTATGTAGTTTTGAAACTCTGAGTGTTTTGCTTCCTCTTTTAAATCAACTCCACTTACGCTTACCCCTTGTGAAAATCCTGCAGTTGATATTAAACCTTTTTGGCTAATCCTTAAAACATAACTGCTAACGAGAGGCTCTTTATCCAGAATAGAAGCAAGAGTTTGTGTCTCTTTTATATTGTATTTTATATTTGGATCGGCTCTTAGTTTTTTATCTTCTATAACAAGAGTTCCAGAGCCTGTTTTTATAGAGTTTTGTGTAAGCTGTAGCATCATCCCCTCATACATCCCCTCCATCAAGAGTAATCCAATTAACGATATTGCAATCATGAGCGAGATAAGAATAGAACGACCTCTGCGACGAAATAGATGCAGCAGTGCCATTTTAAAATAGAGTAATTCAAGATTTTTAAACATATCGTATTGCCTCCGTCGGAGTAAAGCGGTTCATCATAATAATTGGATAGATGACTGTAACAATATTTAAAAGGAGCATGATGAACATCTGAATAAGAATATTGCTTGGATTAAAATCGGTTGGAAAGGTGATTTCAGCGACCATGTTGTACTGCGTCATATACTCTTCCATGTCCAAATCACCCATCGAACTAAGCTCAATTGGATTTTTTTCAAAGTAATATGCCCCATAAGCACTCACTGCTCCACCGATTCCCACACTAATTGTTCCTAAAATCATGGCTTCAACAAGAATCATCGACATAACTCCTCTGGGCGTTGTCCCGATAGCTCTCAGTATGCCAATTTGGCGAATTCTGGCATAGACCGAGAGAAAGGCAAAAATGGCAATAACAAAAAAGATAACAATAAAAAAGATGCCTAAGGTAATGTATCCAAAGACACTATCAACCTCCATCGCCAAGATCAAATCTTCCATTGTCTCTTTGTAGTTTTTCACTTCTAACTCTTTTGAAAGTACTTGTTGTACCAAGAGTGTCGTTGCGTCAATCTGCTCAATATCTTTTGGGCTTAGTATGATATGTGTTGCGATATTTTGGCTCTTCATAACTGTGTCAAAATAGGCTTTATTTACAAAGGCGCTGCTATTGTCAAACTCATAAAGTTTTGTTTTAAATAGCCCTTTTATGATGAGATTGTCCGCTGCAAAAGAGTAATCAGCCGCCGTAGAGATAAAAGAGAGCGTATCACCCACTTTTACATGGAGTCTTTTTGCAAGTTCCTCGCCCAAATAAAGTGCGTTTGTGTCATCACTATTTAAGTATTCACCTGCGACCAAAGAGGCTTTGAGCCGTGATATTTTTGCTTCATTTTCTGGCTCGATACCACAAAACATACCGCCTACTGATTTTTCACTTGTTGCATACAGAGCATAGGTTTCAAAACGAACACTAGAAGCTTGTACGCCATCTATGCCTTGCAAAGACTCTTTTGCTTTTTGTACATCAAAGATTAGATTCTCGAAACTAGGATCATCTTCAAACGCAGCATTTGTTATCTCCATATAACCAGGATAAATCTCAACACTTGAACGGATTATCTGCTTATGGCTGCCATCACTTATGGCACTTACAAAAACAAAAAGTGCAGTAGAGAACATACTCAGCAACAGTGTGATGATAGAGGCGTTTTTTATGGCTAAGAAGCTCTCTTAAAGCCATTTTTAGTATCATCTGCTATACCTTTTTAATGCGCTCATGGTAAATCTTGAGTCATCAATTACAGCATCAAAATCCATCTCATCCATGGTAACTACTGTTTTATTGCTCTTTTTATCTGATGGCAAAAGTGTCATCACAGATGGAAAGTGTCGTGAGCCTATAACTTTTACATCACTATATTTCAGAGTTCTCTTCTCAACGCCATCTTCATCATAATATACTGCGTTTAGTGGGATAAAATGCTCTTTTTGGATCGTCATAATAATCTTCCCCCAAACCACAGGAGCATCCTCTTTTGGTATAAGCGTCAAAATATAGTTTTTTTCATCCTCGCTACTTATAGCACTATTATAGTCATCAACGATGGAGCTCTCTTTTGCCATATCATCATTGGTAAAGTCACTTCCCATCCAGCTTTGCATCATCATAGAGCTTGGAATTTTGATGGTTTTTTCTATTTTAGGTACATACTGCCACATAGTCGTGTCGATTTTTAAAAAAGTTATACCGCTGTCTTGTTTTGGATAGAGGATTTTGATAAAACTTTTTTCATTGCCACGGTTAAAACTCTCCATCTTCATACTTCGCTCACCCCTAGAGGTTGCAACGACCATGGTGACTTTAGAATACCCACTATCACTTTGAATATTGTGTTCAACTTCTTTGATAATGTCATTGGCTGAAAAAGCCAGTAACTCTATTGAAAAAAGAACTATTAAGCCGATTGTTTTCATAATTTTCCTCCATAGTTTTTGTGTAGCTTATGTCTTTTAAAACCGTACTATCACTTTTAGCATTGCTCCAGCTGTTGGTTCAATTTCATAATTATCAAGCTCATTTCCATCTTTATTATAGAGAGTGATTTCACGCTTGAATGCATAAAGTATATCCCCCGAAATTTGTATCTTTTTATTTACATCATAGGTAACTCCAAGATTACCCATATAATCCTGAAACTGATTGAACCCTTCAGGTTCAAGCGTACTTTTATCACTCAAACGAATAAGAGAATTAGAAAATAAAACTCCAAAACGCAGTAAAGTGTCACGGTTTACATGGTATCCAATATGTGTTTGGGGAAATCCCAACACCACCTGAATCCCATCTTTATAATTGGCTCTATAACTGTAACTCAAAATTGGAAAAATCAAAGATGAAGCTGGATGATAGTTTCCAAACAGACCCATTTGAACTGCATGGTCACTATCAATCTTGTAAGAAGCAAAACTGAATACTCCAAGACTAAGGGAGTTACTCAGATCATCTTCAAAAGTTGAGTTCAGTGAAACTGAGCTCACTGTAAACCATCTCTCGTTTATGCGATATGATTTGCTCAAACTCAAATTTAGACCGTGCATCTCTTCTACTGGGTTATGCACTCCGTCTCCAAAGGGAAGATCAGAGACTTTGTCCCAATTAAATCTCCAATTTGTGTAGCTAAAACTTATATTGGCATTGTTTATCTGCAAACGGTTTTTCGTGACTGCAACACTTCCCTCACTCTCTTTGATATTGGCTCTTTGCATATAAGCGCTCTCAAGAGTAAATTTTGGTTCCGTTAGACGCTCCAATAAGCTTTTTTCTGTCTGCTCTTCTGCATGCAGCAAAAAAGGTATACAGATTAACAATAAAAAGCTGTAGAGATATTTTGATATATTTTTACTCATTTTAGTACTCCCCACTAATTCTTTTGATAGTTGCTAAAGAGACAAAAAGATCATAACTTGCATTGTTGAAATCATTGCGTGCCGCTGTTAAATCTGATTGTGCACTCAGAAGATTTAGCGCATCAATCTGACCATATTCGTATCTATCATTTGTTATACGGTAGTTTTCAAGAGCACTCTCAAGCATCTTTTTTGAAACATCTATCTGGCTTTTTGCTACATAATAGCTCTCGTAAGCCTCATGTAGCTGATACTCTAAATCTAGTTTCATAGCAGCTATATCCGTATTTTGAGCAATAATTTTCTCAGCAGCACCAAGTCGTTTTGCTTCGTCTGCGCGGCCATTATACAAATTCCATCTTGCATTTATTTTCGTCTGCACCTGATCTTTTACTTGTACTAAAGTTGTTCCGGCGTATCTCTCTTTATCGTTTAAGATATAATCAGCAGATAAATCTATCTGTGGATAAAAAGCACCTGCGACAACTTCTTGTTCAGAGTGAAGTGCGTCACGCTGTTTGTAGAGTGCATGAAGCTCAGCGCGTTTTTCAAATGTAGTATGCAGCAAGAGTTGAAACTCTTCTACAGGAAGAATATCAACCTTTATATCTTCTATTTGCTCTTCATTTTCAAGAGCTCCTCCTAAAACACGCCAAAGCATAGAGCGAGACTTTTTTATATTACTTTTTGCAATATTTAACGATTGCTCTGAGCGAAGTTTTTGTACATCTATCAATAACAACTCATTTTTTGCAATCATTCCCTGTTCATAGCGGATTTTTGCATCACTGTAAGAGCGCTCAAGAGAATGTAGTTCATCCTCTTGAGTCTGTATAGATTTTATTGCTTTGAGAGAGGCTATATATGCCTGAATTACTTCAAGTTTCACATCAGACTGCCTAGCCATGAGCAGTAGTTTTTGTGCCTGCGTTTGAAGCTCTTTTGAATCAATATTAGCTTTATCGGAAAAACCATTAAAGAGATTATATTTGGTACTGAGATTATAATAATGCGACGGGCTGAAGCTAAAAGCAGTAGTTTCATCAGAGTCTTGCCAGTTAAAACCTACATCAAGAGTCGGATGCAATCGCGACTCCGCTTCAAGTTCGCCTGTTTTTGCATACTCTACATTGCTTTTTGCCTTGTGGATAAGCGGCGAGTTATCCATCGCTCTCTCAAGTGCTTCATCCAGGGTCAGTGCATATAAAGAAGCAGCACTGAACAAAAATATAGAAAACAGTTTCATGATAATGACTCCTTTTTATTGGTGAGTTTTTCAAATCCTATAGCAAAATACATCAGTGCCGGAGTTACAAAAATGGTAAAGAACATAGAAAACGCCAAGCCTCCTGTTATCACTGAACCAAGCCCGCGGTAAAATTCAGACCCAGGTCCAGGAGCCAACACAAGAGGTAACATTCCAAAAACAGAAGTCATTGAACTCATAAATATTGGTCGTAAACGACTGCTTGTTGCCTCGATGACTGCCTCTTTATAGTCCATATTGTTATAGCGTACATTATTAAGAGACTGATATACGATTAATATTGCATTGTTTACAACAATACCGATGAGGATAATAAATCCAAGCATGGTTAAGATATCTAAAGGCTGAGCCGAGATATATTTGTTTGTTAGGCTAAGCCCGATAAAACCACCTGCTGCTGCCATAGGAACTGTAAACATTACAACAAGCGGGTAGATAAAATTACCAAACAAAGCACTCATGAGCAGATAGATTATCGCCAGAGCAAAGAGCAGGTTGAGCGTCATGGAGGCAATCGTCTCAGTGAGTTTATCTGCTTTTCCTGCGAGTTTTACCTGTACATTATTAAATACTCCCTGCTTACGCAAGTCACTGAGTATATCTTTATCGATACTCTCTACCGCCTCTTCAAGCGTCATATTACTGGGAGGCGTTACCTGAAGAGTAATGGTTCTTTTACCCTCCACATGTCTAATCTTCGTGATTCCTGTTGTGTATTGAAGTTGTGCCAGCTTTGAGATAGGAATCAATCCCGCTTTTGGCGTAGCCAATTGAGTCATGAAGAGTGCTTCAGGAGAGTTTATCTGAGAATCATTGGATTTTAAGATCATATCAATGGATTTATCTCCTTGTTTAGCATACTCGCTAATCTTGCGTCCATCCATCAAAACATCGGACGCAAAACCAAAACTACTGCTGTTTAAACCAACAGAAGATAAAGCTTCTCTATCGGGAATAAGCCTTACTTCTGGAAAAAGAATTTCAAGAGATGGAACAGGACGGATCTGGGCACCTTGAATCTTTTGTGAGATAGTTCCCAAAACAATACCGCTGATTTTCACAAGCTCTTCAATACTGTTTCCACTAATATCTATATTGACATTTCTACCTTCTCCGATACCCTCTTCAAACACACCTCTTTGTAAAGAGATACCAAAAATACCTGCAAAACTATTTACCAAGGGGGTCATGTAAGGAACATATTCAGATGCTCGCTCCTCCTCTTTGGAAATAATTCCTTGAATAATCATATCCCCAGCAGAGATAAAAAAAGTGCGTTCAATAGGAGGAATTCCGTTTATCTCCTCATCTGCGTAGTGAGGCTTCATCTGCTCATAGAGCTCATTTCCTATTCTTTTAGATTCACTCTCTGAGAGTCCTGGAGGCGGGATTAAAATATTCATAACTAGATTTTGATTTCCCTGTGGCAGATACTCCATCTTTGGAAATAAAAACCAGATTGTGATAAGAGATGCAGCACCCATTCCTATGATTGTTATCAACTGATTTGTTTTTCGCTTGAGACTCCATATAACTACATACATGAACAAACTATTGATTTTTGCGCCGATTGTCACAAGAATACTCTTATGCTCTATCTTTTGTGCTTGGGTTGTATCTATTTTTTTTGGACTAAATTTCGTCAATAGTGTCCATAACATAGGAATAACAGAGATAGAGACAAACAAAGAGAAAGTTATAGCAGCCGTAACGGCAATAGCGATATCTTTAAAAAGCTGTCCTGCTTCGGATTCTAAAAAGATTACAGGTAAAAAGACGGCGATTGTTGTAAGAGTAGATGCTACTAGTGCGCCCCAAACTTCCATAGAGCCATCAAGTGCCGCTTGAAAATAGTCTTTACCCATATTTCTATGTCGGTCAATATTTTCTATGACTACAATCGCGCTGTCTATAAGCATACCCACGGCAAAGGAAATTCCGGCAAGTGAGATTGTGTTGAGGCTTCTATCCATGGCACTTAAAACCATAAATGTTGCAACTATACTTATAGGGATAGCTAATGTTACAACAGCAGTTGCAGAAAATGAGCGTAAAAAAAGAAGCAATATAATAATAGCCAGTATCGCACCGAGCACAATGTTTTGTTTGACAAGGTCAATTGCTCCCTGAACATAGGCTCTTTGGTCATAAAACCATTCAATTTGAATATTGTATTGCGGGAGGATATCTTTATTAAGATGAGCAACAACTTCTTCTACACGGTTTGTTGTGTCGATAACATTTGCCAATGGATCAACGGAGATACCGTACATAAGAGATTTCGAAGCTCCATTTTTACTTGCAACTACGATATTTGCTTGAACTTTTTCATACCCTTTTTCCACGCTGGCTATATCGCTTAGATAGATACTGCGATGCCCATCATGAAAAAGTACCATTTTTTCAAGCTCTTCAATTGAAGTAAATCTCGCAGTAGTTCTTATACGATATGTTCGACGATCTATATCTATCGTTCCTGCTGATGTATCTTGATTTTCGGCTGTAATTGCTGCAGCAACTTGATCAATTGTTAAGCCGTATGCCGCAAGCTTTTGTGGAAATAGCTTGATATGCATCTGCTCTTTGGTACCGCCTGGCATCATTATGCCCGAGACCCCTTTTACCCTCTCTAGCTGTTCGTTTATTTCATTATCTATAAAAGTTTTATAAGTATCTATATCTCTCTCATTCCCCGCTGTGGTTACAAAACCCATCCAAATAACAGGAGAAGCATCTGCGCCCGCTGATGCTATTATCGGTTTTTGAACATTTTGTGGATAGTTCTCTACCTGATTGAGCTTATTGGAAACTTCCAATAAGACCTTGTTCATGTCGGTACCTATCTTAAATGTCAATTTGATCTCTGCCAAATTATCAGAGGATGTTGACTCATACGATACAAGATCTGGTGTTGCTTTTAACTGCTCTTCTTGTTTTTGTACAATCTCTCGTTCTATTTCACTCGGTGTCGCTCCAGGCCAAATGGTTGTTACTCCAATGGTTGGTTGTATAACATTTGGCGTAAGCATATAGGGAAGGTTTGAGAGTGCTACAAAGCCAAACATCATAATCAAAATAACGCCAACAATGACTACAACGGGTTTTTTAATAGAAAGTTCAACAAAATTCATTTGCGAACCTTTTCCATAACCTGCATATTTGGAGCAATTCTCTCATTCCCTTTTACGATAACTCTCATCTGCTCCTTCAAGCCCTCAGCAACGACTGCTACCATATCCGTTTCATATCCTAGTACCTTAACAGGAATCATGACCGCTTTCGCATCCACAACGACAAAGACAACATCTTGTTCAGAGCGTTTAATAAGTGCATCACGCGGGACAAGCAAGGTATTTTCTTTTTTTAAGATTGGTATATCAATATCGATTCTCATTCCTTCAATAAATCTTTTATTATCTGGAACAGTAAATATTAAAGGAAAAGTTCTCGTCGCATTATCAGCAAGCGGAATAATATTTTTTAGAGAGAGTTCAATCTCTTCTGTGCCGATTTTTGCTCTAAATTTTTTATATTGAGATATATTTTTTATGAAATCAGCAGGAATATTTACTTTTGCTTCTATACTTTGTGGTTCTATCAATGTAGCAACGGTATCTCCTTTTGCTACCCATTGTCCTATTGCAACATTTCTCTCAACTACAACACAATCAAATGGAGCTTTGATGTGAGTTTTTTGCATCTGTATATTCATGGCACTCAACTCATTCTCCATGGCCTCAACTTGAGCCTTTTGTTGTTTATTTGCATACAAGACCAAATCATAACTGCTCTGCGAGATACTGTTGCGTTTAAAGAGAGCTTCTGAGCGCTCTAGTTCTCTCTCTTGGCGTGTCAAATCTGCCTTCATTGCTTTGATCATCGATTTTTTTGCCATTATATTTGCTTCTAATATTTTTGAATCGAGAGAGGCTAACACAGCATCTTTTTTTATACTTTGTCCCTCTTGAAATGAAAAGTTTGCAACTACACCTTCCATCTCTGAAGCTATCTTTGTTTTTGTATTGTAAAACAGAATTCCGCTAAAGGTTTGCACAGGATGTATCATCCCTTTTTCAACTTTCGCTGTAACAACTAATGCACCTGATGGAACCTGATTGTTCTCAGAAGCAAAAACAGACGCTATAAGTGAAAATATTAAAATTAAGATTGATTTTTTCATCAATATTCCTTTATATTTTTCATATTATCTGGAGTATTATTTGATATCCCGCTCCAATAGATTTGAAATGTTTTTTCAAGCATTTCAGGGGAATATAGTTCAGGATGAGCAATGAAATAGTTCCCATTCATTCTCATGTTCCAACTAAAATGATTCATCACATATTCAAAATTATCACATTGAGTAAGATTGCTGGAGATAAGCTCCACTATAGTATTTATGTAATAATCAAATCGTTTTCCTACATCTTCCATAGCCACAGCACTCGCATAATAATCAAAAACATATCGCTCAAGAAAGTTCGCGTACGCCGTATGTTTTAACCCCCACTCTATATTTAAATACCACAATTGTCTTACTCTTTCATAGGCATTTGCATCATCTCTAAAGTGTTTTTTATGAAAATTTATAAGAGAATCAAAAATAAGATTATAGAGCGCATGTACAAGCTCTTCTTTGGTTTTAAAGTGGTGAAACAGCGTTCCTGTCGCGACTCCTGCCTCTTTAGCTATCAAAGCAGTGCTTGTACTCTGTATCCCTTTATCTATAAAAAGGTTCATTGCTGTTTGAAGTATTTTTCTCGTTTTGTCATTATAAAATCCTAAATAGACTGATTAGTCGGTTTATTATAGGCTTATTTTTTTTCTTGTCAAGGAGTTACTATACAAATAAAATCTCTGTTGTATTAGAAGTTGATATATCTGAGTTCTATATTTGTTTTCATCTTACATATAATCTCTCTTTACTTAAAGACAACTTACTCGCTATAGCAGTAACATCAAAAACTTACAATAATAAAAAATTCTCACTAGCTAATCAAAATCATGTTAAAAAGCTCTATCATTCCAACTCTATAGATTAATATAACTATTAACTCTTTTGAAACAACTAGCCCTGAATTTGAATCTAAAACATACTCATTAACCATTCTTGATGAAACAAAGAAGAATGTAGCTAACACATTAAATATTTTACTTTATATCAAAAAAATGAGTATTCTCATCTTCTACAACCAACCTGCATTCTTGTTCATACTTCCAGCATGGTTGTTTAGTAAAATTTTTCATGACCTCACTTAGTTGGAAAATCTTTAAATAATAACTCTACCACTTTGCTGAAATAAGTACTCTTCTCTTCTTGTGACATATCGCCAGAGAATTCATCCTCAGCTACCCCTTGCCAAACAACCTCTTTTTGTTTAACATCAAAAACTTCTATGATAAGTTTTCCTTCTTCATACTCGTAAGTATTAGTACTGACTCTAACATCCGGTGCATAATAGCTCTCTCTCATATGCAGATGAGGATTTAGCGGATTATAGAGACGCCCCTCATTTAGTATTACTGGCTGAATACCTATGGTCTCATAATTTGTCTCTACTTGACTGTTTTTTTGAACATCAAGATGCACTATCAAATAAAAATCTGCCATACTTTTATCTACTTTTTTGTACCCTTTTTCTTCAATGTATTCCTCTACTATTTTACTTACCCTACTTCTTGCAAAGTCTTTATCATCATTCTCTTTTACATACTCTACAGAGAAGGTGGAAAGTGCTTTAAAATCATATTTTGGATCATAATCAACACTAACCTGCAGTGAAGAACACCCGCCTAAAATGATACTTGCTATTAGTAACATAAACCAATTTTTCATATTCAAACTCCTTCACTCTTCCCTGTAATTATACCACTAGTTACTGACCTAACTCTATCTATCAAATTGTTAAAGCTTTAATTTTTAAGATACGATGACATATCATGTGAAAAATTACTTTTCAAAAACCCTACCGTATCAAAGCTATTTCCTTGAATATCGTAAAACCTTGAATTGAATGTCTCTGCAAGTACATTTTTATCTGTTGCAGATATCGCTGAGGCAGAGATAGCCACCAACTCTTCTCTAGAAAGTGCGAAATGACGTATTAAATCATAAGAGTTTTCTATATTATGGGGCTGAAGAACTCTTTTTATTTGTGGAACTTGCATCTGTTTTTGAATTCTTTCATAATCAAAAACTATAGGTTGGTTGGAGCCAAACATTATAAAATCTCTTGTTGAGATATCAACAAAACTAATCACGTATTCAAATGTATCTGTATAAGCTTTTATAATGCTTTTAAATGTAGCTACATCAATTTTGAACAGAGGGACCCATTGTGCATTAATTCCATTTGGAGAGAGTCTTGATTTAACTATCTCAAAAAAATCTCTGTTCATAACATTTGATGCTCCAGAGAGCCATGGATGTGATGGTTGCGATACAATAACATCATAAGTATTGTCGGACATTAGTAAAGTATTACGTGCATCATTAATCGTAACATGTACGCGTTTATCCTCATCTGTAGGCAGTTTATTGTCATAAAGTGTACGCATAGCATCAAGTACAGCAGAATCCAATTCCACTACATCAATCCTTTCCAACTCATTCATAGCCAAAGCTTTAACTGTCGTTCCTCCACCATATCCGACAACAAATGCTTTTTTTGCAAGAGGATTTAACAATAGTGGTATTTCTCCCAATAAAAATTCATTTAACAGTAGATTATCCGCATCACATATATCAACCCATGATTCATTCATTCCATTATTAAATAATCTCTTAATACATGGGTAGTTATCATAGCTTAGTATGCCGATGATTCCTGTCTGCCCCTCTTTAAGGTAGTGAATTGTTGATTTTACATGAGCAGATGCATGCTTAGTATCGCGCTGTACAACAATATTAATCATAGAACGATAATCTATATGTGGGAGATAAGTACTTATAAATACAAATATAATTGTAAAACTACTCCAAATATAAAAAATATTTTTACTTTTAATATCATTCACAAAAAGCAGAGAGGAAAATAAAATTACTAGTGCTCCAGCACTTAGCAATACATCCGTTGAAAAGTATGGAATAATCCAAAAACCGGCAATTACTGAACCAAAAACTCCTGCAATAATATTTATCGCGTAGGCTTTACCGACATGAGAATAAAATACTTGAGAATCCGCTGAGTAAAGCTTGAGTGCCACAGGAAACAGGGCACCAAAGAGAGCAGTCGCAGGTAATAACAGTAAAAACATAACAAGGTATTTACTCCACCTATAAACAAATGCATCAACTTCCAAAGTATTGAGTTGTTCATAAATATCCGAGAAAACTCCTAAACCCACTCTAGCCGCTAGAAGCATTACACTAAGTAGTATTAAGCCAAAGAAAAGCATCTTCTTTGCTTCGATGCTTGAAAAAACACGGAGTTTTAGAGCATATGAACCCAGAGCTATACCTACGAGAAACATAGAAAGGATTAAAGAAAATCCATAAATAGTATTTCCAGTATAAACAATAAGAAACTTCATCCATCCCACTTCTGTAGCCATCGCAACGAAGCCAGTTACAAAAAGTACAATAAGAGCTTTTATATTGAATTTATCATCTTTTTCTGTAATCGCTGAAGATGTAAAGAGCGGGCTAGAGGAAGAAATAATTCGTCTATAAATAAGAAGACCTGCAAATACAATGAAGGCGTTTATAGAAGCAGCTATATAGAGCGTACCGTCTAAACCAAAATATGGAATCAACACAAAGCCTGAAAGAAGCGCCCCCGTAACTGCTCCGAGTGTGTTAAATGCGTAAAAGTGCGCGAGTCTGTTCCCAATCCCATCTTTGTTAAGAATTGCAACGGCAACGAGAATAGGGAAAGTAGTGCCAATTAGAAATGTTGGTATGAGTAGCAGTAGCATTACTACAAAAAATTTTAATCCTAAACCAGCTTCAGTTATAGGAAGTATTGACAGATAATAGTCGAGATCCAAAAGAATCGGCAACAGCGAGAGTGCGCTAAGTGCAATTCCTATTTCGACAAAAAGATAAATTTTAAATGCATTTTTAAATCTTTGAAGAATATGCCCTGCAAAATAGCTACCAAGTCCCAATCCAAGAAAAAATGCTGCTAAAACTGTACTGATTGAGATACTTGTAGATCCTATGCTTAAACTTAGCAAGCGAACCCACAATACTTGATATATAAGTGCAGAACTACCTGAAAGCAATAAAAAAATTGAAACTATCCACCCCACTGTCATTCTGCTAAGTGCCTCAGAGGAGTGGTTGAAAATTGTCAAATATTTCCTTACTTCTTTATTGGCTTCACATTTAATAATTTGTCACGATTAAATGATGCCCAGATAATAATGACAGCTATAACACTAATAGCATAGTATATCCATACTGGAACAGGGACCGGGTCACCTGCTGCATACGAATGTAAACCTGATAAGTAATAATTAACACCGAAGTATGTCATTATTATTGAAGAGTATGCTACAACCGATACTGCATTAAAAATAAAGTTAGATTTTAAAACAGGGACAAAACGCATATGAGTCACAAATACATAGACTAATATACTAACAAGCGCCCACGTCTCTTTAGGATCCCAACCCCAGTAGCGTCCCCAAGACTCATTCGCCCAAACGCCACCAAGGAAGTTTCCAATACTCAGCAGTGACAATCCAACAATCATCGACATCTCACTAATACGTGTTGATTCTAAAATATTTACACTTAGCTGCTCTCTTTTACTCTCATTGCTCAGCATTATGTAGAAAATCAGCGAGACAAAACCAAGTAATGTACTCAATCCTAAAAATCCATAACTTGCTGTAATAATAGATACATGTATAGTAAGCCAATAAGACTTTAGAACTGGAACCATACTTGTAATCTGAGGGTCTAGCCAACTTAAGTGTGCAACAAAAAGAGTTACCCCCGCAAAGATAGCTGTAGTAGCAATTGCAAGTTCAGAACTCTTTGCAAAGAGAATACCTGCAAAGACAATTGTCCATGAGATATAAAGCATAGCTTCATAACCATTGCTCCATGGTGCATGACCGGCAATATACCATCTTAAGCCTAAACTAATTGTATGTGCTATAAACGCAAGTACTAAAACAGCAAATATTATTTTCATGATCGTTACTATATTTAAAGTTGGTTTTGCCAATCGAATAAATATAAGGGAGAGAAGTATAAAACCTGCTATAAGATAAATTGGAAATAATCTATCAAATATTTTTAAATTATTATAAATCATTTCAGCCTTAATAATTGTTGAATCTGGAATGATTGCTTTTCCATACTTATACTGAAACTCTTTAATAGCATCTATGGCTTTGTTTGCACCATCCCAATCATCACTTTGTAAACCTTTACTCAAACCAATCGAGTTACCCTTTAACAAAGCGAGAACTTCATGTGATAATTCTGGAGGAAAACTTTTAAGAGCTTCTTCTGGATAGTACCATTTATTATTTTCGTCTCCTTGAAGAGGAAAAACGCTCATAAAACGACCTGAGTAGACCATGTATGCAACATTAACTCTCTCATCTACCTTAATAATCTCTTTGTCATATTGATCTCTTAGTGCTGCTCTTTTACGCAGCGCTTCTTCTGCCAATGGAGCAAAGATATATGCTCCATGCTTATCAAAAGCTTTCGAAAATGAAAACATTTTTTGAGATTCATCCATACCAAGTAATTTTTTAACTTTTGGATGAGTCGTTTTAATCATATCAATATTTTTCCACAAATCAGGGTTAGTTGCCATTCCTAATATTATTTGGTTATGGTTGAGACCAAACATACTGTCGCTACCTGTTATTTTGTTTAACAAATCAATCGCATGCGTATCTAATGGTTTTATTCTTCCATCAGGACCTTGAACTAACATAGTTGCATAATGGTTCGCATGGTTTAAATCAATTTTTTGATTTTCTGCTATAGGCGAAGCTAACAAAGGTTCACTTGTAAAAAGTGTTGCTACTATCGCCATAGCTGCAAAAACACCAGCTTTATATTCATACTTAGAACGAGCAAGTTTTCCAAAACGACCATTAGGATTAAAAAGATTTAAAAACAGTCCTAACCCAAGAAGTATATATCCTAAATAAGTTGGCCATTTTCCAGGGTCATGATTTACAGACAAAATTGTTCCTTGTTCATCTTTATCGTATGATGATTGGAAGAATAAATATCCCCCATAATCAAGTGTATGATTCATATAAACTTTATGTTCTCTTTGAATAAGATTTGCTTTATCAATCAATGTCACATGACTTTCATATGATGATGGGCTCATAGAACCGGGATATTTTAGTAATATAAAGTCGCGTAATCTTAATGAAAATGGCAACTCAATAATCTTAGCACCCCATTCAAGTGATATCTCAGTATCTCCTATCTTAAGAGTTTCCGCATAGCCTTTATAGCGTTTTCCATTGCCCATCAAGGCAACTTCTCTATGCTCTCCATCATATGCAACATCGACTACCAATGCAGATATAGATTGCATTTTCATCTCCATTTTCATACTTTTTTTATACTCTTCTTCGCTAATAACTTCAGCTTTACCCTTGTTTATAACTTCTTTTGTTACCAATTGAATTCCATTGATGTCGTACATACGTCTTTCATCAAACTTATACATTTCTCCTCTTTCGTATACACCCTTGGTATTATCAATCATCTGTAGCCAGTTAATTGAGACATTTGATACAAAGAATATACCATTCTCATCACTTACTAATCTAAGAATAGGTTTGTTATTAGTTGTAGGTTCCTTGTCAAAGTAAACTGCCAATGGTCCTACATCAAGCACTTCTCCACTTTTTAGAACATATTTTTCAGGTCCCTGAGGTGTAGGAATAACAAAGACTACTATTGGTACTCCATTAGGGTCTTCAACAGCTGTTTTAGCAGCTTTATCTATAAACTTTTTATATGTAACAACTAAGTTCTTTCCATCAACTTCAAGAGTATTGCTAAAATCTCTTCCGCCAAGTTCTGAGACATACACTATATCTTCTCTATAAAATTCTTGAGAAGCTTTCTTTGCATTTATCTGCAAAAAAGCATCTGATGAGAGCATACGGTTCTCTGTTTCACCTTCACGAATATGCATAACCCCTTCATAACCATAATAACGAGTCACTCCAGAACCAATTAAAATAACTAGAAATCCAGTATGAAAAATAAAAGTTGGTATTTTTTTTAGAGTATAAAGCTTATATCTAATTATATTACCCACCAAACTAATTCCAAGAAGGACTTGAATAGCTTCAAACCATCTGCTACTGTAGATAAGTGCCCATGAAGTATTGACCCCATAATCATTTTCTACAAATGTTCCTACTGCACTTGCAACTGCAAACGCAAGAATCAAAATCACCATTAATTTCATTGAAATTAAAAATGACCACACTCTACTTATAAGTGACATATTTTTCCTTTATATTCATTAAATCCAGCAGAATGTATTATAACATTCTGTAATATATTATTAAGTTTTACTTTAACACATTGTTGTTAAGCAATGGTTAATGTGTCGCTATTTTACCCTGTACATTTTCATCTGCCATATCACTTTTCGGTTTATCTTTTTTAGGTTCTAGCGATGGTTGATGTATATTTTGATTTGGAAAGCTCTCTTCTTTTAGATTCTTAATATCAACTATAATCCATGTACCATTATGCTTTTCAAGTGTGTAGTGCATTTGATAAAATATATTCATCGGTTCTAATGCATAGTTTCTTTTCACTAAATCTGCATATCCAAATGTCCAGTTTTCCATAGTTCTAATTGTCGCATTGTCTTCATTATAAGCTATAGGAGAAAACCGCAAGTCATTGATCTGCGCAACCATGGCAAGATTACTAAACTTCCAAGAATCTGCCCAAACCATGAGCTTAAAAAATACATCTTCTGAAAGCATATCTCTTAGCAGCTGCGTATCACCGCTTTTTGTCATCTTAATGATGCCGTAGTTGTATTTAAGTAAAGTGTCTTTTATGCGTTTATCGTCATCGATATTTGAGTTCGCTATGCTTAATGTTGCAAAAAACAGTAGTATAAATAAAATTTTATTCATATCTCATCCTATGGCATCAAGTTGGCATCATAGCCACCATTATTTGAATTATGACACATACCACCGCCACCACAAGCTGGTGAATATGCATTGCCTGCAGTACCAACATCATTAGGATTATAAGGTCCTTTTTTCCAGCCTGTCATCTTCAGTGAATTTCCGCCATAGTTATATGGCGCCGGGAATGTTGAATATCCTATTAGCCTTGATGTCGGCGAACCGTGGGGAATCACTAAATGGCACGTAACACAACTAAAACCTTTATTGGCCATTTGATTTCTCCACTTATCATGGGGATGCCTTATATCATGGCAATTTTTACACATGTTACCAGTATCTGTACCATTTTGAATATCATCCAATGTATATAGAGTAACACCGTCTGGCTTTTTCGGCCAATATTGATTCGCCCCTTTGAGAATATACTTCAAGTTTGAGCCATGTGGTCCTTTAGGATCTCCTCCAAGTTCATTATCCGCTCCATGACAATCAGAACAGTACATGGTATTGAGTCCTGGGTTCTCTTTCCATGGTGTCAACAACTGAACCGCATTTAGTTCTCTTGGAGCATATGAACCTGTACGAGCTGACTGATTGATTACTACAGGATGTCCGGATTTATTGTTAATATTCATCTCCCATGCTACATCGGTTAAGGGTGTAGTAAGATCACTATCTGAGACATGTCCTCCCGTATTGACACCCTTTACCGCATTCCCCATTCCCCAGTAAGAGTGGCATTTCAAACAAATCTGATACTCTTTTGTTGAAGATTCCAAAGTCTGAAAAGTTTTAGGCTGCGTCCATGCAGTAGGCCAAGACGGCTCTACTCCAGGGACACCCAGAAGCACATTTGATACTAAGTTTGTAGATGCTCCAGGAGCACCATACCAAGATCCATCGACAATATGTGTTCCTGCTTTGGCCTTATGTGGATTATGACAATCCATACACACCGCATGTTTATTTGTATCCCATTGCATACCTAAACCACCATTTGGATCAGTTCTATCTCCACCAAAAAGTGCATCAAGGTTTGTATGTGCAGGAACTCCTCCACCCGGATTTACAGCTTCTGAAACTGGGTGCGTATAGAGTCTGCTTAACACAGACTGTATATCTTTAGCACCGCCTACACCGTGACATGCGGCATTGGCAATATCTGATGAGGCACCCTGAAAACAAGTTTGAGCCATAATTTTTCTATTAAGATACGGTACTCCTTCTGCATTATGAGGTGTATGACAATTCACACAACCCAAATCAGACATCTTATCCGTTCCATATATCCCTGCAACACCGGATCCACTTTTATATACAGTAGCAGCAGGTGGTGAGTGATGAATACTCCCAACCCAATTAAGTTTATCATGACATGCCGTACATGTATTTACAACATTTTGTGCGTGGTTTGCTCCAGTATCTACACGCAAAAACTTCTTGTTATCTTTGTGTGGATCATGACAGGATGAACATTCAACATACTGTTTTCCTCCGTATGTAAAAAGTTTTACCTGCGCATCTGCAGCCAATGTATTTTTAAGCTCAATTGTTCTACTGCCTAGATCAAAATTTTTGGTAACACCTGCTTTATACTCAATACCGACAGGATGATGCATTCTCAAATCAGTACCCAAAAATCCTACTGCCGTTGTCGGCATGGTGCCATCAGCTGCAACACCATTCATGGTAATTAATGATGCACCGATAACCCCGTGAAGTACACTTACTGCTCCGATTGCTATCGTGCCATCATGACAACTCATACATTGACGAGACAAGGCACCAGGGGTATCATTCGCTACTCCAAGATCTGATGCAACAGCTGGATAGCCCATTCTTTTCATATAATCACTATCATACATGGTATAGTTTGATGTAGGCATACTTCTATTCCAGAGCGGTTTACCCGTTGTTTGAGACTGATGCGGTATGTGGCAAAAAACGCATACTTCTGTTTCTGTTTGCGCTTTTATGGGTCCCGATGTATTGCTTACGGAGAGGTTATGTTTTGTATTGACGATAGTAGCCGTAACAGGAACGCCACTGAATAAAAACAAGCTCAAAAGAGCCGTGATTATATACTTCATTTTGAACCCCTTTTTTTATCAGCGTCAAGCAGCTGAAAAACTTGCAATCGTTGGTTGTTTGTATCTGAAATATAAATAGTATCATCTTTGCTTATAGATATATCTTCTGGAAGTGCGAACTCACCATAGCCTACTCCATAATTGCCAAGTACCATCAGCAGCTCTCCGTTTTTATTAAAAATTTGTATATTATTAAACATTGCATCACTTACATATATATTATTTTGACTATCAAGAGCTATTCCCCGTGGGCTTCCAAAATTTCCAATATTTTGACCTAGTTCACCAAACTTAAATAGAAAATTTCCATCCTTATCAAGAATTTGAACGCGATGATTCATAGAATCTGAAATATATATTTTTCCATCATTCCCTATGTCAATAAAAGTAGGTCTGTTGAACGCTCCGTCTTGTGAACCATTTTGACCGATAGATTTAACAAATTCTCCCTTTAAAGTCGTAACATGTATCTGGCTTGCCAGGGCATCTACAATATAAAGATATTTATCATCAGGACTCAATGCAATTCCAACCGGTCTCTGCATTACAGGCAGTGATATTGTATAGCTGTAATCTCCATCTTTCTCAAATACATATATTTTAGCCCGAACTGAATCTGAAACAAAAATATTTCCCTTAGCATCTGCAAGAACATCAATAGGATAAAGAAAAGTTTCCTTATCTGTCCCTCTAATGACAATATGCTCGTTATCTTTTTTATCAAAAATATGTAAAGCTTTGGAACTAGTATCTGTTACATAAACCCTTTCTTCATCAGTATGTATTCCAAAAGGTGAACTTATGACAGGTTCTTCATCACCGATTACAAAATCATATACTTTGGAGAAAAAGCTCTTTTGCATCCCTAAATCTTTAAAATTATGAGCAGATGTAACATACTCTATTCTAGGTTCATCCGGAGGGCAAGGCCAGACCAATTTTTGCATATCTTGCGCATAGAGACAATTGATACTGAGTAAAAATACACTTACTAAAACCAATCTATTCATTTTTAACATCCTTTAAAATTTACGCTCAAATCTTGCTTGTAAGGCATAACTGTTTCTACTTATGAGCGCACTATCCTCACCTGCAATTACTTTACTATAAATATATCCAAGTGATATTTTTGTTTTTTGAGTACTATACGCTAAGTTATTATTTGCTCTATAGGTCATAATGTCATAAATCAAATCTGAATCAACATTCATATCGCTTGTAAAAATTACTTTTGATCCAAATCTATATTTAAAACTCAAATCACCTTTTGGATTAAGGCGCTCTAATTTTGTCATACCATTCTCAACAGATGAATAACTAGCCCCAACTTTTGTTGTTAGCGTACCATTGATACCTATTTGTGAACTATTGCTAAGATAATCTTCAATAAGTATTGTATTGATACTTCTATTCATAAAAACATCAAGATACCTAAGTTTAGATTCCTCTTTATAGTATGAGGTATTAAAATGATTTCTAACCAAAGAGTAGAGCATTGTCGTAAAAGTGAAGTCCGCATTATATCTTGCATCCTCTTCATCTAAAGTACTACTTGATTCGTTATATCCTACATTTATATTTGCTTGAGAATTGAGCGAGCTAAGGTCATGCGATAAACCAGCTCTTGCATAATATGTATATCTATTACTATTTGCAGAAACATTATTATCGCTCTTAAAAGTTCTCACATTGGCAGACAATGATGAATTAATCCTTGTCTCTTTACTTATACTTTCTGAATAGTTAATGGCAGAACCTACACTCGAACTTTGAGTGGAAAGTATATCACTCGTTACAATACTATGGTCTGCCTGTTGAGAAAGAGTTAAATTTTTTGTTATTTTATAAGCATACGCTTCTCTTAGAGTCATGCTTTCTGTAGTATTAAAACTATCTTCAATGTTAAAGCCATCTAAGCTTACTGACGCACTATGCTTAGTCTTTGGATCCCATCTTAAGTTAGCGTTTGCATATGTTGTTGATGAAGAGTAAGCCTCACTACCTCCAAATTCCTTCTCTCTATGGTAAGAGTATGTATCAAACGCAAATTCATCATTTATTTTCCATCTATACATAAGATTTATATTATCTTCTGTACTGTTTATAGTCGTTTGAGTGGAATTTGTATAATTTCTTTGAACAATATCCTCAATATTGCTATAGTCTAGTTGAAAATTATAATTTTCTTCTTGTTTTCTAATAGAATTACTATATGTTTTTGTATTTCTGTCTTCAAAATTTAAGAAACTTTCATATTGGGTACTCATATCTGTTGCGCTATAGGTGTAATCAAAAAAATTAAAATCGATCGATCCGGAGATACCTTTTGACTCAGAACTATTTAAAGATCTAATAAGGCCAGCTTCATATACAACAGAAGTTGGTCTGTCACTTTTTTCTGCATATATTCTAAATGGCATGCTACTATCTCTTAAAAAATTGAAATCCACCTTATAGTCTTGACTTTCAACTTTTATTTTTGATGCTTCATCATTAAACTTTGTATCTACATCTTCGTATCGTAAAATACCCATGAGTGAGTAATCCAATAGTTTTGGATTATATATATTTCCTCTATATCCAAGTCCATACTCTTGCACAAACTTATTCTCTGAGCTCTTTGACTCATCACTCTCATATCCATTTGATAAATAACTTAGTCCTAATCTCCCCTCAAACCCTCTATCCTTATATACAGATGAAGATGCAAATAATCCGGGTGCTTCGGGAATTCTTGCATATGAATCTTGTGATTTTTTTAACACAACTGTGGCTTTAGAAGAGGTATCAATTTGTTCAGAGCTTTCTTTTTTACTCTCAGAAGTTTCTTGTTTGCTTTGAGAACTCTTATCAAGTTCATCAGTTAAGAGAGTATCATTATGCTCTGGAGGTTGGGGTGCAAGCTTTTTTTTTTACTACTATCTAATACTAAAGAGTCTGTTTTTAGAAATTCAAGCTCTTTTAGACTTTTATCAATATATGGCATAAGAAGTAAAGACTTTTTATAAGCGCCCTCTTCCCAGGCTTCTTGTGTTATTTTACACTCTGTTTTTGCTTTATCACAGCTGACATGTAAAGTTTTATATCCCTTATCACATCTTGTGCCTGTAGTATATTCCTGATAAAATTTGATAATATAATTATTCTCATCTATTTTTTTAGAAACCGGATCTGTAATAATAGTTGAAATAGAATCGGTGTTACTAAATATTTTCTGTTTTCTATCTGGCCACAAACTATTATTGATAAAAGAGTTATCATAATGCGAGGCGTATGTTTCAAATTCTCGAGACTCCCAGCTCTTTTTCCAAGAGTCTAAAAAATCGTTTAACTTTACATCTATTGTATCAAATACGCTGCTCTTCAACTCTAAGAGCAGCTCTCTCGCCTCTTTTTGTTTATTATTTTTAATCATCTCACATGCATTATAGTAACTCTCAAGTATTTCTTGCAAGTCTTGCGTTTTTATAGGTTTTTTTAAACCAGAGTTTTTAAATAAACTCTCATTGCACTCTTCTTTTTCTATTGTCGACGCTACTGTTTTATGCTCATTCTCCATGGCTGAGAGAGTTAAGAGTGTAAATAATAGAATAAGAAAAAGCCTAAGCATCACATATTTACCTTATTATTCTAAGAGAACAGTTATTGCGCAAATAAGCCAAACGCGATATACAAGCAACATGAAATACAACATAATTAAAACTCATGATACAAATACTGCCTTTGATTTCAAGTTCTCAAGTAACTTTGATTTTTTATCTTCTTCCATGCTTTTTTTGAGGTCTACAGCTAATTTCTTTTTCACAGCATCAAATGAAAGCTGATTTTCTGCTGTTTTATCTTCAACTCTTACGATAAAAAAACCTATATCTTCCTCGATAATTTCACTCGTTGTATTGACATCCATGGAAAAGGCTTTTTCTTCAACTGAAGGCTCAAGCATACCTTTATGAGTATAGCCCAAGTCACCGCCTTTTATACGACTCATTGCTGTAGAGTATTTCGCTGCTACATCTGCAAAATTTTCACCGGACTTTAGTTTTTCATAGGCCTCTTCAATTCTATTTTTAGCCTTGCTTTTCCCCTGCGGGTCAGTAGGATCATTTCGTACATAGATAATCTTTGCTACAATCTTTTGCGGCTCTTTAAACTTATGTTTATTTTTATCATAATACGCTTTAAGGTCCTTCTCTGAGAGAGTTGTTTCAATCTTTTCTTTATGAAGTTGTTTTAACATCTCTTCTTTATAAATAACTTCTTTTAAACTCTTGAGTGTAAGTCCAGATTTACTGAGAGACTCATTGAGTTTTTCCGGAGTTTCAAGTAGTTTTTTTAATTTATCGATACTTGCATCGATATCACTGTTTGAAACTTTAATTCCAATCGATTTGGCATATTGAAAAAGTAATTCATTCTCTACCAATTCTGCGAGAACTTTATCTTCAAACACTTTCATCTGCTCATTTGAGAGAGTTCCATGATAGTATCGCGTCGGAAACAACGCTCTTACCCCACGGTCGAGTTCACTTTTTGTGATTTTTGTGCCATTAACAGTTGTAAGTACATCTGTAGCAGCCAAATCCGCAGGCTTTGCATATAAACAACTTAAGCATATTAAAATCGATACTATACCTTTCAATAATCACTCCATTTCTATCTTATATTTTTTTCAGTTCCAGATACTTTTCTGGATTGTTTTTTTTCCATCTCTCACTTACATATTGATAAATTTGCACTCTTGCATTAAATCCATCTACGATGTATATCCTATCATTTCCATCAATATACATACCTGTTATAAGTGAAAAATTACCTATACTTCTGCCCGTCCCTCCAAAATAGATGAGAAGCTCTCCACTCTCATTGAAAACTTGTATATTGTTAAACGCAGAATCCGTTACATATATGTTTCCATCACTATCAATTCCAACACCTTTAGGTCTTGCAAACATTCCGGGTCTGTCACCGATTTTTCCAAACTTTTTGATAAATTTTCCATCTTTATCAAAAATCTGCACACGAAAGTTCTGAGTATCAACTACTACAATATTTTCATTTCTCTTATCAATGGCAATATTTGTCGGAAAGTTAAATTCCCCATCTTCTTTGCCTCTCTTTCCAAACGAAAAAAGCTCTTCACCCTCCAGCGAATAAACTTTAATATTATGATCTTTTGTATCCACTACATAAAGTCTCTTTTGTTTATCACTGATGGCGATGTCTGCTGGTCTGTTAAACTCTTTCTCTTTGCCAATGGCTAAAACAAGATGACCATCTGATCTATCGTAGGCCAATACTTTAGCTGCCTTTGCATCTGCCACATATATTTTGCCATCATCACTCAGTGCTATTCCAACAGGAAGAGAGAGTTTACCGGGGGAACTGGCTCCAATATAAGAAACTTTTCCTTGAACTTCATCTATCACAAAAACAGCGCCGATAGCCGTATCTGATACATACACTACATTTTTGCTAGCAGCAACTCCATAAGGCTTTGCAAGGTTCTTATTTTCCGATGAAGCTACTTCTCCAATAAAATTATCTAAAGTATTCTGTTTGACAAAACTGATATCGCCGCGATAGGCTGTATCAAAAAAGATTTTTGGCTCCTCTGGTGGGCCGGGTATCACAATTTTTATAGCTTCTTGTTTTTGACTACAAGCAGTGAACAAGACAAGAGTGAAAATATACATATATACTTTTAAAAAACTTTTAAACACAAACAAACCTTTTTGAAAATTTAAAGTACATTACAGAACCATGATTATCGTCATGCAAGAGATTAGTTAAAGAAGACACTATAAGAGGGGGAGTCTTCTCCATCCCTCTTATAAATGTAAGACTATTTTGCGTGACATCCTAAACAAAGAGCGCTGCCAGCATTTTGAACTCTTAAGAATGCAACCGAACTTGCATTCTTACTATCCGCACCATTATGTGGATCATGGCAAGAGCCACACTCAACATAATCAAGACCACCAGTTGTTCTTAGAAGACCTTGAATAGTTGTAGCTCCGGTCCATCCAGTTATAGCTGTAGCTTTAGCTTTTAATCCTGCTACACCTGGCTTATACTCAATTGAAACTGGATGGTCATTGCTTAAATCAGTTCCTATATTTGAAGCATTGCCAGTTAACCCGAGAGTCGCAAAGCTTTGTGCATTTGTACCAATAAATGCATCACCATCAGCAGTTGCAAGGCCACTACCCGGAGCGTTTACTACAGAGTTGACCGCACTTACACCATCGTGACAACTTAAACATGCCATAGAAGAAGCATTAACAGTCGCGTTATCACCTGCATGACCGGCTGTCGTTCCTCCAACAGTAGTGCCATACAGTGTAAATGGACCTGCGGGTGTTCCTTTATTCCAAATTGGTGCACCAGTGAAAGACGTATTCGCGGCGTGCGGCGTGTGACAATAGACACAAAGCTCACCGTTATCCTCAGTTCCACCACCCGTCCATGCAGTGTTACTTAAATCATGCGCCGTACCAGTAATACCCGCCGCACCCCACAATGAAACAAACCCCGTTAACAAAATCCCCATGACTATTTTTACATTAATCAAGTTTAAACTCCTTTTTTGTGTTGAAGTATGTTATAAGTAATAACTATACTTTCTACTGCTAGTATTATAACTATTTTCTTAATTGATTTCAAGTAAAACAGTGATGACTTTAATTTCAATGTGTACAAAAGTAACACTTTGTAACAAAGTGTTACTTTTGTGATATTCTATTTTTTATGACATCTACTACATACACTAAAAGGCAGTGAGCCCTTCATTCTAAGCAACATAGTTCCCCTTGAACCATGAGGGTTATGACAACTAGTGCAAGTCAAGTCTCTACCTGGTCTTGCTGGGTCTTTTCTATTTTTAGTTGGATGTCCACCTGTAGTTGTTTGTCCAAAGCCGATAGAAGATATCACATGTTTACCATCAGCTTTTTCAGCGTGGCATGTAACACAAAGTTCCCAAATAGGCTTACGAAGAAAAAATTCATTATCAGATCCATGAGGATTGTGGCAGCGTTCACATCTTCCATCATTTACTGCTCCATGACCGTACTTGCTTGCCTGCCAAGTATCTACATCATCATGACAATTTCCACAAGTTTCTGCTATGGGATCTGGTGCAAGATATTTTGATGCACCCCCATCGTCCATATTATACTCTCCAGGCTTGCCGTTATGACACTCTGTGCATAGCCAGTTACTAACGGGTGCATGCGTATTTTTGGTCTTAAGCATGCCTTGATGACATGAATAGCATGTTGTTTCAGTTACATCTTCAAACGGCTTATTGTTTTTTGGAATATTTGATGTCATATCGTGGCAAGACTTACATTTGTCCTCATTTTCTTTTGTATGAAAATACTCAGACTTATATTCT
The DNA here is from genome assembly GCA_028687935.1 of Sulfurimonas sp. Lineage (GTDB taxonomy): Bacteria > Campylobacterota > Campylobacteria > Campylobacterales > Sulfurimonadaceae > Sulfurimonas. Next base: position 58,193 of record JAQTZE010000011.1, read on the forward strand.
TCAACACTATCTTCATCGATCCCCTCAAAAAGCTCAGATAAAAAATAAAAGTCCTTTTTAGTGGTCTCAATTAACTTAGAATCTTTATAACAAGTGATACTCACTTTATCTTGAGCAGTATGAAGTTTTATAGTCTTACAATACGTTTTCTTATTTGACATTACCTCTACCGCATAAGTGTCATTATTATCTAGAGTAATTACTATTTTATCCACGCGTTTAGGATCTGTTTCTATAACCAAAGTACAGTTTTCACCGGAAAATCGTACTTTATCAAGCGGATGTAAAACTTTAATAGATGAAGTGGCGGGCTCTTTTGCATTGCCGTTTAAAACGACAAAAAGCAAAAGAAATATTTTTATAAATTTCAAAGTAAATCTACTTTAAATTTACTATTGGTTTTTCTTTATCATAGTGACGACGAGCATGACACGCTGGTGCACATGATCCACCATTATCAGTTTCAATAAAACGAATCGGAAAGTCAATCTTACCAAACGCAGTTTTCTTTCTCAAGTGATGTGGGTACTCTTTAGTACCATGAAAATCATGACATGCTCTACAAGAACGCCCTTTTTCTTTATTTACATGTACAAAGTGCATATTTTTGTCACCATTTCTAAAGTTTGTCGCTGTTGTAGTAAATTCATCTTGAATTTTTTCTTTTTCATGACATTCGAAACAGATATAGTTATGTTCATCAAACTTCTCATAAAAATCTCTAGGAAATGGTTTTTTCAACATTCTTAAATTGTTAGAACCATGAGGATTGTGACATGATGCACAATCACCCCAAAGAATTGGACCATGCCAATCCGGGTTTTCATCAAGATGTTTTCCCATATTTGATAACTTCTCACCTGTTTCATCTGTTACCAATGTTTCACTATGGCATGTTAAACAAAGCTCTTTAGAAGTATCCTTAACTAGAAATTTTGGATGCTCTGAACCGTGTGGGTCATGACACTCAAGACATTTTCTCGGTCTATCTAACGCACCATGCTTATCTGTTACTGTTTTGGTCCAAACATCTTTATCCACATGACACATAACGCATAAATCTTTTTTACCATCGGCTTTTAGCTGGTAAAGATGATCTTCCGTATGTGGATCATGACAATTTGTACACTGATCTTTTACCGGCGGGTGAATATTGGTTGTTTTGCGCAAAAAGTCATCTTTTGCTTGATGACATGACACACAAAGTTCATTTATACTAGATGCAACTAATAATTTTGCATTATCAGATTCATGAGGATTATGACACGCAGTACAAGCACCTGCAGCAACCGGACCATGAATAAATTTTTTAGTATCTTTTGCTTCATGACACATTGCACATAACTCTGGAGGGTCCATAATCAGACCTTGCTCACCTTTTCCATCTTTATGACAAACCGTACAATCACCCCATTCATAAGGAGGATGAACAACTTTTTTAGATGATTTTAATTCTGTTCCATAAAACTTTTCACTCTCTGTTAAAACTGTATCTTTAGTTTTACTTGCATCTGTAGCACTCGCTGGTGCTGCAGAAAGATTAGAGTAAACAAGTAGCATTGCAAGTATAACTTTTGCAATGTGAAGACTTTTAATTTTCATTTTTTACCTTTATTGAGAATAACTTTAATTAACGATTAGAATGAATTATATATTTAGAAATTGCATGCAGATCTTCTTCAAAAAGCATCCTAATTTTTACTAACTGTGGTTCCATAACAGACGCACGTGCAGGATCTACTATAGGAGTACCCTGACCCTTAAGATATGTTAACAATGCCATTTCTTTGCCTGCATATACATTCGCTATATTTCTAAGTGAAGGTCCGATAGCTTCCTCATCTTTTTTGTGACATAAAACACAACCTTTTGATTCGAAAAGAACCTCACCCGTCTCTTGGGCAGGTACATCTGTCAACAGCAACATAGTAACAGACAATCCCAGTACAATTTTTTTCATATAAAAATCCTCTCGTGATATAATAATTTGTAACTATTGTAGCATAAGTTTTCATAATACAATGACACTACTTTATCTTTGATTACTTAATCATGCGAAAAAGCGTCAATCGGTAACTAAACTACTTATTAATGGCATTTTTGGAAACAATATTTACTCCTCCTAGTAATAAAATTTATCTATTTCTCATGACAACGTGTACATAGTCCATGAACAGTATCATCCACTAAAAGTGAAGAAGCATTTGAAGCGTGCGGATTATGACAACTGATGCAACTCAGATCTTTTCCGGGTCTTGATGGATCTTTTTTGTTATGAGTTGGATGCCTGATACTTGTAAATGTTCTTACTATATGCACACCTTCAATTTTATCTTTATGACAGCCTGTGCAGAGTTCCCATGCTGGCGTTCTTAAATAAAACTCACTTTGTTCCGAATGTGAGTTGTGACATTTATTACATCGTCCGGACTCTGCAGGTTCGTGATTAAAACGCTTTTTACTCCATTTATTTTTGTTTTTTTCATGACAAGAGAAACAAACGTCTCTTATTGGATCCGGATAAGTATATTTTGATTTGTTTTTATCGGCTTGGTTATATATACCGACTTTACCGTTATGGCAAGAAGTGCAGAGCCAATTAACTGCCGGAGCATGTGCATGTTTTTTACTTGCAAGAGTACTATGGCATTTATAACAGTTTGATTTTGAAATATCTTCAAAGGCTACGCCGGGAACTTCATTCACGCTCATATCATGACATTTGGAACAAACTTTTTCATTAGTATTATTATGAAAAAAGTTTGTACTGTACTTATTTGGCGGATATCTATACTCTTTGTGCACCTTTGATGTAAGAAAAACCGTCTGTTTTTCCTGCTTTACAAGAGTAGCCCCCTTGTAAGCATTTACGCTTATGTTGTTTTCGCCTAAATGTAAATTTATTTTTTTGCAATAGTGCGTACGCGAGGAATTGACACTTAGATGGAAAGTTTCATTCATGTCATTGCTGATTACTATAGAATCAATAGCAGCACTCTGTACTTCAACTACAACGGAAATGACATTTTCTTCACTTATGCGTGCTACTGGTGGATTTACTATTTTTAATATCTCTATAGGCTCCGCAAAAAGTGGGAGTGAAAACAGTAGTGTAAAAATTATATATTTTATATATGTACAATTTTTCACTTTATTGCCTTATTTGGTGTCTTTTTTAAAAAAAATGGCTGGTTTGAAGCATGAGGAGTATGACAATCGATACATAATCTTCCATAACTGGCACCGCATGCACTGATTTTGCTTTGCATTGCACGAGTATTTTGACCTTTATGGCATCCAAGACAAATCTCGTTAACCGGTTTTCGCACAAACATTGAGTAAGGACTCGAATGTGGATTGTGACACTTATTACAGCGTCCGGAGTCAAGAGGTTCATGATGGTATTTTGAACTGTTCCATAGCTCCTGATTTTCTTCATGACACTTAAAGCATGTCTGATTTACAGGACTTAGAGTGCCGTATTTAGATTCTTTTACACTCTTTAAATCATGGCAGCTTATACATAACCAGTTAGCTGCCGGAGCGTGAGCATATTTCTCTTTGACAATATTTTTATGACATAAGTAGCAATTTGATTTTTTCACATCCATAAAGGCTACACCTTTTGTTTCATTTGCCTTCATATTATGACATTTGACACATTTAGCTTCATTGGAGTCGTTATGAAAAAAATTTTGTTTATATATCTCAGGCGGAAATTTATACTCATGATAGAGTTGTGATGAGACATATATATGCCTAGTATTTTCATTAAGCATCACTTGATTTTTGTAAGCGCGTATACTGATTGTATTTTCTCCGAGTCTGAGTAAAATATTTTGGCACTTCATTGTTTCAGAGCTATTTAAATCTAAAGTAATCTGTTCAAGTGGTGTATCTATTGTCATAGTATCAATACCATTCTCTTTTATCTTCACAACAACATTCATACTCAATTCGGTTTGTAAGCTATTATCTAGCGGAGAGAGAACTGTCATCACGGTATCAGCTTGAAGCATATGGAAACTGCCGCCCCATAAAAATATGACAACAGTTAAAAAAAAGTGAGTCGGCTTCATTTACCGATTCCTTTTGGATTGACACGGTCGTACTCAAATTTTTTATGACATGCCGGAGCACATGAGCCGCCATCAGCAGTTTCTATGTATCGAAGTGGAAATTTTATACCGTTAAAATCTGTATAATCACGGATTAAATGCGTATATTTAGAAGCATGTTCGTCATGGCATGCCCTACAAGACCTTCCTTTTCTGTCATTGACATGCAAATAATGCAGATTAACTTCCCCGTCTCTAAACGCGGTAATATTGTGCTCTTTTGAAGTCGTTATGAACTGTGTTGTAATTTTTTTCTCTGTATGACATTTAAAACAGAAAAAGTCTTTATTTTCTAAATCAGCATAAAAGTTTTTAGTGAATGATTTTCTCAAAATACTAAAGTTATCTGAACCGTGTGGATCATGACACGCTGAGCAGCCTCCCTCTTTTTTGGCATCTTTAATCGGTTTATGCCAGTTTGGATTTTCTTCTAAATGTTTTTTCATATTTATTAGCATTCCGCCGTCCTCGTCAGACTTGATTTCCTTGTCATGACAACTAAGGCATGTAGCTACTATATCTTTTTTAAGTAAGTTCTTATGTTTTGTCGCATGCGGGTCATGACACTCCAGACATCGTTTTTCACTTGTATTTACCCCACCATGTTTAAACTTCGAATGTGTTGTTTTTTCTTTTACTTCATCGTGGCAATCTAAACATAAATCCATCTTTGCATCAAGAGAAAGAAGTGATTTATACTCTGCTGTATGTGCATCGTGACATTCTAAACAACTTTTTTCTACAATAGGTTTATGTTTAACTTCTAGATTCATATCGACAAACTGTTTTTTTGCTTTGCCGCTAAATGTACTTTTACGATCATGACACTTCATGCATAAAGCATTTATAGAATTCTCTTTGAGCAGGCCCTTGGTATTTGACTGATGTGGATCATGGCAATCCATACATTTTCCATCTTTCGCAGGAGTATGGTCAAACTTTTTCGTATATCGAGTTTTGTGGCACTCATAGCATATATCTGCAATGTTTTTTTTGATAAGTTCTCCGGGATTGTTATTTTTTGATGTATGGCATATCTGACATGCCCCCATTTTAAATGGCTCATGAAGATACTGTTTGAGTGGTTTAAATTTGGCAGGTAAATCTTCAAGCTTTACAATTTTTGCTTTTACTGCCTGCGTTTTCATATGTGTAGGAGTTTCTTCTTCTCTGATCTCATCAATGCGAATCTCTGGTGGTGCTACCGCTGCAAGAACCAGCGCTTCTTTTTTCCTATCAATAGAAGTTTTAAATTCTTGAGCAAGTTTAGTGATATTGATATCGTTTAATTCATCCTCCGTTATTGAAAAATTCTCTTCTTCATACGCATGTTTAGCGTTTTGAAGATTATAGGTAATATTGCCCATAATCGCCACAAAACGACCAAATTTTTCTGAAACACCATATACTTGAAATAATAATGTACCAATTAATAGCAACAACACCATTGCTACTATTTTCTTTATATGCTGTTTCATTTTCTACCTTTATCTCATAATTAATTTGATTGAAATTTACCAACAGGACAATCTGTTTCAACAACTGTATCTCGCAAAAGTTTTTCTCTGTCTGCATGATGGGGATTGTGGCACTTATTGCAATCCAAATCAGCAATGCGATTATCAATCTCATTTTTTGGAATATGACATATATAACAAAGCTGTCCTACAGTACGGGTGACGATTGCGGCAGGCTTATCTGTCCTCGAGGCATGACATACATTGCACGCACCCAAAGTAAACGGAATATGTCCATATTTTTTTAACGGAACAAATGCTTTTGGCAATTCACTGACATTTACTACTTTGGAGCAGCCTGTAGCGGCTTCTATTTTTTCCTTATCCATCTCTTCAAGTGAACGAGGGTCTCCATGGCTCGGATTAGCAAGACTAGCTGTTATATTCGCTCCGATTGTTCCCAGTCTCCCAAATTTTTCACCAGCATCTGACATTGATAGAAGAAGAATAACTACAACAAACACACCTAAAATAATCATTGGTTTTATATATTTTTGTTTCATCTGTTTCATCATATCTTCCTAATGTTCTTTCTTATCTTCATTGTATTCTAGTTCTGGCGAAGAAGGAAGATGTTTTTCTAATTGGTAGTGACCTACGTTTCTATGACAATCAACACATTTGGCAGGCTCTTTTCCATTTTCCCCTTCAATTAAAAGTTTCTTAGAAAAGTAAGCTTTATGTGCTGTGAATGCTTTTTTGTTTGGTCTTGTACCAAGCAACAAGTTTTCATGACAGTGTAAACATCCGCTATCATAGACCCAGTTACGGCGTTCTCTGCGACGCTCATGCCAATCAATTTTTGAAGTGTCATGCGTGCTCTCTACCCATACATCCCATACCCCTGTTTTAACTTTTTGTACCATATAACCAATAGTTGATTCATGCGGTAAGTGACAATCAGCACAAGTAGCCATGATTCCACTATCTCCATAGCCACCATGTACACTATTTCTATAAGACTCGGCCATCGGTTTCATTGAGTGACATGCACCACAAAAATTAACATCAGATGTGTGTTTGACTGCAACAACTGTTATAAAGGATGTTCCCATTCCTATAACAACACCAACTATAATCATTGATATAATTACTAAAATTCCCAAGGAGTACTTTTTCTTTGGACTTGTTTTTGACATTTCTTCTTCTTCCATTTGTATATCCTTTCTCATATTATTAAATTTATTTGATTAATTGAAACTAAATTTTAAAAAAAAGATTACTTTTTGATTGAATGTGATTTTATTGTGATGTTATTCTCATTATAGGCAATAAAATATATAACTTTTTATTATAATAAATGAATTATTTATAATAATTATAATTAATAGACTCAGTTTCACCTACAATACGAATGAGAGAGGCAAACTTATTTCCAAACGAGCATGAAGCTAAGGCTATCTATTACGAAGAGTTCTAAAAAAGCGGCGTAATGAAAAAAACGAGAAGATGGAACCTTTTAAAAATTTCGCTACCATAAGGGTTTGAAAAGTATTATCTAAAATGAGTTTTATACTCCGAGGGCAGGCTTCTCGCAAAAAGTGCTAAAACATGCCCGAAGTGTAAAAGTTTAGAAGTAAAAAAGAATGGATTTATGGAAATATTCAGCGTTACAGGTGTGCTGATTGCGGACATAATTTTTCATCTATCTGAAGACCTGATAGACTGTCCAAAAAGCTTTTTAAAGAGTATTTGCTTGGTAAGCAGACGCTAAAACAACTTTCCCTCAAATATGACCAAAGTATCCCATGAATCAAGAAACAACTCGATTCTTTTGAGCCTGAAGCAAGACATATCAATCCATCAAGCATCACCATTGTTGCTGACGCTACATTCTACTGCAAAAAATCAGATAGACTCGGAAGACTCGTTTTTAAGGATGTTCAAAGCGATAAGATCGTGGCATGCAAACACATAGAAAGCGAAATGGCCAACGATTATAAGCAGTTGATTAATGAGTTATTTGGAGCAAGGATTTATAATTCAAGATGTTACGATTGACGGCAAGATAGTCGTTGCTAAAGCTTTTGGCGATATTCCAGTCCTAATGTGCCAGTTTCATCAAATAGCCATCATAAAACGCTATCTTACAAGTAGACCTAAACTCGAAGCCTCGATTGATGGGGGGGGGTAAAAACTCATAAAACTACATCAAGGATTGGCTAAAACAAGGAAGGTAAAACCGATAGATGAATTTTTAGATCAATATAAAAAATAATAATTCATCCTCTCGTTTTTTTTCATTACGCCTCATTTGTCAATCCTTGAGTAAATATAATTTTACCCGATTGACACAGTTTATGCACGGTCCCAGATGCTCAGTTAAGTTCTTAAAGAGAAGTGAATTTTGCTTCTTCGATTATTATAGAAAATTGATAACCGTACCCTAAGTCGACATCTGTTTTTATTACTCCAGAAGTAATGACAATGTCTCCTACTTTTACGGTTGAATTTGTAGATGTTGCAATAATATCACTACTTTCAGCTATTCCGGTGCCATCTTGTAAATGAATCCAATCTTTGCCCATAATATTTTTTGATACTTTTACTACGGTAGCATTTACTTTTATACTTTTAGCATTAAGATCTGCTTTTTTTGCATATAACTCTTCAATACTATATCCATCAGCATTTTTTGAAACTTGAACAGGCTGTGGAGCTGTTTGGTCTACAATTTCCTGATCATGATCACAATTTTTGTGAGCATCATCCATAGCTTGAGTAGATGTAGGCGCAGAATTTTGAGAAGATTTATCTGCTGAAACGATAGCGCTTACAAAAACAAGTTGCTCAAAAGTTTTATTTAAAGACTTGCTACTGAAGTCTGTCATAACCATCTGCTCGATGAAAGAGATAGTAGTACCTACTGTTACGTCTGATTGTGGGCCAGCTATCCAGTAAACACTGCCAGCCTCATCAACTTTTACATAAGTATACCCGCCACTGTTCATAGTCTCTAATACAGCAGCACTATGAGGAGTATTAAGCTGCATATCTGTATCAGTTGGTGCTGCTTTAGGCACCTCTGTTTCAGCTGATGAAGCACCATAAATATTTTGAGGTGTACTAACTACCGCTTGTTCAGTAGAACTTTGTGTTTTCTCTGTTGTCACATTATTTTCTTGTTCTTTTGGTGCATCACTACACCCGTACATAAGTAGTGCTGCAACACTGATAGCTATAGAAATTTTAGTCATTTTTATCCTTTAAGTTTTTTATATTCTTCATACTTTTTTTTAGCGGCCTCAAAAGTCTCATTCGGGTTCTTACTATTTTTGAAATACTCATCCATGAACTTATTGTACTCAATCTCTTCTTGAGAAATCTTTTTAGCTTCTTTTTGAATATTTAATTTATCTTCATCTGATAGTACCGGGGTTAGCGTTTCTATATAAATAGCTACAGCATTCATATCATCTTCTGAAAGCTTGGTTGCCTGTCCTTGCATCATGACACCATAATTATAATTGTTTCTCGTACCGGCTCTATACTCTTTTAGTATTTGAACAACTTCTTTGGCGCTCATTCCAGCAATCTTTTTACTGACACCTAATGATTTCTTTTGACCTTGCTCTCCGTGACATATTGCACATTTTTGAAATATATCTTGAGCAGATACTTTTCTATTCGCATCAACTTTATTTACTGCTGGTTCAATAATGGGAGTTAAAGACTCAATATAAAGAGCTACCTGTTTAGTATCCTCTTCTGATAGCTTACTGGCCTGCCCTTGCATCATCTTTCCGAGACCATAAGTGTCTCTTGTGCCTGCCTTATATTCTTGTAGTATTTTTACAACATCGTCCGCTTTCATGCCAGCGATACTTTTTGTTAAATTTTGAGAGTGCTTTTCACCTTTACTTCCATGACAAACTGCACATCTATCAAACAACTGTGATGCTGATGCAATGGAGACTATAGATAGTATCAGAAATAATTTTTTTTTCATTGTCTACTCCTGTGGTAATGTTTCGCCTTTTGGCTCTGCTTCCCAATTTTCTTTATCTAAAATCAATTTAGCTTCAGATTTGCCGTTGAGATAAGCTTCTTTCATTAACAATTCTGCTTCTTCCTTGTTAACTGCTATACCGTCTCCATCTAGGTACATTTTGCCAAGTGTATATTGAGCTTCAGAACAACTTTGCATTGCAGATTTACTTAAATATAATTTTGCCTGTTGCATATCTTGTCCTGTACCTCTTCCTAATTTGTACATAAGACCAACCTTATGTTGTGCCATAGGGAAACCAACATCAGCAGCCTGCTTGTACCATTTAAATGCTTTTGTGTAATCCAGAGGGATTCCATCACCTGTGTAATACATATCTGCTAAGTGAATTGCAGCTTTATGATCTTCTTGTTCCGCTGCTTCTGTAAACAAAGCGACTGCTTCGTTAGGATCTTTTTGAACACCTTCTCCTTTATGATACATAACAGCAAGATTGTATATAGCCTTTAAGTGTCCCTGGTCAGCTGCTTTTTTATATAAGCTTGCCGCCTTCACATAATCTTTGGTAGTAACAATTCCCTGGTAATACATTCCACCTAAAGCGAATAAACTGTTTGCATCACCTTGATCGGCCTTTTGTTTTACAGCCATATAAGCGCGCTTATTCGTTTCTGTAATTTGCCCAGCTGATGCAACACTTGTTATTAAAAAAAACTGTACGGTAACCACCAGTAATAAATTTTTCATATACATACCCCTCTGATATTTAATTTTTATAACCTAAAAATTGAATGATGTAATTACCATTCTTTTATAAGCGATAATTATATCAGAAAACATCTTTTCTTTTCTTAATGGTACCTCAAAAAGTTATTAAAAAGTACTTTAAAGAGTATGGCTCTCATCTGTGGAGTTAAAGCAGTCAGTATGAAAAGCTGATTTTATATACATTTTATGAACAAAAAACAAGACCTTTTCAGGAATCAACTTGCAGTTTTAAACGCATAAATATCATCGGTCTAGACTGATCATATTCTCGATCACCTTCGAAGACTTTTTTTCTCAAAATATTCATCAGAAACCTAAAAAGTCATGAAAAAAGACAATTTTTAGACACGCAGGTCAATCTTAATCTTCTAAATGGCTCTTAGATAGGCTTTTGCAGTAATACACTCGCCGATTACTATATTTGGCGAGAGGATATGGAATGACTCATATAAAGTAGACAAACTTTTAGATAGTTAATTGGATAAAATAATGAGATAAATCATTACGCCGCCTATCTTTTAAATCTCCCTATTTTTATTTCTCGATAAACGATCAACAAATTTCTTCTATATTTAGTTTCAGTCTTTGAGTATATACTTCCATAAAAATTCTATCATTTATTACAGATTTAGCTCCAAATGAAAAATAATCGAGGGTAAAATATGTTTCACAAAACAATACTTGGCTTTTTGCTTCTATTTACGAGTACTTCTCTGTATGCAAAGTATCAAGAGAGTTCTGTTTCTACCCCAATGGTTAATAGCTATAAACTCCCTTATGATGGGCCGACAAAGAAACCCAATTTATTATGGAAGTTTCAATATACTACCTCACCCATCGAATCAATTGTGACCATAGACAAAGATGGAACCTTATATTTTGGCTCCAATGACAACTTTGTTTATGCTGTTGATTCTAAAGATGGGAAATTACAATGGAGATTCAAAACAGATTCAAATGTAAAATCATCCGTTATTATCAATGAAGATCATGAACTCATATTTGGTTCCATGGATGGAAACTTATATGTTTTGGATAAAAATGGATCATTGAAATGGAAATATAATACTAAATGTTCCATCAAAGCGACACCAATACTAGACAATGAGAAGAATATTCTTTTTGGAGATGGAAAGGGATATTTTCATATTCTCACTCCCGATGGAACCCTTATCAATAAATTCAAATTAGATACCGCTATCAGTAATAGCGCAGCAATAGATGAGCATGGCGTTTTATATTTAGGCTTAGATACTGGTGGTGTGGTATCCTTTTATAAAAGCGGAGAGATTAACTGGAGCTATAAAACAAAAAGTCCAATGGTAAGCTCAGTCGTACTCCACAAGAATAAACTTTTAGTCAGTTCAAAAGATTGGAGGCTTTATGCCTTAAATCTCGATGGAACATTACAGTGGAGTTATCGAACTGCTTGGTATCTTAGCGCTGCACCTGTTATCGGGGATGATGATAGATTGTATCTTGGCTCTTGGGATTGGTCTGTACATGCGCTAACAATCAGCAATGGTAAAAAAATATGGGGTACACAACCTGAAAGATCCCCCGCTATGGCATACTTTGCATCCAACATCGTAGTAGATAAGAATGAAAATATTTATGCTGCTTCACGAGCTGACACTGTTTATTGTTTTGATAAAAATGGAAAAGCAGTATGGTCTATCGAAATAGAAGGCGAAGATGTCCTCGGTGGTCTTACGCTGCATCCAGATGGGAGCCTCATCGTTCCTACTAGTGAAGGTAATATCTATCTCTTAAAATAGTCTTGATGTAAACAAAAATAGCTTAAGTGCTGCAGCATCTCTCAACGAAATGGGATATCTGCGCTAAAGTGCAACCCTTAAAAGAGTTATACCAAGCCTTGTTCTATCATAGCATCCGCTACTTTTCTAAATCCTGCAATATTTGCGCCCAATACTAAGTTAGTAGGTTCGCCAAACGCAGCAGCAGTAGTACTTGCACTTACATAGATATTTTTCATAATTTGTGCTAATTTTGTATCTACTTCTTCAAAAGTCCAATTGACCATAGAAGCATTTTGCGCCATTTCCAGTTGACTTGTAGCAACACCACCTGCGTTTGCTGCTTTTCCTGGGCCATAGCTGATTTTAGACTCTACAAAAAGATCGACTGCTTCTGGAGTTGATGGCATATTTGCGCCTTCGCTGATACAAACGCAACCATTAGCAAGAAGATTTTTAGCATCATTGAGATTGAGCTCATTTTGCGTAGCACTTGGAAACGCTGCATAACAAGGAACAGTATAGACACCGTTACAATCTTGTGGATACTCTTCAATTGGAGTGTATTTTGCGTTTGGTCTTTGTTTTACATATTCACTGAGTCTCTCTCTTCTTACCTCTTTTAAATCTTTTAAAAGTTCTAAGTCGATTCCAGCTTCATCATAAATCATACCACTAGAATCACTACATGTAACAGGAATAGCTCCAAGATGATACAGCTTTTCTATCGTGTAGATAGATACGTTTCCGCTTCCGGAAACTACACATTTTTTACCCTCTAATGTCTCACCTCTATCTTCAAGCATATATTTTGCAAAATATACAGCGCCATATCCAGTAGCTTCAGTTCTTGCAAGAGAGCCACCCCATTTGAGAGATTTTCCAGTTAAAACGCCTTCATATTTATTAGCAAGTTTTTTATACATACCAAACATATAACCGATTTCTCTAGCTCCTACACCGATATCTCCCGCTGGAACGTCCGTATTTGCACCGATATGTCTAAAGAGTTCACTCATAAATGCTTGGCAAAATCTCATAATTTCATTATCAGATTTACCTTTTGGATTGAAGTCACTTCCGCCTTTTCCACCACCGATTTGAAGGCCTGTTAGCGAGTTCTTAAAGATCTGTTCAAACCCTAAAAACTTGATAACACCTGCGTTTACACTTGGATGAAATCTCAAGCCACCTTTATATGGTCCAAGAGCTGAGTTAAACTCTATTCTAAACCCTTTGTTTACTTGAATCACCCCATTGTCATCTAGCCAATTTACGCGAAAAAATATTTGACGTTCAGGCTCTACTATTCTCTCGATAATTTTATGTTGTCTATATTTTGGATATTTAGTCATGAGTGGTCTTAAGGACTCTAACACTTCTTGAGCGGCTTGATAAAACTCTGTTTGTGATGGACTCGTTCTTTTTAGATATTCAAATACTTCGCTTACATATGGCATTTATTGTCCTTAACTTTAAAATAGGAAAAAATGTTACTTTAAAATAGTTAAAAACAATATAAATATCAAAAAACTTTATTATCTTGCAAGATGAGTGACGTACTTATGAAAATCTATACAAATATTGGCAGTAGAATATTTTGATCTACTTTCTGCTTCAACTACTGCAGATAAGGTTCTGGTTTACCGGTATAGTAGCCTTGACTAAATGTGATATTTGCTTTTGTAACAAACTCAAGAATTTCAGCAGAGGAGACATATTCAGCTATCGTTTGTGCACCTATTTTTTCAGCGAAATTGGCAATCGCTTCGACGACCAGAGCATGTTTTGGATTATGAAGAACATTTTGGATCAGTGAGCCATCAATTTTTATGTAGTCAATATCGAGTTTGATAATATTTGCAAAACTGGAATATCCCGTTCCAAAATCATCAATTGCAATTTTTGCACCCAAACTTTTCATACGTTGAATAAATCTCAATACCTCTTCATAATTTTCTATTTCTTCAGACTCTAATATTTCAAATACGACTTGTCTCGCTGTATTTGTCGCAATGATTGTTTTTTCGATATATGCTATGGTTTCCGAATGAGTGATATCTTGTATAGAGAGATTGATTGAAAACTCTTCCGTACGATTTGAAAACATTTCACACGCTTTCATCACAACTAACTGCGTTATTTTTAAATATGCACGAGTTTTATGAGCTATTGGGAGAAATTCTGATGGAGAAATCACTTGAGCATTATTATCAATCATACGCACTAAGGTTTCATACTTATGTATCTTGCCTGTGGCTATCGATACAATTGGTTGATAGTAACACACAATACGATCATCGTTTATAGCATCCTTGATCTGTGCGCTCATGAGGATATTTTGCTGATATATAGTTTCAATATGCTGTTCATGATCATAAAAAGCGATAACCTTTCCGCTCTCTTTTGCTTTGTGCAGTGCAATATCAGCATGCGCCAAAGAGATATTATCAATATTTTGTGCAACCCCGATGGTCACATTGAGATTGATTTTTATCTCTCCTATAGTAAAATTATGTCTGTTTAATCTATGAATAAACCCCTTAAATTGGCGTCTAATCGCGGACTCTGAAAGATTCTGTTTTGCTATTATTACAAATTCATCCCCATTTAATCTATAGGGATAAATTTTTAAAGAAAGTAACCATTGCGCCATCTGTTTAAGCAGATCATCTCCTATTTCAACGCCAAAAAAATCATTAATCTCTTTAAAATTGTGCATGTTGATAATAACCAAAATGTCATACTTCCTTTGCTTCATATCATACATAAGACGGTTGCGATTTGGTAGGCAGGTAAGCGCATCTTGATAGCTCTGCGCGACTAATTCAAGTGTTCTCTCTTCAACTTTCTTCTCGAGGATTTCATTCATACCACGTAACTTTTCTGTAGCAAACGCAACCTCTTGCTTCAATTTCATATTGTCTGCTTTGAGAGAATATCTATATGAAAATAAAAATGGTACACCACTAAGCATCAGGGCTATAGTGGCAATTATTACTTTCAGTGTAGCAATACGTGAGAGATCTTCAATAGAGTTGACGGTAATATCAGCGCCAATGATATATCTATTTCCTTTGGGCGTGGCGTAAGGGATATAAACACTTCTAAATGTTCCCCATTGATCCGTTAGCTCTTGCATATCTAAAACCATCTTATTCGTTTCAAAGGCTTTGATAATATTGACATTAGGCTCATATTTGTCATAAAAATGTGTGAGATTCACCCCTGTTTCGATCTCACTGCTAAGTGCACTACTAGAAGTAAAGTGCATGGTTTTATTTTCATCAAAGACCATACTGTAAACATATATGACATTATTATTCTCTGCAATTTTGGAGAGTAGTTGAATGGTATACATCTCTTCATCTCGAGTTGGAGGTTTGGAGAGGATTTGGTCATGATAAGAGTCGCCAATAATAACTGCAGCAGTTTTTACTGCGCGAACGAGTGCTTGATTGATAGAGTGGTTAATGCGCTTCTCTTCCATTTTATACGTATAAAGTGCATATGCTGCAACAGTTGTAAGAAAGATGGCTATTGCAAAATAAAAATATTTCATATTTTTCATATCAATTTTTCCAAATCACATTTTGTAACTCATAAATAATATCATAATTCAATCTATTATGTTGCATAAAGTTTTAGCTTCTTCCAAAGAGATTAGAACTATTTAAAAGCTAAAAAAGCTCTTGCAACAATTTGTTGGGAGTAAAAAAGAAACATTTAGTGTGATGGTTGGAGAGTTTGAGTGATTTTAGCTACTATCTATTCTTCATCTAGTAAAATAACATCTGCACCAATATCAGTATGTTTGATATTATTTTCTTTTAAGGGAACCTCTAAAAATACCTTTTAAAGCTTCCAACTTTTACTTTTCTTGATTTTTTTAAAATCTTAGCTCAATACTAATCAAACTTTCTTAAAAATTTTGTTAAATCCCCCCCAAATTTTTA
>JAQTZE010000003.1 GCA_028687935.1 Sulfurimonas sp.
TAATAGTTATTATTAAGTCTGTTACTTGCTTAGTTTTCAATGATCTCAAACGCTCTCGATGGCTTCTACTCGAAGTCCCTCTAGGCCTAAACTTTAGGTCTCTGTGTTTGTGGACGGGAATTATAGGAGAATCGTTTTCTAATGTCAAGGATATTTAAAAAGAATTGGCATATTTTATTACAAATGTTTACTTTCATATCACTATTTCTTATCTTATAATTTTACTCTTACATTATGTATAGAATTTATACTATTTTTTTGATCTCTGTTGCTTTCTATTAACTCTTTGTATATAGAATTTCTTTCAAATATTAATTAAATACCCTATTTTGGGCATTTGGAGGAAATAATATGGGACTTTATGATCGCGATTATGCAAGAGGGGACTCTTTTGCTTACGAAAATGCTAGCCGTAGTGATTCGCAAATTATCTCTTTTGTAAAAGAGACGTATAAACTTTTTGCGGCTTCTATGATGGCTGGTGCTGTTGGTGCTTATGTTGGTGTTCCTATGGCTGGAACTGTTGCAGCTTATTTTTGGCCTCTATTCTTTGTAGAAATTGGACTTTTAATAGGCTTACATTTTGTAAAACATAAACCAGGTATCAATTTGGCAGTAATGTTTGGATTTGTATTTATGACTGGTCTTATGCTAGCGCCTTTGCTTGCTAAAACACTAGGAATGAGTGGTGGTGCTTCTATCATTGGAAATGCTTTTGCTATGACTTCCGTTGTCTTTGGTGCTATGAGTTTTTACGCTATAAAAACGACAAAAGACTTCACAGGATATGGTAAACCGCTTATGATAGCTCTTCTTGTTATCATTGGTTTCTCAATTCTCAATATCTTTATTGGCAATCCGATGTTGCACGTCATCATTTCTGGTGCTGTTGTAATTTTATTCAGTATCTTAATCATTTATGACACGCAAAATATTATGAATGGTTCGTACGAAACACCTATCGATGGAGCGATTGCACTTTACTTAGATTTTTTAAATATCTTTACAGCGCTTTTACAGCTCTTTGGTATCTTTGGAAATAGTGAAGACTAACAACAACTTATCGCCCGAACTCTTTCGGGTGATAGATGCAAATCTCAATCGCCTCAAAGAAGGCATCCGCGTAGTCGAAGATATCATGCGATATCGTGACAATAACAAAGAACTCTCTACAAAACTTAAAGAACTCCGACACAAAGCTCGTATAGATGAAACGCAAGTGCTTTTACAACACCGTGATAGTATTAACGATGTACTAAGAGCTACCATAAAAAGTGAACTTAACCGCACAGATGTAACAAGTATTATCACTGCGAACTTTAAAAGAGCACAAGAATCTTCTCGCGTTTTAGAAGAGCTTTTTAAGCTCCAAAACGCAGAGCAGAGTGAAAATTTTAAATATATTCGTTATGAGTTATATACGCTAGAGAAAGAGATAGTGCTTAACGAGAGTAGATAAACGCAACTTCAAATTCGAGATAATTGAGCGGATACTCTTGCATAAGTCTTTTTGTCGCTTTATAGTCAAGTGCTTTTCTTGAAGCACTCACTCCACTTTGCTTGATATATCTGAACATATCGCGTGTCGACTCAAACTCTAATTTATATGTAACAACCTCAAACTCTACATCAAAATACTTTTTCTGAAGCTCATAGAGAGCCTCTTTTGTTCGTAACAAAGGCTCAAGTGATGCCGTAGCGTTTAGAGTTTTAAAGGTATCCGCCGTAAATATAGCAAGCGCTATAGGAGTATTTAGTCTCTTTATATTTGCAAAGACCATCTCCAAATCTTCTGCCCATTGCAGTGCTGACGCAGAGAGCAGATAGTCATATCCCTCTTTTTGAAGTGTATCAAAAAGAGCTATATCATTAAAATCTCCATGCACTGCTTCAATCAAATTAGATTTTGGATGTAGTTCTAACATTCCTGCTGCAAAATCCAAGCCTTTGAAAGCACTATACTCCCACGTAATACTTTTACAAAGCGCGCCACTGCCACAACCAAGATCTAGGATCTTTTTTGGTTCTCCTTGCACGTGAGAGAGAAGTTTTGTCGCTACTTGGTTTTGGATGATGTTGTAGGTACCATAATGGCTTGCATACTTTGAAAATTCTGCACTTACTCTCATTTTTTATTTCCTATTAGAGAGATGATAAAGATCAAGAGTACACACAAAACTATTGTCGCACCCGAGGGAAGAGAAAAATAAAATGATAGTGTCATGCCGCTTATCACACTCAAAAGTGCAAAAATGACAGAGAGAAACATCGTATTTAAAAAACCTACTCTATACTGCAAAGCAGCTACAGTGGGGATAACCATCAAAGCGCCAATCAGTAAACTCCCTACTATACGGATAGAGAGTGCAATAATGACGGCGACAACTGTAACAAGTAAAAAGTTGAGAAGTTTCACTTTTATACCGCTCGTTTTCGCAACTTCTTCATCATACGCGATAAAGTAAAGCTCTTTCGCAAACGCAAGCAGTAGAGCCAAAGCAAGTGTCCCAACAAACAAAATAGTTATCACATCATCACTGCTCACTGCCAATATCGAGCCAAAGAGATAAGAAAAGAGTGAGTTATTAAACGCACCACCCAAAGAGACGATGATGACAGCGATAGCAAGAGAGCCTGAGAGAAGTATCGCAAGGATTGCATCTGAGTAAAGTGCAAAAGAGCTTCTAAGATATTCAATAAGCCATGCGGAGAGAATAGCGACCAATACAGCAATCCATAAAGGATTAAAGCCAGCAACGAGCCCCACGGCAACACCGACTAAGGCTGAGTGCGCAAGCGTCTCACTGATCATAGAGTAGCGTTTGAGCACGACAAACGTTCCGCTAATCGAAGCTAAAAGCGCTATAAGCATCCCTGCAAGCAAAGCCCTTTGCATAAATTCGTACTCTAACATTTCCAACATCTCTACTTCCTAGTGCTCATGCTTATGATTGTGAATGAGGTGTGCCTCTATACCATAGAGCGCGCTCATCTCTTCACAACTCAGAGCTTCTTTTGGGTTGTTACAGACGATAGCTTTTTGGTTTATCGTAAAAAGTCGTCCGATATCATCAGCAATCACACCGATATCATGGGTTATAAATACGATAGTTATCTTCTCTTCTTTATTGAGCTTTGATAAAAGTGCATAAAAATTTCTCTGAGAGACTATATCGACTCCCGTATTTGGCTCATCCAAGATAAGTATCTCGGGTTTTGAAGCAAGTGCACGGGCTATCATAACGCGTTGACGTTGTCCACCTGAGAGTGTGCCCACCATCTTATCTTTAAGATCCAAAATATCCATCTTAACCATAGCGTCATAAACTGCGGCCTTGTCTTCTTTGTTCAAAAAAGAGAAAAGAGTTCTTTGCGCTGTTCTTCCCATATTGACTATATCTAAAACTGTCGCAGGAAAATTGGCATCGACTAAAGATGCGCGTTGTGGGACATAGCCTACTTTGTGCCATGCTTTAAAGTTTGAGAGTTTTTTACCAAAGAGTTTGATAGTTCCTTCGCTCGGCGATTCAAGTCCAAGCAGCATCCTGATAAGGGTCGTCTTGCCTCCGCCATTTGGACCTATGATTGCAATATATTCACCGTTGAAGATCTCAAGTGAGATATGTGAGAGTATTTTCTGCCCTCTTACGCCAAAGCTAAGGTTTTTTACATCAAAGATAGGAATCTTAAATTTCATTTGCACAGAAGCGCCTTGGAAATTTTTTCAAGATTTTGTCGCATGATATCTTCATAACTTAGATTTTGTGCAGCTTCATCTGCTGTTATATTTCCCAGTGGTTGCAGGGCATCGACGCTAATATTTGTATCTTCAGAGATACTTTTTATCGCTTTGTCACTTGCAAAATGTTCAAAAAAGATGGTTGTTATGTTATCTTCTTTTATATGTTCGATCAATTTTGCCATATTTTGCGGACTTGGTTGGGCATCAGGGGAGAAACCGCTGAGTGCTTCTACATGAAAACCATAGCGCTGCGCAAGATAAGAATATGCGTTATGATTCACTAAAATGGTATCAAGAACACACTCTCTAAACGCACTCTTATATGCCGCATCAAGCCTCTCTAGCATTTGTAAATAGGCTGTTTTGTTTGTCGTATACAGAGCTGCGTTTTGTGGTGCTAGTTTGATGAGTTCTTCTGTTATGACTTCTGTTGCTTTTGCCATATTTTGTAGATCCAACCAATAATGCGGGTCAATCTTACTGTGTGAACAATGCTCATCATGATGAGAGTGTTCTTCATGTTCATCTGAGCCTAACTCTCTGAGATTTACATGCTCACTCATATCGATAGCCTTACTCACAAACGCAAAGCCATCAACCCACGGTTCAAGTCCCGCTCCACTATAAAATATAAGATCGCTCTGCTCAAGTGAAGCAACAAGTTTTGGTGTTGGTTCAAAACTGTGAACATCTACACCAAAAGGTAAAATATTTGTAATTTGGACACTTTCACCCGCAATATGTGTAACGATATCATACAGAGCAAAACTACTAGTAGCGACTTGCGGTTTTGTAGTTTTTGGCTCTTTTTCTTGGTTCATAGAGAGCACAAACAAGAGTACACCAAACGCAAGGAGTGCAATAATCGTCTTTTTTAAGTGCTTCATATCATCCCCAAAAATTTTTGAAATTATACCCTATTTTGTAATATAGTATTTTTTAGATATAATTCGCCACTTTATACATTCAGGAATCAATATATGACAACTAGTTTTTTACTTATTGTTCAAATAGTTTTAGTAGTGATCATCACTATTGCTGTACTATTACAAAAAAGCTCAAGCATCGGTCTTGGCGCATACAGTGGCTCAAATGAGTCAGTATTTGGTGCAAAAGGACCAAATAGTTTCTTAGCAAAAGCCACTTTTACTATAGGCTTTTTGTTTATATTAAACACAATTGCGCTTGGATATATGTACTCTCAAAATGCACAATCTTCAGTAATTGATGATATGGTAGAGACAACACAAGTTGTAGCACCTCTTTCAGCTGCTCCTGTGGCTCCAGTGCAAGAAGAAAACAGTACAAAATAGTTGCATTTTTTGCAGCTATACCCCTTCTAAAAAAATCTCTTTTACTCACGCTTAAATCTTTCTTGCTACAATTATGCAATTATTTTTTACAATACATTAAGGAAACCATATGCTAAACGAAATATACAGCGAATGTGAAACAAAAATGCAAGGTAGCGTTAATCACATGCTTAGAGATTTTAAAACACTCAGAACAGGGAAGGTTATGATCTCTGTTTTGGACAATATTAAAATTGATTATTATGGAACGATGACTGCACTTGATCAGGTTGGTTCTGTTATTGCAACAGATGCTACGACTATCGTAATCAACCCTTGGGAAAAAAATCTCTTAAACGCAATAGACGGTGCTATCCAAAAAGCAAATATCGGCGTAAACCCAAACAATGACGGTGTACAAATCAAACTCTTTTTCCCACCGATGACAGTTGAGCAACGTAAAGAGTCTGTAAAACAGATGAAAGGGATGGGCGAAGATGCAAAAGTTTCTGTAAGAAATGACAGAAAAAATGCAAACGATAAGATCAAAAGAATGGAAAAAGACAAAGAGATTACTGCGGATGAGTCCAAAGTAGCGCAAGATGCTATACAAAAAATAACAGATAAATATGCAGCGAATATCGAACAAATCTTAAAAGACAAAGAGATAGATATATTAAAAGTTTAAACGCTAAAGGAAGTAATACCTTTAGCTACGTGAACACTAGGTTCTCCTCGGCGGAGAGCCCTCGCACCATTGGTGCTCTATCAAAAAATATATGAGGGAACTCGCATGAATGTTAAAAAAATATATATGGATGCAGATGCACTTTTAGAAGGGCATTTTAAATTAAGTAGCGGGAACCATTCCCAGTTTTATCTGCAATCCGCAAAAGTTTTAGAAGATCCTAAAACTGCGAAACTTCTTGCTGATGCTCTTGCCAAACAGATAAAAGCAAGCGGTCTTGAAGTAGACACCGTTTGTGCTCCAGCACTTGGTGGGCTTATCGCAGGTTTTGCGCTTGCGCAGGCGCTTGATGTACGCTCTATCTTCGCTGAGAGAGTTGGCGGAGAGATGAGTATCCGTCGTGGATTTGAGATTAAAAAAGGTGAGAAAGTGCTCATGTGCGAAGATATCATCACAACAGGCGGTTCTGCAATGGAAGCGGCAGCTGTTGTAAAAAGCCTTGGTGGAGAGATCGTTGGTGTTGCAGCTTTGGCAAACCGTGGTTTTTGTAAACGCGAAGGCAGTGATGTACAAACGCAGCCTAACTGTAAACTCCCTCAAGATATCCCGTTCTTTGCTCTTGAAGATTTTACGTTTGAGATTTATGAGCCAGACAACTGTCCTCTTTGTAAAGACGGAAGCGAGGCTATCAAGCCTGGTTCTCGCGGTAACTAATTTAATAGTCCAAAAAAGGAATAGATTCCTTTTACTTCTATCAGGTCGCTTTGGCCACTAAAGCTTTGTCTCTTAAGAGACAAGAAAGGGAATGCAATTATAATGCAAAACAAAACAGATTTTAAACTAGATATCAAACACCTTCAAAAGGTGCACAGAACACTTCGTAAGGCTGGGAATATTTTTCCAAATGAAAGCGCACTTGTTGAAACACTCGAAGCTGAAATCAGTAAAGCGCAGGATGATAGTTCACTCAATATCTACTACTCTATGGCGCAATATCTTAAACAAAGACTCAAAGAACTTCGAGCACATCTTGAAGTGCCTCAAAAAGGTGTTGAAGAAGCGTATGAGGATCTCACTTGGAGTATCAACTATCTTCAGTGGCTTGTTGCTGAGAACAAAGAAAAAAGCGAAGAGTAAAACTCTTTGCCTATTTATAGTGGAGCTGGCATGTCATCATTCGCTCCACTAAAACCCTCGCTACTTCCACTTTTCCATCAACTATCATAGTAATACCCAGATCTTTAAGCTGTTCTTTTTCTTCCAAAGAGATTACTTTTACAATAATATTCGCATCTTTACTATGTTTTAAAACAGCTTCGCAGATAAGTCGTTTTTTGTCCATATTGTCCAGTGTGACGATGATTGCAGCGGCCTTTTCAATATGCAAGGCTTCAAGGATAGGAAGTTTGGAAGCATCTCCAAGATAGGCTTCGATACCGTCTTCAAGTGCTTCTCTTACGTGCTTATGAGAGTTGTCCACAACGACAAAAGGAGCATCCATCTCTTCAAGATACTGAGTCACAAACTTACCAACAACGCTGTATCCACAGACGATCACATGATCGCTGCGTTTCTCTAATGGTGTCATATCTGTAGCAAAATCTTTTTCTTTGATAAGAAAATCTACAAACTGATTTATCCGCGTAATGAAGAACGGTGTCAGTACCATAGAGAAAATCACGATAAGAACAAGTAAAGAAGCAAGCTCTTCATCCAAAAGTCCGCCAGCTCCCGCTACCGCGAAAATAACAAAAGAAAACTCTCCCACTTGAGAGAGCGAGAGTGCTGTTTTCAAAGATACAGATGAAGATGAGGATAAACGCAGCAATGCGAACATGATTGCTGTTTTAAGCACAAGTATAATCGCGAATAAGCCGACTATCAAAGGAAGATTGTCGATGAAAAATGCAACGTCGATTTTCATACCTACAGTTACGAAAAAAGTCCCTAAAAGAATATCTTTAAAAGGAGCGATATCTACTTCGACTTTATGGTGATACCTCGTCTCTGCGATAATCATCCCCGCAACAAAAGCACCGAGCGAATAGGTAAATCCCATATAATGCGCAAGAAGTGAAGCAGCAACAACGATAAACAAAACCGAACCCATAAAAAGTTCATCAAGCTCTGAAGAAGCAGAGAAGTGCAACAGCCATGTCATCACTCTTTTACCCACTACAAATAGAAGTCCTATAACCAAAACAGCACTAATAAGTGTACTACTCAAAATATCAAAAACACTCTGCTCTCCATTGCTCATCAAAAAACTGATAAGAATGAGTATCGGGATCACAGCGATATCCTGAAAGATAAGGATACCTGTCGCTCTTTGTCCATAAGGCGTATGGATCTCTTTTGTACTTTTGAGATAACTGAGCACGACCGCCGTCGAAGAGAGCCCAAACGCAAGGGAGATAATGATAGAAGATTTCTCATCCAAGCCAAAAGCATAATGACCGATTAAATATGCTGCTACGGCGGTAAGTCCGACCTGCATCACACCGTTACCAAAGATCTCTTTTCGCATTGTATTCATTTTGGCAAGAGATATCTCTAGACCTATAGTAAACATCAAAAAGACAATACCAAACTCACCGATCATCTCAAGTGTATGAGAATTTGTTGCATCCCTCAAACCAAACGCATAGACGATTATCGTACCTGTAAAGATATAGCCGATGATTTGTGATACTCCAAGTTTTTTGAGAAAAATATTGATGACGATGGAGATTCCGAGTGCGATGATGACGTAAAGAAGTGCGTTTTCCATGAGTGCCTTTGACTTTTATATGTGAAATTATAGTGCAATAAACTTATCCCTTTGGGTGAAAATTTAATCTAAAGCGTTTTTACTGAGAGATGTCACATTCCTAAGCAAAGAAGGAGGTATCTTCTATAGAGACTTTAAGAGATTTTTGAATATAATTCGCGACTAATACATCATACTATGGAGCATGCAATATGACAAAATACATTTTTGTAACTGGAGGGGTTTTAAGTTCTCTTGGCAAAGGGATCACTGCAGCGAGTGTTGGTACTCTGCTTAAGCACTCTGGCAAAAAAGTGGGCATGCTAAAAATAGATCCATATATCAACGTCGATCCAGGGACGATGAGCCCTCTTGAGCATGGAGAAGTTTTCGTCACAAAAGATGGAGCTGAGACGGATCTTGATATAGGAAACTATGAAAGATTTCTCGACACATCTTTTCTCAAATCAAGCAACTTTACGACAGGGCAGGTTTACTCTTCTGTCATCGAACGTGAACGTGCAGGCGGTTATTTGGGACAGACTATCCAAGTCATTCCACATATCGTAGGTGAGATTGTAAAACGCATCAAAGAAGCTGGTGCTGAACACGAAATCCTTGTTGTAGAGCTTGGTGGAACTGTTGGTGATATCGAAGGTCTTCCTTTTATGGAAGCAATTCGCCAAATGAAACACGATGATGAAGTTGAAGGGACATTTTTTATTCATGTCACACTTATCCCTTACATCAAAGCTGCCGGTGAGCTGAAATCAAAACCGACACAGCACTCAGTTCAAGAACTTCGTCGTATCGGTATCACACCGCAGATGATTATTGCCAGAAGTGAAAATGCTCTACCAAAAACATTTAAGAAAAAACTTGCAATGAGCTGTGATGTCTCAAGCGATAGCGTTATTGAGGCGCTTGATGCTGCAAGTATCTACGATGTTCCTATGTCTTTTTTAAGACAAAACATCCTCAAGCCTATCTCAAAAGAGCTAGACCTTGGTGAACTCAATCCAGATATGGAAGAGTGGGATACATTGGTGAAAAAAATCGTACAGCCAAAAAACAAAACAGTTGTTGGTTTTGTAGGGAAATACCTTGAACTTAAAGAGGCGTACAAATCTTTGACAGAATCACTCATTCACTGTGGCGCACATCTTGATACACGTGTTGAGATCTGCTGGGTAGATTCTGAGATGATAGAAGAACGCGGAGCAGAAGCGCTTTTACGTGACTGCGATAGCGTTTTGGTTGCAGGAGGATTTGGTAACCGTGGTATAGAAGGAAAAATCCAAGCCATCGAGTATGCACGTGTCAATAAAATCCCTTATCTTGGTATCTGCCTTGGGATGCAACTTACACTTGTAGAGTATGCGAGAAATGTTCTCGGGCTTGAGGGTGCAAATTCTATAGAATTTGATGAAAATACACCACATCCTATGGTCTATCTCATCGATAACTTTATGGATCAGTCAGGAAATTCACAACTAAGAACACACAAATCACCAATGGGTGGAACGCTGCGTTTAGGCGAATATCCTTGTGATACAAAAGACGGTTCACTGCTGCAAAAAGCTTATGGCGGAGAAAAAACTATCTTAGAGAGACATCGTCACCGTTATGAGGCAAATCCTACATACAGAAAACAGCTTGAAGATGCTGGCATGATCGTCACAGGTGAGTCAAACGGGCTTATCGAAGCAGTTGAGATTGTAGGACATCCTTGGTTCCTTGGTGTTCAATTCCATCCAGAATTTACATCAAGACTACAAAGTCCAAACCCTTCTATCTTAGCCTTTGTCGAAGCATCATTGAGTGCTGAGTAAAAAAAAGATTTTAGACAAAGCAGCTCTTTTTGAGCTGCTTTCGCTACGTTTTGACACAGAAGAGACAAAACTCTCTCAAATCCCCGATCCCGCACTACTTCTAAACGCGCAAAAAGCCGTCACAAAAATAGCCGAGGCTATCAGAAATAAGAAAAAAATCACACTTGTCGGTGATTATGATGTCGATGGAGTAAGCTCTACGGCCATTATGGTAGACTTTTTCTCAAAAATTCCCTATCCACTTGAAGCTATTATCCCAAATCGTTTTCGTGATGGTTATGGCGTTTCGGCCAATGTGCTTGAGCGTATCGAAACAGACCTTGTCATCACAGTTGATAATGGTATCACCGCTTGTGAAGCAGCTGAAATCTGCAAACAAAAAGGGATAGATCTTATCATCACCGATCACCACACACCGCCAGATATCTTACCTGCTGCGTTTACTATCGTCGATCCAAAACTTTCTGATTGTAGCTATCCTTTCAAGGAAATATGCGGGGCACAAGTTGCGTGGCTTCTTTTGGCACTTCTGAAAAAAGAGCTGAACCTTCAAATAGATATGCGAAGCTTTTTGGATATCTTGGCCATCGCCATCATCGCAGATGTCATGCCACTTGTCAATATAAATAGAGCACTTGTCAAAGAGGGCTTAAGAGAACTCATGCGCTCAACGCGACCTTCTTCTATCATCATCCGAGATTTTCTAAACAAATCTTCCATCAGCTCCGAAGACATTGCGTTTATGATAGCGCCACGTCTCAACTCCGCAGGACGGCTCGAAGATGCTTCCATCGCTTTGGAATTTTTCACAGCAACTACAAAGGAAAAAGCTTTTAAACAGTTTGAAATTCTTAGTAAACTCAATGAGCTGAGAAAAGCGACAGAGGCCGAATGCACCAAAGAGGCTATGGAGCAAGTCGATACAAACGCAAGCCTCATCGTTGTAGCAGGAGAGCATTGGAATGAAGGTGTTGTCGGTATCGTTGCTTCGCGTTTGGTGGATAGATTTGGCAAACCTGCTATCGTTTTGAGCTTGCATAATGGCATCGCCAAAGGAAGTGCTAGAAGTGTAGGGGAGGTCGATATTTACGAGCTTATCAAGGCCAATGAACACTTGTTAACTAAGTTCGGCGGGCACAAAATGGCTGCTGGAGTAGGGCTAAAAGCAAAAAATATAGCTGCGTTTACAAAAGCTATAAACGCAAGTGCTGCAAAACTTGATCCCAAAGATTTTATACCAAAAGATGAGCTAGTTGGCTCAATTGCTACGGATGAAATAGACCTTGAACTCTTAAATCTTTTAGAAAATTTTGAACCTTATGGAGAGGCGAATCTAAGACCGCGTTTCCTCATACGAAACGCAGAAGTAGTCAGCATCAAACTTCTTGGCGCTGATAAATCTCACTCAAAAATTGAGATACGCCAAGAGGCTCACGAGAGAAAAACACTCGAGCTCGTTGCGTTTAGAACAGTTTTTGAAATGCCTGAAGATAGAAAAATCAGCTGTTCTTACACGATAGCAAAAAATGAATTTAACAACAAAGTATCCGTCCAACTACTTGTCAACAAAATCTACTAACAAATAACATCTACTTATACTTAACATAAAGCATCTACAGCTTTCAAAGAAATTTATGCTACCATTTCATAAATATTACCACAAGGATAGACAATGAAAAAGATACTAGCTCTCTCAAGTCTCGCTTTTTTAAGCACACTTGCTTTCGCAGACGCTGATATGCAAAAACAAATCGACGATCTCAAAGCACAACTAGAGAAACTTGAAAAAACTCAAGACTCTCAAGACCAACAAATCTCTAAAGTAAACGCACAATCTGCAAAAGACAATATCAAATTTGATATCGACTTCAGAACTTCGTATGATGCACTAAGTTATGAAACTGCTGCAGGCAAAAAATTCCATAATGATGCTCTCTACTCAAACAGATTATGGCTTGGGATGGGATATGCTCCTACAGATGAGATGGTCTTCAAAGGGCAACTTGCGTTTAACAAAGCATTTGGTGCTTCTGCATTTGACAACACAACTGGTAACCCACAAAGAGCGTACGGCTTTGATGCTTTTGACTGGGTTGCAAATGAAACATTAACAGATGATGCACTTAAAGTAAGAGAAGCTTATTGGTTATGGATGCCAAGAACTGGCGATATTGGTTGGACACTCAGCGTTGGCCGTCGTCCTTCAACAAATGGAAGTCTAATCAACCTTAGAGAAGACGATAAAGAAAAATCTCCTCTTGGACATGTTATCAATATGGAGTTTGATGGAGCTTCTGCTAGTGTCAATTACGATAAACTTCTTCCAGGTATGATGTTGAAATTATGCCTTGGCCGTGGTTTAACGAATGCTTCGAGTTGGGCGAATAGCACAGGCATGAATTATATTGATGCTGGAGATACTTTAGACACTACAGATATGGTTGGATTTATTTTTGTACCATACAATGATGGTCAATACTCTATAAAGTCAACATGGTATAGAGGTTTAAATGTTCCTGGCACTGTGAGCGGTGGTGACATGAATGCATCTAATGATTATCTTCAAACACGTGGTGATATGGATGGTGCTGCTGTTTCTTTCAAAACAGATGGTATAGGTGATGGAATTAATGATTTCCTTGATGATACTATTGCGTTTGCTTCATTTGCAATGACAACTTCTCATCCTGACAGCGGTAAAGAAATGCTAGGTAGTGAAGATAGTAAAAATGGTTATTCTTACTGGATTGGTACACAGATGCCAAACTTAACGGGTGGTAGATTTGGACTTGAATTTAACCATGGATCAAGCAACTGGAGACCATTTACATTTGGTGAAGATACTATGATTGGCTCTAAAATAGCAGCTCGCGGTAACGCATATGAAGCATATTGGACACAACCACTAATTGAGAATGTTTTCTCTATGCAAGTAAGATATACAAGAATTGATTATGACTATACTGGTTCAAATGCTTTCTTTGGAGATTATAGCTCTCCACTCGCGATTGATTCTGATATGGCCATTCTTGGTGGTGCTGTCAAAACAGCTTCTGATCTTCGCGTTTATTTCAGATACCAATACTAATTAACAAATATAATTAGTCCTTTAAATCACTTCTGCTTATAGATTTTATAAGCAGAAGTTCTCATAAAACTACTGCGTTTTCTTAATATGTTTACTTTGCACACACACCTGAAAAAATACTGATATTTAAAACTTACCTTAAGCCCTAAGCTTGTAAAATGGATGCACTTTATCCAAACGAAAAAAGGAAACTTATGAGTAAAAATAAAATACTAAAAGAGATTTTAGCTGAAGTTGAAAAGCATCCAGAGATCATGTCTCGTCGTGAAGCATTAAAATATCTAAGTGTTTCTCCACTTGCTGCATCACTTTTAGCAGGAACAACTGCCGGTGCAACAGCTGCTGTTGCATCTGATGTAAAAGGTAAAATTGTTATCGTTGGTGGTGGTTTAGCAGGTATGAGTACTGCTGCACGTCTTACAAATACGCTTTCCAATCCAGATATCACTGTGATCGAACCAAATCCATTTTCTGTATCATACCAACCTGGTCAAACACTTGTAGGTGCAGGTTTATGGGACAAAAGTGACATACTTTTCAATAGAGATGATTTTCTTCCAAGCGGTGTAACACTTATCAAAGGGAGTGTAACTGCGTTTGATCCTGAAAACAACAAAGTTACTGTAGATGGTAAAGATGAGATCTCTTATGATCAACTCATCATCGCTACTGGTCTTATGCTTAACTTTGCAGCTATCAAAGGACTTGACGGTGTTATCACTTCATCTGATGAAGAAAACAATGGTATCGTTAAAGAAAAAGTTGGTAAGAACGGTGTTCACTCTATCTACTATATGGATGGTGCAGAAGCTACTTGGACTGGCCTTCAAGAACTTATCGAAAAAGCGAAATCTCACACTGGGCCTGAAAAACTTCAAGCACTTTTCACAGATCCACACACTCCTATCAAATGTGGTGGCGCTCCTAAAAAAATCATGTATCTTGCACACGCAAGACTTGAAGAAGCTGGTGTTCGTGATAAAGTAGAACTTACTTTCTATCCAAACGGTGGTAAAATGTTTGGTGTTCCTGAATATCATGAAGCTATCTTGCAGCAGTTCAAAGATAGAGATTTCAAATGGAACTACAAACACAATCTCATCGAAATCGATACGGACAATAAAGTAGCTGTATTTGATAAACATGCTCAAGTTCAAGGTGCTTACGACAAAGACCTCGAAGAATATACGATGGTAACTACTCATGACAGAGTTGAAGTGAAATACGACTTTATCCATGTGACACCACCTATGAAAGCTCCAGATGTAGTTGGAAACTCTGCTATAGGTTCAGACAAAGGATGGGTACCAGTTACGAAAGAGACTCTTCAACACGTAAAATTCCCAAATGTATGGGCTATTGGTGACGTTGCAGCTATTCCTATGGCTAAGACTGGTGGATCTGTTCGTAAACAATACAAAGTGCTTGTAGACAACATAATCGCATCAATGGAAGGTAAAACTGAATTACCAGCTGCTTATGGCGGTTATACAGTATGTCCACTTATCACTAGTATCGGTACTGTTATGCTTGCAGAGTTTGACTGGAGCGGAAAACCAACTCCTTCATTCCCACTTGACCCAACAAAAGAGAGATGGATATGGTGGTTGTTAAAAGTCTATGCGCTTAAACCAATGACTATGTACGGAATGCTTTCGGGTAGAGCGTAAGGTTTAAATCCTCTTTTTTGAGGATTTATTATACGAAATAGTTACATTTATTATAAATATTATATATTAATTTTATAATAAATAGTATTTTTATTTTTACTGGGATAAAATGATACTATTCCAAACAATAGGAGACAACATGAACAAGTTATTAAAAATCGCTTTAAGCTCAGCATTGATCTTAAGTGTAGGTGCTACAGCTTCATACGCAAGTGCAGATAAAGGTCAAAAGCTTTTTACAAAAAAATTAAAGAAACCATGTGGTATCACAGGTGCTGCAATGGCTGGTAAGCACACTCAATCTGAGTGGTCTGATATTAAAGAAGAAGGTAAAATCGGCGAAGAAATCAAAAAAATCTGTCCAGCAGTGTCTGATGGTGATATCAAGCCAGATTATCTTGAACACTACTATGACTTTTTCCACGAATACGGAAGTGACAGCGGAAACGTTCCAGCTTGCTAATCCCTCTTTTCTCTCTCTGAAATTTTTTCAGGAGGGAAAACCCCTTTAAATCTCTCTTTTCAACAATACTACAACTCTTTTCAATTATAATCATCCAAAAAGATAAATGATTATGCATGCCTAAAATATACCCTTATACCAAAGAACGTTCAGAGATAATGGCGCTCAATCGTTTAAATGCAAACGCACTTGCATATGCAACAAAATATAGCGGTGCAAAAATCTTAGATATAAATGAACATACTACAAAACTCCGACTCATCCACAAAGACCTTGGTTCACAAACAACGGCTATCTGTTTTAGTCAAGATGCAAAAATGATAGCTTTTGCCAATACAGATATTATTTATGTAGTAGATTTAGAGACGAAAGGCCTCATCAAAAATATAAAAATAGCAAACGAAAAAGTGGAATTACTGAGTTTTTGCTCCTCTTCTATGTATGTCATCGCTGGAACTGATCGCGGCAGAGTCTATCAATACCGCTACAACAACTCAGCTGTCCTCTCGCGTTTGTGTTCCTTTCCCTATAAAACGCAAAGAACAAAAAGCAACTTTGTAAGCGCATTTGCTCTTCATAACGATAAACTTGCTTGTTCGGGTCAAGGCGGTGCTCTCTTTGTTGTCGATATGAGTTCTAAGATCCAAAGAGAGGTTTTAATCGAACAAGGAAGCAGAATAGATGCACTCTGTTTTATAGATGAAAACAGAGTTATAAGTGCCAATGTTGATGGTGATGTGTATATCCACACTCTCAATAACTCCCAAGAAGCAAAACGTATCGATGCTCCTTTTAAGAATATAAAGCACATAGTAAAAACACCCAATTCTGACTTTGTTATTTTAAGTGCTGAAACCAACTATGTCGCACTTTTAGATATCAAAAGAGCTAAAATAGCCCATGCTAAATATATAGAATTTGAACAAAAGGTCAGCAAAATAACACTGCTTCACAACGAATATCTCTTCGTGGCACTTGCCGACTCTCAAATACTCAACGTCAAACTTCCTAATCGTGCACAGCTCAAAGAGCTTGTGATGAAGAATGCTCTATATGAAGCCTACAGAGTTATAGAGAGAGAACCGATTCTTCACGATACAATCGAGTATAAACTCTTAGAAAAACGCTACAAAGAGATCTATAAAGAGGCTCTGAGTGCACTGATGAATCAAAAGCCAGCTCTCGCTTTACAATGTGTTGCTCCGCTCAAAGGGATTCGTTCCAAAGAGCGTGAGATTAGTGATTTATTTAAGGCTTTTACACATTATGATCGGTTTAAAATACTCTATTTTGAAAAAAAATATGCGCTCTGCTTTTCTATGTGTTCAAAATATGAGCCACTCAAGCTAACGCCACTCTATGAAAAGGTCGAAGAAGCATGGCGCGATAGTTTTAAAAATGCCTACAGACATCTTTGTTTTGATGATATACAAAACGCAAAAGCACTCTTGCATGAGTATCTCACTGTCTTAGATAAACGCGAAATCATCAAGCTGCTCTTAGCTCAAGATAGTGATTTTATGAGTTTTTTACGTGCTGTAGAGGCGAATGACTTTCAGAGCGTCGATGAACTCAGCTATAAAAACAAAATATTTTTACAAGCCCCGACCTATATAAGCCTCAACCAGAGTATAGAAAAAAATATCAAAAAAATAGATCTTTTTATCAAACAAGGTGAGCTGCAAAAAGCGAAAGAGCATCTCAAACTCTTCAAAAATAGTGTGTTTATGCAAAAGGAACTGGAGAGACTTATCACAAGCCTAAACGCAATGATACGACTACAAAATGCCTATAAAACGAATAATATCAAAACTTGCTATGAGATACTAGATACAAATAAAAGCTTAAACGCAAGCGAACTT
The DNA here is from genome assembly GCA_028687935.1 of Sulfurimonas sp. Classification (GTDB taxonomy): domain Bacteria; phylum Campylobacterota; class Campylobacteria; order Campylobacterales; family Sulfurimonadaceae; genus Sulfurimonas. The sequence goes on from JAQTZE010000003.1 coordinate 17,387, forward strand.
GGGATACTTCTCAACAAACGCTGGGCTTTACTTGTCAATGAGTGTGAAGAGTATGCGCTTGTTGGAGATGCAAAAAGTATCAAGTTGGCTTTGGCAAATCTTATTAGTATAAGCACAAGAAAAGAAAAAATAGGAGACCTGCTGCGCGTTAGCTTTCAGTCAAAAATTAAAGCCTCACTTGCAGCCAAAAAATACACAAGTGCACACAATATTATCTACTCATATATTGATATATTTGGCAACGATAATGAGCTGAGATCTTTGATGAAAACCTATGAGTATCTCTCTGCGCAAAAGCTTGCTATAACCCTTGAAAAAGGGGAGAAAACACCAAGAGATGCTTGGCTTGGTTCAGAACTTATTATGGAGTTTTCAAGAGCAGAATCCTAAAATCCTATCGTTTGATAGACTTTTATTGCATTATTTCAATAAGGGTGTTGACGGCATCCTCAAAAGGGACCTCCATCGTGGATTTTTGCGTTAAAAACGCTTCCATATCCACTTTCTTGGCAATAGCCTTATCAAGCTCTTGATCGCTCCCTTTTGTGTAAGCGCCAATACGAATCAGCACTTCATTTTCTTTGAGCAGAGTATGATAGCGTCTAAACTTCATCACTGCGTTTAAGTGCTCATCACTGATAAGATCATTCATAACCCTTGATGCAGAGTTAAGCACATGAATAGGCGGATAGATACCAAAATCTGTCAATTCTCGAGATAAAACAATATGACCATCTAAAATAGAACGCGACTGATCCGCAATAGGATCACTCATATCATCACCCTCTATAAGAACCGTAAAAAAGGCTGTGATAGAGCCTTTTCCGTCCTCTTTACCAGCTCGTTCCATCAACTGTGGCAATAGTGTCAAAGAAGAGGGCGGATAACCTTTTGAGGTTGGTGGCTCACCAAGAGCTAGACCGATTTCTCGTTGTGCCATCGCAAAACGTGTGACGGAATCCATGATAAAAAGAACATCAAGTCCTTGATCTTTAAAATACTCTGCCACACTCATCGCAGCAAAAGCGCCGTATTTTCGCATTAGCGGAGAGTCATCACTTGTTGCAACGATAATCACAGTATTTTCGAGATTGCCACCAAGGTTCTTTTGTATAAACTCAGGAACCTCACGACCACGCTCGCCAATAAGGGCTACAACTTTGATGGGAGCATCGGCACCTCGGACGATCATCCCCATGAGCGTCGATTTTCCCACTCCACTTCCTGCAAAAATACCAAGCTTTTGCCCTTTTCCACATGTCAAAAGTCCATCGATACTTTTGATACCCACACTAAAAACTTCATCGATCATACCGCGTTTCATCGGGGCTATTGGCATTTTTATGATTGGAGAGAGTTTGGTATTATTGACACTGCCTTTGCCATCTATTGGGTGCATAAAGGGGTTGACAACCCGTCCAAGCAGTGCTTCTCCCACTGGAATATTTAACCCAGTTGAGTCAAGAAAGACCCTATCGCCAGAGCAAAAACCCTCTACAAAACTAAAAGGAGTGATAAAAAATGTAGCGCCATCTATCTCGGTCACCATACCGATAGTCTCTTGGGCAGTTGCGTTTGATACTATCTTTACCATATCACTGATACTGACTTTAAGACCTGTTGCAGTGACGATGGTTGCGTTTATCTTGACAACCTCTCCAAAGGCTACGGAATAATCTTTGGAGGAGAGTTTTTCTTTGAGTGATTTGAGAGGCATTTCAGGAGTGCCTAGTATCTCGTCCCGGTTGGGGAGTTGATGAGGGAGAAGAATTCACTTCTTGTTTTTTCGTCTTTTTTGAAAAGACCGCGAAGCGCTGAGGATGTAGTCGTAGAGTTAATTTTTTCAACCCCTCGCATCTCCATACACATATGGCGCGCTTGTATGACAACTGCGACACCTTTTGGCTCTATCGTGCTCATGATGGCATCAGCAATCTGCTCTGTAAGTTGCTCTTGTATCTGCATACGACGGGCAAAAACATTGACCACACGAGGTATTTTTGAAAGCCCTACAACTTTACCATTTGGGATGTATGCCACATGCACACGTCCTATAATAGGCAAAAGGTGATGTTCACATGTCGAATAGAACTCGATATCTTTGATAAGCACCATCTCATCATTGCTGCTTGTAAAAAGTGCCTTCTCTAAAATCTCTTTTGGATTTTCTTTGTAGCCTCCGAATATAAATTCGTAAGCTTTTCTCACACGCTTTGGAGTCTCCAAAAGCCCTTCTCGCTCAGGATTTTCTCCAACATGCAGCATCATCTCTTTTACTGCGTTTTCAAAGTCCAAATCTTCTTTTTTCACACTCTGTCCTTTTTATGATACAAATACGTGAGGTACAATCAAAGGATATTTTTTCATTTTTCTATAAATATGTTTTCTCACAACTTGGCGAAGATCATTTTCTAAGGCTCTTGGGTTTTCTATCATTCCCTCTTTGAGGTGAATTAAGAAGTGCTCCAAGATCTCTTCCATCTCTTTGGCAAATGCTTTATCTTTTCTATCTGCTACAAGACCAAAAGTAGTCACTTTAGGTTTATCTATCATTTTCGAGTGTTTTCCATCAACTTGAGCAACAATCATAACGATACCGTCAGTCGCTAGTTTTTGGCGATCAAGAACGATATCATCTTCGATTTGGTGGTTGTTTTGGTTATCGATATACGTTTTACCAGTTTTAACTGTTTTTACTTTTCTCATGTATTTTGGTGCAACTTCGATCTGCTCACCATCTGTCATAAGAAGGATATTTCTCTCAGGAATACCACACATCATACCTGTCTCTTTGTGCTTCATAACATGGTTGTATTCACCGTGTATTGGCAAGAAGAATTTAGGATTTACTAAACGCAGCATCAGTTTTTGCTCTTCCATAGAAGCGTGACCTGAAACGTGGATATCTCTATCAGTTGCAACTCTTGCACCTGCGCGCTGTAAGTGATTTAACATTCCAGAGATTGAAGCTTCATTTCCAGGAATCGCACGAGAAGAGAGTACGACAAGGTCTGTTGGTTTGATCTTGATATGTCTGTGCTCGCCTATTGACATTCTAAAGAGTGCAGAGTTTGGCTCACCTTGTGAACCTGTTGTCACGATAAGGACTTCTTTGTCATTACAGTGTGCGACTTCTTCTGCATCAATAAATATATTTTTAGGAAATTTCAGATAATCATATTGCATCGCAACTTCAAGATTTCTCTCCATAGAACGACCGATCACACACACTTTACGGCCATATTTGATACCGTACTGAATTGCTTGCTGTACGCGGTGGATGTTTGAGCTAAATGTTGAGAGCAATACTCTTCCTTCTGCTTTTGAGAAGATACGGTCAAACGCAGGAGCAACACTGAGCTCTGAAGGCGTTGCAACTGTGTTATAAGAGTTCGTAGAGTCACTCAAAAGACATAAAACACCTTTCTCACCATAAGCTGCAAGTCTGTGTAAGTCTGCTGTATAGCCATCTACTGGAGTGTAATCTATCTTGAAGTCACCCGTATGGATAATAGTTCCAGCATCCGTTGTAATCGCCACCGAAGAAGAGTCAATGATAGAGTGCGTCATATGCATCCACTCAACTTCAAAATCATTTCCGATTTTATAGACAACTCTTTTTTCAATAGGATTGAAATGTTTTCTGTGCTCTGCGATATGGTGTTCGTCAAACTTGTTACCAATCATCGCAAGAGGAAGTGGCGTACCATAAATAGGGAACTGCATCTCTTTGAAAAGATATGGCATTGCACCAATATGATCTTCGTGAGCGTGTGTAATAATTACGGCGACAATCTTATGTTTGATCTCACGTAAGTAAGTAAAATCAGGAATAAGAATATCAACACCGTGCATATCTTCATCAGGGAAGCTCATACCAACGTCGATAAGGATTGCCTCTTTTTCTGTTTCAAAAACAGCGATGTTTCCACCGATCTCACCGAGACCACCAAGTGGCGTGATACGTACTTTTGCGTTTGAATTAAGATCTAATTTGTAATGAGGATTAAGTCTTTGTTTGTGTGCTTCTTGATTTTTTACAACAAATTCTTTGAGGGTTTCATCAATTGGTGCACTTTGACGGCGATTACGGTTTTTGCCGCCATTTTTATTGCGGTTTGCACTGTTTGCATTCGGGTTTGCGTTTGCATTAGGGTTTGCAGGTCTTGCATTTGGCGCTTTATCGCCTTCTGCTCTTGGTGTATTTGGCTTTGGTCTATTATTTGGTCTTCTATTATTTGGTTTGCGATTAGCTACGGGAGCACTATTCTCTTGTGTCCCTTGATTCTCTTCTGTCATCCAAACTCCTTTGTATTTTTTTATAGAGTTGGTGATAGTCTCCGGTTGCGACTTGATGAGGGCGTATCGTTAATGTAAGTTTTAATTCTTCAAACACTTCTAGAAGGGAGTTTTTGTCATATTTTGAAGAGAGATTTTTCATAAGTGTCTTTCGAGGCTGCGTAAATGCAACTCTAAGCATATCCTCGAAACCTTTATCACTTCTATCACTTCTTTTTTCTATGAGAAAAACCGCAGAATCAACCTTTGGCTGGGGATCAAACGCAGTCGGGGGAACTTTAACAATAATGCTAGAGTCCCCTACACTTTGAGTTATGATACTCAAAGATCCAAAATCGCTGTCACCCGAATCAGCACAAAACTTCTCTGCTACTTCAAGTTGTACCATTACAAGCATATTTTTACACATTGGATCTGCGAGTGCTTTTAATATGATGTTTGTTGCTATATAATAGGGCAAGTTTGCCACTAAATCATACGGCTCATCAATCAGGCTACTCTGCCAAGCTTCTAAAACATCTCCACAGTGGATGTGGAGTCGCTTGGTGGCGATCTCTTCTTTAAATGTGCTTTGCAATAGTTTACATAAATCGGTATCGACCTCAAAAGCTTCCACACTTTTGACATCAACTAAAAATTTAGTTAAATCACCTAAGCCAGGCCCAATTTCAACGATTTTATTCTCATTTTTGGGCATCGCTTCGACGATTTTGCGCAAAACTCTTTCGTCTTGGAGAAAGTTCTGTCCGTACTTCTTTTTTGCTACTACACTGTGTTTTTTCATAAACACGAGTGTAGTGTAATATTCCTTACAATAAGGTAACATTTTTATAAGATTGTAGAAGTTCATAATTTTGACGTGAAAAAATTTATTTTAACTTTCTATATTCTCCCCCTCTCAAGAAATCTTTTTTTTTGCAAATGATGTATTGATATTTTTAACTCAACGAAAAAGAGCAACACTTTATGCTTGCAAAAAAAAACTAAAAGTGTTATTATATGATTTAATCTAACTAAAAAAGGATAGAGCCATGTTAAGAAAAATAGTAGCAGCTTTATGTTTAGTCATCGCGGTCGCTGCACTCCAAGCACACGATAAAAAGTCTCCTGAAAAACAAAGTGAAGATCATCTACTTTCTATAACAACAAACAAAAATATAGTAGTAGCGTTTGATCTGCCAATCATGGAAGATTCACTCGATCGAAGAACGGTCGAATTAAAGCAACACCATCATAAACGCATTGATGGGAAAGTGACAGTTGAAAATACTAAAAACTTAGTTTTTACTCCAAACGATCCACTTGAAAAAGGGGAGTACACACTCTTTGTCAAACCTGTAGAACTAAAAAAATGTAAACAGACTCTCAACTGGTTTGAAAGATGGTTTAAAAAAGATAGATGTGTAGTAATGAGTAAACCTATTCATCATAAATTTCACATAGAAACATCGCAACCAAAGATACTCTCTCTTGACTTTAACCAAACCACCATAGAGCTCAAAGAAGATACACAAACTCCACTTAAGCTCTATGCGCACTACGATGATAATACTACCTCGCAGATAACTTCAAATATAGAATGGAGTATAGGAGATGAGTCGATTATAGAGATGAAAGATACAAACCTCACAGCTTTACAAGAGGGAACTACAACTCTTCAAGCTAGCTACAATGGAGTACAATCATCACAAATATCTGTAACGGTATATAAAGAAGTAAACGGTCATATACTCCCACCCAAACCAGATGAAACGCTTAACAACTCTACACTCTTAGGTATAGATGTGAACAACAACGGTGTTAGAGATGATGTAGAGCGATGGATATTTTTAGAGATGAAGATCTATAACGGGTATGAGAAGATAGAACAGGCTATTGCGATGCAACAAGCAAAAGCCTATCAAATGGCATTGGCAGATCCTGCAAATACTGATGATAAACCAACTAAGGCGATTACTGCTGGTCTTGAATGTTGGGAATGGTATAGCTATTCTAAGCAACTACCATTTAATGATGGTATCTGGGATTATATGAATGCAATAAGTGATAAATGTTTCAACACAAGAGAGCGTTTAAAAACTTACTTACAATATGATGCTAGTTTAAGCGGGAGAGTTTTTACATCTACACCAACACTGCAAACAAAATCTCAGTGCGAAACTGATATAGATGGTCTTTAGGAGATAGAGTGATGAAAAAGATAATAATTTTACTTACTTTAACTCTTACACTCTTTGCAAGTGATGCATGTAAACTGGATATTTACTTTGGGAATGGGGTTTGGAATACTAGACCACAAGCTGAAGCATCAAAATTAAAGCTTAAAAAATTTATGCGAGATCACAATCCAGATCGCTTCCCAATCGCCGAAGAGGGTACAACTTATAGCTTTAAACTTGCCTATAACAAAGGTGACAATTGGGATGTTGATGATTTGTTGGAGACCTTTTGGCAGTTACATGAGAGCGGGCAGATTGGAGACTTTTACTTTGGATTTATAACACGAATTATGGATGCAGCTAATGTTTTAACATTAGAAGAAGGTAACTATAGATCAAGAATGGCAGCTATAGCTGCACAAGCTTTTGCAAATACGCAGGAGATACTACAACTCTATAGAAATGAAAGTTTCTCGAACAATAACAATGTTTTACTAGTTGCACACTCTCAAGGCAATCTCTTTGCAAATGATGTATATGGTCTTTTAACTGACGATGAAAAAAAGAGGTTTCAAGTAGTTGGTGTTGGTGTCCCTGCTGATCATGTAGTAACTGGGAATAATTATGTAACATTTACATTTGATCCAATTATACAACCAATACCAAATAGTTTACCTGCAAATGTCAGTGGATTTGGCCATACATTTGTACCCTCTTATCTTGATGCAGCCAATGCAGATGCAGCAACCGCTATAGCTGCACATATCAATAATAAAGTTAATCTCTTAGATCAGAATGTTTGTACTCAATATAAACATTTCAGATGGATAGGCTATATGTGCCCATCAAAAAGTGATACTGATTTGGAAGTAAATATTTATGGATCAAAAGTTATTAATGCTTATGGTGTTACGCAAGAAGAACTAGTTACGAGCGATTCAAAAGTTCGTGTAGCTCTAAATGCGCAGGGGCAATGTCCATTGCAAAAAGACGATTATCGTACTAGCGTAAGTCGTTATGATAAAAATGGATGCATGGCGTATACCTTTGACGATACTGCTGGAGGTTATCACTCACTTGATTATATTGCAGGGCAAACATATGAAAATGCCTATACTTGCAGCACTTATGAAATGTCTAGTGAGGTGAATCAAAAGTTAAAAGCTTTAGAAGAGTAAAAACGTATAAGAAGAGATTTTGAAGAAGTCGAGTATCTCACATGCGGTTTTGGTATAACCGCATACGAGAAGAGTGAAGATATCACATAGAACATCAAGCCCTTTATTGTGTGAAAGGGCAGAGACTTTTCAAGAGCTTAAAAAACGAATAAAAAGTAGTAAATCATCACGCCCATAAGTGAGGTAATACTCATGCCTGCAAAGACTATCATACCAAGTTTTTTATGTGATTTTACGACTGGTGTACTTTTGAGACGAAACTCTTTGACCGCACTGTACATAAGTACTGAATAGAGGACAAACGCAACAAGAGCGATAAGGATGTGAATAACCAAAAAGATTATCATAAAGGTCTCATTTGCATTACTTTGCTGCATAAACGCAGAGAAACCGCCTGAAATCCTTACGCCAACTTCAAATATACCTACAACAAGAAGCGTTACAACAAAAATTGCCAACTGCATCTTATAGTGTAATTCATAGCGTTTTTTCACCGCCATAAATATTCCAACTCCCATTAGAAATGGTAAAACTGCAAAATAAAGTGTAATGAAGTCCATATAAAATGGAGCACTTGTGCCAAGAAAACCTGTTTCAAACATAGTCTGTCCTTATTCTTTTTATTAATTTCACTGCAATTATAACCACATTCTTATCTGCTTTTTTACGCTAAACCTATTCATAAGTCTAGCGTTGTATAATTGCGTATTATTCAAAGAGGCTAATCTACTATGAACTATTTCGCAAAAAGAATCATTCCTTGTCTAGATGTAAAAGATGGACGCGTTGTCAAAGGTGTTAACTTTGTCGGACTTCAAGATGCAGGAGATCCTGTAGAAGTTGCTCGCAGATACAACGAAGAGGGCGCTGATGAACTTACTTTTTTGGACATCACAGCTTCTAGCGACAATCGTGACACAATAGTAGATATAGTAGCTCAAGTAGCTCGTGAGATTTTTATACCGCTGACTGTCGGTGGTGGTATTCGTAAACTCGAAGATATCTATAAACTTCTCAATGTAGGCTGCGATAAAGTAAGCGTAAACTCAGCTGCTATCAAACGCCCTGAACTCATCAATGAAGGTGCAAAACGTTTTGGCTCTCAGTGTATTGTCACGGCAATTGATGTCAAACGCAGCGGCGATAAATATCATGTCTTTTTAAACGGAGGCAGAGTAGATACTGGTCTTGACGCAGTAGAGTGGGCAAAAGAGGTTGTAGATCGCGGCTGTGGAGAGATTTTGCTCACTTCAATGGACGCAGATGGAACAAAAGCAGGATTTGAGCTCAATATTACCGAACAAATCTCACGTGCAGTCAATGTACCTGTCATCGCTAGCGGCGGAGCAGGGACGATGGAACATATCAAAGAAGCATTTTTGCACGGTGCCGATGCTGCACTTGCTGCAAGTATCTTTCACTACAGAGAGATCGACATCATGGATCTCAAACGCTATCTCCATGAAAACAACATTCCTGTGAGACTCTAGAGCATGATTATCTGCGCTGGAAATAACGAAAACTTTGACTTTGCAACTCCTATGGGAGTGGGGCTTATTGAAACGGCTATGAATCTTACACGCCTTTGTCTCTTTGACAAACCAGAATTTTTGCTTTTTGTAGGAAGTGCAGGGAGTTACGGCGAAGCAGCTATATTTGATATCATCGAGTCAAAAACTGCTGCAAATATCGAACTTGCGTTTTTAAATAATGATGCTTATACGCCGCTTGATAATGTTGTAACAACAAATACGACTAATAAAAAAGATATTGTTATTAACTCTTCTAACTATATCTCTACGAACGACATATTGGCAAAAAACTTTTTGAAATATGGATTAGGGTGCGAAAATATGGAGTTTTTTGCTGTTTTAAAGATAGCCCAAGAATTCAATATTCCTGCTGGCGGCGTTTTTTGTATAACAAATTATACTAACAAAAATGCTCATGAAGATTTTTTAAAAAATCATGAACAGGCAAAAGAGCTTCTCAGTGCGCATGTAAAAAAACGCATCAAAGAACTTACAACAAATCGGGAGATAGTTTAAATATGAGCACCCTTAAACCTTCACTTCTTGACTTCACTCAAAAAGAGTTGATGGAACAAATCAAACCTTCTTTTAGAGCGAAACAGATTTTTGGCTGGTTGTATCACCAGTATGCTGAAAACTTTGACGCTATGCAAAATATTCCAAAATCTCTCAAAGATGAACTCGCAGAAAAATTTGTAGTTGATCCTATGAAGATTATCCGTAAAGAGATCTCTGAAGATGGAACAATAAAATATCTCTTAGAACTTCAAGATGGCAAAACCGTAGAAGCTGTCTGGCTCAAGATGAAAGATGAACTTCGAGATGAAAATGATCTAATCACCCAAGAAGCAAAATATACTATCTGCGTTTCTACGCAGGTAGGATGTAAAGTAGGGTGTACTTTTTGTTTGACTGCAAAAGGTGGCTTTACAAGGGACTTAACTGCTGGCGAGATAGTCGCACAAGTTGTCAGTCTCAAACGCGACAATGACCATAAACACAATAGAAAGTTAAACATTGTCTATATGGGAATGGGCGAACCTCTAGATAACCTAAACAATCTTGCAAAGGCAATAGAAATCTTTCAAGAAGAAGAGGGCTTAGCTATCTCAGGAAAACGCCAGACAGTCTCTACAAGTGGTCTCAGCAGCAAGATCGATAAGCTAGGAGAGATGGATCTTGGTGTTCACATCGCTATCTCTTTGCACGCTGTAGATGATGAGCTTCGTACAGAACTTATCCCTATGAATAAAGCGCATAATATCAACTCTATCATAGAAGCTGTCAAACGCTTTCCAATAGACACGCGCAAAAGAGTGATGTTTGAGTATCTAGTCATCAAAAATAAAAATGATGATCTCGCTTCAGCTAAAAAGCTTGTCAAACTTCTTAGTGGTATAAAAGCAAAAGTAAATCTTATCTATTTCAATCCATATCCTGGAACAGAATATCAAAGACCTACAAAAGGTGATATGATAGCGTTTCAGGAGTACCTGACTAATCATGGCTTACTATGTACAATACGTGATTCAAAGGGCATAGATATAAGTGCCGCTTGTGGACAATTAAAAGAAAAAACTGAAGGTGAGCGTTAATGGATTTTATAGAGATATTTCAAATAGTATTTATAGTTGCTGTATTTGCAGTTGGAGTTATTGGTTTTATCAGAGCGGCAACAAGACCATAGGTTTTAAAAGAGTAGGCGACCAACACACCAGGGAGGTCGTCTATGAATGTAATATTACCTTACTTACCTTATAAAAATATAATCTTTCAATCTTCTCTTTTCAAACTTAAATAAAATATAACTTTCATTTTTTTTCCAAAATTTATTTAAGATGTGAAGTATTCACACATTGTTCTAAACTGTGAATACTATCACATCCAAAGCGATGTAAATTTCAAAATTTACAACTTTTTTAAGAATTATTTTATATAAAATAAAACTGAATGTGAAAATTTGATATCTACTCAAAGCCCTATATATTGGGATTTAATCTATTTTATTACTCTAACTTATTCATATAATAAACACATTTATAATTTATAATTCAGTTATTCACATGTCTAAAAACTTATTCATCTTTCGCTCTACTTATTGTAAAAAAGTAGCTTATTCACTTTTAGTACTTTAGTTCAAAATGTTTCATGTGAAACAATTTGAAAATAAGTGAATATATTCAAAAAACTTTATTCTATTATTTTATAGAATTCAAAATACTCAAACAAAGCTTCTCAAAATCTATATCACTCTTAAAGTGATATTGTTTTGAATAAAGTTCAAATTCCAATTCATTTGCATGAAGCAATAATCTTTGAGCACCTGATTTTTCAATCCTCTCTTCATCACTCAAATCTTTATCAAGAAATCTCACAACGTCTTCTTCACTCTGTCCATAAATTGGGTCACCAACTATCGGATGTTTCACGTGAAACAAATGAACACGAATTTGATGTTGTCTTCCAGTATGCGGTGCACACTCTATAAGTGTCATATCCAACTCAGGAAAATATTTCAGAGGTCTAAAGTGTGTTTTTGATTCCTTACCTTTATCATCTACTTTTACCACCATTCTCACAATAGCACTCTCATCTTCAGCACGCAAAAGTTTTGCTTCAACTGTAAGCTCTTCTTTAAACTCTCCATGCGCCAAAGCGAGATATTTTTTCTTCATATCTCTCTCTTGGAACATCATCTTAATATCACGTTCACTCTCTTTGTTTCTAGCACACAAAACAAGTCCGCTTGTCTCCTGATCTATTCTATGTGCTATATTTGCATCTTTGCCAAATTGGGATTTAAGTTCATCTATAAGAGAGTAGGCTGTATTTCTATTTTGAGGATGTATAAGCATCCCGCTAGGTTTATCAAAGAGAACAAACTCATCATAAACTGCATGTGCTACTAGGCCTTTTGTAAGTGGTTCAAAGTAGATAAATTCAAAATCTCCTTCTATTTCTGTAGAAGCTTTATTGATCGCAACTCCATCTACAAGAACTCTTCCTTTGGATATCATTCTTTGTGATTCTTTCTGTGTATAGCCCAACTCTTTTATAAGATATAAGAATACACGTTGCTTCACAGGAGTATACATTTTTTTTAAAACAAATGGCAAAATTTAATCCCTCTTTTACTATTAATTATGTAAAATAAATAACTTTTTACTTACAAATTTTAACATAATAATAATCATAAGGACAGTATATATGATCGAAAGATATTCAAGAGAAGAGATGAGTTCCAAGTGGACAATGCAGGCAAAATATCAGGCTTGGCTTGATGTAGAAAAAGCGGTTGTCAAAGCTTGGGCGAAATTGGGAAAGATTCCTCAAGATGATGCAGACAAGATAGTTAAAAACGCAGGATTTAATATCCAAAGAATAGATGAGATAGAAGCAGTTACGCGTCATGACCTCATTGCTTTTACAACGAGTGTATCAGAGACTCTTGGCGAAGAGAGCAGATGGTTTCACTATGGTATGACATCTTCAGATACAGTTGATACTGCTGTGGCACTTCAGATGAAAAGCTCTTTAGAGTTAGTTATCGAAGATGTAAAGATGATCATGGAGTCTATCAAAAAAAGAGCGATGGAACACAAAATGACTTTGATGGTTGGACGCTCTCACGGTATTCACGGTGAGCCTATAACCTTTGGTCTTGTGTTAGCTGTTTGGTATGACGAGATGGCGAGACATCTTGAGAACCTTGAGCAAACACTTGTTGTTATCTCCGTAGGTCAAGTGAGTGGTGCAATGGGTAACTTTGCACACGCTCCACTAGAGCTTGAAGAAATAACATGTGAGGAGCTAGGACTCAAACCAGCAGCTGCATCCAACCAAGTTATCCAGCGTGACAGATACGCAAGACTTGCTACTACTTTAGCGCTCATGGCATCAAGTATAGAGAAGTTTGCGGTTCAAGTTCGTCACTGGCAAAGAACGGAAGTATACGAATGTGAAGAGTATTTTGCAAAAGGACAAAAAGGTTCATCTGCAATGCCTCACAAACGCAACCCGATACTCACAGAGAATATAACAGGTTTGGCAAGAATGATACGTGCCTATGCAGTTCCAGCAATGGAGAATGTAGCACTCTGGCACGAGCGTGATATCTCTCACTCTTCGACTGAGCGTTTTTGGTTACCGGACTCTTTTATAACAACAGACTTTATGTTACACCGCATGAACAATGTTATCGCTAACCTAACAGTCTATCCTGAAAATATGATGAGAAATCTCAACCTCACAGGAGGACTTGTTTTCTCTCAAAGAGTTTTATTAGAGCTTCCACTTCAAGGTGTATCTCGTGAAGATGCATACCGTATCGTTCAGAGAAATGCAATGAAAGTTTGGGAAGAGATACAACAAGGCAAACCTACTACAAATGAGAAAGGTGAGAGTTTGTATCTTAACCATTTGTTAGCAGATGAAGAGCTAAGAAGTTCACTCAGCGAAGAACAAATCCGTGAGTGTTTTAACTACGATTATTATACAAAAAATGTAGACAATATATTTGCTAGAGTTTTTAAATAAATAGGACCTGACCATGATAACAGTTATAAAAAGAAATGGAAGAACAGAACAGTTAGACATAACTAAAATCCAAAAGTATACTTCTGCTGCGGTGAAAGATTTGTCAAATGTATCACAGAGTGAATTGGAAGTAGATGCACAGATCCAGTTTCGTGATGGTATAACATCCAAAGAGATACAACAAACGCTTATTAAAACAGCGGTTGATAAAATAGATATAGATGCTCCTAACTGGACCTTTGTAGCATCGCGTTTGTTTCTCTTCAACCTTTACCATCAAGTAAACGGTTTTACAGGATATGGTTCACTTCAAACTTATTTTGAACGCGGAGAAAAAGAAGGGCGTATCCTTTATGGTCTCAAAGAGATGTATGATCTTGATGCACTTGAAAAACATATCAAACCTGAGCGTGATATGTTATTTAACTATCTTGGCGTAAAAACTCTTTATGACAGATATCTTATCAAAGATAGAAATTCTGACCCTATAGAGCTTCCTCAGCACATGTTCATGGCGATAGCAATGTTCTTAGCTCAAAGAGAAGAAAAACGCGAAGAATGGGCTGTAAAGATCTATGACATGATCTCCAAGTTTGAAGTGATGTTAGCAACGCCAACTCTCTCAAACGCAAGAACAACAAGACACCAACTCAGCTCATGCTACATTGGTTCTACTCCGGATAACATTGAAGGTATCTTTGATGCTTACAAAGAGATGGCAATGCTTTCAAAATTCGGTGGCGGTATCGGTTGGGATTGGACTCAGGTTCGTTCAATGGGCTCTTATATCGACGGACATAAAAACGCAGCAGGCGGAACAGTTCCGTTTTTAAAGATAACAAACGACATCGCTATAGCGGTTGATCAGTTAGGTACAAGAAAAGGTGCTATCGCTGTCTATCTTGAACCATGGCATATAGATATCAATGACTTTTTGGATCTCAAGAAAAACTCTGGAGAAGAGCGTCGTCGTGCGCATGATCTTTTCCCATCACTTTGGCTCAACGATCTCTTTATGCAAAGAGTTCAAGAAGATGGAATTTGGACACTATTTGATCCTTATGATTGTGGCGGACTTTCAAAAGTTCATGGAGAAGAATTTAACAAAATGTATCTTGCGTTTGAACAAAACGAAGCACTCATAAAAGAGAAAGTAAAAGCAAAAGTGTTATGGAAAAAAATCCTCACTTCTTACTTTGAAACAGGTTCTCCATTCTTATGTTTCAAAGATAACGCTAACAGAGCTAACCCAAATGATCACTACGGTATCATCAGAAGCTCAAACCTTTGTACGGAGATTTTTCAAAATACAGAGCCAAATCACTATAAGATAAAGTTCATCTTTGAAAATGGTGAGAGTGTTAGTTATGAAGAAGATGAGTTAGTAACTGTAGATAGTGGACTCACGAAACCTGCTAAAAAAGTGACTGCACTTGATTATCTCGGTGGGCTTCCTATCTATGTTGTAGAGAAAGAAAAAGTAGATGGAGCGACGGCTGTTTGTAACCTCGCGTCTATCAACCTCTCTCGTATCAACACAAAAGAAGAGATAGATAGAATCGTGCCAACAGCTATACGCGCTCTCGATAATGTTATAGAACTCAATTTCTATCCGGTAGAAAAAGTAAAACGTACGAACATGAGAAGCCGCTCAATAGGTCTTGGTGTTATGGGTGAAGCACAGATGCTCGCAGAACAAAGTATCGCATGGGGAAGCCAAGAACACTTTGACAAAATAGATGAAATCATGGAATCTGTGAGCTATAACGCTATCAATGCTTCTTCAGATTTGGCAGTTGAAAAAGGTGCTTATCCAGAATTTCAAGGTTCAAAATGGAGTAGAGGAATCATGCCTCATGACCATGCAACTGCAGAAGTTATCAATCTTGTAGATCGCGGCGGTTTGTTTGCTTCGACTTATGAGTGGGATACATTACGCGCAAAAGTAAAACGCCAAGGAATGAGAAACGGGTATCTTATGGCTGTAGCTCCTACAAGTTCTATATCTATTCTTACAGGTACGACGCAAGCGATTGAGCCAGTCTTTAAACGCAAGTGGTTTGAAGAGAACCTCTCAGGTCTTATTCCGGTTGTTGTTCCAAATCTCTCTCCTGATACTTGGGCATACTATACACCTGCCTATGATATGGACCAAAGGGTTCTCATCAAAGCAGCTGCTATCCGTCAAAAATGGATAGATCAAGGACAGAGTTTAAATATCTTTATTACCCTCGATAAAGCAAGTGGTAAATATCTCAATGATATCTATATGCTTGCATGGAAACTTGGTCTCAAGTCAACATACTACTTACGCTCACAATCACCTGAGTTAGCAAGTGATGTTGAAGACAGATCTATGGAATGTGTGGGTTGTCAATAGGCCGATGAGACCACTTAGCGCTAACAATGTAAAAACATTTCTACAAAGGTTTGAGCAGTTCCGTGATGCAGAACTTCGTTCTGTGGAAGTACTCTCTGCTACAAACATCTCTATAACTTTCGCGGTGCAAGACAGTGCGAGAGCATTTGACTGGATAACAATTACACTTGCGTTTGAAGGTGTGAGTGATGCCAAACTTATAGAGACTAACAAAGTTGCGTTTATAGATATGAGTGATGGAATCTCTCTTATTTGTGAAGCAGATCTTGCTGCGTTTTGCATAGGTTCATACAATGATATAAATGCAATAAAAAACGCAAGCTTGTTTGTTATCTCAGAGAGTTTAAAATACCAAGAAGGTCAATTTTAATAAAGGAGACACAATGCATATCGTCTGTCCTCACTGTTTAAGTGTCAATAATGTTCCCCAAAAAGATTCGTATACCAAAGCCAATTGTGGAAAATGTAAAAAATCTCTCTTAGATACAAAACCCATAGAACTCACAAACACTAACTTTGATGAAGTTATCGTCAATAGTGATATTTTGGTTATAGTCGATTTTTGGGCTCCATGGTGTGGACCATGTAAAATGATGGGACCAAACTTTGAAAAAGCAGCTGCAAAATTTCCACTCAAAACACTCTTTGCAAAAGTCAATACAGAAAATGAACAAAATCTCGGTGCACGATTTGGTATTCGAAGTATTCCGACACTTATACTATTTAAAAATTCAAAAGAGGTTCACAGAGTATCTGGAGCGTTAGATGAGGCTAGTTTAAGTAGAATTGTTGAGCAGTTTAAATAAAAACTGCTCACAGAGCGCTATTTGATGTATGAACAGCAGTAATCAGTTACACTTTTGATTTTGATATCGAATGCACTATTTGCTTCAACAGTAAATGAACATGGTGTAGTCATAGATATGAACTCATCACTTCCTGGTAGTTTAAGTTCAAAATCACCTGAGTAAATTTCCATAATCTCTTTATCTTGTGTATTAAATGTATAATCACCTGCAAGCATAACTCCTAAAGATTTTATACTTCCATCTGCAAATTCTACTGTTCTGCTCGTAACTTTTCCATCATAATAGATATTCGCTTTTTTTACAATATTGACATTTTGAAATTTTGACATAATTTACCCTTATTTTTTAAAAAGATTATATCTTCTATGTTATTTAGAGAGACTTAATCTCACTCTTTGTGAATGTGTTATTGCCACTGCTATGGCATCAGTGATGTCAAGCGGCTTGATCTCTTTTTTTATATTGAGAAGTTTTTTTACCATAAACGCAACCTGTTCTTTACCTGCTTTTGCTTTTCCTGTAAGCGCTTTTTTGACTTGAAGTGCTGTATATTCATGAAAATTTCCAAATTCCTGAAGAAGTTTGAGCATAATAGCACCACGAAATTGTGCCAGTTTTATAGTTGTCGCAGGATTGTGTGCATAAAAAATATCTTCCATAGCAACTTCATCTATCTTATGTGACTTAAAAATAATCTCAAGTCCTTCTACCATTTGAGGAATTTGAAATTGCAGATCCTCTGCTTTCATTTTTATAAGACCCGCTTCTATAAGAGAAATTTTTCCGTTTTCCAAAGATATAAGTGCATATCCCATGTTTCTGGTTCCGGGATCTATTCCAAGTATTGTCATTGCATTCCATTTTAGCTTATTTGGAAGGATTATAGTCAAAGTTATACTCTATTCACATAAATCACACTGCACTATTCACATTTTTTTAACCCTATTTTATGCCTTTACTTGATACTATTCACATATAAATAACTCATTAGGCAATAACTGTGAATATAGGTCAAGAAGTACTAGAAATGCTAAAACAAGAGATTACGGATGTTGAATATAACAGATATATCAAGCATCTCAAATACGATGCAAAGAACTCAACAAGTGATCTTGCCCTCTATTACGCGCCAAATGCTTTGGTCTCAAACTGGATAAAAAATAAATACGGCGAAAAAATAGCCCATCTTTTTGAAGTCAAAAGCGATATGCGGGTCAATGTTCAGATAACTTTAGAGAGCAAAATGGATAAAGCTAAACTCAAAGAAGTCGCAAAAATAAAAGTCCAACACTCGCATCTAAACCCTTCACATACTTTTGATAACTTTATGGTCGGTGGATCCAACCAATTTGCTTATGCTGCAGTAAAGAGTGTAAGTGAAAAAGCGGGACAAATTTATAATCCTCTTTTTATCTACGGTGGTGTTGGACTTGGTAAAACGCACCTTATGCAAGCAGCTGGAAATGTTTTTCAAAATCAGGGAAAAGTCGTTATCTATACAACAGTTGAGCAGTTTCTCAATGATTTTGTACGCCATCTCAGAAACAAAAATATGGAAAGATTTCAAGAAAAATACCGCAAATGTGATGTTCTTCTTATAGACGATATCCAATTTTTAAGTAATAAAGAGTCCATTCAAGAGGAATTTTTTCACACCTTTGAAGCACTTAAAGGCCAAGGAAAACAGATTATCCTCACAGCAGATAAGCATCCTAAAAAAATAGCAGGTCTAGAAGCAAGACTTCAGAGCCGCTTTGAATGGGGACTTGTAGCAGATATTCAACCACCAGAACTTGAAACAAAAATAGCGATCATCGAGAAAAAATGTGAGATAAATAAAGTAAAACTCACAAAAGATATCATCAACTATATCGCAACCGTCATAGATAGCAATGTACGTGAAATAGAGGGCATACTTTCAAAACTTCATGCTTATTCACAGCTCATTCATGTTGATATAGATCTTGAATTTACAAAAAATATCCTCAAAGATCAGATCAAAGAAAACAGAGCTAACTTGACACTTGATATCATCACTCAAAATGTTGCCAAAGATCTTAATATCAAACCAAGTGAAATACGCTCAAAAAGTAGAAGTAAAAACCTTGTCTATGCACGAAGAATCTCTATTTACCTCTGTCGTGAACTCACACAAAATACAATGCCTCAACTTGCACAGTATTTTGGAATGAAAGATCATACAGCAATCAGCCATACACTCAAAAAAATAACAGAACTCATCCAAAATGATGAAGATTTCAAAGTAAAAATAGAAGAACTTACAAACAAGATAACTTCTTCAGATTAAAAAATTATAAAAATATTTAAAAAAAAGATATAATCATAAAAGTGAATAGATGTGAATGAGTTAAACATATTAAGAATATACTCATAACACTGAATATAGGGGTGATTGGTTAATTTTCACCTAATCACATACCCCTACTACTACATACTAAAAATTATATAAATAAAATAGGAAATTCAAATGAAAATAACTATTTCAAAATCAATTCTTGAAAATATCCTTGTAAACGCAGGACCTTTCTTAGAAAAGAAAGATACTTCACAAATTACATCCCATGTTTTCATTAGAGCTCATGATTCAGAATTAACTCTCAAAGCTACTGATTATGAAATTGGTTTTATGGTTAAAACTAAAAATGTACATATAAGCGAAGAGGGAACAATTACTGCAAATGGTAAAAAGTTTCTAGATATTGTCAGAATACTAAAAGATGGTGAAATAAACTTAGAAGTAAAAAATGATACTTTACATATTTCTCAATCCCATTCAAAATTTAAACTGCCTACATTCTCTCATAACGAATTTCCAGAATTTCCAAGTTATGAATCAAAACCACGTATTTCTATAGAATCTCACACACTTATAGAATCACTTAAAAAAATAACCCCTGCAATTGATACAAACAATCCTAAATTTGAACTCAATGGTGCTTTAATAGAGATAAAACATAACAGTATAAATTTTGCATCAACTGATACACGTCGTTTAGCTGTTGTAAGTATTCAAAACAGTACAGAAAATGAACTCTCTATAATTATTCCAAAAAAAGCTATTGTTGAGATACAAAAACTTTTCTTTGATAATATAGAACTATACTACGATCAGACAAATCTCATTATTCACTCAGAGCAATATACATTCTTTACAAAACTTATCAATGGCAAATTTCCAGAATATTCCAGAATTATCCCAAAAGAGATAGCAAATACACTTGTTTTACCAAAAGCAATAATGATTGATTCTATAAAACAGATCACTACTATTTCCAATGATGTAAAAATCACTTTTTTAAATGATGTCATAACATTTGAATCACTCAGTGATGATAATATCGAGGCAAAAACAGAAATTTCCCATCATACAAATTATACTTCACCATTTGCAATTGCTATAAATTCTAGATATTTGCTTGATTTTTTAAATAGCATTAATAATTCTGAATTTACTATAGGACTCAATGAAAGTAATTTACCATTTGTTTTAGAAGATAATAATTTTAAAACAGTTGTAATGCCAATAGTTATTTAACTCCATAATTTACTCCTTTTACAGGAGTAAATATATCCTTCAAATCACTCCTTAAACACCCATAAAACTTATTTTTAGATATTTTTAGATAAAATATCCCTAATTATGCCAAAATGGCTATGGAGTGTTTAATGGAACAAAATTACGGTGCTAGTAATATTAAAGTCCTCAAAGGTTTAGAGGCTGTTAGAAAACGTCCTGGTATGTATATTGGTGATACAGGTCACAGAGGGTTACACCACTTAGTTTATGAAGTAATAGATAACTCTATCGATGAGGCTATGGCAGGTCACTGTGACACTATCAATGTAGTAATTACAAAAGAAGGTCATTGTAGAGTTTCTGATAATGGTCGTGGTATCCCTACTGACATGCACCCTACAGAAGGTATGTCTGCAGCTACAGTTGTTTTGACAGTGCTCCATGCCGGTGGAAAGTTTGATAAAGATACTTATAAAGTCTCTGGTGGTCTTCACGGGGTTGGTGTTTCGGTTGTAAATGCACTCTCAAGTGATTTGAAGATGACCATTTATAGAAATGGCGAGATTTTTGAACAAAACTTTAAAAAAGGGATACCTCAAGAAATTTTAGCCGTTGTTGGTACAACAAAAAAAACGGGAACAACAATAGAATTTTCTGCTGATGATTCTATTTTTACCGAAACAACTACTTTTGAATATGATTATTTAGCAAGAAGATTTAAAGAACTAGCCTATCTTAATCCATTTATAACAATTAATTTTAAAGATGAGCGAACAAACAAAAGTGAAAAATACCATTTTGAAGGTGGTATCGCACAATACGTAGAAGATCTTAACAAAAAAACTGCAGTAGCAGCTGTCTACTCTTTTTCTGCAAAAATTGAAGATATCGAATTTGATATAGCACTTATGTACAATGATACTTATGAAGAGAAACTAGCATCTTTTGTAAATAACATTAGAACACCAAATGGTGGTACGCATGAAGCTGGTTTTAGAGCTGGTCTTACACGTGTTATCGCAAATTATAATGCACAAAATGGTGCAGCTAAAGAGAAAGATGTAAAAATTTCAGGTGAAGATACAGGCGAAGGTTTAATTGCTATCGTTTCAGTTCGTGTTCCTGAACCTCAGTTTGAAGGTCAGACAAAGGGTAAGCTTGGTAATACGTATGTAAGACCTCTTGTTCAAAAAATGACTTATGAATTGCTTCAAAAATATTTTGAAGAGAATCCTCTTGAAGCAAAAGCAATCGTTGCAAAATCTCTTATGGCGGCACGTGGTCGTGAAGCTGCGAAAAAAGCGCGTGAACTCACACGTAGAAAAGACTCTATGAGTGTTGGAACACTTCCTGGAAAGTTAGCCGATTGTCAAAGTAAAGATCCATCTATCTGTGAAATATACCTGGTGGAAGGGGACTCTGCAGGCGGGTCTGCAAAAATGGGTAGAGATCGCGTTTTCCAAGCGATTTTACCACTCAAGGGTAAGATTTTAAATGTTGAAAAAGCAAGACTTGACAAGATATTAAAATCTGAAGAGATCACTAATATGATCACTGCTATGGGTTGTGGCATTGGTGAGGAGTACAAAGAAGAGAAACTTCGTTATCATAAAATCATCATCATGACCGATGCCGACGTCGATGGTTCTCATATCCAAACGCTACTCCTTACTTTCTTCTTTAGACATTTCCGTGATGTAGTAGAAAAAGGGTATTTATACCTTGCACAACCACCTCTTTACCGTTATAAAAAAGGTAAAAAAGAGATTTACTTTAAAGATGATCGTCAAATGAATGACTTTTTGATTGAAAACGGGGTAGAGTCTTTAGAGAGAGAAGATATAGGAATGAATGACCTTGTTTCATTTTTCAAAATGGTTGATCACTATTCAAGCTCACTCGATGCACTTGGAAGAAGATACGCTCTTGTGAACTTGATACGTCACTTTATTGAAAATCCAGATATTATTGGATTAGATACTCAGGCAATGTATGCAAAAATTGAAGAATTTTTACATTCAATAGAAAATAATATTTTGACAAAAAGTATCAGTGATGATGAAATACATGTTTTTGTACAGACAAAAGGCGGTATGGAAGAGTTACTTATCAATGACGATCTTTTCTCAGCGCCGCATTTCGTAGAAGCAGATTATATCTTTAGAAAGATCCAAGAGTGGGGATTAGTATTTGATAATGATATTATCACAGAGCTTGAAAATATTAAAGATTATGCTAAAAAAGGTGCATACATTCAGCGTTACAAAGGTCTTGGTGAGATGAATCCTGATCAGCTTTGGGAAACTACAATGACACCTGAGAACCGCGTTTTACTTCAGGTAACTATTGATGATGCTGAAGTTGCATCGGATGCGTTTACTTTGTTTATGGGTGATGAAGTTGAACCTCGTCGTAATTACATTGAAACGCATGCAAAAGATGTAAAACATCTTGACGTATAAGGCAAAATAAAACACAATGCTTCTGCCACAGACAAAAGAGAGAGAGTACCGTTTTAAGTTAGCACTTAGAATGGGACTCCCTATCTTTGCTCTTGTAATAACATTTTTTCTTACAACCTCAATCAACGAAAGCCAAACATTATCAGCACTGTTTTACATAGAAGCGGTTCTTCTTCTTGCGTTTAGTGTTTATTTTATACTCTATATTATCTACAATGGATTTGATACAAGAGTCACTGAAATCGTCTCAAAAACATTTACTCGAGAGTATCTTTATGAATATCTCAAAAAAGAACTTAAAAAAGAAAAAGAGTACACACTCATACTGATAAGTATAGATAATCTTCATGACATTAATACCCTATATGGTATCAAAAATGGGGATAAGATACTCTTTGAAGTTGCAAAGTGGATTGGTGAATATACTCGCAAAAAAGATATAAAAAATTTTCCACTTGGGCATATAAAAGGGGGAGATTTTGTACTCGGACTCAGAGGGAATAAGAGTAAATACAATACCATATTAGAACTTATGTGCCTACAAGCAGAAGAGTTTAAAATCGATGATATAGAAGTGAAAATATCTGGCTCTATTACTGATACAAGTTTTTCGAATGAATTAGATTATATGATTGAAAATCTCTTTGAACTTCAAGAGATGCAAAAACATAAAAAATCATCTTTAAAAGATGATGCTATTAGCCCCAATGATCTGGAACTTTTGGTTATAGATGCTCTGAAGCAGAGAACATTTATTGTTATGACACAAAGTATATTTGAAGATAACAAGTCTGTCTTAAAAGAGTGTTTTATAAAACTACAAACGCAAGATGGAAGAATGATCTATCAAAAAACATATATGAAAGCTATATCCAAACTTGGTTTGATGCTAGAATATGATCTTATGATTTTGGAAAAAACGATTAGTAAAATGGAGAATCAAATAGATGAAATTTTGGTTTTTGATATTTCACCAAGATCGCTGAGAAATCCTCTCTTTTTTAATAAAATGAAAGATTTATTTGAAAATTATCCACATGCAAAAAATAAGATAATGTTTATGCTTTATGAAAATGAGTACTATTCAAATATCGATAAATACAATGCTATTTTAAAGTCCATCAAAAAGATGGGTATTTTAATTGGTATAGATAGACTCGGCTCGATACATACATCTTTTTTATATTTAAGAGATTTGGATATAGATGTTGTGAGGTTTGATTCTTTTTATACAAAAGAGATTCAAAGCCATACAGAAATAGTTGAAGGTTTTATTTTAGCGGCACACAAAAAAAATGTAAAAACATGGATAAAACTTATAGAAGATAAAAATGATTTAGAATTGGCGCAGGCTATAGGGATTGATTATATGCAAGGAAAATATCTTGCAGAACTAGAATTATTAAAAAAGGATTACAATGAAATACGGTGAAAAGATAGTGAGTGAGTTTGATATCGAGAAAGATTTGGAAATTTGGCCAAATGAACATAAAAAAAATTATCTTATCAAAGTGACTCTTCCAGAGTTCTGTTCACTCTGCCCAAGAAGTGGATATCCAGATTTTGCAACGATATATATAGAATATACGCCTGATGCTTATGTTGTAGAGTTAAAAGCTATAAAACTCTATATAAACTCTTTTATGAGCAGATCTATTTCTCATGAAAACGCAGCGAATGAAATATATGATGTTATTTATGATAAAATCAAACCGAAATATATGAAGTTGACAGCAGATTTTAACCCTCGCGGGAATGTGCATACTGTAATAGAAATTGACAGTTCGAAACTTTAGCGTTTTAAAAATCTTAGGAGTTTTTGATGTTTGAAAATTTATTTGCTAAGAAGCATAAAGCTGGTGAAGAAGAACAGGCTAATACGCAAATAACCGAAAAAATTTCGCATATGAATCTCACAGATATGAGAGCTTATCTTAATAATCGAATAACAGGTTTTGCTGTTTGTGAGTTTGGTTTGAGTGAGATGATGAAAAGATTGACCACTATTGATGATGAGAGTGAACAGAGATATCTTAAAGCTGATGACATGGATACTAAGATCAAAAAGGCTTTTGATATAGTTTTGATGATAGCAGCGCATAAAAAGATATCTGTAGGCACAGTGGAGTATATACAAGAATTTATAGAAGTATATAAAGATATTATCGCTGCGTTTGATAAAAGAAATAAACAAATTTATGCTTCGAAACTTAACGATTCGCTTTTAGTCGCGATAAGCGGTGTAAATTCGATAGAAGAGTTAAAAAAGAAGATGCGTGTTTTAGGAGAATAACTCTTTTCCTAACCAGATAAGCGCTTCTGCTTTCGTTGCAAACTTCCCTTGCATTTGTGCTTCATAAGTATTTTGTAATATTTGTGAAAATTCTACTGAAGGTTTCATTCCTAAAGCTATCAGATCCCTTCCTTGTATAAGTGCTTGCACTGCTGTATATAAAATCCCCATTTGGTGTGCACGTTTTTGGATATCTAAATAAATTGCTGCGTTTACTGGATAGAGGCAAAGATGGAATAAAACGCAGTGTTGCAGCTTTGTTGTGCAAGCAAGGCGCATAAGCTGAGCATCACTCATTATATGTTTTAGATGACACTCTTGAAGTTTTAAAACGCAAGGTAAAAGTTTTTTTTCATCACTAAGTTTTTCTAAAAATGAGATTCTTTGATCCAAATCTAAAGAGTGTGTTAAGAGTGCTAGCATTAAAGTGATATTTGTTTGAGGCTCATTGGTCAATTGTGTTGCCATAGTATCAAGTGAGAGTAGCGTTGTTCCTAGAGACTCTTCATCCAAAGATAATAACTCTTTAAAATAAGAAAAAGCTCCTAAACTTTTTAGTAGTATAAAACCGACAGAGGGTTTTTTAGATTGAAGCAGAAGTTTTTTCATCTCTTCATAAATACGCTCTTTTGGAAGTTCATCGAGCATATTTTCTGCAACCATTTCGTGGCAAAGAGAAAAAAGTTCTTCACTCATTGAAAAATTAAAACGTGAAGAAAATTGCACAGCACGTAAGATACGCAGAGGATCTTCCACAAAACTTTTTTTATCTACAAAATGTAAAACTTTTTGTTTTAGGGCTTCTCTCCCGTTATAGGGATCAAGAAAAATTTTGTTTTCTACATCAAAGCCAATAGCATTGAGCGTAAAGTCACGTCTGGATGCTGCAGTTTTAAAATCAAGATTGGCGGATGTAGAGACTTTGAAGCCTTTGTGTCCAATAGAGATTTTTGTCTCAGTCCTAGGAAGTGAAAAATCAAGGTCAAGATTTTTATAAAGTAATTTACAAACGCCGAAACTTTTGCCTACACTAATAACCTTGCCAAACTCTGCTAAAATTTTTTCAACACTCTCAAGTGACTCAATACCGTAAAGTTCGATATCAATATCTTTGGAATCTCTGCCAAGGAGAGTGTCGCGAATATATCCGCCCACGATTATTGGTTTGATATTGCGTTTTTTGAATTTACTGAAGATGATCTCTAGAGCGTCAGGATAATGAATCATTTTGCACTTTTTGAAGGATTTTATTCCACAATATTATGAAATTTGCTATTAAATATAAGTTTTTATGTGCTTTGAATGGTAGTATAACATTAATTTAGGTATAATCGCGAAAATTTTTAGCCTAAAGTTTCAGGTAGATTTGAAACGAAGAAAAAGGAACACACTTGCAAAAAATAAGAAATATTGCAGTTATCGCACACGTTGACCACGGTAAAACTACTTTGGTTGATGGATTGCTTGAGCAATCAGGAACATACGGTGCTCATGAGCAACACGAAGAAAGAGCAATGGATAGCAATGCACTTGAAAAAGAGCGCGGGATCACGATCCTTTCTAAAAATACTGCGATCCGTTATAAAGATCACAAGATCAACATTATCGATACTCCAGGTCACGCTGACTTCGGTGGAGAAGTTGAACGTGTACTTAAAATGGTAGATGGTGTTTTGGTTCTTGTGGATGCGTATGAGGGTGTTATGCCTCAAACAAAATTCGTTGTTAAAAAGATGCTTGCACTTGGTAAAAAACCAATTGTTGTTATCAATAAAATTGACAAACCTTCAGCTGATCCTGAACGTGTTGTTGATGAGATGTTTGACCTTTTCGCTGCTATGGATGCAACGGAAGACCAACTTGATTTCCCAATCATCTATGCTGCGGCACGTGATGGTATTGCGAAACTTGATATGGCAGATCCTGATGGAAACTTCGAGTGTATTTTTGAGACAATTCTCAATGAAATCCCTGAACCAGTGGGTGATAAAGAAAATCCTACTCAAGCACAAGTATTTACACTTGACTACGATAACTATGTTGGTAAAATCGGGATTTCTCGTATTTTCAACGGTGTTATTAGAAAAGGTGACAACATTATGCTTGCAAAAGCAGATGGCGAACTTGTAAAAGGTAAAATTTCTAAACTTATTGGTTTCCACGGTCTTAACCGTATGGAGATTCAAGAAGCAGAAGCTGGCGATATCGTTGCGTTTGCAGGTTTAGAGACTGTGGATGTTGGAGATACTGTTTGTGATCCTAAAAATCCTATGCCACTTGATCCAATGCACATTGAAGAGCCTACACTTACAGTTGTATTTTCTGTAAATGACTCTCCACTTGCAGGTCAAGAAGGAAAACACGTTACTTCAAACAAACTCAAAGACAGACTTGAAGCGGAGATGACAACAAACGTTGCTATGAAACTTGAATTTGTTGGTGAGGGTAAATTTAAAGTATCAGGACGTGGTGAGCTTCAAATCACTATTCTTGCAGAGAATATGCGTCGTGAAAACTTCGAGTTTGGTGTTAGCCGTCCAGAAGTTATCGTTAGAGAAATCGAAGGTGTTAAATGTGAACCATTTGAGCACCTCGTGATCGACGTTCCTGAAGTATTCAGTGGCGCTGTAATCGAAAAACTAGGTAAAAGAAAAGCTGAGATGAAAGCAATGGTTCCAATGGGACTAGGCTTTCAGAGAATCGAGTTTGAAATTCCTGCTCGTGCACTTATCGGTTTCCGTGGTCAATTCTTGACAGACACTAAAGGTGAGGGTATTATGAACCACTCATTCTTAGAGTTCCGTCCATTCAGTGGATCAGTTGAATCAAGAAGCTACGGCGCACTTGTATCTATGGAAAATGGTGAGACACTTGCGTATTCACTATTTAATATCCAAGATCGTGGTGTACTCTTTATCGGACCACAAACAAAAGTATATGAAGGGATGATCGTTGGTGAGCATTCACGTTCAAATGACCTTGTAGTTAACGCTATCAAAGGTAAAGCTCAGTCAAATGTTCGTTCATCAGGTGCTGATGAAGCGATCAAACTTATTCCACCTCGTGATATGTCTCTTGAGCGTGCTCTTGAGTGGATTGAAGATGATGAACTTCTTGAAATCACACCACAAAGTATCCGTATTCGTAAAAAATACCTTACTGAATCAGAAAGAAAAAGATACGGTCGTAAATAGTCTTTTTCTCTAGCATCTGCGACTCTTTCGCAGGTGTTTTTTCCTCCTTTTCCCCTCTTTTTTTTCAGAAAATTTAAAATTTATGTTGAGATGGTATAATCATAAACTTTATAAAGTGCATGGAGATACACATGAATAGAAAACAGATATACAATCCAGATTCTACAGAAAGCGTGAATGATAGAAGAATTTTTGGCGGTAATCCGACAGGTATTTTTGAGCTTAATAATATCAAATATCAGTGGGCATATAATCTTTGGGAGATGATGCTAAACAATACATGGTTTCCAAAAGAAGTAGATATGACACGAGATGTGAATGACTATAAAAATCTTACAGAACCAGAAAAAAAGGCCTATGATAAGGCTCTTTCACAACTAATATTTATGGATTCGCTCCAAACAAACAATATAATTGACAATGTAAACCCTTATGTGACGGCTCCTGAAGTCAATCTGATTTTAGTACGTCAATCTTTTGAAGAGGCCTTACATTCACAGTCATATGCAGTTATGGTAGATAGTATCTCAACAAACTCGGCAGAGATATATGATCTATGGCGTCGCGATATGATGTTAAAACATAAAAATGATGCAATTGCCAGTGTTTATCAAGAGCTTGCAAAAAATCCTTCAGAGAGAAATTTTCTCAAAGCGTGTTTTGCCAATCAGATACTTGAGGGAATCTACTTTTATAGTGGTTTTACGTATATTTATACACTTGCACGCTCTGGAAAAATGCTTGGATCTGCACAAATGATTCGCTTTATCCAAAGGGATGAAGTAACCCACCTTGTGCTTTTCCAAAACTTGATCAATACCCTTCGAAAAGAGAGAGCAGATCTTTTTACAGACAAACTCAGAGCTGAAGTGATTGAGATGTTTAAAGAGGCGGTTAAACTTGAGGCTGCATGGGGCAAATATATCACACAAGGTCAGATTCTTGGGCTTACTGATGATATTGTTGAGCAATATATCCAGTTTTTGGCTGATGAGAGATTAAACGCAGTCGGCTTTGAAAAACTCTATAATGTTTCTAACCCTATCAAATGGGTCAATGACTTTGCAAAATTCAATGACCAAAAAACAAACTTCTTTGAGGGAACGGTAACAAACTACTCAAAAGGAAGTCTCTCTTTTGACGACGATTTTTAAGAGATGAGCGCATATACTCTTTGCGCACTCTCATTTGAAACAACTCCTAACTATAACACTAACTTACAAACGCTACTAACACTTATAAAACAAACACCAAATAACTCTTTAATAGTGGCTCCTGAAGTCTGTTTGAGTGGCTTTGATTATGAGCATTTTGAAGATGTTTGTGCTTTTAGTCCCTATGCAATAGAAGAGATACAAAAAGTTTCTCAAGGCAAAATTATTGTTTTGACTATGATTGAAAAACGTAGTGGTGAAGTCTTTAATTTTGCTAAGATATTTCATAATGGGACGCTCGTGTATGAGCGCGCCAAGGCAAAACTATTTCGTTTTGCAGGAGAAGATGAGTATTTTAGTGAAGGTAAAAAAGAGAAGATAGAGAGAGTAGAAATTGACGGGATCAAGATAGGGTTACTTATCTGTTTTGAGCTGCGTTTTAAAGATTTATGGCAACAACTCGAAGGATCTGATGTGATAGTTGTTCCTTCTTGGTGGGGAAAAATTAGAGCGAGTCACTTTCAAACACTCACAAACGCACTTGCACTTATGAACCAGTGTTATGTGATTGCAAGTGATAGCGCAAATGAAGAGTGCACAAAACTTAGTGGAATTATAAATCCGCAAGGGGTAGAAGTGCGTAATGGGAATACCGCTTGCTTAGAGCTTCAATATAACAAAAAAGAGATTAGCCTTATGAGGCGATATATGAATGTGGGAATAGATGGATAGAATCACGGCAACAAAAACAGCGCGTTTAGCACAGGAGTGCAGTGAAAAGTTCACTTTAAGTGCCGAGGTGAAAAAGGCAATAGCACTCACAAGTCGTGAAGTGTTTGTTCCAAGCGGTTTCAAGCATAATGCATACAAACTAGATGCTTTGCCAATTGGTGCGAAGCAATATATTAGCTCACCGCTTACAGTCGCCAAAATGACCGAATATTTGCAACCAAAAGGGGCTGATAAAGTCTTGGAAATTGGCTGTGGAAGTGGATATCAAGCAGCAGTGCTTTCTCATATTTTTCGCGGTGTTTTTACCATAGAGCGCATCGAGATGCTCATGATGGAAGCGAAGGTGCGTTTTCGTGAGCTTGGAATTGAGAATATTCACACCAAGATAGATGATGGACAAACAGGCTGGAAACAATACGCTCCATATGATAGGATACTCTTCTCCGCTTCAGCGAAACAGATTCCCCAGACTCTCTTTGACCAGCTCCGTGATGGCGGTATTTTGGTCGCACCTATGGATGTTGGATCTAAGCAGATTATTACGCGTTTTAAAAAAAATGGATCGAGTATAGAAAAAACAGAGCTTGAAGCCTGTGATTTTGTCCCTGTTTTAAATGGTATTCAAAAGTAACATAAGATTATTATTGTAAAATATTGATATAAAAATTGCGAAGTGGTTGAGAGGTTTTGATTATGGAAAATATGTATGGTATCGAGTATTCAAAACCTGAAGTTGTTTTGTTACAGCAAACGGGCATCGGCGTAGCTGAAGCTGCTGCTAGAACTTGTTATGACTCATTTTCCAACAGTGAAAACGAGGTGATAAAAGATATCGAAGATGCTTTGCCAAATAGACAAATGTGTCAGGCGATAAACGCAATCGAAGAGTCTGAGCTTTTGGATGAGCTTGCTTGGACTTACTTTCACCACTCGATTTTAGAGCATGCAAACTTGAGCTTTTTGGTACGCGGTACGAGTCGTGGCGTTTTGCAAGAGCATGCTCGTCACCGTATTCAGGCGATATCTGTACGCTCTACCCGTTATACGATGAGCTCGGTTATCAATGCGTTTGTGGCTTCACTTCACGGTGGCGATAAAGCGTTTTTTATAGAGAAAGTACTTGCGTTTGATATGTTTGTCACCACTAACAAAGCCTATAACACCATAGAAATCGGTGCTATCTATGACAAGCTTGCTTATCAGGCCGGTGTTGTAGAAGATTTTTACTCGATTGCTGTGGCTAAAAGTTCACTTGAACTCTTAGGTGCATATTCAGATGATCCTGAAGCACTCTTTGTTGCACTGCAAGAAGGAAAGAAGAAACGCAACGTTGGAGACGCTTTTAAGCATATTATCTCTGATAACGTGAAAGTAGATATGGTTGTGACTTTTAATCTCAGAAGTCTCAAAAACTACTTTACACTCAGAGATAGCGGCGCTGCGTTTTTCCAGATACGATGGCTTGCGCAAGAGATGATGCGCGTGACACCTCAAAAATATCTCGACCTAATCGTAAAAAAGAAATAAACTAAGGAACTCATAATGCAAAAATATACTATTTTCCTCCTGCTACTAGCCTTTACAGGATGTTCGAACATGACGTTTAATGCGTCAATGTGTGACCAAATAGCTTCAGAGCCAGGAGCAACGATGCCAAAAGAGTGCATGGAGTATGTCGAAGAAGATGCACAAAAAGCGTTTGATAAAACAAACACACAAGTGCAAAGTAAAGAAAATGTTATTGAATTTAGCAAAGAAAAAGAATAAAGAGGAGTAAAACCGTGATAGAAAAAATACAAACAGCTAAAACACTACTTGAAGCACTTCCGTATATCAAAAAATATGCAAATGAGATTTTTGTTATCAAATACGGCGGTTCTGCGCAGATAAATCCAGGGCTTAAAGATAAGTTTGCTCAGGATATTATTCTTCTCTATCTAGTGGGCATCAAGCCTGTAATTGTGCATGGCGGCGGCAACAAGATAAATGAGATGCTTGAGAAGATGCAGATCAAAAGCGAGTTTGTTGATGGAATGCGTGTGACAAGTGAGCAAGTGATGGAAGTCGTTGAGATGGTTTTGAGCGGAAATATCAATAAAGAGATCACAACACTCCTCAACCTTCATGGAGCAAAAGCTCTTGGTATCACGGGAAAAGATGCAAACTTCATCACAGCTGTGCCAAAAGATGGCGGGAAGTATGGACTTGTCGGCGAGATAAACAAGGTAGATTCAGCCGTGATACAAAATCTTTTACATGAGAAATTTATCCCCGTAATCGCACCTATTGCTTCTGGAAATGAGATAAATCATCCAGGATTTAATATAAACGCAGACCTTGCAGCAAGTAAGATAGCAGCAGCACTCAAAGCAAAAAAAATACTCTTTATGACAGATATCGTCGGTGTTTTAGATAAAGATAAAAACCTTTTAGAGACACTCACAGAAGCGCAGATAGAAGCCTATAAAGCGGATGGAACAATCCACGGCGGTATGATACCAAAAGTGGATGCATGTCTTGAAGCTGTAAATGGCGGTGTTGAAAAAGCACACATCATAGACGGAAGAGTCGAGCACTCATTACTTTTAGAGATCTTCACAAGTGAAGGTGTCGGAACCGTCATCAAAAAATCATAAACATTTTAAAAACTAAGGAACAAATATGAATGAAGAGAAAGAACTCCAAGCACGAAGCGGTGGAATATGTGAACTATGTGGCAGCAGTGAAGGTTTGAGCCAGCTAGAAGTAGCTCCATCGGATGGAAGCGCTGAGCAGTCAATTTATGCGTGCGAGAACTGTAAAACACAGATAGAATCAGGTGAGCTTGATGAGTCACACTTTAATTGTCTCAATGATGCCATGTGGAGCGAAGTGCCTGCTGTAAAAGTTATGTCCTACATCCTTCTAAGCAGACTTGGACGTCAAGATCTTCTTGACATGATCTATCTTGAAGATGATCAAAAAAGCTGGGGCGATAGAGCGCTAAGCGCAGGCGTAAATAAAATGGTCTATAGAGATGCAAATGGTGTAGAGCTTAAAGCGGGTGATAGTATTGTAATTTTGAAAGATTTAGAGGTTAAGGGAGCTGGTTTTACAGCTAAACGCGGTACGACAGTGACACGTATCTC
This sequence comes from Sulfurimonas sp., assembly GCA_028687935.1. Taxonomy (GTDB): domain Bacteria; phylum Campylobacterota; class Campylobacteria; order Campylobacterales; family Sulfurimonadaceae; genus Sulfurimonas. The sequence goes on from JAQTZE010000003.1 coordinate 50,781, forward strand.
TCTTCCTGCAGATATGGATGATCACATAGAAGGTCGTGTAAACGGGACGAAAATTTATCTCAAAACAGAATTCATAAAAAAAGCATAAATGAAAGCTTTTGAGAGATTTTATAATATAGATAAGGATTTTAGAAATCCTTATGCACGTGACCGTGACAGAATTATCCACTCGGCTTCATTTAGAAAGCTTGAGTATAAAACACAAGTTTTTCTCAATCAAGAAGGGGATTTTTTTCGTACACGTCTCACACATTCGATAGAAGTCTCTCAAATTGCCCGCTCTATTACATCAAATCTCGGTCTCAACGAATCACTCGCTGAGGCGATAGCGCTTGCGCACGATCTTGGCCATACACCTTTTGGACATGTAGGCGGCGATGCGCTTGATGAGTGTCTCAAACACGATGGTCACACAAATGGATTTGAGCATAACTTTCAAAGCTTTCGTGTTGTCTCATCAATAGAAAAACGTTATAACGGCTACAATGGACTGAACCTTACTTTCGCTACGCTTGAAGGGATTTTAAAGCACTCGTATCCTTATCACAAAAGTTTTTTACCTGCATATATAGACCAAGATTTCAAACTCCATACACATCCTTCTTTGGAGGCAATGGTCGTCGATCGTGCAGATGAAATCGCTTATATGAGCCATGACATTGATGATGGAGTCAATTCGGGGCTTATCCGTTTCGAAGATCTCAAAGAGAGTGAACTTATCTGCGAAATCCTACAAAAAGTCGCATCAGAAGGTGTAAGTCAAGAAGAAGATGAGATGTTTCGCTACCGTTTTAGCTCGCATCTTATCAATCATCTTGTCTACTCACTTTTAGATTACTCTCAAGAGAAAGTACAAACAGGTGAAGTTTTGAGTGCTACGCTTGATTCAAAGAGTGAAATTCCTATAGGTTTTGCACCAGAATTAGAGAGTAAAATCAAAAAGCTCAAGAAAATTCTTTTTAAAAAAATGTACCAACATAATAAAATCGTCACCAAGATGTATGCGGGAAAACAGGCGATACGAGGGCTTTACAAAGGTTTGATGGAAGAGAGTAAGATGCTTCCAGATTTTTATTATAAACAGCTAGATAGTAGAGAAAAACATAGAGTCGTTGCGGATTATATTGCTTCTATGAGCGATAGACATGCGATAGGATTTTACAACGAGATGTACGGAAAACTCTAGTAGATAAAAGTTTCAATGATTTTGAGTAGGTAGATATAAGTTAGAAATGAGGTGTAAAAAAGATTCTTAAAGTTGGAGCGAAAGCCCTGATTTGCGGAATACTAAGCCCGAAGGCTTAATACTATAGGCGTGATTCGTAACGTCTCATCATATAAAGACGTTTAAGCATTTTTTTACGAGATGCTATTTTGAACTTCTTACGCTTTTCAGTTTCAGTTTCATGGAAACGTCTAGCACGAGCTTCAGTAACGATTAAGTTACGGTCAGTCTGCTTCTTGAAACGGCGGTAAGATGCATCAAAATTATCATCACTACGTAGGATAATACCTGGCATATCACATCACCCACTTTCTTTAAAATTTTGTCGAAGCGGAATTATACCATAGTTTTTTATAAAGAATATTATGCAATCATCATTTAATAGACTTGAGGGTATAATTTCCGTATGATAAACCAGGATTCCATAGAAGCCTTAAAGGCACGACTTGATGTTGTTGATGTAGTAGGTTCGTACATTGAGCTCAAGAAAAGTGGAGCAAATTTTAAAGCACCTTGTCCTTTCCATGATGAAAAATCGGCCTCTTTTGTTGTAAGTCCTTCCAAGCAGATATACCACTGTTTTGGATGTGGTGCGGGTGGAGATAGTGTGCGTTTTGTGATGGAGTATGAAAAGCTCAACTATCCTGAAGCTTTAGAAAAACTCGCCTCTTCCTATAACTTCTCACTCACATACTCTGATAACAAAAACGCAAAGCCGCGTTCACAACTCATGGATAAAGTGAACGAGTGGTATCAGAGTCTACTCGATTCAAACCAAACTGCAACAGCTTATCTCAAAGAGCGCGGCATTTATGAGAGTAGTATTGAGAAGTTTGGAGTAGGCTATGCTCCTGATTCAAACGCAACGATAAATTTTATAAAATCGCAGATGTTTCCTCTTGCAGAAGCTGTAAATATGGGTGTTATAGGTTCTGAGGGTGGGCGAAGTTTTGCTCGTTTTATAGAGCGCATTACCTTTCCTATTCATGCGCCAAACGCAAGTATCGTTGGCTTTGGCGGAAGAACTATTACAGGGCATCAGGCTAAGTATGTAAACTCTCCCGAGACACCTTTTTTCAATAAGTCACGACTGCTCTATGCTTATCATCATGCAAGAGTAGATATCTACAAACAAAAAGAGATCATCATAACAGAGGGTTATCTCGATGTTATCATGCTGCATCAAGCGGGTTTTACAAACGCAGTGGCAACTTTGGGAACAGCACTGACACAAGAGCATCTGCCGCTTTTGCGAAAAGGTGAGCCAAAAATCATCATGGCCTACGATGGAGACAATGCAGGAAAAGCGGCAGCGCTCAAAGCGGCAAAACTCTTAAGTATCTCAGGATTTGACGGAGGCGTCGTTATCTTTGAAGGTGGCATGGATCCTGCAGACATGGTCAAAAATGGCGCTGTTGAGGAACTTTCCAATATGTTTCGCACGCCAAAAGCATTTATAAAGTTTGTCGTAGATGAAATACTTACTTTGCATGATATGAGTGATCCAAAAGCCAAAGAAGCTTCCATGAATGAGGCTACCGCTTATCTCATGACACTCTCACCTTTGCTTCAAGAAGAGTACAAGCCTTACCTTGCATCGCGTTTGGGTATCAGCCCCTCTTTTGTGCGTATGGCTAACACGCCAAACACTAACAATCAAAACAGACCGCTAACACAAAAAAATCTGCATAAAGATATGTGGGAGCTTTCGCTGATAAAAACTGTTTTGGAACATCCGCAGTTTATTGATCAGGTGCTTGATGTGCTTGATCCATCTCTGCTTGCGTTTCATGCAAGAGAGTTTTCTCAAGCGCTTCATGGGAATAAAAATGCACCTGAACTTATGGCTATCATGGTGGATGAGTCGATAACATCTCTCCAAGATGAAGAGTCGCTCAAGCAAGAACTCCTCACATTTCTGACTAAGTATTATGAAAAAGAGCTCAAAAAGATAAATACACAGGCATCAGTCTCTTTTGAAGAAAAAGCGTTTTTAATCCGCAAGCTTCGAGGCAAAATTGCTACTCTGCGAAAAGGTGAACTCGTCGCGTTTTAGAAGCTTTTATTTGATGCTCTTATATTATGACAAGATTACTCTGCTAGAATTGCGGGATAATATTAGGTGAACTGGCTGCATTTTGATGCAGCTCATGTGCCTTCACAAGGAAAAAATATGAAAGCAATCGCACTCTTTAGCGGCGGACTTGACTCGACTTTGGCTATGAAACTCATCATCGACCAAGGCATCGAAGTCCTCGCGGTAAACATCAACACAGGTTTTGGAAGTACAAAAGATAGACTCGAGCATATGCAAAGTATGTGTGATCAGGTCGGAGCAGAGCTTCGTATCATTGATATACAAAGTGAATATCTTCAGGATGTTTTGTTTGATCCAAAATATGGATATGGCAAAAATTTCAATCCATGTATCGATTGTCATGCGAAGATGTTTGCTGTAGCAAAGCGTGTGATGGAAGGTGAGGGTGCTTCATTTCTCATAAGTGGTGAGGTTTTAGGGCAGCGTCCTATGAGTCAGAACAAAGATTCACTCCAAAAAGTTCTGGATGAGAGTAACTGCGAGGGACTTCTCTTACGTCCTATGAGTGCGAAGATGCTCGCTCCTACTACTGCAGAGCTTGAAGGCTGGGTGGATAGAGAGAGACTTGAAGGCATCACTGGCAGAAATCGTGAGCGACAGATGGAGCTTGCTCGTGAAATAGGACTCGAAAACTTTGAGAGTCCCGGTGGCGGATGTCTTTTGACGGATGAGAACTTTGCTAAAAAGATGGTCGATTTTATCAAGTATGACAAGTTTGAACTCGAAGACATCCCTGTTATCAAATACGGACGCCATTTTCGCCTCAGTGATGGAGCCAAGCTTGTCATAGGACGTGATATGCAAGACAATATACAGCTCGAAGCTGTGCAGAGTCAAAAATATATGCATATCAAAACGCTCAATATGAATGGACCACATACACTTATCAGTAAAGGTGCAAGTCAAAATGATTTGGAATTTGCATGCAGCGCAGCTTTGACTTACTGTAAAACAACACCGCAAGAGAAATACAGCGTGAGTTGTGATGGCAAAACGATAGAAGCATCACCGCTAGATTCACGAGAAGCTCTGAAACCCTTTAGCGTTTTATAATATTTTCGATATACTTTAGAAAAACGGAGGAGTGGAAGTATGGCTGGAATACATTTTAATTTTGAGAGTTTTAAAGAGTTGATGCAGTTAAATATTGGGATATCCAATAGGTTAGATCAAAATCGTGCAGAGAGTTTTACGATGCTGTATTGTGATTTTTCAGAGATACCAAAAGATGTTGTGGAAGCTTCTCTCAAACAGATTCTTAGAACTTCTGACTCTATCGTCAACCATGAGGGTGATTATTTCTTTATCCTTCCCTACACAGATAAATATGGAGCAGAAATAGTCAAAAAAATGTTTGATGAGTTTTTTGCAAAATTTTTAAAGGCTTTTTTGCTCAGTTATCCTGCAGATGGTGAGAATGCCGAAGAGCTTTTTAGCACGATGCAAGATTCTACAAGTCTGTTTCTCAAGAATGAACTTCACTGTTTAGATAGATTTTCCAATCACCTTTAAGCGAGATTATTCCTTAAACTTATACTCTTTTGCGTTTTTATAATAGGAGACAGCGCTGTCTATCTCCTTCTCTTTATATATCTTTTTATCACAGACATATCTGCACTTTATCTTTTTATTTTCATCAGTCACTTCATGTATCTCAGAGCTTTTTGTCTCAAACGCAGAGAGGTTGAAGTGCTGCGGTTTTTGGACATCAAAAGGTCCAGCAGCAAACAAAAATAATGGAAGTATCAAAATCAATATTTTTTTCATAATTCACATATCGGCAAATAAATAAAATAATGGAATGCATTATGCTTTAATAGTTGAAAATCCCCTTCTTTTATGGAAGGCAAGTGGGAGCGTAATATGATTTCATCACTCACAAAATCAGAACCAAAAGCTTCATCGCTTCTTGGTTTATCTGTCAAATCAGAAGAGCCAACCCTCTCTTTTTCTGAGCTTCTCAAGGGAGCTGGCAGTTCAAAAGATGGAAAAACTATCCAAAATGGTGCTCTAGTTTTATCTCTCAAAGATCAAGACGTCACACCAAGAACAAGCATAAAAAGCAATGTTCAAGTAGCGCAAAAAGAGAGTTTCAGCTCTCTGCTCAAAGGTGAAGATAAAAGTGCTTCTGTTGTGATAAAAGAGCCACTTGAACTCAATCCGAAACTGACACAAAATCTCTCAATCGCAGAGCTAAAAATCGTTATGAAAGACGCAAAAGAGTATCTCAAAGAGAAGATAGAGCAAAGTGACGGATATAAAAAAGCACAGATAAAAGAGCTTCCGACTACGCTCAAAGGTCTTGTCGAAGTAGCGAAAAAATTTGATATCGATATCTCCAAAATCACACTTGAGCAAGTCCAGACAAAATCTTCAAAAACGCAGGCGCTAAAAGAAGCAACAGACTCTAGCGATGTTGCAAAAGAGAGTAAGCTCTCTTCTTTATTAAGCAAGGATTCGGTGAAAGATGAAAAGATATCTTCACTAGTTACTAAAGAGAGCATCAAAGATGAAAAAATTCCTTCTTTAGCGAGTAAAGAAAACGCGAAAGACGAAAAAGTCTCTTCTGCTTTGAGTAAAGATGCGCCAAAACTCGAGACACGTCTGGAGCAAGTTTTTAGAGATATGCCTCAAGACAAAGAGAGCTCAAAAACGCAGAGTTCCAAAGGACAAACGCAGCTCAATAAAACAGATCTTCCAAAACAAACGCAAGTTGTACAGGCAGAGACGCAGAATCTTGAAGTATCAAAAACGCAAGATAAAAAAACGCAAGAGCTCACTCCTATCTCACAACTCAAAGAGACGCCACTTTTTAAAGCACAAGAGCGAACAGAGCAGACAACAGAGCAGTTTGTGCAGACAAAGCAGTTTAAAGTAGATGAGAAAACCCCAAAGCAAAAAGCAGATGAAACATTAAAACTTCTTTTGCGAGGTGAAAAACCTACGCAAAACGCAACAGCTGTTCCAACGGATTTCTCTGTAGCAACAGCAAAAGCTCTTGCTGGAGTTGCTCCAACTGAGGGCGCAAAGTCTTTGGAGACACTGCTTCGCGGTGAGATAAGTGAAAGCACAAACACGAACACCTCAAAACTTGATGGTTTGCTTGTGAATAAGGCAGATAGTTTTGAAGTGAAAATTAATGAAGCAAAACAGATGATCAAATATCTCTCTCAAGATGTAAAATCTGCGATAGAGGATTATAAATCTCCCTTTACGAGAGTAAAGGTGCAACTCAACCCTCAAAGACTCGGTGAAGTAGATTTGACAATAGTCCAACGTGGTAAAAACTTGCATGTCAATATTAGCTCAAATAACGCAGCTATCAACACCTTAGTTATGAACGCAAATGAGCTTAGAACGCAGCTGAGTAACAATGGAATAAATAATGCTTCCTTAAACTTTAGTAACAACTCGCAAAGTGATAACTCTGGTGCATTTAGTGGACAGAGTCAAAATAGAGAACAGCAGCAAAAAGCGCAGCATGAGTACAACTACTTTGCAGACGAAGGCGCCAACGAAGAGGTTTTAAGCTCGCTTGAAATCGTTGTCGCAAATTATGCGTAAAGAGAAAGAATCTCTTATTTATTACATAAAATAAAATTAAGGAGCCTACTATGGCTATTACATCAACTGGTCTAAACGCAGCAACAAATCCAGAGTACGCAGCCGCATCCACACAAAAAGATGCGAGTATCTTGGGTAAAGATGACTTTTTAAAACTTCTTTTAGTTGAGCTGCAGCACCAAGATCCGACGGAGCCTATGGACAGTGAGAAGATTTTGACACAAACTTCACAGCTTGCAACGCTTGAATCTGCCGATAATACCAACAAGGCTCTAGCGGAGCTTGCAGCATCTTTGGGTGCTTCACAACAGTTTTCTACAATCTCAGCTATTGGTAAAACAGCGGATTTGGGAAGCGATGCAATCGCTCATGATGAGGGTACTACGTCTACTTTTGAAGTCTATTTTCCATCAAGTATTGAAAACGGGACTATAGATATCACAGACGGAGATGGCAAGATAGTAAAAACACTTCCTGTAGGAACAAACGCTTCGGGTGTTTATCAGTTTACATGGGATGGCATGAATAGCGCGGGTAATAAAGCAGATAGTGGAATTTACCACGTAAACGCAAGCTACAGTGATCAAGATGGAAAAGCACTTACAACACGACTTGGAGCATATCCTATCGAATCTGTAAGATTTGAGGGTGGAACTACCTATGTTAAAGTTGGCTCGAGTTATGTTTCGCTTGAGAATATAGTCGAAGTTTACTAAAGGAGTCTGCCATGATGACGCAAGCATTTTATAGTGGTATCTCTGGCATAAAAACCAACTCGACAGGCATAGATGTTGTCTCTGACAATATAGCAAATATCAGTACAACAGGCTTTCGCGGATATGATTTAGAGTTTACTTCTCTTTTTGAAAAGAATATCGCAAGTATTGGTAAAAACGCTCTAGATAATACAGTCGGTGTCGGTTCAAGAGTGCAGGCGACCTCAATGATGCAATCAACAGGAGTCCTTTCACTTACAGATAGAAGTACAGATTTGGCTATCAATGGTGAAGGATGGTTTGCAATACAAGGAGCGGGTAAACCTGTATATACACGTGATGGAACTTTTTCTTTTGACGCAAATGATGATTTAGTCTCACTTGAAGGGTATCATGTTCTGGGTACTATGGGAAATAATATTAGTGCAGATAATGTGTTGACGTCAAGGATAGATACGCTCCAGTTAGGTAGTGTAAATGCTCAAGAAAAGCTGCGTTTTCCAAGTACACTCAGCTATCCAACAGAACCTTCATCAGAGGCAAATTTCTTTGCAAATATCGGCGTTGGTACAGAGCCACAAACAGTGAGTGCGAATGTTATCGATCCACAAGGAAACAGAAATAATTTGCGTTTAGAGTTTACTAAAGATGCAGTGCAATCACCTCCTGGAAGCCAGTGGAGCGTAACTGCTACAACACAAACACTCGATGGAGCAACTATCTATGATACACAAACGGGAAGTCTTGTTTTTGATGCAGCAGGTGCTTTAGTATCAAGTACCCTCTCAACTATAGATAATAATGGCGCTCCTGTAAGTATGAACCTTGGAAGCGGTTATACTGGAATCGTCTCAATAGATGTTCCCCTTCTCTCAGGTTCAAGCACAGCTAACGGTGTTATGGGTGGCGAGTTGATGGGATATGCTGTCAACCAAAACGCAGAAGTCATTGCTACTTTTACAAATGGCATGCAAAGCAGTGTCGGCAAGATCGCTGTTTTTCACTTTCAAAACGACCAAGGTTTGGAACGTCTTAACGGAACGCATTTTCAAGAGAGTACTAATAGTGGTCGCCCTATCTTTTATACAGATGCAAGTGGCAATAATATCAACGGTTCTCAAGTTATGAACTATAAACTCGAAGGCTCGAACTATGAAATGTCTCAGGGCTTGACGCAGCTTATAATCCTCCAGCGCGCATTTGACGCCAGTTCCAAATGTATCACTACAGCGGATCAGATGATACAAAAAGCACTGCAGATGCATAAATAGTAGTTCCAAAGTTGGAACACTAAATGCTATATATCTTTTACTAATAAAGTCTAGCTTTCCAAGTGAAAGTTAAACCAAAGGATTTTTTTCCTTTGAAGCATACTATAGGTAAAGGATATAAAATGTTAAAATCTCTTTTCTCCGGTGTATCTGGACTACAATCTCACCAAATCGCAATGGACGTTGAGTCTAATAATATCGCTAACGTCAATACTGTTGGTTATAAATATTCACGTGCAAACTTCTCAGATCTTTTAGCACAAACGCAGGCTATCGCTACTGCTCCTCAAGGCGCACTTGGTGGTAAAAACCCTGTACAAGTAGGTCTTGGTTCAACGGTCAGTTCTATGACACGTATCTTTTCTCAAGGTTCTATCCAAAACTCAGATAAAAATACCGATATCGCTATTCAAGGTGATGGTTTCTTTATAATCTCACCAGATGGTGGAAATACATACAAATATACACGTGCAGGAGACTTTAAGTTCGATGCAGGCGGAAATTTTGTGGATAATAATGGCTATATTGCGCAAGGGTGGTTACGTGATACAACTACTGGTAAAGTTGACTCAACTGCGCCGATTACAAATATCAGTATAGCACCGGGACTTACAACCCCAGCACAAGCAACTGAAGAAGTTGTTTTAAAAGCCAACTTAAATTCTGGTCCATTGGTAGCGAGCTTCTCTCCATCGTATGGAATTAATGTGGCGGGGACAATAGTAGATGAAGCAGGAACAGCAATCATAGGTGCAGTTCCTGATGATATGGGTGCGATGTTCAATGGTCTTGGGGAAGCTTTTTCATTAAAAGCAGGACAAGGAATGAGTATCTCACTCGATGGCGGAACAAGCTATCTTGCATATAGATATGATCCGGCGATAGCGAATGTTGCTACAGCTGCTGGTGCAGATAAAGTATTTAGAACTATAGAAGATTTAAGACTTGCTTTGCAAACGCAAATTAATACTGTATCAGCTGGTGCGGAAGTCACAGTAACACAAGCTGGGAAAATATCTATCAATAATGAAGCGGGTGCAGGGGATCTTGATATCAAGATGACAGCCGTATTGACTGACGGAGCTGGTGTGGCTATCTCAGAAAATACGCGTTTTACAACAAATATGAAAGCACTAGAATCAGTTCTTCCGTTTGGAACTACGGGTTCTACAGCGTTTTCACAAGATTTTAATGCAGCGACACACTCAAGCAGTATTGATATCTTTGACTCACTTGGAACAAAACATACACTCAGAACTGAGTTTAGAAAAGTCTCTCAAAATACATGGGATACACTCATCACCGTTCCTGAGCCAGCCACAATCAGTGCGAGTGCTCCTACGAATGAAATTAGAGGTTCTATCCAGTTTACAAACGAAGGTGCGCTCTCGCAGTACGACCCGGGAACTGTATCTTTTACGGGAAATAATGGCTCAAAACCAAACCAGACTGTAAAACTCTCTTTTGGTACAACGGGTGCTTTTGATGGTATGACAAGTTTTGACTCCAAATCAGCTACTTCAGGTATCAGCCAAGATGGTTTTACTGGTGGGGATTTAGTTGGTATTAGAATCGATCAGAGTGGTACCTTAATCGGCTCATTCTCAAACGGTCGTTCTTTTGGTCTGGCACAGATAGCAATGGCGAAATTTACCAATAACGAAGGTCTCTCAACTGAGGGTGGCAATGTTTATATTCAAACATCGAACTCAGGAGATCCGATCATCGGTACGGCGGCAACTGCGGGACGCGGATTTATCCAATCTTCTGCACTTGAAGCGTCAAATGTTGACCTTTCGCGCGCGCTTACACAGCTGATTATCGTACAGCGTGGTTTCCAGGCAAATGGGAAAACGATTACGACTTCAGATCAACTTCTTCAAACATTAATTGGGTTGAAACAGTAGTTTAATCCATTTTTGCTATAATTTCTTCATAAATATTGAAGGAATTATAGATGCAATTCTCCGCTCCACTCAAATCAAACTCAAAAAAAGTAATGTTACTCGGCTCAGGCGAACTTGGACGTGAAGTCGTTATCGAAGCACAAAGACTCGGTCTTGAAGTCATCGCCGTAGATAGATACGAAAACGCTCCTGCACATCATGTGGCACACCGCGCGTATGTGGTCAATATGCAAAACAAAGAGGCTGTTTTAGAGATCATCCGTCGTGAAAAACCTGACTATATTCTCCCAGAGATTGAAGCGATCTCTATCGAGGCACTTTTTGCGGCAGAAGCAGAAGGGTATAACGTCATACCAAACGCAGAAGCGGTCAACAAAACAATGAACAGAAAAAATATCCGCCGTTTTGCGGCAGAAGAGCTTGGACTCAAAACTGGTCCCTATGAGTTTGTCAAAACACTCGAAGAGCTTAGAGCTGCCGCAGCACGTATGGGTTTTCCATGTGTTATCAAACCTGTTATGAGCTCTTCTGGACATGGACAGAGTGTTGCCAAAAGTGCAGATGATATAGAAAAATCATGGGAAATTGCAAAAGAAGCTCGCGGCGATGCGAGTGAGCTGATTGTTGAAGCGTTTGTGGATTTTGACTATGAGATAGCACTACTCACAGCACGTAACGGCAAAGAGACGATCTTTTGTGAGCCTATCGGTCATGAGCAGCGAGACGGTGATTATGTATTTTCATGGCAGCCGATGCAGATGAGCGCAGTGGCAAAAGAAAAAGCGCAGGATATGGCAAAAAAAATCACTGACGGTCTTGGCGGTCGCGGTCTTTTTGGTGTGGAGCTTTTTATCAAAGGTGATGAGGTCTATTTTTCAGAAGTCTCTCCACGTCCACACGATACGGGAATGGTGACACTTATTACTCAGTCTCAGAGTGAGTTCGCTCTGCACCTTCGTGCGGTTCTTGGATTGCCGCTTGGCTTTACTTTTTATGGAGACGGTGCATCGGCTGCGTTTAAGTCAGATGCTCACAACTACGCGCCTGTGGTGGATGTGGATGATTCTCTCTTCTCTACGAACAGCTTTGTGCGTATCTTCTCTAAGCCAGAAGCACATAAAGGCAGACGTTTGGCTGTGGCACTTGTCTTTGACAAAGTCGACAGTGCACTCGCTCAAGCAAGAGAACTTATCAAAAAAATCAAAGACGCATAATCCATGATGCAAATTGTTCTTCTTGATACCCTGACTTTTGGTGATACGGATCTTAGTGGATTTGCTGCGCTTGGAGAAGTAGAAGCGTATCAGACGAGTACCGCTCATGAAGTGCAAACACGCATAACAAACGCAGATGTTATCGTAACAAACAAAGTTGTTATAACGGATGCGCATATGCAAAACGCAAGCCACCTCAAGCTTATCTGTGTGGCGGCGACGGGTACAAATAATGTTGACCTAAACGCAGCAAACGCAAGAGGCATCGTGGTCAAAAATGTAGCAGGCTACTCAACGGACTCTGTAATTCAGCATACTTTTTCTATGCTCTTTTATCTTATGGGGCACTCTCGCTACTATGATGAAGTAGTCAAAGACGGCACCTATTCACGTAGTCCTATTTTTACTGATGTTTCTAAACCTTTTTTTGAGATCAAAGGCAAAAAGTGGGGCATCATCGGTTTAGGAGAGATTGGTCGAGGGGTTGCAAAAATTGCTGCTGCGTTTGGAGCAGAGATTTTTTACTACTCTACAAGCGGACAAAACAGAAGTGATGATTTTCAAAGAACAACATTAGATGCACTTTTAAAAACCTGCGATATTATCTCTATTCATGCCCCTTTAAATGAAAAAACAACCAACCTTTTAGACTATGAACAGTTGTTAACTTGTAAGGATGGAGCAGTTGTTTTAAACCTTGGGCGCGGGGGAATCATCAATGAAGAGGCAGTTGCGCGTATCGTAGATGAGAAAAAAATCTCCTTTGGTTTGGACGTGCTTACAAAAGAACCAATGCTAGAAAATCATCCGTTTTTTTGTGTCAAAAATCAAGAAAATCTCTATGTCACACCGCATATCGCTTGGACTTCTGTTGAGGCGAGAGAGAAACTCATAGCACTCACGATAGAGAATATTGCATCGCTGAACTAGCTCTCTTTTTCGCTGCATTTCTTGCGGCGACTATCTTTCCATTTTCTTCTGAAGTAGCTTTTGTCGCTGCTTTAGCAAATGATATGCCTTTCATAAACGCAATGCTTGCAGCTTCGAGTGGAAATATACTTGCGATTATTGCAAACTATTGGTTTGGTTATTGGTTGTATGAGAAGAGTAGAACAAAACTTGCAGATTCAAAAGTAGGAAGATGGAGTATTGAATATGGACATAAGTACGGTTACTTCATTTTGCTCTTTTCTTGGCTTCCTGTTTTGGGTGATCCGCTCACACTGGTCGCAGGTGTACTGCGTTTACGCTTTGTTTGGTTTGTCATCATTGCCGGAAGCTTAAGGGTTATGAGATACTATTTTATAGCACAGATTATTTAATCATTTTGTTGTACTATTTGTTTGAAAATTTGAAGAATTTTAGAGGGTCTATATGAGAAGCGATGTTTTAATCATAGGAGCAGGTGGAGCTGGATTGGTAGCGGCTCTTGCTGCGAATGAAGCCGGCGCAAAAGTGCGTGTCATCACAAAAGAGTATCCAACACGAAGTCAGACTTCTATGGCGCAGGGCGGTATAAACGCAGCCTTAGGAAACGCAGGTGCGGACAGTGTCGAAGCACATATCCAAAACACGCTCAAGTCTGCACACGGCATGGCAAACGAAGAAGCGGTGCGTTATCTCTGCGAAGAGGCGCCCAAAGCTATTGAGTGGCTTGATAGTATCGGCGTCTGTTTTTCTCGTACAAAAGAGTCCAAAATCGCGCAAAGAACACTTGGTGGGGCTTCAGCTCCTCGCGCTTGTTACGCGCAGGATTATACGGGTCTCAAAATCCTTCACACGCTTTATGATAGATGTCTTGAAGCGGGTATCGAGATACTTTCTGAGCGTTATCTACTGAACTTCATCGTCAATCATGACCAATATGACAAAGCTTATGTCGGTGGAGCAACCGCGCTCAATATCCAAAGTGGAGAGGTAGAAATCTATGAGAGCGCTTCTGTCATAGTAGCAACGGGTGGATATAGCCGTATTTATGACAAACACTCGACTAACTCTACAAGCTCAACGGGTGATGGCATCGCTGCGGCAATCCGCGCAGGTGCACGGCTAAGTGACATGGAATTTGTGCAGTTTCACCCCACAGCGCTCAAAAACTCCTCCATACTTATCTCGGAGAGTGCCAGAGGTGCGGGTGGCTATCTTGTCAATTCTAAGGGCGAGCGTTTTACAAATGAACTCGCACCCAGAGATGAAGTGGCGCGCGCTATCAACGATGAGATAAACAAAGGTGAAGAGGTCTTTTTGGACATCCGACATTTGGGCGAAGCTTTTATCGATGAAGAGTTACCACAAGAGCGAAAACTCGCAAAACTCTATGAAAATGTAGATCCTGTTTATGACCTGATTCCCGTAAAACCAGCAGCGCACTATACGATGGGCGGGATTGAAGTCGATAAAAACTCTCACTCAAAACTCAAAGGACTTTTTGCCGCAGGCGAATGTGCTAACCATAAAGTCCACGGTGCTAACCGTTTGGGTGGAAACTCACTTTTAGAGTTAGTCGTCTTTGGCAAACAAGCTGGTCTAAACGCAGCTGCGTTTGCAAAGAAATTTGACAAGCCAATTGATACTTTAATGCAAAAGACAAGTGCAAATAACTTTGTAAAAGGTGTGAAATACTTTACAAACCAGATAGATTTTTATGAAAAACGCAGCTTCATCGGCAAGATTTTTTATAACAATGCTGGGATAAGTCGTGATGACATGGGACTCAAAGCTGTTCTTGGTGCTGTGCGTCAGATACAAAGAGAGATCCCTTTTATGGGTCCAAAAGATAAGTCCAATATCTGTAATACAAACCTTATCGAGTTTATAGAGTTTGGCAATATGGTCGAGCTTTGCGAAATTATTTTGGTCTGTGCTATCAGCAGAAATGAGAGTCGTGGCGCGCACTATAGAAGCGATATTCCGCAGGCAAATGATATGGCCTACAAAGCACACACGATCACATGGAAAGAAGACGGCGTTTTGTGTGCCGACTTTATGGAGTAGAAGATGAAAGTACAGATAAAAAGATATGTCAGCGAGCCTGAAGTCAAAGAGGCACTTTTAGAGTATGAAGTCGCACTCCAAAACGCAACTCTGCTTGAACTTTTACAAGAGATAAAAACCAAACAAGATGCTTCTCTCTCTTTTTCAAGCGGATGTAGAAGCAGTGTTTGTGGCAGCTGTTCGATGCGTGTCAACGGCAAAGAGGTGTTAGCGTGTTCTTATAAAGTCCAAGAGGGCGATATCATCGAGCCGCTCAAAAATGTGCCTGTGCTTCGTGATCTTATTGTTGACATGAACAAATCCTATGCCTTTAATGCAAAAGCAAAAGCGTGGCTGAGTTCACTCACACAAAATGCAGCTCTCTCGCCTGAAGATGAGAAGATAAACGAGGTTCAGAGTGACTGTATCCTCTGTGGTTCGTGTTATAGTGCTTGTCCTGTTTATAGCGTCAATGAAGAGTTCTTGGGTCCATTTGCCCTGACAAGAGTCTGGAAATATGTAGGCGACAAACGCGAGAGTGATAACGTGAGCAAACTTGATGTTATTCAGACAAACGGTGTTTGGGATTGTACGCTTTGTAATGAGTGTACGATTGTTTGTCCGCAAAATATCTCAAGCAAATCTGACATAGAGAAACTTCGCTCAAAATCTGTGATGGCAGGCTATAAAGACCCTAGTTTTGCCAACAATTTTGGTGGTGGTTTTGGGTTTGATGGAAGCCCTTCCTTTTAATTTATAGTATCACTAAAACGAACTTGTCCGTTTTAGTGGCATGGACTAATACCCAAGGGGCAGACCTAGTCCCTGCAACCCCCTAAAGCTACGAAAAACTATGTTTTTCGAGAAGTGCAGGATTTTTAATAAACGCAGTAGTCTAAAAAATTACTGCGTTTACCTTATAGTAACACACCCTCACAAACATCTCTTTATGCTAACGTCATTTTAAAATATGTTATAATCAACCTAATTGTTATAAAAAAGGTTGAAAAATGGCGAAAGAATATTCATTTGATATTAGTGCGAAAATAAATATGCAGAGTTTTAAAGATGCTATAAACCTCGTGGATCGCGAAGTGGCAAATCGTTATGACTTCAAAGGGACTCCTTTTGAAGTGAATTATAAAGAAAAAGATAAGCAGCTAGTGTTAGTAGCTTCGAGTGATAACAAACTCGATGCACTCAAAGATGTTGTTATCGCAAAGCTTTTAAAACAAGGACTCTCATCAAAAGTACTTGAGGAACAAAAAACAGAAGATGCAAGTGGTGGGACGAGAAAAGCGACTTTTAAAATTGTTGACTATATCGAGTCTAAAGAGGCGAAAAAGATAACAGCTGAGATAAAAAACCTCAAACTCAAAGTAAATGCACAGATAGAAGGGGATTCTATCCGTGTCAAGGGTGCTAAACTTGATGATTTGCAAACAGTGATTGCGACAATCCGTTCTATGGAATGGGAAGCACCGCTTGTTTTTGAAAACATGAGATAAAGGGTTTATGATGAGCAAGATGAGCGTAGCGGATGCGGCTGAGTATTTTGGTGTTTCTAAAGAAGCAATCCACAACAGAGTCCGAAGAGGCTCGCTTGAAAGCGTGCTTGAGGGCGATGTGAAGATGGTTCTTGTAGATGAAAAACCAGCTACGCAAGCCAGAACTTCGGTGAAAAAACCGCTTGCTCAAGCGGGAAATGATAAATATTATAAATTTCTCGAAGAACAAAACGCAAAGCTTCAAAGTAAAGTCGAAAAACTTGAAGATGAAACGCGAAGTTTACGCGATCAAAAAGAGCAGATGCTCATCGAAGAACGTATTAAAATAGAGCAGATATATAGAGATAAAGATGAACAGCTCAAAAATATTCTCTCGACATTTCAGTCGCAGTTTGCGCTAAGCCCTTCACCTCTCAAAGAAAATGATAGTGTGCTTGATGCAGAAATAGAGATAGAAGATGTGCGATACAGCAATCCAAATGGAGTTATTTCACTCAGTAAATATCTCAAAGAACAAGATCTCTCAAGTAAAAAGATAAAAAAGATAAAAAAAAGATTTCAAGAGAGAGCGACAAAAGAAGAGCGTATCATCATCGTTGGTAAAAAGTACTATATCGACTTAGAACAATATAGCTACGAGGATATCCTCTAGCTGAATTGTTGAAATTAAGGCCAGACGCTCACAACTTGGTTTCTGCCATTCTCTTTTGCGGAGTAGAGCGCTTTATCTACCATAGCAAGGTACTCTTCTTGGAAACTTTTTTTATAGAGAAACTCAGGAGTGATCTCCATCATACCAATACTGACAGTAGCGTGAATGGTTGCGTTTGCTATCGTTAGCGGCATCTCTTGAAACTCTTTGCGTATAGTTTCTAAAATTGCTATGCCCTTCTCTTTGTGAATAGTTGGAAGCATGATGATAAACTCTTCTCCTCCATAGCGGATGATAATATCTGAGTTTCTAATATTCTTCTTCACAACCTGCACAAATAACTCCAGAACCTTATCTCCTGCGATGTGACCATAGGTGTCATTTATGACTTTGAAGTAATCCAAATCACACATAGCGAGTATAAATGGTGTGCTTGTAGCCAAGGAAAGTTCATATTGACTCTCAAAAATATTTTTCAAGGCTTGGCGATTGAGCGCACCTGTGAGTGCATCTTTTGTGATGCGTTTATTCATCAGTATATTATCAATAAGGGCAAGTTCAGTCCCAATACCAAGGGATATCAGCTCACATTTCTCAAGATAGTTGATGAGTATATGGTACTCTTTCTCATCTATATAATCATGAATCTTTTGAGCAAAAAGATGCAGATTCATATGCAGATTTTCAAGGGATTTGTACTTTGAGTTATTTTGAATAATTTTTTTCCCTTTTCCGTGCAGCCAGAGACCAAAATCGCACAGAGTATGGTCTAACTGTACAAAATCTTCTGTTTGCGCCTTTTGAATACTAGCTGCAAGCTCACTGAGCCAGATGAGATGGGATTCATAATGGGAGATTATATTTTTTTCAAAAAGATCTGCGATCGAACTTATACGTATATTGTTTAAAGAGATCAGTTTATCTATATAGTTATCAAGATAGATATGCGCAACTCTATTACTAATTTTTTTGATAAGTGCCAGAAGTTCTACGACTTTACCATGCGTAGTGTGTTGCGACATTTTTGCAATCAAAATAGTTTGCAATCCATATATCTCATTTATAAGAATTACATAAGGAATGCCACATGAAAGCTTATAGTGTGCAAGCTCTTCAAAGGAGCAAAGAAGCTTATCCTCATGAAAAGAAGCAGCTAAAATCTCGAGTATATTTTTGTAATACTCTGGAGTCAGAGGAGGCTTTTGACCTGCAGTATAGTGAATACAAGCGGTGTATTTATCTATAAAATCCTCAAGGATAATCTCATTTTGCCCTTTATAAAGATCGGAAAAGTCATATATCATAAGTCACTACTTTTGAGCGTTACGCCTTTGAGATGCGAAACTGGATAAGCAAACGCAATACCCTCGCCATCGCCAGTTATATCGAGTTTATCCATGATATTTCTAATGATAGCATTGACATTTTTGGATGGAGTGATAAACATCAGATTTGAGTCTGTCGCATCACTGTGGAGCCTGTTGTAGAAGTTGTCCATTTCATCAAGCCCCATGCCGTGGGCTTGCATGATAGTCACACCACGAGCTCCTGCATCTTTTGCTGCGAGGAGTGCTTCATCTTCTCTCTCATGTGGCACGATGACATGCACTGCTGAAAATGGCATACGGTAGGAGTGGCGTTTTTCTGTAGCACCTTGAACTTTTACAGTGGTAAGACCCATGTTTTGTGCATCTTCAAGAGCATAGCGGAGTTCTTGGAGGTGCATTGACTCAAGTTCATGTTCTCCTTTGATACCCATCTTCTCGGTAATAACACCATAAAGCATCACAGTGAGCATAGGAAATAGCGAAGCAAACGCAATGAGCCCAAAACCATCAATAAGCGGATCACGCCCTGGGATATTGGTCGCAAGTCCAAGCCCAAGTGCCGCAACAAGAGGCACCGTAACAGTTGATGTAGTCACTCCCCCGCTATCATAAGCAATTGGGACGATATATTTTGGGGCGATAAATGTTAGCGCGATAACAAACATATAACCAGTCATGATATAGTAGACAATCTCGCCGCCGTTGACTATTCTAAACGCACCCAAAGAGATACCCATAGCCACACCTAAAGCGACAAACAAACGCAGTACAAAGTCATTTATCTTGCCATCACTTATCTCTTTGGCTTTTTTTGCAATAGCTGTCAGTGAAGGCTCAGCCATAGTCGTAGAAAAACCGATAGCAAAAGCAAAAGAGTAGATGACGACGGTACTGTCATTTTGTGTGAGTTGGAGCGCCATTGTCTCACCAAGAGAGAAAAGACCCATCTCCAAACCGATAACAAAAGCGTCAAGTCCGACTATAACAAGAGCAAAGCCTATGAGCACCTCTTTGAGGTTATCAATAGGTTTTTTTAAAACGGCATATTGAAAGAAGAGGATGATAGCGAGGATAGGAATCACATCGGTTCCGACACTCAGAATCCCTTTGAGTAGAGCCAGCAGAGAAAAGTCAAACGCAGCTGCTGTTTCAGCCGTATGATGCACCAGAGGCACTGCAACATCAGAAACTTGAATAAATTCGTAGACATATATCCCATAAAATTGTACAAAGATCATCGGTGTCAGTGACGCAAACGCAATCAAACCGAAGCCATCAAGGACAGGGTTACGTCCTTTGATAGTAGAAGCGAGACCAATTCCAAGCGCTGCGACAAGAGGGACTGTAACAGTAGATGTCGTAACACCGCCAAGGTCATAGGCAAGCCCAACGATCTCTTGAGGCGCAAACGCAGTAGTAGCCACGACGAGGATGTATCCAGAGATGATGTAGTAGTGAATAGGTGTGCCCTTGATGATTCTCCAGACACCCAAAACAATAGCAAAACCAACGGAAAACGCCACAACCATTCGTAGAGTAAAGGCGTCTATTCGCCCTGCACTGATACTTGCAGCCTTGTCAGCTATGACTAAGAGCGCAGGTTCTGCAACTGTTGTCCCAAATCCTATCATAAACGCAAAGAGGACAATCCATCCAGTAGAACCTTTATGTGCAAAATCACTTGCAAGCCCTTCTCCTACTGGAAAAACTCCGACTTCAAGCCCAAGAAGAAACACTGCAAGACCTACGCCGACAATGGCAAGGCCGATGGCTGTTGAGAGCCAATTATCAGGCACATTTTGGATAATAGCGAGTTGGAAAAAGATGATGACCAATATGATAGGGAGCAGATCCCGAAAAGATTCTCGTAAAAGTATGAGAAAAGATCTGATATTGAGCATAGCTATCCTTAGTAAATAATGGTGGAATTGTATAACAAAGCCTCTGAGTTTGGGATAAATATAGATAGAAAAGGGATGAAACGCAGGCTAAGAAACTTTTTTTTAAGAAACTTTTAGGATAGATAAATATAACTATTGCTAAAATTCCATTCCTCCACAGTGGACAATTGGGAGAGTGGTTGAATCCAGTCGCCTGGAACGCGGCCGTAGTTAATTCTACCGTGAGTTCGAATCTCACATTGTCCACCACTCATTCATTGCACACACTTCCCAATTCAAATCAATTACCTACTTTGATCGCAACATGTATTTCGCATAGATCTCATATAAAACAGGAATCACCACAAGGCTAAGCAATGCTGAACTCAGTACGCCGCCGAGCATCGGTGCGGCTATGCGCTGCATCACTTCACTGCCGACTCCGTGCGTGTACATGATAGGCAGAAGTCCTGCAAGTATGGCAAAAACCGTCATCAGTTTTGGTCGTACTCTTTTGACTGCACCCTCATAAATAGCATCATTGAGTTCTTTGTGGCCAAACTCCTCACCAAACTTCTCTTTTGACTCCTGGAGTGCTTCTTGAAGATAGACTATCATCACTATGGCAGTCTCAGCGGCGATGCCAAGGAGTGCCAAAAAGCCTACGACTACGGCTATACTCATGTTGAAATCGAGTATATCCACATATAAAAGTCCTCCCAAAAGTGCAAAAGGTAGCGTGAAAAAGACGATGAGTGTTGGTACAAGCTCTTTGAGTGCGAAGTAGATAAGTAGAAGAATCACCAAAAGTACAGAGGGGACGATCCATATTATTTTGGCCATTGCAGAGTCAAGATATTCACTCTGACCGGCCCACTCCAGATAA
This sequence comes from Sulfurimonas sp., assembly GCA_028687935.1. Taxonomy (GTDB): domain Bacteria; phylum Campylobacterota; class Campylobacteria; order Campylobacterales; family Sulfurimonadaceae; genus Sulfurimonas. The sequence continues at coordinate 72,003 of JAQTZE010000003.1, forward strand.
TAGCCAGCAGGCAGTTTTACATTTTCTAAAAGTTTCTTTGCCTCTTGTTTGTACTCGGAGGCGCTTATATTTGTCTGCGGTGTGATGTAGATAAATGTCACTGGAGCCGCCATCTCACTTTTGATGACAGAAGCGCTCTCTTTGTAGTCGACTTTTGCAAAAGTACGCAGCGGTACAAAACCAAGCGGTGTTTTTATCAGAAGATTTTTTATAGACTCTATCTCTCTTCTTTCATTGTCATCAAATCTCAGTGCGATCGGATAGCGTTCCAGCCCTTTATACATTGTCGATATTTTCATACCTCCAATAGCGGTCGAGACATAATCCAGGAGATACTCTTTTTTGATGTTGTATCGGGCAAGTTCTTTTGCATCTATATTGATGTCAAGATAGTATCCTGCACTCGCCTGATCTGCAAACACGGAGAGTGTCTTGTCGTAGCCTCTGAGGGTACTCTCTATCTCTTTGCCGTACTTTTGGAGTCCATCTGCATCTTTGCCGTAGAGTTTGATGCCAAGAGGCGTTCTGATACCGCTGAGAAGCATATCGATCCGTCCACGAATCGGGTAGGTCCATGAGTTTACAAGCCCTGGGATATGAAGCGCTTCTTCGAGCTGATTCATCAGTTTTTCGTGCGTCATTCCTTCTCGCCACTGCTCTTTTGGTTTGAATGTTATGATAGTTTCTATCATGCTCAGCGGAGCGGGATCGGTCGCTGAGTTTGCACGCCCGCCTTTGCCAAAAACCATCTCTACTTCAGGGAATGACTTGATGATAGCATCTGTTTTTTGTGTGATCATCTTGCTTTGATCGACGCTTATGCCGTAGGGGGTGACAGGCATATACATCACGCTCTGCTCATTGAGCGGCGGCATAAACTCCCATTTGAGACCTTTGTAAAGCGGATAGATATATCCAAGAGCCAAAATAACTGCTATGAGAACAAGGTATTTGAGTTTAAGTCCATAGACGATAAGCGGATGGTAAAGCCAGATAAAAAAACGGTTGAGCGGATTTTTGTTTTCACTAAGAATCTTCCCTTTTACGAAGAAGAGCATCAAAACCGGTACGAGTGTTATAGACAAAATTGCTCCTGCACTCATGGCAAAAGTTTTTGTAAACGCAAGTGGCGTAAAGAGTAAGCCCTCTTGACCTGAAAGTGCAAAGATAGGTAAAAAAGAGACGACGACCAAAGAGAGAGCAAAAAAGATGGGACGACCGACAACTTTGGAAGAAGCTGCAATCGCTTCAAATCTCTCTTTTTGGCTGAGTCTCTCGCCTTTTATCTCTTCAAGTTTCACAATACTTTTATGTGCATTTTCTATCATGACTATCGTAGCGTCCACCATTGCGCCGATGGCGATAGCAATACCGCCCAAACTCATGATGTTTGAGCCGATGCCAAAGAGTTTCATCAATAAAAATGTAGCACCGATTGTAAGCGGTAAAACGATGAGAACAATGATTGATGAGCGAAGATGCATCAAAAACAGAGCGATAACCACGATAACGATGATACTCTCTTCGATGAGGGTGGACTTTAGATTTCCGACGGCTTTTTCAATGAGCGTAGAGCGGTTATAGACATTGAGTACTTCGACACCATCGACTTGGAGTTCACTCATCTTTTTCTCGATGCGTTTGATAGTTGTGTAGACATCTGCACCGTATCGCACCATCACGATGCCGCCGACTACTTCGCCTTCCCCGTTGAGATCAGCCACACCACGGCGAGGTGCAGGGACAAGCTCTACTTTTGCTATGTCGCCTATGGTTATAGGTGTGTCCGCTTTTGTGCCTACGACAAGGGATCGGATGTCACCTAGATCTTTGAGATATCCTTTTGCCTGAACCATCCATTCGTAGCCGTTTTGTATGACGATCCGTCCGCCTGTGTCGTTGTTGTTTGCCTGAAGGGTTTTTGCAATATCCTGGATGCTGAGGTTGTATCTGACTAAAGTATCATTCTCTATGGTGACCTGATACGTCGGTACAAATCCGCCAATACTTGCCACTTCACTGACCCCATCCACGCCTAAGAGGGCAAATTTGTAGTAATAGTCCTGCAGCGTTCGGAGCTCGCTGAGGTTTTTGGTCTTGGAAGTGAGCGCGTACTCATAGACCCAGCCGACACCACTTGCATCGGGACCGAGACTCACTTTCATAGAAGAGGGAAGCTGTGCGTTGAGCGTGGTTAGCTGTTCAAGTACACGTGAGCGTGCCCAGTAAAGGTCTGTGCCTTCTTTGAAGATGATGTAAATGAGGGCATTCTCATAGGTAGAAAATCCTCTGACAGTTTTTATGTCCGCTATGGCTAAAAACTGGGAGACTAAGGGGTATGTACCCTGCGTTTCGATGATCTCAGGCGATTGTCCTGCCCAGTTTACTTGAACGATAACCTGAGGAGGAGAAAGATCAGGAATAGCATCAAGAGGGGTGTTTCTCATAGCCCAAAAAGATGAAAAAATTAAAAAGAGGCCTGCCATGAGTACCAAAAAACGATTTTTGAGACTCAGGTCTATAATCTTTTCTATCATAAGCGCATCCTTTTTTTATATTTACTCAATATAAGCCGTTGATTTGGGCATCACTATCCATCATAAAGAGCGCGTTGTTTACGACTTCATCACCTTCAGCAAGGCCGCTTTTTATGATATACGTATCAGGATTCAAGAGTTTAACCTGAATCTCTTTAGGTGTGTATTCGCCTTGATATTCTCCAAGGCCAAAGACAAAGAACTTGCCATTTTTTCTCACAACTGCAGTCGAGGGAAGGGTAAGATACTCTTTTTCACCCGAGCTCATTACAGCGCTCATGTACATGCCTGGTTTGAGAACAAGACCTTTGTTTGCAACTTCTAGTCTGAGGGTAAAGCTCTCCTCTTTTTGGTCAAGACGGGGGTAGAGTTCTCCTTTTTTTGCTACAAATATTTCTCTACTTGAGGGTGTCGTGAGTTTGAACTCCTGCACATCATTTACAAGTGCGAGCTGATCTTGATGTACCTTTAGCTCCACCCATACTTTGTCAAGATTGACGATCTCAAAAAGGCTGCTTTTTGCGTTGAATGATGAGCCATTGCTGATGGATTTTTTAAATACATATCCGTCTGCGGGTGATATGAGCGTAGTAAATCGCGATACTTTGTTGTTTTTTCTCACACTCGCTATCTCGGCAGAGGGGATATCTAAAAGTTCAAGCTTTGTTTTTGCGCTCTCAAGCATAGAAGGATTTGGGCGTATTTCTGAGAATTTTATAGTGCTAAGATAGTCGTCTTTGGCTTTGAGAACTTCTGGAGAGTAGACCTTTGCCAAGGCTTCTCCTTTTCTCACTTTTGTATAGAGCTTATCTGCGTACATAGATTCTACAAAACCACCAAATCTAGGAGAGATATCATAGACTCTTGCCTCATCCACTTTGACAAAACCATAGCTCACGCTGCTTTTTGTATGTGGAGCGTGTTGTACTTTGACAGTCTGGACATTGAAAAGTTGTTGTACGTTTGCCTCTTTCGCGTGTGAAAAAGTCACTAAAAGAGCTAAGGCTACTAAATATCGCATTACATTTCTCCTCGCATTGCTTCAAGCGAAGCTAAAGTTTTAAAGTACAAGGCCACCGCATCTATGCTCTGCTCATCAAGAGAGAGTTTTTTTTGCAAGAGTTCGATGTAGACGAAAAGATCTGCGCCGTTTTGTATGGAAGAGCTTGTCAGATCAAACATATGTGAGAGTTTTGGCAGAGAATCATTTTGGATAATAGTGTAGGTTTTATGTGCATAGAGAAGTCTTGCATACGCCTCTTCAATCTCTGCACTGAGTGAGTTTTGAAAATCAGAGACTTCGCTTTTGTTTGCCAGCAAGAGTTTTCTTGATGCCTCTTCCTGAGACTTTTCAGTTCCATAAATTGGCAATGAAAAAGCGATCCCAACGCTCAGATAATCTTCAAATGATTCACGGCGATAGTAGCCCACTTGTACGCTAGGATCGACGTAAGAGGCAAGCTCTTTGATTTTCAGCTCAGCAGCTGCCTCTTTTGTCGCTGCTTCTTTTAGTTTATAGGTGCTATTTTGATTTGTTGCATCTTGGAAGTATTGCAAAGTTTTTGGTCTATCCATCTTCATATTGAGTTCAACCGAGCTTACATCCATGGCACTGAGATAGCTTACTTTTTTATAGAGTCCTGTGAGGATACTCTCGAGTTTGATCTTTTTTATTTTAAGTTCAGAGAGTGAGAGTTCTGCTGACATTATGCCCATGTGAGATCTGTTGTCGCTGCTGCTGTAGGAGGTGTAGAGATCGATATTCTGGTCTGTGAGTTTGATGTTGTCGTTGGTTATTTTGATATTTTCTTCAATCTGCCAGATGGAGTAGGCTGTTGTTTTGAGTGCTTCGATGAGCTTGACTTTTGCCTCTTCGAGACTAAAGCTGAGCTTCTCTTTTTTCGCAGTTATTTTTTCGCTGTTTGCATCTCTTTTGCCAAAATAGGGAATTTTTTGTTTGAGGCTTATGGAGCTGTATTGCATAGGTTCTATAGAACGGTTTGTCGGATCTTTGAACTGTATATCGCCAACACTAAGAGAGAGCTCGGGGTTTGTAAAGTTTCTGCTTGCATCATACTCATCATCGATACTGCTCAGCTTTTGCTCGATAGCACTCAGGGAGATATGTGTATTTTTTGCATTCTCAATGAGTGTGGCGAGAGGCGTTGCACCAAGCCACAGAGGAAAAAACAGTAAGAGATACCGTTTCATAGCCTCTCCTTAGATGTTGAGTGAAGTTTTCACTCTGATTTTTTTACCCTCTTTTGGAGTGATAAATATTTGTACCTGCCAAGTCCCTCGCATAGAGAGATTTACTTCCGCTTCATAAGAACCATTACCGAGATCCTTCGCTGTACTTGTCCCTTCCATCGCTGGCATACCAGGCATCGCGGGCATAAAAACTTTTATACTCACCTCAGCATCCTTGAACTTCTCATCCGCAAGGACGATTTTCATGCTGTTGTTACCAACGCTCAGCGGCTTTTCAGAGATGAGTGTTACTTTGACATCAGCCGAAGTAGCGACCTTTTCAAAAGCGCTAGCTTGCAGCAGAGTTGCACCTAAAAGTGTTACAAATAAGATTTTTACCAATGTTTTCATTTTTCTATCCTTGTAGTGTTTGCAAGAATTATATTTGCGGATTGTGAGGAGTTTGTGAGCTATAATGCTTTTATGAAGATTTTATTACTAGAAGACGATACGGTACTTGCCAACATTTTGGTGGATTTTTTGAGCGAGAAGTATGAAGTGGTACACACATACAGCATGAAAGAGGCGCTTCGTCTAAGCGAAGCAGATAATTATGATCTCTACATCTTTGACATCAATGTCCCTGATGGAGACGGTATCTCTCTTGTGCGTGAGATCAGAGCTTTTCGTGATGAGACGCCTGTGATTTTTATCACTGCGTTTCATGACACGAAACACCTCAAAGATGCTTTTGAATCAGGTGCAAATGACTTTATAAAAAAACCTTTTGACCTCGAAGAACTCACACAACGTGTAGAAAACATTAAAAGATATTGTGGGCTTGCGTCCATACTTCACTTGGGCGATGAAATGGAGTTTGACACGAGTACCTTTATGCTCAAAAACAGAGGTATTTTACATAGACTCAGTAGTAAAGAGAGTATGTGTCTGCACTATCTCTACAAGAATCGTCATCGCGTCGTAAGTGCGGATGAGATGCTACAAAATCTGTGGGAATATGATGAGATGCCATCTTCAGACACCATCAGGACACTTATAAAAGAGCTCAGAAAACATCTCGGACATGCACATATTCAAAATATACGAGGGGAGGGCTACAGGTTTGAATAACTTGGAAAAAAGATCGTTTTACTCCTTTTTGGCACTTTATCTTGGCTCTTCACTCTTTTTTTTGATGCTCTCCGGGTATTGGTACTTCACTGCACAAAAGAGCGCTTTAGAAAATACGACCTACTATAAACTCCAACACTTGGCGGATAGTATATCGGGTCTTATCATCCATGCACAGATGAGTGGTACTCCGCTAATATTGCCAAAAATAGAAGAACATTATGAGTATATGCTGATAAAGAGCGAAGAGAAGCGCTCGTTTGAGAAAAACTATTTTGAAGAAAACGCTTATAAGATCTTAGTCTCTTCGGCACCTCAGAAGCACTTGGATATAGAGTATGTCGTCATAAAAACAGATGTCTATCATCATGAGCTGCAGAAGCTTCAAAAAAATATTCTGCTTACCTCAATAGCTATTTTTTTGGCTATAGTCCTTATCTCTTGGATACTTTCAAAACTTTTTATGCGACCTATCCATGAAAAAGTAAGGCAGATAGAGCAGTTTATACAAGATATCTCACATGAGCTCAATACACCGATAACAGCACTGCAGATGAGTGCCAAAAGAGCGATGCAAAAAGGGGTCTATGATGCAAAAATCCTCACAAATATCTCGATAAGCACAAAACAACTCTACAGTATCTATCAGTCTTTGGCATATCTGAGTTTTAACATACCGCAGCAAGAAGCAAAGCCTGTAAGCCTCAAGCCTGTCTTGGACTCTGCCATCGAGTACTACAGAGAGCTCTCCCATGCAAAAAACATAATAATAAGAGCAACTGTCGCAGATGTGACACTCACAATTATAGAGACAAAAGCAGAATTGCTTTTCTCCAACCTCATCTCAAACGCCATAAAATACTCTATGCCAAATACGACAATCGGCATCATTTTGCGTGAAGGCTATTTCAGTATTGAGGATGAAGGTGTCGGTATTGCAAAAGAGAAGCTCGAAGAGATCTTCAAACTTTACAAAAGAGGCTCAAGCCTCGCAGGCGGTTTTGGAATCGGGCTGAGTATCGTAAAGCAAATTTGTGATGAGTTTCATATAAAGGTGGATGTGCGCTCTGAGTTAGACCATGGAAGCTGTTTTACACTTACCTGGTCGAGCAATCACTAGACTTTATACATCTCTTTGAGTAGATTTTCTACATTTTTTTTGATATCACCTTCAAACAGGGCACTGACAAGCGAAACCATATCGGGTTTTTCTTCGCAGATTTCTGCGATATTTTCAAGATTTATTCCGCCTATGACACATACGGGAATATCAAGTGCGGCTTTGGCTTTTTGTATGACGCTTTTTGAGACGATACCTGAGTGTGGTTTTGTTGGAGAAGCAAAGAAAGAGCCAAAGGCAACATAGTCCGCACCGTTCATCTGAGCATCTACTGCGTTTTTGACACTGCCATAACATGAAACGCCGATAATCCCTTTTGTGAATATGGCTCTTGCTTCTTTGAGACTCATATCGTCTTTGCCGATATGAAGACCATCTGCTCCGAGCTCTTGTGCGAGATGAGGTCTGTCATCGATTATAAATGGGATTTCGTTCTCACGACAGAGTACTAAAAGCGCTTTGCAAACTTCTTTGACTGCATCATCGCTTTTGGTTTTGTTCCTATACTGCACGATATTTACCCCTGCGTTTATGGCAATTTTTACCTGCACAACTACGGTTGCATCGGGTGTGAGTATCTCGTCTGTGATGGCATAAAGCCCCTGAAGTTTAGCGATCATCTCTCACTCCCGCTTTATGATTTATAGGTCCTGCACCATGACCGATATTTGGAGCGTGGAGGATTGCTTGGTAGACAAAAGCTTTGGATATTTCTATTGCGTTTTGCAAAGAGTGTCCCAAAGCAAGATTTGCAGCAATAGCGCTAGAGTACGAGCACCCTGTACCGTGAAGGTTTGTCGTCTCTATCATTGGGGATTGAAATATTCTCTTTTGGTGTTTGAAAAAAAGCTGATCCACACTTACTTTGTGCCCTGGCATCTCTAGGACTTGATGTTTGATAAGCACGGGACATGGGGTGTGATGGAGTGGTTCTAAAGAGGCAGTGTCTCCATATTTATAGCCAAAAAGTGCATCTGCTTCGTAGATATTTGGTGTGATGAGGGTGACGTGTGCCAAGAGCGTTTTTATTGCCTCTATCGCGTCTTCTTCGAGTAATGGAGAGCCTACCTTGGAGATAAAAACGGGATCTAAAACGATAGGGATTTTCAAATCAGCGATAATTTCTCTCACCGTATCAATAATTTCTTTGTTATAAAGTACACCTATTTTGATGGCTGCAACGTCAAAATCTTGTAGAACTGCTTCAATCTGCTCTTTAACAAACGCAGCAGGGAGTGCAGAGACGCTTCTGACTCCTTGTGTGTTTTGTGCTGTGAGTACCGTGATAGCGCTTGTGCCAAATACTCCAAATGCCTCAAATGTTTTGAGATCAGCTTGGATACCAGCACCTCCGCTAGAATCGCTTCCCGCAATTGTTAATACAACTTTCATATAACACTCCTAAAATATTTGCTCTTTTATTTTAGAAGTGTATAGTTTCTTCGCTGCGTTTCGTAGGGTTTATTTGTAGGTTTATTTTTATTTTGAGCTATGATGTCCGCCACCACCGCTACGTGGGACAAGCTCATTCATACCGACGCCACCGATGATATACGCCTCACCAAAACCAAAAGTAGCCTCTCCTGAGAAGACTTCGAGTTCAAAAAGATTGAAGTCGCTCATCTTTTTGAGCATCTCCACCATTGAGGGATCAAACTTTTGTGTATAGAGAGCAAAGAGCTCCTCAAAACGCAGTGAATCTCTTTCTATCTTTTTGGAAATACACTGTAAAGAGATGCGTTTGCGTGCGAAGAGGTTTTCTGTTTTGCTCTCATCTTCTGCGAAAAAGAGTGATGCGTTTGGATTTGCGAGGATATTTTTTGTATGTGTTGCGATGCTAGAGATGTAGATATAGAAGCGATTGTCATCATAGATATATGGTGCATAGGAAGAAAACGGGTGATTGTTCGCATCGATAGTGCCAATAACAGCTGTCTTTATTGGAGCGATAAAGTTTTTCATGGAGGACTCTTTTTTGGATGATTTTAGCGTAATTTTTACTTCTAAGAAGTGGCATAAAATATTAACTGTCAAAAAACAGATACAAATAAACTCACTTCTAGTATAGTATTTGGCAAAGGATTTGTTATGCGTACATTTTTATTTTCATGTTTTGTTTTATTTTTCAGTGCGTGTTCCTCGCATCATGAGCCGCTTCCAACAGTTGCCAAGGTAGAGCTAGAGCGCTATCTTGGGACTTGGTATGAGATCGCTCGCTATGAGCATTTTTTTGAAAAAGGGTGCTCAAACGTCAGTGCGACTTATGCGCTCAGAGGTGAAGATACAATAGATGTCACCAATCGATGCACAGAAGAGGATGGCTCACTCAGCGAAGCCAAAGGAGTAGCCTATGCCCTAGATGCTTCAAACGCAAAGCTCAAAGTGAGTTTTTTTAGACCTTTTTATGGAAATTATTGGATCATAATGCTCGACGATGCTTATAGTTATGCAGTGATTGCAGAGCCTTCAAGAGAGTATTTTTGGATACTCTCTCGCACAAAAGAGCTCGATGCACAGACCAAAGAGAAGATACTTCAAGCACTTCCTTCTTATGGATACGATACGAGCAAGCTTATCTGGACAAAACAAGACTAACAAGGAAGAAAAATGAAGACAAAGATATTTTTATATAGTGCTGCGTTTGTTCTTGGCGTGACTATTTCTGCACAGGAAACGCAGCTCAAAGAGGATGTTTTGGAGCAGATGCTCAAGCCTCGCGTGACTCTTGATTCTTCGTATATAAGCGAAACAACCCTCTTGCGTTTTGGGATGATATATTCGCAATCACTTATCAAGCTCAGCGATACAAGCACGATAGAAGCTGCTGGATACATCGAAGCAAAGGATTACATGAGCAACATTGGTATCTCTTACACCTTTAATCCTCAAATCACGCCGGAGACTGATATTCTCTACTCCATCAAGCGTGAATTTACGCTTTATAACAGCGCGGCAGATGAGGGAGCAACATACTCAATTGATCCATCTTTGGGTGCTAATTTTCGTTTGAAATACCTTTTTTAACAGGAGAAGAGAATATGGAATTATTTATTTACGCAAAGAGTTCACACAGAGACGGTTTGGAAAATGTCAGACGCGCGGCAGCCCTGTGCAATATGCTTGAAGTGTGCAAACCTACACTGTGCACGGGAGACTATCGAGCGGCTTCGATAGTCAGAGAAACAATGGGCGTAGCCAGAACTATGGGGATAGATGCGATGGGCAATCTACCTCATACGATGGAGCGTCAAGATATACTTATATACGACAATGAAGATGTGACTGAGGAGATGCACGAAGAGATGAACTCCTTTTGTAGTCGCGTTTACAGAGTTGGTGAGGCGATTCCTATGGAGATGGTAGAGGCAGAGTATTTTGGCACATTTGAGACAAAACGCAACAAAGCTCTTTTCTTTGGAGATGATGATTATAAAAAATGGTTTTTGGATTTTTGCGAAGGCTCCCAAAAGTATGATTTTGCACTTTTAAATGGAAACTATTTCTTCCTTGATAGTGCTGCTGTGCTCAAAAACTCTTTTGCTGAGATCGTGGATGAAGAGGAGTATATGCAGACTCTACAAGAGACAAAATATCTCTTAAGTGCTTCTGTGCAGGCGTGTCTTGAGTCGCTGGCCGCAGGAAACGCAGCTGTGTATTTCCAAAGAGGAGATAAAGAGGCACAAAACATTGCGCTACTGAAAAAATACAATATCCCAACAGCGAGCGGAGATACACTTGATGCTGTGATAGAAAGTTTTGAAAATATTATCACGGCATATCCAGCGACAAACAGACCAGAAAAATATGAGGTAAGTGCCCTAAGAGAAGAGATTCTCGCAGTTTTTGAGTCGCACAAAAACATTCCAAAATCTCTTGATTACAGTTACGATTATGCAGACAAATAGCACGATAGAGCTTTTAAAAAAGCATGATTTATTACGGGTTATAGATGAAGAGTTGGATATTTATCTTGAGATTCCGCATGTGGCCTATGTTGAGGTAAAGAGTCCAGACTCAAAAGCGCTTCTCTTTACAAACGCAGTCGATAGAAAAAGCGGCAAAAAGTTTGATGCACCGATACTGATGAATGTTTTTTGTTCTCCAAAAGTAGTAGAGCTTCTCATCGGCGATGGCGATGCCATTGGCGCGCGTATTGAGGAGCTTTTGCATATGAAGCCTCCAAGCGGTTTTATGGACAAACTTTCTATGTTTGGCACACTTTTCAACCTCAAGTCTGTCTTTCCAAAAAAGCTCTCTAAAAAGGGTGAATGTCAGGAGGTCATCAAACTAGGGCACGATGCAAAACTCAGTGATTTGCCAGTGCTCACAACCTGGGAACAAGATGCTGGAGCATTTATCACAATGGGACAGGTCTATACAAAAAGTCTCGATGGCAATCTCAGCAATCTTGGGATGTATAGACTTCAAGTGCATGATGACCACACACTTGGAATGCACTGGCAGATACACAAAGACTCTAACCATTTCTTCCACGAGTACAAAAAAGCAGGCAAAAAAATGCCCGTTAGTGTCGGTATCGGCGGCGATCCACTCTATATTTGGTGTGGACAAGCGCCTTTGCCTATCGGTGTTTTTGAACTGATGCTTTATGGATTTATCAGGGGCAAAAACGCAGAGCTTGTGAAATGTATCACAAACGATCTCTATGTTCCGCGTGATGTGGATTATGTCATGGAAGGCTTTGTGGATGTAGAAAATTTGCGTATAGAAGGGCCTTTTGGAGACCACACAGGATATTACACTCTTGATGAAGAGTATCCGTTTATGGAAGTAACAGCCATCACACACAAAAAAAATCCTATCTTTGCAGCCACAGTCGTCGGCAAACCGCCACTTGAAGATAAGTATATGGGACATGCAACGGAGCGCATATTTTTGCCACTGCTCAAAACAACTGCACCTGATCTTTTGGACTATTATATGCCTGAAAATGGGGTCTATCATAACCTTATTTTGGCAAAGATAAAAACGCTCTATCCAGGACACGCACAGCAGGTGATGCATGCGTTTTGGGGAGTGGGACAGATGAGTTTTGTCAAACATGCGATATTTGTGGGTGAAGACGCCCCCGCACTCACAGACCATGAAGCGCTCACAGAACATATCCTCAACCGCATAGATATAGATGATCTTATGCTTAGCCGCGGTGTCGTCGATGCTCTTGATCATAGCTCCAATAAGTTTGGAGTAGGTGGAAAGCTCGGGATTGATTGTACGGGTGAGCTAGTGCAAAAGAGTGAGATAGATCTTCTTGAAGATGCAGTTTTGTATGCAAAAATGAGAGCAATCACGGATGAAGTAATAGAGCTCAAACAGTATTTTACAAACACTAACACACCACTGTGTGTTATCTCTGTAGACAAACGCAGAACGCAAAAAGAGCTTTTCGCAGATCTCACACTTCTACTAGAACATATCAAAGTGCTCATCGTAGTAGATGCAAAAAACAACTACCTTGACAATCCCTACATGCTCATCTGGAGAGTGGTCAATAACATCGATGCAAACAGAGACTTCCATTTCGCACACAAAAGCCTCTGTATCGATGCGACAAACAAAAACGCAATGGACGGATTTACGCGAAGATGGCCTGATGATGTCTCATGTACGCCAAGTGTGATAGAAGCCCTCAAACGCAAGGGTGTTATAGCGATAGATGCTGCGTTTGAGAGGAAGTTTTTGTTGTAGTGGGATGAATTGACATATTTCTGCTACGAATAAAGTTTGCGTTTGAGTACAATTTTTCAAATAGTATTGGAGAAGCACATGAAATTAAAAATCGCATTGGAATGGTTTATAAATCCAGATCATTTGCCATTTATCGCAGGTGTGGTGAGTGGTAGATATAAAGAGGCGGGCTTGGATGTTGAGATCATTCAGCCAGTTGAACATTATGATGGTTTTGAAGACCTCAAGTCAGGCAAGATAGATATTCACTGTAACGAGCCTCTGCATCTGTACGAGCACTATTTTGATGGTATCAAATCACTTGGCTGTTTCTTTGAAACACGTGGCGGAGTGATGATACGCGCAGACAGAGTAGAAAAACTCAGAGCAAACGGCAAGATAAAGATAACGACGCCAGCTGCAAATCCTGTGACAAACAAGATAGGCTATGAGATTCTCAGACGCTACGCAGAGAAAAACGGTTTTGTGATTGATAGAAAAAATGTAGAGTTTGTTGAGACGGATTTTTGGCATATCGCAAACATGAAGAATGATGAAAGTTTTGATGGTGCGTGGCTCTGTTTTTACAACTTTGAAGGGATAGAAGCTGAGATGGAAGGGTTTGAGAACCTCTTTATTGACCAGTTCGCATCACCATATCCAAACTTCTCAGCGCTTGAGCTTATGACAACACAGGCAATCATCGATGAAAAAGGCGAGGCACTTTGCAAGTTTATCGAGGTGACAAACGCAGTGGCTGTATATCTACAAAAAAATCCTCTTGAAGCGATGAGCATCTATTATGACCATACAAAAGAGCAAAAAAGTGTACTGATGGACAAAATCATCGAAGATACCCTGCCAAGACTCGAGTCTGATATCAAAGCAGATGCACAAAGATGGAGTAGATTGTATGATTTTCTCGAAGAGCTCAATCTCGTAAAGCTCACACCAAAAGAGTACAACGCAATCTGGGAAACACCTAAACACTAAGCTAAACGCAGCACAAAAGGAGTTTACGATGAAGATTTACGAAAAAACATCACTGATAGAGTGCTCTCTTGAAGCGCTCTTTGCGTTTCATATCGACACGAAAAATCTTCAAACGATAAGTCCAAAAAATATAAAAGTGACGCTTTTAAATAAAGATTTTGTTGCAAAAGAGGGCGCTATTCTCAAGCTCAAAACTGTGCAAAATTTTCTTCCTATCGTCTGGGAAGTTAAGATTGAAAAGCTTGAAAAACCGAGCTTGCTTGTAGATGTAGCGATAAAATCTCCGTTTAAATTCTGGAAACACTCACACATCTTTACGCAAAAAGAGGATGGCGTTTGTGAGCTTAAAGATAGAGTCCAATACACCTTGCCTTTTGGATTTTTAAACTGCTTGTTGGATAGTTTTGTATATCATCAGCTAGAAGCTATGTTTGTCTATCGACATCATGTGAGCAAAGAATTATTGGAGGCAAAATGATGAAAAAGATCTTGATGCTATTGCTAGTGACACTAAGCCTTATGGCAGGAGAAAATATGAGTATTTATGAGTTCGAAGTAAAAGATATAGACGGACAAAACGTCAAACTTGAGAAGTATAAAGGTCGTGTGATGCTTATCGTCAATGTTGCAAGTCATTGTGGCTACACAGGACAATACGCGGGACTAGAAGCGCTACATGAGCGCTACAGCGACAAAGGTCTCTCTATTCTTGGTTTTCCTTGTAATCAGTTTCTTTCACAAGAACCAGGCACAGAAGAGGAGATCAAAAACTTCTGCACAAGCAGCTATGGCGTGAAGTTTGATATGTTCTCCAAGCTCGATGTCAACGGTGCAAACGCACATCCGCTCTATAGATTTCTCAAAAAACACGCTGGTGGCGCAATGGGACTTGATCTTATCAAGTGGAACTTTACGAAGTTTTTAATCGACCAAGAGGGAAATGTACTCCAGAGATATGCCCCAGCCGCAACGCCTGAGAGTATCGAAGAAGATATCCAAAAATTACTCAAATAAAGGAGAAAAAATGTTCAAAGATTTGATCTACGCAGGCATTGGTGCCGCGAGTGTTTTAAAAGAAAAAGTAGAAGAAGAGGTTAAAAAACTCGAAGAGCAAGGCAAGCTCAAAACGAGTGACGCAAAGAGCTTTTTGGAATCTATCGAGAAAAAAGGCAAAGAAGAAGAAACGCGCGTCAAAGATGAGCTCAAACGTGCACTCAAAGAGGTGATAGATGAACTAGGCCTCGCGACAAAGGCAGATATTGAAAAACTCAAAGAGGATTTGAAATAAACTCTTTTTTCAAAAATCTCGGGCTATATGCCCCGACTCGGATCTATAGCGTTTTTGCTTTTTTACTTACTATCTATTTGGTGATAAAAAAGAAAAAAAGCTTTTTAGGCCTCAAGCCTCTTGGTCCAAAAGGACTCAAACGCAGCATAACGACTCTGGGTGCAAGTTTTATCAAACTCGCGCAAGTACTCGCTACGCGTGCGGACTTTTTTGACAAAGAGTACCTTGAAGAGCTCAAAGAGTTGCATGATCAGTTGCCTTGCATGAGTGCAGATGACTTTGCGTTTGTCTATAAGGCTGCGTTTGCTGAGGCTGCGTTTAAGAGTTTTGAACGCGCACCGATAGCTTCGGCTTCTATCGGTCAAGTGCATATCGCTTATACGCATGAGGGTGAAAAAGTGGCTGTGAAACTGCGCCGTCGCTACATCAAAGAGCAGGTGAGTGCAGATATTCGTATCATCAATTTTTTCAATCATCTCTTTCGTCCACTCTTTTCACACCATACAAAAAACTCCATAGAAGCGGTCGTGAGCGAGTTTTCAAAGATGATACTTCAAGAAGTGAGTCTCACGCATGAGCTGGGAAATCTTGTGAAATTTTCGAGCGTTTACAAAGAGAGCGGGGTGCGTTTTCCTCGTCCCTACAAAGAGCTTTGTTGTGATGATGCGCTTGTGATGAGCTTTGAAGAGGGTTTTCGTTTTGATGATAAAGAGAACATCTTCAAACATGAGATAGATTTTCGCGCTATCATCGCAAAGCTTGTTGATTTTTACACGACGCAGATGCTCATCAATGGTTATTTCCATGCAGATCCACATCCTGGGAATTTGCTCGTGAGCAGAGAAGGCGAGCTGATTTTGCTTGACTTTGGGATGGTAAAAACTGTGCCAAATAACTCCCGTGTAGCGATTATCGAGTTGATAAAATCCGCACATGAGCAAGATTATGAGCGCTATATCGCAGCAAACAAAAAACTCGGAACTATCGCCTATGAAGCGCCCGTTGCGGAGCTTGCAGAGTTTACCGCCAAGATGTTTGAGATATTTTCCAACGACAATCTCTCTAGCGAGTCGATGCAAGAGCTTGCGTTTGATGTGCTTGAATCTACGAGAGATTTGCCATTTAAACTCCCCAGTGATGCGATCTATATTTTGCGTGTAAGTGCCATTATTGAGGGACTTGGGACGACTTATATAGAAAACTTCAACGGAATAAAAGATATCCTTCCGATACTGCAAAAAAATATTCCAAAGGCACTCGGAGCAAAAGAGGGCATCATTGAGACGCTTGTAGATGAGATAAAAGAGTTGCCTTTTTTGATCAAAGATATGAAATCTGCCATCAAAAAAATAGCTTCCAATGAACTCATCATAGAACTCTCCAATGATCAGCTAGAGTGGATCAAAAAAGACACCAAAGAGAGTGTCAAATCCTACGCACTCTCTTTTGCGCTCATGCTTGGTGGTCTGTTTGTACTTTTGTATGACAAGGAGCTTAAAGAGTGGGCAGTGGGACTTTTTGTATTTGGTTTTGTGAGAGTTTTTTACAAATAGCTATTGTTAAAAATAAGGTATAATAAGAGCATGAATAGAGCAATAAATGATATGAAACTTCTTTTAAAACAATTGGATATATTGTCTTTACTCAATGCTTTTGAATTCTCTATCGATCCAATCGTGCTTACAACTGTGAATTGGGATGAGGGGATAAAATTTCTCTATGTCAATCCAGCTTTCACTGCTGAAACGGGCTATACAAATGAAGAGCTCTTTGGTCAAAGTCTTGAGATACTTCAAGGTGAAAATAGCGATAAAAATGAGCTAGCAAGAGTAAAAACGCAGCTTCTCTCAGGTAAAAACTTTCTTGGTCAAAATATCAACTACACAAAAGAACAGCTTCAATACGTAGTAAAACGCAGCGTATCACCCTTGTTAAATAGCGCAGGAGAACTTGTTGCATATATCTCATTTCAAAAAATCATCACCAAACTTGTAGCAATGCAAGAGGAGAACTTTTTACTCAAAGCTGTTGTCAAAGAAGCGCCAGGAATGATTTTGGTAACAGATATTAAAGCCAATATCGTTTATGTTAACGACGCATTTTGTAGCAACATGGGTTATCTTGAGAGTGAACTTATTGGGCAAAACGCAAGAGTACTCAAGTCAGGAAAGCAAGACAAACATTTTTACAAAAATATGTGGGACTTTTTGATTGAACATGGCTATTTTGAAGATGTCTTTTTGAATAAGAAAAAAGATGGAACGCTCTTTTATGATAAGAAAAAAATCAAATCTATCACAAATACAAAGGGAGAGGTCTCCAACTATTTTAGTGTGAGCTACGATGTGACAAAAGAGCGACGCAACGAAGCAAGAATGCTTGGCGAGATCTATACAGATTCCCTTACAAAACTTCAAAATAGAAAAAAATATGATTTAGATTTTGCTGAGAATGTTCTTGCGTTTGAGCAAAACGCAAGACCTTTTTCTCTTATTTTATTTGATATCGATTTTTTCAAAACTGTCAATGATACTTACGGGCATGACAAAGGGGACTTTGTCCTCAAAGAGACTTCCAGACGTATAAAATCTTTGATGATTCAAGGCAAAGATATGCTTTATCGATGGGGTGGCGAAGAGTTTGCGATACTCACAAATAGAGATCTCGATGACGCATTTAATCTTGCAAAAGTTGTTCGAACATTGATAAAAGAGCATGATTTTGATGGCATAAGAATAACGCTAAGCTTTGGTCTTGGAGAGATACGCTCAGAGTGGAGTGGGGAAGAGTTTTTCAAGCAGATAGACAAAGCTCTCTATGAAGCCAAAAAAACTGGTCGCGATAAGATAGTCAAAACTAACTAACAAAATTCGGCTACAAACAGTTTGTTTTAGCGAGTAAAATTCTCTCAACAATACGAGATAAGGATTTACCATGCCGCATATAGTTTTAGAAAATATTAACTCCACTCAAGAAGCCTTTGATGCTGTCACTCCTTTTGGGGAAAAGACGCCAGAGGGTATCCTCAAAGTTATAGACAAATACATAAACGCAAGTAAACAAAGCGCTTTGATAGAGTCCTTGGCTATCGAAAATGGTATAAACCAGAGCTTTTTTATCCAACTTTCCCAGAAAAAATCAAGCCTAACCGTACGACTGCTTCCTCTGACTGACCCTGAAAAAACAGCAGGTGTCAAAACAATCATGGCGCTCATCGCCAAACAGATCAAAGATACAAACGCAGCTATAACATACGGTAAAAACAATCTTGAAGAGTTTCTTATTCACTAGGAGAAGATGATGTTAGATTTACAAAGCATGAGAAGTGAATATAAACGTGCGCAACTTGATGAAGAGAGTGTTGATGCAAACCCTTTTTTACAGTTTGAAAAGTGGTTTGGTGAGGCACTCTCTGCGAAGTCACTTGAGCCAAACGCAATGGTGCTTGCAACGGCGTCCGTTGATAGTATGCCAAATATCCGTACGGTATTACTGAAGATATTTGATGAAAAAGGTTTTGTTTTTTTTACAAACTATACTTCTCAAAAAGCAAAAGAGATAGAGAAAAACCCCAATGTTGCGGCACAGTTTCTTTGGTTTGATCTTGAGCGTCAAGTGCGTATACGCGGGAGATGTGAGCGAGTATCGCACGCCGAATCGCTTGCGTATTTCATGAAGCGTTCACGCGACTCCCAGATCGGCGCTTGGGTGAGTGAGCAGAGCACGGTTGTGAGTTCACGCAAAATGATTCTCATGGTGATAGAGAAGATGAGAGAGAAGTTTAAACAAGGCGATGTCCCTTTGCCCGATTTTTGGGGAGGATATCGCATCATTCCTGAGAGTATAGAGTTTTGGCAAGGACGAGAAAGCCGCCTACATGATAGGATACTCTACACAAAAGAGGGCGAGAGTTGGAATATCTCAAGACTTGCTCCCTAGCCTTCGTGGCAGTGAAAATTATTACAACTCATGCCGTAAATCTATCTCAACTAACAAATTTATCCTACTAAACGCAGCCTCTTTTTTCTAAAATACACTATTAAAATTAAAGAGGTGTTTGATGTCATGCAACAAATGTAACGAAGTTTTTTATCTTGAGTCTTGTGCGGCGAAGATATATTGGATGAGTGAATTTGACGAATTGAATTCCAAAAGCAAAATATTTATAAAAAATTTGGGCTTTGAAGTGCAGGAAAATGGAGGTGTCAAGTACATAGAAGTTGATGATACAAAAATTTTTTTTGAAGAAAATATTGATGCGATTTTAGGAGCTTTTAATGAGCTAGAACGTGAAAGTATCAAAATATATGTTCAAAATAATGGGACGGATTTTAACTTTTTGTCTGTTTTAGGTGCGAAAACACTCCAGAGATATGTGAGTCTCATCGAGGATAAAGAGTTTTTTGATATTATCAACAACAAGACGCTGACTTCCTATTTTCAGCCTATTATAAACGCAAGTGATAGAAGTATTTATGGTTATGAAGCGCTTATTCGCGGAGTAAAAGAAAACGGTGAGCTAATGTTCCCAGATGAACTTTTTACCAAAAGCACACGCAATGATCTCAACTTCAAGCTCGATCGCATGTGTAGAGAATCCGCTCTCAAAACCGCAGCGGTCAAACGCATCACGCAAAAAGTCTTTATCAACTTTATCCCGACAGCTATTTATGACCCAGAGTTTTGTCTGAGTTCTACTGTGAAGTGGGCAAAACAGCTTGAGTTCGATCCGAAAAACATCATCTTTGAAGTGATTGAAACAGAGTCCGTAAAAGACAAAGAACATCTCAAAAAGATTTTGACTTACTATAGAGAGCAAGGTTTTGAGATAGCGCTTGATGATGTCGGAGAAGGCTATTCAAGTCTCAATATGCTGATAAATCTCAAACCAAACATCATCAAAGTCGATAGAAATATCATAGAAAACATTGATAAAGACGAACTCAAACAATCGACCTACAAAGCACTTTATAGCCTTGCGAAAGAGAACGGTATCAAGGTCTTGGCTGAGGGTGTTGAAACATCTTTTGAGGTGGAGATGATTGAGAGCATCGGAGTGGATTATATGCAGGGATACTATTTTGGAAGACCTCAAGCTGAACCACTGAGAAAAATAAATATTTAGGAGATTTTATGTTTACAACAACTTCAATGCTAAACGCAACTCCGGTACTGTTCTTGGGCAAGGGATATTACGAGACAACTACACAAAATCCAAAGCGTGTAGAGAGAAGGGTGTGATGGAGTACTATATCCCTACTGCGTTTGACTTTGATCCTGACGCGAGCGGACATTTTGGAGAGTTTGGCGGAAGATATGTTCCAGAAACGCTCATGCCTAGCCTCATTAAGCTGGAGAGGGTCTATAAAGAGCTGCGTTTTGACAAAGATTTCTGGGCAGAAGTTGACTACTACTTCAAAGAATATGTTGGTCGTCCTTCGCCTTTGTATCGTACGGATAGTCTTTGTAGAGAACTTGGTGCTGAAATCTATCTCAAACGCGAAGATCTCAACCATACGGGCGCACACAAAATAAACAATACAATTGTGCAAGGCTTACTTGCAAAACGCATGGGTAAAACAAAAGTCATAGCTGAGACGGGTGCAGGGCAACACGGCGTAGCAACGGCGACAATTGCTGCACTTATGGGGCTGGAGTGCGAAGTTTTTATGGGTGAAAAAGATGTGGCACGTCAAGAGCTCAATGTCTTTCGTATGAAACTTATGGGAGCGAAGGTAAACGCAGTGACATCAGGCAGTCGCACACTCAAAGATGCGATGAATGATGCTATTCGTCACTGGGTCACACATGCTAGAGATACTTTTTATATTATCGGTACAGCCGCAGGTCCGCATCCTTATCCGCTTATGGTCCGTGATTTTCAAGCTATTATCAGCTATGAAGCCAAAAAACAGATACTTGAAAAAACGTCCAAAATGCCTGATATGGTCATCGCTTGCATCGGTGGAGGCAGTAACGCACTAGGAATGTTCGCACATTTTATCAACGAAGAACAAACGCAGTGTATCGGGATAGAGGCGGGCGGACATGGGCTTGAGAGTGGTAAACATGGAGCGAGTTTAGCACTTGGACGTCCCGGTATTTTGCACGGACAGCTCAGTTATCTGCTCCAAAGTGAAGATGGGCAGATAGATGAAGCGCACTCGATAAGTGCTGGGCTTGATTATCCTGGTATCGGACCTGAGCACTCCTATCTTATGGAACAAGGCAAAGTCATCTATGACTCCATCACCGATGATGAGGCGATGGAAGCTTTTGTTTGGCTCAGTCGTGCAGAGGGAATCGCTCCTGCGTTTGAGAGCGCACACGCTGTCGCGTATCTCAAAAAGATACCA
Organism: Sulfurimonas sp.; assembly: GCA_028687935.1. Lineage (GTDB taxonomy): Bacteria > Campylobacterota > Campylobacteria > Campylobacterales > Sulfurimonadaceae > Sulfurimonas. The sequence continues at coordinate 93,306 of JAQTZE010000003.1, forward strand.
GATATCAAAGGCAAAACTATCATCATCTCACTCTCAGGTCGCGGAGACAAAGATATGCCTCAGGCAATGGAGATATTGAAGCTTTAGATGGTTCTAGAAAGCGATAGAGAGTAAAACGTGGGTAAAATTAGAATAAAAACGTTACAGAAAATTGTTTTTTAATTAATCCGTTATAAATAATGATACAATTAACCTTAATCCATAAAATGATAGAGGATGTGTATGCAACAAGAGATGAAGAACTATCAAGACCTTGTGGAGAGTGAGCTATTTACAATGGGGCCTATTGTTGTCTTTATTTGGGAAAATAAAGAGAATTGGCCAGTGTATTCTGTGAGCAAAAATATAGACAGACTCTACGGGTATACAGCGCAAAGTTTTATAGATGCTAAGTTGCAGTATGCGCATATTATACATCCTGATGATATTACACGGGTATTTGAAGAAGTCGCAGAAGCCTCTCTCGTGCCAACAACGCGTTCATTTACGCATGAACCCTATAGACTCAAATGTGCTGATGGAGTCTATACGTGGGTGCAGGACACTACGATCATACTGAGAGAAAATGAAGAAATTCTCTACTACGTCGGCTATATAAGCGATATATCCGAGCTCAAAGATCTCGAGCAACAAAATCAAAAGACACGTGATGAACTTCTCACAAACGAAGCTTTTTTAAAAAGTTATAAAGTTGCTATGGATTCGTCGAGTATGGTTTCGATCTCCAATCTTGCAGGTGAAATTACCTATGCAAATGAGCAGTTTTGTAAAGTTTCAGGATATACGCAAGAAGAGGTCTTAGGAAAACAGCATAATATTTTAAGACATCCAAGTACTCAAAAAGAGACTTTTATAAAGCTCTGGGAAACTATCCAAGCGAAAAATATTTGGAAAGGTAAGTTGCAAAACAGAGGCAAATTTGTTGATTACTGGGTAGATATAGCTGTCATTCCGATACTTGATGCAAGCGGTGAGATAGTAGAGTATATTGCAGTTCGACATGACATTACACAGATGAAAAAGCAAAAAGAGGTACTCAACAGCGCTGCAAATACCGACCTGCTCACAGGATTTGGAAATAGGTATAAACTCTATAACGATATACAAAAGAGTGTATCTCCAGCACTTGCGATTTTAAATATAGACAGATTCTCGCAAATCAATGATTTTTATGGCCATGAAAAAGGGGACTTTGTTATCAAGAGTCTGGGGGATAATATCTACGATATCATCAAAGACAAGAACTGTAAACTCTACCATCTGCAAGGAGATGAGTATGTTATATTTGCTCCTGATACATGTAGAGATAGTTTCTTAGATAATATTACTAGCTTACTGCCAGAAATCTCTAAAAACAAAGCGATTATTATTGATGAAGAAGAGGTCTTTTTGGATTTCAGTATCGCAGTCTCTTTTGAGAGTAAAGATGAGTTACTCAAAAGTGCCGACATGGCACTCAAAACAGCGAAAAAAGAGAACAAGAGTATCGTCATTTATAGTGAGGCACTCTCTTTAAACGGCGCATATCAAAACAATATGAAATGGGCAAAGAAGATAAAAGAGGCGATAGAAAACGATAATTTTGTGGCTGTTTATCAACCAATAGTCAATAATCAAAATGGCGTTTGGGAAAAGTACGAAGCCCTTGTACGACTCAGAGATGCAGAAGAACTTATCTCTCCTTATCTCTTTTTGGATATATCAAAAAAGACGAAATACTATACACAAATAACGATGCTCATGTTGCAGAAATCTTTTGAAATGTTCAAAGAGAGAACTCTTGAGTTTTCTGTGAACTTGACTATCGAAGATATCCTCAATGAAGATATAAAAAGATATATTTTTGATTTACTCGAGAGTTCAAAGATAGGGCACAAAGTCGTTTTTGAAATCGTCGAGTCTGAGTCTATTGAGAACTTTGAAGATATAGCGTTTTTTATTGATAAAGTGAAAAGTTATGGCTGTAAAATAGCGATAGATGACTTCGGTACAGGATACAGCAACTTTGAGTATTTGATGAAACTCAAAGCAGATTATATAAAAATAGATGGAAGCATGATCAAGCAGATAGATAGCTCTGCAGAGGCACAGATGGTCGTCTCGATCATCGTAGAATTTGCGAAAAAAATGGGGATGAAAACGATAGCAGAGTTTGTTGAAAACGAATCTATTTTCAATAAAGTCAAAGAACTCGGCATAGATTACTCTCAGGGCTACTACTTCTCAAAACCTCAATTACATCTCTAAAATTACTTCCACATAAAGCTTTTGCAATGTTTTTCTTTAAGCCTTGCAAAAGCTCTAAACTACTACAATTCTTTTAATTGACTGATAGTCGGTCATTTATGGAGAGTGAGTATGGCAATAATTGTAGATAAAGTACAAAAGAAAAAAGATATAGCGCTTTCATGTAAAGCGCTCGTCGTCTCAAAAGGGATCAACGTTTTGACAATCGCTCAGATTGCCAAAGCTGCGGGTGTAGGGAAGGGAACGATATATGAGTATTTTAAGAACAAAGAAGAGATAGTCTTTGAGATCATAAATATCATGAAGTTCGAACACTCTCAAAAGCTCGCACACCAGCTCTCGCAGCTCAAGAGTACGAAAGAGATGGTCAAAAAGTTCTCTGAGTTTTTTTACTCTAATGAAGAAAAAGAGCTTCGAGAGATCTATAAAGAGTTCATTTCTCTCTCCCTAATGAATTCAAATCCTGAGATGATGGCATACCAAACGCAGTGTTTTAACAACTACTACGGCTGGTTTACAGAGATTCTTCAAGAAGGGGTCAACAACGGTGAGCTAAGAGCTGAGAGTATCAAGCTTGCCAGAGGTATTTTTGTGATGGGCGAGGGAATGTTTATCACAAACAGTGTTACGCATTCGATAGAAAATCTCAAAGAAGAGCTTGAGATGTTTATAGATACAATTTTTGAATTATTAGAGGTGAAAAAATGAAAAAGGTTCTGTTTTTACTACTTCCTGCGTTTATCTACGCAGATACGCTTCACTCGCTCTTAGAGTACGCAGGAACCAATAACAAACTCGTTGTGGCGGAGAGTCTAAGCAAAGATTCTAAACAAAAAGAACTTGACGCGCAGCAGAGCAGTTACTACCCGACTGTAGATATGGGTGCGTTTTATCAAAGCAGCCATGAGCGCTCAGCTATGATGCCTGGAGATGTTTATAGCGGCTATGCAAAAGTAGGTTTTGATATCTATGACGGCGGCAAGCGATCTTCTTTGGTTGATCAAAAACGCAGTGAATATCAGGCAAGTTCTTATGATGCAAGTGAACTCAAAAAAAGTCTTTCGCTTCAAGTAGTGCAAGATTTTTTTACGATTAAAAGCTTAGAGTCTTCACAAAAGGCAAAAGAGGAAGCTGGCGTTTCACTCAAAACGCAGCTTGAGAGAGTGCGTGCTTTTTATGATGCCAAACTCGCTACAATCGATGAGGTCGATAGACTCCAATCTGCGTACGATACAAATATCTACAACATCGAGGCAATCAAACTTGATATTTTAAGTGTCAATCGTGCACTAGAGCTGAAGCTATCCAAAAAAATAGAGACGCTCGAAGATTCGAACTTTAAAGAAATCGTAGCAGATGAAATGCAGAGTGTTGATGCCATCAGATCACTTGAAGCATCACGCGATGCCATTAAAAGTCTTGCTGAGTCTATGGATAGTCCCTATTATCCACAGCTTCGCATAGAAGATACAATGAGCTATAATGGTTATAACAACACTGATATGACACATCCAGACGGCGTTTATAATCAAAATAAACTTCTTCTAAGTGCGAACTTCAGACTCTATGACGGTGGCGTTTTACAAGAGAATAGACAAGCATTAGAGTTAAACGCAAAGGCACTTGAGAAGCGTATAGAGTATAAAAACGATGAACAGAAGATGAACTATGAGCTCGCAAGTGCGAGAATAGCGACAAATAAAGCAAAGATACAAAGTGCAAAAAGTGCGCTTGTCGCGGCACAGAGTGCGTTTGCAACGATAGAGCAAAAATATAATGCAGGAATCGTGGATAATGTTGTCTATCTTGATGCTCTGACATCTCGTGCAAGCGCGCAAGCACTCTATGAGAGTTCGCTCAACGACTTAGAGATAGCGTATGCGTTTTATTATTATTATAGTGGAAAAAATATTGAGGAGTTTTTACAATGAGAAAAGTTTTATTAGGATTATTGGGTGTAATGCTCTCTTTGAGCGCAGGTGAGGTATATGCGACTTTCAATGTAGAAGCGGATAAAGATGCAAAGCTTGCGTTTGATGCAAGCGGTATCGTACAATCTGTCAAATATGATGAAGCGAGTTTCGTCAAAAAAGGAGCAGTTTTAGCCTCTTTGGAGAGCGCCGACATCAAAGCAACTTTGGATATGGCAAAAACAGCACTCAAATATGCAAAAGCAGACTATGAAAGACAACTCAAAGTACGTAGTCTCATTGATGAAGGGAAGTTTGATCAGTATGCATTTAAGTACGAAGACGCAAAAAATCAAGTTGCTTACGCTCAAGCAAAATACGATAAAACTTTTCTCAAAGCCCCTTTTGATGGAGTTATTTATGAGAAAAATATCGAAATTGGGGATACTGTCAGCGGGATGATGCTCACAACAGTCTTTAAAGTGCAGAGTAAATCAGAGCGCAAGCTTATCGTAGAGTTTGACCAAAAATACCACACAGAGGTAAAAGCAGGACAAAAATTCAAATACACTGTGGATGGCGATACAGAAAGTTATGAAGGGATTATCACAAAAATATATCCAAGTGCAAGTACCCAAAATAGAAAGATAAAAGCTGAAGTGAATGCAAAAAATCTTGTTGTCGGTCTCTTTGGCAGCGGCTCTATCATCACAGAGACAAAGTAGTCACTGATGTATAAACTAGCAATAAGAAGACCTATAACAACACTCATGTATGTTATAACCTTGGTTGTCTTTGGTTATATGAGTTTCAAGGCAATGCCCTCAGCACTCTTTCCAAATATCGACTTTCCAATGGTCACAGTTCAGACACTCTATCCTGGAGCTGAATCAAGTACAATAGAGTCGCAAGTCACAGACAAAATAGAAGAGGCGATCTCTCGTATCGGCGGAGTTGACAGTATCACATCGACCAGCAGTGAAGGCGTGAGCGTCGTGATGGTGAAGTTTTTTCTTGAGCGTGATATAGATGAAGCGACAAATGATGTCCGTGACAAAGTAGCCTCTGTCGTCCTTCCTCGTGATGCTAAGTCACCGCTTGTAAGCAAGCTGGACATCGGTGGCGCACCTGTTATCAACCTCTTTTTAACACCAAAGAGCGGAGATATCAAAGAGCTTATGGTTTTTGCGGATGAGAAGATAAAGCCAGCTATTCAAAAGATAAACGGCGTTGGTGCTATTAATATCATCGGCTATAAAGATAGAGAAATAAAAATATTTCCAGATCCCGCGATGCTCAGTAAGTTTGATATCACTGTCTCAGAGCTCAATGACGCAGTTGCTCGTGAAAATGTCAAAATAGGCGGCGGAAAACTCATCTCTACAAGTAAAGAGTTTGTTCTCAAAACTAAAGCCGACGCGCTGAGTATAGAACAGCTTGAAAATATCATCATCAAAAATGATACAAAACTAAGAGAGATCGCACGAGTCGAAGACTCTTTGAGTGATGCAAAAAGCTATGCGGCATATAACGGTGTTGAAGGTGTTATGCTTGAGGTACAGAAGATCTCAGCCACAAACACTATTGAGATAGTAGATAAAGTTAAAGAGAGTTTTCCACAGCTTCAGCTTCTAGCAGGTGATAAGTATGAGTTGCAACTGCTTTTGGATACGACGCCTGCGATTGTCAGTTCACTTGAACATGTTGAGTTTGACCTTGTCTATGGCTCGCTTTTGGCAATTGTCATCGTTTTTGTCTTTTTACGAAACTTCACGATTACTCTTGTCTCGGCAATCTCTATCCCTTCGTCTGTTTTTGGGACCTTTGCACTTATGAACTATATGGGATTTGAGCTCAACAAAATGACGCTTATCGGGCTTACTCTGGCTATTGGTATCATCATCGATGATGCTATTGTCGTCATAGAAAACATCTACAAAAAGATGGAAGCTGGTATGGGCAAATATGAAGCAGCGTACGAGGGAACCAAAGAGATGGCCTTTACAATCTTGGCAATCTCTGCGATGCTTTTGGCTGTTTTTATTCCCGTCTCTTTTATGGACGGTATTGTTGGAAAGTTCTTTGAATCTTTTGCTATGACGGTCGGATTTGCAGTTATCATCTCCTACTCTATAGCGCTAAGTTTTATCCCGAGTTTGAGTGCGCGTGTGCTTCACAAGGGAGAGAGTTGGTTCTACAACTTCACAGAGCCTTTCTTCAAAGCACTTGAGAGAAGCTACGATTTCACACTCAAGTTAGTGTTGCGTTTTAGGTTTGTTACTATAGTGTTAGTGTTAGTTGCGTTTTTTGGTTCGCTCTCACTCTTTCCAAAGATTGGTATGGACTTTATACCAAAAGAGGACAAAGCAGAGTATGAGATTCAACTCAAAGCAGATGCGAGTGTCTCTCTTGAAGAGATGATACGCAAGTCAAAAAAGATAGAAGCACTTGTCAAAGAGGAGAAAGAGGTTGCGTTTACGACGCTGAGTGTAGGTTCAAACTCCGCACAGGAAAAACACAAAGCGATTATCTATGTGCGTCTTGTAGAGAAAGACCAACGCGCACAAAACCAAGCAGACCTTATTCAGGCATTTCGAGAGAAAGTCAAAGGTCATGAAGAGGGAATGTTTGTCACTGCAGCAGACATACCAAATATCAGAGGTGCTGGGGTCTCTGTGCCGTATCAGATCGTTCTTAAATCTGACTCTTTTGAAGATCTCAAAACTGCTTCCAAAAATCTCACAGAGTATCTTGCAAAGAAAAAAGGCTTTGTGGATATCGATACAAATCTTGATGAGGGCAAACCACAGATAGATATCAACATCTTGCGCACAAACGCAAACCGCTTGGGTATCTCGGCATCACAGATAGCAAATACTATCGCAACAGCGTTTTCAAGTGATTTGGAACTCTCTTATTTTGAAGAGAATGGAAAACAGTACAACATTACGCTGCGTTTTGATGATACGCATAGAGTGAGTCTCGAAGATATCAAAAAGCTTCAATTGCGCGATGACAAGGGTAATCTTGTCTATCTTGATGGCTTAGTAGAGTTTACAACTTCAAGCGCACAAGCAACGATCAACCACTTTGATAGACAAAGACAGGTGAGTATATTTGCAGATCTTTACGGTCTGGATCTTGGTGGTGCTGTCTCCTATACGCGCGCTGAGATAGACAATCTTATGCCGCCGAGTGTAAGTTATAGATTTACAGGTTTTGCAGAAGAGATGGAAAAAACAGGAAAGGCGTTTGGTGTGGCTATCGGACTGAGCGTTATTTTGATGTTTATTATCCTTGCAATCCTCTATGAGTCGCTTATTCAGCCTCTTATCATTATGATAGCGCTTCCTTTGAGTATTATAGGCGTTATGCTCGCACTCTATCTCAGCGGGCTTCAGTTTAGTCTTTTTGTTATGATCGGCTTTATGCTTCTTATGGGTATGGTCGGGAAAAACGCAGTCCTTTTGGTGGACTTTGCCAACGGAGCGATTGCCCGCGGTAAAGGGGCAGATGAAGCGCTTCTTGAAGCAGGAGAAAAAAGACTCAGACCTATTTTGATGACTACCATAGCGATGGTTTTTGCGATGCTCCCACTTGCGTTTGGTACAGGGATAGGAAGCGAGACAAACGCACCGATGGCGATATCGGTTATCGGGGGACTTTTAAGTTCGATGTTCTTGACGCTTCTCGTTGTGCCAGTTATCTACAGATATATCTCACCTCTTGATAGATGGATGCGAAAATTTTATGAAAACAAGGAGCTAGAATAGCTCTTTGGCTATAATGACGCAAAAAAAGTAGCCACATGGAACTCACACTTCTTATAAAATCTGTTATGGGCCTCGTAGTGATACTGGGTATCTTAGTCTTTTTACTAGTAATGTCATCGAGAAATAAAAAAGCCAAGCTAGCAGCAGCTCTTGTTGCGGCTGCTTTAGTAGAGAAAGTTGAACCAGCTCCTCGCCCAGAGAGAGACCTTCCAAGCTTGATTGCGATTATTAAAAATAAAAAATCAACTGCGAAAGAGTTAGGTGATGCCTTAGATCTTGTGCTCAAGTTTCATGGAAATATCCATCCAAAACTCGGCTCAAGAACTCATCCCGATTTTGATAGCTATATGGGGATTCTCTTTACTATCTGTAGACATCCAAATACCAATAAAGATGTGATACTTAATTTTGACAGAGCTTTACAGAAAAAAAATCCAGATTATAAGATAGAGATAAACGAGGCTATTGCGAAGGGACTAAACTCCAGAGGAGCTTAGTTGTATAGCAGTTTTAAAGTTCCACTTCGAGTGTGTCACTCATCTTCCCTTGAATAATATCTATATGAATCTCTTTGAGTCGCTGGAGTGTCTCAGGCTCCATTACGCCACTTGCAATAAGTGATATTCCGACTGCATCAGTGATAAGTCTAAGCGCTGAGAGTGACTGTACACTTTGTGTAAGAAAGTAGTCGGCTTCGGCTTTGATGTAGAGAGGACGAAGGTCTTGAAGATATTGGTAGTCATGACTCTCCCCTATAAACTCATAGATACCCATATCAATGTTATATTTTTCAAACAAGGATTTATACTCTTTGACATCTTTTGTATTTTTTCGTACAAACTTATCAGGCATCTCTATGATAAGTCTCAGTGGTAATTTTGCACCATATTGTTTTAAGAGTGTAGAGAGTTCTTCATAGCTCTGAGTATCTTCAAGGTACTCATACGAGAGTCTCAAAGAGCAGATACTGTTTTTGAGTTGTGGGTCTGTTTTTTTGAAGAGCATATTGAGAATATTTTGGTAGACTTTATTGCTCAGACCAAGTTGATTTGCCGGTGCCATAAACTGCCCGTAAGAGTAAGTTTTTTCACTGCTCTCAAGTGCAAGAGAGAGGGCGTAGTGTGCAACTGTTTTTGCCCCTGCGTTTACGACTTTATAAGAGACAAAACTTAAAGTATCGTGGCTAAGTGCCTCTTTGATGATACTGCGCCAAGCATCCTTACCCATAACTTCCGTTGCGTTTTGTGCACGATCACAATGGATATGCGAGTCACAAAATTTTGCTTGCGTGAGCGCATTGTCTGAGAGTGCCAAAAGCTCGCCGATACTTTGTCTGTAGTTATATTCAAAGAGTCCTAGAGAGATGAATGTGAGCTCTGGATCAAGCTTATACTCGGCTATTGCGTATTGCGTTGCGTTTTTGATACTTTGGGCTATCTCTGTAGCCTCTTCTTCATCGCAATTTGGAACAAATATCGCAAACTCTGTTCCGTTCATTCTCGCCACGATAGCTTCCGTATAGAGCGATACGGAGTCAGTGAAAATCTGCGCAAGATTCACAAAAAGTGCATCGACCTCTTTGTGGCCTATCTGCTCATTTGCCTCGATAACACCGCTGAGTGCGAGCATCATATTAACGCCGCCTTTTGAAGAGGCATCGATTTTGAGATACTCTGGAAATTTGTCTATAAGATATTTTCTGTTTTTGAGTTTGGTCGCTGGATCGATATACTCAAGCTCTTTTTGTTGTTGGAGCTCTCTATTGCCTTTGTCAAACATCGCTTTGACTCTTGTAACCATGGTATTCATCCCTAGAACTACATCTTTAAACTCTTTTGTATAAGGGATATCTGCTTGAATGATAAACTCATTGCGTATGACAGCTTCTGCTTGTTTTTGCACCCCTTTGAGCGGTTTTAAAACAGCAACTAGAAGGAGGTTGAGAAGGGTGAGGGCAACCGCCGCTAGTACGCCAAAAGAGATAAGCAGGCTTTTGAGAATAGTATAGAGCTCTGTGTAGGCATAGCTGACATCACTTTGGACATGCAAAATACCTACCTGACTCCATCCTGCTGAGACATTTGCAGAGGCGACGGGCGCTTCAAGTGTTACGAGCCCTAAAAACCACTTTGGAGCAGCCGAGTAGCTGCTCTCAATCGTTCTCTCATATAAAACAGCATTATCCACATCGACAAGCGAGATAGAGATATAGTTTCCGCTGTCAAAGTTTGCGTTTATCATAGTGGACATCATGGAGAGATCACCATTTGCACCGCCAAGAGAGAGACTCAAAGAGGACGCCGTATTTTTAGCATCTTCATAGAGTCTTTGTGAAACAGACTCATTTGCACTTTTGAAGTTGAGTGTCAAAACCGTTCCAAGAACTATGAGAAGAAAGAGCGAGAGCAAGATCGCTATCTGCTTGAAGAGTGTCATATTTTTTGCCTTTTCATGTTGAGTTTGAGTTCATCCCATTTTTTGTGGGCTTTGTCGTTGTCTACTTTTTGACCGTTGCCGCTTGTGCTGGCTCTGTAAAGAGATTCGCCGTTGAAGTTATAGACAGGAATCAAATCTTTTCTTTGTGAGGCAGGAAAGATTTTGAGATTGTAGTTGTCCAAAACAAGAGGTTCAGAACGCGGTGTTTCAAAGTAGGTGAGAACCATGTGCGCTGCATTAAAACGCAGTGATTTTACATAGGAGAAGAAGAGTTTTTTTGGATCAACGCCCAGATAGATAAGAGCGAAATATTTGCTGATGACGTAGTCCTCGCAATCGCCCATATCTTTGCCCAAAAACTCCCACGGTGTTGCCCAATAGTCACTTTTGTTGTAGATTTTTGCGTCTGTTGCGTAGCGCACATTGTTAAAAAAGTCATTCACTGCGTTTAGCTTCTCCATATCATTTGCGTTTTGGACTTCATCTAAAGTCTTTTGCAAATAGAGAAATCTATTTTTAGCATAGATCTGGTATTTGCCCTCGATTTTGGACATGAGCGCACCATTCACATAGGGCTCACCTCCATGAAGTGCAAAGACAAATACCAAGAGAAAAAGAGTTATCTTCAATCTAAACATGCAATGATTATAACTAATTTTGTCTTTTGTTGAAGCCTGAAGTTCCCTCTTTGGCACTTGAGACAAAGTCCTGCGCGTAAGGCTTGAGATACTTAGGTATTGCTCTGCCTTTGAGTTTCATCATATCTTCAAGCATCTTTTTCGCGACAAGAGATGGCTCAATCTTTTTGACCTCTGTGAGGTAGACAAATAAAAGTTCGCCAAGGCGCTCAAGAGATATTTTCCATGTGGAGTCTGTCTGTGTGTAGATCCACAAACTCAAAGCATAAAAGTGCTCATAGATACTCGCCTCACCCCAAAGCAAAGGGAGAGAACTTTTGAAGTTTCCACTGTTGTATGTCAAATCCCAAAAACGTGCGAAACGCTTCATAATTTGAATATCATTAAAACTCAAAAGTGAATTTTTGAGAATATCATAGGGTGGTTTGTCACTATATACCATCGCAAAAAGCTCATCATGACGTTTGATATAGGTGCCTGAGAGTTTTTTGAGTATTCCTATTTGTATCTCACATGAGCTCATGGCGGCAAGTGCGTCAAGATTTGCTCCAAAGCTCTCCAAACTTTCCCCCGGAAGCCCCACAATGAGATCAAGATGAATATGCGCATGGGTCTGCGTTTCTAGGAAAGTGATATTTTCGCGTATCTTTTCTAGGTTGAGTTGACGCGAGATATTGTTGGCTACTTCGAGATTGAGGGTCTGTATGCCTATTTCAAGCTGCAGAGCGCCGTGAGGGAAGAGGGCAATTTTTTCACGCAAAGACGCAGGAAAATGATCTGGAATAACTTCAAAGTGTGCAAAATAGGGCTCGCTTTTTGCCAAAAAGAAATCTAATATTCTGTTCGCCGCTTTCATGTTGAGGTTGAATGTTCTATCTACAAATTTGAAGTTTCTAGCTCCTCTTTGCCAAAGCACTTCAAACGCAGCGAGTACTCTATCAAGGTCGAAAGCACGTACTTTCTCATCCATAGAAGAGAGACAAAATTCGCACTCAAAAGGGCATCCACGTGAGATTTCTACATAGATATAGCGGTTTTGTATATCCTCATCGCTATAGTGTGCATAGGGAAGTTCAATAGACTTCAAATCAGGCAAACTCATCTTGATTATCTTCTCTTGTGGCTGCGTTTGTGTGAGAATCTCTTTGCAAAGTTTATAAAACGCAGTGTCACCTTCACCCTCAATGATAAAGTCTGCTCGCTCGAGATCAACTCTGTAGGGTTTATAGCTTACTTCAGGACCGCCAAGGACGATGCGTGTATCGGGAGAGACTTTTTTGATAATCTCTATAAGTTCGCTCACTTCTAAAGCATTCCAAATATAGACACCTATTCCCAATATTTCGGGAGATTCGATGAGAATTTTTTCTGCGATAGTCTGCATCGCATCATTGATACTAAACTCCATGATTTTTGTCTCTGCTTGGAGCTCTTGCATATTTGCATAGAGATATCGCAGACCAATGGCTGTGTGAGCATAGCGTGCATTAAGGGTTGTAAGGATTATTTTTGTCATGATGAGAGTGTAACATAAGGGACTAAAGAAAGAGAAACTCTCAAGCCAAAAAGGGAAAAAGAGGCTTGAGGGATTCATAATTGTTAGGAGGATATATTCTCGCTTATGAAAGGGGGGAAACATAATTGAGAAGAAAATTATAATAATTATAAGTTAACATTTAGTAAATAGTAAGGTACTATTTCGATTACATTTCAGATATCCTAATCTAAGCTATAATTCCTGATGCAAATACTTCTGGCTATTTTTTATTTTTTCTATTTTGGTATTGTTGGAATATATATTATTTTCATGCCCAAAGTCCTTATGATGGTGGGCTACAGCGGAAGTGAAATAGGTATTATTTTCGCAGCTGCACCGCTTGTGCGTTTTTTGCTCCCCTTTGCGTTTACAAGAGGTTTAGAACTCAATTTTCAAAGATTTAATGTCGCTCTTGCGATTATGCTTACCAGTTCCATTGCATTTTACCTCCTTCTGCATAATTTTTGGGGACTTTTTTTCGCCAATATCATGCTCAGTGTCGGAATGAGTCTTATCCTTCCTTATGTCGAAGTCATCGCTCTTGAGGTGGTCAAAAAAGAGGGATATGGAAAAGTACGCCTTTATGGTTCAATAGGTTTCGTATTTGTGGCACTTTTGTTGGTCAAGTTTTTAAGTTCCGCAGAAATAGCACTCTATTATATGATGAGCTTTGTCTTTTTGACTGCAGTTTTAGCGTTTTTCATCGCAAAAGATGTGAATAAAAAAGCACTCAAAAAAGAGAAAATCCCCAACGATATTACCTTTGTAGCCGACTACAAACTATGGATTGGACTTATTCTTATGCAGGTGAGTTTTGGTGCGTTTTATAACTTCTTTACCATCTATGAGACCGATCACGGTATTACTCTGGATATGACTATCTACCTTTGGACTTTTGGTGTTTTGGTGGAGATTATGATGCTCTTTTTTCAAGGTCGCTTACTGCGTTTGAACCTTGTGCTGCTTTTGCAAATCACCACCTTCTCGGCTGTAGTACGATGGTTTTTGGTCTATCTTTATCCCACAGATCTTGCAATTCTCTTCTTTACTCAGTCGCTTCATGCCCTGAGTTTTGCTCTATTTTATTCGGCATCTATTAGCTATTTGCATCAGATTTATGCCAATAAAGTACTTGCTCAACAGTTTTTCTCAGGACTGACCTATGGGCTAGGCGGCCTTATCGGAGCGCTGATTTTTGGCTATCTTTATGACTATTTTCCTCAGAGTATCTTTCTCGTCGCTGCGTTTGTAGCCTTGGCTGCGTTTATCTTTATCACTCTATGGAGCAGAGATGCCGCATCAAGGGATGAAATTGGGTAAAATGCCATTTTTGGAGTAACTATGAAAAACAGCATATTTTTATTTTTTTTGGCGTCTATAGAGCTGTTCGCGCAAGAGATACTCGATTATACTTTTGTGACTATCGACAACAAAGCTATTACACTTATATTTATCTTGCGTATCTTGATGATTTTGATTGTCGGTTTGACTATTGCATGGGTGTATAAATATAAGATTATCAACTCGACAAAAATGTCGGAGAAGATATCTATAGCAACACGGACTCTCCTTGGAAATCTTGGCTACTACTTTATAATATTTGTGACCTTCGCCATCACTTTAAACGCAGCGGGACTCAATCTCTCCTCTTTGGCAGTTGTCGCAGGAGCACTTTCTGTAGGTATAGGTTTTGGTCTGCAAAATATCGTCTCAAACTTTATTTCAGGGATTATCTTGATGTTTGAAAAGACTATCACGGTAGGTGATTATGTAGAACTCGCAAGCGGTATCCGCGGAACAGTGCGTGAGATACGTCTGCGTGCGACTATAATCACAACAAACGAAGAGATAGATATCATCGTGCCAAACTCTGACTTTATCCAAAATAGTGTCACAAACCTTACCCTCAACAATGAAGTAACACGTCTGCGTGTCCCTTTTGGTGTGGCATACGGCACTACTGTCGCACAGGTACGAAGCGCAATTTTGGATGAGATCAGTGCTGATGAGAGCTTGCCTCATATAAAACGAGCAGAGTTTGCGCCAAAACTCTGGATGGTAGGAATGGGCCCAAGCAGTGTGGATTTTGAGCTTGTCCTCTGGGTAGAGGGTGAAAATACGAAAAAACTCCGAACCAACAACTCTATCTATTTGATGAGAGTCTATGAACTTCTCTACAAACACGCTATCGCTATACCATTTCCACAAATGGATGTTCATTTAAAAGAGGTTCCCCTAAATGTATAAACATGTCAAAATAATTGTCGATGAACTACAAAGCGATCCGCTTTTTGAAGGTTTAATTCCTTATATCAAAGAGCATTATGAGGCGCAGATAGAGATTCATTCACACTCTGAAATATTTGAAGTGATAGAGGGGAATACGCTTTTTTTGCTTTTTCTTTATGATGAAGAGATCAAGGTATTCTTTCACAATCATCTGAATAAAGGGCTCTCTCTCGCGATCCTTCCAAACACTCAAGCGCCAATTTCTATGAAAAATTACGGCATCTCTAAAGATCTTTTTGAGGCGGTAGATGATGCGTTTAATGTAGAGTTAATAAGTGAAGTAGATCTTTTACTCTGTAACGAGCATATCGCATTTAACCGTGTCAGTATTGGGGATATGCACGGGATGAATAGAGTTGATTTTGATGAGAAAAATATTTTTGAGAAGATGTTTATATTTTTGAAAAATCTTACAGAGATAAAGTTCAAGCTCTACACACTCGAGACTTCAAGCGAACACAAAATCCAAACAGCCGCTTCGGGAATAACTGTACTTGAGCACTCTCTCACAATGGAAAGATCCACGATTAGCGATACCCTCTCTATACATGATGGGAAACTTAATGCATTTATCTTGGCGCCTACTTCCATTTTATCTTATATCGTCTATCTTGTATCTATCTTTGTAAGCCAGAGAATATCTCTGCACTCTTTACCAAAAAGTTTGGGTTTTATCAAATCATCAACACTTAAAATTACGGCTAACAGCCCGATAGAGTATATGTTGGACGGTTCTCTACTCTGCGCAAAAGAGGTGGATATTATCGTGAAACCCGATGCTATCAAGGTACATCTTGGACGCACACTTATAGAACAGGTCAAGAAAGAACAAGAGCTAGTTGAAGAAAAAGATTTGATTAAACTCAGTACATTACCCGCAACGGAGATGAGTTCTGTGCTTGTAGATGGGAAGATTCCTCTGTTTAAAAAAGCGAGTGAAGAGGAGTTTAAAGAACTTTTCTTATCACTCAAAGAGAGTGCGCGTTTTTCTTATGTCTATCTGACTCTTATGATACTCAGCACCCTCTTGGCTACGACGGGACTTTTTGCAAATTCTGCTCCGGTTATCATCGGTGCGATGATTTTGGCTCCGCTTATGGCACCTATCATCTCCTTGTCAATGGGTATCGTGCGTTCAGAAAAGACCCTTGTCAATAATAGTATTCGTTCGCTTATCATCGGTGTCTTTATGGCACTGCTTTTCTCTTGCGTTTATACGCTTATCATACCTCTTGAGCAGATTACCCAAGAGATGCAGGGCAGAGTACATCCAAATCTTCTTGACCTGCTCGTAGCGATCTTCTCAGGCATCGCTGGAGCCTATGCAAACTCTAAAGAGGAGGTTGCAAAATCTCTAGCAGGCGTTGCTATCGCCGTAGCGCTTGTGCCCCCTTTGAGTGTGACAGGAATCGGTATAGGGCTTGGTAACTGGGATGTGATCTATGGCTCTTTCTTGCTCTTTACAACCAACCTTATTGGGATAACGCTCAGTGCCGCACTTACTTTTGTCGTACTGGGATATGCCCCAATATCACGAGGAAAAAAAGGACTTTACTATACAAGTGCACTGCTCGTAATCATCACCCTGCCTCTGCTCCTCTCTTTTTACAAAATGGTAGAGAAAAATAACTACATGAAAACGCTCAAAAGCGTGAAAATGATAAAGATTCATGATAAAGATGTGGAGCTTTTGATTCGTGATATTGAGATTCAAGAAGATGTGATTGTGGCAGATGTAGAGACGATTGCTTCGAATGCTCTGAGCAATGGAGATTTCACTGCAGTTAAAGAGAATTTGGAAAAACGATTGGATAAAAAGTTAGAACTAAAAATCAGCTCAAAGATTGTCGTGAAGTAGTTATCCGTGCCAGCTTCTTGCTGGTCCGACATCGACGTGGACAAAGCCTGATTTAGGATAGTAGCCAACGCCACCTGCGTTTAACGACTCTGCTATCTGTTTGATGCGTTTGAGCGGTATGCCAGAGATTTTGATATCAGCTGCTTGTCCAAGTGTATGATAACTATTTTTCGCTACCCCTTTTTTTGAGTGGGTGAGTTTTTTGTTTGTACCGAGTGAACGGTAGCCACATATGATAGTCATTGGTTCTTTGGAGTTAGAGAGTTTTTGTATGGAGTAGAGTGTATCTAAGAGCGCTACATCCATATCGACCATATCACCTGATCTTCTGTCTGCCATGATCTTACTGATATCTAAGAGTGCTTTTTCACTATATTTTCCGTTTTTGTAATAGGTAACGCTGAGGTGTTTTCTTGTATTGATATTAAAAAGTTTCAGACTCTTTGTAGTAGGTGCTTTTGTTTGAGCAAAAAGGGATTTTGGCACTATGAGAGAGCCTAAACATAAGGCACATGAACTCTTTAAAAAATCTCTTCTGCTTATTATTCCTGCTTTGCTATTCACAATTAGTTCCTTTTATCCATTAGAGCATACTATGACCATCTTTTATGGCGAGTAGATGACGTGCATCATAGCCATAAACATCATCATAAAAATAGACTCTGTTTTTTGCGTCAACCTCCGCTGTCATGTATCGAATGACAACTGGAAGCTTCTTTTTGAGCTGCAATACCTTATCCTGAGAGAGCTCTTTTATAGTCTCTTGTACAATTATATTATCTTTTTTTTCTAAAAGATAACTTAAAAGTTTCATCGGTTCTTTCAATCGAACGCAACCAGAACTTAATGCTCGATAGTTGTTTTGAAATAAATAGGGTTGATTTGTATCATGCATATAGACGGAATATTTGTTGTTAAAGATAAACTTTACAACTCCAAGAGGATTGGCTGTGCCACTATCTGCTTTAAAGGTGAATGGAATATGTTCTCTATCAGCATATTCACTCCAGTTTACATCATCGGGATTGACATCTGTTATTCCATCATCGCTTGTGTTATAAATTTTCATATTATGGCTTGAAAGATATTCCCCCATATTATCCTTGGCCAAGATATCTTCTTTTACAATAGTTTGTGGTGCAGTCCATGAGGGATTTAAGACAGCATAAGAGAGTTTGCTATTGAGTATTGGCGTTGGTCTCTCTTTCTTTCCTACAATGATTTTCATCGAAATGACTTCATTACCTTGTTCAAATACTTGCATTGTAAAAGAGGGAATATTGATGCTGATATATCCAGCGGCTTTTTCCATACCAGTATTGAGCCATCGGAATCTTTCGAGATTTAAGATAATTTTTTGAACGATTTTGGATGATGGAATATTTAAAGCAGTAATCGTTTTATTTCCAATGATTCCATCCGTATCTAAACCGTAGCGCCCCTGAAATGTTTTGATGGCTTCAATGAGCTCTTCTTCATTATAGAACGTGTTTTCTGGCGATCTGATCTCTTTGAGATCACCTGTGATATAGAGCCGCATCTTTATCAGCCCAAGTCTCTCATCGCTTTGGTTGAGACGAATCGTAGGCCCATAAGGAACACTCTCCCATCCACCTCTTGTATTGAGATCTCTGTAAAACTTCAGCGATGTTACCAAACGATCATACTCAGAAAAATCAGGACGCAAGGCTACAAGGGAAGAAGCTATAGTGTTTTGTTTGAGGTTGCTCATAAGATATTTTGGAGTGTTTAAGAGTGTTTTATTCGTTTTATCCCACTCGAATTTTTTTTCTGTATCCTCATCATTGTCTTCTTCTATTTTGAGTGACTGGAAGATTTTCCAGTCTGTAAATCCATAATAAAGTTCTTTTGCCAGAGAGAGATAAGCATCTGTGAGTAGAAAGTCTAGACGGATATAAGTCTCATATTTTTCATTCTCACTCACAAAGCTAGCGAGTTCGATTTTTTGAACATAGTTAAGTATCATTTTGTGATGATATCGCTGCGGATTGAAGCCTTGATCATAAGAGTGTTCGACCGAATCTATAAGCTCATATGCCTGTTGGCTAAGGGTGAGAGAAGGATCAAACCAGGCAAGAAAATTCTCATCTTTACAATAATTCGTATAAAATAGTTTTGATTCTGTAGTGCTTTGGAGTCCTAAAAAAAGAGGATTTTTTTTCACTTCTTTAAAGCGCTTGCAGAGAAGCAAATCAGGCTTGAGCGGAAAGTGTGGCTCTTGCGAAAGAGTGGTGTTTTGTGTCAAATCAGGCGTAAAGGCACTCGGAAGCTCAATATCTGCAAGGAGAAGCTTGATGGAGAGAAAGAATAAAAGTATAAATTTTAACATAAGAGAAACTTCTTTTTTTGTAATTAATAATAAAAAACAATTGTAGTGTATTGGTACTTCTTGAGAGCTTAATTTGTATAATAAAAAATAATAGAAGAGAAAACTTTTAGAGATACAAGGAGAATCAGAAGGATCGAAGCACCGAAATGCTTCGGAATTTATGGATTATTTTTAGTAATCCATAATCAGATTGGCAGTAAGTGTCGTATCTGATTTCTCTTTGTCTCCTGGAAGGTTTACGTAATCAATTTTATAGCTCATGCCTGCTGAAAATAGTGTAGAGAGTTTCGTTGAGAGACCTGTTTTAGAGTAAACAAAGAAGTTACTTTGATCTTTGAATGAACTTCTATAGCTGAGCTCTTGGCCAAATTTGAGATTTTCTAAAAGTTGTCTTTCATAGACACCCTTGAGTCTGTATGCCGCGTATGATTCAGTATAACTTGGATCATATGTCACTGTTGCTATATCATCTGCGTTTGGATATTTGATAATATCTCCAGCTGCGTCATAGTTTACTCTTGCAATAGAATCTTTTGCATAGAGTAAGTTTCCGTCTACTGTAAGTTTATGAATATCATCTTTGAAAACAAGGTATTTCGCACCTGGTCCAGTATAGATTTGGTAGTCAAAACGCGAGAATTTATCGTCTTTATACCCTGCAAGATAGTTGAAGTCAAGTCTATCTGTAAGTGCATAATCGTAGTTGAGTTCTGCAACAAATTTATTTTTCGACTCTACGCCGTTATTTTCTGCATATTGGCCGTCGATAGAAGCTGTAAATGCATGTTTGCCCAAGTTTTTTTCCGCTTTTCCGTCTAGGTTGAGCGTAGTGGTATCTGTATTTCCACTTGTTTTGTTAAATCCAAGTTCTGAGTGGCTGATAAATGTGTCACTTTGTTCTGCAGCCATCAAAAATGATGCTGTAGCCAAAGAGAGTAGTAGTAATTTTTTCATTGTTTTCCTTTGTAAGTTTTATTGTTTTTGATGAACATCCATTTGAGGATAGGGGATAGATATCCCTCTCTCATCAAAGGTCAGTTTTACTTTTTCTGTGACACTGAAATAGACATCCCAATAATCATCCGTCTTCACCCAAGAGCGTACAGTGAAGTTGACGCTGCTATCTGCAAGCGCACTTACTGCGACAAAAGGTGCAGGATCTTGCAGGACTCTTTCATCGGCTGTGATAATCTCCATAAGTGTTTCTTTCGCGAGTTTGAGATCATCTCCATACCCTATGCCAAAAGTAAGATCAACACGACGTTGCCCTTGGCTGGAGAAGTTAGTAATATTTCCACTGATAATAGCAGAGTTTGGAATAATGATAGCTCTGTTATCCGCAGGTGTTATGATGGTGGAGAAGAGGTTGATATTGCTGACTTTTCCCGTTGCTCCTGCTGCTTCGATGACGTCACCGACTTGAAAAGGACGAAAAACTATGATGAGAACAGCAGCTCCAATATTTGCAAGTGTCCCTTGAAGTGCAAGACCAACAGCTAAAGAAGCCGCACCTAAAACAGCTATAAAAGAGGTAGTATTGACACCCAAAGCATTCAGTGAAGCCATGATAACCATCAGCAAAAGAAGGAAATAGACAAGGCTTGAGCCAAATTCTAAAAGTGTTTGGTCAACTTTTGCTTTATGCATAAATGCACGAATGATTTTGACTATCTTTTTGACAATCCATTTTCCAATGATGAAGATGAGAAGAGCACCTAAAAGTTTAAGTCCATACTCACTTGCATAGTCCATTGCGACTTGGGTGTATTTGTTTACAGTCGTCGTAGCAACTTGTGCGACTTCTTGCGTTTGGGCTATTGCATCCATAGGCATCCTTTTTTTGGCGGAATTATAGCAGTAAATCGTAACAAGATGAAGTGCTTAGACGCGTTTTAAGTTGTAAAGGGTGTCGAGATATCTGCTAATGGTGTGATAGGTATTTGTATGCTCTGAGTTGATTTTATAAAGTAGCGGTCTATATTTGAGATAGTTTTTCCATGCGCGTTTGCTTGGCTCTTCGCGAGAGCGTTTGATAAGCTCAAAAGAGACAGAAGCATTGATAAAACCTTTGAGCAGATCCATCTCAGGATCTTTTTCAAAACGGCGAGGAAACCAGAGCGCTTCAAGGGCTTCATGTGCGTCGTAATAGCGTTTCTCTTCAAGACAGAGCATAAATTCTTCGAGGCATTTTGCATGTTCAGAGTGCATCTTCGTCCAATAACATCATATTTTTTCTCCAGTAACCCCTCCCGCCTTTGAGCGAGATGCAGTGCATTGTTGGAAATTTCTCTTTGTACTCTCTGAGTCTATCAAGTGTGGCTTTGCCGCTATCGCAGTAAAAGACGAAAACACTCCCATCGGGATAGTTTTTCAGTTCATGTGGGTTGTAGGTTGTTGAATTTGCTTTTTCGATGGGAGAGAGGATAGTATCGATAAGGACGACTTTCACACCCTCTTTTTCTAGCTTGGCTTTATGCTGTAAATACTCTTTTTGTGTCCATTCGTTTGGATACTGCATTGTGAGACCTTCTGTATATTTGTAAAATTATAGGAAAAAATTTTGAGTGTAAATTGAAGTGTGCTCTTTAGAGCAAAAGATGAAGCTTTTAGGCTTCTCTTTTTCTCTAAAACTTGTAGTTGAGGATAAGCTTGAGGTTCTCTACTTCTACGTTTTTGTTGTGGTAGGGGATCTCCTCAGCTCTTTGGAAAACATACTGCACACGTGCTATCCATGATGGTGTAAATGATTTTCCAAAACCTACAGCATAGGTTCTATCAAACTCCATAGCGTGGTGTTGGAGTTTAAATCCATCATCCATTATCGCAAAGAGTCTTTTGCCATAATATGCAGCGGCTCCAAGATGGTAGCTTTCGTAGTGACCATGAAACTTCAGACCAGAGGAGATATAATCCTCATCTGCGTTTTTACTCAGAGGATTTGTTTCATAATCTTTGAGATGTATGATATGCGTGATACTTGTAAACTTCATCTTGATATCATCAAGCTGCGTTTTATAGTCAAATTTTATATCACTTTGGTAGACATCAAAATCTTTATAGTCTGTGTAAAACTGCGTGAAGTTTGCAGAGAGTTTTGGCGTGATATCGTAGCCAAGACCAGCTCCATAGGACTGCCCATGTGCTGTTGGTACTATATTGTCATGGAGGACATTGATATAGTTAATATTTGCATGTAGGCCATTTTTGAAGTCGTAACCGTAACGCAAGAAAAGTTTATCAACATGTAAGTCATCTTTGAGGGGAGGTTGAAAAGTGTTGGTATCGGTATGTTCATAGACAAATCTGTACTCAGAATTATCCACATGGATATCGCCGCCAAAGCCCAGAACACTTCCGTCAGTTTTTTGTTTTGAATTTTTAAATTCTAAATTTTCATAATATGTTGTAATACTTGAGTGTATCGGCTCAGCAAAGGCATAGCTTGTCAAACAAAGAAAGAGAAGAAATCTCATACTATTTGTTCCTTATTTGATGTGAGTAAAACGATGGTCGCACTCAAAGAGGCTCCAAAGAAGACGATGGTATATCCAGTTGGTAGGTCAAAATAAAACGAAGCGATAATCGCAGCGATACTAAAAAACCATCCAAAGAGATAACTTGTGAGTATTTTGTTTGTAAAGTCAAGTGAAAGTGCCACGAGTGCAGGGGCTATAAGTAAAACAAACACGACTAACACACCAGCTAACTGCACAGAAGATGTGACTGTAAGTGCCAGCAAAGAGAAGAATAGAAGCTCTTTTACAAAGCCTTGTGTTCTAGGATAGATTTTCCAAAGGATAAACGCAATAGCTGCGTAGATAAGTCCACTTTTGATCACTTCATCCATAGGGGTAAAGAGGATATCACTTGCAAGCAGAGACTTGAAGTGCTCCATTCCTTCTGCTGAGTGTGATAAGACCATCATGATGCCACTCGCACCCAAAACATATAAAAGCCCGATAAAAGCTTCGAGCTTGATATTTCTTTGCGATGCAAGAGCGATAAGAAAGGCGCTCATAAGGGCAAAAGAGAGGGTGAGAAGATAAAAATATTCTGAGTGAAAATAGCCAAGAGAGACAGCAGAGCCAAGGGCTGCAAACTGTGCGATGGCAAGGTCTGTGAAGATGATGCCTTTTTGCAAAATTCTCTCACCAAACCATGCATGCATCATCACAAGGATGATGACAAGAGCGATGGGGACGAGGAGTATATCTATCATTTTATAGCACCTGTGAGATAATCAAAGAGAGATTTCAGATCTTCTATACTCTCGAGTGCACCGATATCGTGTGGCATAAGGATGACTTTTATTCCTGTTTTTTCTGAGATAAACTCTGCCGTTTTTGTCGAGTGGTAGACATCGTGCAAGACACAACACGGTTTTTCTCTCTCTATAAGTTGTATCAGTTCGAGCGTATGACGTGAACTTGGCGGAATGCCGGGAAGTGGTTCTATTGTTCCCACACTTTGAAGTCCGTAAGCATCGTTAAAATAGGCAAGATTGTCATGATATTGGATCACTTTTTTACCGCGTTTATCTGCCATAGTATCTTTCCAAACTTCCATGTTTTTTGTCCACTCTGCACTAAACGCAGCGTAGTTATCTTCATAGATTGTTCTGTGCTCACCATCTAGAGAGATCAAAAACTCTTCGATACGCTTTGCAAGCACTAAAATATTCGCTGGGTTAAGGTGAAAGTGCGGATTGCCATCAGGATGGACATCTCCGCCACTTCTATCAACATTTTGCGGTTTATGAAGCAGGACAACATTGTGCGAAAGATTTAAAAAGCTCTTTGCGTTTGTCTGCGTTTTAGGGTTTGCCGCTCTGTTGATAAGCGGAGGCAACCAACCGATTTCAAGCTGCCCTCCATTCATGATAAGCGCATCAGCACTACGCATTTTTGCGATAAGCGAAGGACGCGGCACTACAAAGTGCGGATCCCAATTTCCTTTTGCAAGCACAACTGTATCGACATGGTCGCCGCCAATAGCTTTTGTGATAGCCCCGATATAGGGATAGCTCACTGCGATATTCATGTGCGCTAAAAGTGTGAGCGGCAGCAAGAGAAAAAGTAAAAAATGCTTCATAAAAGTTCCTTAAAAACTGTGTGCTCCATGCGCACCGATAGAGATGTTTGCTTGAAGAATCACAGAATCTATACTTTGTCTTTGGCCAGCTTCATCAAACATCGCGTTGTTGTGGTCGTACTGAAGTCTAAATCTTGCGAACTCACTTGTGGAGTACTCTGCCATGACTGAGTATTTTTCAAGGCCGCTTGGTTGTGCAACTGTCACACCGTCTTTCTCTACATCGTTTTGGATGAAAGCGTCATATCTGATACCTGTTCTCCAGCTTCTGTCATACGCGTAGATAAGTTGGCTGTAGAGTCCTGCTTGTTTTTTTGCCATATCTGGACTTACAAAAACGTCACTAACATTGTTTGCATATTGTACACCGTCCATATCTCTATAGAGGTATTCACTTTGCCATTTGAGTGAGCTGTAAGAGTCAAAAGAGTGTTTGATGACAAGGTCAGCACCATAGAGTTTGCTATCACCCGAAAAAGCATGTTTGTTTTCATCATCTTCAGTGTGGTCTATGCGAGAGCTTCCTTGTGCGTACGAGAGACCTGCAAGTATAGTCGTATCTTCGATGTCAAAAGAGGTTTTGATATAGCCTACAAACATTGAAGGAGCTTTTTCGTATTCTGCTTGGGCTGGGTCAGCAGCTGCGTTTATAGCAGTAAGGTCGATTGTACTGTTACCAAACATCTGCTCATTGTCCCCCTGAAGCACTTCAGCACCGAACATAAGGTATGTTGAAGTCGGTGCGGTCCATTGGATTTGCAGACCTGTTTCGTTGATACCGTGCATCCCTAAAAAGGCTTCATAGACCAAAGGCATATCAGCAAAATCCCATGCGTGGTGGTGTTGCTCGTTGAGATAACCAAAGTTTGAGTTGAATTTTCCTCCTTTGGCCCGAAGACCATTGCCCAAAGCAGTCGAAGTAAAGTAAAGCTCTTCTATGGCTACACCGTTTGGTGAGAAGTGAAAGATACCGTCCATCGTAAAAAAAGGATCGACTGAGCTTGAGAGAACGAGTTCTGCGTAGTTGAGGTTGAAACCATTTTCTGCGTTATAAGTAGAGTGCGCGTGTTCACCGTGTGCATGAGAGCCAAGAAGTCCATGCACGACGCCTGGAACTTCTAAGTGCGCGATTGCATCATCACTCACACTTCTGCTTACATATGAAGCATCCATGACTAGGGAGATATCAGGGATATATTTTGATTGTTCAAACGTTCTTTTTTCAACTGGAAGTACGTCAGCAGCATGGATTAAAGTTGCGCATAGCGCAGTTGCGAGTAGTATTTTTTTCATAGGTATCCTAAATGATATATTTTTTTGTATTTGTAAAATTGTTTGTTTTTTTGAGATTTAGGAGTGTTGCGGTGGTGCGCGAGAATGATAGTTTTTGAGTGATTTTTGGAACAGTGCGCGAAAAGTATCTGTGGCAATAGCATCAAAATGCAAAATTTCATTTTCTTGAAAATCGGTGATAAGGTCAAATGAGACAGAGTGGTTATCTACGATACATATTTGACATGAACTACTGTCATGGTTTTGGATATGTCCGAGCTCATGCAGAGCGGTAAACATAGTGGCAATGATAAAAAGTATGGAAAATATCAGATTGCGTTTCATGGACGGAATTTTAGCAAAGATATATTTAAGGGATAATAATTTTCCATTATTAAAGTCAAACGCAGTAGCTAGATGAAAAAATCCCTCGAAAGGGCTAGAGAGTTGGCTTTTTAGGCTAACTCTGCAAGCGCTTTTTTGATAGCAAGAGGCAGTGGCAGCTCTACTTTGTCACAATCCTCTTCCTGACAACATCCACAGACAGTTCCCGCGTCTGTCTCTTCCATGATAGCGTCTATATTATCACCATGTTTTTTGACAGCCTCTTTTATTGCATCATACTCGATCTCGTTACAGTCACATACCAACATGCACTCTCCTTTGTTTTTTCAATTGTATTGCGCTTTGACTTAAAAAAGTATTGCAGTATAAAATTTAATCATCTCTATACAGCCAGAGCAAAGCGCAAGGGATATAATTTTCCTATACGTTTAGGAGTAATACAATGAAAGAATATATAGAAATTTTTACAAAGCATCAGGAAAAAATAGAATCTTTTCTCGAAGAGACACTTGATAGTGTGGGTGCTTTGTATGACCCAGAGGATGAGAGATATAAGAAACTTTATAAGACTTTTCCCTCTTTAGAGCTCATCTATATCGTGAGCAGTAAGACACATGAACAGCTCTCAGCGAACATCTATAGATATAAAGTAGATGAAGGCGAAAAAGGAAAAGATAGAAGCTATCTCCTTGATCGTCTCAATATAAGAGAAAGTGGTTTTGCGTTTGCACAGCCCTATCAAAGTGCCGCGACATCAAATGTATGTATTACGGTCTCCAAAAAAGAGGGCTCAGAGATTATCTTTATGGATCTACAGCTTGAGGTGATACTTGAGAGATTGGGACTGATAGAAAAGCACAAGGTTTTTAGCTCTATTACAAGAACATTTTATCTCTTAGCAGGGTATTTTATGATGTTTCTCTCAGGTGTTGCTATCTTTTATGCAGGGCATGACTTTTTTTATAACATTATGGACGCGAAGCTCAGTATCGATACGATTTTCAAGCCTATTATTGCCGCGACATTGGGACTTGCAATCTTTGACCTTGCTAAGACGATACTTGAACAAGAAGTCTATTTTAAAAGTTACGTCAAAGACTCAAAAATAGAGATCAAAACGTTAACAAAGTTCCTAGTTACCATCCTCATCGCGCTCTCTATTGAAACATTGATGGTCGTTTTCAAAATAGCGATAGAGAACTACGACAAGATGATCAATGCCCTTTATCTGATGACTGGAACATCGATGTTTATCGTTTCGCTTGCGTTTATGATCTATATCACCAAAAAAGAGAAAGAGAAATAGAGTTACTAAAAGAGACTGCCGCGCTGCGCTCGCAGTGATAAACGCAGTCATTACGAGGAACGAAGTGACGCGGCAATCTAGGGTATTACTTTTCAAGCTCCGTGACAAGGGTGTGCATATTGAAGATTGAGTCAGGGTTGAGCGAGATGGAGTCTATCCCCTCTCGTACCAAAAACTCTGTGATTTCTGGATAGTCTGAGGGCGCTTGACCACAGATGCCTATGTATTTGCCTTTTTCTTTGCACGCCTGTATCGCCATATGAAGCATGCGTTTGACTGCTTCGTTACGTTCATCAAATATATGCGCTATTCGAGCACTCTCTCTATCGACTCCAAGCGTGAGTTGGGTTAGGTCATTTGAGCCGATAGAGTAGCCATCAAAGAGTTCTAAAAACTTATCTGCAAGGATGACATTGGCAGGTATCTCACACATTGCGTAGATTTGAAGTCCATTTTCACCCTGGACAAGCCCTTGCGTTTGCATGATCTCAATCACTTTTTTACCCTCCTCAGGCGTTCTTACAAAAGGAAGCATTATCGTGACATTGCTAAAGCCCATCGTATCGCGGACTCGCTTGAGTGCTTGACACTCCCACTCAAAGGCCTCTTTGTAGCTTGCATCATAATAACGGCTCGCACCCCTGAAGCCTATCATTGGATTCTCCTCTTCGGCTTCATAGATCGCACCGCCGGGCATATTTCTGTACTCGTTACTCTTAAAGTCACTTGTACGGATGATGACGGGTTTTGGATAAAACGCAGCGGCTATAGTAGCTACTCCTTCGCTGAGTTTTTGCAGGAAAAACTCTTTGCTATCTTCGTACCCTTTGATAAACGCAACTATCACCTCTTCATCACTTACATGTTTGCCTTTATAGAGATCAACAAGCGCCATGGGATGTGCTTTGATAGAGTTGCCCATGATAAACTCCATGCGCGCAAGACCGACACCGTCATTTGGTATTTTGGCAAAGTTAAAGGCCTCGGCAGGATTGCCTATATTCATATAGAGTTTGGTCTTCGTTGGTTTGAGTTCACGCATATCCTGCGTTTTTGTATCAAACGCAAGTATGCCTGCGTAGATATGACCTTCATCTCCTTCCGCACAACTCACAGTCACTTCTTGCCCTTGATGCAACACTTCGCTTGCGTTTGTGCATCCAACAACTGCTGGTACACCTATCTCGCGTGCCACGATAGCTGCATGACAGGTTCTGCTACCTCTGCTTGTCACGACTGCAGAAGCTTGCTTCATGATAGGTTCCCAGTCGGGGTTGGTCGTATCAGCGACAAGGATATCTCCTTTGACAAAGTTTTTAAACTCTGATGTGTCATGGATGATATTCACTCTGCCGCTGCCTATCTTACCTCCGACAGCACGTCCTGAGGTGAGAAGTTTTGCCTCTTCTTGGTTACGCAACGTGTACTTGGTGAAACTCACTTCTCCTAAGCGCTGACTTTGTACGGTCTCAGGTCTTGCCTGAACGATATAGAGCTTTCCATCATCTGCGTCTTTTGCCCACTCGATATCCATAGGACGTTTGTAGTGTAAGGCAATGATATCTGCCTGCTTGGCGAGTGCAAGTACCTCTGCATCAGAGAGAGAAAAACTATTTTGCTCTTCTTGTGTTGTGGGTATATTTTTTGTTCGTCCTCCCTCATCACTGTAGATCATTCTCTCTTTCTTGCTTCCAAGAGCGTGCTTGAGGATGCTCTTAAAGCCTTGCTTGAGTGTTGGTTTGAAGACAAAAAACTCATCTGCGTTTACGTGACCACTGACGATATTTTCACCAAGCCCCCAGATAGAGTTGATGAGAATGAGGTTCTCGCAACCGCTTTCAGTGTCGATACTGAACATAACACCGCTGGATGCCCCATCGCTTCGCACCATTTTTTGCACACCAATAGAAAGGGCGACTTTCATATGGTCAAACTTACGGGAAGTTCGGTAGCTGATAGCTCTGTCTGTAAAGAGTGAAGCAAAGCATTTTTTGATACACGCAAGCAACTCTTCCTCGCCTTTGACATTTAAAAAGCTCTCTTGTTGTCCCGCAAATGAGGCATCAGGTAGATCTTCCGCAGTTGCAGAGGAGCGTACGGCTACATCGATAGCGTCACTTTTATATTGTTGGGACAATGTTCTGTAGGCTAGTAAAAGTTCCTCTTGTAAGGATTTTGGCAAGCTTGCGTTTAAGAGAATTTCACGGATTTCGGCGCCGCGTTTTTGTAGGTTTGCACTATCAGAAATATCAAGTGTTTTGAGTAGCGTTTGTATGCTCTCCTTGATGCCGTTTTCTTCAAGTAAAAGCCAATATGCCTCACTCGTCGTAGCAAAACCATTGGGAATAAGAATGCCTTTTGGCGTGAGATTTTGGTACATCTCACCTAGCGAAGCGTTTTTTCCACCGACGGAAGGGACATCAGAAATTGTGAGGGTGTTAAAAAATTTAATGTATTTCATAAGAGCAACCTTTTGATATTAGCTGTTAAAGATTATAACTTAAATGAATAAAATTGAGTGAAAAAGTGAAGAGAAAAAGTTTTTGGAGGAAATAAAAAAGCCCACATCCGTAGATGTGAGCAGGAGGTCGTCTATCAGACCTCCACTCAAAGAGTAGATATTTTAGAGTGCAACCTTACTAAGGAGCAACAATATTGGAGATATTGAAATCTACTCGTCCAAACCAGCTGTCAAGACCGCTGAAAGGATCAGATTGATTATACTCTTCTGATTCTTGTAGCCAAACATTGTAGATAGTTTTACCATCTGGAGATGCGTAGCTTTCAACTTCTTTTTCTTGGAGAACAGCGCCGTCTCTTGCAGCTAGCATCGATGCGTTTGCATCCCAGTTCCAAACTCCATCCACATAAAGAGCACGTTTGTAGTAAAGGTTACTTTCCGCTTTACCTAAGTCATGATCTTCATTGTTGATCCAGTCAATTTCGCCCCATGTTACAAAAAGTACATTTGGGTTACTTTGATCAGACGGCAATCCACTATTGATACCTTCTCCTGTTCCAAAAAATCTTGCATCCACTGTAGTAGAGCCACCTTTTGTAACCATCGTCACATTTTGAGGTGGTAACCAAGTAGTTCCTGTATAAATATGCGTGTGGAAATTGCTCGGCATATTTTCTTGAGATGTTTTTACATCATTTGGCGTATATTCAAATCCTGTATAGATAGCATTTCCTCTTAAAAAGATACGAGGAGAGAATGTATTGTCATTAGGGTTTTCATATGTATTGTCATCAAGATTTGCCTCAGTCCAAGATACATTATAGTCCACGATATTTTCAACAACTACTGCTTTTTGAGCGCTTACATTGGTCACATTTCTCTCATCAAGTGCTATAAATGAGCCATATGTAAAGCCGTTGTTTACACGGATGAACATATCTGAAGAAGCTCCCTGCGTATCAAATGACTGTTTGTACATAAACGCAAAGTTAAATCTATCTGCATCACAAGCATCAATCTGTTCCCCAATAACTAAACGGCGAGCATTTTCATAAATCATCTCAGATGTATTTTGATCAGGTACTTTCACATTGATGATATTACCTGCACTCACAAGAGGCATCGCCATTTTTTGGATGATATCCGGATCAGTTGCATTAAAGTCATCTATAGCATCAAATAAGAAGCTTTCAAAGTAAACAGATTTACCTTCAAGAGCGATGATTGTTTCGCTATCACCTTTCTCTTGGTCTGGCACACCAGGATCACTTTCTGAGAGCCCTTTTGTCTCTTCATATCCAAAAACTACTACTGTCTGACCTTCGGTTGTTTCGAGTAATTTAAGTGCTGATCTCGAAGCTCCCGTATCACCGTTAAGTATGGCCGTAGTGTCTGTGAGCATATCTATATCGTAAGTATTACAGCGAGTGATATCGTCTGCTTTATTGTTATTTGTAGTAAATGTTTCATATCCATAAGTGTTACATAAGCTTTTACAATATGCTTTTGTATCATCGTTAGAACAGCTTTGGTTATCTGTTATACGCATTGGATAGTGAAAGTTATATTTAGATTTAGGTTTTGTGGTATCTAATTCATCTGTACTATTTGTCTCAGCAAACTGAGTCATTTTGATAGATGTGTACCAGATATCCGAGCCGTGGTTTGTCGTAGCACCACTCCATCCATCTCCTGGGCCTTCACCTTTACCTGCACGAAGACCTTCTGTGTCCTCTTGCCATGTCATAGCAAAACCTGCTGCAGAACCCTCTATCCAAATATGGTTGGAGTCTCTTGTTCCTGTAGTGAGTTGCATAGGTGCGTGCCAAGTAACTTCTCCTGTAACTGGATCGAAAATACCTCTTGCAGTCCATACGCATGAGAATGGTACTTCGTAAACTTCTTTGCCGTTAGGTGCAATCATTACAACACGAGAACCATCTTGTGCTTCAGCATAGTCGATAGAGTTTTGTTTGCCGTTTATAGCAAAAAAGTCTTCAGGATAACTTGTATTTGTATCCGTAGTCACGGCTGTAAGATTAAATGGATTACCACTTGGACAGTATTTATCATTCCATGCTACTAAGATATTATTTCCCTCAACTGCCATCGTCGGTTTTTGCGCATGACCTGGGTACTCTATTTTTGTAGCTGTTTTATCTAGATCCCAAACTACTTCCATAGAAGATTTATCTGAAGTATCTGAGATAGTGTAGTTTTTCCATGTAGTACCTTTGTCTAAAGATACAGCCGTAAAGACACCATCAACATGTGTAGGATCACCGATATCCGCACTACCATCTCCCATTTCATAACCACCAACAACTTGTTGTGTGTAGTTTACGAAAATCGGGTGAACACTTACGCCACTACCAGTTAAGTTACCATCTGACGTTCTTTCAGGAACAATCACATCAAGACGCTCTATAGTGTTATGTGAAGTCGGATTTTGTCTGTTTGCATCTTCTACAGATTTTGATGAAACATTTCTTTTTAGTGTTTGAGAAGCATTGAAATCTGCTGCAAAAGGAACTTCAGCAGGAGAAACACCGTCATTATCACACTTTAATGTACCACTAATAACAGGTGATGGTGGTGGTTTAGGAAGAGAATCTTCTAAGTGCGCTACCGAATCATTTGCATCTACAACTTCATCAAGATTAGAATAGTTGCCATCAACAACAACAGTAAGAATATCTGTTATGTTTTGGTCATCCAATACACTGATGTTGACATCAGTTAAACTTGGAAAATAAGTTGGAACCAAGGCTGCTTCAAGAGCAGCAATACCATCAGAAGTAATAGTAATACCGTTGCTTGTATTGCCGTCCGCGTCAAGTGATTGAAGTAATCTTAAGATATTGCTTACTCTTGTATCATCTGCGTCTACAGTACCGTCAAAGAAGTCTAGAGGCGATACAGGAGTAGTTTTTGGTACTAAGCTTCCAAGTACTAAACTTTGACCTAGTCCAAATGTGACCCTCTCGCTACCTTGAAAGTCATAATTTCCATCAATGTTTGTCGTTCCGCTTTTAACACCTTTGTAACTTAGTCCTTGAACACGAGCATCAACGAAAGTACCAACCTGTGTTGCCACAGCAGTTGTACCACCATCGACAGTACTATCAGTCGAGCCACCTGAGCTACTACAACCAGCTATTATCGCCACTCCTGAGAGCACGAGAGCGGTTATAATAGAGTATGTAAATTTTGTTTTCATAATCTTGTCCCCCCTTTAGAGGCTTCTCTGTCTTTCGCAGAGAATATTTTGTGTTTTTATACTCTCTCATTGTAGGAAAATAAAAAAATCTTTACATCACACTAATGGGTGAACTTGTTTATTATTCGTTAATAATTGGCTAAAAAAATATTTTGGCCGAAGAATTTAACTCCTTTTGCTACAATACAAGATGGCAAAGAAAAATAAAAAAAATAGTAAAATAAACCAAAGAATAAGACAGTATTTTGATGATGAGCCCTTTGATATGGGGGTTGAACGAGTATCCACTGAGACGCTCAGCGAGCTTATGCATACGCTTGGTCTTTATGATGTGGAGTACTCTAAAGCAGCACTACTTAAGAGTGTACGAACGCTTTGGAGTGATGCAGATACAGAGCTTCGCGCAGAGATACTTAACTTTTTTGCGAGTGATGGCAAGGTCTACAAATCGACAACGCCAAAAGAGCCCAACCAAGATAGAAGCCAAAAGATAGAGTCTCTTTTGCAAGAGCTTGATGCTTCTGCTGAGGAGGCTGCGTTTTTGTTTGATGCGTTTATGGATGTCAGAAGCAAGAAGATAACTATAGAAAAGATGGAGTCTAAACTCAAACATATCCGTTATGAACTCAAAAAAGAGAAACTCCAAAAAGCGCTCGATGGCGTTTTTGATATCGATGATGCGCTAGAGTTTAATGCCTCTATCAAGTATGTGATATTTGATGAGACTTTTCACAAGATACTCACGCTCACGACCAAGCCTTATGAGTATGAGTACCTTCAAAACGCAACTCTTGAAGAGATCATTGCAAAGGTATCAGAAGATAAAGAAGTGCTTGTGGCTCAAAAACAAAAGCAAACAGAACTCTTTCTCTCAAGTATCCAAAAACCTCATGCCTATCTCACAGACAAAGAGATAGTCGCATCCCTTCGCTCATCTCCGCCCAAAACCGCTACAAGTCATCCCTATATAAAGGCTGCGATACTCAAGAGTTTGATAGAGACAAAGCTTGATGTGATAGAGCTCACCATGCATGAGCAAGAGCTTATGGTAAAGATCAACGAGAGTGTGCGTTTACCCTATTCGGTGATAGATTTTCATTATCATCTGGATTTGCATATCGAACTAGAGTCACTTTTGGAGACTATCTGGAGTGCAAAGCCGCTTGATTTTGAGAAAGTTTTGTCAGAGGCGAAAAAAGAGCATGAAGAGCACTTTGCTGGGGCACTCAAAGAGATAGTAGATGAGTGTAGTTCGTATGCGATGCTGCTGCACTTCTCGCAAGAAGAGCTGCACAAAAAGGTCTATCACTTTTTAGTAGATCTACTTCCAAAGTCTTTGAATATCTCCGCAAAGACTTCCCGCAAGATTCTTCGTGCTTTTGTGGCAGATGTTCATGATCTGCTTATTAAAAAGCAACGCCAAGCACTTCTTGCGCGCACAATTCGTGACTTTAAAAACCTTTTTCCTTTGGCACGTTCTATGCGCAGAAAGCTTATCTTGCATATTGGGCCGACCAACAGCGGAAAGACCTATCAGGCGATGCAAAAACTCCAAAACGCAGATACAGGATATTATCTAGCTCCTCTGCGTTTACTTGCACTTGAGGGCTATGAGACACTGCGTGAAAATGGCATAGCCGCTTCGCTTATCACAGGCGAAGAGCAGCTGCTTGATGAAGATGCGACACATATCAGCTCAACGATAGAGATGCTCAACTTTGAAGTGGATGTGGATGTTTGTGTCATCGATGAGGTGCAGATGATAGACGACCGTGACCGTGGCTGGGCATGGGCAAACGCAATCATTGGTGCACCTGCAAAAGAGATCATTATGACGGGTTCTATAAACGCAAAAGATGCTGTCATAGCACTCGCTGAGTATCTTGGAGAAGAACTTGAAATCATCGATTTTGAGAGAAAAACACCGCTGTCACTTTTAGAAGCCCCAACGGAGCCAGAAGATGTAAAAAGTGGAACTGCTATCATTGCATTTAGTCGTAAAGATGTGCTCAAACTCAAGCAAAACTTCTCGAAGCAGTTTACAATCAGCGTCATCTACGGCAATCTCTCGCCAGAAGTCAGACGAGAAGAGGCGCGACGTTTTAGAGAAAAAGAGACGGAAATTCTTATCGCAACGGACGCCATCGCTATGGGTATGAACTTGCCGATAGAGACGATACTTTTTTCTAAAGCAGAGAAGTTTGATGGGGTTACTATTCGCGATCTTCAAGCCTCTGAAGTGCATCAAATCTCAGGTCGCGCTGGTAGATTTGGTTTGAAGGAAGCTGGATATGTCGGAGCTCTCTCTTTTGATGTGCTCAAAATTGTCAAAAAGAATTTCTACAAAGAAGCAAAAGCTATCACAATGCCGTTTAAAGTGATGGCAAACCTTGAACACGTCAGGCTTGTAAGCACTATTCTTGAAGAAAATTCACTCGAAGAGATACTCAAGTTCTTTGTAGAAAATATGGAATTTGATGGACCATTTCGTGCGACAAACCTCGATGATATGCTTGAAGCGGCGAAGATAGTGGATAATTATGATCTTGATATCGCTATGAAATATCACCTTGCCTGCGCTCCGCTTACTCTCAAATCTCCATATATTATCGCTACTTTTGAGAGTTATATTTCGTACTTGGAGACAAAGACACCGGTTCCTTATGCTCCACCTGCGCTTGTTGGTAGCTTTGCCCAGACCTCTGAGGAGCTCTTACGTGCGGAAGATATGGTCAAAGAGATATCGCTTTATCTGTGGCTCAGTTATAGGTTTAAGGAGTATTTTGGGGAAGTTGGCATTGTTCAAAAAGCCAGACATACGCTCAATAAGTTTATAGAAAACTCACTCCAACAGAGCCGCTTTGTCCAAAGATGCCGCATTTGTGAAGCGCCTTTACCACTCAACTCAAAGTACAGTATATGTCAAAGTTGTTTTAGAAAGAACTATACGGGGAAAAATGTACGAAGAGGGCAGAGGTAACAGCTGTTTTTTAGACTGCCACGCTGCGCTCGCAGTGACGAGAATTTCGTCTTTGCGAGGAGCGAAGTGGCAATCTAGCTTTTGAACTCTTCTATAGATGTTTTGAGTGCTTTGGCTACTTGAACAAGTCGCTGTAGGTCTATCTCTATACTCTGAACACTTGTTCCGTTGGCAGTGGAGAGTGTCTCTATCTCAGCGATATCGTGTATGATCTCTTCGAGGTTTTGTGACATTTTGAGACTGTCTTCTTTTGAGTCGTTTGCTACTTTGCTTGAATGTGTTATTGCACTCGAAGTCGCATTAATCTTATTTTGTACATCATAGGATACATTTGAGAGATTTTCTATATTTTTGGCGTTAACATGCATCTTGTCACTTACATCATTGATAGACTGTACGATAGTGCTCACGCTGATATCTATCTCTGTAAGACTTTTTTGTGTTCGCTCTGCAAGTTTACGCACTTCATCCGCTACAACGGCAAATCCACGTCCATGCTCACCTGCACGTGCCGCTTCTATGGCTGCGTTTAGGGCGAGAAGATTTGTTTGCTCCGCAATATCTTTGATAACGCCAAGGACACCTTTTACCTGATCTGCATTGCTTTTGAGACCTGCAAGTTCGTTGGAGAGCTCATTTTCTATTGCGACAAAAGAGACAACTTCTTCACTGAGCGAATTAAGCGCGATCATGGCTGTATTGAGCTCAATATTTGCATCTTCTACTGTTTTTTTCGTCTCTTCGGTTGCAGCGATTGTTTGGGATAGAAGTGACTTGATGGCATTACTTTTGAGTGTTGTCTGGTGGACAATCTCACGTTCTTGCTGTGTCCCTTTGCGGATAACATGGCTGGAGAGTTCGATTTCAGAAGCGATAGCCGAGTTTTCATGACCGAGAGATTTTATCTCATTGACAGTGCCTTGAATCATCTGTATAAATTTATTTACCTCTTTTGCGGCATCTCCAAATTCGTTGCCATCTTTGTAAGTGAGACGTTTGGTGAGATCTTTATCCCCGCTGATAAGAGAAGATATACGTCTCTTGAGGTCGCCTAGAGGAGTGAAAATCTCTTTGATGAAAAAGATAGTCGCAACAACAGCAAACAAAAGACCGCCAATTGCTAGAGAGATAATAAGTGTCATATTTGTAGAAGATATCTCTGCATCGTTTTTATCCAAAGACATTGTAAGATCCATTGCACCAAGAGCATACCCAACTTCTGCGTTGTAGTGACAGCTGAGACAGCGATCTTCTGCAATCATAGGTTTGAGCATACGGATAGTATGATGGCTATTTTCATCTTTTTCTATAAGGTTGGTTGTTTTATTTTTAAGCACATCTATGATGAGCGGATCTGTGGTAAACTCTTCACCTTCTCCATAGACTTCAAGTACTGCTTGCGATTTTGTAATCTTTAAATCTTCTATTCCTTCGATACTTTTCGCACTTGTAAATGCATGCTTGACAACAGCTGCATCGCCCATCATCATACTTGCAGTCATTGTCTGAAAGATGGATTCACTGAGCATTTTGAGTGATTGCTGATTGTTTTCGTTTGAGAGTTTATGAAGTGTTTGCGAAAGATAGTAGCTGATGCTTACGAGACCGATAACACTGAGTGCTAGAACGGAAGCTATAACTTTTGATTTTA
The DNA here is from genome assembly GCA_028687935.1 of Sulfurimonas sp. GTDB lineage: Bacteria > Campylobacterota > Campylobacteria > Campylobacterales > Sulfurimonadaceae > Sulfurimonas. The sequence goes on from JAQTZE010000003.1 coordinate 130,670, forward strand.
CTGACATGAACATGACGATTCCTATTAACGCGATATATTTGATACAAAGGTTTTTATTGTACAGAATAAAATCTTGTTTTAGTATAAAAAGAGCTCTTTTTAAAGAGAGTAGAAAATATATTCCATCTCTTCGAGCAGTTTTTGTTCATCAAGAGCTGCGTTTTGTCCATATGCGAGTGCCGTATGTACTCCAAAATGCTGATCTAGATTGTGAGAACTCTGCATATCTTCAAAGTCACAATCACTCCAAACGCAGTGTGGAATATAGCTCAAAAGGGAGAACTCTTTGTACGCTTTGGGGGTGATAAGTGTGATATTTGCATCTTTGAGACGCATCAGTACATCTTCTCTGAGCATATCTGCCAAGAGAAGAGCATTGAGCATCTGCACCTCTTGGGCTAAGACGATATGAAAACGTCTGCTTGCTTGCATCAAAAAACCTGCACAAAAAATCTCTATGGCATTTTCTTTGGGAGATAGAAGCTCAAATCTTTTTGTTTTATCGGCGAGTGAGACGATTTTTTCTCTATTTTGATTGATGTAAGGAGCTGCATTTGCACAAAGAATGAGATAAGTTCCCTTCAAGTCATAGCTTTTTCCAAGCTCCATTCCCATACCAAAAATCTCTTTTGCATCTTTGGCACTGCGTTTTGGATCTATCTCGAGGAGTTCTAGCGCACTGAAGCCACAAAGTGTATGGACAGCGCGCGTTATGTTTAAGGGTGCATAGGGATTTGTGAGCGATGCAGGCTGCGTAGTAAAAGTTCCATGGAGTAAAAATTCACTTGCGTTTATTTGATCTTGTTGTGCACTCTCATCAGCAGAAGAAGATGTGAGAAAAAGAAAATCTGCCTTACCTAAGGGAAGGGCATCGTCTTGATTTGTAAAAATATTATAGGTTTTCATGGAGTTTCTTTTTTTACGTAGTCTACACTGTTTTTCGATTTTACGCCACCATAAAAGAAACGGTGGCGTTTTGTAGCGAGTTTATCTTTTTTGCGCTTGGTTACTTAGGCTCATCCCTTGGTCTTGCATGTAGAGTTCATGATACGGCCCGACAGGTAAAGAGGATATAAGTCTTTGGTTTGCTTGATGTGCGTATTTGACATAATCAGCAGAAGCAGTGCTAATGGCAGTTACTATTGCGCTTGCAATAAGTCCTGCAACCCCACTGTTACTATTGTTGCCACCACTGAGATCGACTACGACACTTCCTCGATACGCCCATAATGTTTCTGAACTTTTTGTAGAGACGATTTTGGACTCGATGGAGACAGTGAGGCTTGACGCGACAACAAGATAGGAAACATCCCATTTTTTGATGCGGGTGAAGAGTACGGCATCCGCTCCAAAATAGTCATAAAATTTATCAAGTGGCATACTGTAGAGGAGTTCTGTATCGTAAACGCCTTCTTGTTTCATGATGTCGCCCACCATTTCCACTGGAAAAGTATAGTAACCCATCATGGCATAAGGCATCTCAGCCGTCGTCATATAGTAGTCTTTTGCCTGAGCATCCGTACTCTCATTCATAGGAGGAAGGATGAGCAAAGAACGAGGCTGCTCCTCATACATCTTAGGAAACGCATCTCCTTTTGTGAGAGGCTTTGGTGGGGTTACACAGCCTGAGAGGAGAAAACTTACAGCGGTGACAAGTAAAAGAGTTAGTCGTTTTTTATTGATCATTTGCTCGCTCCTTGTGCGACTTGCACTTTTTTGATCATTCTGTCCATAAAGTGTGCTGACTCAGGATAGAGTGCTTTTTCTTTCTCAAAACTCGCTATTGCCTCAGCGGGTTTATTCGCTTTGAGGTAGAGGTAGCCAAGGTTTGCATACATACCAGGGGCGACTCTTCCTGAACTACTTTGGTCACTTTTTTCTATAGCTTCTTGCATCGCTTTTTGGAGTTCGAGCATGGACTCTTCTGTAGGGCTTTTCTTTGAAGCATAGTACGCATCGTTGTACTCACCGTACTCATAGAGCGGTTTTGGTGTTGATGAACATGCGTTCATCATAAACGCAAGCGTGACACTACAAAGAGCTAAAGAGATTTTTGTTCTCATTATTTAACCTCTATCTCTTTGGCAACACCATCACTTATATATACATCTCGCGTAACTATAAGAGAATCCCCTCTATAAATTTTGATGATATGTTTGCCTGGAGTGATTGCGTATTGGTGCTTTTCACCTGCGCTCACATTGAACTCTACGGCATCATCTATAGAGACTCTGATGTCAGAGACGTTGCCGTTAAAGTAAAGATAAGATTTTGGAGCTTCCGTTTTGACTCCCTCTTTGTAGCCACATCCTGATGTCATAAGAAGCAAGAACAAACTTGCTATTGATAAAACTGTTTTCATTATTTAGCTCCTGCTTGGATATAAAGATCAGAGAAGTTTTTCTCTTGAATCTGTGAAGTGATATCTCCGCTTTTTATCTCTGCCAAAGAGACTTCCGTCTCAGCTGTGTCACCCATAGTAGCTGTGATTTGGAGTTGAGCTACTTTTTTACCAGGAAGCGTTATCATCATATTATTTTGAGGATTTTTAGTCTGCGTCCCTTTTTTGTAGACATCAAAAATATCGCCGACTTTGATGTTTTGGCTCTTGCCACCTGAAGTGATAAGTGAGCCATCTTCATATCCAAGGATATAGCCTCTCCAAGGTTTATCAAGCATATTTTCCATGATGTTTGATGTGAGATCTGAGATAGCTGCATCAATCGCTTTATCGTTCAGTTGACCGTCATAACTCGCAGTAGCACCTACGCCCATAACAGTTCCAGCTTCACTAAACGCAGAGCCTTTTCCCTCTTCAGAGTAGATAATCTGACCTGTACTCACATCTACGATACGGATATGTACCTTGGCAAAAGTCTCTTGTTTTTTGACACGGCTAAAGAGCCCCACATCACTTGACTCTTTACGTCCGAATTCTGTAATTGATCCTACGATGAGAAAGTCAGCAGAATTGTTTAGTTGAGGTGCATTTCCGATTTGAAGCTCTTGCTCTATTTTGGAGAGATCTGCACGCTCTAGCATGATAAATCTGCCTGATTGGAAAAGTTTTGCTGAGAGGATATCCATCGCTTGCTTGCCGATTTTGTCATTATCTTTGTCGATGAAAAAGCTCTGACCATATTTTGTCTCGTTGCTAAATCTGCCGATAGCGACCTTGCGTTTGAGCCCTAAAGGTTCATCTTCTTGGAGCGCTGCGATAGTCTGGCTTGTTTGTATTGCACTGGGTGTTTCGTGCGTCTCAGTTTTTTGCATTGTGGCACAGCCGCCGACCATAAAGGAGAGACCTGCTACGAGAGAGATAGTTTTAAAAATCATGGGAAACCTCATATATTGGATTTTGCTAAGTATACGTTATTTTTCTTAAATATAATTAATTCTAACCAAATTAATTTAAATCACCATCAGCCCAATATTTTGTACCTTGGATAGTCGCTTGAATAGCCAAACCATTTTGAGTGAGCTTATAGATCCTCATACCTGGAGCAACAGTCACGGCTGCGTTTAGAGCACCTCCATCACTTCCTACTTTAGCAGCTGCATCAGCTTGAGCGTTTGCTTCCCAGCCATGTTCTACAAAGGAGTCAAAAGCTTTTTTGTCTTCAAAAAGAAAGATGATACGAAAATCTTTTACACCAAGACCAAGGCCAAGTCCACCTGAAGCCATATTCATATAGACAGTTTTGCCACCGTCGTTGACTTTTGCAAGACCTTTACCGCCTTCTGCTGAGACAAAGAAAAGATTGAGACCGAGGTTGCTAAATGTCGCATAGCCATAAGAGTTCGCAATCATCTCTTTTGCCTCTGGAGCATATTTATATAGCAGCCAAAGTGTCTCCTGACTCGCCTCTACACGTTCTTTTTTAAGAGTTGCATGACTCTCTCCTGACCAAAATCCAGAAAACATAAGTAGAGCAAACAGTAGCGCGGTAATTATCTTAAGTTGTTTCATTGTAACTCCTTTTCTATAACGTCAATAGTAACACTTTTTTCTATATGTGAAGCAAACTCGTCGATGATCTTTTGCTTGTACGCTTGAAAATCATATCCCTTATAGGCTTTGTTTATATCTTCGAAGAGTTTTGTCCGAAATCTGTTGTTATCAAAAATCCCGTGGACAAGTGTTGCATGAAGATTTTTCTTCTTTATCGCAAGCTCTTTTGTGATGGCATTATGGAGTTCATAACCCTCTATTTTACATCCAAATATGGCATAAAGCCCTTTTTTAGAGATTGTTTTTTTCCCAAAGCGTACTTCTCCCTCGATACGCCCAAGGCCTTGCGTTTTTTTCTGCTTGGATTCTATATTGTTTGGATCGAGAATGAGCGTGTGCAGCATCTCGTAGCCACCACTGATGGCTACGAGTTTTTGCTCTTTGGAGGTGAGAATATTTTTAAAGCCATTTTCGATAAGCCAATCAAGATCTTCCACGACCATTTTGCTCCCTGGCAGGATAAGCAGATCACATAAAGAAGCTTCGTGAAGTGATGTGATGAAACGCAGCTCTATCTCTTTATCTGCCAAAAGTGGTTCAAAATCGGTGATATTACTTATATTTGGCAGTTGGATAACGCCAACAGTGATGATACTCTCTTTTGTATCTTGAGGCGAGGCGAGCATAGATTCGATCGCATCAAAACCCAGAGTGAGTTCTTTGTGCGGGACAACTCCAAGCACACGCATACCAAAGAGCTGTTCGATTATCTGCACACCCTCGTCAAATTCGGCTATATCACTTTGAAATTTATCTACGATGACGCCGATGACATTGTCTCTAAGTTTTTTTGGAAGGAGTTTGTAAACGCCATAAACGGAAGAAAAGAGCGTTCCATCCTCTACACTGGTGACAAGAATAATTTTTGTTTTAAACTCCTCAGCGATGTAGATATTGGAGAGGTCGCGTTTCATAAAGCTCTGCTCAACAGGATTGCCCGCACCTTCTGCGACGATACACTCATACTTTTTTGAGAGCTTGACAAAGGCTTCTTTGACGAAAGGTTTGAGCATCTGCGTGTCTTTGTAACAGCTCCAGATATCTTTTTTGCCACTGCTTTTCCCATGGATGATAAGGTCGGTTTTTGTAGGCGATTCTACCTTCAGTAGAACAGGGTTCATAAGATAAGAACTCTTGATACCTATTGCCTCTGCCGCAAAAAACTGAGGTATAGCCATCTCTCCTCCATCATCACTGACTTGTGAGTTTTTAGAGGTGCTTTGTGCTTTAAAAGGAGCGACGTTATAGCCGCGTTTGTGTAGGATATAGGCAAGTGCGAAGGCAATACTTGATTTTCCCTCATCATTGCTTGTCCCAAAAATACTAAGTGATTTCAAATCTATAATTCCTCATTGTAAACGCAGTGATAGTTTACTTTACTCTGTTCAAGCAAAAAGTGTACTACTATTGGAATGCTATTATTATTCGTAATCTTTAGATTTATCCCTAAGAGTGTGATACAAGAGAATAAATTAAGCTAAAATACTTGATATTAAAATTAATGGGCTTCTACATGGATATTTTTACGCACTTCTTTATTCACAATCTTGATATTGTCGCTACGCTTATTCTTATTGCTACGCTCTTTCCTGTAGTAAAACTGATCCGGGAACTTCCAACTGGACTTTTGCAAAAACGATGGAGGATACTTATCGGTTTTATCTCATTTTTTATTCTTGCATACATCTTCTTATCGCTGCAATTTCGTTTAGAACTCAATTCACTCAACAGGGAACTGATATGTTTAGTGCTGTTCTTTGGTGCAATATTTGTTTATATGGTGAGTATCATGTCTCTAAAAACTGCGCTAGATGTGAAGCGAATATATACACTTGAGATTGAAAGTATGACAGATCCTCTTATGGGTATCAGCAATAGACGCCATTTGGACGAAAAACTAGCTAATGAATTTTCAAAGGCAACTCGATATGATCTTCCACTCTCTGCGTTTATGATAGATATCGACCACTTTAAAGATGTCAATGATACTTATGGACATGATGTCGGGGATGTGGTTTTAAAAAATATTGCCGCTCTTATCAAACAAACTATTCGCGAAACAGATTTCGTCGCTCGTTATGGAGGGGAGGAGATAGTTGTTCTGCTTCCTCTTGCTAATAGCCAAAATGCCATGTTCTTGGCTGAAAGATTACGCAATAAAATTCAAGACTTTGTTATATCTGTAAAGAGTGTACAAGAAAATAGTTTAGAGTTATCTATCACCGTGAGCATAGGTGTCGCCACGCGTACAGTGAAAACAACTAAAGCAGAAGAGTTGATCAAAGATGCGGATGAAGCAATGTATCAAGCGAAAAATAGTGGACGAAACAGAGTTATGTTAAGTGAGAAGTTAGTGTAAATAAAGTGCTGAGAGTAGTTGCGTTTAGAGCGCACACTTACGCATAATTTTCTTCCAGTCCGTATCAAAATTCTTTTTGATAAACTCTTTACTGTGGGGGACCAGACAAGCGGTACAGTCTTGGTGGATGGCGTTTTGCGAGATAAACTTTTTGCCCTCTTTTGCTTCGATGGCGCAAAAGCTGTACTCTATTTTTTCGTCTACTTTTGTCGTGGAGTTGTCGTTAAATCTAAAATGTGGACAGGCGCAGAGGTAGCAGTTGAGCTTTGTGACTTCGTGGCATTTTTTCTCTTCTTCATAGAGCAAGCAAAAATCACGCTCTTGCGTTTTCATGTTTTCAAAGTCAAAATATTCGATAATCTGCTCTTTATCATAGCCTTGTGCGAGGAGTTTATCCACAATTGCTTTATGCTTCGCACTGTGAGAGTTAAACCATGCCTGATAGGTCATCATGAGCGCCGTTGAAAAGATTTGAAAAGGTAGAAGATGATGAGAAGTTCGAGAAAAAGAAGGAAATGGTGAATCTCATAGACCTGCATCTGTTTGTCCGAGATACCGATAAACTCTTCGAGTATTTTGTAAAATCCCCAAGAGAGAAACATTCCCACAAGATAGCCCTTTTGTTTGATGACATCGACAAAGGCTATAGGCTGCGTTTTGCGTAAAAAAAGTGTTTCAGCACGCACAAGATACGAACCAAAGGCAAAGGAGAGTTGATAGCCTGCGTAGAGGATAAGAGCGCTTGTGTAGCTGTAAGAGAAGAGCAGAAAATAGGCGATTATAGCGAGTAAAACAAGCTCTACCAAGAGCGATATCTTAAAAAAATATTCGATATTCATAATCTTGTAATAGAGTTTTGCAATGAGTATCATCCCAAATGCAAGAGCGATACCGCCAAGGCTGTAGATGCTCGGCTCAAGTGGAGCGTAAAGTACGAAAATACTGCCAACACTGATACCTAAAAAGAGTGAGTTATAAAACTTATACTTGAGAAATTCACGAATGTTGAGCTTGAGCTTTGATTTCAAATAACACTCTTTTTTATCTCAAGTCTGTCATACATTACGAGCATATTTATATATTCTTGATGCGGTGTGACATCGATGAGAAACGCTTCACCGTCGATGACTGCGAGGGCTTTTTGCACCATTTCTTCTGTAAAGAGTGCGTTTAGCCCCGCTTCAAAATCTTCAAAAAGCAGGTCTGCTTCGTCCATACGCATGAGCTCAAGTACAACATGAGCAAGAGGATGGTTTGTAAATTCGAGCAGTTCACGGGCTTCTGCTTCATTGCCACAGAGCAGTTGTATCTGCGCTTTGAACTCTAGCATTGTGAAGTTATTTGCAAAAATTACTCCGAGATATTTTTCCATATTGAGCGAATCTTCGAGGGTTTCTATCTCTGTGAGGATATCTTCAGGGTCATATTGTGTAAAATTTAAGACCATATCACGGATGCGTTTGGGCGTGTTTTTGTTGTTATAAATAAGGTCTTCTACGGGGTATATTTCACTAATACTTGGCACAATCATCTGGCAGGAGTAGAAGCCGAGATAGTCATATTCGCGCAAGTAAATCTCTTTGCCCATTTTCTTTGCAATCTCAAATAAGAACAGATGTTCATCCGTTGTACTCGTGCCTGCGTAGCTCCAAGATGCGAGCTCAAAGCTCTTTTTTGCGCTTAAAAAATGAAATCCAAGCTTGCCGTTGGAGTCGATAAAGTGCGATTCGAGATTGAAATTATCAGCCACAAGTGAGAGATCAAAAGTCGGCGTCTCAAAACTCTCTAAGTTTTCAAGTCCGCGTCCTTGCATAAGCTCTGTCATCGTTCGCTCTAAAGAGACTTCCAAAATAGGATGCGCACCGAATGAGACAAAAAGGGTTGCGTTTTTCGGGTTGATGAGAGAGATGGCTGTGACGGGAAATTTGCCACCCAAAGAGGCATCGAGTACTTCGATAATGTAGCCAAGAGAGCGAAGTGCTGCTATATCGCTGGAGAGTTTTGTAAATGAAGCGATGAGCGTATCATCAAACGCAGGAAGCGCGTAACCGTTTTTGATAATCTGTATCTTTGCATAGCGCTCATAAATCTCACTCAGAGCTTGCACCTGTGCTTCTTGGGGCGTGTTTCCCGTTGCAAGACCGTTACTGACATAGAGGTTGGAGAGGATATTTAGCGGGATATAGTGCTGCGTTTTGTCGGATTGTCTGATAAAAGGCAGAGCGACTATTTTATCTTCATAATCGCTGTTAAAGTCCACAAAATCCTCATCCATCAGCTCTGCGTTTGGGTCATAAAAAGTGCGGAGTTCTTTGGAAATATAGCTCTCATCAAATCCAAATGCAACTTCATCAGGATAGTATTTTCTCTTTGGAAGGTGAAAATCTATAAAGAAGTTGTTGGTTTGAAGTCGCTCGATATACTCACCCAAAGCGCTTGCTTTTGAGGATGCAGAGAGCGTCCCTTTGCCATTTGAGTAGATATGTCTTGGTGCTTCTTTGGAGGCAAGATTGACAGAAAAACAGTTTGTAAGAGGGTGCTTTTCCTCTGCAAAAGTGACTTCGCAGCCTACTGCTTCGAGTGCTGTGTGCATTTTTGCGAGAGAGACTTCGAGAGGGGCATCTTTGGATAATATCTGCATTGCGTTTCACTTTATAGTTTTTCGTAGCATAACATAAAAGTAGAGGGAACTTAGCCTAAATTAAAAGAGAAAGAGGTAGAATTGGCGACTATAACTGTATTTAAACAATTATAAAAAGGTGCAGGCTTGCTTAGAATTTTTACTCTATTTTTGTTTTTGTTGGGCACACTTTTTAGTGATGAAAAAGTTGTCTTACAGCTAAAGTGGCTCCATCAGTTTCAGTTTGCTGGCTATTATGCTGCCTTAGAGAAGGGCTTTTATAAAGATGCTGGGCTTGATGTTGAGATACGAGAAAGAGATTTGAAAAAAAATAATATCTTGCAGGTTATTAGGGGTGAAGTAGAATATAGCATTGCGGATTCTATTTTGCTCTTGTATAAGGCAAAAAATGAACCTATAGTCATTGTCGCACCGATTTTCCAACACTCAGGAAATGTGCTCCTGACACTTAAAAGCAGTGGTCTTGATAGTCCGTATAAGTTAGCAAATAGAGATGTAATTTTTTATAAGAAAGATGTTGATGGCTTTGGTATCCTCGGCATGTTCAAAAATCTCAAAATCGAACCAGTCTTATCGCGCACCAAAGAAGAGGCAAACTATACTATTTTGGCAGAGAAGAAAGCAGATGCTTATGCGTGTTATGTCAGTAATGAACCCTATTACTTTCAAAAGATGGGAGTAGATATCAATATTATCAATCCTGCGAACTATGGGTTTGACCTCTATGGTGATATGCTCTTTACAAGCACAACAGAGGCACAAGAACACCCTCAACGAGTGCAAAAGTTTAAAGAAGCAACACTCAAGGGATGGCAATATGCTCTTGATAATAAAGAAGAGATAATTGCGCTTATAAAGAAGAAATATGCGAAGGATAAATCCCTTGAGCATCTTCGCTACGAAGCAAACGCTATCGAACAGATCATACAACATAAAGCTATCCCTCTTGGAACACTCGATCTTGGAAGAGTGCAGTACACTCTGGATATGTACTCCAAGTATAAACTTATTGAGAGTGCTGTCCCCATAGAAGAGTATATTTTCAATCCTATTAAAAAAAGTCAAGAGAAGAAAAATTTTTTAAGCCAAGAAGAAAAAGTCTATTTAAGAAGTAAAAAAGTTCTCAAGATGTGTATCGACCCTGACTGGATGCCATTTGAGCGTATTTTAGATGGCAAGCACATTGGCATGAGTGCTGATTATATAGATATTATACAGAAAATGATTCAGATACCTATAGAGATTGTTCCTGCGCAAACGTGGAGTGAGTCTCTGGCACTTGGAAAAGAGAAAAAATGTGACTTTTTCTCGTTGGTGATGCCAACGGATGAGCGAAGAGAATATCTAGACTTTACGCAGCCGTATCTGAGATTTCCTCTGGTCGTCGCTACAAACCTTAACGAGCTTTTTATAGAGGATATTTCAAAGCTCAAAGGTAAAAAAGTAGGGATAGTCAAAAATTACGCATATGCTGAGCTACTTGCGCAAAAGTATCCTGATATAGATATAGTAACGGTAAAAAATATCAAAGATGGACTTGACAAGGTCTACAACAAAGAGCTATTCGGTTTTATAGATACCTTGGCTACGACGGGCTACCACATCCAGCGAGAGTATATCGGACAGCTGAAGATAGCAGGTAAATTTGATGAGACTTGGAACCTTGGTATAGGAGCACGTAACGATGAACCGCTTTTAAAAGATATTTTTGACAAAGCAATTGCAGCTATCTCTCAAGAACAAAAGCAGGAGATATTGAATCAGTGGATATCTGTAAACTATGATGAACAAGCCGATTATACGCTTATTTTAAGATGGTTTGTAGGAATATTTCTTGTTTTTAGTATTGTTTTACTTATTGTAATTTTTGTAAATAGAAGACTTGCACAAGAGGTACAAAGTCGTAAAATCATAGAAAAAAAACTCGAAGAGATGAGCATCACGGATGAGTTGACATCACTGAATAATAGACGTTACTTCAATGAGATATTTCCAAAAGTATTTAACAGTGCCAAGAGAGAAAACAGCACCGTATGTTTTGCGATTTTGGATATTGATTATTTTAAACAATATAATGATACCTATGGTCACGTCGCTGGAGATGAGGCGCTGCAAAGTGTTGCAAAAGTGATGCGCAACGCTATGCAAAGAGCGGATGATTACTGTTTTAGACTTGGCGGTGAGGAGTTTGGCGTCTTATTTAAAGGATTGGAAGGAAAGAATGCACAAGCTTTTATAGAGGGGATGCGACGCGATATTGAGAGCTTGCAAATAGAGCATAAAAGTTCTAAATGTGGCACATATCTCACTGCATCTTTCGGTCTTGTCGTAAAAGATACGCAGAGTGCACACAAGTGTGACGATATTTATAAAGAAGCAGATGAGCTTCTTTATAAGGCTAAAGAGAGTGGCAGAAATAGGATTGTGGCTAATTTAGAGTTTTAATCTTAAAATCCACTCAATACTTTCTTTTCATAGTAGAGCTAAAGATAGCAATTTTTGGATTGATAAATATTTGTACTTGCGTTATGATTGTAAAAATAAAATAACAGCGGAGCTACTACAATGAGTTTTATATCAAGTAAAAGTTTAGAACAAGCGGACAATGAGGTATTTTCTATTATAGAGGGTGAGCTAAAAAGACAAACGAGCCATCTGGAGATGATTGCAAGTGAGAACTTTACGAGTCCAGCGGTCATGGAAGCTATGGGTTCAGTTTTTACAAACAAATATGCTGAGGGGTATCCATATAAACGCTATTACGGTGGATGTGAGTACGCAGATGCTGTTGAGCAGTTGGCTATAGATAGAGCGTGTGAAATCTTTGGCTGTAAGTTTGCAAATGTCCAACCACACTCAGGAAGCCAAGCAAACGCAGCTGTGTATGCGGCACTTTTAAAAGCGGGTGATAAACTTTTAGGTATGGATTTAAGCCACGGTGGACACTTGACGCACGGTAGCAAGCCGAGCTTTTCAGGGCAAAATTACTCAAGCTTTACGTATGGTGTTGAAGCTGATGGTAGAATGGACTATGACAAAATCATGGATATCGCAAAGGCTGTGCAGCCAAAAATCATAGTTTGTGGAGCATCGGCTTATGCAAGAGAGATAGACTTTAAAAAGTTTAGAGAGATTGCTGATGCTGTTGGAGCTATTATGTTTGCAGATATTGCTCATGTCGCAGGTCTTGTTGCGGCGAACGAGCACATGAGCCCTTTCCCTCACGCTCATGTTGTCACAACTACTACGCATAAGACTCTAAGAGGTCCAAGAGGCGGTATGATAATGACGAATGATGAAGAGATTGCAAAGAAGATAAACTCTGCAATTTTTCCAGGTATTCAGGGTGGTCCACTTGTCCATGTCATCGCTGCAAAAGCCGTTGCGTTTAAAGAGATACTCGACCCATCTTGGAAAACATACGCAAAACAAGTAAAAGCAAATGCAAAAGTGCTTGAAGTCGTGCTGACACAAAGAGGATATGATTTGGTCTCTGGCGGAACGGATAATCACTTAGTTTTAGTGTCGTTTTTAAACAAAGATTTCTCAGGTAAAGATGCAGACGCAGCCTTAGAGAGAGCGGGAATCACGGTAAATAAAAACGGTGTTCCAAATGATACAAGAAGCCCTTTTGTCACAAGCGGTGTCCGTATAGGAAGCCCAGCACTCACAGCTAGAGGTATGAGGGAAAAAGAATTTGAACTCATTGCAAACAAAATCTGTGATGTTTTAGATAACATTACTGATACAGAGCTTCACGCTAAGATAAACAAAGAGTTAGAAGAGTTAGCAAAAGGTTTTGTGATTTACAATAAATCAACTTTTTAACGAGCAAAAAAATGGATGAAATTTCACTCCTACACGATAACTATAAACAGATTGAAAAAGCCATCAAGTATATTGATGAAAATTTCAAAGAGCATCCCTCAATTGATGAGGTTGCTAAAAATATCGGTATGAGTAAATTTCATTTTATACGCGTTTTTAAAGAGTATGTCGGCGTTACCCCAAAACAGTTTTTGCACTCTGTGACGCTCAACTACGCAAAAGAGCATATAAAAGAGTCCAAATCCATTCTCGATAGTAGTTTGGATATCGGACTCTCAAGCAGTAGCAGGCTTCATGAGCTTTTTGTAAATCTTATTGGTGTAACACCCAAAGAGTGGAGAGAAAAAGGAAAAGATGTCCTGATCACGTATGGTTATGGAGAGACTCCTTTTGGTGAAGCACTTATAGGTTTTACTGATAAGGGTGTCTGTTATCTAGGATTTATCGATGAGAATAAAGAGGAGATTTTCAAAAGGTTTAATGAACTTTGGGAAAACGCAAACCTCTGTTTTGATGCAAACGCAGCGAATGAATATCTCAAAAATATCTTTATAAAAAACAAAAAATACTCCCTTCTTGTCAAGGGAACAAACCTTCAAGTCAATGTCTGGAAAGCGCTTTTAAACCTCCCAAATGGCATGGTCGCCACTTACCAAGATATAGCAAACTACCTTGAAAAACCAAAAGCCACCAGAGCGATAGCCTCCGCCATCGGCAAAAATCATATCGGTTATCTCATCCCCTGTCACAGAGTCATCGCAAAAAGTGGAGCGATGAGCGGCTACAGATGGGGCATAGAGAGAAAAAAGATACTTCTCGCATGCGAGTCCTTAACTCATAAAGTGTGTAGCATCAGTTCGTAATACCTTCTAAAACTCTCAAAAAGTTTACTTTTTGTAGCTTTAGGGGATTGCAAAGGACTTTAGTCCTTGCCACTTTGTGGGCTTTGCTCATAAAGTGCGTAGCATCAGTTAGTACTTCGCATTCATCCCGATAAAGAGTGAGCGTCCTGCTGTGGCATACCCATCAACTGTTTGATAATATTTGTCGCCTAAGTTGTTGACTTTCCCGTAGAAGGTGATAAAGTTGTTCGCTTTAAGGTTCGCTACAAAATCAGCAGTCGTGTATTCGCCTGTTTGGGCACCGCCATCATTTGCACCATCATAACGTGTGCCTATATACTGTGCAGATACTCCGAGATCAAAAGTATCTGATAGATAGTATGTTGCTTTTGCGTCAAGCTGCGTTTTAGGGCGACGTGCCAGAGTCTCTCCCTCAGCATCTTGCGTTTTGACATAAGTATACATTGCGTTTACGCCCAGAGCATCGAAGAAATAATCCTGATAACCAAGCTCTAAACCTTCAAATTTTGATTTTCCTTCTGCTTGAACATAGGCCCATGTGCTCATGTCATAGTCTATAAAGTCTGTGATTTCATTTGCAAACGCAGTAATCCAAAGCATATCATTTCCAAAAGTAATATCGCTTGTGAGTGACTTTTCAGGTTTGAGATTTGGATTCGCTCCATATTGTCCATAAAGTTGAGAGAGTGTCGGAGTATTGTATCCAGTACCTAGGTTTGCACTGATATACAAATCATCTTTTATAAATTGTTTCAGACCGATTTTTCCGCTTAAAGCATCATTGAAATTATCGTATCTGTCAAAACGAACAGACTCTGTGAGAATCGTGTTTTGGTCTGTAAAGATGGAGAATTTGTTATAGTTTGTAGCAAACGCGGAAGTAGCAGCGAAACTTTTATCTGTATCTGTTGTGATATCTTCTTGTTCAAATTTCTGGTAGGATGCTCCGACTCTTACAAAGCTGTTTTGCATATAGACGATTTTATCGTCAAGTTTAAATTCATTTACAGAGCCTTTATATGCATAGCTGTCGATTCCGACACCGCTCCAGTTTAAAAACTCTGATGTTCTATCAAAAGTAGATAGATTATACTGAAGTGTTAAGTCATGAAGAGCGTCTGTATGTTTGTAAGCTACTATGTAAAAACGGTTTTGAAGTTTCGTGTTTTCAACTTCCGAATCAGCTTGCCAGCCATCAAAATCTACTAGAGTATTGATAGTCTGCACAGAAGCTTCGACTTTGTCTTGCTCGGTAATATTGACGCCTAGTTTAGCGTTAAGTGATTTGTTGCTATATGCATCTTTTTCCAAGCCTAAAGTATCGTATCTTTTGCCATAGTCTGCACTCTCTTTGAACGGTTCAAAGGCAGAAATACCGTCTGTAGTATATTGAAGGGCACCTATGGAGAGGTTATATTGTTCAGTTGCGTACGATGTCTGTGCAGATACTTTGAGCGTGTTAAATGAGCCATACTCCACATTACCGACTGCGTGTACCCCTGTTTTTGCTTTTGAAGTGATGATATTGATGACACCCGCACTCGCATCGGCTCCCCATACGCCTGACTGTGCACCTTTGATGATCTCTATCTGTTCTACATTATAAAGCATAATCTGGTCAAATTCCGCAGCAGCCCCAGGTGTTGTCGGATTGTTATAGCGTACACCGTCGATGAGGATGAGAACTCTTTTTGCATCCATCCCTCTTACAAATAGAGATGATTGTTGACCTACGCCGCCGGATTGGGTTGTTGCGAGATTACCAAGTTTGCTCAGTGCTTCTGCTAGTGTCGTCACACGAGACTCTTCTATTGCCTCTTTTGTGATGATTGTCACACTGTCTGTGACATCTTTTTTACTCAGTGTCGTGCCTTGGGCAGATGTAACATTGATGGTCTCTAGTGTGTACTGATTGTCTGCATGCAATGAGCTCAAAAGAGCCACAGAGATAAGAGAGAGTTGTATTGTTTTTTTCATATTTTATTTTCCTGTATTTTATTTTTAGTTATAAATTTGCTTGGCTGCGTTTAGAAAAATTGGCGGAGATATGGCATTGTTGAGAGTTTTGAAGTAGTTGAAAAAAAGTTTTTGGGTGAAAAAGAGTTTGAGGGTTTTGCGTGTTTTTTTAAAGAAATAACAGTTGCAATGGCAAGGTTTTACAAAGAGTTGCAGCGGGCAAAGTATGGTGAGTTCTTCTATCTCTTCCTCTGCTTCTAGCTCTTCAGATTTATAGGTGAGTGTATGAAAACTTTCCACACGTGTAGCTGTTGCGTGGAGACTTACTTGGGCAACTGTTGCGGTGATTGCGTTGAGTGTAAAATAATTTTTACCAAAACCTTTAGGCAGTTTCATTGTTCTCATTTTTAATAATTTTGCGAAGTATAGCGAAATTTAAAAGAGATCCGCATGACCGAAAAATATATTTTGACTTGGGTCTTTACGCATTGTTTCGAGTATTTCTTTGGCTTTGAGTTTTGTCTCTTTGTCAAAATAGATAAGCATATTTCTTGAAAAGATAAAGTCAAACTTTCCAATGCTCGTAAATGAAGCATCAAAAATATTGGCAAGATTGAAACTTACAAGCGACTTGACACGGTTATTAAGAGCGTACAATTCACCCTCTTTGTCGAAATATGTATGAATAATATTCTCAGAAAGATTTCTGACATTTCGTGCTCGATAGAGTGCTTTTTGTGCTTTTTCCAATGCTCCCGCATTGATGTCAATGCCGAGTATTTTAAATTTACTTGAGGGTACACCTGCTTCAAGAAGAGCGATGGCTATGCTGTAAGGTTCTTCTCCCGTCGCTGAGGGTGCACAGAGAATTTCAATAAAAGAGGGCCGATTTTTTACAAGAGCTACAAGCTCTTCTACCTGTTGAAACTCTCTGTAAAAAAAGGTCTCATTTGTTGTGAGATAATCAATCAGCTCCTGTTTTGTCAGAGGCTCTGAATCGACTAGCTTTAGAAGTTTTGAGAATGAGGAAATGTTTCTTTGTTTACAAAATGTCATGACCTTATTTTGAAGAACACTCTCCTGTTTGTCAAAGGTAACACCTGTTTCATTTTTAAAATATGCTGCAACTTTGCTTATATTGCTGTAGTCTGTAGGTTCTTCATAACTTCTTTCCTGGCTTACTTCTTCTACTTTTTTTTTCTTAAAAAAACTAAACATTAGTTACAAAACTCCTTTATAGTGATGATGATTTCGTTCATGTTTTGAACTTTTATATTTGGCACTTCAGCCCTTGCTCTACCTGGCATACCATCGACTATGGCACTTTGCTGAGTCTCTGTGAGACATTGGCAACCTTTTGCCTCGAGCGCCTTGCATCCATCAACGCCATCGCTTCCAATACCGGTCAAAATAACACTGAGTATTTCAAAGTTTTGCGTAAAAGGAGTGACTGAGTTGAAAAGAAGATTAATATCCGGATTAAAACTATTTTCGAGAAGATCTTCTTTGGAGAAGAAAAATCCTGAGCTATTAACCATGAGAGAAGTTCTTGCCTCACAGATATAGATATTGCCGCTTTCCATAGGGGAGTTATTGTTTGCGAGACTCAATCTGTTTTGGCTATGGTCATGTAATCTTTTTGTGAAACTTTCTATAAAGCCAACAGCCATATGTTGAGCTATAATGATAGTTGTGTCAAAGAGTCTGGGGAGTAAGTTGATAATTTTTTCTATTTGTCCCGGTCCTCCAGTGGAGGCACCGATGAGGACAAGTTTCTTAGGTACGGAATGTTTCAAGTTTTGAGTGCAGGTCGTCAGTCATTGCGTTTAGGTGGTCTGCTGCTGCGGCAATCTCTTCAACATTTCTTGCGTTTTGAGAAGAGATGTCATTTATTTGTGTAATCTGAGTCACAATAGACTCAACGTCTCTACCTGTTTTTGTAAAGTCATTGACAGTTCTGTCACTTGCTTTTACCGCTGCATCAACTATCTGTACAGTGAGATTGATTTTTGCTTCAACTTCGGAGGCTGTACTTGCCAAGGTCTGAATATCTTCAGAGTTGCTTGTCATTTGTCCGCTTACATCGCCGATAGACTGAACGATGACATTGATAGTTGCGTTTATCTCGGTCAAAGATTTTTGTGTTCTCTCTGCTAGTTTACGTACTTCGTCAGCAACAACGGCAAATCCGCGTCCATGCTCTCCGGCACGTGCCGCTTCAATAGCTGCATTGAGTGCAAGAAGATTTGTTTGGTCTGCAATGTCGGAGATAACTTCTAAGACATTTTTAACTTCGCTTGCATCATAAGAAAGAGTATTCATTCTATGGGCAAGTTCAACTTCTAGTTCAGCACTTTGCTGTACTCTAGAAGTAAGAGAAATAACATCTTGACGCGCTGCGATAAGGTTTGTATTTGCTTTAATAATATCTTGCTTACTCTCTTGAGCATCACTAATGGCACTGTTAATTTCACTTTGAATACCAACAGCTTTTTTTGTAGCTTCATTAACAACTAAAACAGACTTTTCAACATTCGTCCCAACACCCATGGCTGTAGTTGAGAGCTCATGAGAGATAGAAGCGTTTTCTGAAGAGCTGAGTTTTGAGGTTTCTATGAGTTCTCTGAGTGAACGCATGAGCCCATTGAAACTTGATGCCATTTGAGAGAGCTCTTGAGGAGCATTTTCGTCTACTGCAATAGTGAGATTTTTAGTGCCTCCAATTTGCAAAAGAGTCTCTTTAAATTTATTCATAGGCTCTATCAGGCTGAATTTGATTATCATGATGGATACAATAACGATGATAACGAGCACAACAAAAGACCATAGTATCATAGAGTTGCGTATGCTCTGCGGTACAATGAGAACTTCAGCTTCATCCATTTCAGAGAGAATAGCCCATTTGAAATCTTCACCTACGTGTATAGTGGAGTAAGAAGAGAGGACAGGATTTCCATTGTAATCTATGATAACTTTCGTGTCTGTTTTACCTGCCAGTACTTCTTGGGATGCTTCTGTGTTTACAGAGCCGCTAGCAGGATTCGCAAATGATGCCTGGAGTGAATGGTTTTTAGGGTCAAGGAAACTGTCACTTCTCATAAGTTTGTCAGAACCAACTAGGTAGTCCTCTTGCGTAGCCCCGTAACCACCTCTGTACTGCATGATTTTATTGATAGAAGTTTCACTTATTTGAAGTGCTACAACAGCTTGTACTTCACCGTCTATAGTCACAGGGGTAGCCAAAAACATTGCCGGAGCATTTTTGCTTGGGGTATAGGGTTCCATATCTATAAAAGTAGGACGGCCATTTGCTAAGGCTTGATTATATGCTCGTGCTAAACCGCTTTCTTGGAGTGAGCCGCTTGAGAGATTTGCTCCATAGTCAGACTCTTTTGTAGCAGAATATAAAACATGTCCATGTTTTGCACAGATAATAAAAATATCATAGTATCCATAATCTTTCATATAGCTTTGAAAGAAGGCTTCATGCGAAGCCTTCTTTTGTATAACTAAAGGATTTTCTACTGGATAAGGCTCAGTAGCACCTACTCTCAATTCTGTATGAACATGTAGAAGATCGTGTATCAGTTCTCTTACATCTTCTGAACGCGCGAGTACATTTATGTCACTCACGCTTCCATTGAAAAAATCTTGTATCTGATTTTTTTTCATATCCCTGACCGTTGTCAACTGCGAGTAAGTATCGTGTACCAGCGCCTCTTCAGCCTCTGTAACCGAAATTGTCGTTGTGATAAATGCTAGCAGCAAGAGAGATAATACTGTTAGAGATATTATCTGTATTTTAATAGAAAGTTTTTGCATTCTGTCCCTTTTTTGTATAAGTTAATCAAATATTCTAACATATCAATGTTTAAAATATTAATTAATTCTTTTAAAAAATACTCAGTCCGGTTTTGCTTGTAAAAAGCTCAAGCGCTTTTGTTCCTACGAGAGAATTTCCCTGTGCGTTAAGTCCGGGTGAGAAGACGGCGATGCCCATGAGTTTTGGGATGAGGGCTACGATACCACCTCCAACACCACTTTTTCCGGGAAGTCCTACATGAAACGCAAAGTCTCCTGAAGCATCATAATGGCCACAGGTAAGCATCACTGCGTTTATGCGTTTTGCCTGATTTGGCGAGATAAACTGCTTTGCGCAGAGAGGATCGATACCGTGATTTGCGAGATAGAGCATGGAACGTGAGAGAGTTTTTGTATTCATCTCTAGTGCGCAGTGTCTGAAATAGGTGTTTACTACGTCATACACTTCGTTGTCAAGATTGCCAAAACTCTTCATCAGATTTGCCAAAGCTAAGTTTCTATGTCCGTGTTGCATCTCAGAATTTGCAACTACTGAATCAGAAGTGATGGAAGCATCACACGCGACTTCACGGATAAAATTGACGACCTCTTCGTAAGTCTCTTCCACGCCCTTATAATGGTTGATAAGTGCGTCTGTGATGACTATTGCCCCTGCGTTAATGAAAGGATTTCTTGGTTTGCCGTGTTCGTACTCGAGTTGAACAAGAGAGTTGAAAGGATTGCCCGAAGGCTCATGTCCTATGCGTTTGTAGAGAGATTTGGAGTAAAACTTGAGTGCGAGGGTAAAGGTGAAAACTTTTGAGATACTCTGGATAGAAAAAAGTTTCTCGGCAAGACCCACACTGTACTGCGTTCCGTTGAAGAGGGTGATTGTCATGGCAAACTGTCTTTGCGGCACAGAGGCAAGGGCGGGGATATAATCAGCGACTTTCCCCTCATCAAGATAGGGCTGTATCTCCGCTTCGATCTCATCTAAAATAGCCTGATAATCCATCTGCGACCTCACTATATTTTTTAAAACTATAGCATCTTTTGGATTCTAACAGCAGAGTGGTTGTAGTCTGGCTCAAGAGACTCTTTATCAAGTAGGTCGTTTGTGAGGTAGTTTACCTCACGGTTGCTTATAGGAATGAAGATGTTTTTTTCGTTGATACTCTCCGTGATAAGTGCCTTGCTCATGAGAGTGCCGCGGATGGAACTTATGCGTATTGCATCACCCTCTTGGATATCTAATGCTTGTGCATCATTTGGATGTATTTCGCAGAAGTTTAACTCTTTGAATTTCAAAAGTGTAGCAGGAAGGTTCGTCTTTGTCCCTGAGTGCCATTGGTCGCGTGTGCGCCCCGTGAGAAGGATAAAGGGATACTCTAGGCTTGTTTTTTCACTAAGTAATTTGTTTTCTACAAAAAAGAGATTCCCTTTTTTATCAGGTGTCAAAAAGTGTTTGATATTTTCACCCCAGATAAAAGGCTGTTTACGCAGTGCTTCATAAGAGGTTTTGTGGATATCCATATAGCCATTTAGCTTCGTCATCTCCTGATACTCTTCAAATATCTCTTGCGGATTTTTATAGTCAAAGGCCTCTTTGTAGCCAAGCTTTTGGGCGATGAGTTGAAATATCTCCCAATCAGGTTTGCACTCTATGGAAGTGCGTGTGAGTTTCTCCTGTTTGGTGATAGTGCGATCAAGATTTGTCTGCGTTCCCTCTTTTTCTCCCCATGGAGCTGCGGGAAGTTTTATGTGTGCAAATTTGGAAGTCTCCGAGTTCTCATAGGCGTTTATCTCTACGACCATCGGGATTTTCTTCATGAGCGCTTCGACTTTGTTGCGATTTGGCAGATGGTAGATTGGGTCTGTATGGCAGATTATGAGCAGATCAAGTTTGGCTTCGAGCATCTGTGTCGCTGTGAGACCGGGTTTGTCGTCTATCTTGTCCGTTTTCCAAAACTTTGAGACAAGCTCTATACTTTTTTTATCAAAGCCTAAATGCACAGCAAGCATAGTAGAGAGGCCTCCGACTTCGCGTCCGCCCATTGCGTTTGGCTGACCTGTGAGACTGAGCGGTCCGTTGCCATCTTTAAATATTTTACCGCTAAGCAGGTGGGTGTTGATAAGTGCGAGGTTTTTATCCACGCCTTGCACGGATTGGTTGAGCCCCATCGTCCAGGCGGTAATGATATTTTGGCTCTCTTTGTAGAGTGTGAAAAACTCTTCAAATAGCTCTGCAGAGAGCCCTGTACGTTTGAGCATCTTTGTTACAGCCACTCTTTTAAATTTGTTTTTGAGCAGCTCAAAGTTATTGATATGTTCTGCAACAAACTCTTTATCATAAAGCTCTTCATCGATAAGGCGTTTGGAGATGAGGTTAAAAAAGTCAATATCGCTCCCGACTCTCAGAGGCAGATATAAGTCTGCTGATTTGGCTGTGTCAGTAAAACGCGGGTCGATGACTACGACTTTAAGCCCCTGTTTTTTGGCTCTTTTTATCTGGTTGTGAAAGACGACATGTGCTTCGGCTGTATTTGCTCCTGCGAGGATAAGGAGGTCAGACTTGAAGATATCGCTCATGCGAAGTGGTACGAAGTCAGCACCGAGAGATTTTTTGTAGGCTACTACGGCGCTAGACATACAAGTACGGCTGTTTGTGTCGACATTGTTCGTACCTATAAAACCTTTACCGAGCTTGTTTGCTATATAGTAGTCTTCTGTAAGTAGCTGTCCTGAGAGATAAAATCCTATCTTCTCTTTTGGTGTTTGTTCTATCTTCTCTGCGATAGCATTTATACTCTCTTCCCACGTGCTTATACTAAAAGATTCTTCGAGAGTGTTTCTGACTTTGGGACGCAAGAGTCTTAAACTTGTATCTATACTTATGAGTTCAGATACACCTTTAGAACAAAGCTTTCCTTCATTGGATGGGTAAGTGATCTCTCCAATGAGTTTATCTTTATCAAACTCAAGCCCGCAACCAACACCACAATAGCCACATACAGACCTAATCATAATATACTCCATCTTTTCTTTTTATAATTATATATTAAAATTTAATGTAAAAATAAGTATTTCATGGTTAATTATTAGCCAATTAAGTGATTGATAAATTATCGATGTCTTGATATAATGTTTTATTAAGTAATAAAAAAAGAATCTCCTATAAAATAAATATGATAAAAAGAGTAAATATGGCCTCCAACAGTATACGATTTTCAGGTTTTTCTCTTGCAAAAGGCAGAGAACTCACTGGCGATGATTTTTATGAAGTAAAAACTATCAACGATTTGAGCATAGCCATCGTCTGCGATGGAGTCGGCAGTGCTCAAGAGGGTGCTGAGGCTGCAAAAAGAGTCACAGCATATCTCATCAATAACTTTAAAATACGCCCAAAAAGCTGGAGTATTGAAAAATCCATACATACTTTTATCAAATCTATTAATGCGATACTCTATCAAGAATCACAAATCAATTATGAGCGCTCTGAACTTGTCACAACACTCACGCTAGTCGTCATCCAAGGCAATAGGCTTTATGGGGCAAATGTTGGCGACAGTCGCGTTTATCTCTTTCGAGACAATCGCATGAACCAGCTCTCGCAAGATCATGTGATGCAAGAAGCGGGATATGAAAATGTACTGACTCAGGCCATCGGAATAGATAAAGAGGTTGAGCCTTACTATTTTGAAAATATAGTGCAAAAAGGAGATAAAATCCTTCTTTGTAGTGATGGACTCTATACCCTCATGAGCGAAGATAGACTTACTCAAGGAATCGATCTTGGTGCAAATGCTCTGGTAAAAAAAGCGAGTACGCTCATGGAGGATAATCTTCCAGATGATACCACAGCGGTAGTGCTTGAAATCCTCGAAGCTGACACACTTGAAGAGCTTAAACGTCAAAGACTTCTGATTCCTGAGCGCCTAAGTGAAGGAGAAGTAATAGACGGATACAAACTTGAAAAATCTCTTATTCAAAATGAGAGAACTTGGCTTGCTTCAAAAAAGACAAAAAGATATGTGCTCAAGTTTGCCCCCTATGAGAGTATAGAAGATGAAACAATCCTTGATCTTTTTGTCAAAGAAGCTTGGAATGCCAAGCGACTCAAAGCAGACTTTTTCCCCAAAGCTGTTATCCCGAAAATACGCTCGCAACGATACTATGTCATGCAATTTTTTACAGGGGAGGATCTAAATAGTTATCTTAAACACAAGCAGATGCGTATCGATGATGGTGTAGAGCTCGCGCGTACACTCTTGCAAATGTCACAGTTTCTACTCAAATACGATCTTGTTCACGGAGATATTAAACCTCAAAATATCATAATTGCCAAAGATGAAAACGAAAATCTTCTCTTTAAAATTATAGATTTTGGAAGTATCACAGAAATCTTCTCCACACACTCTAAAGCAGGAACTCCGAGTTTTCTCTCTCCAGAGCGTTTTGTCGGGGAAGCTATCAGCGAAACGAGCGAGATATTTGCGATAGGTGTCACACTCTATCTCTCTCTTACGGATAGATATCCTTTTGGGGAGATAGAACCCTTTCAAACCCCCTCTTTTAAAGAGGCAAAAAAGCCGAGCCTTTATAACAAAAATATTCCACCTTGGCTTGATAGCGTCATACTGCGTGCTATCACTATAGATAAAGAAATGCGTTATGCCCATTATTCGGAAATGGCATATGAACTGCAAAATCCGCTTAAAGTCAAACCATTTTTTCCCAAAAACGCAACGCTCATAGAACGCTCTCCCCTGACTTTTTACAGAGTAGGCTTTATCCTTATGGCTGTGCTGAACATGGTGCTCCTCCTTCTCCTAGGCTATCAAAACAGTTAGCTTATTCTCTTCTGCACGCCCATTGTGCATAATTTAATGTAAAATTAAGATTTATCTGTATAAATATTATACAAGTTAGTGCCTTTTTTCAGAACATAAAAGCGATACAATTTTCCAAACAAATACAACTTAATGAAAAATTAAGTTGACAAAGGAAAAGAAGATGGCAGGTTTTAAAGCATTAAAAGGACAAGGTCACTGGCCTACACTTTTAGCGGCGTTTTTGTATTTTGATTTTAGTTTTATGGTGTGGACGATGCTCGGCCCCCTCGCTACAGAGATAGGCGAATCACTAGCAATCGGCGGATTTGTGATGGATGCAGGACAAAAAGCAACACTGCTTTCTATTCCTATCCTTGCAGGCGCACTCTTACGTATCGTACTTGGTTTTGGTGTAGATAAGTTTGGAGCTAAGAAAACAGCGCTCATGGCACAGTCGGTCGTTATAGCAGTTCTCTTTTATGCCTACTTTAGAGGGGCAGGTATCACTTATGATGAGCTTCTTTATGTTGCGTTTGGTCTTGGTTTTGCAGGTGCTTCTTTTGCGGTAGCGCTTCCTCAGGCAGGTCAGTGGTATCCGCCAAAACTTCAGGGTGTTGTGCTTGGGATTGCCGGAGCTGGAAATATTGGTGTCGTCATCGACTTTTTGTTTGCTCCGAAAATTGCAGAGATTTGGGGCTGGGAATCAGTATTTTTAGTTGGTGCTGTGCTCTCAAGTGTCATCTTCGTGACCTATATGTTTATGGCAAAAGATGCTCCCGCAGAAGTCTATACAGCGCGTCCTAAAAAACTTAAAGACTACGGCAAGCTTCTTAAAGACAAAGATACATGGTGGTTTAACCTCTTTTATGCGGTAAGTTTCGGTGGCTTTGTTGGCTTTGCAGGGTATATGAAAGTCTATCTTATGAACACCTACCAAGCGGACATGAGCGTTTTTGGCGCAGAGGTGTTCAATGAGGAAAATGTCAAAGTAACTGCTGGTTATTTTGGAGCTTTATGTATTTTTGCAGGTGCTATTTTACGCCCTGTAGGCGGTGCTATAGCAGATAAGCTCGGCGGCATCAAATCTCTATATATCTTTTTTGGTTCGGTTGTTTTACTTGCAGTTATAAACGCAACGATGCCTCTTCCTTTTGGCGTGGCAATTTTAGTGCTGTTTTTAATCATGGCTAACCTTGGTATGGCTAACGGTGCGGTCTTTCAACTCGTCCCTCAGAGATTTGGTAAAGACATTGGAATTATGACTGGAATCATCGGTGCGGCTGGTGGACTTGGCGGAACGGCACTTATTAAAACTCTTGGATGGAGTAAAGGCGCGTTTGATGGCTACGCGGCAGGTTTTATGATCTTTGCAGCGGTTGTTATGGTGGCGCTTATTGGTATTTCTTTTGTCAAAACAAGATGGAGAACAACTTGGGGCGTACAAGCCGGCGGAAGAATTTAAAAAAACAATAGAAAAATAGGAGATAAAGGAGCCAACAATGCAATATAAAACCCTACCAATCGTGCTTAAAGATATGAAAATCCTTCTCATTGGAGGGGGCAAAGTTGCGCTTCAAAAAGCAGAAGTTATGGAGAGAAACGCAGTTGATTTTGAATGTATTTCTGCTGCGTTTATAGAAGAATTTACAGATATAAACGCAAGACAAACGCAGAAATATTTTGAGATAAAAGATTTGCAGAACTACGCAGTGGTCGTAGATGCAACAGGTTCAAAAGATGTAATGAATGCACTTTTAGAACATAAACGCCATAAGAACTTTTTGTACAACTGTGTAGATGTTCCAGAAGTATGTGACTTCTTTTTTGCGGCACTTTTAGAATACGGCTCACTTAAAATTGCTGTTTCATCCTCGGGTGCAAGTCCAACGCTTGCGCAGAGTGTACGCGAAAAGATACGCAGGGTGCTTCCAAATACACTTGCGAGTTTCAATGAAGAGCTTCAGACAAAACGCAGCCTTGGTATTATCGATGTCAAACATGCAAAACAAGCAGCCAAAAAAATGCTCGGACGAGTCACGCTTGTGGGCTGTGGAACGGGTGATGTAGACCTTTTGACACTCAAAGCGTACAAGAGTATTAAAGAGGCGGATGTCGTTTTTATCGATCATCTTATCAGTGATGAGATCATTGATATCATCCCAAAAGAGACGATGAAGATATCTGTGGGCAAACAAAAAGGTGCGCATAGCGTCAAACAGGAAAAAATCAATGAAATGCTCATTGAATATGCTTCAAAAGGCTTAGAGGTTGCACGTCTTAAAGCGGGTGATCCTTATATCTTCGGAAGAGGCGCGGAAGAGGCGCAAGCACTTATGGACGAGGGGATACGCGTAGATGTCATTCCCGGTATCTCTTCTGCAATTGCTGGACCGCTGAGTGCAGGAATTGCGCCTACAGCCAGAGGGTATGCAACCAATCTCTCCATTGTCTCGGCACACTTGGCAGGTAATTCGATTAACACGCAGTGGATAGATTTGCTAAAGATGAAAAACCATACGACAATTGTTTTAATGGGACTCTCTCGCGCAGACGAGATTGTAAAGGCTGCGCTTGAAGCAGGAGCGGATGCAAATATGCCGACAGCTATTATTTCAAACGCTTCAAGAGCAAACCAAACACGAATTATTACGACATTAAGTGAATTGCCAAGTCTGGCAAAAGATGCTCCAAGACCTGGAATCATCGTCTTTGGAGATGTCGTGAATTTAGCAAAAGTACTTCCAAGTTGTGAGATGAAAGAGGAGAGAGAAGATGCAAAGATTGCATGAGGTGTACACTGCGCACAGTAAAAAAGTTAATAAAATTGAGCAGATAAAGGAGTTAAATACTCCGATGTCTGTTTATGCAAATCTAAAAATTCTTTGTGAAAACGGGTATGAAAACCTCAAAGATGAAGAGAGTAAATATTTTCTAAAATGTTTTGGATTGTTTGACAAAGGCGAGGGCGAATTTATGATTCGTGTTCGTATTCCTGCCGGGCAACTAAGCATAGAACAAGCTCTGAGCATTGGAAGAATTTCTAAAGAGTTTGGCAATGACTATATAGATATTACGACAAGACAGCAAATAGAGCTGCGTTTTATTAAGTTTGAAAATCTTTATGAGGTGATAACAAGTTTGGATTTGGCAGGGCTAACAAGCTTTCAGACGGGGATTGATAACTTTAGAAATATAGTTACTTCTTCATACGACGGTCTGAGTGAAGATAGTTTGATTGAATGTATGCCGATTATTGAAGAGCTTCAAGAAATATTTTTGAAAAAAGAGGAGTGGATCGGAGTCTTGCCTCGAAAATTTAATGCGGCAATTCTGGGTACACAGACTAACGATTGTAATATTTTCGGACATGATTGTTGTTTTATTCTTGCAAAGAAAGGTGAGACTTTGGGTTTTAACCTTTATCTTGGAGGCAGGGTCGGTATGCAAGCCGAAGATAGCGGTCTTTTTGTGAAGCCTGAAGATGTGAAAGAAGTGTTTTTATCTGTCATCTCTTTGTTTAAAGAGTTTGGCTTCCGTGACAACCGCAACAAAAACCGCCTGCATTTTCTCATAGAAGCAGTCGGTATGGATGCGTTTCGTGAGGCTATTATACAGACATGTAAAGCAAAGTTACAAAGTTCGGGAGAACTGCTACTCGCGCATGAACATAAGATACCCTCAGATGGTATAGCAAAACTCAAGGGAGATAAATCTGCTCTTATATTTAATATCCCTTCAGGAATATTTTGCGGAAGTGATTTGCTCGAAGCGGCAAAGACAGCTTTAGCATACAATGCAGAGCTGCGTTTATCTATAGAGCAGAGTTTTTATATTGTTGCTCATGATGCAGACATGGCTAAGATAAAACAAAGTGGCATCTATCAAAAGTATGCGAAGTTCCAAAACCCATATTTTGTGCACCAGATAGCTTGTGCAGGAACGGCAACATGTGCGTTTGGAGTGATATTTAGCAAGCCTGATGCTATAGAGATGGCGGAGTTTTTACAGCAGGAAGTTCCTCTAGAGGATGCAAAGGTACGTATGTACTGGTCAGCTTGTCCTAAAGGTTGTGGCATACATGGCATAGCTGATATCGGTTTTGAAGGATGTAAGGCAAAAGATGTAAATGGAGAGACCTATTTAGGTGTGCATATACTTCTTGGCGGTAAAGCCTCAAAAGAGGCGCAGGAAGCCAGAGTAATCTACAAAGCAGTTCCTCTGAGTGAGGCTAGATATACAGTTAAAAAGATTATGCTGATGTATAAGTATGAGCGAGAAGTGGGTGAGAGTTTTGAGTGTTTTGAATCACGCGTACTCAGCAATCTTGACAATGAAGCGCTTGTAGAAAAAATAGAGATGTATTAAAGCCTAAAATTGGGGGCAATACAAAGCCCCGTAGTTGTTCTAACTGTGCTACAATCACGGCATGAAACTATCACATTTAAAGCAAATAACCAGCTACTTACAAAAATTTACAAAAATTTCCGCAATATTTAGAGTCTCAGATACCATCCTCAAAGTCGTTTTTGACAAAGACGACGATATCTATTTTGAGATGCAACGCTCAAACGCAAATATCTTCAAAACGCAGAGTTATCCGCGTTCCAAAGTCTATAATGCCCCATTTGATGTTGTTTTGGCAAAACGTTTTAACCGTGCAAATATCCTTGAAATAGGACTTTTGAATGATGATAAAGTGCTGCGTTTGAAGAGTTCTGTAGCTTCGGCATACAAAGAAGAGATAACGTATCTCCAGATAGAGATGACTGGAAAATATACAAATATTATCATTCTTGATGAGCAAAATATCGTCCTTGAAGCGCTTCGCCATGTTGATCTTTTTTCCTCATTTCGTGAAGTGCGAGTCGGACAAAAACTGCTCGATATCCCTGTTGCACCTTTTGAAGCAAAAGAGTTTCCGCTTGAAGATGTCGAGGCTTTTTTGTATGCGCAACATGCCCACGAACAGCTCCAAAAGCTTGCCTCAGCGAAGAAGCAAAAGATAACTTTTTTACAAAAAAAATTGAAAAAACTTGAAAAACTTCTCTATGGTCTTGATGATGAAGAAGCGCTTTTAAAAGAGGCAGAACTCTCTCAACATCAAGGCAATCTTGTCCTTGCAAACATGCACAATATTAAGCCTTATTCACGCGTTTTGGAGCTTCAGGATTATGAGGGAGCTGCAATAAAAATAGAACTTGACAAATCATACTCAAGCGTCTCACAAATTGCAAACGCACTCTTTAGTAAAAGTAAAAAAGCAAAACAAAAAGCCTCACATATGCATATAGAAAAAGGCTCACTTGAAGCGAAGATAGAGCATATAAAACTCTTTATCCATGCTGTGCAAGAGGCCAAAGACGTGGCAAAAATAGAGCTTTTATTTCCAAAAAAAGTACAAAACAAGAAGATAAAACAAAATGACTCGATTGAGAGTTTTTTGATAGAAGGGTACAAAGTACAGCTTGGTAAAAATGAAAATGGAAACGTGCAACTCCTGCAAAACGCAAAGGCAAAAGATGTCTGGTTGCATCTCAAAGAACGTCCTTCAACTCACGTTCTCATCACAACAGACAAGCAAAATATCCCAATGAGCGTCATAGAAGCGGCTGCGAGACTCTGTGTGGAGTTTACGACCATTCAAAAAGACAGATTTTTGGTCGATTATACTCCGAGACGCGAAGTGAGCATCCAAAGTGGTGCCAATGTGCTTTATAATAAATATAAGACGATAGAGATAGATAATAGATAGATTAAGGAGCAGGTTATGGCAATCGGATCGATTGGAAACGCAGTATTTGTAAATCAGATGACTGCTAATGCTACAGCTTTACAAAATGCTCACAATAATCGTATAGAGTTTCAAAATATGGTGGCTCAGGCTGCTGCAAATGAAAAAGATGAAAAAGTGATGGAAGTACGTCCAGCAGAGGAAAATCAGGAGGTAGATCCTGACCGTGAACATCAAAAAGATGAAGCAGATGCGCAGAACAAAAGAAACCCTAAAAAAGATGAAGATGAGAGTGAAAAAGAAGCTGAAAAGACGCATCATATATTAGATATTAAAGTATGATTAGATATAATCACGTTTTATACTATGTACCTAAAGTCTGAAGGAATTTTTTGTGAGTATTTTTAATGATCATAGAGAGAGAATTATCACTGGCCTAGCACTTTTAGCCATCGTTTTGGTTGTCGGATTTATCAATAACTTTTATGTGATGTGGCTCGTATTTGGCGCTATTTATCTCGTTGCGTTTAAAGAAGCGATGATGCTTTTTGATGTCAAAAATGACAGAGCTTTTGTCTATGCAGTAGGGCTTTGGCTGCTTGCTGGTATCTATCCGTATGGGGATGATCTCTTTGTCCTTGCAGGTATCGCGTATGCAAGTGCGATAGCGTATAACAAAGATCTAGAGTGGAAAAACTTTTTTCCCTTTGTCTACCCGACAGCCGGTATGCTCTTTATCTTCACGATGTACCAAGAGTACACTATTATCTCCCTTTTATGGCTTTTAGTCATCGTAGCGCTCACAGATGTTGGTGCATACGTTGTTGGTAAAAGTATAGGTAAAACAAAATTCTCAGAAACGAGTCCAAATAAAACTCTCGAAGGTGTTATAGGTGGCGTCGTTGTGGCTACTTTTGGTGGAATGCTTGTCGGACTTTACAGTGTGAGTTTCAGCTCTGCACTTATTATCTCTTTTGTGGTCGCTATTGCCTCTATTTTTGGGGACTTATTTGAGAGTTCGCTCAAACGCAATGCTAATGTAAAAGACAGCGGGACAATCTTTCCAGGTCATGGCGGTATGCTAGACCGTATTGATGGCTATCTTTTTGCAGGCGTTGTGATGCTTGTGCTTCTTCGAGGCTTAGTATAGTTTGATACTTCTTGGTTCTACTGGCTCTATAGGTGTTAATACTTTAGCCGTTGCCAAAAAGTTCGGCATGAATGTCGAGGTGCTTGTCTGTGGAAAAAATATAGAGCTTCTCAATCAACAAATAGCAGAGCACGCTCCAAGTATCGTCATCGTCTCTGATGAAGAAGATAGAGCAAAAGTAAATCATCCTCGCGTTTATGCGGGTGAAGATGCTATCGTCGATGTTATCAAAGACTCTTCAAGTGAATTAGTCGTCAATGCACTTGTAGGCTTTTTGGGTCTGCGCCCAACCTTGGCAGCACTTGAGAGCGGCAAAAGAGTCGCCCTTGCAAACAAAGAGTCTCTAGTTGCATGCGGCGCTTTTATAGACACTTCAAAAATCCAGCCTATAGATAGTGAACACTTCGGGCTTTGGTATCTTCTGCAAGAGAGACCGATCAGCAAGATGATTATCACAGCCAGTGGCGGAGCTTTCCGTGATTGGGATATCAACAGACTTCAAAACGCAACACTTGGAGATACACAAAAACATCCAAACTGGTCAATGGGACAAAAGATAACGATAGACTCGGCTACGATGGTCAATAAAATGTTTGAACTCCTCGAAGCCAGATGGCTCTTTGGAGAGGGCGAATACGACGCAATCATCGAGACAAAATCCCTTATACACGCACTCATAGATTTCAAAGACGGCTCCACTACAGCGCACTTTGCTCATGCAAGTATGCAGCTTCCTATCGCCTATGCACTCAATCATACAATGCAAGAGAATATTCTTGCGCATGTGGATCTACTAAAAGTAGGTTCATTAGAGTTTCGCGAAATAACAACAGAGAGATATCCTGTATGGCAGATAAAAAATGAACTTTTGAAATATCCTACACGAGGAGCTGTTATAAACGCAGCAAATGAAGCTGCAATCGAGCTCTTTATCGAGAAAAAAATCGGCTTTATGGATATTAGTAAAAAAATCATCACAGCTTATGAGAAGTTTCAAACACCTCCAAACAGTGTTGCAGATGTTTTCGCAATAGACAAAGAAGTCCGCCGATTTGTCAAAAATTTTAAGGAATAAAAGATGAAAATACTTGCACTGCTTTTACCGTTTTCTCTACTCTTTGCAGGCTCTATAGATATAGAAAAAGCCTCTCTTCGAACTACTTATGAAAATCTTTCGATATCTCCAGATGAAGATATGGGTCTTATGGGTATAAATTATCTTTTAGAACCAAACGACTATTTTTATTATGGACTTGGCTTATATGGGGCGATGAGTGGAGAGAGAGGTGGCTTTTTTGTCGGTGGGTTTACTGCTGGAGCTAAATATCCTATAGTAGACAATCTCTATCTTGATGGCGGTGTCTATGTTGGTGGGGGAGGCGGTGCTTCTGCGGGCCAAGGCGGCGGACTTATGCTCAAAACTTATGGAGGAGTTCTTTATAGATTTGATGACTATTCTGTAGGTATCAATTATTCAAAGATAAAGTTTCCAAATGGAGATATAGACGCAGATCAGATTGCACTAGTAGCTGATATGAGATTTGATACAATATTTGTCGATACACCATTAAACGCAGAGACTTTGAAACAGTATCATTTTACGAGTAGTCAAGATTATATTGTGGCTACATATCAAGTCTATTTTCCAAAAAGCGGCACATTGACTAGAAATGGGGCTGAGCTCAATAAAAACATAAATCTTGCCGGCATAGAGTATGGCAAGAATATTTCAGAACATACCATTGCATATATAGAAAGTGCAGGTGCTACAGGTGGGGCAACGGGCTATATGGAAGTGCTCGGAGGTCTTGGGTATAAGCAAGATATTACAGAGAGTACAAATCTTATAGCAAAACTCTCTCTTGGCGGAGCTGGCGGTGGTGAGGTTGATACAGGTGGCGGTACGGTCACAAAAGCTTCTCTAAATCTGAACTACTCCCCGACTAAAAAAATAACTACAGGCATTGGCGCAGGATATTATCATGCGTTTGATGGCAATTTTGATGCGGCATTTGCCAAAGTAAATCTAGGTATAAACGCAAACTTTTTATCTTTGGGCAGCGCAGAAAAGAGTGTTGATTGGAGTGCTATAGAGAGTCAAAAAATACATATTCGACTTGCAAACCAAAGCTATCTTTATTCCGATACACTCAGTACAAATCCCAATAATAAGGATGCGGTACAAAACCTTGGCATAAAGCTAGACTGGTTTGCTACCGAGAACTTCTATATCTCAGGTCAAGCCTTGGGTGCTTATGAAGGCGGTGCAGGCGGCTACGCTGTAGGAATGTTCGGTGTTGGTTATATACAAACACTCGCATATGATTTTTCGCTTGTTGGTGAGATCAGTATCGGTGCTGCAGGTGGTGGAAGTATCAACTCTGGTGATGGAAGCATAGTTCAGCCAATGGCAGGATTGATGTATGATATAAATGATAAAGTTTCCCTCGAAGTTATGTACGGAAGAGTGATTGCCCTTGATGGAAAACTTGATACAGACGTGATTGATTTTAGTATCGTATATAAATTTAATAAACTTATTATGAAGTAGTAAAAGCATGGATAAGAGCAGTCTCATCAATCTTTTAATGGATAAACTAATATCCTTGATTGCCTCTTCCAAAGCCGTATGGATTGTTGCATATATAACTTTTTTTGTTCTCGTGTTTTCCATTCCATTAGTCTATTTGATGACGATGTTAATGGGAGAAGTATACACACAGTTCTCTTTTCTCTTGTCTGTTGTTTTACCTCTTTTACTCACACCGCCAATTATTAGCTTCTTGCTTCGAATTACAAAGCATCTGAAATATTATAGAAAGCATTTAGATGAAGAGATAGCAGCGTGTAGAGAAAAAGATATGATGCTTTTTGAACAGGCTCGTTTTGCTTTGATGGGTGAGATGATGGCAAATATTTCACATCAATGGAAACAGCCACTCAATACGATAAGTCTAGCAATTGTCTCGGTGAGAACATCTCCAGATCCTTCTATCGAGAGTTTAAACAGACACTATGACATCATAGAAGACAATGTCTCGCATCTTGCAACAACAATCAATGATTTTATGTCATTTTTTGATAAAAAAACGCATCTTGAGATTAGAAATCTTGAAGATATCATACAAGAGATAAAGAGCATTGTTGCGGTGCATATAACAAACAGTAAAATAGATTTAGAGATCGAGATAGATAAGCGAGCGGGTAACATAGCTCTTGCTTCTTCTATTTCACAAGTGGTCATCAATCTTCTCAATAATGCGAAAGATTCATTCGCACAAGATGCTACCGATAGATTGATTCATTTGAAATTCCTCGCAATGGAAGATGGTTTGAAGATTAGCTGCTGTGATAATGGAAGGGGAATTGATCCTGAAATTAGAGATAAAATATTCAATCCCTACTTTACCACAAAGCATAAAACGCAGGGAACAGGGATAGGTTTGTATATGTCTAAGCAAATTATTCAAAAAGTTTTTGGTGGCGTAATTGAGATGAGTGCTGCGAGTGAAACAGTTCCTCGGACAAGTGTTTCAAAAACTTGTTTTAATATAAAGATTCCATTTTCGCAACAATGCATAGTAAAAAAGGAAGAAGATGATTCTTAGTATAGAAAGTTCCTGCGATGACAGTGCGATAGCAATAACTGAGATAGCGACAAACAAGCTTTTATTTCACAAGAAAATATCGCAAGAACTTGAGCATAGCGTTTATGGCGGGGTTGTTCCTGAACTTGCCGCAAGACTTCACGCAGAAGCACTTCCTCGCATACTTGAAGAGTGTGAACTATATTTCAAAGAGCTCAAAGCAGTTGCGGTGACTTCAACTCCCGGTCTTGCTGTGACTTTGATAGAGGGTGTTACGATGGCAAAAGCTATTGCCGTTGCCCTTAACATACCTCTCATAGGAGTAAATCATCTTATTGGACATATATATTCACTGTTTATAGAAAAAGAGACGACTTTTCCTCTCACTGTTTTGTTGGTCTCAGGCGGGCATACGCAGGTGATGGAAGTAAAAGGTCTGAGCGATATACAAACAGTCGCAAAAAGTATGGATGATAGTTTTGGTGAGAGTTTTGATAAAGTTGCTAAGATGATGGGGCTTGGATATCCTGGTGGACCGCTTATTCAAGAGCTTGCAAAAAATGGAGATAGAAAAAGATATAACTTCACTATTCCTCTTTTGCACTCACCAAAGCTTGCGTTTTCCTATTCAGGGCTCAAAAACGCAGTGCGTTTGGCAGTAGAAGAGACAAACACAGAAGATTATAAAGATATTGCCGCATCGTTTGAGCACATAGCCACAGCACATCTTATCCACAAACTCAAAAAGTATTTTAAAGATGTGCAGCCCAAGAGTTTTGCTATCGTCGGTGGTGCAAGTGCAAATTTATATCTACGTGGACAAATCGAAGAACTACTCAAACCCCATGGAGCGAAACTTCTTCTGAGCGAACTGAAATATTGCTCTGATAATGCTGCGATGATAGGACGAGTGGCGGTAGAGATGTATCAAAAGGAAATGTTTTCTTCTTTTGAGACCCTCGATGTTGCTCCAAGAAGTAACATATAATCTTAAATATTGCTTAAGAGCGAACACTCTTTTTATAAATAAGACAATAATTATCCGATTTCAAATATACTTCCTCCATAAATAAATCAAATCAAAACAAGGAGCCAAAATGGCAACTACAAAATTCAAAGGTACAGACGTAGAATTATTAGGAAATCAAGTAAATGTTGGCGATAAAGCTCCATCAGTTACTGTTGTAAACTCAGATGGTTTAGGTGACGTAGTAGTTGGTGGCGCTCAAGGTCACAAACAACTTATAATTGTTGTTCCTTCTTTAGATACAGGTGTATGTGCTACTGAAACTCGTAACTTCAATGCAAAAGCTTCTTCTTTAAGTGGTGTTAAGCCAGTTATCGTTTCTCTTGACTTACCATTTGCTGCTGGACGTTTTTGTTCAACTGAAGGTATTACTAACCTTACAGTAACTTCTGACTTCAGAAACAAAGATTTTGCAAACGCTTACGGTGTATTGCTTGGTGGTTCTGTTCTTGCAGGTGTAACTTGTAGAGCAATCTTCGCAATCAATGAAGAAGGAATCGTAACTTACAAAGAAATCGTTCCTGAAATCACTGAAGAACCAAACTACGACGCAGCACTTAACGCTGTTAAATAATTCTACTTCAAAAGTTTCATGCCTTTAAGTGTTACCCCCTTAGCACTTAAATCCTTCTAAGCTTTTAGAGCTTAGATATTTTTCCTTTTTCTCCATTTTAGGGCTTTTGCCCTAAATATTCATCAGGTTTTTTATATTTAATTATATGTACACAAAGATTTAGAATTGAAGTAGCATTAATGCTGCGTTTTTAGAAAATTTACCTCTAGTAAAGGCGAATTATTCCCCATATATCTCTCATCTAAAACAGCGATTTCACACTCAAGCCAGATATGAAAATTCTTAAAAACTCTCTTTTGTGCCTCTTGTATAAGATAAATAGCATCCTCAAAAGTGCCGTTTTTATGGTTTACAAGGAAATTCGCATGCTCTGTGCTAAACTCCATATCTCCAATACGAAGCCCCTTAAGCCCGACAGCTTCAATAAGCCTACCGGCATAATCACCTAGAGGATTTTTAAAACAGCTGCCTGCGCTTGGAGTTGACGGCTGATTGGCGCGCATTTTTTTAAACATGGCCACTTTTTCTTCATCAAAACCATACTCAAGCATGAGTGTTACTTCTAAAATAGGCTCGTTAATATTTGTATATCTGTAGCCAAACGCAATCTCTTCCTTGCGTTTAACTCCCGAGCAAGTTTTGATAGAGATGAGTTGATTGAATATCTCATACTCTTTAAGTCCTGCATTCATAAAGACAAGACCGCCTATCTTCCCTGGTAGATGTGAGAGAAACTCTAGGTTGGCGATATTATTTTTTTTACAAAAAGAGGCGACTTTGCCTGAGGGAGTTGCAGCTCCAATAATAAGGAGATTGTTCTCGATTTTTATAGAGTCATAATTTTTACTCAGTGTCATAAGTTTTGGTGCTTGCGTGCCTATGAGAACGTTGTTGCACGCACCGATAAGATAGTGATGTGAATAGTCTGCTTTGCAATCTTCTAAAATTGAGACCTCTAAAGTCTCTCCAACTTTTATAGAAGAGTATTTTGAAAAATTTATCTCTTTTGTTTGCATTACTCTACAAATGTCGGGATAAGGTTAAAGACGTTGAGAGAAAAATCGATCATGGAGTTGAGCATCCACGGCATAGTGAGGACGATTACGATGACTACACCGATGATTTTTGGGATAAAAGAGAGGGTCATTTCATTGATCTGTGTAGTAGCTTGAAAAATACTTACAGCCAGACCGATAAACATCCCTGTTAAAAGACCTGGAAGTGCTAATATCAAGGCAATTTTAAATGTTTCAACACCAAGGGCTATGAGTTTTGCTTCCATCTATGAGTTCCTGAGTTCTTTATATTCTGTAGGAATAAGAAAATCTTCTATTTGTGTCATAGTATCATAAAATCCGTGTGCATAACCAATTTCAAAGAGCTTGTTGATTGCTTTGTATTGTATATCACTCAAAGAGATCGAGTCGTCATTTGCATAAAGTTCGAGATATTTATCCAAAGTAGGCGCATCTATACGCACAAGTTCACGCTCAAGCAACATCTTTGAGAGTCTCTCTTTGTGTTCTCTTGCAACTGATACCGCTTTTGTGAGCGTTGCTTCATATTGTATAGCTTTATTGAGTGGCAAAGAGCGACGGATAGCCATACCGCCAAGAGGCAGGGGAAGTTCATTCCCTGCCAACTCCTGCCAGATATCCCACATTTCACGCTCAACTTCAAGCGCATCAGCATAAGTCAAAATACTTTCATGAATCAAAACACCAGCATCAACTACGCCATCAAGTACAGCTTGCTCTATCTCCAAAAAGTTCATATAGGTCACACGTGCATCAGGATATGCGATACGAAAGAGCATTGCGTTTGTAGTATGTTTTCCGCTGAGTGCCACTTTGAAGTTGCGTTTGAGTGTAGCCCCTTTTTTCTTGATAACTTTTGGACCATAACCCTCTCCAAAACTCACAGCAGTACGAAGCAAAGCATACTCCTCTTTGATGTGCGGATAGAGCGCGAAACTGATGGCGACAATGTCGTAAATGCCGTTAAGAGCATCTTCATTCAGTGTCTGTATATCTTTAGCAATGTTGTCAAATTGTGTGTTTTTCATATCAACCCAGCCAAATTTTATGGCGTAATACATAAATATATCATCAGCATCTGGGGAGTGGGCAATAAGTGTTTTTTTCAATTTCTATCCATTATAAAATCATTTGTATATTCTAAAGTTGATTTTAACCAAATAAGGATAAAATTTCACTCAATTTACGCAGATACTTGGGTGTAAAAAAGAAATAAATATGACAAATTGAAATATTTTTTTGAAACTATTTAAAATTGCCATACAATGAGTCTAAATTAAAAAGAAGTGAGCTCACAATGGATGCAAACAAACAAAAATCATTAGACTTAGCAATGAAACAAATCGATAAAGCGTTTGGAAAAGGCGCTTTAATGAGACTGGGCGATAAAGAATTTGAGCCTATAAAAGCGATAAGTACAGGTTCTCTCGGACTCGATCTCGCACTTGGGATAGGTGGCGTGCCTCAAGGACGTGTTGTAGAGATTTATGGACCTGAGAGTTCTGGTAAAACAACATTAGCACTTCAAATTACTGCAGAATGCCAAAAAGCAGGCGGTGTTTGTGCATTTATAGATGCTGAGCACGCTTTGGACGTAGTGTATGCTAAAAATCTTGGTGTCGATATCGACAATCTTTTAGTATCTCAACCTGATTACGGTGAACAAGCACTTGATATTGTAGAAACAATAGCAAGAAGTGGGGCAATAGACCTAATCGTTATCGACTCAGTTGCGGCTCTTACTCCAAAGTCTGAGATAGAGGGCGAGATGTCTGATCAAAATGTCGGTGTTCAAGCACGTTTGATGTCTAAAGCACTCCGTAAACTTACAGGTGTTTTACATAAAATGAACTGTACAGTTATCTTTATCAACCAGATTCGTATGAAGATCGGTATGATGGGATATGGCTCTCCAGAGACTACAACAGGCGGGAATGCACTCAAATTTTACGCTTCTGTACGCATAGATGTCCGTCGTATTGCTGCACTAAAACAAGGTGAAAGCAATATAGGAAACCGCGTAAAAGCAAAAGTTATAAAAAATAAAGTTGCTCCACCATTTCGTCAGGCTGAGTTTGATATAATGTTTGGAGAGGGTATCTCTAAAGAGGGTGAGCTAGTCGATTACGGTGTCAAACTTGATATCATTGACAAAAGTGGGGCATGGTTCTCTTATGGAGAGACAAAACTCGGACAAGGGCGTGAAAATGTCAAAGCGAAGTTCAAAGAAGAACCTGAGCTTGCACGTGAAATAGAAGAAAAAATAAAAGAAGCCATGGGCATGAGTACACTTATGACAATGGAAACTTCAGATATAGAAGAGTTCGACGAATAACTTAAAAAAGAGGTAAATATATGTTTATAGATAATGTTAGTGCGATAGAAGTAATGGATTCACGTGGAAATCCAACAGTAAAAGCAACAGTAGTACTCAGTGATGGAACAGTAGCAAGTGCAATCGTGCCTTCAGGTGCGAGTACAGGAAAGCGTGAGGCGCTTGAACTACGTGATGGCGGAAGTCGTTATATGGGCAAAGGCGTATTACAAGCAGTTGAAAATGTTAACTCTCAAATCTCTGACGCACTTATCGGTATGTCTCCATTTAATCAAGCGGTTATTGATGCAGAAATGAAGCAACTAGATGGAACTGAGAATTATGGAAACCTTGGTGCAAACGCAGTACTTGGTGTTTCTATGGCTGTTGCACGTGCTGCAGCACAAAGTCTTGGTGTGCCACTATACCGTTATTTAGGTGGAGCAAACGCAATGGTTATGCCTACGCCTATGCTTAACATTATCAATGGTGGAAGCCATGCAGATAACTCTGTAGACTTTCAGGAATATATGATTATGCCTATCGGTTTTGAAGATTTTGCTACATCTCTTCAAGCATCTGCTGAAGTTTATCATAACCTCAAAGCGATTTTAAAAGCAAAAAAACACAATACTGCTCTTGGGGATGAGGGTGGTTTTGCACCAGATTTAGGTTCAAATGAAGAGCCTATTCAGATCATCATGGAAGCAATTGAAAAAGCTGGTTATAAAGCTGGAGAGCAAATGGCTATCGCACTTGACGTTGCTGCTTCTGAGCTTGTGTGTGAAGGCGGTTATAGACTTGATTCTGAGAACAGAACTGTAAGTTCAGCAGAATTAGTTGACTACTACGTTGACCTTTGTTCAAAATATCCAATTGTATCTATCGAAGATGGTCTCAGTGAAGATGACTGGGCTGGCTGGAAAATCCTTACTGAAAAACTAGGAAACAAAGTACAACTTGTTGGAGATGACCTTTTTGTTACAAACGCAAGCATCTTAAATGAAGGTATCCAAAAAGGTATCGCTAACTCTATCCTTATCAAACCAAACCAAATCGGTTCAGTTTCTGAGACGATGCAAACAGTGCGTTTAGCACAGAGAAACGGTTACAAATGTGTTATGAGTCACCGTTCAGGCGAGAGTGAAGATGCGTTTATCGCTGATTTTGCAGTTGCACTAAACTGTGGAGAGATCAAAACTGGCTCAACTGCACGTGGCGAGAGAACAGCTAAATACAACCGTCTTTTGGAGATTGAAAATGAAGTTGCGTATGGCGAATATTTAGGTTCGACACTTTTTAAACACTAAGCACAACTGTATGCAAAATGAAGAGCTTTATGACACAATAGATAACTCGCAGGGTCTGACGCAACGTTATCTCGGTGTACCGCTTGCGAAATTTTTGCTTATGTTTTTTATAGTCACTGGCTTTGGCGTTTACTTAGGTATGTTGCTCTATGGAACAAACTCACTTGAAGTTCTCTTCGGGCTTCAAGATTACGAAACGTATCTTCAAAGTGAAGTCGACAGACTCAAAAATGAAAACGCAGAACTGCAGCGGGAGTATTTTGAGCTTAAAGAGATTTCTGCTCAATAACTTGCTATAATACCCGCTAACTAAAATGCCCAAGGAGCAAAGTGATGAAGGTTTTGATAGCAATATTTTTACTTTTATCTCTTCTTAATGCTAGAGAAAATCCCTTTTTTCCATCTGAAGGAGAAAAGGAACTCTCCTATACATCCAATGATGTAAAAAAACTTCCCTCACTCCAACGTGCAACAATCTCTCTCCCTTCAAAAGCAAGAGTACTTGAGAGTGTTACTATAAAATATAAAAATCTTGATGGTTCAATAGAGAGTAAGACGGTCGAAGTTGAAAATAGAGTCGATTGGCATTTACCGCTTTTTATTACACAGAGTTATCCATCTTCAGATGCTGCTGAGAATAAAAGTGAAAAAAAAGAGAAAGTAACATCATCTAAAGCGAATATAAATACAGAAAGAAATGAAAAAATTGCTTCTATAACAAACGCTGACTTTTATGCATCAGGGAAAACTCTACAAATAAAGACAAAAGATGAATTGATACGAAACTTTTTACTCTCAAATCCACATAGAATTGTTCTTGATTTTAAGAAAGATGCAGTAGTTAAAGCCTCTTCACAAGAGATCTCACAGAGCATATTTTCGAAAATTAGAGTAGGAAATCACTCTGGCTATTACCGTATAGTTATCGAACTAGACGGACACTACAGATATAAATTATCAAATACGAACAACGGGTACAAAATCACACTTCAATAGTCTATGAGCGAAAAAAAGAGTGTAAAAACTTTAACAATCCTCTCTCTTTTTTCTCTTCTTCAAGTTTATAGGCCTTGGGTTTATTCTTTTTGCGCTCTTCTTGTAGCTTCTCTTCGAGATATCTAGATGCGAGTTTCAAAAACGTAGGTTCAAAGTTACTCAAAATCAAGTATCCTCTCAATCTCATTCATTGCATCATCATTTTTAAGTGTAAATTTTATCTCTATTCTTCGTGAGAGATCTTTATCCTCTTTTCCATTAGCCCCTGTGATTGCGTCTTGATCCGATCTTCCGCTTGAGAGTAGCAGTGGTTTGAGATTATTTTTTTGCGTAAAGTCCAAAGTTAGCAGATAGTTCATAACAGCAAAGGCTCTTTTTTGAGAGAGATTGAGGTTATAGAGATACTCTCCATCGCTGTCTGTGTGTCCTTCAATGATAATCTTATCGAGTTGCTTTTTGATGGTTTTATTGGATGTGAGGGCACCGACATAGTTGATAAATACTTTTTTAAGCTCCTGCTTGGATGATTCCTTAAGTTCAGCACTTCCTTTGTCAAATAAAATGCTCGAAGAGAGTCTCAAAGAACCATTTTTAGAATCAATTTGTACATTTTTACCCAAGCTTTTTTTGAGTTCAGCGATAACTTTTATCTTGATGCCTGTGAGACTTTTTATCTTGGCTTTTTGCTCTTGAAGTTTTGTAATTAAGATATCATATTTGCTCTGTTTTTGCTCTAGTGCCTGAAGCATCTTTAAGAGCTCATCATCTTTGAGTTTGAGTGCATCTTCTTTACTTGTCAATTCGCTCGATAAAATCAAGACTTTATTCTCATAATCCTCTAAGCTTTTGTTTTGTGCGCTAATATTGGACTCTGCTTCATCAAAAAGATTTTGCATGATGATGATTTTAGAGTTGAAATCATCTATTTGCATGGTCTGAGAGAGAAGAATATTGTTGAGATTTGTAATCTCTTGCGTTTTAAGTTCAAGGAGATTTTTGGATATAAGCAACTCTTTTTCTTTATCGCTGAGTTCGCTTGATCTATGAGCAAGAAGAGCTTGCAGTTTTTGCACTTCTGAATCACGCAACAACAGTAGTTGCAATGAACTCTCAAGCGAACTCTCTTTACTCTCTAAGTTAGATTTGAGAACGATGGATTTTACAACGATAGCGCCGATAAGTAAGATAAAAACAAAGAGCAAACCTGCCATAAGGTCCGCATAAGAGAGCCAGAAGTTTGTCTCTTCGTCTTTTTTATTCTTTCTAAACATCTATCTGTCTCTTACCTGATTTGCTACCATTTGATGATACTTTCTGATGCTCTCTTGGACTTCTTGACTCTCTTGTGAGACATGCGCTGCAAAATCAGCAAGCTTGATGACGATATTTCCGACTTCGCTGTCTATTTTTGTAAAAGTAAGGCTCAGTGAGCTATTGAGTTCTGCGCTGAAGAGTTTTGTCGTTTTTTCAAAACTTCTTGTCGCTACTGTAAAGTCGACAAGCGCTTTATCGATATGGTTTCTCGCACCAACAGCACTTTGTGACTTGTCAACTTCGCCAAGTACATCTTTAAGGTCGTCTGATGCTTTATAGAGATGCGTTGCAAGAACTGTAAAATTTTGGTTGCTCTCATGCATGATCTTCTCAAAACTTTCAAGATGTTGGGTGTTGAGTGTTTTGATAAAGTCCAGATCAAAAGTCTCTTTAAGAGCCAAGATGAGTCTTTGCTCTTTTTTATTGTTTTGCTCTTCTCTTTGGATAA
This sequence comes from Sulfurimonas sp., assembly GCA_028687935.1. Taxonomy (GTDB): domain Bacteria; phylum Campylobacterota; class Campylobacteria; order Campylobacterales; family Sulfurimonadaceae; genus Sulfurimonas. The sequence continues at coordinate 174,450 of JAQTZE010000003.1, forward strand.
GTAGCTCTTCTTTTGTCCACAAAGATTCGGCAAAACTATTTTTAATCAGTGCAAAATAGGCATCTACTTTACTCAGACCTCTTTTTTCAAAATAAGTCCAGATAAGTGAGAGTAAGATACCGTAGATAGAAGCGAAAAACGCAGAGCCTACGCCGCTAAGGAGCATGGAAATTTCATTATCAAGGGCTGCTGTTTCTTTGACAGAGAAGTTAGGCATGGAGATAGCGATAGCGATAAAAGTCCCTAAAATACCGAGCATTGGGAAGATGGAAGAGGCGACAGAGACAAAGTTATTGTTTCTGATATCGGAGTAGTGTGTGTGAAGATAATTCTCAAGATCCAAAACAGACTTGTTTTTATCTCCTAAACGCAGCATAGTTGCGTTTATCTTCGTTTGTATCTCTTCTTCTAAGTCTGCGTAAGAGTTACGCATTTTACAGATACTATAGTTTGCATTGTGGCTTATGAAGAGTAAAAAGATAAAAAGTATAAAAGCTAAAATGGCTAAGGTGTGTAAAGATATATTTAAAGGGATGATACCAATAAAGCCTAGAGATACGAAGAGAAAAAAAAGAACAGGTATAGTAGAGATGACGACAAAGTTTGCAGAACATCCTTTTTTTGTTTGAAGAACTTGCATTGCGTTTCCTATAAATAAATGAGTATTGAATTATATACTAATTCTTATTCAATAAAATGGCACTTTATTAATAGAAAATGTGACAAATAGAGTCTGCGTTTAGTCTAATAGAGTATAATAAACCTTCTTGTTTTACCATCGTCCGCAACGTGGCGATGATTTTATATACTATTTAAAGGGTTTTATTTTTTAATGGACTTATTGTTACTTTTCTTTCTTTTATCCGTTAGTGTGTCGTTTTTGTGTTCTATTTTAGAAGCCGTTTTGTTATCCGTCAACAGATCTTATATCGCAGTATTGGAAAAAGAGAACCCTAACGCAGGGAAACTTTTGAGAATGCACAAGCAAAATATCAATAAATCAATAGCCTCTATTTTAATTTTAAATACTATTGCAAATACTTTAGGTGCAGCAGCTGTCGGTGCGCAGGCATCTATCCTCTTTGGGAATGATGCAGTTGTGTACGTCTCTATTATTTTGACATTTGCTATTTTATTCTTTTCAGAGATTATTCCAAAGACTATTGGAGCACTCTACTGGAAGCAACTTGCGCCTATGGCAGCACAATTTATTCGTGTTTTTATATGGTTGACATATCCTCTTATTCTTACCACTCTTTTTGTTACAAACAGGATATCAAAAGGCAAAACTGACATGCACATCCTCACAAAAGATGAGCTTTTGGAAAGTATGCTTCTTAGTGAAGATGATGGTGTTATCGATGAGAAAGAGTCAGATTTTATAGAAAACATTTTAAAGCTCAACTCCATCCGTGTGAGTGAAATTCTCACACCTCGCAGCGTTGTTTTTGCACTCAATGAAGAGATGAGTATTAAAGAAGTTATTGCCACAAAAGGTGCAATTTTTAAATTTTCACGTATTCCTGTCTATAAAAACTCGATAGAAGAGGTAAGTGGAATTGTTTTAACGAAGAAGATATTTAAGCAAGCACTGATAGATGACAGCGTGAGTGTTGCAAGTATCAAAAAAGATATCTACTCTATCAATGAAAAGATACCTGTTTCAAAAGCGCTTGACCTTTTTATAGCCAAAAAAGAGCATATGTTTTTGGTACGTGATAATTATGATCAAACAGAAGGTATCTTAACGCTTGAAGATTGTGTAGAGACTATCTTGGGTGTAGAGATCATGGATGAGAGTGATACGACTGCCGATATGCGTGAGCTTGCAAAAAGAAAGATGAAGCAAAAACGCAAGGCTGTCCATCAAGCACAACACTAAGTACTTACAACACTTCTTCTTTTTTTCTCAAAGCGCTTTTATTGATAAACAAAAGCGCTAAAACACTAATCGCTCCACCAACTACAATATGCAACTCTATCGCTTCATCTAAGACAAACCAAGCGATGATGAGGGCAAAAACGGGAACCAAGAACATAAAAGAGCTTGTCTTTTCGCTTCCAAGTTTTCCTGCTGCTATAAAAAATATCGTTGTCGCAACACTTTGACCTAAGACCGAGATATACAAAAGTGCTATCCAAAATCTGCTTCCCTGCGCAAAGACTAGACTAAGATCTGAATTATAAGCATAGAAAAATGACGCTACAGCTGCTGTAATCGAGATAAAAAAGCTGTAATGCACGGGATGGATATGTACCTGTGAGTGTTGTGAGAGCATCGTGACGCCTGCCCAAATCATAGCAGAGAGTAAAAAATAGATGTTGGAGCTGTTAAAAAAGAGAGAAAGATCACTCAGCTCAAGCATCACAACTCCTCCAATTATCCCTAAAGCCAATCCAAAATATTGAATATTTGCCAATCTTCTTCGAAAGATAAGTGCGACAAGCAAGAAGGTCATCACTGGACTCAGCGTCGTGATGATGACACTCCCTGAGCCTGCGAGGCCGTATTTGATACCTAAAAAAGAGGAGACCATAAAAGAGATATTGAGCAGAGAACTTCCAAAGATAAACTTTAGACTTGAAACATTCAGGCTCAGAGGTTTTTTGAGAAAATATAAAATAGGTAAAAAAGAGAGGCTGACGATAAAAAAACGCCAAAAGACGATGACATCGACAGGAAGTTCTGCTGTGAGGATCTTTAACGCACTCCAGCCGCCGCCCCATAAAAACATTGAAAGTATAAGAAGGTAGGTAAAATGTGCTTGTTTCATGAAACGCAAGAATAGCTGACTTTCTTACATTGTGTGCTTAAAAATGATGTAAAACTTCTGCAAACGCAGAAGTTTAGATTATTGCCACGCCTTTGCTCGAATACGAGAGTGGCAAGAGGTACATTCACTCAAAATACGGGAGTAGTTGTCCATTGCATCTTCGATATTGCCTTCGTCAATAGAGATGATAAGGTCCTCTGCATAGAGTTTTAACATCTGTTCGCGTTTTTTGGCGAATTTACCTGCGTTTGCTTTATCATCTGGCAGATAAGAAGTAGGATCTGTTGTCAGAAGTGAGTCGAGACTTTCGATAAGTCTTGTTGCTCCCTCTTTAACACCTTCTTTATTGTTATAAAAACCTGCTCTTTGAATATCGACTGTAGCATCAAGCATACTTCTCATATCCAAAACAAGTTTTGACTCTTGTGTGTTGCTCTGCGCATACAAAGATGAAGCGAGAACAAGACAAAGGAAACTGAGTGCTAATTTTTTCATATTTCTCCTTTTAGTATTGGATGATTTCTTTTGTATATTCTGTGAGAGGAACCATTTTTGCATTTGCTGTTACAAGGTTTTTTGCTTCTCTCTTTCCGCCGTAATATTTTTTAAACTCCGGTTTGAAAGCTTTGAAATACTCATGAAATTTATCTGGCCCTAAAACTGCAACTGCCCATAAAGTATCATCCTCCGCCACTTCAATGATGATAGAAGCAAGTGGTTGTGCCGCAGGACCTGCCAATCTTTTACATCCTTGGCTTACATCAAACGCAGAGAGGTGTGAAGAACATACCATCACGCCGCCATGCTCGTAGGCCATCGTTTTTTTATCTTTTGTACAGTATTGCAAAAAGCTGTCATCAGGAGTTGGGTGTGCGAGTTGGTGTGAACATATAGCGCTATATGCGACTATCGTTTTTTTCGAGCCAACACCACCCTTCCAGATATACTCTTGTCCATCTTCAGATTTGAGACTGACATCCTGCGCTGTAGGGCTATCAAGATCGAGTAAGATTGAAGGAGTCGAAGTAAAAGGATAATTGAAGACATAATTTGTCTCTTTTACGAGACTACTTGCTTTTATAGCTGCCCCATTGGCATCAAGAAGTTGTACTTTTTCGTATGTTTGAAACATGATATTTGCATCGGCGTAGAGTCTGCCCGTAATTGTAGATGGAGATATGGCAACCAATGCACCTGTTGCGGCGGTTACTTTGAGAAAATTTCTTCTATCCATGAGGATCCTTATGATATATCTTTAAAACGCGAGGAGGCAAAATGCCTCTCGTTCGCTAACTAAATAAGTCAGCCATAATCCCACGGTACCAGTCACGTGTAGCTTTTGCTGTCGCTGTTGAGCGGAATTTACCATCTGGACCTTTTGGAACATTGCCTTTACCGTTGATAACAGTACCTGTCCAGCTAAAGTCATGTGTTACCATGATCGCTTCTTCAGGTTTATCGCCAACCATTGAGTAACAAACATTTCCTGCGTTTACAGTTGTTGTTTTTACTGGAAGTTCATATGTTTTTCCTTGGAGCTGGTGGATGATCTCTTCAACACACTGATGTCCTGCCCATACCGCTGTTTGACCACTTGGTGGGATACCGTGACCTACAACATCGCCTACTGCGTAGACATTTTTATCAGTTTTTGTTTGGAATGAACAACCGTTCATAAGTACTTTTCCAAATGAATCTGAAGTAGTTTCAACACCTGACATCTTGATAACACTGTTTGATTTGTTATTTGGGATAAGATTAAGCACTGCATATTTATGAGACTTTTTCTCTTCTTTCATGATATCAAAACCATCAGCATCTTTTTTACCTGTTGAGATTTTTTGTGTGAAAGAGATTGTTTTGCCTGCTGTATCAACATCATCGATAGTACAGAAATCCATGTGTACTACATTGTCGCCGTAAAGTTCTTTCCAAGCCTCTTTAAACGCAGCACCTTTTGCTATCTCTGCCGTTGGGTTGAGGATGATAACTTTTCCTGAGATATCTTCTTTTTTCATAAACGCAGCGATCATACTAGCTCTCTCAAATGGAGCTGGAGGACAACGGAATTTTCCTTTAGGAACAGTGATAACAACATCACCATCATCCATACCTTTGAGCATTCTATCAAGAGCTACGTGCTCAGAACCAGGGATAAGTGCACCAGGAGCATTTCTTTGAAGATCAGCAATTTTTTCTTTTGAGAATGTAGGAAATTGGTTTTCATAATCATAGTCAATTCCAGGAGCAAGAACAAGAATATCGTACTCTACGATGCCCGCTGCAGTGTGAACCTCTTTGGCTTCTCTGTTGATACCGATAACTTCTGATTTGAGCATGCCGTAACCATGCGCGCTTACAGGCTGTGCATAGTCAAATACGAATGTTCCAAGGTTAAGACCTTCAAGTTTTCCGAGGTATGAGTTAGAGAAAGGACAAGACATAAATGTATCATTTTTTTCTATCACAAGTACGTCAAGTTTACTATCTTTTTTCTTTAAGCCTTTTGCTACAGTAAGACCACCAAAACCTCCACCAATTACTACGATTTGATGTTTTGCGAGAACTCTTTTCTCACATGCTGGAGCAGCTACAGCTACCGGTGCGGCTGCTGGTGCAGCATTTGCTACTGTTGATACAGCAACAGCTGCTACGCTGATTGCTCCGAGTTTGATTGCATCGCGACGATTCATATTCATTGTTTCCCCTTGAATGTTATGTTTCAAAAATCATGCTAGATTTTCGGACCGGAGTAATATTATAAATTATTATATAAATAAAAACTTAATCATTATAATTAATTATACTATTATTTTTGAAGTCATTATGTATAAAATAAGAATTATTTATGTTGTTACTATTTTTAATATCATATTTTTGAGATAAATTTCCCCTGTTCCCATGATATAGGTGTTTCATATTTTCTGAGTTTTGCTAAGCTTATATTAGTTATTAGAAAGATTTTAGGTGAATTTTTTTTTACAAAATGACGTAAAAATAGACAAAAGTTACATCCGAGCTATATTGACGTTATAAACAATTATAAAAAATGTTTTTTTATCCAATGTGAAAGAACATAAAGACCCCAAAGATGCTGTTTGAAACTTCCTTTTGCAGCAGTTTGGATATATTTTTGTAACTCTTGGGCATGAAAAAGCCCTGTTTGCTCATTCACTTCTTCTATCAAAGAGAGTTTTCCTGAAGCGATGAGATACTCCATATAAGGATTTGCAAAACCTTTTTTCTTGCGTTTGAGGATACTTTCATCGAGCTGCGTTTTCATGATCTCTTTGAGCAGAGACTTTGTCACTTTATCTTCGTAGCGAAGATGTGGTGCGATGGAAAAAACGCAAGAGGCAAGCTCATGATCCAAAAAAGGCGTACGTGATTCGATAGAGTGCGCCATGCTCACACGGTCAAGCTTAGTCAAAAAATGCTCCGCTTGAAAAAGATTGAGATCGATATAGCTGTACCAAATGCTTTCATCTTTGTGCCCCGAAGCTTCAAAACGATCACGATAACTTTGAAGATATTTCAGCGATTCATTATCACGGACGTTGCGTTTGAGCAGAAGATTTTTTTGTAAGTCAGTGAACTTTTCGCCTGAAGAGCGAAAGAGAAGCGTCTCATCAAAAACTCTTTTGTACCACTCCCATTCTCTATTCATAGAAAAATTTGCACGAAAATATTTTTTGAGCCAGTTTTTGTGGGCGAGGTTGGAAGCGCCTTCGATATCGAGATACTCAAAATATTGTCGATAGCCCAAAAAGAGCTCATCACTTCCCTCGCCACTGAGGACCACTTTGAAGCCGTCTTTTTGTATCTGCTCAAATAAAAGATACAGAGGAATCGCCGCAGGGTCGTTGAGCGGCTCATCGAGCGCCTCAAAGACTTTCTCACTTGCGTTTATAAAATCATCTTGAGAAATCTCCACCGCCTTATTTTCAAGCCCTAAAAACGCAGCACTCGCCTTTGCATTTTGTCTCTCATCGTACTTTGCAAACTCTTTATATCCCAATGAATAGGTTTGAAGTTTCGCTCCTTGTTTGAGCGCATAGGCATTGAGTGAAGCGCTGTCGATGCCTCCAGAGAGTAGTGATGCCATCGGTACATCGGCGTCTAAACGCAGAGTAATCGACTCTTGAAGGAGTTTGGAGAGTTTCTCAATTGCTTCATCTTTGGAAGTGATTTGGTTTGGCGTTGCGTTTAGGAGGTCAAAATAGCGTTCTACTTTCACGGTTGCGTTTTGATAGACAAGATACTCCCCGGCTGCGAGTTTATGGATATTTTTGAAAAAAGTATGCGGAGGCGTAGGTGCTAAAAAGCTGAGATACGACATGAGCGCATCATCACTCATCTCTTTTTTTCGTACAAGTGGCAAGAGAGCTTTTATTTCCGAAGCAAAGGCAAACGCAGTGGGAGTGTGCAGATAAAAGAGCGGTTTTTTGCCAAGTCTATCACGAAAAAGATAGAGCGTTTCGCCGTCCATAAGCGCGATGGCAAACATGCCGCGAAGGTGTTGGACAAAATCCACGCCCCATTTGAGATACGCAGCGATGATGACCTCGCTATCACCTTGCGTTTTGAACTCAAAATCAAGTTCGGCTTTGAGCTCTTTGAAGTTGTATATTTCACCATTAAAAGAGAGAAGGATATTCTTGTGCTTGAGTGGCTGATGTGAGCGCTCGTTAGTGTCTAAGATACTGAGTCTCTGATGGGCAAAAAAGAGACCTTCTCTCTCTTCTATCCCGCAATAATCAGGTCCTCTATGCGTAAGTTTTGAAAGGGCAAACCGTGCAACACCACTATCAAATTCTCCTAAAACTCCAAAAATTGCACACATTAAAAATCCTTTTTGATAAACGCAACAGTGATATCGTCTTTGAGATAGCCATCTTTAAAAAGCACTTTTGTGACGCCTAAAGTTTCTGCGATGGCATGGATATTCTCTTTTGTGAGGTAGTTATAGGTCTCGCTTTGTTTCTTGCCATACAAAATGTTGAAGACAAAAGCGTACTCGCATGAGTTGTAGCAGTTTTGCATAAACGCAACTGTCTCTGCGGGTTCTAAAATATTCATGGCTCCGCTGCAGAGGTAGATATCTGTGTGGGGAAGTTGCTCTTGGCAGATGTCGAGGATATAAATTTCGCAGGCTGTTTGGATAGAGGCGATTTCGTACATATCACTTAGAGAGTCTATACCGATATATTTTTTCGGGAGACGTTTTTTGCGTTGCATATAGAGATAAAGATCTCCAAAACCGCATCCAGCGTCCGCGAGAGTATAGGGGCAAAGATTTTTGGGGAGCATCGACAACAGCATCTCAAAACGCAACTCCTGATACTCTTTTGAGTGCCAGTTGAGACCTCTTGCATCCAAACCATACATCTCGATTGCCGATATGTAAAACTCTTCATTGTCTATGCGTGCCATAGTTCCCCTTTTTTTGTGAGTGCTATTATATAATACTAAGATATAAAGGTGGTTGTGATGAGAATAGCAGTGGTAGGATTAGGCGGTGTTGGTGGATATATTTGTGCACATTTGGCGAAAACGCAGCATGAAATTGTAGGTTTTGCGCGTGGGGAGCATCTTCGTGCTATACAAACGCAGGGTTTGGAGATAGTCGAAGATGAGCTTTCTTGGAATGTGAAGTTCGATGCAAGAGAGCTTGAAGAGGCGGATGGCATATTTGACTGCGTTTTGTTTTGTGTGAAGAGTTATGACCTCGAAGAGGCGTATGAAAAAATAGCGCCTTGTATCAATAAAAAAACTATTTTGCTGAGCTTTGCAAATGGCGTTTCCAATGGAGATACTCTGCGCAGACTTAGTGGTTCTATCGTTCTTGATGGCTGCGTTTATATCCTCTCGCATCAAGAAAAAGCAGGTCTTATCCGTAAAAAAGGAAAAGTCTTTGCAACTATCTTTGGCGGAGAAACAAACGCAGCCGCAAAGCTCAAAGAGCTTTTTGACGCGGCAGGATTACGCAATAAAGTACCAGAAGATATCAAAAAAGAGATCTGGAAAAAGTATATCTTTATCTCTGCATTTGCTACGATGACGAGCTATTATGACGCGAGTATCCGTTGCGTTTATGAGCAATATACAGACGAGGCAAAAGCGCTTTTACTAGAGATAGCTTCTGTTGCAAACGCAGTGGGTGTGGATATTTTTGATGAGGTCCAAAAAGCACTGGAGATTGCAAGCGCTTTACCGCAAGATGCTTCGACGTCGATGCATCTGGATTTCCAAAATCACAAACGCGATGAGCTGGAGAGTTTGAGCGGCTATATTGTAAACAAAGGGAAAGAAAATGGGGTACAAACGCCTCTTATGCAAAAGATGTATGAGGCACTTTTGCCAAGACACGTAGTCTAAGAACTTAGAGGATTATCTCGACTTCTGTGCGATTGTTCTCTTCGCGTCCCTCAGGAGTTGCATTATCAGCGTGTGGATTTTCATCGCCTCTGCCTATGGCTGTGAGTTTTGTTGAACTGACTCCATTGCGCATGAGCGCCTCTTTGATTGCGTTTGCTCTTTTTTGAGAGAGCGTTCTATTTACTACTGCATCGCCCTGATCGTTCGTATAGTTGTAGATGATGATTTGGTACTCTTTGTGTTGTTTAACAAACTCCGCAAACTCTTTGACGCCTTGGATATGTGCAGTGGTGAGTGCAACTGAGTCAGAGGCAAAATGCACCGGCAGAACTGCCTGCTGGGGACAACCTGCCCCATCAACACGAAAGTACTTCGGAGTCTCTGCGCACTGATCGATATCATCTGATATACCGTCTGCATCACTATCTTTTGTCTGCAATGGTGCAATGACAGCGACTTCACTGGGCTGCGTTTGCTCCTCTTGCGTTTTAAGGGCTTGGGAGTTATGTTGCTCTGAGGCTTTTTCTACGGAGACAGGTATGATATAAGGATAAGTATCTTGCGCGTGAGCAAGAGACACAAAGCCAAAAAATAGGAATAGATAGTAGTTCAATCTGCGCTCCTAGGAATATTTGTTTTTCATTATAGTATAAAAAATACTTAACAAATGAGTATAAAGAGATTTTTGCAAAGAACTCCAAGAGTGTTGTGTAATAATTTTACAATTTAAATAGAGGGGATAATGATGAAAAAAGAGAGATTGGTTCTAGGCGGAGGCTGTTTTTGGTGTGTTGAGGCAGTCTATTCTAATGTCATAGGAGTACTCAGTGCTATCAGCGGCTACACAGGTGGCAAACGTCCAAATCCGAGTTATGAAAATGTCTGCACAGGTGCGACAGGACACGCTGAGATCGTTGATATAAGCTATGACGCTGATGTTATCTCTTTGGCAGATATTTTGAAAATATTTTTTGTAGTGCATAATCCTACAACGCTCAACCAACAAGGTGCCGACAGAGGCACACAGTATCGCTCCGTCATCTACTATGCAAACGCAGAAGAAAAAGCAGAGATTGACAGAGCAATCGCTTTGGCGCAAAAAGATTTCTCTGAGAAAATAGTAACAGAAGTAAGTCCGCTTGGAGATGTCTATCCAGCTGAGGGGTATCATCAAAACTACTATGCACAAAACGCAGCGCAGGGGTATTGTCAGGTCGTAATCGCCCCAAAACTTCAAAAATTTATGCTCACCTTCCCAGATAAAGTTGGCTAAAGAGTAAAGTATGATAAAATCTTTGCTATTTACAAAATCAGAGATTTTAACAAGAGGAACCACTATGAATCATATGTATAATCTAGCCATTATCGGCGCGGGCCCTGCGGGAATTGCAACTGCTGTAGAGAGCTATATGCTCGGTATTCGCGACATCGTTTTACTCGAAAAAGATGTCAACCACAACTCTACTATTAGAAAATATTACAAAGAGAACAAACGTGTTGACAAAGACTGGAAAGGTCAAAAAGTCGAACTCGATGGCAGAATATATTTTGTAGATGGTACAAAAGAGAGTACGCTGGATTTTTTTGATGAGATCATAGATAACCACTCCGTAGAACTCCAAACGCACTCAGAAGTACAAAGTATCACTAAAAAAACAGACGTGCATGAACAAGAGTATTTTGAAGTGGCAGTAGGTGAGAGAGTTATAAATGCAAGATATGTCGTAGTGACTATCGGGCGTATGGGAAAACCAAACAAACCTGAGTATAAAATTCCTCCTTCACTAAAGAAAAAAGTGGGCTATACACTCGAAGGCTGCGAGGGCAATGAGAGTGTTCTTGTTGTAGGCGGTGGAGACAGCGCTATTGAATACGCTGTGGATTTGGCCGCACTCAATGAAGTCTCAATCTGTTATAGAAGAGAGACTTTCAGACGTGCAAATCCTACAAACCAGAGAAATATTGCAAACGCAATCATGCATAAAGAGCTTCAGGCTATTTTGGGTGTGGATATCGATGGTATCGAAGATGATGCAGGACGTGTCAAAGTGCTTTTCAATGAAAAAGAGCCTATGAGTTTTGATAGAGTTATCTATGCGATTGGCGGGACGACTCCAAGCGCATTTTTGGCCTCTTCAGGTATTAGTGAAGAAGATGGCAGACCGGTGCATGATGATAATTATGAGACAAATGTCCCTGGGCTTTTTGTCGCTGGAGATATCACGCAAGAGAGTGGTGGCAGTATCGCGCTTGGACTCAACCATGGCTATGCTATAGCTTGTTTTATACAGGCTAAAGTATAGAAGGGTCTCTTTGACTGATCACGCCATCGGGCGTTTCAAGGATGATTTCTACTTCACACTCAAGATATTCTGAGGTGGAGAGTGGCTTGAAGTTTTTGTCTTCAAACGCAGCTCTTTTTGCGTTTTTGATAATATCTTCGAGGAGAGTGGCTGCGTTTATATCTGCTGAGGCTGAGCCTCTGAGTTTATGCTCAAGATAGATATTGACACTTGAGGGTATCTGCTGCGCCAAAAGTGGATGCGCTTCTAAAAGAGAAGCTCTATCAATAGTACGCTGTGCTTCAAGTACTTCAGCGATGGAGTCGCGAGCCAATTGAAGTAAAATAGAACGACCCATAAAAACCTACCTCACTTTAAAATTTACGTTCTAAATTATATCCTATTTTGCAAGTTCTGCTTTTTTGAGTTTGTAATTGTTAAGCAGTTTGATGATAATCATAACGCTGATAACTTGAAAAAGTGCAGCGAGGATAAGTGCATAATAGTGCATCGTATCTATAGAGTGCGCGTTAAACGCAAGGGTTGCCATCGCGATAAGCAGTGTGAGGGGCATAGAGTGTGAAAGCCCCATGAGCAGGGCATCGATAACTCCAAGTTCTTTGATAAAGACCAAAGATGCGACAACACGCATGACAGTCATGATACCTGTTATCATGAGCGCCATAGCGATAAGTCCATCCATCATGAGTGCTTCAAGGTTAAATGAGGCACCGATATGGATGAAAAATATAGGGATCAAAAATCCAAAACCATAGGAAGAGAGTTTGTCTGGAAGGTCTTGTTTATGCTCAAAAAACGTGGGGATAAAAATCCCTGCCAAGAACGCACCAAAGGCAAGTTCAAGACCCAGATAGAGCATTGCACCGACAAGTAAAAAGAAGATTCCCATAGAGAGGCGCATATCTTGTTCTTTGTTGTCGTTGTGCGGCATAAGGGCTGTTGAGACCTCTGGATACCACCAAAACAGAAGCTGCATCGCGCGAAATAGAAGAAACATAAAGACGATAAACAAAGTCAGGGCTAAGAGTGTCTGTAAAAGTCCAAAGCCTATGCCTGAGTGCAGAGTCGCTGAGGTAATCGTCAAAAAGCCGATACTCACAACTTCCCCGATACCTCCAGCAGTCATTGAGAGTGCTAGCCATGGAGTTTTGCCATACTCTTTTGAGAGTGTTGCAATAAGACCGACGGAGATCAGAGGCAAAAGCACCATAAAGATATTTCCAAGCTCAAAGTAGAGAGAAAAACCGATAGAAAAAGCGTACAGAAGCACGAGATAAAAGATTACCCGTTTCATAACACTCGGTGACATTTTGAGAACTTTTTTGAGGTTGATCTCTGTTCCTGCGATAAACATCAGGTACAAAAATCCAAACTCAGCAACGATATCAAAAAGGTGCTCTGAGTGAAGAAAGCCGACATAGGCCAAAACAGAACCAAGAATGATCTCAATAGGTGTCGTAGGAAGTTTGAGCGCCTTAGCAAAAAATGGAGAAAATATTATAATCAAAGAGATTGTAAATATCAGTACGACGTTCGCGCTCATAATAGCCTATTTCACTTTTTTTGCGACATCAAGTTGGAGAGATGCGAGCATTTCAAGGTCTTTACTCATCACACGACCAGCAGTTGTGAGGTAGTTTCCTATGACGATAGAGTTCGCTCCATAGGCAAAAATCTCCTCTTGTCTTGCGCCAAACATAAGCTCACGCCCACCTGCAACCATGATACGTTGTGCCTCAGGAAGTGTGTTGCGTGTGAGCTTGATGAGTTCGAGCGCTTCATCTATAGTCAGTGGATTTGGCTGCAATTCTAGGGCTTCATTGTGATGATAGAAGTTTACAGGAACTGAAGTCGGATTGAGAGAGTTGAGAGATGCTAACATCGAGACTCTATCCTCTTGCGTTTCACCAAGACCAAAAATACCTCCACTGATAAGTACCATGCCCGCATTATTTACATTTTGGCAGGTTTCATAGCGCTCACTCCAAGGATGGGTTGTACAGATTTGCGGATAAAAAGCTTCGGAAGTCTCAAGGTTGTGGTTGTAGGCTTTGATACCTGCTTCTTTTAAAACCAAGAGTTGCTCGAGTGTCGCAGTACCATTACACGCTATCAAACGCAGCTCGGGCGCTACTTCGATGACAGCTTTTGCCACGTCACAGACAAACTTGAGTGTCTTCTCTGTGAGTCCTTTATCGGCTGTAACGAGACAAAATCCAAGAGCACCGTTATCTCTAGCCGCGATAGCTTCTTCAAGGATACGCTCGATTGGTTTTTGTTTGTAGCGCTCTATATCTGCCTTGTATCGGACACTTTGCGAACAAAATTTACAATCTTCATTGCACGTTCCGCTGTTAATATTGCAGATAGAACATAAAAATATTTTCTTATCCATTTTTGATCCTTGTATAGGAGTAGTTCTCTTTTTCAAAAAAGTCTGTTTTTTTCTTTCTTGCGTAGTAAGTCACATCAAAGGTATTTTCATTTACTTCAAGCATCACACACTCTGAGAGCGGTTTATTGCGTCCGCAGGCTTCACCAGGGTTGAGAAAAAGCGTCCCGTTGATAAACTCTGATTTGAACTGATGGGTATGCCCAAAGACGACGACCTCAGTATCTGGCGTCATATAAAAAGGAAGGTGCATGAGCTTAAAATTTGTATCTACGAGCTTGAAATAGTAGGGCTCTTGGACAAGATTATACTCATTGTGATAGCTCACAAGGTGTGAATCGTTGTTGCCATAGACCGCCACATAGCGTTTGCCGCATGATGCGAGTAGGTCAAGAACTTCTTTTTCTACGATATCGCCAGCATGGATAAAAAACTCAGCACCATCAGCGAGAAGAAGCTCGACGATGACTTTTGCTTTTTTATACTTTTTGTGCGTATCTGAGAGGATGCCTATTTTCATATATATTCTTTTTTACTACTCGCGAGGAGTTCTTGTTTTACACTTGACACACTCGTAAACTTCTTTATTTCTGTATGTTCTTGGTGCTAAAACGCCATCACATTTCTCTTCTGTACATTTGATAGTCGTTGGTTCAAACTTAGAGATAAATTTACATTTTGGATAGTTTTCACAGCCCCAAAACGCACCACGGCGAGACTGTTTCCAAAGAAGTTTACCTCCACAATCAGGACAAGGGATTTCAGAAGTTTTGCTCTCTGTCGCGATACTTTTCGTATTTTTACAATCAGGGTAGCCGCTACATGCCAAAAATTGACCATTACGTCCATTTTTGATGACCATGTCTTTGCCACATTTGTCACATTTTTCATCAGAAGTTTCGACTTTTTCTTCTACTTTGTTGCCTTCTTCATCGACTTGCTCTGTATATTTACACTTCGGAAAGCCGCTACATGCGACAAACTGACCAAATCTACCAGAACGCAGAAGCAACTCTTCCCCACACTGAGGACACATACGTCCAAGAGGTTTTGCCATCTTGAGAGAGACTATCTTCTCTTTACCTTCTTCAACTTGCTCAATAAAAGGGAAATAAAAATCACTCAGAAGCTCTTGCCAATCCACTTCGCCCTCAGCTACTTCATCGAGTTTCTCTTCCATATTTGCTGTAAAAGAGATATCTACGATATTTGCAAAGTTTTTCTCTAAAATCTCTGTCACTGTAAACGCCATCTCTGTTGGAACAATCTGTTTTTTCTCTATACTTACATAGGTACGTGAGCTGAGTGTTGCTATCGTTGGAGCGTAAGTAGAAGGACGTCCAACGCCCTCAGCTTCGAGTTTTTTGATAAGACTTGCTTCAGAGTAACGCGCTGGCGGCTCTGTAAAGTGCTGCTCAGGTTTGACGCTTTGAAGATCTGCTTTGTCGCCTTCTTTGAGCGTTGGAAGCAGTTTATCTTTATCCTCTGCACCCGTTACTGCATAAAAACCATCAAAAAGAAGTTTTCTACCTGTCGCACGGTAGATATTTTCAGCACCTGTAAATGTGATACTTTGTTGCTCAAAACGAGCATCTTCCATCTGACACGCCATAAAACGCTCATAGATAAGACGGTAGAGTTTTATCTCATCGGCTTTTAAAAACGCAGCGGCGACTTCAGGTGTGAAGTGAAGCATAGTAGGGCGGATAGCCTCATGAGCCTCTTGTGCACCTTTGGCTTTTTTACCGTAAACTTTCGGCTCAGTAGGAAGATACTTCTTGCCAAATCTATTTTCGATGATACCACGAACTGCACCTACAGCTTCAGCCGCCATATTGAGTGAATCCGTTCTCATATAGGTGATAACACCACTCGTACCGTCTGGCGTTTTTACACCTTCGTAGAGTGTTTGTGCAACCATCATCGTCTTTTTAGGTGTGAAACCAAGTTTGCTCGAAGCAGTTTGTTGGAGTGTCGAAGTCATAAAAGGCGGAGGCGTTGCACTTTTTCGCTCTTTTGTCTCGATAGCAGAGATAGTATAACTATCTGCGTTTACACTTGTAACGATTCCTTCGGCTTGTTTTTTGTTCTCGATAGAGAGTTTTGAGAGTTTTTCTCCCTTGTGAGATACTAAAGCTGCCTCGATATCTGTTTTGAACATCGTGTCGATAGTCCAGTACTCTTGCGGTACAAAGGCACGTATCTCACGTTCGCGGTCTACGACAAGCTTGAGTGTAGAACTTTGCACACGTCCACCAGAGAGACCTTTTTGGATCTTTGAGCTCAGAAGTGGAGAGAGCTTGTACCCCACGACACGGTCAAGGAGACGACGTGCTTGCTGTGCATTAACCATCTTCATATCTATCTTCCGTGCAGATTCGAGCGCATGGTTGATAGCAGTCTTTGTGATCTCATGGAAGACAATACGCGGAAGCTCTGCAGGATCTTTTTTGATAGCCTGTGCAATATGCCAGCCTATAGCCTCACCCTCCCGGTCCTCATCGGTCGCGATATAGATGATATCGCTCTTTTTTGCAAGTGCTGCTATCTCTTTGACGGTAGCTGCGTTTTCTTTTGCTACGCTGTATGCCGGTATGAGGTGCTTTGTTGTTTCATCTACAGTGATGCCAAAACGCGACTTTGGTAGATCTCTGATGTGACCTTTTGAGGCAATGACCTCATATTCCTTGCCCAAAAAGTTCTTGATAGTACGAGCTTTGGCAGGTGATTCGACGATAATTAAGTTCAAATAGGTTTCCTATATATATAGTATAGTTGTTTTTTGATTGCGGAAGTGTACCCGAAAAAGATTAAAAAAATAAAATTTGCAAATAAATGTAAATCTATTAAAGTTATATTTTTAGCTGTCGATATAATTAACATCAAGGCAAGGAAGCCAAGATACAAAATTAACCAGAGCGAAAGGCTCTACCCAAAAAGGATTTATTATGGGATTTAGAATTAACACAAACATAGGTGCTATGAACGCACACAGAAACGCTACTCAAACAAATGCTGGACTTGATAAAAGTCTTCAGTCTTTAAGTTCAGGTCTTCGAATTAACAAAGCGGCAGATGATGCTTCTGGTATGACGATTGCAGATAGCCTTCGTTCACAGTCTAAAGGTCTTAGCCAAGCTATCAGTAATGCTAACGATGGTGTTGCTGTTGTTCAAACGGCGGATGGTGCTCTTGATGAATACATCAATATTATCAACACTGTAAGAACCAAATCAATCCAAGCTGCGTCTGATGGTCAAAATGCTGACTCTCGTCTAGCTATCCAAAAAGATATAGACCGTCTTTTAGAAGGAGCGAATAGTATCGCTAACACGACTCAGTTCAACGGTCAAAAACTTCTTGATGGTACTTTCACGAACAAGTCATTTCACATCGGTGCGTATGCAGGTGAGACTGTAAACCTTTCAGTTGGTAATGTTCAGACTAACTCTGTTGGTTCTATTTCAAGTGTTGATAATAATGCAAGTAATGCAACTGATGGTTTAGCAACATGGACGGCTTTGGCTGCTGCAAATTTTACAGAAACAGCTTCTGGTAATGTATTAAAAGCAAATGAACTCACTGTAAATGGTACTGATATTTCTAGTAAACTAAATGAACTTAGTCCAAATCGTCTTCAAGATGCTAAAACTCTTGCAGCAGCTATTACTAGTGCTACAGGTTTGATTGCAACTGGAGCAACAAGATTGGATGGAGCAGCTGTAGCAGGTGCTACTTTAGGTGCTACAGATACATTAACAATAAATGGACAGTCAGTAGATATCGCATCTAAAATTATAGGTGCAAGTGATTCTGATGGTACATTGAGTAGATTGATTAATGACATTTCTGATAAAACAGGTGTTACTGCTGCATTAAGTGGTGGAAAACTTGTATTATCTGCTGCTGATGGTAGAAATATTTCTGTAGGTGGTTCTGCAGCTGCTTTAACAGCGGCTGGGCTTACAAGTAATGTTACTACATCAACTTCTGGAGCTAACGCTACTTTAAACAGTGCTGCAACTGCTGCAGCGACTCTTGCAAAAGGGGCGCTAGTTCTTAATGGAGTAGATATGGCTGGTACATATGGTGATGGTACTACTGCAGGTTCAGCTGGTGCTGCTCTTTTATTGGCTATCAAAGGTATTGAAGGATTTGAAACTTCAACTCAGGCAGATGGTGTATTTACATTAAACGTTAATAACGGTGACGATTTAAATATATCAGGCACCGCAGCTATTGCTCTAACAGAGGGAGTTACAAATACATCAGCACACGGTGTAGTTAGTATGTTTAGTAATGACAAAGTTACTATTGGTGGTACTGATGCAGCATCATTTGGATTTACTTCAGGCGGATATACTCCTAAAGATGCTAACATCTCATTAGATAGTGTTAATGTACTTACTCGTGAAAGTGCTGAAGTTGGTATCTTAATTACTGATTCTGCTTTAAAACAACTTGATGCAACTCGTTCAGACCTTGGTTCTGTTCAAAATCAGTTAGAGTCTACTATTCGTAACATCTCTGTTACGCAAGTAAACGTGGCTTCTGCTGAGTCTCAGATTCGTGATGTTGACTTCGCTGCAGAAAGCGCAAACTTTGCTAAATTGAACATCCTTGCTCAATCTGGCTCATACGCAATGTCTCAAGCAAACGCTGTACAACAAAATGTGCTTAGATTACTTCAGTAATCTAAATTAAGTAGCCTTTGGCTACGAGCACATTTCTTTAGAAAACGTACTTCGTTTATTACAATAGTAATTGACGAGACTGCGGCGTAAGCCGTATGCGTTTTTATAAAGCCAAAGACTTTTTGAGTCTTTGGCTTTTTTTTGCCTTCTTTTTTCATCAGATAAAACTTTATTCACAATTCTCTTGAAAAATATTTATAGATTTTCAAGCTGGAGTCATCCTTTCTTCTTTGACAAATATATTAAACTAGCTTCATATCAATTAGCTGAGATTGGATTTCAAGTCCGATATTGGTACTTTCTAAGATGCTAATGCCTGTGTGTGTAGCTTTTTGTTCATATGTAGATAGTTTCTTAGCAATGATATCAATAATTTTTTTAGCCTCTTTTTCATTAATGAGATTCTTTTTTGCTACACTTAAAAAGTCATCGATTGTAAATTTCGAACTTTTACCGTTTATCGTAGTAAGATGTTCTTTTATGGCTCCTTTTGAGTAAGTAACATCGTATGCAGGTGCAAGACGCCATTGCCCAAAACGATCCATCATAAATTCAAAATTTTTAGCATGATCGTCGACATTAAAAGAAAGCGCATTAAATACCATTCTTCGAAACATCTCTACTACATCTGTTTGAGACTTACATATCAGATTAGTGAGCTTAAGAAGTTCTTCATACGACATAACCTGCGGTATGCTAATATCTTTATGCATCAAACCAGCTGCGCTACATACATGAACCTTTGCATCGTTTTCATCTCTATCATAGCGTGCAAAGATAAGATGGTGTTCCCTATCTTCTTCAATGAGGATCATGTCTGGTATGGTAATTCCGCATTCTTGTGCAAGACTCATGTGAAGGTATTCTAATTTGGTTAACTCGATGCTTTCATTTATCCCTTCGGCATTGGGATAAGATTCATCAAACTTTAAGATGGAACGGACAAATCCATCCTCTAAGCAAGCACTATTGCTACGAATTTCTCCCGTTTTTTTATTGTAAGCGATAAGCATTTTCGGTCTTGCACCGCCTATGGGTGACGCATTGTTGACAATATTCATAAATGCTGCAATCATAGTACTTTTTTTATCATCTTCAAGAACTTGCTTCATCTCTTCTCGTAACTCTTTTGCGTTAAGGGCAATTGCTGCATCTATAATTTCTTGATGTTCTTGTGGTTTGTATTCAAGTGCGCCCATACCTCGATCTGCAATAAATGTTAGCTTTTGCAATAAGGTCACTTTATCGGCTGAAATACCTTGTTTCTCAAAATATCGGTCTATAAATGGCATACCGTGTTTATCTGGCAGAGATTGAAAAAAGACCCCTGGCATTCCACGATATAGATCCGGTGAATCTGGGTTGGTATAAGCACCAATAATTTTTTTTGTATTTAATTTAAGCGGTGATATTTCAAGTCCGCTCTGCTTAAAACCATTGTCATATTCAAAATAAATTCGTCCCGTATGCATGAGCATAGTTCCAATCTTTTGCTCATAGAGATATACATCAACTTCCAATTGCTTACTCATACTATTTCCTAACCCGTTTTGGTAATGCGTTTTTATTTGCAGCCGCCCGAATATCATCAAGGCTTTGGATTTGGGGATCAGAAATCAACCCTTCTAAATTAGCTAGCATATCTAGTGCATATAATACTTGCACTAAAGAAATCAGGCTAATTTTCTTCTGATAAATGAATTTTTGATAGGTAGCGATTGAAAGTCCTGCAAGATCACATAAATCTCGTTGCCGTAACTTTTTTTGCTTACGTGTTTTCTCTATCGTTTCAACCAAATCTTCGATAAACTCAAAAGGTGTTTTTAACTCAACCATAAACATCCTATAGTATGCATTATATTGTATATTTAAATATTATACATATTATAGCATTTTTTATTTATTCTAGGTAGTTGCGTTTATAGTTGCTTTAGAGAAGCCTGCACAGTAAAAATCTTCAATATGTTGTGCTCTTTGAGAATAGCTTTTGCCAAGAGCAAAGAGAGAAAGTATTTTCTTTTCTATTTCACAACCTTGCATGTGTCGTTCCTTGGGTATTTGTTATTTTACCCGATTGACACAGTTTATGAACAGGCCTAACAAGAATCTACTGATAACTAGTTATTGTTACTATTAGCTTCAGCATCTATCATCATTTGAAGTGATGAGAACTGTGAGTTGATACGACTGATGATGGCATCATACGCTTGAAATTTTTTACTGAGTATCTCGTAACGGCTGTCTAGTGAAGCCGTTTGTTTGTCATACTGCGTAGTGAGAAGATCTTTGGCGCTGCTGAGTTGGTTGGAAAAGTTTGAGAGTAGTTTGTTGTAGCCTGTATAGTCAGTCATAGTTGCGTTTAGCTTCGTAAAAAAGCCGTCGTTTGTACTGTCACCACGGAAAAAAAGCTCTAAGGCTTTTGGATCTGCTTGGAGTTTTGTATTTAGTATCGATGTATCAAGCGTCATCACTCCAGAACTGTCGATGTCTATACCGTAGTCGATAAGTGAAGCCCCAGTCTTGTTATTCATCTGTGTCATCATTGTCGTTAGTTCTCTTTGGATAGATTTGACAAAACTATCTCCGTTAAATATGCCTACAGCTCCGCTCTCTCTGTCTGAGTTTGTCATGTCCTGAAGATTGGAGATAAGGTTGTTGTAGTTTTGTACAAATATAGACATCTCTGAGTTGATCGCCGTCGTGTTTTGTGTGATACTTATACTCGCAGATTCATCTACGGTCTGGTTTTTGTTGAGCGTTATTTTGACTCCGTTGATCAGATCTGAGATCTCATTGCTCGAGCGTGTGATCTCTATCCCGTTGTATTTGAATGTTGCCGCTTTTGCAGGCTGGATATTATTAAGACCCAGTGCTGTTTCCAAGCTTGTAGCCAGAGGATCTGCTGCTGTATTGGAGTCTGAGAAGGTGATCGCTTGATTGACATTGTCTGCTGTGATAACAAGCTGATAATTATCCGGACCTACTTGAAGTACAGAAGCAGTCATCTTTTCCCCTGCTTTTTCGTTTATAGAATCGCGTATACTATTGAGTGTGCTACTCGCTGTATAGTCTATATCAAAAGTCTCTTCACCGATGGTTATGGAAAAGGTTCCTGCTCCAAGATTTGGAACTGCTTCGGATTTGACACCGATATTATTAGAATTCCACACATCCTTTTCTGCCTTACTTACATCCGTGATATTGAACGAGCCGAGGTCTGAGCCGCCTTCTGTTGTGATACTTACTGCATCTGTACTTCCGCTCACAGAACGACCAAGATAAAGATTTTCGCTATCAAGGGCGGCTGCACTTGCTTTAAATGTAGTCATAAGAGAGGATAGTAAATTAAAAGCATCCTCTTTTTGATTGGCAAGTGTGATTTTATTCTCAAGCGGTTTGATGATAGTGTCCGTATCTGCCGTACGAAGTTTATCAATAAGATCTGCTGTTAGAATCCCTGAACCGATTCCGAGTGAATTGATAGTACCAGCCATGACAAATCCTTTTATCTTTATGATTATTAGTAACAATACAATCGACAAATTTGTGAAAATCTTAAGCAAATTTCAGACCAATTTGGCATAAATATTTTTATTTAAGTTATTCAAAATCCTGTCGATGTACTTGGCATGAATGAATATGAAGAAAATTTGAAACAAGGGATAAATATGTATGGTAGTAATGCTTATAATACGTATACACAAAATAATATAGGAATCGAGTCGCCTGAAAAGTTGATCTCGATGTTGTATCAGGGAGTACTTCGTTTTAATGCGCAGGCAAAAAAAGCGATGAGTGAAAATGACCGTGAAAAAAGAGTTTACTGGATTAACCGTTCTACGGCAATTATTGCGGAGCTTGTTTCTGTATTGGATATGAAACAGGGGCAAATATCTCAGTATCTTGAAGGTCTGTATAACTATGAGATAAAACTGCTTATGGAAGCAAATTTGACTAATGATGTCTCCAAGATTGATGAAGTGAGTAATGTTTTCAAAGGACTTTCAGAAGCATGGAACGAGAGCACCAATGTGGCTAGATAGCCTCAAGCTCGCAATTATCGAAAAAGATACAGATAAGATAAACGAGCTTTTGGAAACACTTCCTCAGCTTGAAAATTCTCAAGAGATAGAGCAGGCAGTATATCTTCTCAGAGAAGCTGCAGAACTTCTCTACACGCTCAAAGATGAGACTGCGTTTGCAATGCAACAACTCAAAAAAAATAAAGACTTTTTAAACTCCACACATAATAAAAACGCAGCTACCTTGGACATCAGATCGTAAACAGTTGCGTTATACTTTCAACATGAAAAATATATATATCACAGACCTTGATCACACTTTTTTACGCAATGATTTGTCGCTGAGCGACTATACAAAACGCATTTGGAATGCGCAAGCACAGAGCTCTATTGTCGGCGTTGCGACAGCGCGTACTTATCTTAGAACACAGCGTTTTTTAGAGGGTGTGCATATCAATGCGCCGATGATACTTCTTGATGGTGCGCTCATTGCCACGCAAGAGAAAAAGATCATCGATACAAAATTGCTCTCAAAAGAGCTTTGCGACGCAGTAATAGACGAGGGTGGGCGTTTTGGGATTTATCCTTTTGTCCTCTCGCTTGCCGATGATGAGCTAAACGAAGCTTTTTTGCACTCAAGTATCTTAAACGCAGAGCAGAAAAAAGTCCTCGCACGCTACACAAAAGAGGACAATCTTCAAGAGCAAAAAGAGCTACGAGGGATGGAGAAAAACTTCAAGATCGTTTATATGGGCGAAGAGCAACTGCTGCGTGATTTGGAGCAGCATCTCAAAGAGGTTTTTGGCGAAGAGATAAAGTATATCCTCGCACCTGAAGCCTATGTAGGATGCTACTTTCTGACACTCCTGCATCAAAACGCAGACAAGTCGCACGGCATCCAAAGTGTGAGCGAATATATGGGATTTGATCTGAAAAAATTGACCGTTTTTGGAGACAACTTCAATGACCTTGGTATGTTTGCACTCGCGGGAACTGCCGTTGCGATGGCAAACGCACAAGAGGGTGTCAAAGAAAAAGCGCATATCGTACTCGCACATACAAACGATGAAGATGGTGTTGCACGTTATTTAGAGAGCCTTCGATGAAACGCAACTCAAATTTGCTCGCCATGAGCATTATCGGCGTTTTATTTTTCATCTTCGGTTTTGTTACTTGGCTCAATGGCTCACTTATCCCTTTTCTCAAACTTATCTGCGATCTGAGCGAATTTGAAGCGCTCTTTGTGAG
Organism: Sulfurimonas sp.; assembly: GCA_028687935.1. GTDB lineage: Bacteria > Campylobacterota > Campylobacteria > Campylobacterales > Sulfurimonadaceae > Sulfurimonas. The sequence goes on from JAQTZE010000003.1 coordinate 198,261, forward strand.
CTTTGCGTTTTATATCGCCTATACGGTGATGGCGTTTCCTATGGCCTATGTGCTGGAGAGAACAGGCTACAAAAACGGTATGGCGCTAGGACTCGGCGTGATGGTTATAGGGAGTTTGCTCTTTATCCCAGCGGCACTCAGCGCTGCGTTTTGGGTATTTCTTATCGCACTTTTTACCCTTGGCACGGGGCTCACAATTTTACAAACCGCATCAAATCCCTATGTCGTACTTATCGGCCCAATCGAGAGTGCCGCGATGCGTATCAGCATCATGGGACTTATCAACAAAGCGGCGGGGGTTTTCGTGCCCCTTGCGTTTACCGCACTTATCCTCTCCGATATCTCAAACGCAGCGATGCAAAATCTCTCCGACTCTCAGATAGATACCCTCGCTCAGAGACTTATCGTGCCTTATATTATCATGGCGGCAGTACTGAGTTTTTTGGTACTTTTGGTGAAGTTTTCTTCGCTTCCAGAGCTTGAGTTTGAGAAACAAAACGCAGATGAGAAGAAAAGTATCTTTGCCTTTCCTCGTCTTATTTTGGGTGCTTTGGCGCTCTTTTTTTATGTCGGTATCGAGGTTATCGCAGGCGATACGATAGGGCTTTATGCCCAAAATCTCGGGCTCTTAAACGCAACAGCGATGACTTCGTATACGATGGCGTTTATGGTGCTTGGTTATCTTATCGGGGTTGCGTTTATACCGAAGTTTCTCTCGCAAGAGCGGGCACTTTTGGGTTCTGCGTTTTTTGGGATACTCTTCTTGCTTGGCGTTGCGTTTGGCTCAAGAGATTCGCATCTGCTCTCAGAGATACTTTGGGGCTGGAGCGGCATCGCTACACTGCCTGATACTCTTGCGTTTGTAGCGCTTTTGGGTCTTGCAAATGCGCTTGTCTGGCCAACGATTTGGCCGCTTGCACTTGAGGGGCTTGGGAGATACACAGCAAAAGGAAGCGCACTTCTTATCATGGCAATTGCCGGTGGAGCACTGCTTCCGCTTATGTTTGGAAAGATAGCGCAGCTGAGTGGAGATATGCAGATGAGCTACCTTTTTGGCATCGTCTCTTATATTTTTATCCTCATCTACGCACTTGCGTGGCACAAAAAAACGACTTGGAGATAGGATGATAGCGTACAAAAAATTTGCAAACGGATTTGAATATATAGAGGTGCAAAACGCAGCCGCAAGCGCAAAAATAGCACTTCAGGGTGCGCATATTTTTGAGTATAAACGCAAGGGAGAAGAGGATTTATTGTGGCTCAGTAAGAGCAGCGATTTTGAGTATGGCAAAGCGATACGCGGCGGTGTGCCTGTGTGCTGGCCTGCGTTTGGGATGAACAATCCTGATTTGCCACAACATGGATTTTCTCGCACGGCGCGTTTCATACTCACGCAAACGCAAGAGGATGAGAGAACTACAGAACTTATTTTTACCCTTGAAGCCTCAGAGGAGAGCCTCAAAATATGGCCGTATAAATTTCTGCTCACACTCAAAGTCATTGTTGCCGAAAATCTCACGATGGAGCTCACGACAACAAACAGAGATACAAAAAGTTTTACACTCACACAAGCGCTTCACAGCTATTTTCCCGTGTCGCATATTGATGATGTGAAGATTCTCGGACTTGAAAATAAACCTTACTTCAACGCGCTCACTTCACAAACGCAGCTTCAAAATGGAGTTGTGACATTTGACTCAGAGTATGACTGCGTTTATCAGGAAGTGCAAAATGAAATAATTTTACAAGACGCAAAACGCAGTATCAAAATCAACAATGAAGGTTCATCAAGCGTCGTTGTCTGGAATCCGTGGACCCTAAAAGGCTCACGCATGAGCGGCATGAAAGCAGACGCTTACAAGAGTTTCGTCTGTATCGAATCAGCGAATGCCTTTGAAGACTTCAGAGTTTTAGCGCCGAATCAAACACATACGCTCAAGGCGCACTTCTCTTGAGTGAGGAGTTTCTCCACGATTGCATATACTCTTTGGCTTTTGTATCAAGGAGTTGCATCCGCGCTTTACCTTTTGGCAGGCTCAAACGCAACTGTTTCATCTCTTGTAAAAACTCTGAAATCTCGTTTGGGATACTCTCTAAGAGATAATTTTTGAGATGTTTTGCCAAGGCTGGAGAAGCCCCTGAAGTGGAAATTGCTATGGTGAGATCATCTTTTTTGACATACGCAGGAAAGATAAAATCACAATAATCTACAGAGTCTACTGCGTTGCAGAGGCAGTTGTATTGTTTTGATTCTGCAAAAATCTCGGCTTGTAATGCGATATCATCCACAGCCACAATCACAATCCTAAAACCTTTGATATCCCCTTTTTTGTAGGCTCGCTGCTGCTGTGAAAGATTATTCTTTTGGATAGTTTGGAGTATTTTAGGCGTGAAGGATCGCGAGATTAGCTCGATATCCTGCGTAAAATCCAAAAGATGCTCTAATTTTTCGTGAGCGATTTTCCCGCCTCCGACGATCAATATTTTTTGATTCTCCAATTTGATAAACGCAGGGAAATAAGCCATAAAAAACCTTTTTTGTACTAAATATTGCAGTAAAGCATAGCAAAAAAGAAGCAATTTTATCTTGATGTATGTTGGGTCTATTTTGCTCTGTACGTGCTACAATAAAAAAAACATCAGGAATCCAAACTATGGCAACAGTATACTTGACAGGGGCTGGCCCCGGTGATTTGGAGCTCTTGACGCTCAAAGCTCTTCGCGTCATCCAAGAGGCTGATGTGATTATTTATGACCGTCTCGCAAATCCTGATATCCTCGAAAAAGCAAAAAGCGGCTGTGAGTTTGTCTATGTGGGCAAAGAAGGGGGTCATCATAGTATGCCGCAGGAGGCTATCAATGAGATTATTTATCAAAATGCTCTCAAATATGAGAGCGTTGTACGATTAAAAGGTGGCGATCCTTTTGTTTTTGGACGAGGCGGTGAAGAGGCAGCGTATCTTCATACAAGAGATATAAAATTTGAGATCATTCCAGGTATCTCATCTGCGCTAAGTGTTCCTGCTTATGCCGGTATTCCGGTGACACATCGCGGGGTGGCCGCATCTTTTCGTGTAGTGAGCGGACATGCGTCAGCAGAGCAAGAAGAGTCAGATAGCTCTTGGGAGAGTTATAAAAGGGATGAGACGATTGTATTTTTGATGGGACTGCACAATCTTGCCACGATAAGTAAAAAACTCAGAGAGATCGGCAAGGAGAGCGATTGCCCCTGCGCCGTTATCGCAAAGGGAACGACACAAAATCAGATTGTGGTCGTAGGTACACTCGCAGATATTGTTGAAAAAGCGAAAGGCTTACCGACCCCAGCCCTCATTATCGTAGGGAAGGTTGTAGCACTCAGAGAAGAGTTGCAGTGGTTTGAAGGCAATGCCTAAGCACTTCTCTTATTGCTGATAGCCAAAAACAAGGACTTTAAGGTATCTCGCTGCCCAGATGATAAAAAGTAAAAGCCACGCACTCAATGAAATATCAAATAAAAAATCAGCTCCCCATCCAAACGCAAGGTTGAGACTATAGAGTGCTCGCAAGAGCACGACTACCTGCACAAACCAGAAGATTTTTGTAGCGAGAGCATCAGCATGAGGCGACTGTCCAGAGTGTCCGAGTATCACCCTTGTCCCAAAACCCACGAGAATAGTTGTCACAAATCCTAGAGCCAAAAGATGAATACCTAAGAAGTAAAAATCCAGAGCGAAGAAAAACTCCAGCGTATGTGCGAGGGCAGAGATAAAAAACGCCATCGGAAGCCAAAAAAGCCCAAGATGCAGTACCCAAAGAATGGCAGGTGAGCTAAAGAGCGGAAGTTTCCAGCTCATAAACTCTCGCAATAGATAGAGTGCCAAAATCATATCGATAACAATCTGCGCAAGAGTAAAAGAGCTTAAAATTGTTTTTGCCAAGAGCAGGGCAAAGACAATTATGATGAGATTTTGACTTTTTGGCTCATAGGAGTGAGAGAAAAAGGGAATCATTCTCTGCGCGACACTGAAAGTCAAAAAGATGATATACATGTAAAAACCTGTATTGATCGCAAGCATCTGTAACTCTACTCCAAGCTCGAATAGGAAAAAAAGCAAAGAGGAGAGCAGCCCAAAATAGTGCGCGACGAGTATCCAAAAAGGATCAGTTTTATCCTGCGCTTGCCCTGTGCTGAAGATATGGGTGAGTTGCTTAATCGCGTATATTTGTGAGATAAAAAGCACGGCCATAGCGAGAAGCACAACTGTGTGACTTGTCATAGAGCCAAAGATAAAAAGAAGAGAGGCAAAACTATTGGCATAAAATATTTTTGTATAAAAAGCTCTCTCAATCACCTGCGTTTGGCAAAATCTTGGAAAGGTTGTAAATAAAAATCCAAGAAAAAGATTGCTAAAAACAGTAAAAAGAAGAGAGTAGGCGTGAAAAGTCACACTCGCTATCTCAAGGCTTACAATACCTTTGTAGGAAAGAGCAAAAACGAGCATCATAATGATTGCGTTTGCAAGGCCTAAGATGAAGAAGGGTTGATGGGGTTGGGATAAAAAATAACTCTGTTTATGTGTAGTATTCATTGTATTTCCATGGGTTTAGATTTTGAATTGTAATAAGATTTGTGAAAAAAAAGCTTGACGTTTATCAAGAGTAACGTGACACATCTGTGACAGAAATTATTAGGACTCTTTAACACCGCTTCCTATAAACTTTCCAAATATTTGGAGATGATTATGATTGAAAATGTTTTAAAACGCGACGGTACACACAAAGAGTTTATGGCTTTTAAAATCGAAGATGCTATCAAAAAAGCATTTTTGAGTGAGCATATTGCTTATGATAGTGAGGTGTTTTTTAATGTACTGAAAATCTTACATAGTAAAAGAGCCGTAGCGGTAGAAGATATCCAAGACTTGATAGAAAAAGAGCTCTACAAGGCGAGATATTTTGAAGTGATGCGCTCTTTTATCCTCTATCGTCACATGCACAAGATGCAACGTGATACGCTCCTTGATGAAGATACCACCTATATCAACTCCACGCAAACCATAGAAGAGTATATCAGCGGAAGTGACTGGAGAATCAAAGCAAACTCCAATACAGGCTACTCAAACGCAGGTCTCGTCAACAATACCGCAGGAAAAGTCATAGCAAACTACTGGCTTGATAAGATCTACTCCAAAGAAGAAGGCTACGCGCATAGAAACGGGGATTATCATATCCATGACCTTGATTGTTTGACTGGATATTGTGCGGGATGGAGTCTTCGCGTTTTACTTGATGAGGGTTTTAACGGAGTACGTGGCAGAGTCGAGAGCGATGCTCCAAAACACTTTCGTGAAGCACTTGGACAGATGGCAAACTTTTTGGGAATATTGCAAAGCGAATGGGCAGGAGCGCAGGCTTTTTCCTCTTTTGACACTTATCTCGCACCCTATGCTTTTGCAGACAGACTCTCCTACAAAGATATCAAAAAAGCGATCAGAAGTTTTATCTACAACCTCAATGTGCCAGCGCGCTGGGGACAGTCACCTTTTACCAATATCACGATAGATTGGACGGTTCCGAGTGATTTGAAAGACCAAATTCCTACCCGAAAACAGAGCCATCTTTTAAAAGAGCGATTTGATAGAAGACTTTTGGCTCTTGCGAATGAGAGAGGTTGTGAAAAGCTTGAAGATATGACTTACAAACATTTCCAAGCTGAAATGAACCAGATAAACAGAGCCTACTATGAGATCATGACCGAAGGTGATAAAACAGGACAGCCTTTTACCTTTCCGATACCGACTGTTAATATCACCGAAGATTTTGACTGGTATGGAGAAAATACAGATGTTTTGTTTGAAAATACGGCAAAAGTCGGCTCTTCATACTTTCAAAACTTTATAGGAAGCCAGTACAAACGCGACGTAAACGGAGAGCTCATAGCCAACGATGAAGCCTATAAACCAGGGCACGTACGCAGTATGTGTTGTCGTTTGCAGCTTGACCTTCGAGAGCTGCTCAAACGCGGTGGCGGGCTTTTTGGAAGTGCGGAGATGACGGGAAGTATCGGTGTTGTCACGCTCAATATGGCAAGAGTCGGCTTTTTATACAAGGGCGATAAAGAGGCGCTTATAGCGCAGATCGATCAGTTGATGGAACACGCAAAATCGACTTTGGAGAAAAAAAGAGTCTTTATTCAAGAGATGTATGACAGAGGACTTTTCCCTTATACAAAGAGATATTTGCCAGGATTTAAAAATCACTTCTCGACCATTGGTGTCAACGGTATCAATGAGATGATACGCAATTTTAGCAGTGATAGATATGATATTAGCGCACCAATAGGTATTGCGTTTGCAACAGAGATATTAAATCATATACGAGAAAAAATGGTTGCGTTTCAAGAGGAGACAGGCAATCTGTACAACCTCGAAGCAACACCTGCTGAGGGGACGACATACAGATTTGCCAAAGAGGATAAGAAAAGATATGCAAACGCAATCATTCAAGCAGGAAGAGATGAAAATATCTATTATACAAACTCTTCTCAAATTCCTGTTGATTTGACGGAAGACCCTTTTGAAGCACTCGAGCTCCAAGACGAGCTGCAGTGTAAATATACGGGTGGGACGGTACTGCATCTTTATATGCAAGAGCAGGTGAGCTCCACTGAGGCTTGTAGAAAATTGGTCAAAAACGTGATTTCAAACTTTAGACTTCCCTATATCACCATCACGCCGCTCTTCTCTGTATGTCCAAAACATGGCTATATCGCAGGAGAACATGAGTTTTGTCCGCAGTGTGATGCGGAGTTATTGGCAGAGTATGAAACTTTGGAAGAGGAAGTTTCTTAAGCTATAAAGTAGAGTAGGTCTCTTGTGAAGTTTCTTAGATTAAGCCTCCAGAAGCTTCGCAAGAGACCTACAATAAAGGAGTAAAAAATGAGTAAAAATGAGATATTAGAATTGGTACAAGCAAAAAGACAAAAGTGTACAGTTTACACAAGAGTGATGGGGTATCACAGACCCGTAGAGAGCTTCAATCTAGGAAAAATCGGTGAACACAGACAAAGAAAGCAGTTTGTCGAACACTAAAATTATCTATGATATAACGAAGTTTTCGCATCTGGATTATCCAGATCATCTCTCGTGTATCGTTTGGTTTGCGGGATGCAATATGCGCTGCGTTTACTGTTATAACAAAGAGATAGTGCTTGCCAAAAATGGGCACTACAAAATAGATGATCTCCTCTCTTTTTTAAGATCAAGAATCGGTCTTTTGGACGCTGTTGTCCTCTCCGGTGGAGAAGCCACAGACTATGAGCTCAAAGATTTGTGTGAGACCATTAAGGCTTTTGGTTTTAAGATCAAGCTTGACACCAATGGCACAAATTTTGAAAATCTTCGAACTTTATGTGAAGCAAAATTGATAGATTATATCGCGCTCGACTATAAAGCCCCAAAAAATAAATTTAAAGAGATAACCGCCTCTATCAAATTTGAAGAGTTTTCAAAGAGCTTGAACTACCTTGTGCAGAGTAGGATAGATTTTGAAGTACGAACGACGGTTCACGCTGATTTGCTGGATGAAGAAGATATCAATTGTATCATCGATGACCTCGTAGAGCGAGGGTATGAGCAAAAATATTATCTACAGAATTTTCGTGATACGGGCACTTCTATCGGTTCTTTACAAAGTGCCTCAAAGAGCCTTGAGAGCGGTTTATTGAGTGACAAACTGCAGATAGTGATGCGATAGTCTTATTGATGTATGTCATTACAACAGTGTTTCGTATTTGTTACTATAGCGCTTTTTGAGTGAGGAGAGAGTAGATGGAAGAAGAGGAAGTAAAACTAAACAAATATGAGCGTTATAAACTTCGGATGTCCCCTCATGATTTTTTTCCGCAGATTGAGAGCCTTGATTTTGAGAATATTGGAGATGCGGATAGATATTATCTGCAAGATTTTGGTATCTTCAATGCAGATTTTTCAGAAGAGGCATTTACACTTAGAGCCCGTATTCCAGGCGGCAGAATAAGTGCAACGCAATTTCGCAATCTTGCAGATATCGTGAAAAAATATGATCTTCGCATTATTATCACAGCCAGAGCAGGTCTACAAATCCAGGGACTTGAGGCTGAGAATATTCTTGAAGTTTTTCATCAGGTAAACGCGCTTGGTCTGAGCACATGGCAAAGTTTTGGCGATAATGCCCGTAATATAGTCACAGATATCTACGATGGAGTCGGTGCATACGCAGAGATCGAGAGCTATCCAATCATTATGCAGATGCAAGAGAGAGTCCTCAAAAAACCACGTTATGTGGGTATGCTCCCTCGACGTATCTCGGTTGGCATCTCAGGTAATAGTGCAAATGTGGTGTCGCTTTTTGCAAATGATCTCTATTTTGCTCTGGCGAAAAAAGATGCGCTATTTGGTTTTAATGTATTTATGGGTGGCAAAAACTCAAAAGTAGCCCAAGATGCGAATATCTTTTTAGACCCAAGTGAAGTTGCTGATTTTTTTGAAGCATTTATCGAGGCCTTTTTTCTTCACGGTCTACGTGGATCACGCTCAAATACGCGACTCTATCATCTGCTGAAGTCTATAGGAATGGAGCAGTTTAAAGAATATATAGAAATTGAATATAAAAAACCCTTCAAAAACGCAGGAGAGTTACTGCTCCAAAAAGCGACATTTGCTCAAACGCAGCAACTTAAAGATAAAAGTTACTCCTATTGTTATCAGACAGATTTCGCACGCATCAGCGCTCAAGAGATCTCTATGATTGCAGAATATGCCACAAAACATAATGCTACTATCAGGCTTGGAATCGATCAAAATATCTACCTGTTTGGATTAGAAGTGAAACCAACTGCGTTGACGCCTCCAAGAGAGAGTGCGATGATAGTGGCGTGTGCTGGAAGTGAATATTGCCCCTATTCATATTGGAATATCAAAAATGAGACATCCTATCTGCCGCTTGAGAAGATAAACGAGCATAAGATAGAAGTCGGTTTTTCAGGGTGCACAAAAGGGTGTGCGAGACACCAGCATGCAGATATCGGACTTATTGGTCTAAGAACAAGTAGTTTCGGTGCAGCAGAAGGCGGTGCAAAACTCTTTTTAGGGGCACAACACACAGAAGGAAAATCTGTAGCAAGAGCCATCTTCTCCATGGTTCCTCTGCAGCATCTCCACGCACTTTTAAGTCTGATTATCACTTTGTATGAGCAGAGCGGGTATCAGGACTTTGAAGCCTATACAGCAAAAGTGCTCAATAAATACTCCGAAGATTTTCTTGCTCTGTGGTTTTTGCTCAATCTTCAAACTGGGCAAAGCATCCAACTCATTGCAAGAGAAGAGAATAGTTTTGCATATGAAAAGAGTTTGCTCGGCGTGCATTTTTTAGGTTTAGAAGTACTCAGTTTTAATGCAGAGAGTTTTAAAAAAGCAGTCTCGCTGACAAGTAAAAAACTGTGGACTATTTAAGAGAGATCGCGTACCCTTCTCCTTTGATATTTTGGATGAGTGATGGTGATGTTTTTTTTCTCAGACGGCTTATGAATGCCCGTAGTTTCATATCGCTAACAGCCTCTTGTGGCCAGAGGCTGCGTTTTATACTTTCACTCTCGAGGGCTTTGTTGTCTTCTTTTGCTTGGAGTAGCAAGAGCTGGACGAATCTGTTTTCTGTTTTTGTGAGGGCGATATAACGCCCCTCCTTATAGAGTGTATTTTTCGTCTGGTTAAACGCAAAGCCACCTTGAAGTTCTATATTTTTACTCTCTATTTTTTGTGCTATCTCCATGATATAGGCCAGAAGTTCTTCAGGGTCAAAGGGTTTGATAAAGTATTTAGTCACGCCGATATCGATGGCACTGAGAAGTTTGTCGGTTTCACTAAAGGCACTTAAGATGATGATAGGAAGATTTGGCTCTCTCTTTCTGATCTCCTGCGCCATCTCCAGACCGCTGCGTTTTGGCATCATGATATCAGTGATGACGATATCCGGAGCAATTTTTTGAAATTTTTCCAAGCCCTCTTCGCCATCACTCGCCGTCGTAAAGGTGTAAAAGTACTCTCCTATTGCGTTTTTCAAAAGAGAAGAGAGTTTGGCTTCATCTTCGACAAGCAAAACTTTGAGCTCTTTTAAAACCCTATTTTTTATCCAAAATACATTTTTATTACTCGACATTTCTCTCCTCCAGAGGGATTTTGATACTAAAGGTCGTTGTGTTTTTCTTGGATTTGACATCGAGTGAGCCCTTAAATCCTTGCTCACAAATCATCTTTGACATAAAAAGACCAAGACCTGTTCCCTGCGAAGCATGCTTGGTTGTAAAGTAGGGTTCAAAGATTTTGTAGATATCTTTTTCTTTGATACCGCCGGCATTATCTTCTATCTCGATGAGGGCAAAAGCCTTCTCTTTTTTGACTTTGATATGGATTTCGCGGATTAAAATACTGTTGAGTACAAAAGCGTCTTTGGCATTTTTGAGTAGATTGATGATGACTTGAGAGAGCTCGTTTGGGATACCCAAAATCATAATGCCCTCTGGACTTTGAATATTTATTTTAAGTAACTCTTTGTGAATAAGTGCATCCAAAATATGTACAGACTCCCTGATGCACAGCGCCAAATCAAAATACTCTTTTGCTTTGTCTGGTTTGAAGAAGTTGGTAAAATCCTCTATCGTATTGGACATATTTTTGATGATGACCTTGCTTTGGTCATAGTAGTCACTTATTTTTTCGCCATCCTCACTGAGTGAAGCTTTTTTGATATTAAAGAGGATGAGATTGAGCTCTGTGAGCGGCTGTCTCCATTGGTGTGCGATATTTGCCAGCATCTGCCCAAGGCTGGCAAATCGTGATTGCCAAAACATCACTTGCTGCTTGAGCTCATTTTTTCTGATCTCCTCTTGGACTCTGGCTTCGAGTGTGCGGTTGAGCTCTTGGAGCTCTTTTGTCTTTTCTTCTATCTTTTTTGCGAGATTTGTGTTGAGCTCTTCAAGCTCTCTCTCTTTTTTGAGGAGTTCTTCTTTGTAGAGTACCTCTTTGGTGACGTCGTATCGGATAGCCACATACTCCGCGATTTCGCCATTGGCTGAGAGGATAGGGATAACGGTCGTATTGACATAAAACGCAGAGCCATCTTTTGCTCGGTTTTTGACTGTACTTTTGTAGATTTTTTTCTTTTTGATAGTTTTCCACAGCTTGGCAAAAGTTGCAGCGTCCACGTCAGGATGGCGTATGATATTATGGTTTTTGCCAAGGAGTTCAGCGCGTGTATAGCCTGAAATAGCACAAAACTCATCACTGACAAAAGTGATGATACCCTCAGTATCGGTCTTGGAGATGATGTTGGTTTTTTCTATGGCTTCTTTGTATTGTTGCAGCATGGAGAGATTTTAGCAGATAATCTGAGAAAAAAATACGACATAGGTCAAGCTCACTGCGTTTGCAGTGAGAGACGTTTAAGGCAGAGCTATTTTTGAGAGCCCTTTATGTGCATCATACGCCAAACGCATCACACCTACAGCGTAGTTTGACGAGTTGTTGTAGCGCATGATTTTTTGGACATAATCACGTGTGTATTGGAGTTCTGGTTTGTCGCAAGAGAAGCAGTTATAGATTTTTTCGCCTTGCTTATTCTCGGCATAGACAAACGAGGCTTTTTCGTTTTCAAAATCAAAGGTGTACCAATCATCTTCAATCGTGTCCATATCGCCTACTTGATCCCAATCCATAAGCGTGTTCCACTCCGATCTTTGTGAGAGAAAATAGCTCGCTGAGACGATAGCATCACTCATATCACTCAAATCACCTATCTCACTTTTATAACCCTTTGCGTAACTGAAGTTATTGGGCATAAACTGAGGAATGCCTACTGCACCTGCATAAGAGCTTTTGAGGTTACACTGCTCAGGAGCGAGCTCTTTTTTGTAGCAGTAGGTGATGACCGAGGCCATGTTTGTCTTGCTCATCTTTTTGAGCCACTTTTCTCTCGCTGTTGCTTCGCCGATACGTGTCACGATGGTGTTGAAGACGATAAAAGCATCATGTTTTGGCTCGATTTTACCAAGGCGGGTCTCTTTCATCATGATTGCGGCAATGATTTCACGATTGACGCCGTAAGTTTTTTCCGCATAGTCATAGACTTCGCTGTACTCATGGAGATTTTCTACGATGAGATGAACATATTGGACGAGACTGTTATTTGCTTTTTTCTCATTTTTAGCGTGTTGCTGTATCTCTTTTGGCTGAATGGCGTTCCATGCAGCTTCATCAAATTGCTTTGTCTTGACTAAAGAGAGTAAAAATTTGTTGGCATATTCATACGATACACCCTCTTTGACGACGCTCTCGCAGACCTCTTCATAGTCGTTGTTGATGAGCTTACAGTTGGTGTACTCTGCCATGAGCGAAGTGCCTAGCAGTAAAAATGCCACGAATAATTTGTTCATATTTCTCTCCGATTTATTGCTTCAAGTCTCTGTGGTGTGCCGATATCATGCCAGATTCCATGATAGAGCTCAGCACTTAACATTCCCTTTTCGCTCATCTCTCGCAAGAGTGGCGCAAGGGCAGATTTTCCCTCTGGCAGGTTTTTAAATAGTGTTGGATTATAGTAGCCTATGCCTGAATAAGTGTATTTGATTTGAGCCTCATTGCAAAGTAAAGAGCCATTTAAGCCAAAATCACCTTTTGGGTTATGCTCTGGATTTGGTACAAGGATAAGATGGGCGAGTTTGCCATCGAGTGCAAACGCAGCGTCAAAATCATAGTCACAAAAAACATCGCCATTGACGAGTAAAAAGGTATTATCTCCCAAAAGAGGCAATGCTTTGATAATACCGCCAGCACTCTCAAGCGCGCCACTCTCTTGCTCGTCTGAATAGTGTATCTTTACACCCCATTTTGCGCCATCACCAAGTGCTTGGGGTATTTTGTGCCCCAAGTGCGCGATATTGATGATGATCTCATCAAAGCCTTTTTTGGCAAGTTTTTCTATATGCCAGATGATAAGCGCTTTGCCATGGACTTCAAGAAGCGGCTTTGGCAGGCTATCTGTGAGCGGTCGCATCCTCTCTCCACGTCCTGCGGCAAGTATCATCGCTTTGATGTGAGCTCCTCGAGAAGTTGTGCGAGGTGTTGTGTCTCTTCATATCTCTTCGCAGTTTCCAAGACATAGTGTAGCGTGAGCGGAATATCTTTGAGATATCCCTCTTTGCCGTCACGAATATGTAGACGCGAGAAGACTCCGAGGACTTTGATATGGCGTTGCAAGCCCATAAAGTCAAACCACTTAATAAAGGTCGCATCCTCTACGTTTAGAGCTTTTTTATCCCGAAACGCAAGAACCAAAGCTTCGACATCTTCGCGTTTGTATGCGATATAGCAGTCCTTGAGCAGTGAGACCAGATCATAGGTAATCGCCCCACACATCGCATCTTGATAGTCAATCACGCCAATCGCTCCATCGCGCTGAATCATGATATTGCGCGAGTGATAATCACGGTGGACAAAAACACCTTGAGGCTGAGAGAGGACGACTTCGCTGATTGCGTTTAGAGCTTCTGCGAGAATTTTCTGCTGCGTTTCATCCAGTGTGTGAGAGAGTTTTTTCTCCAAATACCAGCTCCGCATCAAGTCCATCTCAAAGTGTAAAAAAGCTTTGTCATAGAGCGGCAGAGCAGTTGCATCTGCGTTTTGCATCTTGAGTATTGCATCGATTGCGTTTGTATAGAGTTCTTTGAAATTTGTCTCATTCAAGACATTGAGATAGTGAATATTGCCAAAATCTTCAAGGATCAAAAAACCCTCTTCAAGGTTTTGCTCATATATTTTCGGTGCGTTTACTCCTGCGTTTAGGAGTCTTTGGGTGATATCAAGAAAGGGTGCGAGAGAATTTTTCTCAAGCGAAGAGTCCATCAGCAAAACAGTTTTCTCACCCGATGTGAGTCTGAAATATTGTCTAAAACTTGCATCTGCAGAGGCTATCGCTAGAGTGAAATCTTTGTAGGGAGTCGTTGCCAACCACGCTTGTATCTTATCCATATATACCGCCTAAAATCGAGTTTTTTTGTGCACCTGTGACGTTTTTGAGATTTACCTCTTCACGGTGGATGCGTTTGTAGCCCAGCCATGCAAATGCCATCGCTTCGAGTGCGTCGGAGTTGATGCCGTACGCATCACTAGGAGCGACTTTGATAGCGCAAAGCTCATGGAGTCTTTGCATCAAAAAGCTGTTTTTTGCTCCCCCGCCGCAGACGATAAGCAACTCTGATTTTGCAGACAAAACGTCATGTGCGATGCTTTGCGCTGTGAGTTCGAGGAGTGTGGCTTGCATATCTGGCTCTTTTATGGTGTTAAAAAGTGGCAGATGCAGTCCGAGCCAACTCTCGTTGAAGTACTCTCTGCCCGTACTTTTTGGCGGTATTTTTTGAAAATATGCATCATCCAAAAGTTTTTCTAAAAGCTCTTGATTTGGCGTACCGCTTTGTGCAAATGCTCCGTCTCTGTCGTAGTTTTCACCTGTGCATTTGCGTATCCACATATCCATGAGCACATTTCCAGGACCCGTGTCCCATCCTTTGAGCGTATCACCCAAAAGGGTGATATTTGACATGCCGCCTATGTTGATGACGGCTGTGTTTTTGCCAAGATTATGAAAAGCAAAGTCATGAAACGCAGGAGCAAAAGGTGCGCCCTGACCGCCATTTGCGATATCCATACTGCGAAAATCAGAGACAACGCTGATACCAGTTTTGGCACTCACAATATTGGGACAACCCATCTGCAAAGAGAAGGCAAAGGTTGCGTTTGGTTCATGCCAAAGTGTCTGACCATGCAGACCAATCGCAGTAATATCGCTTGCGTTTATCTTTTTTTCCATCATAAATCTATTGACGGCGCGGGCGAAAAGATGGCCGAGTTTGGCATCGAGTGTGCCTACTTTTTTGAGCGTGACCACGCCTGAAATGGTGCTAAGTATCTCATCTTTGAGCTCTCGTGGGAAAGGGTATTCGTGGGAGTGGATGAGTTTGCACGCGAGTGCATCTATCTCACACAAGACCAGATCGATCCCGTCCATGCTTGTTCCCGACATCACACCTATATAAAGTTCACTCATTTTTCCCCGCCTGCATGATGATAAACGCAACAAAAGAACCTGTGAGCATTTGCCACGAGAAGCCGATTTCGATGCCAAAGATATAAGGTTGCATGAGCAGCACGCTCAAAAAACCGCCACCAAGTGCAAGTGGAACGGTCGTCGCATTGCCGCGTTTTGTGAATATTGCCGCAAAATAGACACCCAAAAGTCCCGTGTAGGCAAAAGTCATCACGCCCAGAGCAAAGTTGATAAGCGAGAGCTCACTAGAACGCTGCCAAAAGTAGCTTACCATCGCCATAAGGGATAAGATCAGAGCAAAAAAGAGGACTGCGTTTTGAGAGGCTTTGACGAAATGCATCTCAGATACTTCGCCGCGTTTGAGCCTCCATGGTTTGTAGATATCTTCGATGGCGACGGAGGCCATAGCTCCCAAAACAGAGTTCGCACTTGAGAGTGCCGCCGCGATTGCGCCAACGGTGACAAGCCCGCGAAGACCATCAGGCATTTCGTTTAAGATATAGTACATAAAGATAGTGATCTGTTCCCCATCAAAGCTCTGCACGACCGCACTTTGCTGATAAAAGACAAACAAAAGTGCACCGATGGCGAGGAAGATAAGCACGACGGGAATGGTGAGTGAAACAGCAAGCAGAAGAGACTTTGCCGCCTCTTTTTCGTTTTTACAGCTAAGCACCCGCTGTGTCATATCCTGATCGAGTCCAAAAGCCGCGATATTGAGCAAAAGCCAACCTGTGAGAAGGCCAAAAATATTGAATTTTCCATCCATTGATGTATCGATAAACGCAAGCTTATCGTGCTCGTTTAGAACCTTCCAAATATCTACATGCGCAAGCGAATAGTAGAGGAATATAAGTACCGCAAGTGCTGCGACAACGTAGGTGATGGCTTGGATGACATCGCTGAGGATGATGGATTTTATCCCGCCAAAATAGGTGTAAGCCAGAGCACCGAGCATCAAAATAGCGATAGAGAGAGCGAGGTGCACAAAGGCAACATCTGCAAAAAGTATCATGGAGACAGCAATAGCACCGATGTAGAGTCTCGCCCCGCTTGCCATGACACGACCTACCAAAAACATGATACCAGCTTGGCGTTTTGCCGCTGCACCGTAGCGTTTTTCGAGGAGTTCATAGACGGTAACGGCTTGCATAGCGTAGAACTTCGGCAGCAGTACAAACGCAACAAAAATCCCTGCCAAAAGAGCTGAGAAGTAAAAACCTATAAAAGTAAAATCTTTGGCATAGGCATACTCAGGAACACCCAAAAAGGTCGCAGCCGACTGGCTTGTCGCCAAGACGGAGAGGGCGACGGCAAACATTGGCATGGAGTTTTTGCTCACAAAATATTCGCGTGAACTCTCGATTTTTGCTTGTGAGAGCATATAAGATGAGAGGGCTAAAATGGCGAAATAGCCTAAAAATACCAACCAATCAAGGGATGAAAAACTCGTTTGCATCATGGTCTTTTTAGTCCCAAATCTGCTACATCTTTACGCACACTCGCCATAAATTGAACTCCTGGATCGACTTTGGCGGTGCGATAATTTGCATCTTTTTCCAGCCACAATGGCGTGTTTTGCATCTTCAGGTATTCATAATGACCAAGGAGATACTCGATATTTGGATATTTTTGTTTGAGATAGCGCACGAGACGGATATTTGCTTCGACTTGCGCCTGTGTGAGATCTTCTGCTTTGTTATCCTGACCGCCGATATTTTCTATCCCGATTGCAGAGTAGTTGAGCCCGATAGTGTGACGCGCCATGAGGTTTTCTGGCATGAGTTGGTAGATACTTCCATCACGATTGACCAAAAAATGGGCTGAGACATTGAGTGCGCCTGCGCTTTGGATATATTTGCGCCCCTCTACGATCTCTTCAGCTTTGAGACGCTCAAAACAGAGCTCAAAATCCATGATACTTGTCCAATGTAACACGATAGATTTTGGCTCGATATCGATGTTGCTGACATTCATATCGTAATGCGTTTTGATGTACTCTTTAGAGAGATCGATGCGTTTTTGGGAGAAGTGTACGGGTTTTTGGATGATTGCGTTTTTGGTGTGCAGATTTGCTATACGCTCATTTGCTTCTTGGATGCGTTTGTGCGCTATTGCACCACTTTGCACAGCGTCATAGATAGTCTGGATGATATCTTTGGTACTATGAAACTCAAGCTGATTTCCAAAGAGAAGAATATCGACACCCGAATTTATAGCGAGGACAACGCGCTCTTTGAGACTATAATGCTTTGAAATCGCCCCCATCTGCATATCATCACTTATTAAAACGCCGCGGTATCCGAGTTGCTCACGCAGAAGTTTTGTGTTGGTATTATAGGAGAGCGTTGCGGGATACTCCGCGTCAAGATGGGAGTTGAAGACATGTGCGGACATGATCATATCCACTGCGTTTGTCTGGATAAAGTGCTTGTAGGGTTCGAGCTCCCTCTCGCTCCAAGTGTTGCTCACATCGACATAGCCTGCGTGTGAATCGCCCAAAGAAGAGCCATGCCCTGGGAAATGTTTGAGTACACTGATAATGTTTTCACGCGCTAACTCTTGCATAAAGATAGCTGCGTATGTATTGACCGCTGCCTCGTCGCCGTATGAGCGTTCAAGCCCGACAATGACACTGTTTTTTGGCTCAATTGCCAAATCTACGATAGGGGCAAAATCACAATTGATACCGTTTTCTTTGAGCATCTTCGCCTGCGTTTTATAGATTTCGCGTGCTTCTTCTTGGGGGAGTGCCGCAATGCGTTTTGCGGAAGGCACTTGTGCAAATCCATAGCTAGGTTTGAGTCGAGCAACTTTTCCGCCCTCTTGGTCTATAGAGATAAGAAGTGGTTTTGTAGCATAAGTTTTGAGCGTAGCTGTGAGCGTTTGGAGTTGCTGTGGTGAAGCGATATTTTTGCCTTGCGTTTTGTCACGATAGAGCCTGTCAAAGAGGATAACACCGCCGAGTTCATAGTTTTGAATATCTTTGACGATGGAGCTGTTGGCATCCACTTCAAAACCTTCAAAACCCACAACAAGCATATGGCCTATCTCTTTTTTGAGGCTCTCTTCATCGATAGTGGCTGCGTTTAGAGAAAAAAATGTGAGAAAAAGTAGGGTAATAAATTTCAAATAAAGCCTTTGTATAAAAGTTTGTTTTTATCTATAGAAGTAAGCATCCATCATTCCAAAAGAGAGAAAGAGTGCCGCGCTTCGTTCGGAGTGACAATCCTTTCGTCATTGCGAGGAACGTAGTGACGCGGCAATCTTTTCCATCACACGCTCTAGCAACATCTCTATCTCTTCTTCTGCTTCAAAGTGCCCAGATAGCACTTTAAATATATAGAAGTTTTTGATAGCTGGCGAGTGAATAACTGCGTCATAAAACCCAAAAGAGTCATCTTCTGGACTTGTATATATTGAAGAATCTACCTGCAAGAATGACCCTTCTTCATCTATAGAACAATCCTCACAAGCCCCGATGTAGAGATAAATATCCTCATCTGTGATGTCATAAAGATTGATAAGTGCCTGAGTTGCAAGCCTTGCGTTTTGGACACCGCTATCACTAAAGATAAGGTGCATCGCATCGTTATTAAAAAGAGAAAAATTTCCCGCTTGCGTTTTGTGAAACTTATAACTATCGACAAAGGCGTGGGCTGCATTTTTGAGGGTGCTTACAATATAAATCATGCAAGATTATAGCAAAATCCAAAAAGATATCTTGCTATTTAAGCTTTTTTGGCTATAATTCCACCGCTTCTCTTTAGACCTGTGCAATGGTGACTCAAGACAATGTGTCAGGGTAGGAATACAGCAGCACACCTTGTTTTGCTATGTGCCGCAGGTATCTGGAGAGGAGTCTTTCTCTTTTCATAATCAAACTTTCATTTTACACTTCTTTGTAGCATACGCTATACTAAAATTTGCAACAAAACAAAACGATTTAACTCCCTGTAACCTTTTTCTAACAATCTTTTACTATAATATTGCACCAAAAAATAAAGGCAAAATTTATGCAAAATCAAAAATCAAAATCTGCGTTTTCACTTATCGAACTTATGATCGTTATCGTCATCCTTGGGCTTTTGGCGGCGATGGTTATGCCGAGTCTTACGGGCAAAGGTGAAGAGGCAAAACGCAACCTTGTGTGTGTACAGATGAAGAGTATCTACAACAGCTCACTCGATATGTTCAAGATAGACAACGGTGTATATCCGAGCACTACAGAAGGGCTTGAGGCATTGACAGTCAATCCTGATCCAGAACTTTATAGCAACTACTCAAAAAGCGGCTACTTCAAAGATGGAAAAATCCCAAAAGATTCATGGGGCAATAAATTTATCTACGTCAATGATGAGAATAAGATAGAGATCATCTCTTTGGGTGCTGACAAAAAAGAGGGCGGCAAAGACGAATCTGCCGACATCAAAATGAGTGAGTGTAAATAAGCGTTGCAACGTAAAGCCTTTTCTCTTGTGGAGCTTCTCATTGTTGTGATGATTATGGGAGTTATTTATTCGCTCTCCATGCAGGGATTGCATAGGGCGGAAAAGGGGACAGCGGGGCTTAGTCTTGAAAATCTCAAGGCATATATGCTCTCCTTAGAGTATGAAAAGAGCGTGAAGCTTTTGTGTCTGGATGATTGTGAGAGTTGTGATATCTTTGTCGATGGAGTCAAGAAAGAGACGCTTGAAAAGTTCCTTGATAATGGTGTCAAAGTCTATCGATATGAGTTTTTACTCGGTGTGCATGAGGTGAGCAAAGAGCTCTATTTTAATGAAGAAAATGTCGAAGAAGATGTCTGCTTTTCCTATGGCATCGACAAACAAGGGATAGGTGAACAAGTGTTAGTAGAGTACAAAAACGCACTCTATGACTTCACTCCTTACTTCACATCCACGATAAAATATGCAAATATCTCAGAGGCGATAAACGCAAGAGAAAAAAGCATCCAAGAGGTACAAAGATGATATTCAGGTACAAAGGCGTAGACGAAGCCGGCAACAAAGTCAGCGATAAAGTCGAAGCCATCTCTCTTGTTGAGGCCAAAAACAAACTCAAAGCAAGCAAGATTATTTATCAAAGTATCAAAGAAGAAAATGCTTCTGTTTTTGATGGTTTGAGCCTAAGTATGCGCTACAAAATCAAGCCAAAAGACCTCGCTTCTCTCTCACGTGAACTCTCGATGTATATCCGCTCAGGTATCACTATCGTTTCAGCACTCAAAATCGTGCAAACGCATTATGAAAAAAACAAGAAGATGAAGCTCTTTCTCACGACAGTCAGCGCGCATCTTGATGAGGGAAAAAACTTCTATACGGCTTTGGAGTCTCAAAGCGTGGTCGTGCTTCCAGAGTTTTTCAAGCACTCTATCAAGGTAAGTGAGAGCGGCGGTATCCTTGATGAAGTACTACTTGAACTCTCGCGTTTTCTCAAAGAACAGGATAAGATAGCCAAAGAGATCAAAAGTGCTTTTGCCTATCCGACTTTTATGATACTTATCTCTTTGGTGATGATTGCGTTTATGCTTGCCTTTGTCGTGCCGCAGATCACGGGTATATTTGAGAGTATGCACCAAGAACTCCCGACGCCTACGAAGGTTGTCATCGCTATGGGTGACTTTTTTCGGGATAATATCAAGCTTATTTTAGCAACTATCGTCATCCTTGTCATTGCGTTTATGGTGCTGATGAAAAAGAGTTACGCTTTTGCCTACGGTGTACATAAGTTTATTCTTGGTATCCCTTTGTTTGGTGAGATAGCACAAAAAAGCGAACTTGCACGTTTTGCCTATATGGCTTCACTTCTGACACGTTCGGGTGTTCCTTTTGTGCAGACGATAAACCTCTCAGCAAATATTCTCAACAACCTCGTGCTCAAAGAGCTCTTTGTAAACGCCTCGACAAAAGTCGTCGAAGGAAAACTGCTCTCAAACGCCATCAATAACTCCAAGACAAAGATAGATAACGCTTTTGTCCAGTCGATAGCACTTGGGGAGGAAACTTCTCAGGTGCAGAGCGTTTTGACCAATATTTCTGAACTCTATTTTGAAGAAAACCGTGAAAAAATTTCACTTTTGCTTACTTTGCTTGAGCCCGCTCTTATGCTCTTTGTAGGTGGGAGTATCGGCTTTATCGTCGCGGCAATGTTACTTCCAATCTTCTCTATGAGCATACAATAATATGATGAAACGCAGCGCAAAGATGACCAAACGCAGCGCGATAGCCCTTCTTATAACAGTTTTTTTTATTATCGCTATTACGCTCTCACTTGGCATCGCGCTTAAGCAGGTAAAAGATGCTTCTGTGGAAGTTGACCGTGAACACTTTATCCTGCAAAGTGCGCAGATTCTCGATGATGTAAACGCCATCCTCAAAAACTCGCCTCTGCTTGATCAGGTGAACTCTTCTGAGAGCTTTTTTTTGTTTCTCTCTGCGGTCTCTTTTATCCCCTTTGAGAGCAATGGTCTCAAAGTCAGCATCGAGATAGCAAGTGCGCGTTCAAAAGTGAACATCAATACAATGCGTGATGCAAATATCTCAAATCCGCAAAAAACGCAGGCACTTCAGGCATATTTGAGTAGTTATTCCATATCTAATGACTATGTAGAGATTTTACTCGATGGTATGAGCGGAATTAAAGCAGATAATACCTATAATAGCGCAATATTTAACGAAAATCCATATCTGTTTCGGGACTATATCAGTTCAAAAACGCAGCTCGATGAGCTCAATAAATTTTATATACAAAACACGCATGACAATAGCATCACAAAGCTAGATTTTGAAAATATCT
Source organism: Sulfurimonas sp. (assembly GCA_028687935.1). Lineage (GTDB taxonomy): Bacteria > Campylobacterota > Campylobacteria > Campylobacterales > Sulfurimonadaceae > Sulfurimonas. The sequence goes on from JAQTZE010000003.1 coordinate 220,176, forward strand.
TTGCTTTTTCCAAGCCTACAGGCTACATAGTAGATCTCAATTATGCAACAAAAGAGAGCTGGAGACTCATGCTTGGCTGTGATGAACTGCGCGCTGAGGAGCTAATGCTCGGTGCGGGAACCTATCTCAAAGAAGAGGATTTGGGACTCAGTGCTGAGGAAGTCATAGCGCTTGGTCGCTTTGATACGAGTCTCTTTGAGCCTTATCTCGATGTTAAAGTCGAGATATTTCAAAACGATCAGCACTCTTTGATCCATTATGAATATGATATGAAAACCAAAAAAGGGACAAATTTTGTTTACGAAATTTAATACAAAATATAAAACAATTTTTATAGACCCAAAATCGCCGCACCTTGAAGTGGATGAAAAAGTAAATGTCATCCTCTCTCCGGCGCTTTACTGGGTGAAAAAACTCGCACTTCCTATGAAGTATGTGCGAGATGTGAAAAAGCTTCTGCCGTCTATCTTTGAAGATGTGCTTCCTGAGGGACACTATAGCTACAGTGCTTATAAAAGTGGCGAAGAGTTTTTTGTTTTTGCCTATGAAGATAAACGTATTTTGGATACTTTGACGCAAAAAGGTATCAGCGGATCAAATATCGCAAACGTCTATTTTGCGCAGAGTGAGTTTACAGATGCAGGTGAGCCAATAGCCATCAACGAGCAAGAGAGCATCTACCTCAAAGATGAGATCCTAATTCTTCTTCCAAGTGCGTTTGTAAACCAGAGCAAAGCACTTGATCTTGAGAAGATAAACCTCTCAGGACACACAATAGCACTTGCACAGTTTGGGCATATTGTTGATAACAAAAGCCTCACAAAAATTGCTGCTGTCTTTGTTGCACTCATACTGCTTTTGGCGGCTGAGCTATTTGTGATCTCACAAAAAACAGCTGAAGTAGAGGGACTCAAAGAGGCACTTTTTGCGCAGGAGGGGACAAAATCAACAATGTTTGAGAACAATGCAATCCTTAAAAAGCAAAAAGAGATTTATGAAAAGCAGACAAAACTGCGTGATAGTATCGCTGTGACACTTGCTTCAAAACTCGCAAAAGGGGAGACGCTCAAAGAAGTGAATTTCAAAAACAAAGCCTTTGTAGCCGACTTTTCTACCCTTTCTCCAGCGAGTATAAACGCAATAGAAAAAGAGCTCAAAGGGTACAATCTTAGCTTCAAAGCTTCAAAGAAAAGTGAAAATTGGCATCTGGAGGTGACACTGTGAACCGTCTCAATCCTCTCTACGTCGGCGCAGGACTCTTATTGCTCACTTTATTACTCCTCTTAAAGCTTAGCAGTGCCAAAGAAGAGCTCGTCCTTGCACAAGCAGACTACAAAGAGACCTCTTTGGCGCTGAATGAACTGAGCTCTCTTAACAGTGCTTATATGGGCAAAGAGGAGGTGAAAAAATCTCTACAGAGAATCCTCTCACAGTCTTCACTCAAAAGTGCAAATATCGAACAAAGTATCAAGGCTAACTCTTTGCTGCTGCGCTCTTCTAGCATGGACAAAGATGCCCTGAGTTCACTGATGGGCAAACTACTCAATGGTGCATACGATATCAGTTCCTTTGAAATCAAAAAGCTTAGTGAAAACAAAGCAAGCTTGGAAGTGGAGATAAAATGGTAAAAAAACTACTGAGATTTTTCGCATACCTTGCGTTTTTTGTACTCGCTTTGGTCTATTTTGCACCAAAAGAGAGTATCTATTATCTGCTAGAAAATGAGCTCAAAAACTACTCTGTTATCATCTCTGATGAGACGCTTACAGATAAAGGTGTGAGCCTCACTATCCAAAATGCAGCTCTGTATGTCAAATCAATCGAGAGTGCAAAAATACAAAACTGTGATGTGACATTTTTACTACTCTATAACTCCATAAACGCAAGAGATATCATGCTCTCAGAGAGTGTGAAATCCTTAGTGCCACTCAAGATAGAGAGCCTTGCGTTTACGCAGAGTATTTTTGATCCACTGCATGTCAATATCCACGCAGTAGGTGATTTTGGTGAGGCAAAAGGAAGTGTGAACTTGCTTGAGCGAACTATTCATATAGAGCTTATTGCTTCGGATTTGATGCAAAAAGAGTACAAAAATGCACTCAGAGAGTTCAAAAAATCTGAAGATGGAGGACTTTTCTATGATAAAGCTTTCTAACTCCTCTTTTTTACCTATTATCGCAAAAATACTTATCCTTTTGCTTATCGCAAAGACGCTCTCACTTGGGCTTTTATGGTTCTTGCCAAGTGATGGCGTGGAGCTTGTGCAAAAAAGCAGTTACAAACCAAAGTACCAAAGAGTAGATTTTGAAAATATGATCCAAATGCCAGTAGGCAGTAAAGGCAGCGGAACACGAGAGAGTGGTTCTAGTGCAGTGACTATCACAAGTATGGTACTTAAGGGGCTCTATGGCACGAAGTCTATGGGCTATGTTATCGTCGCACTCAAAGCCTCGCCAAACAAGACTTCTATCATAGCCATGGGAGAAGAGTTTTCAGGCTTTACACTTCACTCCATCGCGCAATCGAGTGCAACTTTTACCAAAGCAGGCAAAGAGTATACACTTGAGCTGGAAAAAATAAGCACACAAGGCTATGTAGCATCTGTGGAAGAGACACAACAAGCGGATGACGGCTCCCCAAAGCGCGTAAGCAAAGAGGATATCGCCAACTACGCTAAAAATCCCCAAGATATCTGGAGAGACATCTCTATAGTCGAGGTAAAAAACGGCGAAGCGATAGAGGGATTCCGTGTGACAAAGATAGCGAAAAACTCGAAGATGGCAATGCTTGGACTTAGAGAAGGCGATGTCATCATCAAGGCGAACAATGTCGAGCTCAAATCTTACAAAGATGCGATAGAGATTTATAACGGGATAGACAAATTAGACGCGGTGCAAATCGTAGTTATGAGAGAAAATCAAGAAGTGGAGTTAGTATATGAGATTCATTAAGGCAATATTTTTAACAGCAGTGTTGGTTCTGAGTTTATCAGCGCGAGAGCAGGTCAATGTAAACTTCGCAAACCTTCAGATAGATGACTTTATCAAGCTTGTCTCAAAGATAACGAACAAAAATATTTTGATAAATCATAAAGTAAACGGCACAGTGGACTTCGTAAGTACAGCGCCTATTTATGATGATGAACTTATGGGTATTTTGGTCTCTGTTTTGGAATCCAAAGGCTTTACACTTATCGAAGATGGCTCTTTGTATGAGATAGTGCGCTCAACTGATGCCGCGCAGAGCAATGCAAAAGTGGTCAGCCCTGAGAGCAGTGCAAGTGGTAATCTTATGGTGACACAAGCCATAGTTGTCAAGGGCGAAAACGTCGATATTGTAGCGGCAAAGATCCGTTATCTCATCTCTAAAACTGCCAAGCTGATGACGATGAAAGAGAGCAATACGATGCTCATCACCGACTATCCAAAAAATATTGAGACAGTCAAACAAGTTATCAATGATATCGACACAAACAATGCAATGATCGTCAAAATCTTTCCAGTGAAAAACACAGAAGGTAAAAAACTTCAAGCCAAACTTGCAGATATCGCAAAATCTATCTTCAATGAAAAAGTAGACTCAGAATTAGTAAAAATCATCCATGATGAAAACGCAAACAGCATCATTGTCGTCGGAAACGCAAAGAATGTGAAAAAAGTAGAAGAGCTTGTCACAAGACTCGATGTCGAATCAAATATCGCAAGTTCACTGCAAATATTTACACTCAAAAACTCTGACGCAAAAGCAGTTGCAACAACTATCAATGAAATCATCTCAAAACAGACTTTCGCTGATCCTGCGATGAAGCCAAATATCTCAGCAAGTGAGGAGATAAACGCAGTCATAGTTGTCGGTGATCCACAAGTCATCAAAGGGATAAAAGTCATTGTAGATGAACTTGATAAAGAGAAATATCAGGTCTATGTGCAGGCGAGAATCATCAATATCTATAAAAAAGATGCGATAGATCTCGGTGTAAAATATGGTTTTGATGGCGCAGCTGTTTCATCAAGTGGGGGATTATATACTTTGGCAACAAATATGACTGGCAAGTCTGTCGCTGTTGATGCAACACAGTTTCTTACTATTCCAACAAATTTATCACATGGTTTTGCTCTTGGAGCAGCCATAGACTTTTTGGAAAAAAATGATGCTTCAAAATCTATTTCAAATCCTTCTATTTTATGTGTCAATAACAAAGAGTCTTCTATCTATGTTGGACAAACAATATCTATTGCAACAGGTAGTATCAGTTCTGCGACAACATCCATATCTCCTGGTCTTACAAGTAGCTACAAAAGGGAAGATGTAGGTTTGACACTCAAAATCAAGCCAAGAGTCTCTTCTGAGGAAAAAGTAACACTTGAAGTGGAAGCTATTTTGGAGAGTCTTGATAGTAAAGGTGACGTACTCACGGGGGAACAACCAATAACTTCAAAGCAAGAAGTGAAAACGCAAGCTATTTTGCGTCATGGAGAAAATATTATCATTGGTGGTTTAGTTAAAAATACGGATATCAATAATGTAAGTAAACTACCTTTTTTAGGAGATATTCCTCTGATAGGGGAGTATCTTTTTTCTTCAACATCTAAAACAGAAGAAGAGACAAATTTAGTAGTTATTCTTACTCCCTATATTATAGATAATAGTGAAGCACTTTCAAAACTTCAAGAAGAATTGGGTATCGCTGCTATTTTGCAACAAAAATACAATACAGAAGTTTTCGCAAACCTAGAAAAGAAAAAAGATGCAATTGAAGATGGCTCAGACCAAAGCAAAGTCAATCCTATGGAAGCGATAGATAATGTTAACCCTTGAACCTCTCCATAACCTCAAACTCGAAGTAAGCGAGGCTCCAGGTCTTAGCACTGAGCTGTGTCTGAAAAACTATCTGCTTTTCTCAGAGCTTCATGGAGAGCTGTGCGCCTTTATGAGTGAGAGATATTTGGTAGAAGCAAGTAACTATTACACAAAATTGCCGCAAAAATATCCTCTGCATATGCTTGATGAAGACTCCTACGACAGACTTTATAACCGTTTCTTGGAGCTAAGAACTGACAGAACAATGGAGAGTATGCAAGAAGAAAGCGAAGGTAAATCTGATGATGAAGAGCTCTCTCTCACAGATTTTTTGCGTACCTCTTCAGATATTCTCACCAGCGAAGAATCCGCTCCAATTATCAAATTTGTGAATGCTCTTTTTTATCAGGCTATCAAAAAACGCGCTTCAGATATCCATATAGAAGTACAAGAAAAACGCGGTGAAGTACGTTTTCGTATCGATGGGATGCTTATCAAAAACGCAGACCTTGACAAAAAAGTAGTCAATCTTATCGTCAGCCGTATCAAAGTCATCTCAAACCTCGACATCTCTGAGAAACGCATCCCACAAGATGGTCGTACGCAGATAAAAATAGCAGGTGAAAGCCTCGATGTGCGTGTCTCGATACTTCCGACTTTTTACGGTGAGCGCGTGGTTATGAGACTTTTGATGCAAAGCTCACAGATACCACATATTAACGAGCTTGGCTTTAACAACTCACTTATTGGCGATGTCAAAAAACTGCTGCGTTCATCACATGGTATCATCCTTGTAACTGGACCTACGGGAAGTGGAAAGACTACTTCATTGCACTCCTTTTTGCGTGAAGTCGAATCTCCTGAACTCAATCTCATAACTGTTGAAGATCCAGTCGAGTATAAGTCGGATAATATCTCTCAAATACAGGTCAATGAAAAAGTCGGACTCACTTTTGCCGCAGCGCTTCGCTCGATTCTGCGTCAAGATCCTGATGTCATCATGATAGGGGAGATACGTGACGAAGAGACAGCAAGTATCGCTGTGCGTGCGGCACTCACAGGTCACTTGGTTTTCTCAACGCTGCACACAAACTCAGCTGCGGCAACTATCTCAAGACTCACAGATATGGGAATAGAACCCTTTCTTATCTCTTCTTCACTTCTTGGAATACTAGCACAAAGACTTGTACGTGTCTTGTGTGATGAGTGTAAAGAGGAGGATGTTTTAGCCGAAGAGTTCGCAGAGGATTATAAACTTGCCAAAGATGCAAAAGTCTACAAAGCTTGCGGGTGTAAAGCGTGTAACTACAGTGGCTACGCTGGACGTCGCTCTATTGGGGAGCTGCTTGTTATGAGTGACAAAGTTCGTGATCTACTCAAAACGACAACGGATGAACACTCTATCAAAACAGCCCTCGAAGCGGATGGCCTCAAAACTATCGCAACACAACTCCATACAATGCTGCTTGATGGTGAGACTTCACTTGACGAAGCGATACGCATCGGTTTAGGTCATGCGTAGGCACGCGTTTACGCTTATCGAAGTGATGGTCGCAGTGATGATTATTTCTGTGGTCATCATGGCCTTATTACAGCTTTTTGCGAACAATACGCATATCTTCTCCTCTCTTGATAAAAAAGCACAGACCAATCAGTATCTCTCTTTTCTTGTTTCAAATTCTGATTATGGTTTTGAAGATAAACGCGGCACACTCTACGACTATGTGAGTGATTTTGATCTGCAAGATGATTTGCGTCATACCCTCAAAAATATCAAAGCGGAGCTCGTCTATCAGGAGAAAGAAACAATAGATATGAAAGATTTTGCATCAGAAGATAGTTCTATGCAAACGCAGAGTGAAGATGCCAAAGAGACAAACTCGGATATGGTTTTTGAGATAGGGAGCAGTGTCATCAAACTCGAAGAGAGTTCTGGTGCACTGCTGCGTTTGAGGCTTCAATGAGAAAGGGATTTACACTTATAGAGATGATGATCTCTATCTCGATACTTGCAATCATGATGATTTACCTCTATCAAAGCTATGCATCACTTAATATTTCCAACGATATTTTTACAAAAGCAACAAAGAAGATAACACAGAGCGAGCAGAAGAAACAGGTGCTCTTTTTGGACTTTTCTTTGGCGCTCAAAGAGGCAAACGCAACGATAAATATAGTGCCTCAAGACGCCAAAGAAGATGTTGTGTTTATGCAAAGCGGACACTCTTTGCATAGACGATATAACCCTTATATAGGCTATATTGTGAAAAATAAAAAACTCTTTCGTATCGAATCGCTCAATCCTCTACTCGAATATCCACTCACTATCGATAGTGAGTTTGTAGCAGATGAACTCGGTGAAGTCAATGGCTTTCGCGTCTATAAAAATGATAAAAAGAGAGATCAAAACGCGAGTGAAGCCTATCTCGTACACGTAGACTTCAAAGATGAGGATGATATTTTACTTAAGGTGAAGATGTTAAACGAGTATTGATCACTCAGTATTATTCTTAAATTTTCCATCAAACAGTATACGAAACTCATAAATATGTGATAGAATATTTTTCTGTAATATTACCGGGGGAGGTTTTAGCAGATGAAAAATATTGTTATCTCAACAAAAATACTTCTTTTAGTTCCTCTTCTTTTCATTCTTATCTCTTTAGGTAAAATAACTTTAAATTACTATGATAGTCAAAATCAAATGCATGAGTTTGTGCAGAAAAATGCCAGCACACTCAATACATTTATCCTTGCTAACAGAGAGTATTATCACAAGTTATATATAAACAAAACGCTTCCTCTGGATGAAAATACTTATGTGGGTCTTCCTGCCTTCTCCTCTTTTGAGATATCAAAAACATTCTCAAGTGAAAATGCGTTTGATATTACTGTCCAAACGGTATCGGATAGAGCCAGAAACCCCAAAAACGCAGCAAGTGAAAGCGAACTCAAGGCGATAGCATTTTTTAATAAAGATAAAACACAAGCAGAATATTTCGTAAATGAAGGCCAATATTTTCAATATGCCACACCCTTATATATAGAGCAAAAATGTTTGACATGTCATGGTGCAAAAGAGGATGCTCCGAAGTTTGTATCAAATCATTATACTGAAGCGTATGACTATAAAATCGGCGAGCTAAGAGGTATCGTCAGCATTAAAATACCAAAAGAAAAAATAGGCAAATATTTTATGTATATGTTTCTCAAAAATCTTTTTTTTGATCTTTTGACACTGGTGATTATTTTTTTAATCACTTATTTTTCTATAAAATATTTTAAAAATTTAGCACAAAGTTTAAATACTGAAGTTCATAATACAACAAATGATTTAGAAAAAAATATCGCGTTTTTAAAATCTCATCAAGTTGTACTTGATGAATCAAGCATAGTAAGTAAGGCAGATATCAAAGGCAATATCACTTATGTCAATGAGAATTTTTGCAAAATTTCAGGATATACCCAAGAAGAACTTTTGTCAAAACCGCATAGTATCGTCAGCCACAAAGAAACGGGAGAGGAGCTTTTTAGAGAACTTTGGAGCACAATAAGAGCAAAAAGAGCATGGAAAGGTGTGATAAAAAACAGTGGCAAAAAAGGAGATTACTGGGTGGATATCACTATCTTGCCTATACTTGATGCACAAGAGAATATTGTAGAGTATATAGCGGTAAGACATGATATAACGAAGATGATAGAGCAACAGCAGATGCTGGATAATGCGGCAAATACGGATACGCTAACAGGATACGGCAACAGGTACAAACTCAACAATGATATAAATTCAAGTATAAAACCGGCACTTGCAATAATCAATATAGATAATTTTTCACAAATAAATGATTTTTATGGTCATGCAAAAGGTGACTTAGTTATCAAAAAATTAGGCGATATTTTAGCCAAGATTGTGCTTACAGAGAGATGTAAGATATACCATCTTCAAGGTGATGAGTATGTCTTGTTCAATAGTAATATCGAACCTGATCTGTTTATTCAAAAGATGACAAAACTCACGGCGCAGGTTGCAAAGAGTTCTATTAAAATAGAAGGGGAAGAACTTTCGGTAAATTTTAGTACAGCTATCTCTTTTGAATCTAAAGAGAAGCTCCTGATAACAGCGGATATGGCACTAAAAATTGCAAGAAGAAATAATAAAAATCTTATTGTATATGAAGAGTGTATATCGTTAAATGATGAGTATGAAAACAATATAAAGTGGACAAAGAAGATAGAAGTGGCAATCAAAAATGATGACATTGTTCCTGTTTTTCAACCAATCGTAAATAATATTAGTTGTGTTTGGGAAAAATATGAAGCACTCGTGCGGCTTCAAGATGGAGATAGACTTATCCCTCCATTCCTTTTTTTAGATATTGCTAAAAAGACAAAACACTATACACAGATTACAAAGATAATGATAGAGAAGACTTTTGAGATATTTAAAGATAAAGAGTTTGAATTTTCCATAAACCTGACCATAGAGGATATTTTAAATAACGATATTAAAGTGTTTATATTTGCTATGTTAGATTCTTATAAACTCGGTCCAAGAGTGGTTTTTGAGATAGTAGAATCAGAGTCAATCCAGAATTTTGAAGAGGTTTCGGAATTTATACAAAATCTAAAAAGATATGGGTGTAAAGTCGCAATAGATGATTTTGGCACAGGGTATAGTAACTTTGAATACTTGCTCAAGCTTAAAGTCGATTATATCAAGATAGACGGTTCACTTATTAAAGAGATAGATACGAATGAAGAGGCACAACTTGTGGTATCCACGATAGTTGACTTTGCAAAAAAAATGAAGATAAAAACCATCGCAGAGTTTGTTGCAAGTGAAGCAATATTTTATAAAGTCAAAGAGTTGGAGATAGATTACTCTCAAGGCTATTATTTTAGTCCCCCGCAAACGCAGCGCGAAGCATTTGGAGTGTAAGAGTTGTCTCTATAGCAAGAGATAACTACGATACTAGCATTTTGTTGTTAGAATTGGCGCTTTTTACTCTTCTCTATACTTAGAGATTCCGCAAGGCTGATTTGGTGTAGGTGGATGCTCTTTGAGATAAGTCAGATCTTCAAGTGTCTGCGTGAGCACTTTTTTTTGCTGGAGTATTGGGAGCATTAGGTTATCCTTCTCATTGAGAGGAATGCTCCAGTCAAGAAGTATTGTTTGTACTTCAGCGTCAAGTTCTGTGAGGGCGTTTTGTATATGTTTTATTGAATTCATGCGAGCATTGTAGCGAATTTTTAGAATTGTTTGGGTATAATTCCCGCCTCAAAGTCTATTTAGACTTGTATGAGAATTTTACAGAGGAGTCATCGATGCCAAAAATGAAATCGGTAAAAGGCGCTGTTAAGCGTTTTAAAGTGAAAAAAAATGGTACTGTTAAACGTGGAACTGCGTTTAGAAGCCATATTTTAACTAAGCAAGATGCACAAACTCGTCGTGATCAAAACACACCAAAAGTTGTTGCGAAAGTAGACGAAGCAAACATTAAGGCTATGATTAACTAATTTTTTAGTTATCTCATAAATCTCCAATTCTAGAATTGGGCAAGTCCATCATAGATATGGCACCTAAAACGCGAAGCGTCAATTGGGTAAAGAAAAAGGAAAAATATGCCAAGAGTAAAAACAGGTGTTGTTCGTAGAAGAAGACACAAAAAGATATTAAAATTAGCAAAAGGTTTCTACAGTGGTCGTCGTAAACACTTTAGAAAAGCTAAAGAACAAATTGAACGTTCATTGTATTATGCATTCCGTGACCGTAAGCAAAATAAACGTGAGTTCCGTAAACTATGGATCATCCGTATCAATGCTGCTTGTCGTTTAAATGGAATGAACTATTCAACGTTCATCAATGGTTTAAGCAAAGCTGGTATCGAGCTTGACCGTAAAATTCTTGCTGATATGGCGATGAATGATGCAGCTGCGTTTAGCGCAGTTGCTGCAGCATCAAAAGCAGCACTTGGTAAATAAGTTCTAAAGACCTTCGGGTCTTTGGGCTTTGCCAAATTTTCTTAGATCTTGTGAATATATAAAACCGAGTTTCCCTTTCTATTATAATAAATCCCCAAAGAATTTTTTCTCGATACAAAAACACCGCGTCCATTGAATGTTTTGGCGTTTCTAAATATCTTGCTTAAAATATTTGTGTCAAATCCCTCACCCTCATCTGATATCTTTGTAACGATATAGTTACTTCCAAAATATTCTATAGCATTGAGTTGTACGATGATGTTTTTTTCGCAGACTTCGCTGCGTTTGATAAGTTCATCAAGATATGTATCATCTTGTATAAGGGTATGTTTTGTATCAGAGTCTATGCCAAGATTACCATGCTCGAGAGCATTCATAAAAAGCTCTGTAAAAACAAGAACTGCACTATCACTTATATCTTTGTTTTTAGATAGAGATGCAAAGAGTTCCGCGTACCACTCACTTGCAAAATCTATCTCTTTTAAGGAAGTAGCAAAAGTTTTTTGTTGATGCCCTGAGTCAAAAGGAGGTAGTCTGTTGATAAATATGAGCGTGAGATCATCTTCTTGGATTTTTATCTTTTCAAAAATCTTTTCCCTGAGGTCTTCTTTTGTAAATGCATTCGCAAAGTCCTCTTGAATAAATTCCGAGTAAGATAGTTTATCGATGCAGGTCTCGTTTTCTACAATACCATCACTATAAAAAAGAAACTTTGAGATCTTGGCGATATTATATATTGAAGTCTGAAAATCGTTTTGATATTTACTCATAGGTGGATTGTTAGATTTGACTTTTACTATTGCGCCCTCTTGTGTTTTGAGAAGTGCAGCTGGCATTGCAAATTTTGCATATTCCATAGTCTGAAAATAGTTGTTTATCAGGATGTAGTCTATCGCAAGTGCTTCATCATCAAGCAAAATGGGCTGGATATATTCAAGAGATTCTCTAATTAGTATGTGCAAATCAAAACTCTCATACATCTTCATTTTATCGATGAGATGGTTTATAAACGCAGAGATGAGCATAGCGCTTAGAGAAGCTGAGAGACCTTTTCCCATGCCATCAACTATCAAATAGAATGTACGGTGTTCATCTATCTCACGGGCAGTATATGCATCGCCACTCATAATATCAAGCGGCTTGTACAAAAAATCCACGAGCAGAGGAGTTTCATTTTCTATCATCTTGTAATAGAAATCATTGCGAAGAATATTGAGCTCTTTTGCAAAAGCCAACTCTTCTTGATACGAGCTGTATAACTCTTTTTCCTTATACTCTTGTAACTCAGCTCCAAGTTTCTTACGAGATGGCATAGTGACTAAATATTTCTGATATTAAATGTCGCATTGAGATTTAAATCATCAAAGAGTTCAAGAAGCTTCGGACTTTTGATGTTCATTTGAATCTTTATATTGTCTTTGAGGACGAGTTTATTAAAGTAGCCAATAACGGAAGAGGTGACAGAAATAGAATCATTTATATTGATAGTTATATTTTTGTAGGTAGCAACGACACCATCAATAGTATTTTTAATATCTTGAAAATCTGAGATAGTTTTGATGTTCCCATCGATAGTGATCGAATTGTGCAGTGACGAAATATTCATGTAAAAACTCCAATTTGTTAATGCTCAATAGTAGCAAAACTAAACTAAAAATTTCTCTCTTCATGAATACGTTCCATCCACTCTTTCATCTTCTTCTCATAGCCACTCTCTAAAAGCGAGACAAAACGCAGCGGTTTTTCTAGGTAAGTTTGTTTGACATAGCCGCCAAAGTCATGCGGATAGAGATATTTTCCATCGCTTTGCTGCTTAAGATGTTTTGGTATCTCTAAATGCACACCCTCAGCAATAGCTCCAAGGGCTGCGTTTATAGCCAGATAAGAGGAGTTGGACTTCGGTGAGGCACAGAGATAGACCACGGCTTGGGCAAGAATGATGCGCGCTTCAGGGTAGCCTATCTTACTCACGCTTGTCATGCACGAGGTGCAGAGTGTAAGTGCTTGAGGATTTGCGTTTCCTATATCTTCACTGGCCAAGATGACAAGTCGTCTGGCGATAAACTCAGCACTCTCCCCGCCGTCGATAAGACGAGCGAGATAGTAGATACCTGCGTCCATATCTGAGCCGCGTATAGACTTTATCATGGCCGATGCAAGATCATAATGGACACCCGCTTCGCTGCTGCCTGCTGAGAGTGCATTTGGTCGGAGGGCTTTGAGATTTTTGAGTGTGATTTTTGTATCTAAGTTGGAGCTAAACTCCAAAAGTTTGAGCATCGCTCTTGCATCACCGCCACTACTAGCGACGAGATATTCTCTTGCCTCTTGCTCTATCTCCAATCCTGCATGAGCAGTAGCTGTGTCGAGCAAAGATGCTAGCGCTGCGTTTGTAATATAACGAAGTTCAAAAAGCATCCCGCGTGAACGAATAGCTGAAGTGAGTGAGAAGAAAGGATTTTCCGTCGAAGCACCGATGATAAGGACGCTGTTGTTCTCCATAACAGGAAGCAAAACCTCTTGCTGATTTTTTGCAAGGCGGTGGACTTCGTCGATAAAGATAAGTGGTTTTTCGAGAGTGTTTTTATGCGTATCAAAGATTTTTCGTAGTTGTTCTATCTTGAGAGAGGTTGCGTTTAGCTCATAAAAAGGCATCTGCATACTTTTGGCGATGATACGTGCGAGTGAAGTTTTACCACAGCCCGCAGGACCATAGATGAAGCTATGACCAAGTGCCCCTTTTTCGCATAAAACGCGGAGCGGAGCATCTGCAGCGCTGAGATGTTCTTGACCGATCAGCGCATCAAAAGAAGATGGTCTGAGATGCTGTGTAAAGTCCAATTTACTTTACGCCTTTGCCTCTTGAGCCAGATTTTGAACTGGCTTTTGAATCTGCTCTTGATTTTGGACCAGCTTTAGAATCCGCTCTATTTTTAGGTTTTGGTCCTGCTTTGGAGTCGGCTCTGTTCTTTGGTTTTGCTGCGAGTATTTTTCTGAGTTTTACGCTGTCTGGATTGTTGAAACCCTCTGTATTTTTTTCCTCTTCTTTATATCTTGATTTCGCGCCATCTTTGGACTTTTGGCCATCTTTACTTTTTGGTTTGAAACCCTCTTTGCCTTTAGCAAAAGCTTTTGGTTTTTTCTCTGCACCTTGCGTTTCTCGTGCTTTTTTCTCTTCATCTTTTAGGAAAGAAAAGAGTGCAGAATATTCACTACGTGTAAGATATCTTGATTTTCCAACCGTGAGGTTGTTGAGTTTTATCTCTGCAAAAGAGATACGTTTAAGGTCAGAGATCTCTGTACCAAAGTGTGCAAAAAATCTTCTCAGCTCACGGTTTTGTCCCTCTTTGATAGCCACTTTGAGTGTGGAGAAGTTGTGCCCGTTTTTTTGGATCTGATACCCTATGAAAGGGGCAAATGTCATCGAAGTTACTTTGGAGTGTGAGTGTCCGCCAGCGGTTGCATCATCAAGTGTGAGACCGCCGAGCATTGCCACTTCCATCTCTGGAGTTACTTCGCCTTTGATTTTTATTTTATAGATGCGTTCTAAGTCTGAGTTCATGAGCGCAGTCGCGACTTTTGAAGCATCTGTGAGGAGTAAAACACCCTCAGAAGCGTAGTCAAGACGTCCAACAGGAATAAAGTGTTTGAACTCTTTTTCGAGTGAATCGTAGATTGTTCTTCTGCCCTTAGGATCGCTCTTTGTAACAAGCTCACCTTTTGGTTTAGAGTAGACGATTACCGTGTATTTGTCTCTTGGAGTGACCTGTTTTCCGCTGATGTAGACGATATCCGCTACTTCATCTATTTGTACACCAGGATTCATCTCTATTTCGCCATTGATACGTACGTAGCCGCTTATTATCGCAGCATCCGCTTCTCTTCTTGAGTAGCTGGAGTGGTGCGCAATGTATTTATTTAATCGCATCATTATGATATGCCTTTTTCAATCAGCGTGTGCAGATGCAATACGCCTTTTATTTTTTTATTTTTATCTGTAATTACTAGAAGTTGAATCTTCTTCTCTTCTATAAGCACGAGCGCTTCGCTTGCGAGCATATCTTCATCTTCAATTGAGAGAGGATGTAATGTCGCATATTTTAAAACGCACTCTTCAAGACTAAACTCTTTATGCATCAAAGCGCGGCGGATGTCTCCATCACTTAGAAGTGCTACAAGCGCACCATTGGCATCTTGGATAAGAACCGTTCCTAAGCGTCCTTCAGAGATCTTGAGAATCGCATCTTTGACTTTTGTCTCTTCTTGAACTATTGGGAGATCTTCAGTTCGCATAAGATTGCTGACTTTTACAAAAAGTTTTTTGCCCAAAGCACCACCAGGGTGAAAAGATGCAAAGTCACTTTTTTTGAAGTTTCTAGCCTTCATAAGCGAGACAGCGATAGCATCACCGAGTGCGAGCGTGAGAGTCGTCGAACTTGTCGGTGCGATATCCAAAGGACATGCCTCTTTTTCGACATCGATTTTCACCACTACATCGCTATATTTTCCCAGCGTCGAAGCTGCGTTTCTTGTCATCCCAATGAGCGGTATCGCAAATCTTTTGATGTGAGGCAAAATAGAACTGAGCTCTTCGCTCTCTCCGCTGTAGCTTATAGCAATCACTACGTCTTCTTTTGAGAGCATTCCTAAGTCCCCGTGTAGGGCTTCTGTAGGATGTAAAAAGAAGCTTGGAGTTCCCGTGGATGCAAAAGTTGCAGCCATTTTAGCGCCTATAAGACCGCTTTTACCAACACCTGTAACGATAAGCTTACCTTTACATGCGAGAATAATCTCAATAGCTTTGTTGAAGTCATCGTTAATGCCTTCTGAAGCTTTAAGCAGCGTTTGCGCCTCGATTTGTAGAGTTTCTTGTGCTATTGTCTTGTAATCCATGTCGTGATTATACCCGTTTTTCATAGATAATGTTGCTGCGTTTGATGCTGAGCGTCTAGCTTTGGATTTCTTTTTGCTATAATAATGTCACTCCAAAAATAGGAAAGATTTCAATGATGAAAAACAAAAGAGATGTAATTGGAAAATATGAGAGCAGTATCAACATTTTAAGACTTGAAGAGAGAATGTTGCAATACAACACGCTCATCCTAGCAGAAGAGGGCTCAGGTAAAACAAATCTTGCATGTAAAATACGAAATTTTGTCATGGATATGAGTGTCCCAACGCTCTATGTAGACTTTGCAGACTCAAAAATAGAAGAGATTGAGACACGATATAAAGACGAACATTTTAACTATATTCGTTTTGATGAGAGTGATGAATTTCAAGAAAAATTAAATAAATTGGTTGCTGAGAAAAAACATATCTATATGGCAGTTGATCCAAACTTTTTTTCTACAAGAAGAGATGTGAAAAGTAAGCTAACACAAACATTGCAAAAGCAAGAGTTTCTTGATGGCTATTACTATTTCTTTCATGACATCAAGAATCTTGATGGTTTCCATAGCAAATTTGAAGACTTCTTGCTTTATATGCTTGGTTTTTTAAATATGAAAAAGTACGGGCTTACTTTCCTCGCACAGCCTCATACAACTTTTGAGAGCCAGCACGTGAAGCTTCTCTTTACCTTCATGTACATAGGAAAATGTTCAAACTTGGAGTACTTCAATACTTCACAACTCAAAAATCTTGGAAAAAACAAATTTTTCTATCAGTACAGAACTGCACACCGTACACTTTTGTTTAATGATATCATCAGCAATATGGTCAAAGTCGACGAGTACATAAACTAAAGAGCGCCAAAATGCAAAAAATATTTGATGAGGTAGCGACGCTCGACGCACGATGTTATGAAGTATTTGGTTTAAGTGAAGATATTCTCATGGAACATGCCGCAAATGGTATGGCTGCGTTTATCCGTGCGAATTTCTCAAAAGATGCAAAAATCATCATCGTCTGTGGCAGTGGCAACAATGGAGCTGATGGTATTGCTCTAGGACGCCAACTACACGGTGACTTTGATGTCAAACTTTTGTATGCAAAAATCCCCTCATCATATATGGCAAAGCTCCAAACGCAGCGTGCAAAAAACGTAGGCGTGCAGAGTACAAATGCGGTGCATGATTGTGATGTATTAGTCGATGCACTTGTCGGCACTGGTTTTAGCGGAGAATTTTCGCCTGAACTCTCCGCTTTATTGCATACAATGAATAGCGTAAAGGCGTTTAAAATTGCCTGTGACGTGCCCTCTGGAATGGTTACAAATGGCGAATGTGTCAAAGAGGCTTTTGTGGCTGATGTAACTCTGACAATGGGCGCTTTGAAAAAAAGTATGTTTTTGGATGAAGCCAAAGAGTTTGTTGGCAAGATAGAAGTTTTGGATCTTGGCATTGCGCGCACTCTCTATGAAACGCAGAGTAATTGGCATCTTTTGGATCAAGAAGATCTCGAGCTTCCTTATAGAATCAAAAAAGATTCACACAAAGGAACTTATGGACACCTTGCACTTGCCTATGGCTCAAAAGCTGGAGCGAGTGTAATGAGCGCAAACGCAGCACTGCGTTTTGGGGCTGGGCTTGTAACGCTTGTCGGGTATGAAAATGAAAAAAACATCAATATCCCAGAGATACTTATGTACTCACATGAACTTCCTTCAAACACAACTGCAATAGCGCTTGGTATGGGACTTGGCGAGGAGTTTAGTGATCTTGAACTTGAAAATTTTTTGGATAACTGGCTTCCTATCGTCGTGGATGCGGATATATTTTTTATGCCGATTCTTACAACGATTTTAAAAAGAGAAAAAGTAGTACTCACGCCGCATCCAAAAGAGTTTGTGGAACTTCTGAGACGAGCAAATATCGCAGATATTAGTGTTACTACACTACAAAAAAACCGTTTCAAATATGTAGAAGCTTTTTGTGAAAAGTATCCCTATATCACACTACTGCTCAAAGGCGCAAATGTTATCATCGCTAAAGGTGAGCACTTTTTTATCAACCCACATGGAACGGCTGTGCTTGCAAAAGGCGGAAGCGGGGATGTCCTTAGCGGTCTTATAGCGGCTCTGCTCGCCCAAGGATATGAACCTCTAAACGCAACGATTAATGCTTCTTTGGCACATACAAAACTCGCTTCTTTATATCAGGGAAATGATTTTTCACTGACACCTTATGATTTGATTGAAGCGATAAGTCAACTCTAAAAATAAGTTTTGTTATAGACTGCTTATGCTATAAAAGAAAAATATCACTTAAATAGGAAAAAAATATGGATAATATATTAAAAATCGGAAAATATGAACTTGGAAGCCGCCTTATCGTTGGAAGCGGAAAATATAAAGATTTTCAAACAACACGAGAGGCGACACTTGCAAGTGGAAGTGAGCTCATAACAGTTGCAGTAAGACGTCTCAATATCACAGATCCTGATAAAGAGAATCTTCGTGATACTTTTAAGGGAACAAATGTGAAGTTTTTACCAAACTCTGCTGGATGTGTGACTGCGGAAGAGGCTATTACTACTTTTAGATTGATGCGTGAAGCGACTGGAATAGATTTGATAAAACTCGAAGTCATAGGCGATACGCTCAAAACTTTGTATCCTGATGTTTTGGAGACGATCAAAGCGTGTAAGATACTCGCAGCAGATGGCTTCACAATCATGGCGTACACTTCAGATGACCCGATCATGGCAAAACGTCTTGAAGACGCAGGAGCGCATGCTATCATGCCTCTGGCTGCACCTATTGGAAGTGGTCTTGGTATTCAAAATCCATATAACATCGTATTTATCCGTGAAGCGGTTAGTGTTCCTGTGATAGTTGATGCGGGAATAGGCTGTGCAAGTGATGCGGCGTATGCTATGGAGCTAGGAGCAGCAGGTGTTCTCACAAACACAGCAATCGCTCAAGCACAAAATCCTATGATCATGGCTGAGGCAATGAAGCATGCAGTGATAGCAGGTCGTATGAGCTACCTAAGCGGTCGTATCCCAAAACGTCCTTATGCAACTGCATCAAGCCCAATTGATGGGATGATACAGTTCTAATTTAAACGTACGGAGGAACTAATTCCTCCATGCTTCGCTGAAGCCGTTATGGCTACTGAAGCTTTGACGCCCTTTCGGAGCGTCAGAGTGGTTGATTGAAGTCTCTTATTAAACTTCCAATTTTTCAGAGAGATGGGTCATCAACAAAAGTTGCCCCATCCCTTGAAAAAACTTCTCTACTCCTATCTTCTCCGCTTCTATAGCTTTTTGTAAAGCCACTACAAAAACGAGCTGAGACTCTTGTGACGCTTGCATAAAAGTCTCTATGATATAGGCATAACTCAGCGTGTGCGTCGCGCCATTTACATCAAAATCTATCTCAGAATCTGCGTCAATATTCTCTTGCAAGAGCAGTTGTTTACATTTTTTCTCTAGTTTTTGCATTTTTAAAATACTCCTAAAAGGTTGAGCATCACGATAAACATAGCTACAGGCGTGATATAGCGAAGTGAAAAATACCAAGCTTCAAACGCAAAGCCAAGTTGTGGTTTGAGGATAGATTCTACTTTGCGTTTATCTATGACAAAACCGACGAATAGAGCCATAATAAGCCCACCAATCGGAAGCATGATAGCAGCCGTAAAATAATCCACCCAGTCAAAGAAGTTTTTATCTCCCCATGTAAGAGCCTCTTTAAAACCGTCTATATTGGAGAGTAGAGCGATGATGCCGATGAGGTAAAAGAAAAGTCCCATAAGGATAGAAGCTTTGAGTCTGCTCCAGCTAAATCTGTCTATAAAATACTGCACCATCGGCTCAACCAAAGAAACAGAAGACGTAAGTCCTGCAAACGCAAGGGCAATAAAAAATAAAACCGCAAAGGCATTTCCAATGATGCCCATCTCATAAAACGCAGCGGGAAGAGAGATAAAGACAAGACCTGGACCTTTGGCCGGACCAGCACCATACTGGTATAAAAAAGTAAAAAGCATTAGCCCGGCGACTATAGCGATTGTTGTATCTAAAAATACAACCCAAAACGCAGCCTTTACGATATTGGAATTTTTTTCTAAAGATGCGGCATAGGTCATAATCGCACCCATACCAAGTGAAAGGGTGAAAAATGCATGACCGACGGCGACGACAAAAGCTTCAGAGTTTATCTTGGACCAATCAGGAGCGAACATAAAATGGACAGCTTTTGGAAATGCATCTAGTGAAAGGGCATATATAAACATACCTACGAGGATAACCATGAGTGCGGGCATCAGCACAAGGTTCATCTTCTCGATACCGCCTTTGATACCTTTGGTCAAAACATAGGTAATCCACACAAACGCAACCGAGTGATAAAAAAGCTGCGTCCATATATCGGTATGGAGCATTGTGTTGAAGGTACTCTCAGCTTCTTTGATGGATGCGGGAAGGGTGGAGAGGGAAGTGATTATATAGTGGAATATCCATCCGATAACTACCGAGTAAAAAATCATAATGAAAAGACCGGCTAAACCTTGAAAACCACCGTACTTCCAGAGATGCTTATGTGTGGGTGCAATACTTTCAAATGAACTTACAGTATCTTTTCTCCCAATATACCCTATGAGCATCTCTGCGATCATAATGGAAAAACCGATAAATAATACTGTTAAGAGATAGACAAATACAAAAGCTCCTCCACCATATTCACCAGTAATATATGGAAATTTCCATATATTACCAAGTCCTACAGCACTTCCGGCAGCAGCTAAAATGAATCCTATTCTGCTAAATCTTGCTATTTTCATGTGTTTTACCCCCTTGATTGGGGCTATTATACATAAAATTCATAATATCCAAAAGATTTGTCAAAATACTATTGACATTTGCAATCTTATTGACTATAATTTCGCCTCATTAATCAGCATAAACAAACTGTTTTAATGTGTAGGTCGGGGTGTAGCTCAGTATGGTTAGAGTACCTGGTTTGGGACCAGGGGGCCGAAGGTTCGAGTCCTTTCACCCCGACCACTTTTAAATTTTTACAACTTTTATATTTTGGCATGGTGGGATTAGCTCAGTTGGTTAGAGCACTGGTTTGTGGTGCCGGGGGTCACGGGTTCGAGCCCCGCATCCCACCCCATAGATTTAAAATATAAAAAATTGATATTAACAAATATAGTAGCGTTCGTGGCTCAACTGGATAGAGTTTCGGATTTCGGCTCCGAGGGTTATAGGTTCGAATCCTATCGGGCGCACCATCTATCTTCATTGATAAATGAACGAAGTCCATTTATTTACGCTAGACGCTTGGTCATAAAAGCTCTGATTTTCCACAAAATCAAGCATTTATCAAGGTTTCTTGATAAAAATTATGCGTCCTTAGCTCAGCTGGATAGAGCAATGCCCTTCTAAGGCATAGGCCAATGGTTCGAATCCATTAGGGCGTACCACTTATTTAGAGTCTGAAGAGACATAAAACACTTATCTACATGCGGATGTGGTGAAATTGGTATACACGCCAGACTTAGGATCTGGTGCCGTAAGGTGTGGAGGTTCAAGTCCTCTCATCCGCACCATCGAAAAAAGCCTTAACTTAGGCACTTTCAAAAACTTTTTAAACTTAACTTACATAAAATATTACATCTCTCAAAAAAAATTCAATAATTTCTCTCTTTTTATTTATCAATTAATCTTACTTTTTGAGCCAATAAGCCAATATGCAACAGACAAGCCTACTATAACGGCACCGATAATCAAAAGTTCTTCAGATTTTTCAGATGATAACGAATAAATAAGTACTTTTCTAATGAGTGCTGCCATGGCAAGCATGATAAAAGCACCTATGGCAAAACCTTTTCCTTGAAGATGATTGATCTCTTCGTGGATGAGCTCAATCGCCGCCCACAAGACGAGTAAACTCCCCAAAACTGTTAAAATCCCTTTTTCTATCCCTATATCTGAAAAGAATAATAAATAGATGTCATAAACGAATAAACCTATCGCAAAAAACGCGACAAGGGCTAGGGAGCCTGCTAGAAAAAAATTGACAAAGGAGTTGAATTTTTTCAGTCCTGAGAGGATTGTTTTTTCAAATTTTGACAAAGAGAGAAATTTACTCAACTCCTCTTCTCTGTAGGAACTTGTAAGCACATCAAGGTTCATATCTATTATCTTCTCAACAGCTTTTATTTCTTTGACATGTTGCTCTTTGTTGTGAAAATTTCCTTCGATATTTTGCAAAATAAAAGTTCTCACAAAGGTAAACGCAGCGTTTACGTAGTGCGTTGGCAAGCCTATTTTTACATGTATTTCACCTATTTTATAGAGACTCATAAAATAGCTCATATCATAGTTGCCGCAAAAGAGATTGACGTACCACTCTTTGATTTTGCTTCGGTGATGTGCGATGATATCTTTATTTTTCAAAAATTGAGCCGTTGCTCCAAAGCCCCAAATATAATCATAAAATCCGTCTATAAATTCATCTGAGAGTTCTGCCATTCTTGGCTGTAAATTTTGCAAAATCTTTGCTTCTTCTTCTGTGAATTTATAGTGCGTTTTTAAAGTGCTATATTGTTGCATTGTCGCTCCTT
Organism: Sulfurimonas sp.; assembly: GCA_028687935.1. GTDB lineage: Bacteria > Campylobacterota > Campylobacteria > Campylobacterales > Sulfurimonadaceae > Sulfurimonas. The sequence goes on from JAQTZE010000003.1 coordinate 242,474, forward strand.
TTTATTTTGCGGGCAGATAATAGGCTGCTGCAATGGATGATAGAACTATGATGAGCCAAAGTGTAGGTATGATACTATATTTTAGTTGAACATTTTTCAATCCCATAAAATAATCTATAATCAGTTGCCCTTTGATAAATGTGCTCAAAAGTAAAATCCCGACCATAACGCTATTTACAAATTCCAATTTGCCAAGTAAAAACGCAAAAACAGTCAAAATAAATAAGATTAGCCAAACACCCTCAATACTTTTTTTCATACCATTTACCTTATAATGTAGATAAGTACAAAGAGCACAATCCATAGGAGATCTACTAGATGCCAATACGTAGCTCCTGTCTCGATTCCTCTGCTATCTTGGGCACTGTAGCCATCTTGCTTGCTTCTTCTACGAATATTAAACAGGATTACGGTGCCTAAGCTCACATGCATAAAATGAAACATCGTGAGAAGAAGATAAAACATAAAAAATGTGTTTGTGCTGAGAGTAATTCCCTGCTCAAATATGGCGGAAAATTCTAATAATTTATTGATCAAAAAAAGAACCCCAAAGAGTATGGCAGCCAAAAGCCATTTGGAGGCGAGATTATTGGCAGCTTGAATCTTTTGTGTTCTTGCGTTTTTAACCGCATTGACTGCGTTTACTACGAAATAGCTGCTTGTGACAAGTATCAAAGTATCAATAAAGCCTGAGAGTTGATTGAGTGCTAATTGCGATGTGTTAAAGAGTGCGATATCCGCTCTTCTTGAAAATGCATAGCCGATAAACATCAAACCAAAAGTGAGAAGTTCGATATAAACAACTATCCAAATAGCAAAATCACCGGGAGGATAAGGCTCTTTGATACTCAGAGTTTTATTCATTATGCACTCTTTGTAAAATGCAGAGAGATAAGTTTTTGCAGAACTTCTAAGACGTCATCCTCATCACTAAGGGACTCGACGATAGAGTGCATACACGCCTGATAGGGATCAAAACCTTTGACGATGAGCTTTGCAGCATAGATCAAGAGTCGTGTCGATACCGCCTCTTGGATATCGCTGTCGCTGAGTCTGCGAATCTCTCCTGCGATATTGACAAGTTTTTGTGCTATCGCTGCGTTTACGCTGCTCTCTTTGATGATAACTTCTTTTTCGATTTCAGGTTTTGGGTAGTTAAAGCTTAGAGATATAAACCTTTGCTTGGTACTTGGTTTCATCCCTTTGAGGACATTTTGATAACCAGGATTGTACGAGACGACGAGCATAAAATCAGGGTGTGCTTCTATCACTTCGCCCGTTCTGTCTATGGGCAAAACGCGTCTGTAATCTGCGAGTGAGTGCAAGACAACTGTTGTGTCTTTTCTCGCTTCTATAATCTCATCAAGATAGCAGATGCCGCCGTTTCTCACCGCTTTTGTCAGTGGTCCATCTTGCCAAAACGTACCATTTTCATCTATAAGATGGCGGCCAATCAAATCAGCGGCACTCAAATCATCATGACACACTACAGTATAAACTTCACGTCCAAGTTTCTCACCCATTGCCTCTATAAATCTTGTTTTTCCACATCCTGTAGGGCCTTTTATGAGAATAGGCAAGTTCATAGAAGCCGCAGCTTCAAAAAGTTCTACTTCATTTGATTGCGCTAAGTAGTAAGTGTTTGACATCTTTTTTCCTTTATCGTGTTAAGTTCATGTAAATTTCTGTGACAACTTTTGGCAGTTTTTTGGCATCACGAATAACTGCGTAGGAGTTTCGTCCAAAAAGATAGGGCAGATACTCTTTGGCTTCTACGTCGATGGTGATACAAAAGGGTGTAATGCCTTTTTGTTTGACCTCTTCAATGGCTTTTTTTGTATCCTCAATGCCGTATCTTCCATCGTATCTGTCGACATCGTTTGGCTTGCCGTCGCTAAGAATTAAGAGCAGTTTGTTTGCACTTTGTTGCTTCTCTAAAATCTTCGCACTCTCTCGTATCGCCGCACCCAAACGAGTGTAGTATCCAGGTTTGATGAGATCAATACGACCACGAACTCTATCGCTGTATTTCTCTTTGAAATTTTTGATGATGTGAAAATTGACTTTTTTATTTCTTATAGAGGAAAAAGCATAAATACTAAATCTGTCTTGTAACCTTTGAAGCGACTCAGCAAAGACCATCAGTGAATCTTTTATCATATCTATCACGCGAATATCTTGCGTGATTCCAGCTTCTGTGGAGAGAGAAATATCGGCTAAGATAAGTGTCGCCATATCTCTAGTTTTTTTCTTATAACTTTGGAAAAATCTCTGCGGGTGATTTGAGTGGTTTTTATGCCCTTTATAATCGATCCATGTGTCGAGGTTGAGCTCATCGCCATAAGGAAGATTGTCTATTTTTATCCGATCAAGCTCCATCAAATCAAGCTCAGAATGGATTTTTTTCATCATTTTTTCAAGTCGTTTTGGGAGTTCTATCGCTTCTACATAAATTGAAATTTGTGGTTTTATACAGACATAATTTTTGAGATAACTCTCTTTTTTATAATCCCACTCATCTCTAAAATGGCCTTTTCCAAGGGGATAATCCTCTGCAGAATTCGCAGAAATATCCAAATCCATCTTGATTCTTGAAGCGAGATTTGCATCTTTTTTGCCTAGCGTTATCTCATCCAAATCCTCAGCATTATAAAGTGCATCTTCATCAAAACTGTCATTTTCTTGTCTATCTACGTTGACCTGTTCCATGAGGCTCATAAGCGATTCTGGCAAAAAAAGTAAAAGGCCATCCGTCTCTTTGTCATCATTAATCTGCTCGGCTTTTTTCTTCATCTTAAGTTCTTCGGTTTTATCTTTTTTGCCATCTTCTCTGCCCATCTCTTCTTCATCATCAAAATCAAGAAGCATTGTATTGCTTGAGTGTGAAGGGTAAATCCAAAGAGGATTTGGGTAACTATTATCATCTAGTAAATCTTCGTTCAAAGGCTTAATAGTAGATAATTCAGGATATCTTTCGAGTAAAAAAGCTTCTGCGTTTGTATGAAAATCTTTAAATCCAGAATATTTCTCTATAAGAAAATTTGCTGCTTTTTTATTTTCATTGATACTAGCATTGCTTTTTATATTCACATGAGCAAGCATTGCGCAGAGCCAGTAGTAGTGCATTTCATTGAGATTTTTGTCATCAAAATAAGACAAAGACGCAGGAAAGTAAAGTGCTTTCTCATCTTGCCAAGCAAGAAAAAAGCTCTTTCCTTTTCCTGAGAATTTCTCCAGTAAAGTTCTTGAAGTTTTTAAAAATCTTTTGTCGGTAATATGAAGCTCTTTTGCCTTATCACCGCCTAAGAGGTGATAAAATATTTTTAAAGATCTAGCTCTCTCTTCAAAGAGAACTTTCTCTGCTTCATAGAGGCGAGATGCTTTTTTTGTGACATATTTGTCCCAAAATTTACCGACTTTTTCATCCATCTACGCGGCTACTTTTTCGTGTTTTACAAAGAAGCTCGCGAAGTATGTCAAGAGTCCTGCAAAAACCATCACACCAAAGAGTGAACGGACTACATAGACAGCAGTGAGTGTTGCCTGTGTATCCATAAACGTCATTGCGTTTGCTGCATCAGGGATTCTTTGCATCTCTATTTGCATCACACCAGCAACTGTCAGTGCCAAAGTAAGACCAATCATGCCAATAACCATAAGCCAAAAACTTGCAAGTTCTACTTTTTGCGCTTTGGCATTATTTCCATGTGGGCGACCACGTAAAATCGGCATCGCATACGAGACCATAGTAAATACGATCATGACGTACGCACCAAAGAATGATAAGTGACCATGAGCAGCTGTTAGTTGTGTCCCGTGTGTGTAGTAGTTTACAGGAGCAAGTGTGTGCATAAAGCCCCAAACACCAGCACCTAAAAAGCCCACAACCGCTGTACCTTTTGCCCAGATGAGTGCCATTTTATTATCATCTTGAATACGACGATTTTTGATCATATTGTACGCAAATAAAATCATCAAGAAAAATGGTATCGGCTCTGCAGCAGAAGCGATTGACCCAATCCATAACCAGTAACCAGGAGCACCAATAAAGAAAAAGTGGTGGCCAGTTCCTGCTAGTCCAGCGATGAGTGTCATAGCGATGATAAGGTATAACCATTTGTCGATATGTTCACGGTCCACACCTGTAAGTCTTACAAGTACAAACGCAAGAAGCGCGCCCAAGATAAGTTCCCACGTAGCTTCAACCCAGAGGTGAACTACGAACCACCAGAAGAATTTGTCCATAACAAGATTGTCAGGCACATAAAACGCAAACAAAAAGAAAAACGCTAAACCAAAAAGACCTGTCAATAAAATAATAGAAATTGTTGTCTTGCGACCTTTAATGACAGTCATCGTGACATTTAACAGATACGAAAGTACGACTACGACGATACCTACTTTTGTGATTGTAGGCTGTTCTAAAAACTCTCGCCCCATCGTAGGCCAAAGTTCGTTCATAGTGAGTTGTGCTAACTCTGCATAAGGAACAAGGAGATATCCAAGTATTGTAGCAACACCAGCTACAAGAAAAATCCAAAAAGTTATCTTCGCAAGCAAAGGACTCCAGAGCTCTCTCTCTGCTTCTTCAGGAATGAGATAATAAGTTGCCCCCATAAAACCAAAGAGTAAAAGTACAATAAGTAAGTTTACATGCACCATACGAAGGACGTTAAAGGGAATTGCTGGGAATAAAAAATCTCCATAAATATACTGGATACTCATAGTCAGACCAAATAAAATCTCTCCCGCTAAAAGAACTAATGCAAAAATGAAATATGGTTTTGCGACCATTTGAGATGAATATTTCATATATGCCCCCTATCCTTGAATGTTTGGTGGCCACTCTTGGGTATTAACCTTCGATGTCCAAATTAAAAAATCTGCAAGATTATCTACTTGCTCTGGTGCGAGATGAAACTGTGGCATTTTTCTTCTATCTGGGATATTTAGAGGCTGAGATGCCATCCACCCTTGCATATAAGATTTAAATGATGCTTCATCGCTACTGCCCAAGCGTTGAAATACGTTCCCTAGTTCAGGAGCATAATAAGCACCTTCTCCTAGGAGAGTATGACAGCCGACACAATTATTGTTTTCCCATATTTTTTTTCCTAGCACTACAGATTCTGTAATATTTTCTGCATGGCTTAGTTCTGGTATTTGTTTAACACTATCAAATGTTAGTCCCGCAAATACTAAAATAGCAAAAATACCCCCGCCAAAATAGATATTTTTGGCCATATCTTTGGTAATACGCTCAGACATTTTAACTCCTGTTTTAAATTCTACCTTAGAGTAGTAATTGAAATAGTAGCCAAGTAAAAATTAAATACTACTAAATGGTAGAATTAATATTTGTTTTTTTAAACTTCTTGTATAATCTCTCTAAAAAGGGGTTCGTGTGCAACTACATAATACATCGCAGTATGCAATTAGAGTTTTGAATTTTTTTGCCAACCATAGCGATGATCGTCTTTATAGCGCCAAAGAGTTAGCTGAGCTTTTGAGTATTCCTTATAAATTTTTAACTAAGATTATGGGTATATTGGTAAAAGCTGAGTTTATCAAATCTATCCAAGGACGAGAGGGTGGGTATGAGCTCAACAAGCCCGCATCACAGATAAAACTCATAGATATTTTAAATACTTTCAATGATGAGACAGACAATGAGAGCTGTATTTTAGGTGTAGGTATCTGTGATGGACACAACAAATGTGCCTTGCATGATCAATGGATGCAGCCAAAAGGGTTACTGCGAAAGATGTTTGAAGAGACTACTTTAGAGAACTTGACCTCTGCAGATTGTAAATTATAAATATATGAAAAGTAACTTGAAAACCTATGTAAAAAAGATGAAAGGCTTTGAGAAGGCTCCCCCACGACAAGCATTTTCTAAAATTTTTTGGTCATGGTTTGGTGCCTTGCTCGGCATCTATGCGATTGCGATTTTAAATGCAAAAATAGATATTGAAAGGTTTGACACACTCTTTTTGGTTGGCTCGTTTGGAGCTTCGGCTGTTTTGATATTTGCTGCACCTCAGGCGGATTTCTCCCAACCAAGAAATTTTTTAGGCGGTCATGTTCTCTCCGCTTTGGTCGGAATTACTGTCTATAAATTTTTGCATCTTGATATAGAAATATTGAGCGCGATAGCGGTTTCTTTATCAATTGTGGTTATGCATCTGACGCGTACACTGCACCCACCTGGAGGAGCGACAGCATTAGTTGCCATCGTAGGAAGTGCCCAAACGCATGAACTTGGTTATTTGTTTGCGTTTTACCCGATTTTGTTGGACTCTTTTGTAATGTTTGGCATCGCTTTGATTATCAACAATCTATCCCATAATCCAAAAAGACACTATCCGCGTTACTGGATTTAGCTACTTATCCGTATCTGTAAATGTTATATCATAGTGAAGACCATTACTATTGAAACAATCGACCTCTCCTTTGAGCTGATAGCGAATAAGGGAGTTGATGAGCTGTGTCCCAAAACCTTCTTTGCGTTTTGCAAAGTCAATGCCTCCTCCATTATCTGAAATATGTAGATGAATTTTTTGTTCATCATCTAGCATAATCGCTACTCTGATAAGAATATCTTCATTATCTTTGACAATAGCGTATTTAAGGCTGTTCGTCAGTATCTCATTGACTACGAGTCCTAGCGGTATCGCGTTGTCTATGCTTATCATAATAGTTTTGGAGTCAAAAGAAAAACGTACTTTTTTATGACGTATATTTTGACTGACCAAGTTGATAAGGTTTTTTATATACTCTTTGAAGTCTATTGCTTCTAGGTTAGATGATTGAAAAAGTTTTTCATGTATCATTCCCATCGCTTTGATAGTCTGGATACTATTGTCAAAGATTTCTTTTGTCTGTGTGTCAGTTACTTTTTTAGAGTGAGAGTAGAGGATACTTGAGACAATCTGCAGATTGTTTTTTACGCGGTGTGCCAACTCTTTGAGAAGTATACTTTTGTTACTGAGTTCTTGATGCAACTCTGTGTGCTGAGAAAATACAGTGCGGTTCGAGGACTCTAAAAGATATGCCCCAGCTAAACCAAAAGTGAAAGAAGAAATCATCCAAAAGAGATGCATTATGGCATCATTGAGTTGGACTCCATCTGTGTAAAACGCTCCAAGCGCAGAGATACTTATCATCACGAGAGTGGTAAATATCGCATGACGCATAGGCAGTCCAGAAACGGTAAATACCCAAAAGATGATGAGGTAGATCTCCGCATGATAAGATGAATAATGGTGCAGTTGCATCATCACAAGTGTATGCCCTGCTGTGGCAATAATAGGCGCGAGCACAAGAAGTCTCAGAATTAAGGAAAATGATTTTTTGCTTATGGCTACAAAAGTTATACTAAAAGCAACAAAAGGTAAGAGAAGCAAGTGAAGAAAAAATACAAAAGGATAGATCTCTTGAGGCGCGATGAAATAGTCTAAGAGAGAAAACAAGAGATACAGTGACCCAGTAATAAAACTAATAAGTGTTATCTGTTTTATACGTGCAGGCTTTGTCCACTCATTGTAGTCTCTCTCCATAGCTTCATCTTCATATCTAGCAAAAAGCGTTTTTATTTAGAGCTCCTTGTGGAGTATATAACCCACACCTGTTAAGTTTTCAAGGTTCAATGGCGTGATCTTTTTTCTCACTCTCAAAATAGTTTCACGTATATTTGACTCACTTACATCTTTATCTTCCCAAACAATATGACGAATAATAGCCATAGGGAGTATCTGCCCATGATTTGAGCATAAAAGATGTAGAAGTTTAGACTCATTTTTCGAGAGGGCAATGGTGCGGTGATTATGACGCAAAACACTGCTTGGCAGCTCAAACGTATAGCCTGTGCCTAATGTAACAGTAGAGGTTCGTAGTGTGAGTTTTGCTTGTGTGAACTTGTTCTCGCGAAGCACTCTTTGGATAGCAACATTGAAAACAGCCTCAACATCTCGCTCCATAAAAGGCTTGATAATAAAACCGTAAATATTCGTTTGTGATGCTTCTTCTATAGTGCTTGAATCTCCAAACGCAGTCATAAAAATGATAGGGATCTTTTTTGTTTGGTTGATTTTGTGCGCGAGGGTGATTCCATCTTCTGCGCCGTCGATGTTGATATCCATAAAGATAAAATCAACATCATTCTCTTCTAAACACTCCATAGCTTCTTTCGCGCTGCTTGCGACAGCAACGACTTTTTGCTTGAGTGATTCAAGTATTTGTTTGATGAAGTTGGCGTTTATCCACTCATCTTCGACGATTAAAATAGTGTAAGTTTTATTTGGCATAAGCAAATTATACACAAATAAAAAAGAGCTTTTCTAACACGAAACTCACAACTAAAAGATATGATTTTTGCAATATAAAAAAATAGAGGATGTGAATATGAAAAATACACCTGATTATAAGTCAAGATTTAGGATATTAAAAGGCGGGAAAATCTCGCTAGTGGTGAGCGCATTGCTCGTTGGAAGCATCGTCAATGTGGCGCAGGCGGCAGTCTACACGATAGATGACAACACTACTACGCAAAGCTTTTCGGGCGACGGAGAGATTAAGCATATCTCTCTTATCGGTGATTTGAATGTAACAACAGCCAATACTGCCATTATCATCCAGGATAGTACTACCAATACGTTTGATCTTAACATCACAAATACAGGAGCTATAAACGCCCGTCTTTCAGATGCAGCAATTTCTGTGCGTGGTAATATATCAGAAAATCCCATCACTTACGCAGACTCTTCCATCACAAACAACGGTTCCATATCAGTGACAAATGCAAGTTCAGGTAACACTAAATCAGGGCTTAAGTTAAACTCTTATGGAGAAGATAACTCCATCACTAATCTTACAATTACAAACGCTGAAAACAGCTTGATTAGTATTGCTAGCGATAATAGTAATGCGGAAGCTATAGTAATTAAGCATGACGGATATAATCCTAGTGGTTCAACTTTAAACATTCTAGGGAGTACTATCACAAATGCTGGAACTATCGATGTGAATGCCTCAGGCAATGCAAGAGCGATAGTGATAGAAAAGACACGTGACTATTCTTCTCTAAACATTACAGATACTACTATCAGCAACAGCGGTAGCATCAAAGCTATCTCAACAGGGGAAGATGCTTATGGTATCCATATCCGTACTAGTAGTAATGATTCAACTTTAACTATAAATAATCTTACACTTCTCAACAGTGGAACAATCGATGTAAATGCGACAAGTGGAAGTGCTGCTGGTATATTATTAGGTGCAAGTTCCAACTTATTTGATAGTAATAATTTTAGTGATAGCACTATCATTGACTCAAGCATCATCAATCAAGGGATGATAACTGTTCATTCAGAATCTGATAGTGCTACTGGTATATCTTTAATAGGCAAACTAGATGACACTATGATACAAAATACGAACATTATAGAGGCTAGTGCTAGTAACGGTGCTGCGTTTGGCATAATTACTGCTGCTATGTATGGGGCATCATCTTTAGAAAATACGTCAGATGCCACAATCACAGCTAATGGAGGCTTTGCTGCTGGAATAAATGTCTTTGGAATGTTTGAAAATGCTAAAATCATCAATGCAGGGGCGATAGATGTAAACGCAAGTGAATTTGGCTTTGGTATCGCTGGCAAATACATGACTGATAACGCTAGCATCAGCAACAGCGGAACTATTACGATGGATGGAAACGGTGCAGGTATATATGCTAAATACATAAATGGTAACTCAAGTATAAAAAACACTGGAACTATCACTGCAACTCTCAATGGTGAAGCGGATAAAGATGCTTATTCAATGCGTATAACAAGTAACAATACTCCACTTCGTGCTCCTTCTCAAGTTCCTTTACTAGACGAAACACTACCAAATACCACCACAGTCCTCAACGACACAACAGGTAAGCTCTATGGAAATATCTTTGTAGCTGACGTAGCTTTTACAAACAAAGGTCTTATCTCTTTACCTCATAATGCAGATAATGCTGTAATAAGTAACTTTACCCAAACTGCTACTGGTATCTTAGAGATAGGACTCTTAACAGATGGAAATATTTCTAATACAACATACTCTCAACTCGCTACTGACACAGCGACTTTTGAAAGTGGTTCGACTATCAAAGTAGATGTCCTAAGCGCTTCTTCAAATCAGCTCTTACTTGTAGGTCAAACACTCAATAATGTAGTCACTGCAGGTGAAGATGGACTTACTATAGATGGGACTCTTAACATCGCAGATAACTCAGCACTTTTAAAATTTGAGTATGTCAAAGATGATGATACTATCGACTTAAATGTCTTAAAAGGGCAAGGTATCTTAGATGCTTCTGTCGCAGGAAATGGAAATACAAATACTCAAAGTGCAGCAGCAGCACTTGATATCATTAGTGAAAGTGGCAACCCTGCACTTACTGAATTCTTTGGAGCACTCAATGGACTTGAGACAGACGCACAAGTAGCAGCAGCAGTCCAAAGCACAACTCCACTCGGAACAACAGCAAGTGTAGGAGCAAGTGGACAGATCATGACTGGAATGCAAGGTATCGTAGATATGAGACAGACTGTCAATGCAGGTGGAAGTAATGGTATGAACTCTGGAGATGAACTTCTCAAAGAGAAACATGCTTGGATCAAACCATACACTTCATTTGGTTCTCAAGATAACAAAGACGGTATCAACGGCTTTGGAGTAAGAGCAAATGGATTTGGACTTGGTGTGGATGGTGAGTATGCCAAAAATGAGAAAATCGGTTTAGCCTTCTTCTATACAAAAGCGTATGTAGATGTAAATAATGTAGCACAAACTTCAGAGCTTGATGTCCTCAGCACACTTGTCTATGGAAATATGCCACTCTTCAATGATGAAGTAAGCTTCCTCTATCAACTTGGTTATGCTTGGCAGAATACTTCTACAACGAGAAATATTGCTGGCGGTCCTACTGCAAACGCAGACTATACAAGTTCTACGGCAGCACTTGACCTTAAACTTATGAAAACGATTGATGTAAGTAATAAGCTGATAGTACAGCCTATGGTTCAAGCAAGTTATAGACACTATAAAAACCCTTCATACAGTGAAACAGATGCAGGAATATTCAATCTTCAAGCGGATAGCTTTAGTGCTGATGAGATGATTGCTGGTGTTGGTGGTATCGCTCACTATAGAGTAGATAAAGATTCAGGTTTCATAGCAAACGCAAATGTAGGCTATGACTTTAGAAATGATATCTCTACAGTTACTACTGCATATCAAGGTGCTCCAACAACTACATTCAATACTGCAGGTATTGACAATGGAAGATGGGGTTATGATGCTGGCGTAGGGTATGAGATAGGCAATGTTCTTGGTGGTGAAATCAACTTCATGTACAACTACCAAGCTAAAGGTACTGCGTTTAGAAACAATACTCTCTCTACTAAGTATGTGTTGAAATTCTAGTAGATTTTTTCGACTCCTTGGTGTGTGGAAACTCCCTCCACACACCTCTTTGATAATCACAAACACCCTCACTCCAATCTTTTCACAACTCTACCATCCAGCACAAATCATTGTCTTCTAGTACAAAACTCACAACTAAAAGATATGATTTTTTAAATATAAGAAAATAGAGAATGTGAATATGAAATTATTAACGCAAATCTTACTAGTTTGTCTTGTTTTAAGCGCAAATGCTTATGGTATGCAACTATTTGTCAAAACATTTACAGGTAACACTATAGGACTTGAGGTAGACCCTAGTGATAGTATTGAAAATGTTAAGGGAAAAATTTTAGACAAAGTGAGTGTTGCTGTTGGGCCATTTTATATTCTTTATAATGGTATTACGCTAGAAGAGGGGAAAACATTAGATGATTATCATGTTGCAAAAGAGAGTATATTACAGATTTATACGGATATAACGCAAGATATTTTCTTAAATGTCACTGATGGCAATACACTTACTTGGAGTCCTCCAGGTGGTACAACTCTTCCATCTTGGTTGAGTTTATCAAGTGATGCAGTAGTAGCAACTCTAGCTGGAGTGGAATTAATACTTTTACTGATGGTAATGATATACAAGCTTCATTTAAGAATCCTGCTGGAGTTGCTGTTGATAGTAGTGGCAATGTTTATGTGGCAGATTATAGCAATTATAGAATAAGAAAGATAACTCAAACTACAAGCTTAAGAGGAACACCAACAAACGCAGAAGTAGTTGAGCATAACATTAGCCTTACTCTAAGTGATGCCGTTACAAGTGTAGATCATAACTTTACAATTACAGTAGCAAATGTAAATGACCTACTAACATCAGCAAACGCAAGCTTCACAATAGATGAAGATAACAGTAAAACATTTACAGCGAATGACTTTAACTTCACAGATATTGATGCAGGAAGTTCTTTACACTCTCTAGTTATAACAACTCTACCAAACGCAGGAGCCTTAACACTAAGTGATGTAAATGTAACGCTAAATCAAGCAATACTCTCTCTACTAAGTATGTGTTGAAATTCTAGTAGATTTTTTCGACTCCTTGGTGTGTGGAAACTCCCTCCACACACCTCTTTGATAATCACAAACACCCTCACTCCAATCTTTTCACAACTCTACCATCCAGCACAAATCATTGTCTTCTAGTACAAAACTCACAACTAAAAGATATGATTATTGCAATATAAAAAAATAGAGGATGTAAATATGAAATTATTAACAAAAATCTTACTAGTTTGTCTTTTTTTAAGTGCAAATGTTTATGGTATGCAAATCTTTGTCAAAACATTTACAGGTAAAATTATAGCACTAGAGGTAGAAGCAAATGATACTATAGAAAATGTGAAGGCAAAGGTTCAAGACAAAGAGGGTGCTAGTCCTGATACTTTTTATCTTAAATATGGAGAAGTTGTACTCCTAGAGGGAAGAACCTTAGCGGATTATAACATTCAAAAAGAGCAGACCTTGCATATGTTTGCGAAAATAACTATTACAAGCATCCCAGAGACAAACGCCACTCAAGATGTTGCTTACTCTTATGAGCTAAACGCAACTGATGTAGATGGAGATACACTTACTTGGAGTGCGACAAATCTCCCTAGTTGGCTTGAGCTAAATACAAGTATTACAACACCCTCAAGCTTAACAACACTTGTGAGTGGATTAAATGCTCCTATAGGAGTAGCAGTCGATAGCAGTGGAAATGTTTATATAGCAGATCCTGTTGATAAAGTAATTAAAAAAAGAGATACCGATGGAAATATTACTATACTTGTAAGTGGATTGAGTGGTCCTTTCGGGGTAGCAGTAGATAGCAGTGGAAATCTCTATATAGCAGATACTTATGCTAATTCGATTAAAAAAAGAGATACTAATGGAAATGTTACTACGCTTGTAGATAGTGGATTAAGTTATCCTCATGGGGTAGCAGTAGATAGCAGTGGAAATATCTATATAGCAGATAGCTTTAATAATGTCATTAAAAAAAGAGATACAAATGGAGTCGTTACTACACTTATAAATAGTGGATTGTTTTCTCCTAGGGTAGTATCAGTAGATAGCAGTGGAAATCTCTATATAGCAGATTATGGTAATAATGCCATTAAAAAAAGAGATATAAATGGAACGGTTACAACACTTATAAATAGTGAATTGAATGCTCCTTACGGGGTAGCAGTAGATAGCAGTGGAAATCTCTATATAGCAGATACTAATAATAATAAAATTAAAAAAAGAGATACCAATGGAGTCGTTACTACACTTGTAAGTGGATTGAATAATCCTTACGGGATAGCAGTAGATAGCAGTGGAAATCTCTATATACCAAGTGGGAATGAAATTAAAATGTATTCAGCTCCTGTAACCACAACTACTTTAAGAGGAACCCCAACAAACGCAGATGTAGGCGAGCATAATGTTAGCCTTACTGTAAGTGATGGCGTTACAAGTGTTGATCATAACTTCACGATCACAGTAGCCAATGCAAACGATGCACCGAGTGACATCAACATCTCATCAAACACAGTGAGTGAGAACAATAGCTCAAGTGTAAATATAGGAACACTAGCAACTACAGATATAGATGTAGGAGATACTTTCACTTATAGCCTTTGTGGTGGAGTAGATGATGCAAACTTTAGCATAGATGGAAGTTCACTAAACGCAAACGCAGTCTTTGATTATGAAACGAAGTCATCTTATAGTGTTTGTATTCAAACTAAAGATAGTGGCAATGCAATATTTGATAAAAACATCACTATAAGTGTTACAAATACTAATGATATACCAGTTATTACAAGCACAGCAGAGACAAACGCAACTCAAGGAAGTGCTTACTCTTACCTACTAAACGCAACTGATGCGGATGAAAATGATCTTTCTTGGAGTGCGACAAGCGGCACAACTCTTCCATCTTGGTTGAGTTTAGCAAGTGATGGAGTAGTAACAACTCTAGCGGGAAGTGGAAGTGCTGGTTTTGCTAATGATACTGGCCCAGATGCTTTATTTAGCACTCCTTTAGGAGTTGCTGTTGATAGTAGCGGCAATGTTTATGTGGCAGATTATGGCAATCATATAATAAGAAAGATTACAAGTGCTGGAGTAGTAACAACTCTAGCTGGTAGTGGAAATATAGGTTCTGCTGATGGTACAGGCACAGCTGCTTCATTTAAGTATCCTGAAGGAGTTGCTGTTGATAGTAGCGGCAATGTTTATGTGACAGATTATATTGATCATAAAATAAGAAAGATTACAAGTGCTGGAGTAGTAACAACTCTAGCTGGAAGCGGAACTGCTGGTTCTAGTAATGGCACAGGCGAAGCTGCTTCATTTAACAACCCTAATGGAGTTGCCGTTGATAGTAGTGGAAATGTTTATGTGGCTGATAGCTCCAATAATAAAATAAGAAAGATTACAAGTGCTGGAGTAGTAACAACTTTAGCTGGAAGTGGAAGTTATGGTTCTGTTGATGGTAGTGGTTTAGCTGCTTCATTTAGTACTCCTGATGGAATAGCTGTAGATGCTAGTGGAAATATCTATATGGCTGATACTAATAGTCATAAAATAAGAAAGATTACAAGTGCAGGAGTTGTTACAACTCTAGCTGGAAGTGGAACTGCTGGTTCTAATGATGGTACGGGTACAGCTACTTCATTTAACAAGCCTGCTGGAGTTACTGTTGATGGTAATGGAAATATTTATGTAGCTGATACTGAAAATAATATAATAAGAAAGATTACAAGTGCTGGAGTAGTAACAACTCTAGCTGGAAGTGTAAATTCAGGTTCTATTGATGGTAGTGGTACAGTTGCTTCTTTTATGCAGCCCTATGGAATAACAGTAGATAGAAGCGGAAATCTATATGTCGGAGATACTTTTAATCATAAAATAAGAAAGATAACTCAAACTACAAATTTAAGTGGAACCCCAACAAACGCAGATGTAGGCGAGCATAATGTTAGCCTTACTGTAAGTGATGGCGTTACAAGTGTTGATCATAACTTCACTATCACAGTGGCTAATGTAAATGACCTACCAACATCAGCAAACGCAAGCTTCACTATAGATGAAGATAATAATAAAACATTTGCACTCAATGACTTTAACTTCACAGATATTGATGCAGGAAGTTCTCTACATTCTCTCTTCATCACAGCGCTACCAAACGCAGGAAGATTAACGCTTGGCGATGTAAATGTCACGCTCAACCAAGAGATCAATGCAAGCAATATCGTTAACTTGAAGTTCATCCCAGTAGCAAATGCTTATGGAATGCCTTATACAACATTTGGCTTTAAAGTAAATGATGGAGATGCAAACGCAACAGCTACCTATACAGCTACGATAAATGTAAACGCAGTCGATGACGCACCAACACTAGGTGCTCTTGGAAATATGATAAGCCAAGAAGATGCAGATGACTTCAATATCACTCTAAACGCAGTCGATGTTGAAGGTGATACTATCAACTACACAGTGAAATCATCAAACATAAATATAGCTACAGTCGCTATGGTTGCAGGGAAAGTAGTTGTGAGCCAAGTAGTCAATGCCTTTGGTCTTGTAAATATCGAAGTAAACGCAAGTGCAAACGGACAAAGCGCAATCCAAAGCTTTGATCTCAATATCACAGCCGTAAACGATGCACCTCTCATAAGTACAAACTTTGCAACTGTAACGATGAACGAAGACAATGGAACAACGAGCTATGATCTCAATGTAAGTGACGCAGATGGAGATAGACTCACAATCACAGTAGAGTCGAACAATACATCTCTTCTTGTAGTGACTCCAAACTTTGCGAGTGAACTTACTTCAGGCGAATATAGTGATGTGATGCTTGATTTTAACCTCACAACTGTATCAAACGCAAACGGTAGTGCAACTATCACTGTAAAAGTCAATGATGGTGATCTGAATGCTACTAAAACATTTACAGTAAATGTAAACGCAGTCAATGATGCGCCAATCTTAGCAAACATTCCAGACACTATAGTTTATAGAGATATTGGCAGCAAAAACATCCCACTCTCTATAGAAGATGTCGATGGTGATACTATCTCTTACTCTGCAACTATCATAAATGA
This sequence comes from Sulfurimonas sp., assembly GCA_028687935.1. Lineage (GTDB taxonomy): Bacteria > Campylobacterota > Campylobacteria > Campylobacterales > Sulfurimonadaceae > Sulfurimonas. The sequence goes on from JAQTZE010000003.1 coordinate 259,057, forward strand.
TGATGCAACTGTAGTGGATGCAATATCATTTAATGAAAATAACATGAGTATCTCAGTAGTTGGAAATTCTGGCAATGTAGATATAAATATAACTGCAACAGATGGTGAATACAACAGCTCAAGGGTCTTTAACTTCTATGTTCTTCCTCTTGATGATGGAGATGATATAGAGCAAGTCGGTGTGATAAATGTCGTCCCTGATGAAAATGGCACGACTACAAGCCTAAGTATCGATAATAATCTCACTCTCCAAACGCAGGTCGATACAACAAACCAAACTGTCTCTTACAAAGTAACAGTAGCAGGCAAAGCTATCAAAGCAACTTCAGAACTTGCTGGCTCATCGGTTGCGTTTACACCAGCGGGTGCACATATTCTTTATACTGATACAAATGTCTCACTCGAAGTGAACGCAACTGTTACAGGTCAAGCGTTTCATGTGCTTAGCGCAAATGGAAAAACAACAAGAGCAACTTCAGAAATAGCAGGAGCACAAACGCTTGTAAATAAAGATGGCTTGGGAGCAATCCAAATCATCACCTCTGTTGCACTAAATGCAAATAGTATGGCTTCAGTCATCGCAAGAGCAGATGCAAGTGCAGAACATAGAGTCACGTATAACTCTAAAGTTTCCAGAGCAGTCTCACAAGTGCTTGGTGCTGCAACAGTTATAAAAACAACTGGCGAAGTAGAGACAACAGCAGGTTCACTCGTAGATACAAATGACACTAACTATCTCATCAAAGCACTCGTCATCACAAAACCAAATGGTGAAACAGTGACGAGATTTGAAAGAATGAAAGCGGATGGAAGTGATCTAAGTATTGTTGGAAATACACTCAATACATCAAGCGCATTTGCTCTAGGAAGTGAAGTAAATATCTTAGAAATCGGTGGAGTACTCTACATACAAACACAAACGCAACTCGACACAAATCTAGTAATAGAATAAGGATAAGAAAAATGAAAAATATAACTAGCTTACTAGCAGCATCTCTCGCGACATTTCTCCTGAGTGCGTGTAGCGGAGGAGGCGGGGACGCTTCGTTTGAAAACGGGGAGAGTGTTATCTCTTTAGTTGGAGTGGATTGTGTTGAGCCCGCTAATCTTGCGAACTATGAAACACTCCTAAGCGGAGACACTGTAGTCAAAGATGATGCAAACGCAACAGTAATCATCTACCATGACGTAAATGGTGTCAAAAAAATATGCCTCGTAGATAACGGCTCATCTGGACATATAGTAAGATAAGGGATTTTGATGAACTTGGCTATAATTTCTAAAAAACAACAATGGAGAAGTTATGGCTAAGTTTTCACAAAAAGAGAAAGAAGCTCTCGATTATCATCAGTTTCCTCAGCCGGGAAAAATCTCGGTGGAGACTACAAAAAAAGTAGATACGCAAAAAGACCTTGCACTTGCATACACTCCTGGTGTGGCTGTCCCTTGTCTTGAAATCCAGAAAAATCCAGAAAACGCATATAAATATACATCCAAAGGCAATCTTGTCGCTGTTATCTCAAACGGTACAGCCGTTTTGGGACTTGGAAACATTGGCGCACTTGCCTCAAAACCTGTTATGGAAGGCAAGGGCGTTTTATTTAAAAAGTTTGCGGGACTTGATAGTTTTGATATCGAAGTAGATACGCTTAGTATTGATAGATTTTGCTCAGTTGTTACAGCTATTGCTCCTACTTTTGGGGGAATCAATCTCGAAGATATCAAAGCTCCTGAGTGTTTTGAGATAGAGAGACGCCTTGTGGCAGAGCTTAATATTCCTGTTATGCATGATGATCAGCATGGTACGGCAGTTATCTCAGCCGCTGCGATTATCAATGCGTGTGAGATCACACATCGTCGTATCGATGAGCTTAAGATAGTAGTTATAGGCGCTGGAGCTGCGGCTATCTCATGTGCGAGACTCTACAAATATCTTGGCGCTAAAGAGATCTATATGTTGGACTCAAAAGGCCTTGTGCATCACGGACGTAGTGACTTAAATGATTTTAAACGCGAGTTTTCTGCGCCACACTATATGACACACTCTGAAGTATTTAATGATGCTGATGTGGCTGTTGGTCTCTCTCAGCCTGGCTCTTTCAATATTGAAGATGTCAAGCGTATGGCTCCTGAACCAATCGTCTTTACACTTGCAAATCCAACACCTGAGATTTTTCCTGATGATGTCCGTGCAGCAAGACCAGACGCACTTATAGCCACTGGACGAAGTGACTTCGATAATCAGGTGAACAATGTTCTAGGCTTTCCATTTATCTTCAGAGGTGCGATGGATGTCCGTGCTACAAAAATCAATATAGAGATGAAGATCGCAGCGGCAAGAGCTTTGGCTGCGCTAACAAAACAAGAAGTACCAGAGTATTTACATGAGCTTTACGGGAAAAAGATAGTGTTTGGAAAAGAGTACATCATCCCAAAACCCTTTGATAAAAGACTTGTGGTTGAGATTTCAAGTGCAGTTGCACTTGCAGCGATAGAGAGTGGTACTTCAACTATGCAAAACTTTGATATTGAAGCCTACAAAAAAGAGCTTGCTACGAGAATATAATCTCCGCATGCTCTAAAGGTACAGGGAGAGGATGCCCAAAATAGTATCCTTGCGCATATTCAACGCCTACTTCTTTAAGAAGTAAGGCAGTCTCCTGCGTTTCAACAAATTCAGCAATATTGATTATGTCCATACCATGTGAAAAGTTATGAATACTGCGAAGCATATGTAGCTTTTTATTATCTGTAGTGATTTCACTGACGATAGAGCCATCTATTTTTATGATATCAACATCCAAATGCGCAAAATATGAAAAGTTAGAATAGCCACTGCCAAAGTCATCAAGCAAAATTTTTGAACCAAAACTATGCGCTCTTTGGATAAATACCTGTGCTTTTTCTATGTCATGAAGATCTTCTGACTCAAGAAGTTCGATATCAATTCTTGAAGCAACTTCTTTTTCCTCTTCAAACATTTGAAATAATGTATTGGTGAGCGTGTCATTCAAAATATCTCGCATTGCTATATTGATAGAAAATCTATACGCAGGATATTCTTTGGCAACACGCATACTTTTTTCAATCATAATTCTTGTAATCTCTTCATAAAGATAACTTTTACGAGCAGTATCGAGAAATTTATAGGGAGTCAGATATCTTCCGTTCTCAAGTTTGAGTCGAACTAAGGCTTCATATTTTTCAATTTTAAGTGTTTGTAAGTTGACGATAGGCTGGAAGAAAGGAAGAATTCTGTCATCGAGTATAGCCGCTTTGATCGTCTCAAGCATCTTCAAATTCTCCTGAACACTTTTTTTAAGATTAAGACTATCGTCGTACTCGATTACTCTTTTAGTGACATCTTTTTTAATGAGTTTGAGCGCTAGGTCTGCGTTTTCTAGGATAGGCTCAATAGAATTGCTTGAGATAGAGACAGTGATGTGAATATCCACCTCTCCAAAAAGAAAACTATGAGAGGTAATCTCTTTTTCAAGATAATGTGCAATGCTGAGTATTTTTGCGTTTTGTGTATCTGTAAATAAGACACCAAATTCATCAGCTCCAAGTCTATATATACCTATATTCTCGATATGTGCAAGTTTTATTTCTAAAAATCTTGCAAGTTTCTTTAGCAGTACATTTCCAAAAGCATTACCATAGATATCATTGATATTTTTAAAACTATCGATATTTAGTAAGAGGATATGTGGTTTGCTAATTTCACGCAGTTTTTTTTCGAGAGAGATTCTGTTAAAGAGTTCTGTGAGTTGGTCATAGACCAAAGAGTATTCAAGAGACTCTTTGGTCTCTTGTAGTTTTTTATTCTCTCTGAGATGAATGAGAAACAAAAAGGAGATAGTAGCCAAAAAGAGAATAAGCACTGCAAAAAGGATGAGACTAAACGCATTGAGTGCCTTGAAATCTTTGAGCGTAAGTATCGTAAAATCAGCTCTGATTTGTTGTAGAGTGTGGTTTGTTTGGCTATTGAAAATACTTTTTGTAATGTTGATATAGAGTGGATACTCTTTACTAAGAAATGTTGCGTGTAAATTGAATTTTTTGACAAAATCAATATTTTTTTGTTCTGTAGGTGTAGCAAAAAGAATCAGATTTGATTCTTTTATATAGTCAAGATCCTGCATGCGTGTTGCATTGTTATAATGTTTCAAGATAAGGTTTGCGTTTAAAAATATATCTTTGCACTCTTGGCTACAAGAGTTTTTTTTCAATGTTTCTGCGGCATTATCGAGATGACGTGTTAAAAATAGGAGAGAGTTTTTGACCGCAGCATTGAGCTGCAAATATTTTTCGATTTTTGCGTCACTCTCTTGAATCTGACTTTGAAGTGCTTTTAAAGAGAGTGTAATTGTTGTATAGTGCCCATCTAGTAAAATTTTTGACTCTTCTAGTGCCTCAAAACTATCTTTAATCTCCTGCTGTTTTTGAGCGATAGCATCATGATTATAATAGGTATAAATCGAGTTTTGTAAGATAAGATAATTCAAATTCTCCTGAGCATTTTCAATGTTATACATTGCGTTGAGGAACTCTTTGTAATTTTCGCTAAATGCTTTTTGTTTGACATAAAAATAGACCATAGAAAAAGAGGCCAAAATACCTATAAATAGTACAAAATAAATAATACGTCTAAGCTTCAAAGTGGATCCAATATTTTTGGTCGCTCACCAGTAAGTGTCTCTAAAAAGAGAATTATGTTATTTTTTTCTTCATCGGTGAGCTCTACTCCAAGATTATGTTCAGACATAAGAGTGAGTGCTTCTTTAAGGGAACCTCTAAAAATACCTTTTAAAGCTTCCAACTTTTACTTTTCTTGATTTTTTTAAAATCTTAGCTCAATACTAATCAAACTTTCTTAAAAATTTTGTTAAATCCCCCCCAAATTTTTA
>JAQTZE010000012.1 GCA_028687935.1 Sulfurimonas sp.
TTAGCTAAAAATCCTACAAAAGCCCTTATATAAAGGTTTCTATCGCTTTATTACAAAGTATACATCATCAGTGATTTTAAGAATATTAATAAATTTTATAAAAATTGACTAATTTTTAGAGGTGCCCATAAATTTGGAACACGCAATCTTTTGGGTAATCATAGAGCCTTTGTAAAGATTGATGAGAAGTTTCTCTTAGGTGACATTATCCTCTCTATCCCAAAAGAGTTTTTTATATTTGCACTTTTAGAGAGTGAAGTGCTTTCTGCTCGCGTGGTTGAGCGCATGGGACAACTCTACAAAGCAGGCTATATGCTCGCTATTAATGATATCTTTTTAACAAAAGAGACGATGGGAAAATACCAAACTATTTTTGCTTATATCTCGCATATCAAAATACGTTTAGATAAAAATATCAGCGTCGGTATCGAAGAGATGATAAAAACGCTCAAAGCCAAGGATGTGAAAGTTGTCGCGGCAAAGATAGAGACTTCAAAAGAGTATGTAATAGCGAGAACTTTAGGATGTCAATATTTTCAGGGCTACTTTTTTGCAGAACCAAAAATAGTTGAGAATGCAAAATATGAACCAGGACGAGTCAATATTCTCAAACTTTATAACCTTTTGATGGATGATGTCAGTATTGATGAGATTACCAAAGAGTTTGAAAACAATTATGAGATTACCCTGCAGCTTTTACAGTTCATCAATTCTGGTGCTTTTCATTTTAGAAAGAAAATATCCTCGATTCACCATATTCTGACACTTATGGGACGCGTGCCTCTTGGAAAATGGCTGATGCTGATGATCTACTCCAAATCTGTATCTAAAGACGGGACACGTTCACCACTCATGTTGCTTGTGAAAAATAGAACAGAGCTTATGGAAAATATCTTTAAAACGATTTATCCAAACGCAGGAAGTAATATGCTTGGTGAAGCCTATTTTGTTGGTGTTTTATCATTGATTGATACAATCTTCGGAGAAAAACTTGAGAGGATTTTGGAAGATATGCACATCTCACAAGAGGTAAAAGAGGCTCTCTTGGAAGACAAAGGCACGCTTGGAGAGATCTATGCTCTTGTGCGCGCGATAGAAGCCTTTGATACGCAGGCAATAGCCAACTATGAAGAGAGACATGGACTTGAAGCAAATATGCTCAAAGATGTAGTCTTGGAGTCTATGAAGCGTGTAACAGAATTTGAAAATCCGAGCATCGCTGCAGAGTAAGCGAAGCTTTAATGGTATAATTTCAAAAAAGAGCCATTATGAACACAAAAAACTTCTCCTCCCTGCCACTTACTTCTGAAATGGTGCAAAACCTCAATGCTTTAGGCTACAAAGAGATGACCGCGATACAAGTGGAGAGTCTGCCATATATCCTTGAGGGTAAAGACGTCGTAGCTGAAGCAAAAACGGGAAGTGGGAAGACGGCTGCGTTTGGTATTGGCGTACTCAGTGCGCTCGATGTCAAAAAGTTTCGTGTTCAGTCACTTATCCTCACTCCAACTCGTGAACTTGCTGACCAAGTCGCAAGAGAGTTGCGCCAAATAGCAAAATTTGCTCACAATATCAAAATACTTACACTTTGTGGTGGCGCTGCGTTTGGACCGCAACTCGGCTCGCTGCGTCATGGCGCGCATATAGTTGTGGGAACTCCAGGGCGTATTCTTAAACACCTTAGCAAAGATACCCTCTCTCTTGAAAACCTCCAAACACTTGTACTTGATGAAGCGGATAGAATGCTTGATATGGGCTTTATCGAAGAGATAGAAAAAGTACTTGAATATGCGCCAAAGCAGAGACAAACACTTCTTTTCTCAGCGACCTATCCTGCTGAAATACTCCAACTGAGCGCCTCTATCCAACAAGATGCCGTGAGTATAAAAACAAAATCGCAAGAAGTCGCAAACAAAGTTGTACAGCGCTTTTATGAAGTACAAAATGATGAAAAAATCCAGACGCTTGTTAATATTCTCAGCACCTTCAAGCCTCAAAACGCAATCGTATTTTCAAACACAAAAATAGAAGCAGACGAGATAGCAGCGAAACTCCAAAAGAGCAATATTGACGCGCTTGCGATACATGGCGATCTTGAACAGTATGATAGAAATGACGTGCTTGTGCAATTTACAAACGGCAGTGCGAGAGTGCTTGTCGCAACAGATGTAGCAGCGCGTGGGCTTGATATCAAAGAGCTCTCTATGGTTGTCAATTACGATCTACCACACTCAGAAGAGACTTACACTCACCGTATCGGACGAACGGCAAGAGCTGGGGCTGAAGGTCTTGCGTTTACGCTCTACTCTCCTTGGGAAGCGGAAAAAGTGGATGTATACCAAGATGGAGAGAGACTTTTTGAAGAGGCGGATACGCTCAAAACAACAAACGGTTTTACTATGAAGCCTGCGTTTATCACCCTTGTTATCGAAGGTGGCAAAAAAGATAAGCTCAGAGCTGGAGATCTTCTTGGAGCACTTACGGGTGACGCAGGTTTGGCTGGGAGTTCTATCGGCAAGATAGATATCTATGAGCGTCAAAGCTACGTGGCTATCGAGACAAAATATGTAGATGAAGCGCAGAAAAAACTCGCAAATGGCAAGATAAAAGGCAAAAAATTTACGGTTTGGATTCTCTAGGCCTTTATGCATACGCTTAAATATCTCAACCACTATCCTGCGCAAGTCCAAACGCAGGTGCACAAGCTCATAGAGACAAAGAGTCTCAGTGCGCATCTACTCAAAAAATATCCCTCTTCGCATAGTATCACCAATGATAAGACCCTTTTTTCTTATGTCAGCGAGATCAAAGAGCGCACCATGAAAAAGTCCTCACCTTTGAGTAAAACGCACTATGACGGGAAGATTCACGTCATCAATAATGCCCTTGGAACTCACCATTTTATCTCCCGCGTCCAAGGCTCTAAGCTCAAAGCAAAAAATGAGATCAAAATCGCTTCTATGTTCAAAAATGTCCCCCAAGAATTTTTGGAGATGATAGTTGTACATGAACTCGCCCATTTTAAAGAGAAAGAACATAACAAAGCCTTCTATAAATTGTGTGAATATATGCAACCCTCTTACCATCAAATCGAATTTGATTTGCGGCTTTATCTGACGCACATGGATTTTTTTGGTAAACTAAGCGACTGGAATTAACTTCTTAATACTTAGAAAACGTAGTTTTTGTGCGTAACATCAGTAGATAACGGGATAATGAATGGATACAAATACTTTAGAATTGCTACAAGATATTGTCGATATGCAGAAGGATCTTGTGGTGGTCTTTGAAGACTTAAAGCCTATACTTACAAACGCTGCGTTTCATAGATTTTTTAGTGTTTTAGACTTGCGAGAATATAATGCAAATTATGGACCATTTGCCAACAATCTGGTTCCTCATCCCTCTTATTTTAATCCAAGCAAAGTTCTTCCTGGACAGACGTGGATAGAAGCTATCGCACAGCTCGATGCAAGTGATCAGATCGTAAGTATGATGAGTTCTAAGTATGAGCCTCACGCATTTGCTGTGCGCGTTCAAGAAAGTGCTCAGACGTATCAGATAGTCACTTTTGAGGACGTTACGCAGACGCTTATAAAAAGAATCATGATCGAAAACAGTGCAAATATTGACATCCAGAGTGGTGCGTATGATAAAAGATATTTTATGCATATCAAAGAGAGCTACGAAGATGCAGCACGTTTTAATGAAAAATATATCGCGCTCTCGCTTATAGAACTTGATTTTGAAGATGATCATGAGCTTCAAACATTTGTGGCAACTTTTAGAAGTTCTATTCGCGAAGATGATATGCTTGTTCGTTGGGCTAAAGAAGAGTTTTTATTTTTGTATCTTGTTGATGATGCGTTAAAAGCTGTGCAAGTGATAGCTAAGCTCAAAAATATGTTTCAAAAAACAGGACAAAGTACGGATAGCTACAAACTCATCTCTCTTGTGCAAAAAGAGAACGAAAAAATAAGCGCACTACTCAAACGCATGGAGCAAAGCCAAGAAGAGCGCTAGTCCATCCAGCGGCTTGGATCGTAGCCATCTGTCGGTCTTTTGATCTCTTTTTTTTGCAGTTTTTTTACTAAAGTCAGAACATTTTTGCCATCACTTGGGCTTTTTTCTTTTCTCTGAGCTATTTGATTAAAACCAAATTTTTCATAAAAACGCAGCGCTTGCGCATCTTCAAGAACAGAAACGCTGAGCTGCGGATAGAGTGCCGCAGCTTCTTGTAAAAACTGCTCCATCATAAAGGAGCCTACTCCATGACCACGGTACTCTTCAAGCACTATTGCATGCATAAGTGCGGTGTTCTCATCGATAAAACCGTTTGCGTTTTGTTCAGGTTTGAGGATTCTGCACCAGAGTGCGCCTGCAATTTTATTATCGACCAAAGCATAGAGCCCCAAATCTTTATCAGAGTGTCCAAAGAAATCGGCGTGGATGCGCAGAGCAGCAAACTCTTCTTGCGTTTTGTTGTTTGCAGTGAGTCTAAACGCAGGTAAAAGCAGATTATCAAGAATCTTCTGTTCGCTTGAGCGCAGGAAATAGAGTGTTGGATTCATGAGAGGGCCTCTATCTTTGTGTCATACGCTGCGTTTATACTATCAAGCTCGGTCTGTGCGACTTCAAGCTCTTCAAACAGCTCCTCGACGCTTTTTTCTTTTTCGGCTACGAGTTTGGAGAGATCCATGAGCTTCGCACTTTCACCGCTGTTTGAAGCTGCGATAAGCTCTTTGTGAAGCACTTCAAGGTGCTCTTCTGTTTTGATGATAGCGGCTTCGAGTTTCTCCACCTCTTTTTTGAGTTTAGAAGTGTTTGCGTTTCGCTCGCGCACAAGTTCTGAGATTTGCTTTTTGAGCTCTTTTGTATTGGATTTTGGAGCGGATTTTACTTTTTCCTCTTCAATCTCATCTTCCCAACCGATTTTTTCCAAAAAGTCATCATATCCACCATCAAAATACTCTGCACCATCTTTTGTAAAGATAATAAGTCTGTCGCAAACGCGGCGTAAAAGCTCTTCGGAGTGGGTAACGACAATCACTGAACCCTCAAACCTGTTGATGGCTTCTGTGAGTGCTTCGATAGAGTCCATATCAAGGTGATTTGTCGGCTCATCGAGGAGCAAAATATTGACCTCACGTGCGAGGATTTTGCCAAGCATAACACGGCTTTTTTCTCCACCTGAGAGGAGTGATATCTTCTTTAAAGCCATATCGCCGCTAAACATCATCCCGCCGCACAGACCGCGCACCATGGATTCCGGCATTTTCGGATTTGCTGTATAGATCTCGTCCATGACATTGTTGTTTGCGTTTAAGTGTGCGATATTTGTCTGACCGAAATGGCCAAATGCACTGTTTTGCTGATAACTTACTTCGCCACTAAGTGGGGTGAGTTCTTTGCCGATGACATTGAGCAGGGTTGATTTTCCCTTACCGTTTTTTCCGATGATGCCAAGGCACTCACCTTTTGCCAAAGTAAAAGAAATATTTTTAAAGAGGATATTGTCTGCTTTGTAGCCAAAACTAAGACCTTTCACCTCAAGTAAAATTTTTGCAGGTGTCTCTTTGTAGGCAAAATCAAACTTGAGGTTTACATCAAAACCAAGATCATCAAGCAAATCCATCTTCTCAAGTTGTTTGACTTTAGATTGTGCAAGTGCTGCTGTGGAAGCTCTTGCTTTGTTTCTTGCGATAAAATCTTCAAGCTCTTTTACTTTTTTGTCTTGCGCAATTTTCTGTTTTTCATAGAGTTCATCATTTGCCGCAAGCTGTTCATAAAACTTATGCGTATCACCTGCAATAAGGGTGAGATTTTTACGTATGATTCCCATTGTATGGGTACAAACGCCATCCATAAACTCTCTATCGTGGGTGATGAGGATAAGCTCTCCATCAAAGTTTTGCAAGAAAGTTTTGAGCCAGCGAAGTGAGACGATATCAAGATAGTTGGTCGGCTCATCGAGTAAAAGCAGGTTTGGTTCAGTGACGAGAAGTTTTGCAAGATTGATACGAATCTGATAACCACCTGAAAAAGAGAGAGGGTTTTTGTCCAGATCTTCTTGCACAAAACCAAGACCAAAAAGGATTTTCTCTACTCTGTAGGTGTCATACTGCATCTCATCACGCAGTGCCAAAGCCGCTTCGGCGCGAAGAGTGGATTCTGTGAAGACAAGGTGCTGTTTGAGCGTACCGATACGATAACCCTTCGGGATAAGTATCTCTCCGCTATCAGCACTCTCTTCGCCTAGAATAAGTTTGAAAAGTGTTGATTTTCCGCTACCGTTGCGACCTACGAGACCTATGCGATTGCCTGCGTTTAATTTAAAACTGAGTTTGGAGAAAAGCTCCTGCGAAGAGAAGCTTTTTGAGATGTTGTTAAGTTGTATCATTTCACTCTTTTATGAGGATTTATTTTTCTTTGCCGTTTCCGTAGTGTTCAAAGAGATAATTTGTTGTTTTTATCTCATCTTCTTTAGAGATAGGCGCTTTGAAGTGAACAATCATCTTGACCACTTTTTCATGCCAGAACTCTTTAGATTGTGGTCCTTGGTTGATGATATATCCAAAAGAGTGACACATCAAGCAGTTTGCTTCAATTGCGTCAAAGCCTTTACCCATCTTGATCTCATACGGCATATAAGGAACTTCAACTTTTTCTTCTACTTGTGCAAAAAGAGTACTCAGCGTCAAAGCGCCTAAAAGTAATATTTTTTTCATGCTCACTCCTTATATGATTTCGATAGTCACACTATCGATGCCGTTGTATTTGTATCCGCCGTGGTTCCATTTGACATCTTGTGCAAAAGGTTGCTCAGCGCCAAGACGGTTGATAGCTTTTGCCATAATCGTCACTTTGCCATAGGTCGTTGGTTTGTATGCAAATCTAAACTCTCTAAAGGCATATCTATCAGCATCTTTGAGAAGGGCCGCTTTCCAGCTTTTGCCGCCATCAGTTGAGATAAGAACATCTTTGATACCATGACCATCATCAAACGCAACACCACGGATAACTACATGTGAGTTGTGTGCTACGACTGTATCGTTTGTTGGATATCCGATAACAGATTTTACGTTCATCGTCGTGATAGGTTTTGTCGTTTTGTATTTCTCTTCTGGTGTTTCACATTCACATGAGTTATCAGGCACACGGTACGCTACATCCATAAAGAAGAGCTTTTCATAATCTTTTGTTACAGTGATATTGCTCAGCATTTTTACCCAGCTATCAGAGTAGTGTCCAGGGATAACAAGACGTACTGGAAAGCCGTTGAGGTAAGGAAGGTCTTCCCCGTTCATCTCATACGCTACGATAACGTAGTCATCAAGCTCATCAAGTTGCATCTCACGCACAAAGTTTGGAGTTTCATAATAGGCAGCAGTTTCGCTTCCATTAAATCCTATCCAATGAGCACCTTTTTTGATCCCTGCACGATTGAGAAGGTCTTTTAGACGCACGCCTTTCCATTTTGCACAGCCCATAGCGCCGCTTCCCCATTGTATACCGCCAGCTACTGGATGAAACGCAGAACGGCTATTGCCTCCACACTGAAGTACTGAAGTCACTTCCACTTGCTCATAGTCGCGTTTAAGCTCAGCAAGAGAGATAGAGAGTTCATTTTCTACAAGACCGTTGATCTTGATTCTATACGTCTCTACATCGATAAATGTGGGGATTTCTGGCATATGCCAGCGCACAAAAAACTCATCATTTGCTGTGATCCCTTTTGCAAATGCCTCTCTTGGCGTTTCAAGAAGAGGTGGTCTGTCAGAGTAAGTGATAAGCGGTCTCTTTTCAGGGAAAGCGAGCTTTGCTGCTTTTCTGTTATCGACAGGTTGGCCTGTTATGCCAGCTGAAACAGAAGTTCCAACAACAGCGGCAGAAGCTGCAAGAGAAGCTTTTAGGAAGTCTCTTCTTTTCATAATGATCCTTTGCGCAATATTTTTGAAGTATTATAAACTTATTCGTTTAAGAGTTACTTGATCTTATATATTACATGGGTGAATTTTTTGTATAATTATATCCAATAGCAACATAATCGAGGAAAGAAGATGCGTAAATATATCGCAATAATAGTTTTAAGTTTTATCATGGCAACAGCTGCGTTTGCAGCCAAAACGCAAAGTAATACAGAAGCACTCTCAAGTGAGTACCCTTTGCACTTTGTGGGTCTTATCCCAGCAGCTGATTGTACCAATAAGTATCAGATAGATCTCTTTGCTAATCATGTCTATTTTCTACGATCAGTATGTATTAAAGAGGGTGAGCCAAACAAGCAGAGTGATACTATAGGCATATGGCAGATAGATGAGCAAAAAAGAGTTGTGCTTAGGCGCGCAAACGAAAGTGAGAAGTTTTTTCGTATCATCAACGCAAATACGATAGAGGCGATGGATCTCAAAGGCAAGAGAATCATCTCAAGTCTGGACTATACCCTGCAAAACTCACAAACTGCACACACACTTGAACCTAAAGTCTTAATGCGCGGAATGTACAGTTATGTGGCGAATCGTGCAAGTTTTATAGAGTGTAGCACAGGGATGCAGTTTAATGTTGCGTTTACAGAGGATTATAAAACTTTGGAGCGAGTATACATCCAAAATAAAAACGCGAAGAGTGAAGCGATACAAGTGGAGATAGAGGCTCAGATACTCTTAAAAGAGGGGACGGATTCTAAAGAAAAAGTACCAACAGTGGTCGTGAAAAAATTTATAAAGAGTAGCCCAAAAGAGCTTTGTCAGCCGCTAAAATTACAAGTGACACTTGCTAATACATACTGGAAACTGACGATGCTCGGAGATAAAGCAGTACAGTATGCAAATAAAGAGAATAAAGAGGCCTTTATGTTTCTTCGAGAGAGCGGTGAGATAAAAGGATATACGGGGTGTAATAGCTTTGGCGGTATTTTTGAGCAAAGTACAGAGAAGCTGGCACTCTCAAAAGACAAACCGATGCTGATGACCAAACGTTTTTGTGAAAAGACTCCAGAAGCTGCGTTTATTGGAGTGCTAAACGCAATGCAAAGTTATAAGATCAATGGCAAATATCTCGAACTCTTTGATAAAGAGAACAAAACATTAGCGCGCTTTGAGTCTCTTTATCTCTACTAAGAGGGAAGTAAACTCAAACTCACTTTTCCTTTTTCCTGATCGATAGAGACTACTTCTATCTGTGGGAGATACTGGTTGAGTGAGAGTGCTTCAAGCGGATGGGCTATGCGTTTTGCGCTCATTTTGGAGATATGAATCATCCCGTCGTTTTTGAGACCGATATCTACAAAAGCCCCAAAGTCAGTGATATTACGCACCACACCTGAGACAAAACTTCCCTCTTTGAGCATTTTGATATCTGTAAGTCCCTCTTTAAACGGGATAGCAGGGAGCTCTTCTCTTGGGTCAAATCCAGGTTTTTGCAACTCTTTGATGATATCACGCAGTGTCTGCACGCCGATACCTAACTCTTTTGCTTTTTCGCTCACATCGAGTTTTTCTAACTCCAAACCCTCGAGTTTCTTTGCCGCATCGTAACTCTCAGGGTGCACACCTGTGTTGTCAAGTTTGTTTTTTGCCTCTTTGATGCGGATAAATCCAGCCGCCTGCTCGTAGGCTTTTTTCCCAAGACCTTTGACTTTGAGGAGCTGACTTTTTGTTGTAAAGTTGCCTTCTTCTTCACGAAACGCAATGATGTTTTGTGCAATCTTTGCTCCTACACCTGCGACATAGGAGAGCAGCGAAGCAGAAGCAGAGTTGATATCCACACCTACACGGTTTACGAGGTCAGTTGTGACATCGCCGAGTTTTTTCTCCAGAAGTTTTTGATCGACATCATGCTGATATTGCCCGATACCTAGAGATTTTGGGTCGATTTTGACAAGAGTTGCCATTGGATCACGCAGACGTGCTGCGATAGAGATAGCGCCTCTGATAGTCACGTCAAGTTTTGGATATTCATCTTGCGCGATTTTTGAAGCACTGTAGACTGAAGCGCCTGCTTCGGAGACGACTGTATAGTTGAGCCCTGCGTTTTCATCACTGTTGAGACGGGCAAAAAACTCTTGCGTTTCACGAGAGGCTGTCCCATTTCCTATGGCTACGGCGGTGATATTGTATTTTTTAGCCAGTGCTAAAACCTTTGCTTTTGCACCGTTATAATCTTTTTTTGGCTCTGTGGGATAGATGACGCAAGACTCTAAATAGTTTGCGTTTTCATCGATAACAGCGAGTTTACAACCACTGACAAACGCAGGGTCTACACCCAAAATAACTCTTTGTGTCACAGGCGGTGTCATGAGTAACTGACCGAGGTTTTTACCAAAAACATCGATGGCAGCGATATCCGCCTTTTCTTTGAGTATGGCGTGGACTTCGCGCTCTAGAGAGGGAAGCAAAAGTCGTTTGAGCCCATCACGATAGGCTTCAAAAAGAAGCTCTTTGGAACTTGATGCATGACGCGGAATCTTGTACTCTTTGATATTTTGCTCGATGCGTTCAAGATCTATAGTGATTTTGACAGAGAGCTCTTTTTCGTTGACACCGCGCATAAGTGCTAGATACCTATGTGAGGGGATAAACGCTACCTTTTCAGCTTTGCCTGCGTAGTTTTTAAAGATGCCGTTTTCATCAAATGTTTTTGTCTTTTTTATCTCCAAAAGACCGTGATGTAAGAGGGTGTTTCTGATAGCTTCACGTTCACGTGGTAGTTCGGCGTAACGCTCTGCCAAAATATCTTGCGCCCCTTTGATAGCATCTTCGACTGCGTTTATCTCACCCTTGAGAAACTTTTTCGCCTCGGATGTAAACTCAGCAAGCGAGAGTTTTGCTGCTTGAAGGGTATTTGCAAGTGGAGTGAGACCGTTGGCAATCGCAGTTGTCGCCCGCGTGTTTTTTTTCTCTTTGTAGGGACGGTAGATATCTTCCAAAACGCGAAGAGAGTCTGCTTCTTCTATACTTTGCTTGAGTGCGTCTGTGAGTGTTGCACGCTCAGAGATCAAACGCAGTACCTCTTCTTTGCGTTCTAAGAGTTTTTTGGTACTGAGATATATGCCCTCAAAGTCACGCAACACTTCATCACTCGCTTCACCTGTCATCTCTTTGCGGTAGCGCGCGATAAAAGGGATAGTTGAGCCTTCATCTAGTAGTTTGAGTATATTTTCGATGTGCTCTTTTTTGAGCTTTGTCTTGGACGCTATTTGATCAATAAGTTTGTTCATAGGTATCTTTACTTTTTATGAAATTATACACTGAATAAACGCAGCCTCAAGAAGAACTTTTTAATAAAAATACTTTATATTAACGCCGTAATGATGTGGTTTTAAGCAAAAAAGCGCCACAATTGCATGAATATCAGGAGCACTGCATGGCTAACAATGAAATAAACTTTCCAGACAAAAAATTTATCGTCTCAAAAACGGATCTTAAAGGTCGCATTACGTATGGCAATGCACTTTTTCTTTCAATGTCCGGATATCAAGAGAGAGAACTTATAGGCGCACCGCATAGTATTTTACGCCATGGGGATATGCCAAAACTTGTTTTTGAACTTTTATGGAAGCATATACAAGATGGCAAAGAGATTTTTGCTTATGTCAAAAATAAGACAAAAAATGGTGATTATTACTGGGTCTATGCCCATGTCACTCCTTCATTTGACGATAAGGGAAATATTATAGGGTATCACTCTGTGCGACGTAAGCCAACAGCAAAAGCATTGAGTGCGATTAAGCCCCTCTATAGTGCGCTGCTCGATGCTGAGCGTAGTGGTGGAATGATAGCCTCTCAAAAACTTCTTGATACACAACTCTCACAACTAGGAAAAAATTATGATGAATTTATCTTCACTCTCTAAGGCGCAATACGCCAATATTGCTTCGCTTGGAATTTTTTCTTTTTCGCTTGTTCTTGAGATTGTTTTTAATGGATTTCATTGGCTTCAGGTTCTTGGAATTTTAAACTTTGCTCTTGCATGGATTGTCTTTGTCAATGTGCGTTGGGCGAGAGAGAGCGTATCGCGTGTTGCTGAAGTTATCAAAGATGCAGAACATGGTAATCTCGAATCTCGTATCATCAATATCCAAGATAATGCAGAGATGCGTGAACTTTCATGGAGTGTCAATGATCTGCTTGATCAGATGGAAATCTTTATGCGAGAGATCAAAGCAGGAATCGAAGGAGCGAGTACAAATATTTACTATAGACGTATCCTAACAGACGGTCTCGCAGGCTCTTACAGCTATAATGCTGCCCTTGTCAACAAAGGTGTTGACGCGATGGAGGAGAGCAATGAGTTTATTGAGCGTATTGCTATCAATAACAAACTCACAACTATTGGTCAGGGTGTAGTTGGCGGACTGACTATTGTTCAAAAAGATCTTGGAGAGAGTATTGATCGTTTGAGTGAGATTGTTACTGCTAGTCATAAAACAGCAGATACATCAAATAAAACGGTTTCAGAGTTGGAAGTTATAACAAATAAACTGACTTCACTTTTAGAACTCGTAGAGATCTCTACTTCTTCTATCAATATGCTCAATCAAAAGACAAATGAGATCAACTCTGTTTTATTACTTATCAAAGATATTGCAGACCAGACGAATCTTCTTGCCCTAAACGCAGCGATAGAAGCAGCGCGCGCAGGTGAGCATGGTCGTGGTTTTGCTGTTGTTGCGGATGAGGTACGTAAACTTGCAGAGCGTACCCAAAAAGCGACGGGTGAGATCGGTATCGCTATCCAATCACTCCAACAAGATGCGAGTGAAATTCAATCTAATGCTGAGATTATGAGCGATATTGCAAATGAGTCTAGTACGTCTATTGAAACATTTAGAGATGTGCTCTATGAGTTCAATATAGATGCAGTTGCTACTTCAAAAGCAGCTGCAACAATTGAGAGTTCGACCTTTATCACTTTGGCGAAGATAGATCATATTATCTTTAAATCCAATGCATTTAGCGCTGTCTTCCATGGTAAGACAAAGCATACATTTGCAGATCATCATGGATGTAGACTGGGTAAATGGTACGAGAGCGGTAAAGGAAAACAACACTTCTCACATCTTCCGACCTATTCAAAACTTGATGCGCCTCATGCAATGGTTCATGCAAGTGTTCATGCCAATCTTGCGTTTATAGAGGGCGAAGATAGAGTGGCTGAGAATAAAGAAGAGATTATCAATAACTTTATTCAGATGGAAGAGGCGAGTGAAGTGTTACTCGGATATCTTGATAACCTGCTTGCAGAGTCGATGGCTGCTACAAAATAGTCTATCCTATCAGCTCTTTTGGTAGAGCGCATAAAACTTGTAAGAGGAGATTTTTGTCTCTTCTTCTATCATCTTAAACTCCAACATCTTTAGACCAAGTGCGTCAAAATCTTCAAATTCACTGCGTTTCATCGGCCATGGTGGTCCTAGGGGATCTTTATCTTCACCCACTCCATGCGCTATGACTAATATCTTTCCATTTTCGGCTAAGAGAGAAGTCACTGCATTTATCATCTTTGTGCGGAACTCTCTTGGGAGGGATTGGATAGTCAAAGATTCAAAAACAAAATCAAATTCACCGACCAAAGAATCAGGAAGCTCAAAGACATCTTGGACTAAAAAGTTTATACAAATGCCATCAAATCTCTCTTGACACCACTTAATAGCAGAGTTTGAGATATCAATCGCAGTCACGTCATAGCCTGCTTGGGAGAGCATATGTGCATCATCTCCAAGCCCACATCCCACAACGAGACATTTTCCAAGGGCAACGTCGTGTTGCATATAGTGTTTGAGGTGAGGATTCCCCTGCATATTTGCCCAAGGGATATTTTCGTTTTGTTTGTAGTTTTTTTTGTATAACTCTTCAAACCACGCTGAAGCTTTTTGATAATCTTTTTGCAGAGGATTTTCCTATATGTGTATTTGTCCAAACAGCCATGGCCAGGGGCCATAACCACTCGCTGCGTTGAGATGTCCGCCGTCTTTGACAACATGCATCGCTATCTCAAGTTCTTTTTGAAGTTTTTCAGCCTCTTCCATACTCAGATAGGGATCATTTGTCGAAGTGATAAGCAATATCTTTTTTGCATAGAGTTTTTTTGGTGCTTCAAGGGGAAAGAAGCTTTTGAGTTCTTCTATTTTGCACTCAAGACACGGAGGTGCAACAAGATAGAGTTTGTGAACTTCTTGGAGTGCTTCATCATTGCAAAGGTGAAACCAGAGGATATTTGCAAGAGAGTGGCATATGACGATATCAGGTTTGAACTCTTGGAGATGCGCGAGAAGCTCTTCTTTCCAAACATCAAGTTTCGGCATATCAAAATCACTGAACTCAAAAAAACTTACACAGCCGTACTCTTTTGCTAACTCTCCAGCGAGCCAGCTCTGCCAGTGCGGATGGTTGCTTCCGCCCCAGCCGTGAAGAAGAAGGACTTTTTTACTCATTTACGCAACCAGCTTTTTGAAGTTTTTGAGGCTAAAAAGTTTTAAGCCTTCGCCTTTAAGACCTTTGAGCTCACTTGTGTAGCCCTCTTTTGAGAAGAGGACAAAGATATCTGCTTCGATATTTGCTTTGGCGCATTTTTCTTGCAGTTTTACCAGTTCACTTTTTTTGACTTTTGTGTTTGTGTATTTACATGCTCCTGCGATGATTTTGCCTGAAGCCGTTTTTGCATAGATATCTATCTCTGTCTCATCATCCCAGTAGCTGTCGCACTCTACCAAAGGGTCTTCGGCAAATTCCATTTTGAGAAGTTCTTGGCTGAGTTGCACAAAAGGAAGCTGTAAAAACTCACTTTCACGGTTTGCAAAGCGCTCACGCACCTCTTTGTAGTCGCCGTCTCGGATGCCTTTGAAAAGCGGTGAGACAAAAGTAAACCAAAATCGAAAAAATGGCGAAGAGAAGTAGAGTTTGTCCGCAACACTGCTATGCTCATCCCAGCCGATGAAGACTTTGCGTGAAGGAGCGAGGCGTATCATGCCGCTGCCACAAAGCTCCTCAAGAGCCTTCATGCCTACTTCTGGAGAGACACTTGCGCGCTTAAATGCAGACTGTGTTCTCCCATCGCCCATAGCGATACCGGTGAGGAGGGTATGAAACATTGGCATACCTGTTGTGAGATGGCTTATGTCGTTACGGATGTAGGTATAGTCAGGAAATACTGACTTCTCTATAAGCTCCATCGTAGGTTTTGATGTATCCATAGGCGCCCACTCGACACCACCAAAAACAGCAAATTTTTCAATGGCGTCTTCGAAGCTTTTTGGATTTTGCTCGAGATAAAAGGACTTGAACTGTTCTTGGAGTGTTTGGGTATTTAAAATGATGGGAGAGCCTTTAGATGGGTTTTGTAAGTAAAATTATACAAGCTTTTTCACTATAATGGCATAAAAATTCCAAATTAGGAGTGCCCATGCTTAGCGGTACTGAGAGAAAAAACATAAAATCTGGATTAAGTGTAGCTATCGTTTTGAAGCAAGATCAAGATACAGGAAAGCTGACTGATGGGATAGTAAGAGATATTCTTACCAACTCAGCCACACATCCTCACGGTATCAAAGTACGCTTGATGAGCCGTGAAGTAGGCCGGGTAAAAGAGATCTATTAAGTAACACAATAGCTTCCATTTTTGTTCTAGTAAAAAATGAAAAGCACAAGTCGCTCTTGAACACCTCTGAAGAAATCTTTTTAGTAGATCTGCGAATAGCTAGTATTACTATTTAAGTTATCAATATTATTAGTAAAATTAAGATAGTATGGTATTAAAGGATAATTTTTATCCATTAATACTTCAAGGAGACTATTATGAAAAAGAAACTCACTACTGCGTTTGGTGCACCCGTTGCAGATAATAACAACTCACTCACAGCAGGACCAAGAGGCCCTATGCTTATGCAAGATGTATGGTACTTAGAAAAAATGGCGCATTTTGATAGAGAGGTCATTCCTGAGAGACGTATGCATGCCAAAGGTTCTGGTGCATTTGGAACTTTTACAGTGACGCATGACATTACACAATACACCAAAGCAAAGATATTTTCTGAAGTTGGTAAAAAAACAGAGATGTTTGCTCGTTTTTCTACTGTGGCAGGAGAGCGCGGTGCGGCGGATGCGGAGAGAGATATTCGTGGTTTTGCGCTGAAGTTTTATACAGAAGAGGGAAACTGGGATTTAGCTGGTAACAATACGCCTGTCTTTTTTCTAAGAGATCCACTCAAATTTCCTGACTTAAATCACGCAGTAAAACGCGACCCAAAAACAAATATGCGAAGTGCAAAAAATAACTGGGATTTTTGGACAAATTTACCAGAGGCTCTCCACCAAGTAACTATTACCATGAGTGATAGAGGTATTCCTTTTTCGTACCGCCATATGCATGGTTTTGGAAGTCATACCTATAGTTTTATGAGTGCACAAAATAAGAGAAACTGGGTGAAGTTTCACTTTGTGACGCAACAAGGTATTAAAAACCTTACAGATGCCGAGGCGCAAATTTTAGTTGGTCAAAACAGAGAGTCCCATCAGCAAGATTTGTTTGAGAGTATCGAGCGAGGCGATTTCCCAAAATGGAAATTGTTTGTGCAGATTATGAGTGAAGAAGATGCAAAGCACTATAAATTTAATCCTTTTGATTTGACGCGTGTATGGCTCAAAAAAGATTATCCACTCATTGAAGTGGGAGAGTTTGAACTCAATCGCAACCCTGAGAACTATTTTGCAGATGTAGAACAAGCTGCGTTTAACCCCGCAAGTGTTGTTCCTGGGATTAGTTTTTCACCCGATAAAATGCTTCAAGGAAGACTCTTCTCCTACGGTGACGCACAAAGATATCGCCTAGGTGTCAATCATCATCTCATCCCAGTAAATGCACCAAAATCTCCTACAAACAGCTACCACAGAGATGGTGCTATGCGCGTCGATGGCAATGCTGGAGCAACTCTAGGGTACGAGCCAAACTCATATAATGAATGGCAAGAGCAAAAAGAGCAATCTGAACCGACACTTGATATTGATGGCGGAGCGAATAGATGGGAGATGGATGATGACAACTTTACACAAGTGAAAATGTTATTTGATATCATGAGTAAAGAACAAAAGCAAGTGCTTTTTGAAAATACAGCACGAGCGATGGGTGATGCACCTGACTTTATAAAACAAAGACATATTGATAATTGTACAAAAGCAGATCCTACTTATGGGGCGGGTGTTGCAAAAGCATTAGGATTTAAATACTAAGCAATAAAATTTCTATGTAAGGATTTTCTTTACATAGAAATAGGGCAATAAACAGTTTTAAAAAATTCATTCATCATATAACAATCAATATGCTTCGCACTTTCATGATTGAAATAGTCTAATATTCCGGGCATTTCCCAAGCTTCTTTGTATGAATTTAGGTTACCACTCCAGCTAAAAGAGATCTATTAATTACTGCATATTTCTAAATCACACTATTTTTTTGTTATGTAGCTACACAAAAATGAATTAATATTTATAAATATTGTAATATTGATAAAAAAATCTTATTTTTGTTGTAAAATATTGTTTTAAATAGAGCCTGCATAAGAGCAAGATGCAATAAGTTTATAAAGACAAGTAATAAAGGTTTCGATATGAAATGCCAAGAGTTCTATAGTAAATTTTTACATAGGAGTGGTCATTTAAAATCTCTTTCTCTGCTTCTTACTAGATTGACTCTAGCCTATGGATTTTACTCTCCCGCAATGATTAAATGGGCAGATATAAATTCTGTTGCCCAATGGTTTGATTCGCTAGGTATCCCTTTTGCGAGCTTGAGTGCTTATTTGATAGCAACAGCGGAGCTTGCTGGTGTAGTTCTTTTGACTCTGGGTTTTTTTACACGTCTTATCTCTCTAGTGCTTATCGTTGGCATGTTTGTCGCGATTGTAGCAGTGCACTTGAATAACGGTTTTTCCGCGGGTTCCGATGGTTTTGAAATACCGCTTTATTACATACTCTTTTTGCTCCTATTTGTATCACACGGTGCTGGAAAATTTAGTCTTGATTATTTTTCTTTAGAGAGAAAGAGGAAATATAAACTTTAAAAGTCGTACTAATTTTTTAAAGCATATTTTAATGTTGAGAGGTATATGATCTTTTAAAAGACAAAGGAGTTTGAGATGAAATCTACAATCATAGCGAGTTTGGTATTGAGCAGTGTTCTGTTGGCGGGAATGAATAGTGGTCCTGCTTCTTTTAGTGACTTTGATACAGATGCAAATGGGAAAGTGAACCAAGAAGAGTTTGAAGCGGCACAGCAAAAACGCATGAGTGCAAAAGCAGAGTCGGGTAAGATGATGAAAAATGCACAGAATGCTCCTGCGTTTTCAGATATAGACCTTAATGGAGATGGCTCTTTTGACGCGGGAGAATTTGCAGAGCACCAGATGCAACAAAGAGCAAAAAATCAGGCAAATAGAGGTATGGGTGGTCAAGGAATGGGACAGGGGCAAACGAAATAGTCCTATAGAAGTGAGTGTAAAAAAAGCTTCAATTGTTCTTGATCAAATTTAGGTGCCATTGTCACATCCTTCATCATAAGTTTTAGAGCTTCATAGTAGCTATATTTTTTGCGATGAGGTCTGTCATTGGTGAGTGCATCAAAGACGTCGCAGATGCCAAGAACTGATGCAAGCTGACTAATCTCGCTTCCATGTAAACCTTTTGGATAGCCACTCCCATCTTGACATTCGTGGTGATGCATGATGATATCGATGATATTTGTGTCATAAAGTGCATTTTGTTGCGCTATTTTTAGACTAAGAGTAGTGTGTTTCTGCATGGATTTAAATTCTTCAGTGGTGAGTCCAGACTCTTTTGTCATAATAGAAGTTAAAACTTTTTTGGTACCGATATCTCGTAGAAGTGCAGCTGTTCCCAATTGTAAAAGTTGTGTCGAATCCATCTTGAGAATATTTCCAAGATGTACTGCGTAGAGCATGACGTGAAGAGAGTTGTATGCTAGGTTATACTCTTTAGGAAAAAGTGCCATGACATTTTTTAAATATTCAGGAGAATTTTTCATAAGAAATATGACACTCAAAACAACTTGGCTGAGCGATGCAATATCTATTGTATTCGCTTCATCTCTCAAATAAGAATCAAATATCTCACTGTTTACTCTATTGATGAGTTCTAGCGTCTTGTCTGTGTAATTTATGTTTGCTTTTATATAGACTAATAGTGTTACTGCAGATATCTTATCATTTCCCCCATTTTGCTTGGTCACATAGAGAACTTCTTGTCTTTCAAGCATTTGATAGAGTCTCTGGGTGAGGATTGTTCCTCTCTCTATGACGATGACATAATCATCCTCTTTTTTTATGAGTATATTACAAGGAACTCCATACCCTACCTCAAGTGACTTGACCTCCAGAGGAGTATAGAGTGTTGAATATTTTATTTTTGATTGGATTATTCTCATATGAAGATTGTTTCATAATTGAACTTCTATTTTGATAAATACAAAAGTAGAAGTGCTCAATCTCTTCAGGAGAGTACTCGCATTTATGAAAAGTAGTGCTTATAAAAATATTCTCAATACATGGATATGTGGAACGCTTCATTTGTTTAGAATAAGATAAGAAATATTAATAAAAAAATTTACACACTATTCATGAAAAAAGTGCTATTATGGGCCTATGAACAGATTGAATGGAAAGTATAGATTGCTATCGGTTTTTATTGTTGTGGCATGGATTTTTCTAGAGCTTGTGTTTTTATCCATAGCTTTTGATGCCCAGAATAACTATCTTAATGCCCATTTTTCTGTAGAAAAGATCGAAGAAGTATGGTTAAAATTTTACGGAGTAAGTGC
The DNA here is from genome assembly GCA_028687935.1 of Sulfurimonas sp. Lineage (GTDB taxonomy): Bacteria > Campylobacterota > Campylobacteria > Campylobacterales > Sulfurimonadaceae > Sulfurimonas. The sequence goes on from JAQTZE010000012.1 coordinate 19,828, forward strand.
CCTCTTTACGCTCCTCACCTTGCTTCTTTTGGGATATGTCAGGATTGTCTCAAAAAAGGTGCTAGGTTATGAAAATCTCACATACTCCTTGGAAGATAAGCTCAAATCTCAAGGACAAAAGCTTGAACTTGCACTTGAAGCTTCTGGTCTTGGCTATTGGTGTTGGAATATCAATACGGGAAAACATGAAGTAGACACAAGATGGCTTACAATGTTGGGTCTTCATGTAGAAGATATCTTGCACACTGAAAAAGATTGGCTAGAGAGAATCCATCCAAATGACAGAGAAGAGATCATCTCTATTATAGAAAACGCAATGCAAAAGCAAATTCCCTATGTTATAGAGTTTCGTATGCTTCACTTTGATGGACATTATGTTTGGATTCAGGGTTCAGGCTCCGTGACAAAAGTGGATAAAAACGGCAAACCTGTAGAGCTCTCAGGAACACATCAGGATATCACTAAGAGAAAAGAGCTAGAAGAGATACATATCAAAAACAGTCTCTATCTGGAGACTTTGTTTGAACAAAATCCTAATATCATCATCGTGACGGATGGCGTGAAGCTTGTGCGGGCTAATGGTGCGTTTTTTAAGTTTTTTGACAGCTATGTAAATCTGGATACGTTTTTGCAAGATCATAGTTGCATCTGTGACTTTTTTGAAGCTGCAAAATTCGGGAATACTATCACCAATGAGGATGGAAAGTGGCTGGAGAGTGTTTTTAAAACAGAAGAGCCTCTTGTAAAGATACTGCGTTTGGGAGAAAAACACTATTTTGCAGTCTATGCTAAAAAGATATACGATGATGCATCTACACATACAATGGTCACTTTTAGCGATATCACTGAGACTTATAAACTGCGCCATAAGTTTGAGATGCTCTCTATCCTCGATGCGCTTACGAACGCTTATAACCGTCGTCACTTCAATATGCTCTTCCCTCAAGAGCTCAACAGAGCAAAAAGAGCGGGCTTGAGTTTCTGTTTTGCTATTTTGGATGTGGATAACTTCAAACTCTATAACGACACCTACGGACATGATCAAGGAGATGTGGTTTTGCACGCTATTGCAGAGACCTTGATGCAGGGAATGCAAAGATCAAATGAGTTCTTTTTCCGCTTGGGCGGAGAAGAGTTTGGCGTGCTCTTTAGTGGCTACAGTGAAGCCACTTCACTAGAATATGCACAAAATATCTGCAAAAAGATTACAGATTTGGCAATTGAGCACAGAGAAAATGAACCATATGGTTGCGTTTCAGTTTCTGTGGGTATCTGCTATGTAGAAGCTCCTAGTAAAGCGGGGATAAAAGAGATCTACTCAAAGGCAGACAAAGCACTCTATACAGCCAAAGAGAGTGGACGAAATAGAGCGCTGCTTGATGCCTTATTTTAAATGAGCTGGTTTTTTATAAACTCATTGTAGTGTCCCTCTTGCTCTTCAAGCTCTTCGTGTGAGCCTCTTTGAACAATTTCACCGTTTTCTAGGACATAAATCATATCAGCCCCTTTGACGGTGCTGAGTCTGTGTGCTATGGTAATGAGTGTTTTATCCTTCATGAGCGGCAAAAGTTTGGCTTGGAGTTTTGCTTCGGTGTGGACATCAAGGGCTGAGGTGGATTCATCGAAGATGACTACATCAGGATTTGCGATAATCATCCTTGCAATACTGAGCCGTTGTCTCTGTCCGCCTGAGAGGCGAATACCGTGACGCCCGACAATCGTCTCAAGTCCCTCTTGCATCCCCTCTATCATTTGCGAAAGTTGTGCGATCTCAAGGGCTTCATATATCTGCGCATCGCTGATACTTGCATCTCCCATCGTGATGTTAAAACGCAGTGAAGCGTTGAAGAGTATAGGCATTTGCAGGACTAAAAATATCTTCTCTCTAAGGGAGTGTTTGTCGAGTTCTTCTATCTCTGTCCCGTTGTACGCAAGTGAGCCACTATTTTTTTCGTAAAAACCTGCGATGATTTGTGCGAGTGTTGTTTTGCCACTGCCGCTTGCTCCGATGAGTGCTATTTTCGAGCCTGCTTGTATTTCAAAGCTGATATCTTTGAGTATCGGCTTTTCGTTGGAGTAGGAAAAATTGAGATTTTTGAGTCTGATATCGACTCCAAACGCAGTCAAAGTTTTGCTCGAACTCCTCTCTGTTTTGAGCAGAAGTATCTTATTGAGCCTCTCTATCGCCGCTTTTGCCGCAGCGTAGGAGTATTGCATGGAGAGGATATCCTGCACGGGTGTCATGATAAACCAGATATAGCCAAACATCGCAAACATCATGCCGATACTCAGATCACTGTAAGCCACAAGCAAAAGACCTGATGCGCGAAGAATCTCAAAAAAGACCAAAAAGATAGTGTAAGAGAGTCGCTCATAAGCGATACTTTTATAGCCGTATGCGTTTGAAGTCTCTTGGATATTGTGTGCTTGCATCACTGCGTTTGCAAAGAAATACTCCTCTTTATTGGAGGCTTTTATCTGTCCGTAGAGATCAAGTGTTTCGCCAACACTCTCTTGAAACTTCTCTATCGCTGCGTTTTCCTCTTTTTTGAGCGTGCCGACTTGTCTGGACATCTTTTTACTCACAAGCATGATAAGCGGCTGGATGATAAGGATGAGCAGCCCCAAAACAGGGTCAATCATAATGAGCACAACCCCCACGGCAAACATGGTAAGCACAGAGGAGACGAACTTGCTCACGCTTGTGATGATAAAGGTGTCGAGGGTGTTTACATCGGTGATGAGGTTGGAAGTTATCGCTCCGCTGCCGAGCACTTCATACTCGTTCATAGAAGATATCTTGAGATGTTCGAGGAGTTGTTTGCGAATCATAAAAGTGACATACTTGGATATCTTGGTAAATATCTTTGTGATGATCACACCAAAAACGTAGTAGATAAAACGCAGCATGATAACCGCCAAAGTCACGATGGCGATATAGTAAAACGCAGTGCCACTTCCAAAGAGATAATCAATGGAGTGGACAAAATTCGCAGGTTTGTCCAAAAGAACTTCATCGACCAAAACAGGCAACATGAGCGGAATAGGCACACTGATAAGGATGGCTAAGAGTGTAAGTATCTGACCATAGATAAGTGCTGGTCTTTTTTTGAGGATGAGTGTAAAGAGTGATTTGATGGTTATTTTGTCTGCTTTCATGGCAGTATTATAGCCTTCAATCAATAGAGTTATAACAATTTCGATAAAATAATCAAACGAAAATTTTTAGACGAAGGAAAATAGTATACATGCAAGAGAATATAAACATATTGCAGCAAATAATCAAAAATCATTTCAATATTTTTCAAAGTACTACAATAGAAAAAACGCTCCTGAGCCTAGAAGAATCATTCAAACAAAACAATATAGTCTCTACAAAAATAATTGCCGCTATTTTATATGATTTTACGCTGAACATCTATCAGAGTGATCCCGCATCAGCAATAAAAGTTCTGGAAAAATCTATAAGTTATGATGAGACAAATGTAAGCTCTTTACTTTTACTAGGAATCATTTTGGACCAGTTTGGAGAGCATCAACGTGCATCAAATATCATGCTACAAGTTGTGAGTAGCCCTTCGTCTATTCCTAGACAAAGAGTCCAAGCGTCAAATTTACTCGTGAGATATGGGCACGCTCAAAAAGCGCATGAGGTTTCAAAGGAGGCATATTATCAGCTGCATGATAGACTCGCCTATATCGAAGCTGTTTTGTATATAGCGATGCATGTTGCGGATTGGGATTTTGTGGATGAGCTCACAAGTGAAATCTCAAATGCTTACGCAAGAGGTGAATTTGCGCGTGTCAATGAGAGTCCAAGGACAAATCTTTTGTGGTGTGCAAACGAGGAGTACAACATCAATGTTGCAGCAAACTGGGTAAAAAATAGTTTTGCAGCAGCAAACAATTTTCCCAAGCCAGAAGTAGAAGCACTCGAGGGAAGAAAAATACGAGTTGGCTACCTCTCAAGTGATTTTAGGGAGCATCCAACAGCAAAACTGATAAATGGACTTTTGAAAAATCACGATAAAAACAAGTTTGAACTCACTATGTATTGTAGCGGTTGGGATGATGGCTCTTTGATGAGAAAAACTATAGAGTCGCATTTTGACACTATGCACAGCGTCACAAATCTGAGCGACCAAGAAGCATCAGAGCTCATCAGATCGCACAAAATCGATGTGCTCGTAGAACTCAATGGTCCTACAAGAGCAAATAGAATGGGTGTTTTAGTTTATAAGCCTGCACCGGTATTGATAAACTATCTGGGATGGCCTGGCGGGATTGGCGCAGATTTAGTTGACTATATTGTGGCAGATTACCACACGATACCCGATAGCTCTCTAGCCAAATATCAAGATCATATCATCCGCATCCAAGATAGCTACCAAATCAATGATTTTTTGGATCGAAAAAACTTGACTACTCTCTCAAGAAGTGAAGTAAATCTCCCCCCTGATGTTCTTGTCCTTGGTATGTTTAACTCTATAAATAAAGTGAGCAATGATGTATGGAGTGCGTGGATGCAGATCATGCACAATGTTCCAAATAGCGTTTTATGGTTGCTTAGTCCTGGGGAAGTTGCATTTAGGCATATCTTAGAAAAAACTATACAAGCAGGCATCGCTCAAGAGAGAATAATCATAGCGCCTAGACTTGATGAACAATCGCATCTCAAGCGCTTAGGTCTGTGTGATCTGATCCTTGATCCATGGCCATATTGCGGTCATACATCTACGACTGACGCACTCTTCGCAGGTGTCCCAGTGATAACGATGGATGGTTCAAATTTTTCAGGACGGGTGAGTGCAAGCTTGCTCAAAGCGGCATCTCTTGATATGCTCGTTTGTAAAGATGTAGGCGAATATATCGAAAAAGCAATCAATATGCTTCAAGATAGTGAAAAAGTACTACTTCTGAAAAAAAGCATACAAGAGAGTGTGTTGCGTAGTGATGTTTTCAATGCAAAGTCCAAAACGCAACAACTCGAACAAGCATACTATGCTGCTCTAGAGAGAGCGAGTAAAAAGCTTCCTCTCTTGCATTTAAATCTGCATAAAGATAAGTCTCAAAAGCCGCTACTCTCGTTGATAACGGTGTGTAGAAACAGACTCCATCATCTCAAGCAGACTCTGCCAAAAATGTGTGCACAGTCCAATGCGGAAGTTATCGTCGTAGATGATGGCTGCGAGCAAGGAACTGCGACGTGGGTGAGAGGAAATTATCCACAAGTCAGAGTTGTAGAAGTAACAAGTACGGTGCAATTTTCTCTACCACGTGCCAGAAATTTTGGAGCAAACGCAGCACAAGGGAACTTTTTGCTCTTTATAGATGCGGATATCATTTTAGAAGATGACCTTGGGAAATGGGCGGCTCAAAACTGTAAGGAAAATAACTACTATGAAGTTGGAGAACCTCGATCACTCTCTGCATTTGGAACTGTTATGATTCATCGCAATGATTTTTTTGATGTAGGTTGCTATGATGAAGCTTTTGTGGGTTGGGGAGGGGAAGATACTGATTTATATGCTAGCTTGCAAAACAACAGAGTAAACAAACTCTCCTTTCCCTCAGTTTTCGTAAACGCAATAGAACATTCAGATGAAGAGCGGCAGTTTGAAGAGAGTCAAGATATAAATAAAGTGAAATTACAACAACATAAAATTCATTCTATGTATATAAGAATAAAAAATGATTTAATGGCACTAAGTAGGCAATCTCTAGCTCTGCCCTATAGAAAAGAGTTGATGCAAAAAATCATAAATGAGATAAAAAAAGAAGATAAGCCAGCTACGATTGAGATAAGCTTTGCACCACAAGGAGCGTATAAATTAAATAAGACAATCCTTTATACGATGGATTAGGAGCTTAGAATTTCTCTGAGGCTTTGAGTAAACTTTTCCACTCATCGCTCCAACAGCAGTTATGTGTGAAATCTTCTATGATTTTATATTTTATATTTTCTTTGTTCTCAAATCTGCTGGCATAGGAGTCAAACACTGATTTGTCTATGATGGTGTCTTTCTCTCCTATAAAATGAATCTGTTTGATATTTTCTAGTTTATCAGAAAAATCAGCAGGGTTGAGTGAGCCGTGAAGTGGTGTGATAAAGTGCCTTTTTGTCCAAAAATCCGTATCAAGATTGCCTGCTACTGTGATAAGTGAGACTACATCATCTCTTCTTGCCGCAACGAGTGCCGCGACAGCACCGCCGCCTGAGTAGCCGATGAGTTGGAACTCTTTTATCTTATTTTCACTTTTTATCTGTGTGAGTAGTTCGTCGTAACTATCTATAACTCTCTTTGAAAATCTATGACTTGTCCAATACTTTTCATCGCATTGAAGTCCTTGGACATATTGGCAAGGACGTGCTAGATAGACTTTACAACTACTCTCATCTTCTAAAAACATCTTGAGTGCTTCTGGGTTTATCGGAGTAGGATTATTTGATATGCTACTTGATGTTCTCCACGCTAGGCCGTCACCCTCTATGTAGATATTTGTTCTTACGTTTATGCATCTCTTGGGCAAAGATGTGTAGGTGTAAAAATTGAAATAGGAGGTGCTGTATATTTTATTGAGAGCATCATCACCTACAAGTGCCTTTGCGTTTGTGAGCCTTTGCTCGGGTGTTGGAAGCGTGCTGCATCCTATAAAGAGTGTCGCAAGAACTACAAAGAGTAGCGTGTGATATGAGCGTTTTTTCATTTGATAGAGTTCTTTTTTATATAAGATACGATGATTTTTACAGATTCGTCAACAGAGGTTTTATCCGTATCTATGACTATCTCTGCATGTTGTGGTTCTTCATAAACATCGTTGACACCGCTGAAGTTTTGATACTCACCTCTGAGTGCTTTTTCGTATTTACCTTGTGTGTCTCTGCGTTTACATGTCTCTATATCGGCTTTTACATAGACCACAATGTTGTTTTTGACCATCTCACGGATAGCTTTTCTGGACTCTCTATAGGGAGATACAAAAGATGCTACAGTAGAGATAGAGTTGTTTTGCAGCGTTTTGATGAGGTGTCCTACTCTGTGCATATGTCGGTTTCGCTCTTCTCTGGAAAAACCTATATCCGGAATAAGCTCTCGTACATCTTTAGAGTCTATTCTCTCAAGCGGAATATCGAGCTTTTGAAGCTCTGCATAGACTCTATCTGCAATGGTCGTTTTGCCTGAGAGTGGCAGGCCCGTAAACCAAAGGTTAAAGGGTTCTATCTTCTTTTTGCCCCATTTTATTTTTATCCATGCTCGCTCATGCACCCAAAAAAGGGCAACTTTGAGTACTGTTTCGATGAGACCTGCGGCAATAGCAAGGTCAAGTCTGCCAAAGAAGAGATAGACGATAATAATAGTCGTCGTCGTGGCTAAAACTCTCCAGCTAAATCCTTTGACGATGGAGCGTATATTTGTCTCTTGATACATCAGATAACTTTACACTCCCACTCAGGAAAATTCTCTCGTATATAGAGGTTGAGCGCACGCTCTTCTTCTGTGTATGTTCTTGGTGAGATTTGGACTTTATCCTCATCTCTGCGGCTAACACTCACAACCATTCCAGCGCCGACGGTGTTGTTTGTGATGCGGTCTATCACGATAAAGCTCCCCGTGAGACGATTGTTTTTATAGTCATCAACTGCCACGGGACGCGAGAGGAGCATCTTGCACGAGGCGATATCATTGAGATGAAGCTCCTCTACTACTTCGCGTTTGTAGCTATTGACATCGATTTTATAGTTGATATGTTCAAACTTGCCGTTTGTCACAGAGCTGCCGCGTTTGATATCATAGTTTTTTCCACATACCATAGCTGCCTCATCCATCCAGACAAGCATTACCTTCAGAGAGTTTGAAACTCTTGGGAGATTTTGCGTATGGACGATCATGTCGCCTCTTGAGATATCTATTTCATCTTCTGTTGTAAGCGTTATCGCCATTGGAGCATAAGCCTCTTGCGTTTGCGCACTTCTGTTTGCTTCGCTGATATCACCTGCGTTTATAATCGCTTTTACTTTTGTGCTTTTGCCTGAGGGGAGGATAGTTATCTCATCACCGACTTTTACACTGCCTGAAGCTATCGTGCCGCAAAATCCACGAAAGTCTAGATTTGGACGGTTTACATACTGAACAGGAAAGCGAAAACTCTCCGCTTTTTGCTCTTTGGAGATATCCATAGTATCTAGCAGATGCAGAAGCGTTTTTCCCTCATACCAAGGCATATTTACACTTTTATCTACTACATTGTCACCCTCAAGGGCGCTGAGCGGGATAGGGTAGCAGTTTTTGATTTTTAGCTCATTGGCCAGTTCCGCATACGCCTCTTTAATGCTCTCAAATCGCTCTTGGCTAAAATCCACCAAATCCATTTTATTGATAGCAACGATAACATGCTCAATACCCAGCAAAGAGACGATAAAACTGTGTCTTCTTGTCTGTGTGAGGATGCCTTTGCGTGCATCGATGAGGATGATAGCGACATCGGCTGTGGAAGCACCTGTGACCATATTTCGGGTGTATTGCTCATGTCCTGGTGTATCGGCGATAATGAACTTTCGATTATCAGTCGCAAAAAAGCGATAGGCTACATCGATGGTAATCCCTTGTTCTCTCTCGCTTTGCAGTCCATCTACAAGCAGAGCCATATCTATCTTTTCGCCCGTTGTGCCGTATTTTTTGCTCTCACTTTCCACGGCGCGGAGTTGATCTTCAAAGATCATTTTGGAGTCATAGAGCATGCGCCCGATAAGGGTACTTTTACCATCATCTACACTGCCGCATGTTAAAAAACGCAGCATATCTTTGTGCTCATGCTCTTTGAGGTAAGCTTCTATATGCATCAAAAGTATCCCTCTATTTTTTTGAGTTCCATCGCACCTTCTTGGTCTTTATCGATGAGTCGGCCTTCTCGTTCACTGCTTGTGGATAAAAGCATCTCTTTGATGATCTCTGGAAGGGTTGTCGCAGTCGAGTTTATCGCTCCTGTGAGCGGATAACATCCAAGGGTACGAAAACGCACCATCTCTTTTTTTGCACTCGCTCTGAGCTCTTTGGGCATTCGCTCATCATCGACCATGATTTTCACCCCGTCCATCTCGACGACTTCACGCTCTTTTGCAAGATAAAGCGAAGGAATCTGGATATTTTCCAAGTAGATATATTGCCAGATATCAAGCTCTGTCCAGTTGCTTATCGGAAAGACACGCACGCTTTCACCTTTAGCGATGGATGTGTTATAGATATTCCACAGTTCAGGTCTTTGGTTTTTTGGATCCCATCTGTGTCCTTTGTCGCGAAATGAAAATATACGCTCTTTTGCACGGCTTTTTTCCTCATCGCGTCTTGCTCCGCCGATGATAGCATCATAGCCACCTTGGTTGAGGGCTTGTTTGAGCGCCTCTGTTTTCATAACATCTGTATGGATTTTGCTCCCATGGACAAAGGGTGAAATATCCATAGCTACGCCATCAGGATTGGAATGGATTACAAGCTCAAATCCCAACTCTTGGGCGCGTTTATCACGAAACTCTATCATCTCTTTAAATTTCCAAAGTGTATCCACATGTAAAAGTGGAAAAGGGAGTTTTGCAGGGGCAAATGCTTTCATGGCAAGATGGAGCATCACAGAGGAGTCTTTGCCTATGGAGTACATCATCACGGGATTGGAAAACTCTGCTGCGACTTCACGCAAGATATAGATGGACTCGGCTTCGAGCTGTTTGAGGTGGGTGAGTTTTTCTTGTGTTAGCATCTACTTTTGCCTCTATTTGATATAACTATTGCTGCGTAAATAGTTGAGTATTTGTGCACAAGTTGCTTCTATAGAAGCATCACCCGTGATGTGTAGCTCTGGTTGGAGCGGTGTTTCATAGGGTGAATCTATACCCGTAAACTCTTTTATATCCCCAGCGCGCGCTTTTTTGTAGAGTCCTTTGGGGTCACGACTCTCACAAACTTCAAGGGCTGTATCGATAAAAATCTCTATAAATTCTCCTTCTTCAAGGAGCGCACGGACAACTTCTCTATCACTCGCAAAGGGTGAGATAAACGCAGTGAGGACGATTTGTCCGCTCTCCACAAAGAGCTTCGCAACTTCACCGATTCTTCTGATATTTTCAACTCTTGCGTTTGCATCAAAGCCCAAATCAGCGTTGAGTCCATGACGGATGTTATCACCATCAAGGAGATAGGTAAAGTTTTGGTTGTGATATAAAAGCTCTTCAAGGGCATTTGCTATGGTGGATTTTCCACTGCCGCTGAGTCCCGTAAACCACAAAACGCAAGGCTTTTGTCCTGTGCGTTTGACTCTGAGTTCTTTTGTGATGTGCGCGTTATGCCAGAGGATATTTTTGTTCATTTTATTTCACTACAAACCAAGGATTTAAAAGATTTTCCTTATTATAGGTAAGTGCTGCGTTTGTGTCAAACTGGTAGCTCATTTTTCCACTCTCACGCACGATAGCATCCGCCGCTGCCGTATCCCACTCCATCGTGGGTGCAAGTCTTGGATAGATATCTGCACTTCCTTCGGCAACCATACAAAGTTTGAGTGAACTTCCTTTTGAGACCTGAACTATCTCTTCACTCTCAAGCGCATCTATAAATGCCTGCGTTTCATCAGAGAGGTGAGACTTTGAAGCGACAACAAAAAGCTTTTGCGCTTTGTTTGCGTTTGTATGCAGAGGGAGTTTTTGCCCATTTAAAAATGCACCTTCTCCTTGCTTCGCCCAGTAGATAGCACTCAGTGCGGGAGCATAGACGACACCTAAAACGGGAGTATTTTTATGGATAAGAGCAATATTGACAGTAAACTCACCATTTTTTTTGATGAACTCTTTTGTGCCATCAATGGGGTCAATACACCAGTAATATTCCCAATCTTTTCTCGTTTCATAGGCTATGATTTTATTCTCTTCTGAGAGGATAGGGATGTTTGGGTAGAGATTCTCAAGCGCGTTGCATATGATTTCATTGGACTTTATATCTGCCTCAGTGAGTGGTGATTTGTCATCTTTGTAGGCAACATCAAAATCTTGCGCATAGATTTTCATAATTGCATCACCAGCATCAAACGCAATCTTTTTTATAGCTTCTATATTTATTTGCTCTATCATCTTTTTAGATTCCATTTTTATAGCATAGCTAGCAATTGATGCAACTTCTCTTTTTCAATAATCTTAGTGTTATCAGAATAGCTTTTGATATTCTCAGAGACAAGTGTCACATTTGAGGCTTTGTCAAAAGGGATTTGAAAATACAAGAGTGCATCATTTTGTATAACAACTACGAGCGCGTCCACATCACTGCGCAAAAGCAATGAGAGTATTTTATCAAAGAGTCCTACAGATGAGGAATGTATCGTGTTGTTTTTATCATCTTCTATACCATCACGCATCACAAGATAGCATCTCTTCCCTTCTTTGAGCAGTTGTTTTTGTTTTTCTCTTGCTTTGGTGAGTGTTTTCGCATCATCACCCACAAAAATCTCAAGAGGAACTCTTCCATCTTTTTCTATAAAACTCTCAAAAAAGCTTGGTATATAGCTTTTTGAAATCTCTCCTTGTCCAAAAGAGGGCGCGAAGTTTATCTCGTTGATGATCGCTCCTGTTTCATGCCATGGTTTGGAGATATTGGAGGTGATGATATCCACTCCCGCAACACTTAGTCCAAAGAGTTTAGCGGCTCTGATGGCAACATCTCTATTATCGGGATGTATGATTTTGCTCATGTCCTCAGATCTTCCACCCCATTGTGTTGACTCGATATTTCGCAGTGGTATCCAGCTCTCTTTGGGCGGGACGGAGTTGAAATCGAGTCCAAGTTTCTGCAACTCTTTGTGGGCTAATGCATCACTTGGAAGCATTTTTTTTCTCAGCCAAGGCGCTTTTTTATCTTCTCGTGCATTGGCCTCTTTGATAAGCGTCTCTATGGTATCGACCCCGTTTGCTTGCACAGATATTGGCAGTCGTATAACAACATAGAGGAGTTCCTCCTCAGCAATAAAGAGCCTATGACACATTCCTTCTACTTGTCTCTCGATGAGAATTTCTTTCGTTCTTGAGAGTTTCAAAGCTGTATCAAATGCACTTAGGAGTTCTTCTTCATTGTAGATATCAATACTCACACCTTCCCCACGGTCAAGGTCTGCGGGTTTGACAACGAGAGGGTAGTGTATCTGCTGTGCTATCGCTTTGGCTTGTTCTGGATTTTTAGCCACAGCGTGTAGTGGCGCTGGCAATCCTGCTATCTTGAGCAGATTTGCACTGAGGATTTTATTTTGTGAGAGCATAGAACCCATAGCGCTATCGGTATCTAGGGTGCTTCTATCCATTTTTCTCGCTTTAGAACCCCAGCCAAGCTGATAGACACCATTGCCTAGATGGATAAAAGGAATAGCTCTCTTGTACGCTACTTTGAGAACGGGAATTCTTGATTTTCCAGCGGGCATCAAAGCTGCGATAGGGTTGATGACCTCGTCTAAACAACTCTTAAAGAGCATGGCTTGCGTTTGAGGATTTATCTGGTTTTGCATCATCCAAAAAATGGCTTTAAAACTAAAGTTTATAATATCGGTATAGTGTTTATCCGCTATAAAATGGATGTAGCCCACAGCGAGAGTTATGCGTAGATTGGAGCTATCTTCTTCGCTTGCGACTATACTTAGAATCTCACCATCATAATAGACAGGTATTTGAATAGCTTGAAGCAGTGCTTTTATCATCAGCTGCGTTTTATGTACAAGCTGATGCACTTCATCCCCATCGTAAGGCTCACTCTCTATCTCAAATGCCTCTTTGAACCAGCTATCAACTAAAGCTAGGTTGATCTCTTTTGGAAGTGTAAGATTTACGCCGTATTGTTTTGTTACTTGTTTTAAATTTTGAGTCACTTTATATTTTCCCTATAGTCATCTAAAAAATTTCCAATAATTTTCTTGTATATTCAGGTGTAGCAATCTCACGACCTAGCTCATGACTTATACGAACAACTCTCTCTACTAGCATGGTATTTGTTGCCAAAAGTGATTTTGAAGCATCGTAGTATATATTATCTTCCAAACCGACTCGTACATTCCCTCCGGCAACAATCGCAGCCATATTCATAGGCAATTGAAATACTCCCAGTCCTGCTGCCGCCCATACTGAATTTTCTGGCAGTGATTTGTAGATATGAGCCAAATCACCTATTGTAGCAGCTGCTGTATTGATATTGCCAAGTAAAATATTGACATATTTATTCCCACTGATGATATTGTTTCGCTCAAGGTATTTGATGATATTTATCATGCCTGCATCAAAGACTTCGAGTTCAGGTTTTATCGATTTTTCTTGCATGAGCATTGCCAAAGCTTGTATAGTATCGATGGTATTTACGCTTGCTCCTGATAAAAAGTTCATAGAGCCTAAAGTCAGGCTCGCCATATCCGGCTTGGCAGCTGCACTGAGGTGTAAAACTTCACTTCTCTCTTCAAAGCTTTGTCCTCCGCGGCCAGATGTTGTAGCACAGCAGATGAGATGGGGTCGTTCTCTTCGTATAGCTGTGATGATTTGTTCATAATAGCGGGCACTGCTCACCGCTTCTCCATGTTTATCTCTGGCATGAAGATGGACAATACGCGCACCTGCATCATATACATTCATGGCATCTTGTACTATCTCATCTGTGGATATTGGGACATATTTCGTTGCTATTTTGGTCGGAATAACTCCACTCAAAGCTGCGTTTATTATGAGAGGTTGGTAGGGTGAGAGAGGATGCGGATCGTTAGCGTTGATGTATGTAGTTATTGATTTTTTATGAGCATTTTTATTTTGCATATACTTTTCTAAATCCAGCTCTAAAACAGCATAGTGATCGACGCTTGAGAGACCATGATTGGATAATTTCTTTTGCTTTCCTATTTCACTATATCCATATTTCTTTTTATACCAAAGGATGATTTCAAAACGATCCGACTCTGTTAAAACTTTTTTGATACCAAGTTCATACATGGCTTGCAGTCTTCTATCTTGAAGTGCTTCCCCAATGCCAGAGCCTTGAAGCTCCGGATAAACAGCAAGAGACCTAGTCGTGCCTATATCTTTACTGATAATTTTATATCCAGCTACACCGACTATTTTATCGGATATTTTTGCAACAAAAAAACAGTTAAAGTCTATCTCTTCGGCTTCAGCTGATGGAATACGATGCATATTCCAAGGTCTTAAAACATTGAGAATATCTTCTCTCTCTTTTGGGGAGGCTTTATCGATTGTAAAGTTCAATGCTCTGTTCCTTTATATCTAAAGATTTTAACTCAAAGATTGATAAATATCCCCTCTGGTTCATCAAACTTTACATACCAAAGTTGCAGAGCTCTTTCACTTTTGCCAGCGTAGGTGTAGCCGCGTTTTGTCATGTAGTTTGTGTGTTCACCCAAATGGGCTAGTTTTTGGTTTTCAAGTTCGAGAACGATTCCTTTAGCCTCTTGTGCATAACTTTTTTTGAGCTCAAAAAAGTTCAATTGCATAAGTTTTGTTCTAAGTGCAAGGCTTCCTCGGTACTCTTCTTTGATAAATGCTCTGATAAAAAAATAGCTTTCATTGAGAACTTTTAGTTCTGCTGTGTAGGCTGTACTTACTCCAACTATCTCACTGCCAAAGAGAACAAGTGTTGAGACTTGCTCAACTCTTCTGAGTGCCTCATTTTGAGGAAGAACTCCAGAACTCGTCCAGAGTTTTATGATGCCCTGTTTTTGTTCTTGCGAAAGGTTCTGATAGACAAATTGGAGCTTAAGATTTTGCATTTTCTTCTCGTTGTAAGATTTCAAGTGAGTTTTTCGCTTTTGCGTTTTTAGGATCAAGTTCAAGGATTGTGTTGTACTGCGTTTGTGCAGACTTGAAGTCGCCTTTTTTATAGTAGACATAACCCAAAGAGTCATAAGTCTCAAGGATGGAAGCATCTTTGTCCATCACTTCTTGGAGTATCTCAAGCGCTTCATCATATCTGCCCAAATCCCCAAGTGCCACAGCCATATTAAATGTGGCAGGGAGATAGTCACTCTGGATTGCAAGTGCTTTTTTGAACTCTTCTATCGCCTCTTCTTTTTTATTTTCATTGAAGAGGTCTGTTCCTTTTTCAAAAAGCGGTGCGGCACGTTCTATATCACTCTCAGGCATTTTTATCTGCGCTATATCATCATTTGAGATGATATAGTTTGCTTTTGAGTAGTCACTATTAAAGTCAAACATCTCCATTTTTGTATGAGGAAGCACACTTACTGCGAAGACTTCATCCACGCCGCTTGTGAACTCTATAAAGGAGATGATTTTTCCTGTTTTGATATTGACAACCCATACGCCACTTACACGCTTAGGGAGTTTTGTGATAGGAAGTCCGCTAAATGTTGCACTCTCCCTTACTTTTGAGAGACCGATAAACGCAAAGTCGCCGACCATCTGGATGCCGCGAGTAAATCCTGGAAGTGATGCAACCTCTATGAGCTCTTTTTTTTCAAAATCGAAATACGAAAGAGCCCCTTTGCCTGATTCAAGTACCCAGAGTTTTTCCTGATGCCATCTTGGTGAGTGTGGCATACTGAGACCTCGAAGCAAAATCTCATTGGTTTTTATATCCATGAGGATGCCGCCGTTTGCTTTGTTGGCTCTCCAGCCAAGTGGCTCATCTGTCTCTCCAAGTGCAGTTACATATCTTGGTTCACCATCACGAGTACAAAAGCCATTGAGATGGCATTTGTCAGTTGGTTGTAAAAATGTTATAAAAGGCGGTTTCCAGATAGGTTTGAAGCTGCTGTTTGGATCTTTGATACACAGACATGAAAACTTTGTATTGATAAAATAGAGCTCATCTTTGCAGTACTCCATCTCATGGATATCAATATCTGCTGTAAAATGGATATTTTGAGGCATATAGCAAGCATCAAACGCAGCCCCTTCGAGTTTTGGTGCAACTCCGCTGAAGTTTGCAAACTGATAGATTCCATGACCTAGTCCTGCCCATATCTTTCCTGCGTTTGCGTACATTCCCATCGGACGAGGAAACTCTTTGTAGCGTATATCAAACGCATCGTTCTCTTGCCCCATCAAAATTATCTTACCGCTTTGGTAGGTACTCATCGCGATTGTAGATTTCATCTGCTTGAGAAGTTCGACAACATTTACTGAATAGGTGAAGTCAATATTTTGAGGAGGCGGAGTTTTTGTTTGCGTTTGGTTCATGTGTGTTTATTCCAATATTATTGATATTTGATTGTAGCTAAAAAAGATTTATGTGATAGAAAAAAGTGTTATATATCCGAAAAAAATCGGATATATAAACGTTGCAGAAAAGATTAGAATTTCAACACATACTTAGTAGAGAGAGTATTGTTTCTAAACGCAGTACCTTTTGCTTGGTAGTTATACATGAAGTTGATTTCACCACCAAGAACATTGTCTATTTCATACCCTACACCAGCATCATAACCCCATCTTCCATTGTCAATACCTGCAGTATTGAATGTAGTTGTTGGAGCACCTTGATATGCAGTCGTAACTGTAGAGATATCATTTCTAAAGTCATAGCCTACATTTGCGTTTGCTATGAAACCTGAATCTTTATCTACTCTATAGTGAGCGATACCACCAACACCAGCAATCATCTCATCAGCACTAAAGCTATCCGCTTGAAGATTGAATATTCCTGCATCTGTTTCACTGTATGAAGGGTTTTTATAGTGTCTATAACTTGCTTGAACCATAGGCTGTACTATCAGCTTATTACTTACATCAATCGTTTTCATAAGTTTAAGGTCAAGTGCTGCCGTAGAACTTGTATAGTCTGCGTTTGCAGTAGGACCGCCAGCAATATTTCTCGTTGTAGAAGTATTCTGCCAAGCATAACCAAGTTGATAGAGGAAGCTTACTTCATCATTGAAGAGTGGCATATTTCCATAGACAAGTGTGCTGAGGACATCAAGCTCTGAAGTTTGTGCTACATTATTTACATCTACATACGCTTTTGTATAGAAGAAGGCTAAACCGATTTTCTCATTTTTGGCATACTCACCATCCACACCAAGTCCAAATCCATTTGCTCTTACTCCAAAGCCGTTGATACCGTCTTTGTTATCTTGAGAACCAAATGAAGTGTATGGTTTGATCCAAGCATGTTTCTCTTTGAGAAGTTCATCTCCAGAGTTCATACCATTACTTCCACCTGCATTGACAGTCTGTCTCATATCTACGATACCTTGCATACCAGTCATGATCTGTCCACTTGCTCCTACACTTGCTGTTGTTCCGAGTGGAGTTGTGCTTTGGACTGCTGCTGCAAGTTGCGCGTTTGTTCCACTATTGCTCAGAAGGAACGGATCAAATACAGGATTGCCATCTTCGCTGATTGTAGTCAAAGCTGCTGCTGCACTTTGGGTGTTTGTATTTCCCCCTCCTGCAATGGTAGAATCCAAGATAGTGCTTTCTTGAACGATGTTTAAATTGATTGCACCATCACTTCCATTTGTGCCAGATGTAAAATAGTTGAACTTTATAAGCACAGAGTTATCTGCAATATTTAATGGTCCATCAATCGTTAAGGCATTGCTTGCTGTGACAACATCTGTGAGTGTTTGACCGATGAGAGGTTTTTGATAATCTGCAAGTGTCTTCACATCTACTTTAATAGTCGAGCCACTTTCAAAAGTCGCTGTGTTTGTAGAGAGTTGAGAGTAGGTGTTTGCAACGCTTCCATCTTCCCCGCTAAAGAGTCCTATCTCTAAGATACCCGTACTTGTTTGTGTGAAGTTACTGATATATGCACTATCTTCTCCATTTGCGTTATGAGGCAGAGAGATAAGACCTTTGTTGGTAAGTGTACGAGCTACATTGATATTTCCGTAGAGTTTTCCCTCCGTGTCATTGAGAACAGTAGCTACATCAGGGTAACTCGCAATAAGCGCAGGAGAGAGAGGTGGCAAACTACTATTTACATAACCTACATAAATAGAATAAGCACCTTGATCCGCTTCACCATTGAGAGTTGCGGTGATTGTGCCATTGTTTTGTATGCTAGAAGTATCATAGATATAAGAGGCCTGAATACCGTAAGCGGTAGTACTTCCATCCACAGTGATTGTTCCGTTGTTTACAACTTTTGTATTGCCATATAAATATTGGGTTTGTATACCGTATGCCTCATTCGCAGAGACAGTTATAGTACCTGTTGCCTCATTTGTGATAGATGAGTTGTCGTACATACTATCAGCAGTAATACCAGAAGCACGACTTGAAGTAGAATTGACATCTATTGCTCCTGCGTTTACTATGGATGAATCACTATACATAGTATAAGTGGCTATACCCTTAGCATCTTCACCTGATAAGACAGTTATAGTACCTGTTGCCTCATTTGTGATAGATGAGTTGTAATTCATCCTATCAGCATAAATACCATAAGCACCACTTGAAGTAGAAGCAACATTTATCGTTCCTGCATTTACTATAGATGAATCACTATTCATCGTATTATCAGCGGCTATACCATAAGCAGAATAGGGTGCTGAGACAGTTATATTACCTGTTGCTGTATTTTCTATAGTTCCGTTATTATTGCTCTCTATATGTATACCATACGCTTCACCATTATTGAAAGATGTAGCATTAATATCTCCAGAGTTGCTAATAGTGCCATAATTACTATTACCTATTAAAATACCAGTAGCATTGGTATTGCGTGAAGAATATTTTTGAGATCCGTTGACAGTACTTGTAGAAGTAGCAGTGGCAGTAATGGCTCCTGAGTTACTAATAGTGCCATTATTATTATTAGCTATAGAAATTCCCTGAGTATCTGCACTGCTTGCAGCAGCCCCATAATATGAGTTGGCATTACTTGTAGCGGTTGCAGCGGCAGTAATAGTTCCTGAATTAGTAATAGTACCACTATTGTCTTCACCTATAGAAATTCCCTGAGCATTTGCACTGCTATAAGCAAAACCCTTAAATGAGTCGGCGTTACTTATAACAACAGCATTAATATCTCCAGAGTTAGTAATAGTGCCACTATTACTATTAGCTATAGAAATTCCTTGAGCATTTGCACTACTTGAACTATTATCGTAATATGCAGAGACTTCACTTGTGGCTGTAGCGGTAGCAGTGATAATTCCTGTGTTGCTAATATTGCCATCATTGTTATAACTACTTATACTAATACCAGTAGCATTTGTATTGCTCGAAGCAGCACCAGAATATGAAAAGGTATCACTTGTAGCAGTAGCAGCAATAGCTCCTGAGTTAGTAATAGTGCCATTGTTATGATTGGTTATAGAAATTCCTTGAGCATTTGTATAACTTGAAGCATTACCGTAATATGTGGTGACGCGACTCTTATCTGTAACAGCAGCAGTGATAGTCCCTGAGTTTGTGATACTAGCATTGTTGCTATTGGTACTAGAAGTCACAAGAATACCAGTTGATGAAGCTTTTGTTGATATTGATGATATATATGATGTTGCTGATGTTGCTGATGTTGATGTAACATTGGCGTCATTGTTTACATTAATACTCGAAACAGACCCATTCGTATCCAGAGAGAGTGCAGTATCACCAGAAACATTTAAATCTCCAGCTACAGTAACATTTATATCAGCATCAAGCCTAAAAGATTGTGCCGAGGTATTACTATCTAGAGTTGTATTTTCAGTCAGTACTGTGAAAGGAGCAGCTTGAGCCTGAGTTACATTTACTATACTTCCAACGAGCAATGCGCTCACCACTAGCGAGATTTTCCCGCCTTTTAATATCCGAAATCGTGACTTATAGTCAACTGTGTTTTTCATCTTCTTACCCCCGTAAAAATAGTTTGCAAAAAGTATAGCAAATTAAAGTCGTTACAAAGTCGCCATAGTAATTCTATCTGTAAAATAGCTAGTGTTGCGTGATGCTTTACTCGTTTATTCTTCAAACCACTTACCGTAGTTGTTGAGATGGTTTAAGTTATGCTTGATGAGAGTGTTGAGTTGCTTGTATGCAAAAGGAGTGATTTTTGTATCTTCTCTCATACTCTCTAGTAGCTCTTCTAACTTTTTATAGTGAGCCATATTATAAAAAATCATCTCTTTTTCTATCTCTTTTATGAAAATCAGCCTTGTTTCTTGCTTGTTTTCTATCCCAAGTTCATTCAAAACTAGATGCAAAAATTTTCTCAGAGCAAAGGGAAGCTGTATATTTGGAATAAGCAGTTTGCTTATCACAACTTTAGTAGTATTGACTTTTGTGATGAGAGGGATGATCTCGCTAAGGTGAGCAAGCGTTTGTGGAATATACTCATTTTCCATTTTCCTAAAGCCTGCGTTTTGGATCTCTAAAATGATATTGTTCTTGAGCACTATCTTCATCGGAAGAGAAAAATACAAAGGCGAAGCGACATCAGAAAATCCATAATAGAGCAGTGTCTCAAGTGCATCATAATAGCTGTAAGAGACAAACAATTCACTCGACTCTTTTGTCGGCGCATTTTGGACATAGATGCTGTTTTGGCTTAGAAAAAAGCCTGAACCAAGTACTTTGTGATTGAGATAATCAAGCAGAGGCAATAGCACATATCGTGAGCTCTCATCACCTTCAAGATTAAATTCCCTCGACCCTAAAAAGCTCTCGATTAAAAGAGTCTCATACTGCTCATCATCTAAATATTTTACATATTTTTCTATTTTTTTACTTTGTATTGGTAAGAGAAGTAGCTCCAAAAATTCTCTATCTGCTTTTAAATTATAAAAAATATTGGATGCTTTATGAAAAGATATTTTTGATGTGAGATTATAAATATCGATCATCAGACACATTATCTCTTTTTGCAGCGGGTTTGTTTGCGTATTATTCGCGCTACAGAGGAGCATATCATTTTTGATTTCAAAGGTATATTCATCGACTCTTGGCATAAGATCGTTTGGGATCTCTATGGTTTTTTTCGACCTCAAATCATCACTAGAAGTATGAATACTTAAACCCTCATCATCACAATGGATGTGTAAATCTTTATCTATATAAGCGCTGTTTGAAAGCAGTAACGCAGCAAGTCGAGACAATTTTTCTTTTAGTGGTATATTGTTTGTCTCTACAAAAGAAGCATCGACCTTTTGTAGATTTATCTTTTGCATTTTGACCTTATCTCTTTAGTAAATGCATTGCTTATAAAGAGAAGAGGGAGTTTAATTATCCTGAACAAGAATGTATCCAACATTTTTAACATTTTTAATATAGTTAAAATCATACTTTTTTTTAAGTCTGTAGATAAGGTTCTTAATGGAGTTGTGTGATACTTCAAATTCAAAAAGTGTGTCATCCATTTTTTCAAAGCTGACTATTTCGCCTATGTTGCTAATCATCAATTGTAAAAAACGAATTTCCATTTTTGTCAAAACATGTAAAGTGGTGTTATTCTTGAGTGTATTGGTTGCGATGTTCAAGCAATGCTGAGTGGAAAATCGATGTTTTAAGGTACCATTTTTTTCAAGTTCATGGGCAAAATTTTCTAGAAATTTTTTGAGAACTTCGTATTTAAGAGGTTTGAGCAAATAGCCTGAGAGACCAAGTGAAATGCAGGAGAGAAGTATATCTTTCTCATCATGATCGCTGATGATAGTAATTGGTATTTTTTTATTGTTTGTTCGAATCTCTTTTATTAACTCATAGCCACTAAAATTTGGCATTTCATAATCTGTAAAAAGAGCATCTACTCTCTGAGATTTTAAAATCTTCAGTGCTTCTAGCCCGTCATTTGCGACATGTACATGTCCAAAAAAGTACTCAAATGTATCTTTTAGGTGTTGTTGCATTTGAACTTCATCTTCGACAAGCAATATATCCATGGATTTTAATAGTGATAGCAATGTGTAACCTTCTAATAACTAATAACCTAATCATACCCCAACAAAGTCGTTATAAAGTCGTCAAACTGTATTTTTTATGAACTTTATAGCAATGTTTTTTTGAAAGCTGAACATTAAAACTATTCTGCTCAATGATGAACATAAGTTAACTTGCTGTAATATTTCAAAATTATTTAGAGTAGAAGGTATGGTTGAGCATATGCAAAGAGTAGAATTTGGAGATCTTTACAGAGACAAGAAAAACGCAGTCTTTTTGGCAATCTATGTCAAAGAAATATCTCCTTGGAAATATTTTAACGACGATATCAAAGAGATGCGCTGTCCTGCCATCATCATGATAGATAGATGGGATGGGCGCATGGGTTTCCCAGGTGGCACTGTGGATGAGGGAGAAGAGCTCCTAGACGCGCTTGTCCGTGAGATAAAAGAGGAGATAGGCATCACGGTCAAACCTGATAAAGTACACCCAATTGCCGCTCATGAGTGGAAGATAGCGACACATCTCTATGGCCTTGAAGTCCTCGAAGCGGAATTTTTACATATCTACTATCATATACTCAACAACTTTTCGCGCTCCATCTTGCTTCATGCTTATGAAGAGGGCGACAAGTCGCATTTTATCTCAGAAATTACGGGTATCAAGCTCATTCCGCTCGTGCAACACGCAGGAAAAGGGATCAACCACTTTTTAGAAAACAGCTTTGCAGGTTCTGCGAAAAATGAGCTGCTCATCATGCTCGATGAGATCTTTCATATAGAACTCAAATAATTTAGCCCTTATTCTAAAAGCATTTTAATAGTTTCATGAATATTGAGTTGTTTAATAGATATAGCAGAAATTTTATTGCTTAGTAAAGTTTCTTGAAATTTTGCTGCTATTTGCACACTAGTACATCCTATAACGAAATCATCTCCGAAGATTCTAAAAATATGTTCATTTGGAAAAATATTTTGAAGTTTGTTGCTTATATCTTGAATATATACATTACCTGCATGCCAGCCATGCTCTTTATTATAAAGCGACATCTCTTCTATTTCTATCAGTAAAAAATAGGGATAAAAAACATTTTGAATCAAATTGTCGGTAATCATTTTGAGATAGGACTCGTTATAAAGACCTGTAAGTTGATCTTGAAAATAGTATGAAAAGCGTGCTTTTTCGGTATTTGTACTTGGAATTTGCGATACATGGGTGTTTATTTTAAAAGATTTTATTATGCGAACACAGGCATCTACAACAGCAGGATGGTACCATATACCACGGTAGAGGACAATTTCATCTATTGCTTCTTCTATAGTTTTACGAGATTGGTAAATGCGGTTACTCGTCATTGCATCGATTGAATCTGCAACGATCATTATGTGAGCTGTAAGAGGGATTTCATCTCCTTTTACGCCTTTTGGGTAGCCTGATCCATTATATTTTTCATGATGATAAAGCATAATTTCAGCAAGCGGAGCGTAGTAAGAAATCCTCTTTAGTATTTCATATCCTGCGTTTAGGTGAGTTTTGATAAGAGCATATTCGGCTTGACTGAGTTTCCCTGGCTTAAGTAAAATAGCATCTGGTACTACTATTTTTCCTATATCATGCAATATCGCAGCTTCGTAGAGTTGTTCTTTATCTAATTTTGTTAAATTCATTTCATCAGCGATGATGGAGCAGTAGTTTGCAACACGTGCTGTATGTCCTGCGGTATATGCATCACGTTTTTCTATAAGGTTTACTAAACTTTCTAAAAGTTCACCATAGTGAAGTGTTTTTTCATCTTCCATTGCACGAATCTTTTTTTGTGTGAGTGTTACTTGAGTTTGAGAAGTAAGCGCTTTATAAAGATTCTTGATGCTTGATATAAAATGTGGTGCAAAGTCTATGTCAGCTTGATGCCAATGATCTGATTGGTATTTGACTATCTCTTTAAAAGCTGCGAACGAAGCACGAGGAGATATCTTACCATCAGCTTTAATGATAACTTTATTCTGTGGATCACCACCCCAAGTTAGTGTTTGAGGCTTTTCTTTTCTCGTCCATATCCAAAAACTTTCAAAATCTCCTGTAATTTTTATACATAAGATTCCAGAACATTCAGTTAAAATTTTTTCTTCAAGTTCTGGAAATTCATTTTTAAGATTCGATGTATAAAAAAGATTATTACGCATTTTTGGGCTTACTAAAGAGAGTAGTTTTAAAATATTTGTTTTTTCACAATCTTTTTTTGTAATATAAACCTCATTTTTAATAATCAAACTAAAGTTATTGCTTTGGAATAAAGTGCGAAAAAGAACACCATTTTGTGAAAGAACATCAAAGATGTTTTTATTTCCCAAATCTTCTAGTCGTAATCCATTTATAATGGTTTCAAGAGTAGAGAGAAGATGTACGTTACGACTCTTGTAAAAGCCATCGATTCTCGCTTTTAATACTCCTGAGAATAAAACACCAAAAGCTCTACTGAAGTCAAGCTGTTCTAAGCTAATAACATGTTTTTTTCGATGGTGACATGCGATTAGACCCCAAAGTTTATCATCGATTATAATTGAGATCGTTAGTGTTGCTCCAACACTCATATTTTTAAGATATTCCAAATGTATAGGTGAAACGCTACGTAAATAACTGTATGTCATATCTAAAGGTTGCAAGGAGGCATCTCTAAGAAAACCAATCGGTGTATAGGATATGTCACTAATGACTCGAACTGTTTGTTTTTTATAAAGTTCACGTGCTTGGGGTGGAATGTCCGAAGAGGGAAAGTTCAAATTAAGATAAGGAATCATGCCCTCATGCTTTGTTTCGGCTATAACACAACCGTTATATGAGGCGTCAAACTGATATACCATGACTCTATCAAATCCAGTATTTTTTTGTATCTCCAAAGCTCCTTGCAAACAAATTTCTTCAATTTGTCTATGTATAAGTATGCGTTCAAAGCTCTCAGCAATAAGAAAATTATTATTCTCTTTTATAGGATCTTGTTTAAATGCAAGGAATTCGAGTATTCCTTCTTCTTGGGAGTTACTCCAAATAACATTATAATTTTTAGCGTTGTATAATGTAGAATCAAGGGAAAATGGTTGTATATTGTAAAATATTTGTTGCTTTGCATCTGTATTTAGTTGCGCCATCTTTAGGAGCAGTTCTGAATGGAGATTCATGCTAAGAGATGTTCCTATAAACGCAGCCGCATTTTCAAAATTATCACTTGCTCCAGTTATGAGATTTGAGGTTTTGTTATAAGAGATAGCTATACCATAAGGCTGAATAAAGCCTGGTATATGTATGGGTTCTTTTTCGCATTCTTGCAGATTAATTGATTGCAAGAAGGATCTCCTCTATCTCTAAAAACATACTGCACGCACCTAAGATAATTTCAGATGAATCTTGAGGATTTTTGTGTTCATACTCTGATAAAAAGTTGCAGTATTCACCCCAACGTTTTATAGTCTGATGTTCGTAAGCATTAAAATAGTTATTGACAGGAAAGTTCTCTTTGCCTTTGATATGTGTGAGTCTTTGAGAGAGCAGTTTTCCACCCATTGTTGAGCCTTCTAGGACATACAACATACCAATCGCTTTTGCAAAAGAATCCTCAGTATTTAAAATTTTATTTGGAGTTAGACTTTCTGTAAATATACCAAGTGCTTCTAGATCGGCTATGAGAAGATCTAGTCGCATATGAAGATGCGGGTCGAGTAAATAATTTTCCCATTCAGGCATAGCACATATTGCGGGTTCTACCCGTTTGTGTAGAATATAAAGCGCTTTGAGGTAAGAAATATACTGCTCACGAGAAATTTCTCCAGAGGCGAGTACAATTGCAAGTGGCGTAGCTTCTAGAGAGTCATGAAAAGGTTTGGTGAGTATCTTGAGCCTTGTTCGTAGTGACGTATTTTGTGTATCACTTAGCATATTGTCTCCTATAATTCGAAATAAGTATTTTTATTGAGCAATTAGCTGATCGCTATAAAAAGCATATTGCTTGCGACCATTTTTTTTTGCACTATACATTGCAGAGTCTGCACATGATAAAAGCATCAATGCATCATCACCATTATGAGGAAAGAGACTTATCCCTATGCTACATCCTATAAATACGGATGCAGTTTTTAAATCAAAGGAGAGTGTAAATTGAGCAATTATTTTTTGTGCAATTTTCTCATAATGATCTAGATTACTTGCGTTTCCAATAATGAGTATAAACTCATCACCTCCAAGTCTTGCTACGGTATCTCCTTTGCGTAAAATTTTTTGTAGGCGATTTGCAACTTGGACAAGAAGAAGATCACCTCCATGATGTCCAAAAGTATCATTGACCTCTTTAAATAAATCTAAATCTAAGAAGTAAAGTCCAAACGTTTTTTTTGTACGGCTTTTACGATGAATTGCTTGTTCAATCCTATCCATTAAAAGCCTTCTATTGGGTAGTTTAGTCAATGGATCATACATAGAACTGTGATAGTAAATTTGTTTTTCATCTAGGAGTTTTTGCTCTTTATCTATATATTGAGTGATTTCATACCAAGTTTCCAGTACGCCTAGAAGGTCTCCATTATTATCAAAATAAGGATGCATAATAATTTCAAAATGATGTTTTTTCTTATGCTCATCTTTATGTGTATGACGCAATGTTACTGGCTTGAGATTTTTTTTGATGAATTCAATCGGACATATTTTTATCTCTGCATATTCACATTCCAAATTAACACAGCATTTTAGGTGATAACATTTTTTATTTAAAATAGCCTCTTGTTTAGTATATAAATTTTTTCCTGCTTCATTAAGTGCCTCAACGCTATAGTCTAAATGAGTAAATAAAATAGGTATATTAAGAGAACTGATAACATCGCTCAAATAATTAGTATTTTGGTTTAGGATATGCTGCATTTGCATCTTCTGATTCGACCTTTTTCATAAGTGTGTATAAGGATGTAATATCTCTTTGTATCCCAAGAAAGTATTTGAGTTCAAGTGTTTTTTTATCAAAAATAGGAGAAATCGTTACTTCGTTATAGACTAACGTTCCATTTTTGTGATAGTTTCTTAGGAGAGCAGTAATAGCAACTCTGTTCCGTATTGCTTCTCGAATATCTTTCAAAACATCTTGTTCTGTATCTTCATTTTGTAAATAACGTGGATTACGACCTAAAACTTCTTCAACGCTATAGCCAAAAGTATCAACAAATGCTTCATTTGTATATATAACAGGATTATCTTCTTGATTGGGGTCTGTAATGGTGATACCATTTTTAGCTTGGTCTAAAATATCAAAAAAATATTCTTGGATGTCAGGTATTAATTCACGATACTTTTCAAGTGCATACAAACCACCATAATAGTTCGTGATCTTGAGAGCAGGGACTTTTTTGCGCAGTTCACTGATAAGAGAGCGAACACTTTTTGAAGAAAAATCTTTTTCATACTCTTTCCAAACATAATTAAATATATCTTGACTCTGCGCTGGATATCCTCTTCTTTTGATGAGATACTCCAAGCAGGCTTTGAGTGAATTAGACAAAGTGATTGCGATAGTATGAGTAGTGAGAATTTTTCTTTCTTTATCCCAATACAAATCTGGTCCAAGTTTAATACGATTCATATGACATCCTATAACAACTGTGTCTAGTAAGTGTCCTAAAGTATACAATAGTTCTAAGATATTGATGATAAAAGAAAAATTTAGCTGTTCGCACCGCTAAACATTCTTTTTTGGGGAGTAAATAAAATTTTTAATTTTTGAAAAGAGAGATTTGCTTCCAGTTTAATTTTAAAGTATAAACATCTGCCATGAAAGAAGTTCCAGTTGTTTGTACTCTTCCTGCATTGAGTTCTACATCAAAGCCTAACTTTGTAGGTATAGAAACTCCAGTTGTCACTTGGCATAAAACTCCATCAACCTCCATAGAACCACCACCAGCGACGCCGCCTTCTGCGCTTATCATAGGAGAGATTTTGAAACGAGTAAGTGGCTTTGTATGTGCTTTTAGTCCAAACATCCCCTCAGCATAAGAGCCGATATTTCCACTTGCTGCCCAGTAAGTATTTCCTATTGCGTCTAGATAATCATTGAGTGGAACTCCGAGATCAAAACCAACGAGACCCAATGTTTCATCAAAGGCTGTACCATTGGATTGTTTGACAGATGCATCCGGTCTGTAAAATTTTACGCCTGATGCCATATTCCATGACAGAGAGGATAATTTTTTTGTATCAAATTTATACATACCTTTTTTTGCACTTGGAGCTGTAGCTTGCCAGCTTAGCGCCATATCTACAGTTGTCGCACTCAAACGTCCATCTGGAGCGTAGGTGCGACCAATCATACTTTTCAAAGAGAGTGAGTCACTTAGTGGAACACTTAGACCAGTCATAGGCTGGACTATCAAGCCTCCACCAGTATCTATCCTTCCATCTCCAGCTAAGCCGAGCAAGAGTTTATTTTCCCAGTTGAGATAAGAAGTGATGGGTAAGACATATCCCGCTCCGGTATGGATTGTGGCATATCCAGCCGCATTTTTTCCCGCACCATAGGCTTCAAAAGAGAGGAAAATATTCTCATCAACAAAGCGTTCAACTTGAATACCAAGTAGAGTCATATCTGCCTGATAAGCCTCATCTCCTGAATATCTATCTGCTCTTTTGGTCGGTTTGTCATCTATCTTGTAGTACATCACAGAAGGAGAGATTCTTAAGAGATGGTATGTGCCATCAAATGGGGCAAGCTGAAGATTCTCACTCGATGCGATATTTTCCCAAGCATCGTTATCAATAGCGATTCCAACATAAGCGTGATAATCTTCAGCATATTGACTATTGAGTGTTTCTGGAAAGTCAGTACGTGCGATTCCAAGTTTAAACGCAGTGTTTTTATACTTTTGCTCAACTCCAAAATGTGCTCGCGTCATCAATCCAGGACCGGGAAAGGTCTCATTAGAACCGCCACCACCTCCGATAAAGAGGCCAGCATCAAGATAAGTGCTCTCTAGCACGGGGTACTTGGCACCTAGTGTATATCCAAGCGCAAAAAAACCGCCTTCTTTTCCAGTCGCTGCTCCATATATGCCTAAGCCACTGTAGAGATACGGTAAAGATTCAAAGGGAAAAATATCGTAGTGTATTCCAACGATGCCCATTGTGTCTTTGTCGGATAGAGGAAGCTCTTCATACGAAAGACGAATTCTAGCTTCCATACTTTTTTGTATTTGATATTCATCGTTCGTTTGTGTTGCAAGTACTTCTGAGAGAGCTTGCTCATCTGCGTTTAAGAAAACGCAAGAGCTTGTCAAGAGTAAAAAGATTTTTAAGAGTTTGCTCACAAGCTCTCCTTTAGTTTTGGAAAATATTAAGCATTCGCTTTGATTGCGTTTGCAATTCGAAGCAGTGTTTCTTCTTTACCGATGATTGCCATGACATTATCAAGTCCTGGACCGCTCAGTTTGCCTAAAAGTGCGATACGAAGAGGCTGACCTATCTTGCCAAATCCTATCTCCATCTCTTGAACGACTGCTTCCATAAGGTGGTGGTAGTCACTTGGAAGATGCAACTCCTCTGCTGCGTTTATCTTTGCAGCAAAAGCGTTGAGGATTTCTGCAGCATCAGCTTTGAAGCCTTTTGCAACTGCTTTTTCATCATAGCTTACAGGTGTCGCAAGCACCTCTTTTGTAAGTTCTGCAAGTTCTTTGAGTGTTTTTGCTCGCTCTTTGAGTGAATCAAGCAAAATCTCTCTTTTGTCATGTGAAGTCAAAACAAGACCATAAAACTCCAGGAGTTCCGCAAGCTGCTTGTTGGGCATATTTTTGATATAGTGAGAGCTGAGCCAGTCAAGCTTTTCTGTGTTGTAGATTGATGCTGATTTGTTGATATCTTTTGGGTTGAAAAGTTCAATCATTTCATCCATAGAAAATATCTCCTGATCCCCGTGACTCCAGCCCAAACGCACCAAAAAGTTTAGGAGTGATGCAGGTGTATATCCCATATCTTTATAGGCCATAACATCCGTTGCACCGTCGCGTTTGGAGAGTTTTTTGCCCTCAGAGTTGTGGATCATCGGTACATGATAAAACGCAGGAATAGTAAATCCTAGTGCCTCGTAAACGACAATTTGCTTTGGTGTATTTGAGAGGTGATCATCCCCACGAATAACTTCCGTCACACCCATGAGCGCATCATCAACTGCCACGACAAAGTTATACGTCGGGCTTCCGTCAGCTCTTGCGATAACAAAATCATCCAAAATGTCTTCAGCTTGAAAAGTGATATCACCTTTGACTCCGTCTTTTACGACGATAGGTCCGCTTGTTGGCGCTTTGATACGGATAACAGCTTCAGCGCCTTCTGGTGGTGTTCCATCAAAATCACGGTATCTTCCGTCATACATCGTTCTTTGTTTGTTCGCCATCTGCGTTTCACGAAGCTCTGTGAGTTCGTCTTTGCTCATGTAGCATTTGTAAGCTTTGCCCTCATCAAGAAGTTGCTTGATATATTTTGCATAGATATCGTCGCGTTTGGATTGGTAGGTGATCTCACCATCGTGTGCAAGACCAAGCCACTCAAAAGCGTTAACGATAGCGATCGCCGCTTCTTCGGAGTTTCTTGCCTTATCTGTATCTTCGATACGAAGCAAAAATGTTCCGCCGTTTTTTTTCGCCCAAAGATAGGAAAAAAGTGCGGTTCTGAGACCACCAATGTGTAGATAGCCTGTAGGACTTGGAGCAAAACGAGTGACAACCATGAAAAGCCTTTGAGTTAATAGTTGCGCAATTTTAGGCTATTGTTGGTTAAAGATGGGTAAAATAACTTTCAAATTTTCACGCACAGGTTTTGGTATGTACAAAATATTTCTCACACTTATTTTCGCTTCTTTGTTAAACGCAGAGATTATTGATGGCGTTTCTGTCGTCGTCAAAGAGAAAGCTATCACGCTTTTTGATGTAAAACAAGAGATGGCACTCTCTAATGTTGATGCAAAAAAAGCCTCCGATATTCTTATCCGTAAAGCACTCGAGGAGATAGAGATCCAAGAGAAAAAGCTCAGTGTCTCAAGCGAAGAAGTGTATGAAGATATTAAAGCAACAGCGGCGAGAAACAACCTCGGTGTGAGCGAGTTTTATGAAGCTGTGCGAAACGCAAATGGTCTCAGCTCAACCGAACTCAAAGAAAAAGTAGAAGAAAAACTTCTCAGTCAAAAACTCTACGCAGCGATCTCTTACTCGGCTATGAATCCTCCATCTGAGAGTGAAGTTCAAGAATACTATGATTTGCATCAGGCAGATTTTACACATCCAAGCTCTTTTGGTGTTATGATTTATACATCCAAGGATCAAGCAAGACTTCAAGAAAAGATAGACAATCCTATGTTTTATTCTCCTGACATTACATCTATGGAACAAGCACTCCCGTATGAGAAAATCTCTCCTGAACTTGCCGCTTTGCTTGAGAAGACAAAACTCAACTCTTTTACGCAAATCGTTCCTGATGGCAAAGGCGCTTTCATGAGCTTTTATCTCAAAAGTGTAGTCTCTGCAAAAGAGGGCGGTATCGAGAGTGTCAAAAACCAAATCATGAACAAAATCATGGAAGATCAGCGTGAACAAGTTCTTGGCGACTACTTTTTACGTCTTCGTCAAAACACTGATATTAATATCATCAGACTTCCATAGTAAACGCAGCCTATGCTAAATGATACAAACTTTATAAATATTGCCACTGAGATAGCTGGTGCTTCAAAATGTGTCTCCAAGCAAGTTGGAGCCGTCATCGTAAAAGACGGAAGAATACTCAGCACAGGCTACAACGGAACACCTGCTGGTTATAAAAACTGCTGCGATCATTGGGATGGAAAGTACACGAACGAGCATCATGAATGGTCTAAGACGTATGAGATACATGCAGAGATGAACGCTATCATCTGGGCAGCGAGAAAAGGTATCTCCATCGAAGGGGCGACGATCTATGTTACCCTTGAGCCTTGCAGCGAATGTAGTAAAAATCTTATTGCAAGCGGTATTAAACGCATCGTTTACGCAAAACCCTATGAACACACGAACTCAGAGATTATTTCTAAATTTTTACATGATAACGGCGTGAGCATAGAAAAAGCCTAGCCAAACGCAGCACGTTGCAGAGTTCCTTTTTACTTTAAGTTGCTATGGCTCGCTGCGTTTGGTATAATATTTGCAAATTAAAATAAAAGGCATTACGCTATGAAATATGCAGATACATATTCCAAACTTGCTGCGTTTGGCAGAGAGCTTTTACGTAAACGTTCAATTGCAGAAGGTTTGCCACTCATATCCAAATATGCCAAAGACGTTATTCATGCAGATAGATGTTCTATATTTATGTATGACGCAGATAAAAAAGAGCTGTGGACGACACTTGCAGATGGTGTAGAGAAGATAAGTGTAGCATCCGATAAAGGTATCGTTGGACAGACGATAAGCGCAAGAAAACCTATACTTGAAAATAATCCTTATACAAATGAGTACTTTCTTCCAGAAGTGGATAAAGAGAGCGGTTATAGAACAGATAGCATTATTACAGCGCCTATTTTCAACTCCAAACGCCAGATTATCGGTATCTTAGAGTTGCTCAACAAAGAGGGCGGTTTTGATATGGATGATGTGCGATTTATGATATTTTTTGCACATTACGTGAGTGGATTTTTAGAACTTACAAACCTTTATCTCAAAGAAGACAGCAAATGATGAAAACATATAATCAAATCGCCGAGTTTGGACAGAAGCTTATGGCTCTGGGAGATATAGAAAATACCTTGAAACTTATAGCGGATGAAGCGAAAAAGCTTTTGGGGACGGAGCGCTGTTCTATATTTATCGTCGATAAAGAAGATGAGATTTTGTGGACAAAACTCAGCGATGGCATTGGACGTATTGTCATCGCACTTGATTCAGGCATCGTTGGTGACACCTATCAAACGCAGACCCCACAAATCGTCAATGCACCCTATGAAGATGCAAGATTTTTGCAGGTGATAGATAAAAAAAGCGGCTATACAACGAAAAATATCATCACTGTTCCTATTTTTGACTCGCGACGTGAAGTGATAGGCATCATCGAGTTGTTAAATAAATCTAGAAGAGATTTTGATGTAAGTGATTTGGATACTCTTACTTTCTTTGCAAACTATGTGAGTGGAAGCCTAGAGCTTGTGCTTATGAGCCAAAAATAAAGAGCCAAAAAAGCTCTTTATTTTAAACCGCACGCACCTGCATCAGATATTTTTTTTAACTCTGGAAGCTCAATGCCTAGATGGCGAATCTCTTCGAGTGCCTCTTGGCGGAAACGATCAAGCGGTGTGCGGATCTTGTAGTACGCCCACGTTCCTCTGCGCTCAACTCTCAAAAAACCTGCCTCTTTTAATATCTTAAGATGACGAGAGAGGCGTGATTGAATCATATCAAGCGAATTTTGAAGATCACAAACGCAGACTTCACCGTTGGCATCGATAAAACGCAGCAGTAAAACACGTGTCTCATCGCTCAATGCACCAACACTTTTGAGAAATATTTCCATAGCAACTCCTCTTTATTTATAGAATTGTAGCAGAATATTATTGATATATCAACATATATTGATTTAATGATTTTATTTTGCTATAGTTTCTGCAATACAAAGGAGAACGGTATGATTTTAGCCATGTTAGTATTTTTAGTCACATTGATTTTTGTCATCTGGCAGCCTCGCGGAGTTCAAATCGGAACGAGTGCTGTAGTTGGAGCAATTGCGGCGCTCTTGCTTGGTGTTGTGAATTTTGCGGACGTTTTGAGCGTTGTAGATATCGTCTGGGATGCGACACTTGCGTTTATTGGTATCATCATCCTCTCTTTGATACTCGATGAGATAGGATTTTTTGAGTGGGCGGCGATTAAGATGGCAAAACTCAGCCGCGGAAACGGGCATGTGATGTTTGTTTATATTCTCATTCTCGGAGCACTTGTTGCTGCGTTTTTTGCAAATGATGGAGCGGCACTTATCCTCACACCAATTTTACTTGCAAAGATGAAGTACCTCAAGATGAAACCTTTGGCTATCTTTGCGTTTTTGATGGCGGGAGGATTTATCGGTGATAGCGCTTCGAATCCTCTTGTCATCTCTAACCTCACAAATATCGTGACAGTGGGCTATTTTGATATCGGATTTGTTGAATATGCAAAGAATATGTTTTTGCCAAATTTACTGAGTATCTTTGCTTCTATAGTAGTTTTATGGCTTTATTTCCGTAAAGATATTCCATTTATTGTAGATGTTTCTAAGCTTCCTGAGGCCTCTTCTGTTATCAAAAACCATACAATGTTTCGCTTTTCATGGGCGTTTTTAGCACTTCTTATGATGGGGTATTTTATCGGCGATATCTATCATCTTCCCGTCTCTGTTTTTGCCCTTGGTGGGGCTTTGGTTTTTCTTCTTATCGCCAACTATTACAAAGCAGTCAAACCGCTCGTAACGATCAAAGAAGCTCCGTGGCAAGTGGTGTGGTTTAGTGTTGGTCTGTACGTTGTAGTCTATGGTCTCAAAAACGCAGGACTAACAGATGTTATAGCTTCATGGATAGAAGAACTAAGTACACACGGGGATTTTGTGGCAATTGTAGGGACGGGATTTTTAGCTGCGTTTGTTAGTTCTGTTATGAATAATATGCCAACGATTATGATAATGGACATCGCGATAGATCAGGTAGGATATGTAGGAAATGAGGCACTTGTCTATGCAAATATCCTCGGCTCAAACCTCGGGCCAAAGATGACACCTATTGGCTCACTTGCAACACTACTATGGCTGCATGTTTTGGCTCAAAAAGGGGTGAAAATAGGCTGGGGCGAATATATGAAAGTAGGGCTTGTTATTACACCGCCAGTGCTTTTTATAGCACTTTTTGGCTTGGTGTAGTTTTAGTCGTTAGAGATAGTCCACACCGAGTTGTGTTAAAACAAGAGTCACGCCATCAGGTTGCACCTCGATAAAGCCTTCGCTTTTGAGTTCGTTCATCGCATCAGCTAGTGCGTTTTCTTGTTTTGCATCAATTTTTTTGAGGATGTTTGTTACGACATCTTGTTTACTCATGATCGCTCCAACAGTTTTATGTTTTCTAAACCATGCCATAAACATCTCTTTGACCTCTTTTTTTGGAGCACTGTCAAGGAGGGCTTTCTTTGGCATAGCTCTTTTTTTATTTATTGGACTCTTGTTTGATGCGGGCTTGTTAAAGTTTGCTTTTTGTGCGCCAAAAGTTTTGTTTTTTGCAGCTGTTTTTTTGCCTGGAGCAGATGGTTTCATAAAGTACCTTGTTTATTGAGAAGTTTTATATGCGTGATTGTTACATAGATTTGCTAAAAAAGAGGAGGGCTGCGTTTTGCGTGATACTAAAAATAGTAGTGAAACGCAGCTCTGAGGGTATTTTCATTTGACTTTTCTCTCACATCAAAGCGCTCTTTGTAGTCATACTTGAGCTGTATCTGCGTATTTTGTGAGCTTCTGAAGTTTTGCGATATCTTAAAAAGAGCTTGTTGCTCTCCAGAATCATACCATCTGTTGGTGTACTCGATATTTGTATTCATAAAAGAAAAACCATCGACTACAAGACCCGCACTCATCCCAACTCCAGTTGTCGTTATATCAGCGACATACACAAGCGGATCGAGCATGAAATAGAGATAGCCATCTTTATTGCCCCAGCTATAACCAGCCCCAATAGTTGTCAAAAAGTTTGTCTCTTTATCGACAAAATTTTTATCCCAGCCAGACTTCATTCTCCAGGAAAAAGTGTCAAAAAACTCGCTTCTTTGTGTGAGAGATACGATGGAGAGAATCGTCGCCTCTTCAACTCTCAGAGTATCCTTTGTGTATGATAGCTCCAGATTTGCAAACTCTATCTGTGTGCCGCGCAAAAAGCCGTATGGGCTATCTTCAAGGTCATGGTAGGCAGGACGAAAACCTAAAAATCCTATCGAATCTCCCTCGCGCGTGCCAAACGCAGCAGATAAACGCAGCGCTCTGTGGCTTTGTGAGGCTTCTGCGGGAGTTTGTATCTCGATATTTTTCCCGATACCAAGAGAGGCTCTGGCTGTGGAGATGGCATGAAAGAGTGCGAGATACTCCTCTTTTGTCATTGCGTTTTTACTATAGGAGTATTCGAGATATTCAAACGCAGCTTCGAGGATGTATCTTTTTTGTTGGATATCTATGTTGGCATTATCCATAATTTCAGGGAGTTTCTTCTCTCCCTCAACAAGTGCGCGAGGAGTGTGCAGATACTCTGCGTTTAGAAGCTCTTCATATTTTAAAAGCAAAGTTCTTTTAGAAGCTCTGTAGTTGATATCTTGGATGAGTTTTTCTTCTTTGGCCGCATGAATCGTCTCAAGCGGTATCACATCATAAGAAAAATACTCCCGAAGATGTACGCTTGGACGTGCGACTTCAAGGAGCCAGAGCATATTGTACGAGCAGTTTTCGGTGAAAAAATAGTAGTACGAATGCGTTTTATTGAGCTCCCAAATATGCTGTGTCATACGTAGCACTTCTGCTTCATCAAGGTTGAGATTGTATTCCCAGACATCTCTTTGCTCGGCATCTCTATACTCTTTGAGTTTTTCATAGTAAGGCAAAAGTGAATACTGTCCGTAGTAGCCGCCAAAGAGTCCTTTGATGGCGAAGATGATGCCATTTGTATTTGCTGGGTCTGCATCTGCGGCGTAGTTGATAGCATAGGAGAGAAGTTTTGATTTGTAGTTTGAATCTATGCGGATAAAAGTATGCCCAAACATAGAAGCAGGTGAATTTATATGTGCTGAGGGAAATACAAGGGTGGCTGATTTTGGGTTGAGTCGCTCTAGTATTGCATCGTAAGCTTTACACGCTACTTGCGGAAAATCATTGATAGAGAGTTGCTCTTGCAACCAAGCTTTTCGTGCGGGAAATCTACACGCACTTGCATTATCATCAAAACGTGTCTCGTTGAAAAAGGCATCAAGCGTGGCATCAAGTTCTGCTTTCGCATCGGTTTTTCCATTTGGCGCAAAGAAGAAACTTGTATCATCAATTTCACTCTCACCACCGCTCATATGAAGAAGTAAGTGCCAATATCTTTGCTCTGAGAGTTTTAAAGCCTCTGCTCTGTTTTTATATTCTAATTGCTCTGCGTTGAGGGAAGTGAGTAAAAAAATGAGAAGAAAAAAAGATTTGAGTAAGATGTAAAATCCTAAAAAAAATGTTTGGTAGAAAGCTAAGACTAAGCGAAAAATTCACTTAGTCTTGGAAACGCATTTAGATCTGTGTAGTTGAAATATTGTTAAGTACGTCAGCCATCTCTACATTTGTACCTGTATAGATACTGTTGTAGTTTGCTTGGAGTGCCGCTGTAAACATTGCTTTATCTTCAACATTTAAAAGTTCTGCCAATGTGTCAAGAGACTCACCGTGACCAACTGAGATCTCTTTTGCAAGGATATCCATATTTGAAGCTACGAACTCTTCAGCTCTATCATTCATTACAAATTTTGCTTTTTTACAGCCAGATGTTCCTGATGTGATACCAAAAGTTTGGTTCGCTGAAGTACCGTTTGTTGTCGCTTGAAGTGCCAACATAACCGCAGAAGAGTCATCTTTGATAATCATAGCACCAAGACCACAACCCGTTTGACTATTTACATTTGCCATACCTGCTGTAGCTAAAGCTGCAACTGCTAATACGCTTACTAAAATCTTTTTCATAAATACTCCTAGTTTTTTAAAGTGAATCATTGTAGAGTAGATTTACTTAAACGAAAGTTAGACCGCTGTGTTTCCACAATGTCCACATTTCTTTGCAGCGAGCGGTATTTCCATAGCACACTCACTACATACTTTTGTCGTTGGAGCTGCTGGAGCTGGCTCATCTTCTGTTTTCATCTTGTTATATGCTTTTATCATCATAAACATCACAAAACCAAGGATCAAAAACGAGATAGCATCATTGATGAAAAGACCGTATTTGATAGCAGGTGCGCCTGCTTTGTCAAGCTCTGCCATACTTGCATAACTCTCACCATCAAGTGCTATATAGAGTTGAGAAAAATCAACTCTGCCCATAAGTAGACCAACCGGTGGCATAATGATATTTGCGACCAAAGATTTTACAAGTGTTGCAAACGCAGCACCAAAGATAAAACCTACAGCCATATCGATCATATTTCCCTTGATGAGGAACTTTTTAAACTCTTCTAACATTAAACATCCTTATATAATAATATGCTTGTATGTTAGCGCCAAGAGACTTAAATTTTACCTATGCAGATAATGATTAGATAAATTTTGCAGAGAGTTCTCGAAGAATTGCATCTGCTTTGAGTGAATCTCCACTGTATTTGACTATCTTTACGCCGTGTGAGCTCATTGCGTTTGCTGTATTTTTACATGCACGTTTGACAACTATATAGTCACATCCATCAAGAACTGTGCCCATTTTGTTGTGCTGTGCAATATGCTCTGCATCATCATGCCCATGGCTACATTCGTGTTCGTCTTCCTCTTCTTCGTGATCAAGGTCTGTGCGTGGATTGTTTTTGACACCTTCAAGTTTAAAAGAGCGAAACATTCCTGTACCGTTCATATCGTAGATTGCGAACTTTGGTGTGTGACCTGCATTGCCAAAAAAAGTCATATTTTCATCTTTTACGGGAATAGCTATTTTCATAATGGGTTACCTTTGTTGTTTTAGGGGATTGTAGCACTTTTGGATAAATGTAACCTATATGATAAGCGCTCATGCAACTTAAAAAATGATAAAAAAG
The DNA here is from genome assembly GCA_028687935.1 of Sulfurimonas sp. Classification (GTDB taxonomy): domain Bacteria; phylum Campylobacterota; class Campylobacteria; order Campylobacterales; family Sulfurimonadaceae; genus Sulfurimonas. The sequence continues at coordinate 58,480 of JAQTZE010000012.1, forward strand.
AGAGGGAAGCGAGTGAAAAAAATAAAGGTGCACAAAAGAGTGCACCTAGGGTATTAGAAAACTAAGTTCAAGTGACCTGAACTATCAGACATATTCCCACCTGCGCTACTTGAAGGAGAGTTGTGATGTGCAAATGCACTTGAAGCCAAAGCCGCTAATACTAGTAATGTCGCTGTAAATTTTTTCATGTAAATCCTTTTGTTTAGATACGGAAAGTTTAACAGTAAAGTGTTAGTGTAGTGTTAGTATGAAAATTAAGTAAAGAAGTAATCTTTCTGTGAACACTTCTTGCTATACTTTTTTCGGATACACACTTCTCTTTGTTTACAAATCTAAGTACACGGGTACTTTAAAAGTAAGGACATAGTATGAAAAATGATCTCGCCCTCATCACCCTTCGCTCTTTGAAAAACTCCAATATTGACTACAATAAACAATTTTTGAAAATGGTGCGGATAAATAATAGGCTTAGTGATAAAGGAGGCTGATCCAGCAATGTGGCAAAAAAATCTTTTTGTTTCAAAACGCAGCATAGTTGTAAAATATCCTCTTCGTATTTTGCAATCTGCGTTTTTATCTCCGCATTTTGGCAACATACTAGTGTATAATACCGCGCAAATCATATTCCCGGGGTATTAGCTCAGCTGGGAGAGCGCGTCGCTGGCAGCGACGAGGTCAGCGGTTCGATCCCGCTATACTCCACCAAAAATAAATTTTTTGCTCCGCTTCTCTTAATACGCAACAATTATCAATCAGAACACTCTTAAAACCCAAAATTCTTAAACAAGCCTGCAAGCTCATCACCGCTTAAAACGCCGATATGACGATAGACTTCTTTGCCCTCTTTATCATAGATGATTTGCGTTGGTATCATTCTGACATTGAGCGCATAAGCCGCTTCTCGCTCTTTTTTCACATTGATAAAATGGATATTGTACTCAGGGTGTTTTTGCGTGACTTGAAAGAGCATAGTGCCCATGATTTGGCAACTGTGGCAACTATCAGAACCAACTTCTAAAAAATAGGGTTTGCCTTTGCCTATACTTTTTTCCACATATTTGTATTCACTCTCTTGTAACATTGGCTCAGCAGCTAGGGCTACATGAGTGATGATGAGTGAAAGTAGGGTGATAATAATCTTCATATCTTCTCCTAAAATTGATTTTCTTAAAATTGTAAATATGCCTCATGGGCAAAGTAAATACCGATACCAATAAGCATAAGGGCGAAAGCTTTGTTGAGGTAGTTTGAGAGCTTTGTAAGGGCTGCGTTTGATGTGATACTTTGCGTAAAACCTACAGAAATTCCCGCTATCAAAAGCAAGATAGAGTGCCCAAGTGCAAATGTCAAAATAAGTCCATACGCATAGATATAGCCACTATTTGCGGCAACTGTAATGATGGCGACAAGAGGAGCAGAAGCACATGGAGTACTCACTAGCCCAAAGATGATACCAATGAGAAAGCCACCAAAAAGACGATATTTTATAAGATGCAGCATGATAGAGGATTTATCCACAGAGCCAAAAACACCCCATGCATAGAGCCCAATCAAGATGCTAAACGCAGCTGCCAAAAGATACGCCCACAGAGGTGCTATAGAGAAAAATCCGCCAAATTTAGCGACAATAAGCCCTAAAATCGAGAAACTCAGCATCACTCCAAACGCAAAGAGCGTGGCAAAGGCATAAGTATAGAGTACTTTTTTTCTCCCTACTAAGTCTTTATTGAACGCCACTGAAGTTCCCACAAGCAGAGGCACAGAGACAAGCGAACATGGGGCAATAGCGGTAATACTTCCTGCTCCAAACGCACCGACAAAGGCTAAAAGCGAGTTGGATTCCAGAAGCGCTAAGAGAGTCTCTTGCAAACTCTATCCGTTGATAAGTGCGAGAACTTCATCGACACTCAAAACTTTTCCAGTGCTGACTACTTTGCCGTCAATCACAAGCCCTGGAGTACTAATAACGTTGTACTCCATGATTTTCATGATGTCATCCACTTTGACTATCTGAGCGAATTTACCGCTCTTGGCAACTGCCTCTTTAACGACTTTTTCCAATGTCACACACTTTGCACACCCTGTGCCTAAAACTTCTATTTTCATTTTTGTCCTTATAAAATCATATTAAAAAGATACCCGATGAGGATGATTCCGCTTCCAACTATACCAAAAAAGAGTGCGATAAGTTTGAATGAAATAATCTTTTTGAGTATCAAGGCCTCTGGCAGACTCAGTGCCGTCACCGCCATCATAAAACTCAGCGCCGTTCCAAGCAACATTCCCTTGCTTGTGAGTACTTCCACAAGTGGCATAACACCGGCTGCGTTTGAGTACATCGGGATGCCCATGAGCACCGCGATAATCACGGCAAATGGGTTGCCTTCTCCCGTGTACGAGGCTATAAAATCCGTCGGAATATATCCATGTATCCAAGCACCGACTCCAACTCCTATCATCACATAGATATATATTTTTTTGAAAATATCCGCTGTGTAACTCCATGCTTCTTTTGCTCTTTGTGCAAATGTCAGCTTTACAAGCGAAGCACTGAGTTCACCTTCCATAGGTTTGACATCAAGCAAAATCTCTTTTTCCATCCCCATTTTGCCGATAAGCCAACCGCCAGGAATGGCTACACTCAGACCAAAGAGTATATAGATAGAGGTCACTTTCCAGCCAAAGATACCAAAGAGCATAGCGATGGCTATCTCGTTGTTCATAGGCGCAGAGATAAGGTAGCTAAAAGTCACCCCGATAGGAATTCTCGCTTGGATAAATCCCAAAAACAGAGGTATAGCAGAACAGGAACAAAAGGGCGTAATAATCCCAAAAAGTGAAGCTCCAACATGCCCATAGAGTGAGGATTTGCCTTGCAAGTGCGCTCGTACATACTCCGTATTGACCCAAGTACGCAAAAATGAAACAGCAAAGATAATAGTAAGAAGCAAGAACCAAATCTTCGCGGTATCATAGATAAAAAAGTGCAGAGCGTCCGCTAGTTTTCCCTCAAGAGCGAGAACATCATAGACAAACTCATGCGAGAGTTCGTGCCACATCTAGCAGAGTTCCTTTTTGACAAGGGGAAGCAGCTCTTTTTCTATAAGTGCAAGAGTTTTTGCATACTCTTCTTCTGGCTTGCCACTTGGGTCTTCAAAACCCATGTGGATAGTTTTTACGGCTTTTGGAAACATAGGACAGCTCTCTTTTGCATGATCACACACAGTGATGATAAGGTCAAACGCAGTGTCTAAAACAGTCTCGATAACTTTTGAGTGATATGCATCTCTCCAGTAGCCTTTTGACTCTAAGAGTGCTTTTGCGTGAGGATTGACAACTCCGCTTGCTTTGACACCTGAGCTTTGTGCAAAAACGCACTCACCAAGCTTTGCGTTTATCAGTGCTTCACCCATGATAGAGCGACAACTATTGCCCGTACATAAAATCAATACATTTTTTTTCATATTAACACGCTCCAAGTTCAGATAAGAGAAATTGTAGCAGAATAGAATTACTAAATCAAGATATATTGATATAAAGATTTATAGAAAAAAGATGAAGTGTAGTATATGATAGTACAAATAGATGATGAAAAATCAAATGGAGTTTAGAATGAAAAAGGTAGCTTTTATCCTGGTGTGCAGTTGTCTCTCTCTTTTTGCAGAGGCAAAAACTGTGAGTTATGATACCTATTTGACTGCGTTTACATACGAAGAGCGCAAGGAGATGAAGATCAACAGTGTCGAGCTTACTGTAATGCTTGAAGAAGGCACAGCGCAGCTTATAGATATCCGCTTCAAAGAGGAGTACGAAGCGTGGCATATGCCAGCCTCCATCAACATCCCACTCAATGAACTGCCAAAGCGTTTCAATGAGCTTGATAAATCAAAACTAATAGTGACCGCATGTCCTCACAAAGACCGAGCGATTATGGCACGCACATTTTTGAAACTTCAAGGCTATGATACGCGCTACCTGAGTGATGGCTTACTAGGACTCGCTGAGTATTGGCGAGGTGATAATGCAAGAGAGTTTATAGAAGAGTATAAAAAGCAGAGATAGAGTCAAGGTCTGTTTTAAGACCTTGATTTTATCATTTTATTAAAAAATATCAACCATCTGTAAGGAGAGTTCCATAAACTTCAAATTCGATTACACCAACATATGCTACATCACCACTAGCATTACTTCCTGTATATCTTAAATAGCGAGCATTATAGCTAGGATTTGTAATAATATCTTGAATGGTCGCACCAGAAAAATTTGCTGTACCACTATGTTGTTGAGTCCAGTCTACATTATTAGTTGAGGATTCAATAGTATAGGTTCTTGTTTGTGAAGGCAAGAAAGAGAGTGCCTCGATTTGATATACACTTCCTAAATCAATAACAAATGATATACTCAGACTACTTTCCCAGCTATACCAAACAGTGGAATAGTTTCCGTCTGTTACATTACTAGGAGTGCCCGAAACAACATTTGTCAATGCAGTTACGCTTGTATTGAGAGCTATATTGTTTCTGTTTTGAATACAGCGGACAGGATAACCAAAACCAGGGTTATAATCATTTGTTCCAAAATAATTTTCACCGAAGTAAATGCGAGAAGAGAAGCCGTTGTTAACACTTGATGACCATAAAATGCTGCCAGGGGTTGTATCCCCGTCACGTTCTTCTAAAGCACCAGTACTATAGTTACGAATACCTGATGAGGGCAATTTCAAAAAGTTACTAAAAGCACCTGCTCTATCTGCTACCGGAGTGCTTGCTAATATTGTCTCATTTTCAAGTTCAGTGATAGTCGGTACTCTATATCCTGCTGGACAGATTGAGCTTCCGTCTGATTTACTCCAGCTTAGACTTCTTAAAATTCCAGTAGCATCATCTGTATTCCAAAAGCCGTTATTACTTAGTATAAAATCAGTTCCTGCGTTCATGAAGTCTGTTGCCAATGTCGTAGTGGTAGCGCTCGTGGCTATCTGATGCCCGTCAGTACCTCTTCCCCATTGGTAATAGTCACCGTAGCAGTGAGTGTCATTGATCGCCGTACAAGCTTGTGAAGCGCCTAAATTTCTATCGAGCCAAACTCTTGTGGTGTAAGGAGATGTAACAGTTCCATAGAGTATGCCGTTATGCAATATGCTTGCGTTTACGGTTACAACAACAGTATCTGTAGAAGTAGCTCCATCGTTGTCTGTGACTGTTAGGGTGATAGTATGCGTACCTGCTGAGAAATCAGATTTTGGGAAAGAAATAGCTGTAGATAAGTTAGTATCCCCCTCGCTCCATACATAGCTTACGATGCTTCCATCAACATCACTGCTTAATGAAGCATTCAATCTCACTTCTACGCCTTGAGTGACATTTTTATCCAAGCCTGCATTCGCTATTGGTGTTTGGTTTTCTATATCTTTGATACAGCGAACATTAAATCCGTTAGCACGGGCGATAATATTAGTGTCATCGATATGATCAATGTAAAAAGCAAAGTTTCTAGAGAGAGTACCATCATTGTTGCGGTCAGGAGTATTTGTCCAGACTATACCAATCGCACCTTGATAATTCACTGTAGCTCTTTCAGAACCAGAGTATTGTCCATACCAACGGAAGCCTGCGGATGGAAGTTTAAGAAAATTATTAAACGCACTCACAGTTCCGTTAACATCTGCTGTATCGTTTCTAAGCTCATTGATGGTTGGTACTCTAAAGCCTGCGGGACATACAGATGTTCCATCAGATTTGCTCCAATTGGTTTCGCGAAGTGTTCCATTGTCGTCAATCCCTGCTGCTGCCCAATCATCAGGACTTTGATAAGGGACAATGAATGAAGAGTGCTCAAGATTATCTATAACTTGAGAGAGTGTTGTATTTAATTCACTCGTACTTATCTGATGCCCATCAAAATTTCTACCCCACTGGTAGTAATCCCCAAAACAAGCTGTTTCGTTTAGATCTTCACAAACTTTTGAGGCACCTAAATTTCTATCAAGCCAGACTCTTCCGCTAGATGGCGATACGACAGTTCCATAAGTCGTTCCATGATACTGTATCTCTGAGAGTGCTGCTTTTGCGCTCTCTAGCTGCGTTTCATACTCGGACGGACTTACTGTAAGAGCAAGAACAGAACTTAAAAAAGCTCTGTACGTTACGCCATATCCACCCATAGTTGCGTTTACATCGGCTTCTGCAAGTGTAAATATTTCGTTGAGACTTGAAGGATTTGCATTTTCTAAGCTTGTCTGAAACACAGAGAGTAAAGCAGCATCCTTTTGTACAAGATAGAGAAGTTGCGAGAGTTTTGCAAGATCTGAGTTGTTGGTATCAACATAGTCAACTGAAAATTCACCTAGTGTAGCGGCATCATCTAAGCCAAGTACTATTAATTTATCTAAAAGTGTTGAATTGTTTTCCAAAAACGCAGTGATTGGTGAGAGTACAAGACCACTCTGTGCGCTCATGTTGATATCAAACGATGCGTTTGTATCTTCCAAAACACCACCGCGTGATCGAAGGGGGTAAGCAATTGAGTTAGCGAAAGTGTATCTTCCGTTTGAAGTATAGACACCTACTTGCCCTGCATTATCTGTAATATTGGCATCTTTGATATAACCATCAACTGCGGTGACTGTAGTTGAACCTACTATTGGTTCACTACTGCTTCCTCCACTGCTACTACAGCCTATAAAAATGAAACTTGAAACGAATAGAGCACTTAAAACAAGATTACTGACTTTCATGTAATCCTCCTTAAATCTTAAAGTTATATATTGAAAAATATCAATCAACTTAAATCAATCCATTATACAGCGGACACTGTGGCCTTCTGCGCGGGAGGAGGCATGCATTAGCGCTTCAGCATTACTATCACTAGGGTCATCAGTAAAATATTCGAATACATAAGTAAGGGTATTAATAGGACTGCCATAAGTAGTGATAGTCCACACATAACCAAGCCAAGCTTGATTATCGATAGACCCTAAATAATGATAACGATTACCTCCCATCGGTAGTTTAAGAAAGTTAGCAAACGCAGTGATATAATCTGTAACAGGGGTGCTTGCGTTAATCGTTTCAGCTGCGAGTTCTTCCATTGTTGGTACTCTGTAGCCTACTGGACAGACGGAGCTACCATCTGTTTTACTCCAGTTTGTTGCTCTTAAAGTTCCGTTTACATCCGTTGTTGCCCATTCATAGTTCGTCGAAGAGTCTGTAGAGAGTATAAAAGAGCTGTGTCCTACAACTGATACATCTGCAGCAAGTGTACTTATAGTGCTACTTGTCGCTTTTTCGTGCCCGTCAGCGTTTCTTCCCCATTGGTAATAATCCCCGTAACACAATGTATCATTGTAAGCGGTACATACTTGACTTGCACCTAAGTTTCTGTCAAGCCATCTTTTTCCTGTGAATGGTGAGACTACACTTCCATATGTTACTCCATTATGTGTCGGATTGATGATATTTGTGACGGTAATCACAACTGTGTCTGTTGCAGTACCTCCATTGTTATCAGTAACTGTTAAAGTGATTGTGTGAGCGGCTGCTGAGAAATCAGATTTTGAAAATGAAGAGTCTGTAGATAAAAAAGTGTCCCCCTCTTTCCATAGGTATGATACTATCGTTCCGTCAGTGTCACTACTAGCAGAGGCATTTAAGGTAACATTTGTACCTTCTGAGATATTTTGATCTGCTCCTGCGTTTGCTATTGGCACTGTATTGTTTCTGTCTTTGATACAACGAACACTTAAGCCACTTGTCAAATAGTGTCTACTATTAGTGGTACTACTACCATCAATATATAGATATTGAACATATTTATCAATAGTAATACTGTTTGAAGTGTAAGTTCCAACTGTGCCTGACATTTCTAATGCACCAGTAAAATAGTTTCTATAACCGGCGTATGGTAGGTTTAGCGAAGCGTTGTCATCATTTAACTCACTAGCTGTAGGTACTCTGAAGCCTATTGGACAAATTGAGCTTCCGTCTGTCTTACGCCAATTGATAACTCTTTGAGTTCCATTAGCATCTGCTGTTGTCCACTCATTAGTAGTACTACCTGAGGTAATAAAAGCTGTTCCTGCACTATCAATATTATCAGCCTTTGTTGAAGTTGTTGTACTGTTAAACTCTTGATGTCCATCAAAATTTCTACCCCACTGGTAGTAATCCCCAAAACAAGCTGTTTCATTTAGATCTTCACAAACTTTTGAGGCACCTAAATTTCTATCAAGCCAAACTCTTCCGCTAGATGGCGATACGACAGTTCCATAAGTCGTTCCATGATACTGTATCTCTGAGAGTGCTGCTTTTGCGCTCTCTAGCTGCGTTTCATACTCGGACGGACTTACTGTAAGAGCAAGAACAGAACTTAAAAAAGCTCTGTACGTTACGCCATATCCACCCATAGTTGCGTTTACATCGGCTTCTGCAAGTGTAAATATTTCGTTGAGACTTGAAGGATTTGCATTTTCTAAGCTTGTCTGAAACACAGAGAGTAAAGCAGCATCCTTTTGTACAAGATAGAGAAGTTGCGAGAGTTTTGCAAGATCTGAGTTGTTGGTATCAACATAGTCAACTGAAAATTCACCTAGTGTAGCGGCATCATCTAAGCCAAGTACTATTAATTTATCTAAAAGTGTTGAATTGTTTTCCAAAAACGCAGTGATTGGTGAGAGTACAAGACCACTCTGTGCGCTCATGTTGATATCAAACGATGCGTTTGTATCTTCCAAAACACCACCGCGTGATCGAAGGGGGTAAGCAATTGAGTTAGCGAAAGTGTATCTTCCGTTTGAAGTATAGACACCTACTTGCCCTGCATTATCTGTAATATTGGCATCTTTGATATAACCATCAACTGCGGTGACTGTAGTTGAACCTACTATTGGTTCACTACTGCTTCCTCCACTGCTACTACAGCCTATAAAAATGAAACTTGAAACGAATAGAGCACTTAAAACAAGATTACTGACTTTCATGTAATCCTCCTAAATCTTAAAGTTATCTATAATATAACTCTCATTAGCTGTGTTTAATGTTAACTTTATAAAGAAAAGAGGTGTTTTGTAGAAAGTTGTAAAAATTTAATTAGATAATATTTTATGCGATTATTTGTATTTGTAGTTTGATTTGTTGTGAATGGATTTTTGAAATGTTGTTTAGAAGAAGCTTAACAAGCGAAAAATTCGCTTGTTAAAGAAAAATTACAGACCTGTAACGTTTTCTGCTTGAGGGCCTTTTTCGCCTTGACCGATCTCAAAAGTTACTTTTTGACCTTCGTCTAGTGAAACACGACCATAACCAGTGCTGTTGATTTGACGAAAGTGTACGAATACATCTTTACCGCCGTTTTCTTGTTCGATAAATCCGAAACCTTTTTCACTGTTGAACCATTTTACTGTTCCATTTACTAATTCTGCCATTGTTAATTCCTTGTGGTTAATACACTTACATTGTAAGTGGTTGAAAATCTAATATAAAGTTTGTTCTTAGGTGAATTTTACTGTTAACCAGGAGTTATCAATATAAAGCAGACTAATAGATGTAACTAAAATCATCTTTCATTGGCAAAAGTATAGCTGAATTATTCCAAAGGAGAGAGAAAATGTGCAAATTTGTAGCAATTTGGCACAAAACTCTCTTAAAATAGGGTTTTATTTGTCTTGAGAAAGCATCTTAATGCAGTCTTCTTGCGTCGTTATCATACACAAAAACTCATATCCGACACCATAACATGTCTCGTAGTAGTGATTTACACCAGCTGGAATATAGATAAAATCACCCGCTTTTGCATGGTAAACTTCATCTCCGACAACGACTTTCGCTTCACCGGCAAGAACGTATTGCTGATGCTGGATCTCATTTGTGTGGTTTGGCATACTTCCGTCCGCTTGCATGGTTATCTTGCGTACCAAAAAGTCTTTCTCCTCTTTTGGAGAGAGTACGGCTATATTCGTGAGCTGCGTTTTAGGGATAGGATTTTTGTCATACTCATTACTGCTTTTGCAATACATTTTATTACCCTCGTGTTTTTTAGTAATTGTAGCAAGAATTTTTGCCAAAATAACAATGTCAGCAGCAAGATCTCTCTCCCTTGTTGCGTTTATTCTCTTCATGATTATTTTGATACAATTTTGAATATATACTCAAGGAGTTTTTATGGCTTTTGTGGCACTTCCATTACATCAACTTCTCCTTGGAGCGCCCACTGCTTTTGATTTGTATATGCAATACGCGAATGGTCAGAAAGTACTTTTTTGTGTGAAAGGCCATCTCTTTTCTTGTGAGCAAAAAGAACATTTGCTTCAGAGTGACATAGATTGTCTCTATATTAAAGAGGAAGATTGCAAAAAGTTAAAACAATATAGAGCAGATAATCTTGTCCTTCTTCTCCAAGATTCTACGTTAAATTCTGATGAACGTGCACAACTTTTACATGAGTCAGTGAGCGATCAAATGCAAGATATGTTTGATCATGGAGTGCGTCAGAGCTCTGTCGCCAATTCTAAAAAATATATTGAAGCGATGGTGGCTGAGATGATGAGCAACAAAGTGCACTCCGAAGCACTGCTGCGTTTAACAGCACATGACTATAGCACATACTCACATTCAGTCAATGTGGCTATCTATGCTTTAGCTTTAGGAAAAGAACTTGGGCTCTCTGTGGCATCAATGACAAGCTTGGGTGCGGGTGCTTTGTTGCATGATCTTGGAAAATCAAAAATATCACCATTCATTATTAACAAACCAGGACCACTGACTTTTGCAGAGTACCAAAAGATGAAAAAACATCCTGAAATTGGATATGAAATTCTTGTAAATATGGGAGAAACAGACCCGATTATCCTTAATATAGTACTCTATCATCATGAAAAACTTGATGGCAGTGGCTATGCGGGTATTTTGGGTGATGCTATCTCTATAGAAACGCAAGTTGTGACTGTCGCAGATATATTTGACGCACTTACGACAAATCGTACCTATAAGATGGCTGCTTCTTATTTTACTTCATTTAAAACGATGAAAGTTGTGATGAAATATCAGATCAATATGAAATATGTAGATTTACTCATCAAGTTAATGGGAAAAGAGTAAAATGAAATTAAAGCATCGTTTGCATAGCTTGTTGTTAATATTGTGATATAATTTTAAAAAACGGAGTGTGTTATTGAAAAAAATAGAACAATTATTAAAAGAACATAATCTTGCCCATTACAAATATTATCAAGAGCAGTTAAGACTTGTCTATACACACGAGAGCGGGACTGCACTTCATTTGTATGACTATAAAAGATTAATAGAACTCTTAAGGGCACCTCTAAAAATTAGTCAATTTTTATAAAATTTATTAATATTCTTAAAATCACTGATGATGTATACTTTGTAATAAAGCGATAGAAACCTTTATATAAGGGCTTTTGTAGGATTTTT
>JAQTZE010000004.1 GCA_028687935.1 Sulfurimonas sp.
TTAGCTAAAAATCCTACAAAAGCCCTTATATAAAGGTTTCTATCGCTTTATTACAAAGTATACATCATCAGTGATTTTAAGAATATTAATAAATTTTATAAAAATTGACTAATTTTTAGAGGTGCCCCTAATTATACACTATTAGAGTTTAAAGGATAAAAATTATTAATTAAATTTAATAATACTCTTAGTTATATGCTCTAAGCGCTTTTGAGATAAAATTATAAGCAAATGTTTTATAGATGAAATGGAAATAATTAAAGATGATGCTAACGACTGTAGAAAATATCAATATGCCAGAACTTGAGATTTATCATAAATTTAGAGAGAATGCTTTTAACGCAGATAATAGCTTTTTAGCAGATAGTCCAAAGGTTGTAAATCTGCTTTTAGAAGCAGATATGGAGATAAAAAGTATTCTCGCGACACAAGAGTATTATGCGCAAAACGAGGCACTGATAGAGAGCAAAAATATTCCCACACTTTTTGTAGCTGAAAAAAAAGAGATGGAAAAGATAGTAGGGCACTCTTTGCATCATAATTGTATGATGCACGGTATCCGACCAAGTGAAACGCAACTAGACAAACTCGATGCGCATATTTTAATGCTTGATGCTATCTCCTCGACAGAAAATATTGGCTCTTTAGCCAGAAGTGCTGCGGCCCTTGGCGTGAACTCTTTTCTCGTCCCCTCAAATGGCCCACATCCTTATGGACGACGTGCTCTACGGGTCTCTATGGGATATGTAAGCCGTCTCAAAGTGCATGTTTATGAAGATATCTCTGCAACTATACAAAGACTCAAAGCGATGGGATATAAAATTTTTGCCGCAGAGATAACAGAAAACTCTACCCCACTTAGTGAGGTAGTTGTATCCAAAAAGTGGGTGCTTTTGATGGGTCATGAAGGATATGGAATCTCTCAAGAGATTTTAGAGCTTTGTGATGAAGTTGTTCATATAGAGATGCAAGAGGGGATTAAAAGCTTCAACGTTGGAGTTGCCGCTTCGTTGTTAATGTATCAGTTTAAGTATACTAAATAGAGATTTTTTATATTTTCTGAGAATCATTTTTCTACTTACTAAAGAATCTTAAGTAAACTTATTGTTATTTAGCCTTTGGTATAATCACTTTCAAATTAACTAAAGGTGCGTATTTCAGATGGTCCCAGCAGATATTCAAGACTTTTCCCTCGGTCGAACCAAGGCAAGAGCCTACTTTTGTTATCTCTTTTCAAAAAATATTCCAAACAGACTTCCTTCTTTAACAGAAGAGATGATCATGCCTCGTCTACTCAAGATCAAAGGTGATCTTGAGAATTGTGATGGTGTTTATCTTTTAGATAATAAGGGCGTTCAAATTACCCCGACGTATGCTGCCCATAAGCAGATAGATGAAGATTTAGGAAAGATCCGAGCAGAACGTGCTTACTATTATCGTGCTGTTCGAGAAGGTAGATGTAGTATCACGGATCCTTATCCTTCTTTGCTGACAGGTGATCTTTGTGTCACTGCTTCTCAGCCTATTTATTGTGAAAATGGCAATTTAAAATATGTGGCCTGTTTGGATATGCCTTTTGATGAAGTCTTGAAAATCACGCATCTCAATACTGCCGATACTTTTTTCAATAAATTTTTCAAATATTCTTACGGTTTATTTGCGCTTGCCCTCATTGCTGTTGCCTTGCTCCTTTTTGCAAAAGGGATACAAAGTTTCTTTATTTATGAGATAAGTGTCGTCCATTTTGAGGCAAAAAATGTTTTTGAGGCGACCATCCTTATAACACTCTCTCTAGCCATATTTGATCTGGCCAAAACGCTTATAGAAGAGGAGATAATGGGTCGATCAAAAGAGCATAATATCTCAGGTCCGCATAAGACGATGGTGAGGTTTTTGGGTTCTATTATTATTGCACTTTCCATTGAAGCGTTGATGCTTGTTTTCAAGTTTGCTATAACAGACCCTGCGATGCTCATGTACGCGATGTATATCGTCGGTGGAGTTGCGATGCTTCTTGTCGGGCTCGCGATTTATATAAAATTTACAAAATTAAAAATTGAAGATTAAAAATGATAGCAATAGTTGATTATAACATGGGAAATTTGGCAAGTGTAAAAAATGCATTTGCCAAACTTGGAAAAGATACAGTTGTAGAGAGCAATTCTGCAAAGTTTCAAGAGTACGATAAGCTTATACTCCCTGGAGTAGGGGCCTTTGGCGATGCGATGGAGCATTTACGAGAGCGAGATATGATAAACGCAATCAAAGAGTTCGCAGCCAGTGGCAAGCCTATGCTTGGTATCTGTTTAGGTATGCAACTTCTTTTTGAAAGTAGTCAAGAGTTTGGAAGCCATGAAGGTCTTGGGCTAATCAAAGGGAGTGTTGTTGCGTTTAATGAGGCTGCGTTTAGCGAAACGCTGAAGGTACCGCATATGGGCTGGAATAGAATGTTTACAAAAGAGCATCCTCTTTTTGAAGGACTTGATGCAGAACACTATCTCTATTTTGTACATAGTTATCATGTCGTTTGTGATGATAAAGCTGACATCATAGGGACGACAAACTACGGTTACGATTTTACTTCAGCTGTAGCACATAAAAATATTATGGGTATTCAGCCTCACCCTGAAAAAAGCCATAAAAATGGGCTTGCTATACTAAATAATTTTATTAATTTGTAAAATAGAAACGAGTGCTTTGGGCTTCCTGCCGAAGGAAACTAGTGTGAACGTAGATGGCGGAATTACTTCGGACATCGTAATAAAAAAGAATGAAGAGGTTCCCTTCATTTTATGAAATAAAATTAAGGATAATAAATGACTTTATACCCAGCGATAGATTTAAAAGACGGAAAAGCAGTAAGACTAACCAAAGGTCTTATGAACAGTGCAAAAATTTACTCAGATGAACCGTGGAGCTTGGTGAAGAAATTTGAAGAGATGGGGGCTGAGTGGGTTCACTTGGTTGACTTAAATGGTGCTTTTGCTGGTGAGCCTAAAAACCTTGAGCAGATTATCAAGATACGTGAAAATTGTAATGTTAAACTTGAACTCGGAGGCGGTATACGTGATGAAGAGACTATCAAAAAAATGCTCGCCATTGGAATAGATAGAATAATATTAGGTTCTATCGCTGTAAAAGATCCGCAATTTGTTAGAGATATGGCTTCAAAATATCCAATTGCTGTGGGAATAGATGCAATAGACGGTTTTGTGGCGGTAGAGGGCTGGGGTGAAGTGAGTACGATGAAGGCAACTGATCTTGCACGTGAGTTCGCAAATGCAGGTGTTGAGGCTATTATATGCACAGATGTCGGCAAAGACGGCACACTCAGCGGAGTAAATGTTGAGTTTACGCTCGATATAGCAAGAGCAAGCGGAATCAGCACAATTGCTAGCGGCGGAGTCAAAGATGAGAGCGATATTACAGCGCTCATTAATACAAAAGAGGTTGATGGAGTTATCATCGGAAAAGCCTATTATGAAGGCACACTTGACCTTCCAAAGATGTTTAAACTGCTCAATTAATAGGAAAACAAACAGATTTTTGATATTATTAGCAGATGAATTTTAAAATTTTTTTATAAAGGGTTTCACTTGAAATTACTTGTTGTTGATGACAGTTCTACAATGCGTCGTATTATTAAAAATACTTTAGCTCGTCTAGGATATACGGATATTTTAGAGGGCGGAGATGGTCTTGAAGGTTGGGCAGCTATAGATTCTAACCCAGATGTTGAGATGCTTATAACGGACTGGAATATGCCAGAGATGAATGGACTTGAGCTTGTAAAGAAGGTTCGTAGTGATGCACGTTTTAAAGATCTGCCAATCATTATGGTAACAACTGAAGGCGGAAAAGCTGAAGTAATTACTGCTCTCAAAGCAGGTGTAAATAACTATATAGTAAAACCGTTCACACCTCAGGTACTCAAAGAGAAGCTTGCTGCTGTTATGGGTGTTTCAGAATAATGCAGGAGCATTATTTTGAACTCGTAGTCAAAGTTTCATCACACCTTCCTCTTTACTCAGACTTTCTTGTTGATACACTCCCTATTGGTTTTGAAGAGACAGATGATGGTTTTGTAATACGAAGCGAAGATGAACTTGATACTATTATTTGGGGATTGGAGCAGTTTACTGAGGCTCTTCAAAAAGCACTTGGTCAAACAATAGAGCTTGAATGCGTGCAGACAAAGCAAAACAATAGCGACTGGGTTGGAATCTATCAGCAAAGTATAGAACCTTTGGCAATTGATGGTTTTTATATCCACCCGACATGGAATGAGCCACATCCAGATTTAATTAATATCGCGATAGATCCGGCACTTGCGTTTGGAACAGGACATCATCCTACGACTGCTTCTTCTCTTCGTGCAATCGGACGTTATGTAAAAGCGGGTGATACTCTTATAGATGTTGGATGCGGCAGCGGGATACTTGGTATTGGAGCGATGAAACTTGGAGCACAAGTGGATGCCTGTGATACAGATATCATCTCTGTAAATAACAGCATTGAAAATGCACAACTCAATGAGTTGGAGTTTTCTAAGATATGGGAAGGTTCATGCAGCCTCAGTGAATCTACTTATAATATAGTAGTGGCAAATATAGTTGCAGACGTTCTCACTTTTATAGCAAAAGATCTCAAAAAAGCACTCAAAGAAGATGGAATCTTAATTTTATCCGGGATACTAGATAAATATGAAAACAAGGTTTTAGCATTTTATAAAGATTGCGATATAGTTGAGAGAATCGCTCAAGATGAGTGGGTAACACTCGTTTTAAAAAGAAAATAGGAAAAATAAAACATGTCAAAAAAAGAACAAAATAGTAATGACAATAACAATAATAACTTTTTTAATAAAAATCCATTAATAACATTTGCCATTTTTTCTGTTGTTATAATTTTACTTTTTAAAGTTGTTATAGGTGAAGGTGGATCTATGGATGGCTCCGTCGCTGGAGCAAATACAAAGACAAAACAGATAAGCTATTCAGAGCTTAAAAGTCTTGTTGAAACTAAAGCAGTGAGTAAAGTAGATATCGGTCAAACATATATCAAAGCACTCTCAACTGATGGTAGAACACAATATACGACAAGAATCGTAAAAAATGATACAAAACTCACAGAAGAACTTGATAAACAAGGTATCGACTATGAAGGTTTTAGTGAATCGAATTGGTTTACAGAGATGTTTGGCTGGTTGTTTCCATTTTTGATCATCATCGCTATCTGGATGTTCTTTGCAGGACGTATGCAAAAGAGTATGGGTGGCGGTATCCTCGGTATGGGGAACTCAAAAAAAATGGTCAACTCTGAAAAACCTAAAACAAAGTTTGATGATGTAGCTGGTGTAGAAGAGGCCAAAGAAGAGGTACAAGAGATTGTTGACTTTTTGAAATATCCTGCGCGCTACGTAGAAATCGGGGCAAAAATACCTAAAGGTGTTCTTCTTGTAGGTTCTCCAGGAACTGGTAAAACTCTTCTTGCAAAAGCTGTTGCAGGTGAGGCAGATGTACCGTTTTTCTCAGTAAGTGGTTCAAGCTTTATCGAGATGTTTGTTGGTGTCGGTGCAGCGCGTGTACGTGATTTATTTGAACAAGCAAAAAAAGATGCTCCGAGTATCATCTTCATTGATGAGATTGATGCTATCGGTAAAAGCCGTGCAGCGGGTGCTATGATGGGTGGAAATGATGAGAGAGAACAAACACTCAATCAGCTTCTCGCAGAGATGGATGGTTTTGGTACAGATATTCCTGTTATCGTTTTAGCAGCTACAAACAGACCTGAGATACTTGATCAGGCACTTATGAGACCAGGCCGTTTTGATAGACAAGTTCTTGTTGATAAGCCAGACTTTGCAGGACGTGTGAAAATCCTTAAAGTGCATATGCGCAATGTGAAAATGGATGATGATGTTGAGATCGAAGAGATCGCACGTCTGACAGCGGGACTCGCAGGTGCTGATCTTGCAAATGTTATCAATGAAGCAGCACTTTTAGCGGGAAGAAAAAGTCAAAAAACTGTGAAACAAAAAGATCTTTTTGAAGCAGTTGAACGTGCTATTGCCGGACTTGCTAAAAAATCACGCCGTATCAACCCAAAAGAGAAAAAAATAGTAGCCTACCATGAAAGTGGGCATGCGCTTTTAGCAGAGACTACTGTGGGTGCGAGAAAAGTGTCTAAAGTTTCCATTGTTCCACGTGGACTTGCAGCTTTAGGATATACACTGAACAAACCTGAAGAAGATAAGTTTATGATGCAACGTCATGAGATGTGGGCGGAAGTGGATGTACTTCTTGGTGGTCGCGCGGCTGAGCAGGTCTTTATAGGTGAGATATCTACAGGTGCAGGAAATGACCTTGAACGTGCGACTGATATCATTAAGTCAATGGTGCAAACCTATGGTATGAGTGATGTAGCTGGTTTGATGGTGCTTGAAAAGAGCAGACATTCATTCTTGGCTGGCGGACAGCAAGCAAGTAGAGAGTATAGCGATAAGATGGCTGAGAAGATGGATGAGTTTATTAAATCATCGCTTCAAGAGAGATACGAGCTTGTTGTGGCTAGACTTGAAGAGTATAGAGATGCTATCGAAGATATGGTGGCACTTTTGTATAAAAAAGAGAATATTGAAGGTTCAGAGGTAAGAGAGATCATCTTAAACTTTGAAAAAGCAAACAATATCGACTCTAAAGTGACACAAGATACAAGCCATATCGAAGATGAACTCAAGCAAGATGCTACGATGTCTTCTAAAAAAGATGTCAGCGCAGATGCTGTAGATGAAGATAGAGAGCAAGAAGATGAGAAGTAATCTTTTACCAGTTTTAAAACAGGGTTGGGGCTATATAGCTTGGGCATTTGGACTTTTTGTTCTTTTTGCTTTACTCGATTGTAATATTTTGCAGTTCTTATCTTTTGTAGCTTTTGCTGCGTTTATCTATGTATATAGAAATCCTGAGCGAGAGTTGCCACTGTTTCAAAACTCAAGTGTGACGAGTCCTGTGGATGGTACTGTGATATCTATAGAAGAACTTGATGATCCTGAATATGGATACAAAGTAGAAATTGAGAGCGACTTTTCAAATGTAGCAGTTTTACGTGTACCGATGAGTTCTTCGTTACTCTCTGTCGTACATCTAAAAGGGACTCGTCTTGCTAAGAACTCTCCTTTGTTTACAAAAACAAATGAAAACGCAGTGCTTATTTTTGAAAATAGAGATGCAAATAAGGTCAAAGTCGTCCATAGATGTAAGCAAAGTTTTGATGGTATTCATATTGACATCATCATGGCGCAAAATCTTACACAATCATTCAGATATGGTTCTATGATCCATGGTGTAACTTCGATCTATCTGCCGAGAAATTTTAGACTTAATATTACTGTTTCAAATGAACTTATTGGTTCTGAAACTTTGATAGGGTATTTTTCATAAACCATGAAAAAGCCCCAAGCAAACCTCCTTTATATCCTTCCTAACTTTTTTACTGCTGCTTCGATCTTCTCTGGTGTTTTTAGTATGATAAACGCAATCAATGGAGAGTTTACAGAGGCTGCTTGGCTCATTATGCTGGCACTTATCTTTGATGGGCTTGATGGTAGAGTTGCTCGTCTTACAAACACATGTTCGAAGTTTGGGATAGAGTTTGACTCTCTTGCAGATATCGTTGCGTTTGGTGTCGCTCCGGCTCTGCTTATCTATCTTTTTATAGGACATGAATATGGAAGATTTGGTGTAGTCGTCTCTGCTTTATTTGTGATGTTTGGAGCGATTAGACTGGCAAGGTTTAATGTGATGACTTCGCATAGTGAGCCTTCTGTATTTATTGGGATTCCTATTCCCACCGCAGCGGTATTTATCTCTTTGCTAGTGTTACTGTTTGAAAAATACAATCTCAAAGTAGAATTTAGTCTATGGATATTGATTTTAACTATTCTAGTATCATTATTGATGGTGAGCAATATTCGTTATCCAAGTTTCAAGAAGATGGATTTTACTTCAAAACATGTTATGAAACTTTTTGTGCTTCTATTAACACTTTCTCTGATTATCTTTATGTTTCCAGTTGAAGGCTTTACGCTTGTATTTGTCGTTTATATTTTGTATGGTCCGCTACGAATTGTCGGACTTTTTACAAGATATCTCTTTAAGAAGAAGTAGGATTTTTCTACTTCTCTTTACTCTGCTTTTCAAATAAAAGTTTATCCAAGTCTATCTCAAAGTTAAAATACTCTGATACAAATCCATTATCGCCAACTTTTGAGAATTGTATCGCAGCCCCTTCGTTGTTTTGTACTTGAAGATAAAGTAGACCAAGCGCATAACGGCTCTCTACAAAGTTTGTATCTTTCATCTTTGAGAGTTCTAGAAGTACAATTGCGTTTTCATGATGTGCCGCCGCAGTTGAAGCAACAGCAC
This sequence comes from Sulfurimonas sp., assembly GCA_028687935.1. Lineage (GTDB taxonomy): Bacteria > Campylobacterota > Campylobacteria > Campylobacterales > Sulfurimonadaceae > Sulfurimonas. The sequence continues at coordinate 8,427 of JAQTZE010000004.1, forward strand.
CAAGAAAAAGTGTCAGTGCATCGCGTACTTTTTGCTCATCTATAAGATAGTTGTAGAGCGTAAAGGACTCTTCATATGCTCTATCATAGAGTGAAGCCAAAGCAAGTGCATTTGTGATCTCTTGCGTATTTTTATCTGTTGTAGCTAAGGTTTTTTTGAGCTGCTCACGAAGAAAATAGAGTTTTCCAGTAAAAAGATTTTGCTGAATATAAAGATAACGAGTGATATAGGGCCCAAAATACAAATCATCGAAGTCGAAATGTTGCTCTTTGAGATAGTTGAGGACTTTGCTTGCATACTCTTTTGGTTTGAGTTCTCCAAAATAGGCATCGATATAGATCATATGCGGCAAGATATCTTCAGGAAGAAGAAGAGAGAGTTTTGCAGCGGAACTTTGAGCTCTGTCTGTTTTGTTGATGCCCAGTCCGATGATAACATCCATAGCAAGATATAAGGGTTGTTCTTCATAAGTACGGTCGAGCCATTCGATAGCTGAGATCATGTCGTTATCGGAGATATGCAAAAGGTTTTTATAGAGATCTATCTCTTCGCTTTGCATTTCGTTCATGATAGAATCTTTTACTATAGATGTGAGTTTTGTACTCTCTTTGCCAATGAGCTGGCTCGTCATGATGGCGAAGATTCCTGAGAGATAGTTCTTTGCATCAAGATGATAGGAACGTAAAAAATGTTCATTTGCTTTGATCATGTCACCGAGTTGTGCATAGGTGAGTGCCAAGTTATAGTGAAGAATAGAGTGCTTTGGCTGAATAATAACGAGCTTTTGAAGATCCTCATTAGCTTCACGGATTTTAAACGCGAGTGCTTTTTTTATCGCTTTAGTAATCCCATAGTTGACGCTGGAGGAAGAAGCCCCTTTTTGCAAATATTCTTTTGCCGCATCCATATTGTCTATAAAAATATTTGCAGTTCCTTTACGGATATAACTGATTGTTTGATTCGCATTAAAGACTTTATAGGGAGAAAAATAGAAGATTTTTTGGTATATCATCGATTTTGAGTTTTCTACCTTTTCTCTATAGTGCACTTGTGCTTTTTCAGGTTCAAATATACTCTCCTTGAGCGTTACTTTTATAGGATAGTGCAGATAAATTTCTTCTGGAAACATGTCCGTTGCGTTTTTTATATCTTTACCGCCGCTAGCAATCTTGCCGGATTTTAGTTTTACAAGCCCTTGTGCTAGTTGTGATTTTACTGGTTCAATGTTTTTGATGATAGACTCTTCAAAATGGCTAATTGCAAGGGGATAATCCCCGATTCTTGCATATAAGAGAGCTATACTAAAGTCATCGATATAGTTAAAATCCTGTTCCATAGCCTCGATTGCTTCATAGTCATTTCCAAAAAGGGCATTGATTTTAGCGCGAAGATGTTTTTGCGTACTTGGGTATTCATCTGACGTTGTGTTATTGAGCGCAGCCAGTGCTTCAAGGTAGTTTTGGTTGTAGTAGTTTATAAGTGCATAATAGTAGGAATATAGAGGAGACTCTTGCTCAAAGGGAAGATATGCATAGGCAAGATCGATGTAATATCTGAACTTCTCAGGATTCTCAAGATGCAGAGAACATACAGCTGCGTTTATGGCACTTACACATCTTTTTTCATCATTTTGTATCGCTTTGGAAAATGTATCAAGAGCCTGTTCATATTGTTTATCTTTGAGCTGTGCTACACCAAGATTGTATTGGGAGATTGCTTCACTGTAGAGTGCTATTTTTTCATATAAAAAGAGGGCCTCATCTTTGGAGCCATTTGAATAGAGATAGTTCGCTTTGGCGATCATATTTTCTAGTTGGCTTGGTTCTATCGGGATGGTGCTGTTTTGTTCAAGTTTCTCTTCTATAGACTCCATTGAAAGTGGACTTTCATCAGGAGATTTTTGAGACAAAACTAAAAGTATTAATGCGATTATTAGAAGTAATACAAAAGCAGAAGCACCAAAGATGATGACTTTTTTCTTTTTTGCATCTGAAGATGAAGAGGTGTTTGTCTCTTCTGATGCATCAGGGGAGACTGCATCAAACGCAGCCGCGTCATTCTCTTCAATGATAATGATATCTTCTGTCAGTTCCGCCATACTCTACCTTGATGCAAATATATATAGTTTAAAAGCAAGAACGATACCATTGTTTGGATTATAGCAAGGTATATTTTTATGACGTAGACATATGTGACAAATTTAACGTAAACTGTGTGAATTATGATGAAGTGACATTTTTTGCGTATGAATAGCTTTTTATTATGATAAACTATTTCAAACAACAAAAAAGGAAATTCTACGAATGCAAGAATACATACTCAAGAGTGACGATTTTTTAGTCTCTCAGACTGATGACAGAGGGATAATTCAGTTTGCCAATGATGATTTTTGTAAAATAGCAGGATATACGCTAGAAGAACTTGTTGGTAAGCCTCACAATGTAGTTCGTCACAGTGATATGCCAAAGGCTGCGTTTAAAGATCTATGGGAGACAGTTTCAGCTGGTAAGATCTGGACAGGTTATGTGAAGAACAGAACAAAAGATGGTGGCTATTATTGGGTATTCGCAACAGTATTTCCAAAATATGACACACAAACAAAAGAAAAGTCTTATATATCTTGTAGAAGAAAACCTTCTACAGAAGAGATAGAAGATATTCAAAAACTCTACAAGACGATGAGATAGGGAAACAGATGAACACAATGCAAAAAAACATAATACTGGTACTGATCTTTATAGGTCTTATAGCTGCTCTTTTCTTGACAAGTTCAACAATAATACATGTTGCTTTGGCTGTTATAGCTCTAGTTGCAAGTGTTGTTCTTCAAATGTTGAAGGAAACTTCAATCCAAAACATCAAAGTCTTAGATGAACTTTTGGAACTACTAGAGTTTAGAAGAAACAAAGTAGCTATCAATGAAGCAACAGAAGATAGTGTAGAAAAAGGGCTCAACCGACTTGTAACTCAGTATCAAAATAGTGTTCTTGAAGATACTCAAGTAGCTGGAGAGATGGTGCTATTGGCTGATAGAGTTTCAAAAGGGCACTATACATGTAGAGTTATAGCTGATACGAAAACTCCTTATGTGCACGTTTTACGAAAGAGCATGAACAATATGATTGATAATTCAGAAAAGAATATTGACAATGCTATCGTTACTCTGCGCAGTTTCTCAAAAGGGACTTTTGATGCAAGAAGTGCCGTGAATGTAGAAGCTAAAATGGCTGATTTGTTGAATAATATCAACTCTCTTGGTAAATCTCTTCAGGATATGGAAAAGAATAATAAAGATTCTCAAGAACAGATAGTAGAGTCTTCTTCAAAACTCAATAAAACAATAGCTACAATAACAAATACAACGATCATCGAACTCAAAGATATGATCAGTACAGCGGTAAATAGAATTCATGAAGTCTCTGCAAAAGAGAATGAAATGGTCGGTAATCTACAAAGACTTGTCTTAAACGCAAATGAGACTAAAGCGATACTCTCAACAATCGGTGATATAGCAAATCAAACAAATCTTCTTGCACTAAACGCAGCGATAGAAGCAGCGCGCGCTGGAGAACATGGACGTGGATTTGCTGTTGTTGCTGATGAAGTTCGTAAGCTAGCTGAGATAACACAAAAAAGTTTGGCTGAGATATCTGCTACGACAAACGTGCTGATCCAATCTATCTCTGAGAGCTCAGATACCTTAAACACAAACGCAGATGAAGTAAATAGTATCTCTTCAGAAATCAATCATATAAGTGATAAAATAGACGACATCATCCATACACTAAAAACGCTAGTAGAATAAAACGCAATCAATTTAGAGGGTTTTTACAACCCTCTCGTTCCCCCGTCTTTTTTACCCTATAACTCTATTTTTTCCTTCACTTTTCGCACGATAAAGCGCGCTGTCTGCTCGTTCAATGAGAGAGTCTTGATTCTCAGCGGTACCAAGTTTAGCAACTCCAAATGAAGATGTTTGGCTTCCTGCAATTGCAAAAGAGTGGCTCTCTATTGCAAAACGGATCTTTTCAGCTAATATTTTTGCTCCATCGAGATCTGTTTTTGGTAGTATGATGAGAAACTCCTCGCCACCCCATCTTCCAATCGTATCAGAAGTACGCCCAATCGAACGCAGTATATTGGCGATATCTTGTAAGACCTGATCCCCAATCTGGTGGCCATAGGTGTCATTAACCTTTTTAAAATCATCGACATCGAGTAAAAGAATCGATAAAGGTGCTGGATAGCGTTTTATCTGTGCCAATTCATAAAGAAATACGTCATCAAGTTTTAGACGGTTACTTAGCCCTGTCAGTGGATCAGTAATAGAGAGGAATTCAGCGTGTTTTTTATCTGTAATATCATGATGTACAGCGGTGTAGCCGATTTTCTCTCCCATATCATTCCAAATGGGTGAGATAACTACATAGACCCAAAACGTAGAACCGTCTTTTGCCATATTTTTGATTTCACCTTCCCATGATTTGTTGCGTATGAGAGAAGCCCATAATTGACTATAGAGCTCTTTTGGCATATCAGGATGTCGAATAGTACGATGATTTATTCCCAAAAGCTCAGACTCACTATATTTGCTAATACGGCAAAAGGCTTCAGATACGGAGGTAAAGTTACCTTCTAGGTCTGTAGATGAAGTAACAACGGATTCATCAATAAGTGCTACATAATCTTTAAGCTTTTTATCTATTCTCACAGACTCTGTGACGTCTTGGACAGTTCCTTGCGAGAAGAGTGGGGCATCATTTTTGTCATACTTCGTTTTTCCATTTTCTTCGACATATTTGACTCTGCCATCGGACATTATGAGACGATGGGTGATGCTGTAAGGGGTTTTCTCTTCTAAAGATTTTAAAAAAGCATTTTGAACAGCTTTTACGTCATCAGGGTGAATCGTATTTAAAAAACCTTCATAGCTTGCTTCAAATTTATTTGGGTCAATCTCAAATATTCGAAAAATCTCATCACTCCACTGCAAATGATTTTTTACCAAATCTAAATTCCAGCTTCCGATTTTTGCTATTTGCTGAGCTTCATTGAGTAACTGTTGCGAGTGTAATAATTGTCTGTGCGTTTCTTTTTCTTTGCTGATATCCTTTGCAACACCAACATAACCGATAAGAGTTCCGTGTCTGTCACGTAAAGCACTGACTGAAAGTAAAACAGCAATACGTTGCCCATCTTTAGCGATATATGTCGCTTCAAATTCGTTGGCAAGATCGTATTTTGTTTTGATGATAAAGGTCTCAAAACCAGGTTTGATATCAATACCAAGTTCTTCTGAGAGCTTTTCAGCTTGTTGTGTTACCTCGAAAAGATCATGCAAAATTTCGGGAGTATGAAGGCCCACAAGTTCAGATGCTGCATAACCTAGCATCTTTTCAGCTTCTTTGTTGAAGCTTGTGATTGTCCCGTCTATCGTAGTTGTGATAACAGCAAACGGGATATTGTTTAAGGTAATAAATAATAGTTCAGCTGCTTCGTCAATTTTGTTTTTTGTCATTAATGTAAAATTACATCCCCAAATAAGGCTTTAAAACCTCAGGTATAGTGATACTTCCATCTTCTTGCTGGTTGTTTTCCATAATAGCAACTAAAGTTCTTCCAACTGCTAGTGAACTTCCATTGAGCGTATGTACAAGGGTATTTTCTTTGCCATCTTTAAAGCGAATTTTTGCGCGTCTTGCTTGGAAATCTCTTGTGTTACTTACAGAAGAGATCTCGCGGTACGTCGCTTGTCCTGGTAACCACACTTCGAGGTCGATAGTCTTTGCTGCTCCAAAACCTAAATCCCCTGTACAAAGAGTAACAAGGCGGTGCGGAAGCTCAAGTGCAGTTAAAAGATCAGATGCACATGCGACCATCTCTTCAAATATCTTGTCACTCTCATCTGGTTTGGAAAGTGCGACAAGTTCTACTTTGTGAAATTGGTGCTGACGAATCATCCCTCTTGTATCACGACCTGCCGCACCTGCTTCTTTTCTAAAACATGAAGTATAGGCTGTCATTTTTTTAGGAAGCGCGTCTGCTGAGAGTATCTCATCTTGATAGAGATTTGTCACAGGGACTTCTGCGGTTGGGATGAGGAAAAGTTCTTGACCGTCAATTTTATACAGATCATCTTCAAACTTTGGAAGCTGACCAGTTCCCTCGAGTGCCGTACGGTTGACTAGGGCAGGGACACTGACCTCTTCAAAGCCGCGTTTTGCGTTGAAATTCAGCATAAAGTTGATAAGCGCACGTTCGAGCTTCGCACCCATTCCAAAACTTACAGAGAATCTTGAAGTTGCAAGCTTCACACCGCGTTCAAAGTCTATCCAGCCATTTTGTTCTGCAAGTTCCCAGTGCTCTTTTGGGGCAAAGCTAAACTCTCTTGGTGTGAGTACTTTTTTGATCTCTATATTGTCATTTTCATCTGCTCCATCTGGAACGTCATCATCAGGTGTATTTGGGATAGACATAGCGATAGACTCAAGTGCTTCTTGTGCTACTCTTTGGAGTTCTAGTGCTTCTGTGATGTTGATTTTATTTACATCGACTTTTGCTTTGAGCTCTGTGACATCTTTTTTCTCACGCATAAGCTGACCAAACTCTTTACTCATTGCGTTTTGGTCTGCTTGAAGTGTTTCGTAGGCTGCTTTTGCGGCTTTTAGCTCTTCGCTTTTTGTTTTGAGATTTTTTATCAGGGTACTATCGACACCTTTTCTCATGAGCTTCGCGCTCATCACGTCAAAATCTTTTTGTAGTAGTTTTAAATCAATCATAAGTATCCTAAATCATAAGTATCGCGATTATAGCAAAATATATGTTTGAAATATTTGAGAGCTACGAGATTCTTAGAGGAGAATCTCTTTTGCGATTTGGAATTGATTGGCAGTCATAAGATGGATTTTTGGATGATATGCTTTGATGGAGTCAAATAGATTTTTACTCAGTTCAAAACCGACTTTATACTCCTCTTCAGGGCTGATGTCATGAGCGCTTCTCAGTGCTTCTATCCAATACTCTGGCACATTGATGCCTGGTACATGAGCAGAGAGAAACTGTGCTGTGCGAAGTTTTGTGATAGGAAAAATACCCAAAATAAGCTCTGCACTTTTGTTATCATAGCGTACTTCTTTGTTCGCGAGTTCTTTAAGCTCAAGAAGTTGTTTTGCATTTTCTAAATCATAAACAGGTTGTGTAATGATTCCAACTGCTCCGTGTGTTATCTTTCTTTGCATCTTCTTTTGGAGCGTTTTTGGATTTTTTGCATAAGAGTTGACTACTGCAAAGGGATAGATATGTTGCGGTGCAGGAGTAAAAGGCTTCCCAACATAGTTCATACCTGAGTTAAACGCAGAGATGATATCTAGCAGTAGAGAACTATCTCCTTCAAACACGCCTTTGACATGTGGTTGGTCAGAAAGCGTTGCTGGATCGCCTGTGAGCGCCAATATCGTACGTATATCGACTTCATTTGCTCCAAGCAGATCTGATTGCAAAGCAATTTTATTTCTATCACGCATACTCATTGTGGCAATGACAGGCTTGTGAAATCTATCTTGAAGCATTTTCGCTGCGAAAAGGGCGTTGTATTTGAGTTTTGCCAATGGATTGTCTGTTGTAGAGAAGCCATCGACAAGTTTATCAAGACCAAGCTCTTCTATCTTCTCTATTATCGGAGAAAACTGAGGAGAGTGCCCCGGCGTCGTCTCCAAAGTAATATATGTACCATTTTGTAGTTTATTTATGAGTGTATCAAACAAAAAAAATCCTAATTCGCTATAATTGCGACATTATAACTAAGAGAGAAAAAAACTATGCTAAAACTTGCCGTTTTTGATTTTGATTCAACACTTATGGATGGGGAAACAATCGATTTTTTTGCTGAAGAACTTGGGCTTGGCAAAGAAGTCGCGTACATTACTGAAGAAGCGATGAGCGGAAGACTTGATTTCTTTGAGTCACTCCAAAGAAGAGTAGGGTTGCTTAAGGGTCTAGACTATTCTATTGTAGAAAAGATCAGTCAAAATCTTCCGTATATGCCAGGCGCTAAAGAGACAATAAGCGAACTGAAAAAACGCGGTATAAAAGTTGTATGTTTTAGCGGCGGCTTTAGAAGTGCTACGGGATACGCAAAAAATATCCTTGGGTATGACGCCGACTTTTCAAACGTGCTCCATCAAAAAGATGGAAAACTTACGGGTCTTGTGGGCGGAGATATGATGTTTAACTTCTCCAAAGGGGATATGTTAGTACGTTTGCAAAATATTCTTGGTATAAGTGAAGAAGAGACTTTGGTCTGCGGAGATGGAGCAAATGACTTGTCAATGTTCGCTCATGCAGGAACACGTGTTGCGTTTTGCGCAAGAGAGATACTAAGAAAAGAAGCAAATATCGTGATAGAGACGAAAGATTTGACACAGATTTTAGAAAAAATAGAAGGATAGAAATGTTAGAGAGCACAGTTTGGAGACAATATCACAGCGAAAATAACTTTAGAGAAAAGTTGGCACAGTTTTGTAATATAGAAATAGGTGAGATCGTTGCAAACGATAAAGATCTTTACGGTATTCTCAAAGCAAAACTTACAAAAAAAGAGCTCAAACTCTTTGCTATGGATAGTGCTAAGATAAGCGATACAGAAATAATGGCTGCGTTTTCATATGATGAAGAAGCCCTCAAAGAGGCAAAATATAAAGTATATAAAAAACTCAAGCAAGATAAGATGCGGGCAAGTCTCAAAGCTTTGAAGTTTGATGAAATAGAATAGATAGAGAAATCGAGCAATATTCTCCAAAAAGATTAATTTTTTTTTACAGAATATAAGATTAATCTATAATTTATCAAATAGCTTGTACACTATCACAGATTTATAACACAAAGGAAGATATATGACAAAAACAACTTCGTTATTATTAGCTGCAATGGTTGCTGGTTCTCTATTTGCAACAAATGCAATGGCAGATGCAAAAGCAGGACAAAAGTATTACCTTAAAAAATTAAAAGCATGTAAAAAAGACGGTGTAACAAATGGTGGCAATTTTGCTGCTAAACATGACCGTGATACATGGGCTGAGAAAAAAGAGAGCGGTGAACTTTTAGGCGCTTGGAAAGAAATCTGTCCTTCAGGTGAAAGTAAAATTGATAAAATGAAACCAGAAGATATTACTGATCTTTATGATTTCTGCTGGCAGTATGCTTCAGATGGTGACGTTCCATCTTGTGGTTAATTCCCAACAACTAAGACTTCAAGCCTAGCCTGAAGTCTTTACTTCTTCGCAACGATCTTAAACGCAACTCTTCTTGACTTTTCAAAATCTTCACTACTTTCAAATACTACTTTTTTAGAAAAACTAAAACCACTTCCTATAAGTATTTTGCTGAGCCATTTTTGTGTCGCTGCGTTTTGCTTTGTAAAAAGATATGATAGTACGGAATACGAACGCTCTAACGAGAGCTTTTCATTATTAAGATATTGCTGCGTAAAATCAACGCCGCCCCATTCGCTTGATGTATGCCCATTTACCTCTAATGCTTCTATAGACTTTTTATGATCATCAAGAAATTTTATAAGTTTTACTCCAAAGCTATTTAAAAAAGTTTTTTGTGCGTTTGTGAGTTTATACTCTCCAACTTTGAAGTACAAAGAGGGATCAATCAGTTCTATTGTGAGATCACTTCTGATTGTAAGGAACTTTTTGTTTATCTCGTCTGCAAAAGCTTTTTTCAAAGCCGCGAAGAGGGAATCACTGCTAGAAGAAATCTGCGCCATGCTTGCATCTTTATTGAGTTTTGCTATCCACATATTTGATTCTTGTGAATTTTCATAAGTATAAACGCCAGCAACTGCCACTTGAGAATTGTGGAGTATCTTAAGTGCGTTAAAGCTCTCATAGTTTTTTGAGCCGTAGTGTTCCTGCGTTTTCATATTGAGGTTTGCATCCAAAAGCATCACGAGGGCATCTGTATTTTGTTTGTCCCGTACATATCCAACACCTATGATGTTAGAATCCGAGAACTCTGCAATATCTTTGAGTGCACTGGCATAAGTCGTAATTATTTTTTTGTCTAAAAGAATATTTTTTTCAAGATCAAATTTTATAAGGCGAATCTGCTCTTTTTGCGGTGTGTCATGTTGAGTGAGCGAGAGTAAAAAGTTTTCATCTTTGAGTTGGATAAGTTTATATGGCTTGAGCAAAAGGGCTGCGTTATATTCTTTGAGCCATATTTTCTCTCCATTTTCAGTCAAACGCATCAATAGAAGTGCGTTTTTTGGGCCATTGGCACTTGCTCCAGCGATGATGAGTGAACCATCATTCGCTTCGACTGCAGTGACTCCTTTGTCATCATTTTTTGTGCCGTATTTTTTACTCCAGCGTATTTCACCCTCTTTTGAAATTCGTGTTATAGATATATCACCAAGACCAAGTCCGCTTGCAAAGAGTGGATCATTCGCATCTCTAGAAGTCACGGAAGAACCGATTGCGAGTGCTCCACCATCTTTGAGAGCTATGAGTTTACTCATCTTGTCATTGAATTTTGTGCCAAAAGTTTTACTATAGATGATGTTTGCGTTTGTATCGAGTTTTAAAAATAAAAAAGAACCCTCAAGTGTATGACCACCTACAAAATAGCCATTATCAGGTCTCTTAACAACAGAAACAGCTTCATTGCAAAGAGAGAGTGCAGCAGCTTTTGAAAGAAGTATCTCACCACCTTCGTCTACTTTTACCAGATGCATTTGTGTCCCTTGTCCGCCTGAGAGACTGGCTAAATACTCAAATGGATCTGTGTATGTTTCAGCTTCTTGAGATTTTGAGGATTCGAAGTTTTGAGAAAAACCTACGGCAGTGATACTTCTGTCATAATCTTCCGTAATGTCATAGAGTACATCATTGAATGGTTTGTCGATTATTACAGAAAAGCCCATATTTTTTGCAAATAGCTCAGAGAGAAGGAGTAAAGAGAAAAATAGTGTTTTCATTGGCATACTTTTTATTTTTATAGTAGCAAAAAATATTCCTAAAATACTCACTAAAAAAGAAGAAGTCGTTGCCCCTTAAAAACCCTCTGTAATTTAATAGTTACTATGCTAAAGTATGTTTTCATATGAGAAAAAATTTATATTGTGAGTGAGATTATTTGATATTTCGGGCATTGATTGATAAGTTTACTTTCTACTTCTGGCTCATTTTCTTAGTTATAAACGTTCCTATATATATTTTTGGCAGCATCTATTTTCAAGAAATACTCAAAAAATCAGAACAAGAAAAGATAGTTCTTATGATGACTACTCTTGAGCCAGCTATCGCGTTTAACATCTCTTTTGATCAAGAAGATCAACTCAATGAACTTCTCGCAAGCATGCTCAAATATGAAGATATCCAGAAAATAGATCTCGATTCTTTAGATTATAAAAAGAATCTATCAAAACAAATAGATCCAACCCTCAAACTTTTTAAGTATGAGTACTCAATTATCGATCCTTTTGAAAAAACTGAGATAGCCAAAATTACTCTTCACTACTCCAATACAAACTTAAAGAATATAACGCAGCAGATTCTCACTACCATCTTTTTTATTTTTATTTTTGCCTTGATTGTTTTTGCCATCATATTTTACTCGATTCGTACAGACTTAAATGCTCTCAAAGCCATCGCACATGCTATGAGAGAATACTCTATTACAAAGAAAATGAACGCAATTTCACTTGTGTGTAAAAGCGAAGAGATTAGTACTATTGCCAAGGTTACAAACGAGATGATGCAGAATATTTCAGACTATTTTCTCCAGCTACAATCTTTCAATAACGAGCTAAAAGAACAGGTAGAACTTGAAGTTCTTAAGCAACAAAAACAAGAACGTCTTATGATACATCAATCCCGTCAGGCAGCTATGGGTGAGATGCTTGAGTCTATTGCACATCAATGGAGACAACCATTGAATATTATTGGTTTGGCAACAGCGAACATAGAAACCGAGTACAAATTAGGAGTTTTGAATGAAAAGAAATTTGATGCAAAAATGGAGATTGTATCGCTAAACTTGCAATATATGTCTAATACGATCGATGACTTTCGTAACTTTCTTAATCCTGAACGTAAGTTGGAGTATTTCAATCCTCGTAAAAGTATTGCAGAAATTTTAGGTGTTCTTGATGCACAATATGCAAATAGTAATATTCATTTTGAAATTTTGCAAGAGTCTAAGATTGCTTTTTATGCAGTTGAAAATGAGCTCAAACAGGTGATATTTATTTTGCTCAGCAATGCTAAAGATGCCATTGTGCTGCAAAAACAAAAACAGAAAATTTCTCAAGGCTTCATTACTATTAGCATCAAAGAAAAAAGCGGTGAGGGAATTATCGAAGTGTGTGATAATGGAGGTGGAGTGGATGAGAGTATTGTAAATACAATTTTTGATCCCTATTTTACCACTAAGTCAAATGCAAATGGAACAGGTATCGGACTCTATATCGCAAAAAATATTATTGAATCAAGAATGAGAGGGAGCTTGTCTGTTAAAAACACTCAAACAGGCAGCTGTTTTATAATCAAGGTCGCATTAGAAAATTTAGAAATAAAAGAGAATGAAGCAGAATGAAAAAAATAGTATTACTACTCATAGCAGCTACTCTCCTTTTTGCCAATGATGATACGCTGGATTTACTTGATGATTTACAAGATGCATCTGAAATAGCTTCACGTACGAAGCTAAATATGAATAAAACGCCATCCGTGGTTTCTGTACTGCATACAGATGAGTTGAAAAAACTCGGGATGAATAATCTGTACGAGGCGCTTGAGAGTGTCCCTGGGATAGAAATTTCTATGGGTGCTGCCGGAGCCAAGCAGATCAATATGCGAGGCAACAAATCAATTTTTAGAGATAAAATAAAGCTCATGATCGATGGGGTAAGTGTCAATAGTGAGCTTGCTGGTACAAGTTATTTTTATTTGGATATGCCTTTGGAAATTATTGAGCGCATAGAGATCATACGCGGTCCTGCGTCAACACTCTATGGCTCTTTTGCACATATTGGGGTTATCAATGTTATCACCAAAAGTGCGGGCAATGAAGAGGGTCTCATCTTTACTAATATGAGTTCAAAAAACTTCAAAGATGTGGGTTTTACACAAAATTTCCATACTGAAAATATGAAAATTGCGCTTGATGGTTTCTTCGCGGATAATAAGTCTAGCAGAACTTATAACACTTATAGTGCAATTCCTGGAGAGGAGTTTAACTCCTATGAAGATTTTACAAACAACTCTCTAGGTCTTAATGTCTCGTATGGAGAAGATATCTTCTTTCAGACAAGATGGCTCATGACGGATACACAAAACTATTTTGGTTATGCTAACTGGCCTATTTATAAAGATCCCAAATCCCTTCAAACAACATCATTTATCAGTGAGTTTCGCTATACACCAAAACTCTCAAATGATGTCTCGCTAGATCTTAAAGTAGGCTATAAGCAGTATGGATATGAGGGAGATGCAAGATATGTGCCGTACTCTTTGATGCCTACACCACCAACGCCACCGTATGATCTTATTGGAGGCGGTTGCTATAAAGAAGATGTGCTCTATACAGATCTTGCGTTTAAATACTCTGTTGCAAATCATAACATTCTTTTTGGAACTTCACTCTCGTATGCCAAGGTTGTGAACACAAACTATTTTGAAAATAATGCAACGCTAGGAGAGAGCCTCGACATCCCTGTGGAAAACATCAAACGTGATATCTCAAGAGAACAGTATGCTCTTTATCTTAATGATATCTACACTTTTTCTGATGAGTGGAGTCTCAATCTTGGAGGCCGCTACGACTATTACAGTGATGCTGATTCAAGTCTTGTCCCCAAATTAGCACTGCTCTACAACTATGATGAGCTGCAGAGTTATAAACTCATCTATCAGCGCTCTTTTCGGGCTCCTGCCTGGGTTGAGCTTTATGGGATAGAGAGACCTTATTTTGGTGACGAGTCTTTAAAGTCAGAGACAATTGATACTATAGAACTTGCTTATCGTTATCAGCCAAAGCTTGATAATTGGCTGACATTGAATCTTTTTTACTCAAAGATGCAGAATTTTATCAACCGTGACGCTGCGTTTCATTTCTATAATGATGAGGATATGTATTCTTATGGAGCTGAGCTTGAAGCAAAAGCTACATTCAATACGATCACACTGCAAGGAAATTATAGTTATATCCATATCGAAGATGCGGCGGGAAGAGCACTTCCTTTTGTCGCTACCCATCTTGCAAATTTGATGCTCTCTAAAAAAATCGATCGAAATTGGAATACGGGCGGCAGGCTGAGATATGTAGGAGAGAAAAAACGCGAGTTCTTAGATCCAAGAGAAGCTTTAGATGCTTCTCTTACTTATGATCACTCTTTGACATATAGTTATGAATCTTTTACCTTTGGAGCATCTGTTAAAAATTTATTTGATAAAGAGATAGCGTTTTCTTCGCCGTATGGAGGCTCTTCATGTGGAACGTATATGGAAGATTATCCTCGTGATGGGCGAATATTCTGGCTCTCTATAGGGTGGAAAATTCCTTGATACAGAGACTCCTCTTTGCTTTTTTGATCCTCTCTGCACTCTTACATGCAAAAGAGTATGATGAGACTGTTATGGATATTGAGGCAAAACTCTTTCCGAAAATAGCAATTCTTGAAGAGAAAATCGCGCAAAATCCCTCTCCATATTTGAGCATCACTATTCTCTATAAGGAGGCAGATTACGCTGTGGCAGAAAGATTTAAGCAAAAGATAGAATCTACATATCCAAAAAAAATACGTGATAAAAATGTACGAGTGAACTTGGCTCAATTCGGACTTTCACATATAACAGATACAGATGCACTCCTAGTTCTCGCTCATGAAGCAGAAGAACTGGAGACCATTGCTCTTTGGGCAAATAAAAATAAGATACTTACTTTTGCCTATGAACCTGCATCTTTAGAATATGGCTTAGTTTCTTCTATCTACATCGGTAGAACTACGAAGCCTTACCTCAATGCTAAGGCAATTAAAAAATATGATTTTGTTTTTGATTCCTATCTTCTTCAGCTCTCAAAATTTAAAGAGTAAATATAGATATTCTGACAAAATATGTTGTCTACTTAAAAGGGATAGGCCGTACATATATAAAGTGGTAATAAACTAGTTGTATTGTAAGTGAGTAATTTGTGGAGTAGAAAGGTTGGATGAAGAAAGCGCTCCATAAAGGGAACTTTAGAACTATTTTAAGTTCTCGAATGGTGCAGTTACAACTGCTTTACGAGTTACTGTATAAGGAATGGGTGCTGCTGCGCGAGCTCTTTTAATCATTCTTTCATATGCTAAATTTTAGAGTTCGTTTGACAGTTATATGCAATATATCATAATAATTAGTTATAATAAATCAAATTTTTTATCAGGGGGATGACAGTGGTTTTTTTGCAAACTTTTAAAGTAATGCTTATTGCAATGGCTGGAACATCTGTATTGCTATTTTTACTCCTAGGGTTCTTTTTTTATAACTCTTCACAAAGTATAAACGAACTCTCACAATTAAAGTACGAGATTAAAAGTCTTGAAACATCTATACTTCTTTTACGTCGTAATGAAAAAGATTTTTTGGCTAGAAACGATCTAAAATATGAAGCTGAGTTTCAAAAGAATCATCAAGAACTTATGTTAAGACTGGATAGAGTATCTGTTGGTACTCAAAAATATGGTTTTGAGCAAGATACAATTGAAAACTTAAAAAGTATTCTAAACGTATATTCTGAAGATTTTCATAATATTGTTGCTATTGGGCAGACTGTAGGCCTTAACCCTAAAGATGGTTTATACGGTTCACTGAGAAATAGCGTTCATAATTTGGAAACTTTGCTTAAAAAAGATGCCAGTTACAAACTTCAAGTAGACATGCTTATGTTACGTCGCGCTGAAAAAGATTTTATGTTACGCAGTGATCTTAAGTATATTGAAAAATTTAATAACTCTTTTAAAGTTTTTTTAGCTGATGCCGAAGAAGCAAAATTGTCAGATTACAATCAGGCAATACAGCTTTTAAATGATTATAAAAAAGATTTTTATAATTTAGTTGAGGGTTATAAAAAAATAGGTTTAACCCCAAAAGATGGTGCGTTAGGAGAAATGAGAAACACTATACACAAAGCAGATGAAGCACTTCAAGCACTTCATGAGCATATGAATGTTGTTCTAAAAGAAAAGGAAGCATCTCTTTCTAGCTTAATAATTATTATATTTATTGTTTTGCTTTTTACTATGTCTCTGTATGCCTTTTTAGTTATTAGAAGAATAAATTCAAAAATTCAAAACATAGTTGACAATGTACGTAATATTACAAAAACTAAAGATTTATCATCTTCTATTTTAATTAATGGAAAAGATGAGATTAGTGATCTTACTAAAGATCTCAATATTATGTTTACAGAGCTTAAAAACGTAATAAGTGATGCCAAACAAAGTTCCCATGAAAATGCTTCTATTGCACATGAACTCTCAACAACCGCTCTGAACGTTGGAAACAATGTTGAAAAATCAGTAACTGTAATTAACCAAGCAACACTCAAAGCCGATGAGGTAAAAAATGAGATAATTGCAGCAGTCATAGATGCTCAAAACAGTAAAGAAGATATTGTAAGAGCAAATGAAAATCTCACCACAGCTTGCAGCGACATAATTGCTCTAACTTCAAGAGTACAACAGAGTGCTGGGTTAGAGATAGAATTAGCACAGAGAATGGACATGCTCTCCAATGAAGCAAGTGCAGTAAAAAGTGTACTTGAAGTTATTTCAGATATTGCAGATCAGACAAATCTTTTAGCACTAAACGCAGCAATTGAAGCAGCAAGAGCAGGAGAACATGGCAGAGGATTTGCAGTCGTAGCTGATGAAGTTCGTAAACTAGCAGAGAGAACACAAAAATCACTCACAGAAATTAATGCAACTATCAATATAATAGTTCAGTCCATAAGCGATGTAAGTGGGCACATGAACTCTAACTCAGCCGAAGTTCAAGAGCTTGCGAATATTTCTACAAATGTAGAGAAACAAATTAACATAAGCGTAAGTATTGTGCAAGATGCTGTAAAAGCAAGTGACAAAACTGTAGCCAACTTTGAAACAACAGGAAAAAATGTTGAATACATTGTTTCCCAGGTTTCAGCTATAAATGAACTCTCGTCAACAAATGCTAGAAATGTTGAAGAGATTGTAGCAGCAGCAGATCATCTCAACTCTATGACCGACGACCTACACGCTAAGCTTGAAGCATTCCGCACCTAATTACCAGCGTCTTTGCGTGAGGCGCAGGCAAGAAGAACCACAAGTCTTATTATATATTTTAGTAATTACCTGCTCATCTCAAAGGCTTATTTCTATCCAAGTTATAGAGAAAAAAGTTATATGATTACAGCGGCGACAAATTGGGTGTTTTGTTAAAATATATGATTGAGTAAATTGGAAGAATATTACTAGAGATAGTCCCCAATACAGGGGACTGAGAAAACTATTTTAAGTTCTCGAATGGTGCAGTTACAACTGCTTTACGAGTTACTGTATAAGGAATGAGTGCTGCTGCACGAGCTCTTTTAATTACGATAGTAATCATGTCTTGGTGACGTTTACAGTTACCTGTTAAACGACGTGGCATAATTTTATATCTTTCTGAAAGAGAGAAACGTAAAGCTCCTACATCTTTATAATCCATGAATTCAACTTTTGATTCACAGTACTTACAAAATCTTTTTTTGTATTTTCTTTTTTCTGACATGGTATTTCCTTTTGTTATCTATTTCTAAAATGGAATTTCATCTTCGTCTATGTCAATAGTAGGAATATCATTGCTACTCGGCATTTGACGACTCTGCTCTCTAGCGTTATTGTAGCTAGGCTGCTGTGGTTGCTGATAACTTTGCGCTCTTCCTTGTTGTGGTGGAGCATAAGAGTCTTGGCCATAATCCTGTGAAGGAGCAGGTATACTTCCCATACCACCTTGGCTTGCGCCTTGGTTGTCACCTTTAGAGTCGAGCATTTGCATTGTTTCAACTACAACTGAATGCTTTGAACGCTTTTGTCCATTTTGGTCTACCCATTGGTCGAAACTGAGTCTCCCTTCTACGAGGATTTTACTCCCTTTTCGAAGGTATTGGTTGGCTATCTCTGCACTTCTTGCAAAAAATGTAATGTCAACGAAACAGATTTCTTCTTTCTTTTCACCATTACTAGTGAACTTACGGCTTGTTGCGATAGCAGTGCTTGCTATACCCATTCCGCCTTGAGAGTATCTGAGTTCGATGTCGCGAGTTAAGTTTCCAACTAATATGACTTTATTAAACATGGGTTTTCCTTAATGTTAAGCGTTTTGCTATTACTCTGCTGCTGCTTCTGCTTCTACAGCTGTTTCTTCTACAGCTACTTCAGTTTCTGCTTTTGGAGCAGTTGTACCTTTTTTAGCTTTTTCAACAAGTTTGTTCCAAGCTGCAATTTCGCGATTTGTATCATATTTGATAGTCACGAAACGAAGGAGTTCCTCGTTAATACGGAAACGTCTTTCGATTTCAGAGATTGCTGATGGAGCAATTGTATAATAAATAACATGGAAATATCCACGCTCATTTTTATTGATTGGGTATGCTAATTTCCTCATGCCCATTGCATCTGTAGTTGCGATTTCGCCACCGTTAGAAGTAATAACTTCTTCGATAGCAGCAATGCTACTGTGAATTTCTTCTGCTGTAAGTGTAGGTTTTACGATTACTAAGTTTTCGTAGTGTCTCATAGAGTATGATCTCCTTTTGGTATTTGCCAAAGTGGCGCTTGTTTCCCTTTCGGATTTAAATATATCTTTATCAAAAGATACAAAGAGAAAGGAACGCGGAATTATATATGATTTAAGCTTAAAATAAGCAAATAAGGGAGGAGTTATCAGCTAATAGCTTGATTTTTAGATGACAAAATGCCAAGAAATATAAAGCTTTTTGCTTTAGTAGGGTATAGTTTGAAAAATTAAATTAAAGCGTATATGATGGCAAAAAGAAAAAAAAGTAAAGTGAGTTCACAATCAACATTTCTCACTACTGTAGCATGGATTTTGGCGATTATTGCCTTGATTCTGAGTGCACTTGTTGGAGGATATTATTTTGGTTATGAAAACGCAAAAGAAGATTTTGCCAAACAAGAGAAGCTAGAGAGACAAAAAAAAGTAGCTTATCTGAAAAAACTTGAAGATGAGAGTAAAAAACAAGAAGAGAAAAGTGTCAATGAAAAGCTCAAAGATGTACTCAAAAAAGAGGAAACGCATAAAGAAGCTGTAGTAAAAGAAGAAACACGAAAGCTAGAAGCACTCAAGCCAGAAGTGAAAAAAGAGAGTGTAAATTATACTTCGGCTGCACATGAGATTGATGATGAGAAGCTTGACACTATGGCTACAGTAGAGAGAGAAATTAAAAGCACAAGCACAAAACCAAGAGTTGCTATCATAATAGATGATGTGAGTACCCGCGCACAAGTCCAAGCAATCAAAAATCTTTCTTTTCCTGTGACAATGTCCTTTTTACCTCCAAGTTCAGGGCATCCACAGTCTGCAAAACTTGCGGCTAAAGAGAGTTTTTATATGGTTCACCTTCCTATGGAAGCTCAAAATTTTAACGCAGAAGAGCCTTCTACGCTGAGAATTAGTGACTCTCAAGAGAAAATATCTGCACGTGTTGCGCAGATTAAAGAGCTATTTCCCAAGGTGCATTATATAAATAACCACACAGGTAGTAAGTTTACTTCTGATGAAGCGGCTATGAGTAAGTTGGTCTCTGCTCTGAAATCAAACGGCATCAACTTTGTCGATAGTAGAACAACGGGAAGTACAAAAGCACCAAAAGTGATGAAGCAACTGGGTTTGACTTATGTTGCTAGAGATGTTTTTTTGGATCATCAAATGGATAAAGCCTTTATCAAAAAACAGATCAAAAAAGTTATAGAGATTGCTAAAAAACATGGCAGCGCAATAGCAATCGGCCATCCACATACCAATACACTTTTGACTTTAAGAGAGTCAAAAGATCTTTTCAAAGATGTTGAGTTGGTCTATATAAATAAAATGTACTAATGCAAAAATTCACCCATTTTCCCCAAGAACTTTCAGTGATGAAACAACAACTCAAAGAGTTGTATTTTCTTGGAAACGCAGCGCTTTTAGAGCGCAAAAAAATCTCTATAGTTGGCAGTCGTAAGCCAACACAATACTCCCGTCAAATGACACGTGAACTCTCTCAAAAACTCTCAAAAGCAGGTCTTTGTATTGTCAGTGGAGGAGCGATGGGAATCGATGCAATGGCACATAGTGGAGCAGGGAGTGCAAATACTATCGCAGTGTTGCCTTGTGGACTTGAACATAAATATCCTAGTGTAAACGCAGCACTTCTTGGAGAGATAGAAAAACAAGGGCTTTTGCTCAGTCAGTTTGCTCCTGCGTTTAAGGCGACTGCGTGGAGCTTTGTACTTAGGAATGAAATAGTCGTAGCTCTTGGAGATGTTTTGGTTGTGAGTGAAGCCGAACTTGGAAGCGGAAGTATGCGAAGCGTAGAATTTGCACTTGCAATGGGGAAAGAGATCTACGTTTTACCTCAGAGAATTGGTGAGAGTTCTGCGACGCAAAAACTTCTTCAAGAGGGCAAAGCGCAGGCCATCTATGATATCGATGCTTTTGTCGCAAAGTTTGGAGTTGTTGAAGTGGCTCAAGTGATAGAAGATGACTTTAGACTTTTTTGTAAAACAAATCCAAGCTATGAAGAGCTTCTAAAAAAGTATCCCCAAAGAGCTTTTGAAGCGGAGTTAAACGCAGAGATAGAGATACGCAATGCGAAGGTTTTTTTGCTTTAGGTGGATTATTTTAGAGTATCAACATCGCATCGCCATACGAGTAAAAACGATACTGCTCTTTTATAGCTTCAGCATAAAGTTCCTGCGTTTTCTCTAGACCTACAAACGCAGCTACCAACATAAGTAGCGTTGATTTTGGAAGGTGAAAGTTTGTTAGTAGATGATTGACTCTGAGTGGTTTATTATTTGGGTGCAAAAATAGATTTGCTTCACCGCTGAGCTGCGTTTTATGTCGTGCATAGAACTCTACAGTTCGTGTTGAAGTTGTTCCGATGCTGAGTATCTTTGTATCTGACTCTAGTAAAGTTTTTGCTTCAGCAGATATATCATAATATTCAGAGTGCATTGGATGATCTGTGATGATCTCCGCTTCAACAGGCTTAAATGTTCCGCTTCCTACATGGAGTGTCACATAGGCGTGTTTGTAGTTCTCGCAGATACGGGCATGCTGTTCTTCTGTGAAATGCAAAGAAGCCGTAGGCGCGGCAACGGCACCTTCTTCTTTAGCAAAGACACTTTGGTACTCCTGCGCATCTTCTTGGTTGTCTTCTCTTTGGATGTAAGGTGGCAGAGGAATATGACCGATAGTATCTATAATAGGAAGCAACTCTTCAAAACGCAAGGAAGAACCATTCTTTTCAAACGCAACTGTACGACTTCCATCATCATGCAGCTCTTTGACAATCGCAACAAGCTCTGCATCAAAAAATATCTGCATATCTGGCTTGACTTTACCACGGATATAGACATTGATATCTGTTGCGTTTAGCGCTTTATTGATAAGCAGCTCGATTTTTCCACCACTTTTTTTATGGCCAAAGAGTCTTGCTTTTATCACTTTTGTGTTGTTAAAAAGAAGTGCCACATTTTGGGGTAAGAACTTTTCCAAGTCATAAAAGTGCGCATGTGTGATGCAATTTGTTGCTCTGTCGTAGACTAAAAGTTTTGCATGGTCTCTGGGGTGTGCGGGATAAGTCGCTATGAGCTCTGAGGGAAGCTCAAAGTCATAGCTTGAAGTGAAGTACTCTTTTGTGTGCACTCTATTTCTCTAAACGTGCAGTCTCATCTGCTTCATCTTCTTCCTCAGTGACTTCGCTCTCTTCTTCTAGCGGAGGAGCAGGGTTGACCGCGCGAACTATGAGGATAGAGATACCATAGAGGATAACAAGAGGCACAGCCATAAGTAGTTGTGTCAAAACATCTGGAGGTGTCAAAAGTGCTGCAACGATAAAGATAAGGACAACAGCATACTTAAAAAAGTCACGCATCTGTCTGTCATCTACAAGTCCCAAAAGTGCCAAAAAGTAAGCAAATATTGGTAGCTCAAACGCAAGACCAAAACCAAACATGATTTTTGTAAAGAAGCCGACATAATCTTCAATATTGATAAGTGGAGTAAATTTGAAACTACCAAAGGTGATGAGAAAGTCAAATCCAAAAGGAGTCACGACATAATAAGCAAAGGCAACGCCGATAAAAAACATACCACTTCCACCGATGATAAAAGGAATGATCATTTTTTTCTCATTTGCATATAAACCAGGAGCTACAAACATCCATAATTGGCCGAGTATGATTGGTAAAGAAGCTAGTAGTGATGCAAAAAATGCAACTTTGAGTGCTACGAAAAATGCACCTCCAACTTGACTTGTTGTAACCATACCATCAGCCGCATGAAGAGATTTTTTTCCTACTTCTATAAGTGCGACATTGAGAGGTTCAACGATCCAGTTTAAAAGAGGCTCATGGAAGTAAAACATTACAAAAAACATAACAACAAGGGTAGCAACCGAGATGCCAAGTCGTTTTCTCAGTTCAATTAGGTGTGGTCTTAAATCATCAAACATCAGTTTTCTCTTCTTTACTTATAGGTTTTGGTTTTTTTTCAAAAGTGATTTTTTCTTGTATAGGCGCTGCTTTTGGTGTAGGAGATTTTTCTGCCTCTGAGAGGATGTCATCGCCGATCTTAGACATCGCTTCGCCTACTTTTGTCATATCAGTTACACGATTAAGCTCTTCGCTAGCACCAAGAAGCTCTTTTTTATAAGAGAGTGCTTCTTTTTTTATCTCAGAAACATTCATCTCTTCTTCGATGGAATCTTTGAGTGTTCCTATAGTTTTTTTCATACTACGGAAAAATTTTGCGATATCAACCATCGCACTCGGAAGTTTATCCGGTCCAAGAAAGAGGATAGCGATGACGAGAATAATAAGCATTTCAGAAAAACCCATACCAAACATGTAACACCTTTGTAATTTTTAAGTTGAGTGTGATTCTAGCCAAACAATAATTAATCTATCTTCAAGAGGATAAAAAAAGTGCTATCTCATCGGAAAGCAAGAAATCCTTATTGTAAAAAGTCTCTCCATCAAAAGTGAGCTTCGCTTCATCGACTAGAAGCAGTGCTCGCTTGAGCTCTTGGGGACTCAGGATATCCTGTGCAATCCCGACACATGAACGAAGCCCAAGAAAAAACTCTTCTAACTTTTTATCTTCAGCTGTGAGTGATTCGCTTTGGATATCGAGAGGATTTTTGATGTAGGCTTCGATATCTGATGTAGGATAAAATCGTTCCATACCAAGTTTGCCAACCGCTCCACTCCCTGCACCGATATAATCCTCATACATCCAGTAGCCTAAGTTGTGTCTACTGCGATAATCTCCGAAGTTACTTATCTCGTACTGTTTGAAGCCGCGTTTTTCTATCTCAGAAAATAGCCATGAAGTGAGAGAGAGTTTTTCTTTGGACATATGCGGTTTTTTCTCAAATGGTGTTCCCTCTTCGATAGTCAGCGCATACGCACTTATATGGTTGATTGGAAGGCTAAACGCAGTCTCTATATCATGAAGCAGAAGCTCTTTTGTATCGCCAAGTGTCGCATAGATAAGATCCAGAGAGAGATTTTTAAATCCAACTTTAGCTGCGTTTTGCACAGCTTCTATGGCCTGTTTTGAAGAGTGGGCACGATTGAGAAGTTTGAGTTTTTCTTCATTGAAACTTTGAGTGCCAAAGCTGATACGGTTGATTCCAAGTGCGTGCATTCCTTCGAGCCACTCATAGGTCGCAGAGTTTGGATTTGCTTCGCTAGTCATCTCGATATCATCTGCAAAATAGGGCCCCAAAAGCTCAAAAATCGGCGCGTAAAGTTTGGGCGCAACTGTCGAGGGCGTACCGCCACCGATAAAAAGCGTTTGGATACTTTTCTCTTGTGTATCAAAGCGTTTAAGTTCATATATGAGCTGCGTTTGCAGAGCAAGCATATAGTGCTCTTTGAGATGAAATTTATCGACATAAGAGTTAAATGCACAGTAAGAACATTTAGAATCGCAAAATGGGATGTGTATATAGAGTAGCATTATACTTTAGACTCACGTTGCGTATACGTGTCAAGCAAAGAGAGATTGTACTTTGTAACCCATTTATGCAGGAAAAATGCATCCACAAACCACCAAATCCATAAAGGTATGAAAAGTATGACACCTATGCCAATAAAGAGTGTCAAGAAAGTGATTATCCCAACTATAAGCATTAAGAGAGCTTTTGGCTGATTCATATAAAATCTATGGACTCCAAAAAGACCCAAAAACCACCATAAAAGATATGCAATAAGCATATTTTTCTTTTGGACTTCATATCTTGCAAGATCAATATTTGTCATAATTTATACCTTGGGTTATATTTATCTTGAAGTATATCTAAAAATAAATGATGACAAAGGTGCACAATAAAGTTAAAATTATTTTATTTTAATAGCGTTTTTTGTATAATCGCGTTACTAAAATATAGGTGCTTTTATGAACAATAAAGATATATATCGTCCCAATGTTGCGATGATTATTGTCTCGGATGCCTATCCGGACAAAAAAGAGTTATTTATAGCACAAAGAAATGATCTCACAGATATCTGGCAGTTTCCACAGGGTGGTATTGATGCTGGAGAAGAGGTACATGAGGCTCTTTTTCGTGAACTCGAAGAGGAGATCGGGACAGCTGAAGCGGAGATAGTCGGTGAGTATCCTGAATGGATCTCTTATGATTTTCCTCCAATGATTGCTAAAACTATGAAGCCATATAAGGGACAAACGCAGCGTTATTTTTTACTGCGTTTAAAAGAAAACGCAGTGATAAACTTAGCGACTGAACATCCTGAATTTATGTCACATAAATTTGTGAGTGTAGATGAAGTGCTGAATCTTACGGCGCATTTCAAAAAAAGTGTGTACGAAATTGTGATAAACCATTTTAAAAAAGAGGGGCTTTTATAGATGTTGATAGTTCAAAAGTTCGGCGGAACAAGTGTTGGTGATTTGGAGCGCATACAAAATGTAGCTAATCGTGTAAGCGAAACAAGAAAAGCTGGCAATGACGTGGTAGTCGTCGTCTCTGCAATGAGTGGAGAGACAAACAAGCTTGTAGCCTATGCAGAACACTTCTCTGCAACACCTGAA
The DNA here is from genome assembly GCA_028687935.1 of Sulfurimonas sp. GTDB lineage: Bacteria > Campylobacterota > Campylobacteria > Campylobacterales > Sulfurimonadaceae > Sulfurimonas. The sequence goes on from JAQTZE010000004.1 coordinate 33,779, forward strand.
CGCGGTGAAGTAGATATGCTTTTAAGCTCAGGAGAGAGAGTGACTGCTGCATTGTTGGCAATTGCACTTAATGAAATGGGTCACGCAGCTGTCTCCATGAGCGGAAGACGTGCGGGAATTGTCACAGACAACTTGCACACAAAGGCTCGTATCGAAGAGATAGACCCGAGTGCGATGCATAAAGCTATCAAAGAAGGAAAAATCATTGTAGTTGCTGGTTTTCAGGGTGTCTCACTCGATGGAAATGTGACAACACTCGGACGTGGAGGCAGTGACCTTTCAGCTGTAGCTATCGCTGGAGCAATAGGTGCTGATCTGTGCGAAATCTATACGGATGTCAGTGGTATCTACACAACAGACCCACGTATCGAGCCAAAAGCGAAAAAACTTGATCGTATTTCCTACGATGAGATGCTTGAACTTGCTAGTCTTGGTGCAAAAGTACTTCAAAACCGCTCAGTAGAACTCGCTAAAAAATTAAATGTCAATCTAGTCACACGAACAAGCTTTTCTAACGAAGAGGGAACATTAATCACAAAGGAAGAAAATATTATGGAAAAACCATTAGTAAGCGGAATCGCATTAGACAAAAATCAGGCACGTGTCTCTCTTTTTGCTGTCAAAGACAGAACAGGTATCGCTTCTGAGATTTTTAATAAACTTGCACAAAGTAGTGTAAATATAGACATGATTATCCAAAATGTTGCGCATGATGGTTCTGCAAATATCGACTTTACAGTTCCTGTAAGTGATCTTACTGACGCAAAAGCTGTAGTAGATGGATTTATACAAAGCGGTGATATCAAAGGCGCTTCATATGATGAGAAGATCTGTAAAGTTTCTATCGTAGGTGTGGGTATGAAATCACACACAGGCGTTGCAGCAAAAGCATTTACAACGATGGCAACTGAAAATATCAATATTACTATGATCTCAACATCTGAGATAAAAGTATCGATGGTAATCGCTGAGAAGTATGCTGAACTTGCTGTAAGAAGCTTGCACGACGCATACGAACTCGACAAGTAGTCAAGTATTTATGTCAGACTCTAGTCAAGACTTTGCGCAGTGGAGCTTAGATGCCATCAGAGAAGAGGGTGGGAGTCTTAGCTGGCTCGAAGAACACCGCTTTGACTGGACGACTACCACGGCACACGCGCTTGAGCAGATCCTCAGCGGAAAAACAATCATCCTTATAACAGATGAGAAGAGAAGATGGCTTGAGCGTTATATCTTAGGCTCTATTAACAGTCTCAACATGCAAGAGAGACCACTTCTTCCGATTCTTAGCATTGACAGTATCTATATGCATTACAACAGTGTGAGTAATGGAGAGATGATTGATGTGGTCGATGATATGATCTCACTTTCTTATAAAGATGATTACTTTTTTTGGTACATAGGCAAGGGTGATGATAAACGCTCTGATATTGCCAAAAGACGAGATAACAGTTATTTTTGGATATTTGATGAGAGTTTTAATAACTCTTTTATGCTCAAATCTTATGACTCGCATCTGGATATAAAACTGCTACAACTCTTTAGACTTTTCAATCTCTCTCTCAATGCGGCTCTTTTTGGAGAAGTCGATGTTAGCGCATAACTCGACCTCTTCACATATTCTTATCACTTCAGAGATAGAGAGTGAAGTAGAGCGTCTCAAACGCGAGCTGCATGGTTATCGGGTTGTGACATTTGTAGAAGATGAGTTTAAAATAGAACATGCAAAAGCTGTCGTGGCTGAAGCATATATCAGTGAATCTCAGACAAAATATATCATCCTCGCCTCAAAAAATTTTAATGCAGTCTCTCAAAACTCTCTTTTAAAAGCACTAGAAGAACCTCCAAGAAATATAGAATTTATCATCATCTCTCCAACAAAATCAAATCTTCTGCCAACAGTGCGTTCGCGTTTACCTATCTTACATGGTCAAAAAGTACGAAGAGAGATATCTATCGAGATAAATCTTGCGAAGATGGATTATAAAGAGGTCTTTGCGTTTTTAAAAGAAAATGCAAGAGTGACGAAAAGTAGGGCGCAAGAACTTGTTGAAGAGCTTTATTATAGAGCAACAGTAGTCGATACTTTGATACTCTCACAAACGCAACTTGAAAATTTTGAGAAGGCTTATAGACTTTTAGAGCTTAACTCTCGTCCTACGAGTGTTCTCGCAATGCTTTTGATGAGTTTTGCAAGGGAGAAATAATGCGTGTAGAACAGCTCTCTGCCTCAAGTGATATTAAAAAACTTCTCAATGCTTTGGGTGTGGATGGTGGTGGCGTCAATATCTTAGCTTCTAAAACGCAGAGTCATCTCATCTCTATCCAAGAGCTTCATGTAGGCGCTGCAAATATTCTCAAGCAAGATGCACTCTCTATCGGGGCTGATTTGGCCGTACCTCGCGGGACTGTTATCGCCAAAACGCAGTACGTGGATGTGCTTCTTATCGCGACACAAAAGCAGCTTGAGATACTCAGTAAAAAAGAGCTAGCGCAACCTTTTGGACTCAAAGAAGTTGCGACAAAACTCAAAGAGATACTCAAAGCAACAAAACCTCAAAAAACGCAGATAATGGGAATCATAAACGCAAATGATGACAGCTTTTTTGCGCAGAGCAGATTTCACGCCTCCGATGCAATTGGGGCAATAGAGAAGATGATAGAAAACGGTGCTGAGATTATAGATGTCGGTGCGGTCTCCTCACGTCCAAACGCAGCTCTTGTAAGCGTTGCAGAAGAACTTTTGCGTTTAGAGCCGATACTCGATGCTATCAAGAGTGAAAAACTTTACGAAAAAGCAAAGTTCAGTATTGATAGTTATGAGCCAAAAGCTATCTCTTATGCATTGGAGCGAGGATTTAGTATAGTTAATGATATTACGGGTCTAGTAAATGAGGCAGTATGTAAGCTGTGCGCTTCGTATGATGCAAGTGCCGTTATCATGCATATGCAAGGAACGCCACAAACGATGCAGAAAAATCCACACTATGAGAGTCTCTTGAGCGATGTTTATTCTTTTTTTGAGCAGAGGATAGAAAAAGCAGAATCTTTTGGTGTGAAGAATATCATTCTTGATGTCGGCATCGGTTTTGGTAAAACACTCGAAGATAATCTACGTCTAATCAAACACTTAGAACATTTTTTGACTTTAAATAGACCATTGCTTGTCGGTGCTTCAAGAAAATCGATGATAGATGCTATCACTCCTGCTGCGGTCTCTCAAAGACTTGGCGGAACTTTAGCTTTGCACCTTGAAGCCAAAAAAAATGGAGCTGCAATTCTTCGTGTACATGACGTAGAAGAGCATGCCCAAGCGCTAAGAGTAGATGATGCTCTGAGAGGAGTCTAATATGAAGTTTCCGATTATGGGAGATATTGCCACTGTTGCAGTGATATCTTTAGATATTGACAATACGCTCTCAAGCGCCTTAGAACTCATGATAGAATATGAGCATCGACATATTGTTGTACTGGATGATAAAGAGTTTCGGCTTTTGAGTGTGATGGATATAATCAAAAAACAAGATGAGCAAATCTCACTTCAAAGCAGTCTGAAAGATATGGATTTGGTAAAAATCCCTGTGATAGAAAAGTACAAAAATGTGCTGGATGCTTTGGAGTTGATCAATGATCGAAATGAGCATATCTGTGTTCTCAATCGGGATAAATCACTCTATGGCTTTGTTACACAAAGTGATATTGTTGCAAATATAGATCCAGAAACGCTGATGGAAAGCTACAAGCTTCAAGATTTTTTGAAGCTCGGTAGAAAAGTGAAGATGGTCGATAAAGATGCTATCACTACAAATGTTCTCAAAGAGATGGTGAGTAACTCTATTGATAATGTTGTGGTTGTAGATAGACTTAAAGCAATAGGAATTCTCACTACAAAAGATGTGATGCATCTGATTAAAGAACAAGTAAATATGTCGCTTCCGGTATCTACATATATGTCATCTCCTGTTGAGACGCTAACAAGTAGTTCATCAATAAAAATAGCACTTGAACATATCAAAAGAAAACATTTTAACAGAGTCGTAGTTGTAGATGAAGATGGGAATTTTGAAGGAGTTGTAAGTCAAAAAGAGCTTATCACTTTGACATATTCAAAGTGGGCATCGCTTATGAAAGCGCATCAAAATGAGCTGAGTGAAATGAACTTATTTCTTGAACATAAAAATAAAGAGTATGAAGTTATGGCGACGACAGACTCTTTAACGGGGCTTTATAATAGACATAAATTTATAGAATTATATCGCTCCTCCTATAATACCATGATCCAAAGAGAAAATAAACTCTCTTTAATTCTTTTGGATATTGACTATTTTAAAAAAGTGAATGATAGCTATGGACACAATATAGGAGATAATGTTCTTGTACATATTGCACAGATGCTCTTAAAAACACTTCGAAATATTGATATAGTTTGTAGATGGGGAGGTGAAGAGTTTATTCTACTCCTTCCAGCTACAGATTTAGCGCAGGCACTTAAAATCGCAGAGAACATCCGTATAAATATTCAAAATACAGTTATCGATAGAGTAGGGAGTGTTACGGTAAGTCTTGGCGTGAGCGAAGTGCTTGAAGGTGATACAATGAATGATGTGGTACAAAGAGCAGATGAAGCTCTTTATTTGGCAAAAGATTCTGGGCGTAATTGTATAAAATCTGAGTTGGATATTGCACCAACTCTTTAGGAAAGATTAGATCATGATCCCTTTGATCATGAAGAAGAGTACAGCTGAGAGTATTGCAGCAGCTGGGACTGTAATAAGCCATGCAGCGATGATTTTTTTGATTGCATCTCTTTTGACATACTCAACTTTTTTTGTTTTCTTCATATGTTTTTTTGTAGATTTGATAAGATCTTCTTCATCTGCAATGAGTTTGTAAAGTTCTACAATTCTCTCATAATCTTCTTTCCCTTTACTCTCTTTTGCTTCAGCAGCTTTAAGTGCAGCGTTGTATGCATTGAGATTTTTCTTTTCATCTACGATGGAGAGTTTGTCATCTGCGACAGTTGTGTCTGCATCACGTAGATCAAGCCACTCTCTTAAAAATCCAACACCAAAAACCCCACCAATAGCGATGTGCGTTGAGCTGACCGGAAGTCCAAGCCCAGAAGCTACAATAACAGTTAAAGAAGCTGCCATAGCGATAGAGAAGGCACGTATCTGATCAAGTTTTGTTATCTCACTCCCAACTGTTTTGATAAGTTTTGGTCCATAGAGCGCGAGTCCCACGGCAATACCAAATCCACCCACAGCCATAACCCAAAAAGGTATAGAAGCTTTTGTAGAAACGCCACCGTTTACGATAGCGTCATTGATTGCGGCGAGTGGCCCAATTGCGTTTGCAACGTCGTTTGCACCGTGTGCAAAACTTAAAAGTGCAGCAGAGAAGATTAGAGGAATAGTGAACAGTCTGTTGACAGATTTTTTATTGTTCTCTAGAGTAGAACTATTTGCGTTGAGTTTATTTCTAACAAGGAAATAAACAGCTATTGCAATGAATAAACCCATCATAGAAGCAGTCATTAAAGAGGGCTTTTTTTGCATTTCCATAGAAACTAAAGGAAGCATATTGACTATTTCTAGGATGTTTGGCCAGATTTGTTTCAGGCCTTTGAGTGTGATATAGGTCACAAATGCCCATGCCATAATTGCCACAAAGATAGGTACATATTTTTTTGCGGCTTTGACTTTATCTTCTTGAAATACAATACTTTTTTTGATGGCATACAAAAACGCAGCAGCAATGATACCGCCAAGAACTGGAGAAATTACCCATGAAGCGGCGATAGTTCCCATAGTGCCCCATGATACAACACTAAAACCAGCAGCGGCGATACCTGCACCCATAACACCACCCACTATAGAGTGTGTTGTAGAGACTGGAGCGCGCATCATTGTAGCGAAGTTGAGCCAAAGAGCTGCAGCAAGTAGAGCCGCCATCATTGCCCAGATAAAGTGGTCGGTTTGTCCATCAAAAGTAGAGATATCAATAATACCATTTTTGATAGTTTGAACAACCTCCCCACCCGCGATAATCGCACCACCTGCTTCAAATACAGCTGCGATAATAATCGCTGTAGTCATAGTGAGTGCTCTTGATCCAACAGCAGGTCCTACATTGTTTGCAACATCGTTTGCACCGATGTTCATAGCCATATATGCACCAATAAGCGCAGCGACAGCTAAAAACATATTATTAGGAATTCCGCCATTGTTTAAAAAACTAAATGTTAAAACAGCGATCATAAAAAAGAGGGCAAAGCCAAGTCTGCTTAGGTCTGTACTACTCTTTTTTATAGCAGTTTTTTCAAGTTTTTTCATAGTTTGTATCTCCACTCAAAACCCCTTTAAAAAAATTTGTAAATTATATCTTTTTAAATGTTATGGGAGTGTTAATGTTGGGATTAAACTTTGTTGAGTTCGTATTTTGTATAGACGTCCATAGCTTCTTCTGAGTTAGAGTAGGCTAGAACTTCGCGGATAAGTTTTGCAGCTTCTTTTCTGTCACCACCGGCTTCACCCATGGCATATATTTCAGCTAAAGTAACTTTAGCACTCGCTTCTCCCGCTTCACATGCAGGTTTGAGATAATACGCTGCTTTTACAAAGTCTTGAGGAACGCCCATTGCGTTTGCATAGGCAAAACCTGCACTTACTTGCGCTGGAACTATGCCAGCTTCAGCCGCAATAGAGTAGTAATGTGTGGATTGTTTAAAACTACGCTCACACCCTTGTCCATTGTAAAACATCACACCTAAAGCAAAAGCACATTTAGGATTTGTATCATCTTGGATGAGGTGCTTATAGGCTTCGTTGTATTTTCCAGTTTCATAAAAATTCATACCTGCATTGTAGAAGTCTATCGCCATTATTTCTCTCCTTTGATGTATGCTTTTATGATCTCTTGTCGCGTTTGTGGTCTATCAGCTCCACTTCTACCTAATGTCGGAACATTATTAAGTTTTTGTATTGTTAGCATGGATGCTGCAGTCGCTTGCCCAAAAATAGTGTGGTGCCCATTGAGCCATGGTGTTTTGTTTGTAGTGATGAAAAATTGGCTTCCATTGGTACCAGGACCTGCGTTTGCCATAGCTAAAACACCTACTTTATCAAATGTTTTATTTTTAAATTCATCTTTGAACTCTTTTTTCCAGATACTCTCTCCGCCTCTTCCGCTCTCAGTCGGATCTCCGCCTTGAATCATAAAATTTTGTATGATACGGTGAAACGCAATACCATTGTAGTAACCGTTTTTTACATGTGTTGTAAAGTTCTCTACAGCAAGAGGTGCAATATCAGGGTAAAGCTCAAGCTCTATATTACCTTGTGTTGTCTCTAAAACAACGATAGGATTGTTTTGTGCAAAGAGATTTATTGAAATAACTAAAAATAAAGAGAGGAAGTATCGTAGTATCATTTATTTCTCCTCAAAATCTAAACAGACTGAATTTATACAATAACGAAGTCCTGTAGGCTCTGGTCCATCAGGAAAAACATGTCCAAGATGCGCATCACAACTTGCACATCTTACCTCTACACGAATCATCCCTAAAGAAGCGTCTTTTATCTCTGTAACAGCGTCTTCTACGCTCTCAAAGTAACTTGGCCATCCCGTTCCCGAATCAAATTTAGTTTCTGATTCAAAGAGTGGTGCGCCACAACAGACACATTTGTAGATACCCTCATCTTTGTTATCGTAAAACTCTCCAGAGAAAGGTGCTTCTGTTCCGTGCTGTCTGCATACATAAAATGCTTCAGGAGTTAGTTGGCTCTTCCACTCTTGTTCGCTCTTTTCTACTCTCATATTCTTTCCTTAGATTTTCAATTATTTCACAATCTTCTTCATATAAAACATAGACAGAGTCACTAGCAAGATCAAACGCATAGCTGCGTTTGCTTGCACTCACTTCTGCAATATCCAGAAGAATAACAAATTTAGCATGGAGTGCATCTATATCTTCATAACTTGCTAATGTTAGATTGTTGAGATCAATGTCTATTAAATTTTTAGAACTATCTAATAAAACTGCTTTATCTCTTATAAAATATTTTAGGTCATCATTTAATTTTTCTTTGCTTAAGCTATTGCTTATGACGATGATATCACGGGCTGCGTTTTGCTCAAGAAGTTTGGAGATGATTTGGAGAGCTTTTGCATGTGGATTGGTTTCATAAAAGTAGGCTTTGTGATCTGTATGTCTAAAGTTTTCACTAAAGTTATAATTTTTATGAGGCTCTTTTGAAGTGACTAAAAGAAGCGCTGCGTTTTTTTGTATATGTTTAAGATAAGTAATAAAATCATCTTCATACAAATCAGCATTGTCACACAAAATGAGATCTGCAACATCAAAAGATTTTTTCAAAAGAGTCTCTTCGATATAAAGTGTGTTGACACGTTGCGTTTGACGAAGCTTAAGAAGATGTTTATTCACAAGTTCAATAGGCGTGATCACTTCAATCGAGGTAATATCAGCTTCTACAATAGCATGTTCTACAATCTCTAGAAGCTTGCGTTTTAATATTTCACAGGCAAGGTTTGTTTTTTGGATGATAATGATTTTTTTGTTTTTATCTTTGAGTTTTTCTAGAATTGCTTTGAGTGCGAGAACATTTGTTTTTCCACTGCTACTCTTGGTGTCTAACACTGATACGCCATGAAGTTCTGCATCGATAAAGTTCATCTGTTCTTGTGTACATAAATGCAGTTTGTTTTGCTCTAGTATGCAATACTGCACAAGAATACTTCCGATAACTGTTGCAGCATTTGGTAGATTCTCTGACTCTGCAACACCTTCTTGAAGCTTTTGAACAATATCAAAAGTAGAAGAGTCTGCAAAAATAACTCTAGATTTGGGCATAAATTCTTGAAATGAAACATCTAAGTGCTCATATTCTTTAGCACTTAGATTTTCCATTAATAGATAGTTGTAGATTGGCAGTTCATCACTATGCGTCACTTCTTTGAGTCTTTGTCTGATGATCTTATGTGAGTTTTGAAATGCTAAAGAATCATCTGAAATCTCTTGATTGGTAGCTTTTTGCACTTTTATATTTTTTAATTCTTCATAACTCCATGCTTTATGCTCAAAAAGATAGAGACCTCGTTTTGGATCAACCATAAGTAAGGGAATAAAAAAGTTTTTTGTATGATGATATACAGTGACGTTTTGATATAAAAAGAGTTGATTTTCTTGTGCGACTGATTTTAGTTTTTGTAGAAGGATGGACTCTGTAACATAAAGAGCCTTACTCTTTTTTTTAAATAGTGAAGTGAAGTAAGACAAATTCATGTACGCAATAAAATATTGCCACTAAGCAATGGCAATATTTTGATAATTATTTACCAGCTGCAACGCGGTCTTTAAGACCTTTACCAGCTTTAAATTTTGGAACCATTTTATCGTCAGTAGTATAAGTTTTATCAGTACCAGGAACTTTACCACTTTTTCCTTTTTGAAGACCAGCAGAAAAACTACCAAAACCAACTAAAGAAACTTCTTCTTTTGTTACTAGAGCTGTTGTTACAGCTTCTGTGAATGCTTTAATTGCAGCTTCTGCTTCAACTTTAGTTTTGTAGTTACCGCTTGCTTGTACTAATTCAACGAATTGTGCTTTATTCATAAATTTACCCTTGGATTAAATATTTCCGAACTTTTTAGCAACTAACCCCTAAAAGCCTTAGTTTCAAATAATTCAGCTAAAGGTACTTTATAATTTATTTGCTTAAATTTTTCTTCTTTTTACCTAAATATGCTAAATAATGTGATATTTTTGTCTGTTTCAAGCTCTTTTTAGCGTGCACAAGGAGTCTGAGCATGTTAAAGCTGCTGGTCTGGGAGAGAATCAATGCTGAAATTTCTTTCATTTTCTCATATCTTTTTTCATTTGTGTGTATAGATAAAAATACATCCTCAAGTCCATCTCTCTCATTTTTTGTCAGCGTGCTCATTGAGTGACTCCCTTTAGTCATTTAGTTTATTTATTTTTCTCACTGCCCGAATAATCTCATCATCTTCAAGTTCCCCTAGCATTTTCATCACGACAACTGCAGCCTGTGGTTTCGCACGGCCGAGTTTCCAGTCCTGATATGTACGCATAGCAATCCCAAGGCTTAACGCCATCTCTTTTAGGGATATTTTTTTCCCATTATTACGGGCTTCTATGGCGTTATGAAGAATATTGAATAAATCATCGATTTGCATTTTAAAATTATACGAATAATATACTTAAATATACATTTTAATCAGTATATATAAGTATATATTGTATAAATTAAACTGTAAATACAATTTTTAATATTATTAAAATTGTATTTGATAATTTAAATAATATATAATACACGATAAACCGTGTTAATATTTTATGGAAATGTTATTTTTTAGTTGATGAAAACTATGTCGAAATAGATTAAAAAGAAGTAATAAGACTTTGGTAATGAGAAAAAAGAGGAAAAAGTTTTAAGAGAAGAAGATAAGCGCTAAAGTAGCTGCTTATCTTTGCGGATTGCGTTTTTTATAAATGAAAAGCATGAGTGCAAAAACAAAGGTGATGACCCCGAGGCTTGCATTGAAAAACAAGATAGCTATCATACTTGAGGCAAGTGTGAGGTAGCCAAAGATATCTTTTCTCAAGAGTCCAAAGATCAGAGCAAACGCTAGAGCGATATAGCCGAGAATCTTGTGAAATAATAGAAAACCGACAACTTTACGTAAAACGCAGTGAATATTGCCTGGAGTGTTTTCGCAGATAAGAACATACTCTGCGTTTGTGAAGTAGGCATCTCTCCATAACAAAACTCCAGCAGCAATAAGCAGGGTAAAGAGAAGGTATTTGTAGGTAAAGCCGATTGTCTGCGTTTTAGAGTAGGTGTATAAAAGTGCTCCAAAGGCAAGAGAGATAAGGGCATAGGCAATTGCCTGTGTATTTTGAAATCCCTCTACAAATATAAGTCCAAACGCAAGCCCGAAAATAGAGACAGAAGCAAATTTCACAAAAGGATCTTCTAATAAGTTTTTGCTTGAATAGTGAGCCATAAGAGAAAATGAGAGGAGAGTAAACGCAGCTGCGTAAAATTCAAATCCTCTATACCTTCCATCAAAGGTGAGATAAATCGACTCGACTAAAAAGAGAAATACTAAAATATAGAGTGAAAATTTCGCTATGTTTTCATGGAGACTTGCGTTTAGGAGTAGTCGTGCTATTTGAAAATAGAGCATCAAAGAAGCTCCAAATAGAAGCGTGATTCTAAGCATATCGACAATATCTTTTGGAGCGATCTGGTACTGGTTATATTGCAATGTAAGCAAAATAGACGCAGCGAGTGTATAGAGTGGGAGTTTGAGCGATTTTACTTGATGCTTAATTTGAAGCACAAACGCAAGGAGCAAAAGAGTAGCACTGAGCGCAAAGAGAAGGTCTTTGTTTTGAAAGTCTGATACAGCACCAAAGAGCACATTTTTATCTTGAGAATCTTTATCATAGATGCCCCAATAGCCGCCGACTGCACCTTCGCTTACTCTTTTCCAAGGCTGATCAAAGGCTTCGATGAGGTTATATTTCCAGTTGTTTTGCAGTGCGAGTGCTAAGAAACCACGTAGATACTCAGCTTGTGCGTATGGAGTGGCAGTGGACGCACCTCTCATTTTTCCCTCAGAAGGCCAGCCTGTCTCACCGATGAGAATATCTTTGCCCTCTAAAATCCCTGCAACTTCTCCACGTGTTTGGCCGACATGTATGAGTGCTTCATTTACAGAAACTGGGATATCTTCCCAATATGGCAGAATGTGTATTGTCACAAAATCGACAAGTGAAGAGAGCTCAGGATTTTTAAGCCAAAATTCCCAGACATCTGCATAGGTAACAGCTGTGTTTGGCAGAGCCTCTTTGACACGTATGATATAAGAAGCAAGTTTTGTGCTACTAAGCTCACGACGCAAGAGCACTTCATTGCCCACGATAACGCAAGAGATGACATCACTATACTCTTTTGCAAGTTTGATAGCTGTTTTTATCTCTTTTTCATTACGTTCATCTTCAGCACCTATCCAGATACCAAGCATAACCTTAAGACCATATTTTCTTGCATAAAAAGGTATCTCTTCTAAGCCGTTTACAGAATAGATACGAATACTTTCAAAATTTTGTGCCAATAGTGCAAGATCTTTGTCGAGTCGCTCACTTGGTATCTTTAAGCCGCTTGTGAGTTGATCGGGAGACTCGTCATATTTAAAAGGAGCATAGGAGACACTTTGAAGTTTAAGACCTTTGCTTAGAGGCTCTGGCAGTATCTCTGGCTTGTTTAAAAAAGTCCAAAACCCAAAGAGCAGGGCAAACGCAAGGGCGTAGATGAAGAGTATAGTCGCATTGTTTTTTATAGATGTGTTCATAGGAGCCATTTGTGTATAAATTTGTGTGATTATACAGCAAAGATCCCCTGAATTTTGTATTTTACAGGGATATTTGTGAGGAGAAAAAAGTGTTTAGTGTTTGAGAAGATCCGTGTAGTCGTAGCGTGCGAGATCAAGGAAAAGTTTTCCATTTCTTTGGATGATACGGATATCACTGTGATATGCATCTAAAAATCTTTTTTTGATGTTTTTTTTCTGATACGATTTAATGTCAAGAGCTTTGAGATACTCTTTGAGCTCTACAAAAGTTTTTTCAGGTTCATTTTCTGATTTTTCACTCTCAGTTGGACTCTCTTCTTCATCTGCATCGATACTCTCAACATCATGAATCATCTGAAATGAATTATGCTCAAGCAACATTTTTTTGTTGATAAGTTCCAAAATATTTTTAAGCTGCTCATCTTTTGTATTGTAGAGTTGTTCAATCTTATCGCGTTCATCACGGAGCATTTTTTCTTTATCAGCGATGAGTTGGTCTATTTTGTCTTCAAGCTTTAAGATCTTCTCTTTGAGATGTTTGTTTTCTCTTTGATAGAGAGCAAGGACTGCTGCGACAGTCGCTTTTGGCTTTGCCGGTGCGTTTTTAAGTGGCTGCGTTTGTGCCGACGTTTCAACTGCTTGTACTTTTTCTTCTTGTTGTGCACGTGCTTGTTCAATTGCTTCTTGGCTGACAATGATATAGGTTTGAGAATCTTCTATTATATAGTTAAGTTTTCTTGCTCGAAGCTTTGATTGAATCATCTCTTTTGACATTTTAAAATGTTTGGAGTATTGATCTACTGTGAGTCGCATTTTCTTTCCTTCGCTGTTTATTATTGTATTAATGAATTAAAATTTATATTTGGAGGGCTAATTATACCAGCCTTTCTTAACCAAATGAGATATCCGATTTTTTCTATCCCGTGTTTATCATGAAATGTGTATGCACTGGAACGTTTAAACTCACGCTCTGCCAATAAAACACTAAAATCTGGATGCATATTTAAAAAAATCTTTAAATATCGCATCGCAATATCTGAGATAATGACGGTTGAAATCGTATAGTCTTTCATCTCTAAATATCTGGCACAATCATTGAGACCTTTCCCGATATAGTTCGTGTTGTCCAATATATCATTGAACTCAGTGATCGTTCCTGTATGTACAGAGATTCTGATGCCTTCAAAATAGGGGTATTTTTTAGAAATATGGTCGGAAAAGTGGTTAAAGCTCATGCCCAAAATAGCTCCAAAACCTTTGAGCCTTGGATTTAAAATAGTATAGAAGCCATCACCCGTAGAGATAAATCCCAGAACCAAACGCTTCATAGGTAGATTTGATTTTGCAATAATCTTCTCTATCATTTTTTTATAGCTTCTTGTTAAAAAAGTTATGATCTCTAACTGCTGTGAAGATTCGAGTTTTGAGAAGTTAATAATGTCTATGAGGACTATATCTGTGAATACATCTGCTTTTATTTTTGGATTCATGTAATCTCTACGCTTTCGTTGTTTCTTCCCTATTTTAACATAAAAAACGAGCGCTGTATGTTTGAAAAATATTTTTTAGCAAAAAGTTCTTTTAAATGTAGCCTATATTATAATTACGCAATAAAATTATTGAGGAATTATTATGAGTAAAGGCATATTAGATATAGTAAAACCTGGTGTTCTCTTTGGCGACGATGTGCAGAAAGTTTATGATCATGCAAAGGCAAATGGCTTTGCAATCCCAGCCGTAAATGTTGTAGGTACAGATTCCATAAACGCAGTGATAGAAGCAGCAGCAAAAGTAAAATCTCCGGTAATCATCCAGTTTAGTAATGGCGGCGCTTCGTATTATGCAGGAAAAGGTCTTAGCAACGAAGATGAAAAAGCAGCTATCGTTGGGGCTATCTCTGGTGCAAAACATGTTGCACTTATGGCAGAAGCGTACGGCGTAGCTGTTATCTTGCATACAGACCACGCTGCAAAAAAATTGCTTCCATGGATTGATGCTCTCATAGAAGCGGGTGAAAAGCAATTTGCAGCTACTCAAAAACCACTTTTTTCTTCACACATGCTAGACCTCTCAGAAGAGCCTTTGGAAGAAAATATCGCTACGTGTAAAGCATACTTGAAGCGTATGAGCAAAATCGGTATGAGTATCGAAATAGAGCTTGGTGTAACAGGTGGCGAAGAGGATGGTGTGGATAATACAGATATCGACAACTCACTTTTATATACACAGCCTGAAGATGTAGCACTTGCATACAAAGAGCTCAGTGAAGTCTCTCCTCACTTTACAATAGCAGCTTCTTTTGGAAATGTTCACGGCGTTTACAAGCCAGGAAATGTAAAACTTACTCCAAAGATTTTAAATAATTCTCAAACATATATCCAAGAAAAATTTGCTACAGCTGCAAAACCTGTAAACTTCGTATTTCATGGCGGTTCAGGTTCTGAGCCTTCTGAGATTTCTGAAGCTATCGGTTATGGCGTTATCAAGATGAATATTGATACGGATACACAATGGGCTGCTTGGGAAGGTACAAAAGATTATTATGAAAAGCACCGTGCGTATATGCAAGGACAAATCGGAAACCCAGAGGGCGACGATAAACCAAACAAAAAATACTATGATCCTAGAAAATGGTTACGTGCAGGACAAGAGACTTTAGTGGCTCGTGTTGTACAAGCTTTTAAAGACCTAAACGCAATAGACAGAAACTAAAAAACAATCAAGGGCAGTTATGCCTTTGATGCCTTATATATATCTTCAATAGAGTTTATCCCTGCGTTTTGCAGATAATAAGATTGCAAGAGCTGATTGACTCTGTTTTGGTTAAATCTCCAAAAGCGCTTACTATCAAAATCTTCATCTTCTTGGATCTGTTTGAAAAGTTCCAGACTATCCATTTTTCCATTATTTTGAGCGATAACTTTTAGTATGAGATGCAAAAGCTCTTCGTTTGATTCTTTGGAACTATCATCATCAGCTAATGGTTTATTTGGTAAAAACGCAGAAATTTTCCAGATACTCACAGCAAGTAAAAGCAGGAAAAACAAGAGCATCAAAGTTTGCGTGTCGAATTGCATTGTTTCACTTATATTGGATTTATGAAGCCATATTACAACAATTTTGTTAAAATTCTATATTAGGAAAAATGATGAATGATAAAGTATTTACAAAACCAATAAAAAAACAGTTTGAATTTGATGAAGAAGTGGCAGCTGTCTTTGATGATATGCTCGCACGCAGTGTCCCATTTTATAAAGAATCGCAAAAGATTACAGAGTTTTTTGCTCTAAAACATTTAGAAGAGGGTAGCGTTTTATATGACCTCGGATGCTCAACAGCGTCTATGCTTCTGAGTATTCACAGAAAACTTCAAGTAAACGCAGAGCTTGTAGGATTGGATAATTCAGAAGCGATGCTCGCGCAAGCAAGAAGAAAATGTGAAGCCTATGGAGCTGATATAAAAGTCTTAAACGCAGATATCCTCAGTTATGATTATAAGCCAGCAGATGTGATGATAAGCAACTATACTCTACAGTTTATCCGTCCACTTGTACGTGAAGAGCTTGTCAAAAAAATCGCTTCACTTCTAAAAAAAGAGGGTGTTTTTCTCTTTAGCGAAAAAGTGATTTCGCATCATTCTAAACTCAACAAAGATCTGATCGAATGCTATTATGACTTTAAAAAAGAGCAGGGATATTCAGAGTATGAGATCATGCAAAAACGCGAGGCTTTGGAAAATGTACTCGTACCATACAGTGAAGATGAAAATATCAAGATGGCTTTAAAAGCCGGTTTCTCACACTGCGAAGTTGTCCTCCGCTGGGCAAATTTTGCCACTTTTATCGCGATAAAGTAGCCATTTTACCAGACACTTTGTTCTGGTTCTGGCTCTTTTTTCTTTTTCAAAACTTCTTTCATCTGCTCATACGAGACGATATCATCTTTGCCACAATCTTTATGATAGTAGCCTTGAAGATCGTAATACTCTTCGCATTCGCTGTAATATTTCATAGAAACACCGTTTTTATTGAAACAACCGGAGAAAAGGAGTAGAGTTATAGCTAAGAGTGTTATTTTTATCATGCCAAAATTATACCTTAAAACTCTCTTTTGTTTTACAATACTGTGTTAAAAAGCACTCTTCACAACTTGGATTTTTAGCCTTACAAATATAGCGACCAAAGAGTACCATCCCTTGATGTAGGGCGTGAAGATTGTTTTTAAACTTCTTGACGAGCGTGGCTTCTGTTTTGATTGCTGTGTTGTCATCACTCAGACCAAGCCTGTGAGAAACGCGAAAAACATGTGTGTCCACTGCCATAAGATTTGCACCTGTGTACTCTATCATGACGACATTTGCAGTTTTTTGTCCGACGCCTGCAAGGGTTTGGAGTTCTTTTTCATCCAGAGGCACTTCTCCACCATAGACATCCGTGACTCTTCTTGCCATTTCGATGATATTTTTTGCTTTATTGTTGAAAAAAGAGCAGCTGTTGATGATTTTTTTGACATCATCGAGCTCTGCTTCTGCCAACTCTTTTGGGGAAGGATATTTAGCAAAGAGTTCAGGTGTCAGTAAATTGACGCGTTTGTCTGTGCACTGTGCTGAGAGAGCCACGGCTACGACAAGTTCATAGGCGTTTGTATAGCTGAGTTCTGTTACAGCATCACTGTATCTTTCTATAAAAAGTTGATGGATCTCTTGTATCTCTTTTTTTGTCGCTTTTTTCATTTTTCATCCATACCTTTTAAACTCCTGCAATTTTATCCTCTTCTGTGTTATAATCAAAATCAAAATTTTGTAACAAGGTGTTTTGTATGGGCTTTTTTTCATTTTTTTCCAAACCAAAAGTAGCACTAGAGACTAAAGAAGATTTTAGCCACTATCTCTCAAAAGAACTTTTTTTCGAAGTAGCCAATCATAGTCCTTCAATGATATTGTATTTTACAAAACGTGATGGATTTATAAGTGCAAACAGAAGATTTTTGCAAGCATATGATTATAAGGATATAGAAGAGTTCCGTACCAAACATGAAAGTGTTAGAGATCTCTTTTTGCGTGAAAGCGAAGAGATTTTTACTCAAGATGACAAAAGTTGGCTTGATTATCTTAAAAAGTACAAAAAAGAGGGACATCTTGTCACTATGGCGGATGCGCAGGGGCATATTCTAAATATAAACGCAAAATGTTATAGCTTTACTCAGCTTCATGAGATCTATATTCTCGAACTTGAAGATGTCACAAAACTAGCCCAAGCAGAACTAAAAACACAAGAGATAGAACGACTCAAATCAAAATTTTTGGCAAATATCGGGCATGAGTTTCGTACACCAATGAATGGAGTCATCGGTTTTGTTGAACTTATGGAAAACACATCTTTGGATACAAAACAACGTGAGTATCTTGAGATGATAAACAGATCCTCGAAAAACCTTATGACAAATATCGAGACACTTTTAGATCTCGCACAGATTCAAGGAGGAAGACTCAAACTCGAAAATTTGATGTTTAATCCACTTCCTTTGATGGAGACGATGGTGTATAACTTTTATGTCAGCGGGAAGGAAAAAGGTGTCAAAGTTCTCTCATTTATAGATCCAAAACTCCCTGAAGAACTTGATGGAGACGGTATTAAGATCAAGCAGATTGTAAATTCACTCTTACAAAACGCAGTGAAGTTTACGCCAAGAGGCGGGCGTGTTATTTTTGAAGTTAAACTTCTAAAACGAGAGATAAATGGTGACTGTAGTATTGGTTTTAGTGTCAAAGACAATGGAAAAGGTATTTCAAGCCAATATCTTCCACTTATCACAGAGCCATTTAGTGCAGGCGATCATCCAGATGAGCGCCTTGGCGTAGGACTTAGTCTTGCGCATGGTTTAGTCGGATTGATGGATTCGGAACTTCGTATTCAAAGTGAAGAGGGACATGGAAGTTATTTTAACTTTGTACTTGATTTCAAAGCATCACGCGGACAGTCTTATAAAATGATGCCAAAGAAAAAAGTTAAAGTTCTCCTTTTAGATCAAGAAAAGATAGATGAAGCCAACTTTTTGACGACATATCTTCGTGCATTTGCCATTGATGTGATCAAATCGAGTGTACTGGATGAAAATGTTTATGATAACATTGACACTCTCTATCTTATTGCAAACCAGAGTGACTCTTCTTGGCTGCTCAAGCTTGGGACATATACAAAAAAAGCTCCAATTGTACTTTTGCTCGATGAAGATCAAAAACTCCAAACAAAACTTACAACGCTTGTGGATAAAGTGCTGAAAAGACCGCTGTTGCCAAGTAAAATGGCTAAACATCTTGAATCTATGTACAGTATAGAAGCAAATCAAAGTGCGCAAAATAAACTTAAAATTGGTGATAATATTACAGCGCTCGTCGTAGAAGATAATCTTATAAATCAAAGACTCATACAAATTCTACTTCAAGAGTATAGAGTGATAGTTTCAACAGCTTCAAATGGTGTTGAAGCTGTTGAAAAGTGTAAAAGAAATCGCTATGACATTATATTTATGGATATAGATATGCCTGAAAAAGATGGGATAGCTGCGACCAAAGAGATAAAAGAGGCACTCAGTCCAAATGGTGAAACTCCCTTTGTCGCACTCACTGCAATGGCAATGCAAGGTGATAGAGAAAGACTTCTCAGTGAAGGGCTTGATGACTATCTGTCTAAGCCTCTTACACGGGAAAAGTTGGAAAATATTTTAAATAAATATTTGAAAGTTAATTCATAATTCTTGTTTATTTACTATTAACATAAGAGTTATATTATTTCAATAATAAAGATGAATTCTAAGGAAAATGAATGAAAAAAGCAAAAATAATCCTCTCGACTATCCTACTTGCAAGTACGTTTTTGAGCGCACAAACTTTGGTAACCGTAAATGGTTCAGAAATTACACAAAATGATGTTGATTCAGCACTTATGAACGCTACTCAAGGTAGATTCAATGAAGTTCCTGCTGAAAAGCAAGCACAGTTCAGACAACAAGTTCTTGAGCAACTTATCGGTAAAGAACTTGCATACGATGATGCTAAAAAAACTGGCGTTTTAACTTCAAAAGAGTTTAACGACGAGTATGCAAAAGTACAAGAGAGAGTCAAAAAAGAGTTAGCTATCCAAGTATGGCAAAAAAAGATTATTGACGGCATTTCAGTTTCCGAAAAAGATTTAAAAGATTACTACAGCAAAAACAAAGAAGAGTTTAATGAAAAAGAGAGTGTTCATGCTCGTCATATCCTTCTTAAAACGCAAGCAGAAGCTGACACTGTAATCTCAGAGCTTAAAGCTTTGTCAGGTGACAAACTCAAAGAAAAATTCATCGAACTTGCACAAAGCAAATCAACAGGACCAAGTGGACCAAAAGGTGGGGATTTAGGTTATTTCGCACAAGGGCAAATGGTTCCTGCGTTTAATGATGCTGTATTTAGTATGAAAGTTGGTACTATCACTCCTGCTGCAGTTCAAACGCAGTTTGGTTACCATGTAATCTACCTTGAAGACAAAAAAGCACCAGCAGTGAAATCTTATGATGAAGTAAAACAATTCATCGAACAAAGATTAAAAATGGAAAAATTCAAAACTGTAATGAACACAAAAATGGACGAGTTACAGAAAAAAGCAACAATTAAATAGTGTTAAGTTCTCCTCTGTCTAAACTTGTTTTAGATGGGAGAGAGTTCTTCGTCAAAAGAGACGATTTTATTGATCCTTTTTTGGCAGGAAACAAATATAGAAAACTCTACACACTTCTCCAAACCCCCAAAGAAAACTACAAAACAATCATCTCCTACGGTGGAACGCAGTCAAACGCAATGCTTGCAATAGCTGCTATGTGCAAACAAAAAGGGTGGCATTTTTACTACTATACAAAAGCGCTCAGTCAGAGACAAAAAACGCAAGCTGAGGGAAATTATTTCCATGCACTCTCTCTTGGGATGCAACATAAAGAGCTTGATACTATACATTATAGAGATTTTGTTGCTTCACTGCGTTTGAATCTTGATGAGAAGAGTTATATTATAGATCAAGGTGGCGCTGATAAATCTGTGCGTGAAGGGATGGAAGTTTTAGCGAGCGAGATACGAGCAGCAAAGCTCGAGATAGATGCGATAGCAACACCTTCTGGAACGGGTACTTCTGCTTTGTATCTTGCTCTGGCTCTGCCTGAATATAGAGTCTATACGACACCTTGCGTGGGTGATAGTGATTATCTCAAAGAACAGATGTCGGCACTCGAACTTATTCCCAATAATCTCATTATTTTAGAACCGAAGAAGAAATTTCATTTCGCGAAACCCTACCCAGAGTTTTTAGAAATATATAAAAGGCTCTTAAACGCAGGTGTTGCGTTTGATCTTTTATATGCGCCATCATTGTGGCTAGCTTTACTTGACCAAACGCAGGAGAAGATTTTGTATGTTCACAGCGGTGGCGTGAGCGGCAATGAAAGTATGCTCAAGCGCTATGAGAAAAAAGGATTACTTTTTAACGAGTAATAAGCGCAGCAAGAAGGATGTATTCTTTTCACGGATTAATCGAACAAGACAGAGTCTTCTCTTTAGTGGCCACAGCGGCCTAAGCGCAGTAAGAGGGACGTGTTCCTTTCACGGACTAATTAATGAATACAACCGACTCTTCAAGTGCTACGCGTTTTGGCTGGTAGCTGTTTATTTTGGCATCTGTATCGGCATATCCAAGAACAACACTATAGAGTAGTGCGAGATTTTCGGGAAGATCTAAAACTTCCGCAACAACTCTTCCAAACTCTGTAGTTGAACCTTGCGGACAGCTATCTACTCCAAATTCTTGCGCAGCTAACATAAGTGTTTGCATATAAGCACCACAATCTATAAGTGCTCCAGCAGCGCCGTCGATATTGTTTTTATCTGTACAGACGAAGACAACATTTTGTGCGCCAAACCAGCGAAAGTTGTCATGCCACATCTTTGTTCGTGTCTGGGTGTCTTTTCTATCAACTTCCATAAGATTATAAAGGCCGACTCCTGTTTCTATTCTTCTTTTTTTATACGGATTGCTCCATTTTACAGGATAATACTGGATAAATTGATCATGTTCCACGCCGCTGCTCATTTTTTCTATAATGGCATCTCCGATGTTTTGAAGCAGTGTTTGATTACTTATTGCATAGACAACCCAAGGCTGCATATTTGCACCACTTGGTGTCTGTGCTGCCGCTTGGAGGATACTTTCTAAGACATCCTGAGGGAGAGTTTTTGGTAAAAAAGCTCTCTTTGATGAGCGGTTGTTGATAGCTTCTAGTATTGTTGGCATACAAATCCTTCATAAATTATCAAATAGAGTTGTATTATAGGCAAAGTTTCATAAAAAGCACATCTGCGTTTAACCTTAGTCATTTTAGTAAACTAACTTGACATCAAGTCACTCAAAGTGCTATAATTTTTTTATACTAAAAAAGGAATAAATAATGAAAAATATTTTTGAAAAACTCACACATAATATGAATGAAGCGATTGAATCATCAATCTCTCTCGCCCTACACAATAAAAATCAAGAAGTAGAGCCTTTACACTTTTTGTGGGCACTTTTGGCAAATTCTAACTCAGTACTCAACCAGATGTTTAACAAAATGAGCATCGATAAAGTGGCTATGGAGTTAGATGTAAAAAGTATGGCTGAAAAGTTAGTCAAATCATCCACTGTTTCCAAAGAGAATATTAAACTCTCTCGTAATTTTGCAACATCACTTGAGGGTGCGGCAGGGCTCATGACGAATAATGGAGATGCATATCTTGCAGTCGATACCTATATCTTGGCAAACCTCAAAACAGAGCCATTTAGCACAATACTCTCAAAATATATAGATGTCTCAGAGCTGAAGAAAAATCTTGAAGCTGCTCGCGGAGGCTCAAAGATAGATTCACAAAGTTCTGATGAGACTTTGGAGAGCCTTAAAAAATATGGGATAGATCTTACAGCTCAAGCAGCAGAAGGGAAGCTTTCTCCTGTGATAGGACGTGATGAAGAGATAACGCGAACGATGCAGATACTTATACGCAAAACAAAAAACAATCCTATGCTTTTAGGTGAACCTGGTGTTGGTAAAACAGCTCTTGTTGAAGGCCTCGCACAACGCATTCAAAGCGGAGATGTCCCAACTTCATTGAAAAATAAAAAAGTTATCGCACTTGATATGAGTGCACTTATCGCGGGTGCAAAATATAGAGGAGAGTTTGAGGATAGACTCAAAGCTGTAATTGATGAGGTCAAAGCAAGTGGTAATATCATCCTCTTTATTGATGAGATACATACAATTGTCGGAGCGGGTGCGAGTGAAGGAAGTATGGATGCGGCAAATATCCTCAAGCCAGCCCTTGCACGTGGAGAACTTCATACGATTGGAGCTACGACACTCAAAGAGTATAGAAAGTATTTTGAAAAAGATGCGGCGCTTCAGAGAAGATTTTTGCCGATAAACCTTGATGAACCGACGGTCAATCAATCTCTGCAGATATTGCGTGGGATAAAAGAGCGCCTTGAGACGCACCATAATGTGACTATCACAGATAGTGCACTTGTGGCGGCTGCAAAGCTCTCAGATCGCTATATAGCCGATAGATTTTTGCCTGATAAAGCGATCGATCTTATTGATGAGGCGGCGGCTGAACTAAAAATGCAGATAGAATCCGAGCCGAAAATACTGAGCGTGGCAAAGAGAAAAAGTTCTGAGCTGCAAGTAGAACGTGAAGCACTTAAGATGGAAAAAACGCCTGCAAATGACAAACGACTTCCTGAAATAGATAAAGAACTCGCAGATGTCGAAGAAGAAGTGAGAAGCCTCAGTGCGCAGTTTAGCAATGAAAAAGAGGTGTTTGGACGTATTGCAAGTATCAAAAATGAGATAGAACAAAAACGCCGTGAAGCCAATACGGCAAAAAGTACATCAGACTTTAACCGTGCAGCTGAGATAGAGTATGGTGAGATTCCGGCACTGCTTCAAGAAGAGAAAAAGATAAATGAAAACTGGGAACAACTACAAAAAGAGGGCACGCTACTTAAAAATTCTGTAGATGAGGATGCGATAGCGAGTATTGTTTCTCGTTGGACGCAGATACCAGTTTCAAAAATGTTGCAGTCTGAACAGACGAAAATACTGCACGTTGAAGAGGAACTCAATAAAGATGTTATCGGACAGCAAAAAGCGACACATGCGGTCGCGCGTGCTATAAAACGCAACAAAGCAGGGCTTTCAAATACAAATGCACCGATAGGAAGTTTTCTTTTCCTTGGACCAACAGGTGTAGGAAAAACGCAGACAGCGAAAACACTTGCGAAGTTTCTCTTTGACAGTGAAGATGCGATGATTCGTATCGACATGAGCGAGTATATGGAAAAACACGCAGTCTCGCGTTTAGTCGGTGCAGCTCCTGGGTATGTGGGTTATGAAGAGGGTGGACAGTTGACAGAGGCTGTGAGAAGAAAACCATATAGCGTTATACTTTTTGATGAGGTAGAAAAAGCACACCCAGATGTTTTTAATATGCTCTTGCAGGTGCTTGATGATGGACGCTTGACGGATAATAAGGGGGTGACTGTTGATTTTACAAACACAATTATCATCCTCACATCCAATATTGCGAGCGATAAAATCATCAATAATCCTAAAACTGCTGAGCTTGATGCGATGGTCATGGCAGAGCTAAAGCTTGCGTTTAAGCCGGAATTTTTGAACCGTCTGGATGATATCGTTATCTTCAACGCTCTTGGTCAAGAGCAGATAACAGGTATCGTAGATATCTTCTTCGCAGATATCGCCAAAAAAGTCCAACAGCGTGACATAGAGCTTACACTAAGCCCTGAAGCAAAGGCATATGTAGCAGAAGCTGGTTTTGATCCTGTATACGGGGCAAGACCACTCAAACGTGCACTCTATGAAATCGTTGAAGACCGCCTTGCGGATTTAATCTTAGAAGGTATTGTTACTGAAGGAAGTAAGGTTGCGTTTATACTTAAAAATGGAGAGATAGAAGCAGTTGTATCGTAAATAAAAGAGAAGCTATAATTTCATCATGAAATACTTATTGATACTTTTATTTTTTACCTATAAACTCTTCGCTTGCAGTGGCGACTGCATGAGTTGCCATCCAAAACTCATGGAAAAGATAGATACAGATGAGCGTCACAAACCGATGCTCACTTGTGTCAAATGCCACTCACCCAACCCTGAGAAGATGGCACAATGCGGGAATGACTGCTTTGCTTGCCATTCAATGGTCAAGATTTATGAAGCTGATGTGGAGGAGCATGATGTCATCCAAGGGTGTAGAGATTGTCACGTCGGACAAGTAGAGAAGATGTTTGATGCAACAAAATCCTTCAACCAGTCTAGTCCTGATTCACTCAAAGATTTTCTGATACATTAAAGTCGCTTACTCTTATTTATAACCTTAATCACAGTTTAAGTAACTTTTTTGTACCATTGCGCTCTTAAAAACTATATAAGGATATGTCATGAAAAGAACATACCAGCCTCATAATACACCGAGAAAAAGAACTCACGGTTTCAGATCTCGTATGGCTACAAAAAATGGTCGTCGTGTGTTAAATCGTCGTCGTGCCAAAGGTCGTAAAAGATTGGCAGTTTAGGCGGATTTTATACGCTGAAGCTTCATAAAGAGTTTCAGTCTGTATATAAAAAGGGAAAAAACCAGCACTCATCCAATGTTGTTCTCTTTTTTCTTCCTCAAAACGGAATACGCAAAGTTGGATTTACAGCTACCAAGAAGATTGGCAATGCTGTAAAACGTAACCGAGCGAAAAGAAGGCTCCGCGCTCTCTTTTGTCAATATTCCGACACACTCATAGATGGAACATATATATTTGTTGCAAAACAATCTATTGTTGAATCATCTTTTGAGCACATACATCTTGACTTCAAAAAAATCCTATCCAAAGCAAATGCATTCAAGGATACCCTTCTATGATCAAAACATTTTTGCTTAAGCTCTTATGGCTTTATCAGAAATTTTTCACGCTTATAGGTTTTGGAAGTTGCAGATACTATCCCTCGTGTAGCGAATATGCACGTCTTCATTTCGAAAATAATTCAATTTCAAGTGCTTTTTACCACTCTTTAACTAGAATACTCCGTTGTAATCAATTATTCGACGGCGGTATAGAATATCCACTCTTGGATAAACTCACTCCAAAGCCCAAAAAACTTGTTGTTGATTCTATAAAATATTGGTTGGTCCCAAATAAAAAAGGCCGTTTTTACATTATAAAAAATTTTTCATATAAAGGGTAATTTGTGCTAGACAAAATGACACCAAATCAGAGATTAATAGTTGCAGTACTATTGTCAGTAATTTTTTTCGTGGCCTATACGGCAATTTTTCCACCAAAACAAGAAGAAGTACTTGATGCAAACAAAAGCAAAAGTATAACACTCAAAGATACTTCAGAGCAAAACGCAGCTGCAGTAGTGCAGGCGCAAGCAGGTCATGAAATTTCTGCACAAGATAAAATGGCACAAAGTGCTTCAAGTAATATCGTAACAGTGACAAATGAGAAGTTTATTCTCAAAATAGATACACTTGGACGTATCTCTTCAAAAGAGTTACGTCAGGCAAAATTTAGAGATAAAGACAATAAGCATGCAGAGCTTATTCCGACGCTTGGAACAAAACCTCTTTATGTAAGATTTTTGGACGAAGAACTGAACAAAGAAGCGGCTACAGTCGCATATACGGCAAATGTACAAGCTATCAACCTTGCAGGAGAGGCTCAGAAAGTAACACTGACGCAAACACTCTCTTCTCTAACAGTAACAAAAGAGCTGACATTTTATGCTGATGGCCACTATGATGCAACGATTAAGCTCTCTAAAGATGCAAGATATTTCGTCTATCTAGGACAGCGTCCAGAGATAACTGAACAGATGATGACAGTTACGGGTGCTATGGTCTATACGGATGATGAGTTAGTAAATATCATAGAAGATGGAGATGCAGAAGGACGTAAAACTTTCAGCGGCGTAGCACTTATATCTGCGTTTGATCAGTATTTTGCTTCTATCATGTATGGCTTTGCAAAAGAGACAAATGTCATGGTTGAAAAAGATAAAAATGACAATCCAGTTGTCTATTTTGAAGGGCTTTCAACAATGAGCTTTAATGGTTATGTTGGAGATAAAGATTTTAAAACGCTTCAAGCTATTAACCCAGTACTCACAAACGCAATAGAGTATGGCTGGTTTACTTTTGCTGCGAAACCTCTTTTTGCACTTCTTTTATGGTTACATGGGATTTTTGGAAACTGGGGTTGGGCGATTATCGGACTTACTCTGATTATCAGAATGGTTCTTTACCCTTTGACATACAAAGGTATGGTCTCTATGCAAAAGATCAAAGAGATTGCACCGAGAATCAAAGAGGTTCAGGCAAAATATAAAGGCGATCCGCAACGTATGAACGCAGCGGTTATGGATATGTACAAAAAACACGGCGCAAACCCACTTGGTGGTTGTCTGCCGATGCTTCTACAGATTCCTGTTTTCTTTGCAATTTATCGTGTTTTATTAAACGCAGTAGAACTTCAAGGTGCACCATGGGCTCTATGGATCACAGACCTTTCTCGTATGGATACATACTATATCTTGCCAATTTTAATGGGTGCTTCTATGTACTACCAACAAAAATTGACGCCAAACAATTTTACAGATCCTATGCAGGAAAAAGTATTTAAATTTTTACCAATTATCTTTACATTTTTCTTTATAACATTCCCATCAGGTCTAGTCCTTTACTGGATAGTGAATAACCTCTTCTCTATCGCGCAACAGTTTGTAGTAAACCAACAGTTTAAAAACGCTAAAGACGCAAGGGAAGCTATCGCAAAAGGTGCGGAGAAACACAATGATTAAGATTGAAGCATCAACACTCGAAGAGGCATTTAAAAACGCAGCCTCTACGCTCGAGTGTTCTGTTACTGAACTCAAAGTAGAAGTTGTTCAGTATCCTAGTAAGGGAATGTTTGGACTTTTCAAAAAAAACGCAGTTATTGTTGCGACAACTACAAGTAAGCAACCAAGAGAAGAAGAGGTAAAGCCTCAGATCATTAAAAAAGAAATCAAACGAGAAGAAAAACAAGAAGATAAAAAAGAAAAACCACAACAAACGCAAGCTTTAGTAGAAAAAAAAGTAGAAGTTAAAAAAGAAAAGATACAAAATACTCCAAAACCTTCCCCAGAAAAAATAGTTAAACCGGCAAGAACAAATATTTCTAAATCACATAACATTATTAATGATACGATCATGCCAGCTTCATTTGTAAGTGATCAAGATGATTATGAAGATGATTTTGAAGGTATCCATTATACTGCTGATTATGATGATGTTTATGATAATAATGATGATGAGATCCATGTCGATATGCATGAGATAGCAAAGAATGTTGCTAAAGATATCAATAAACTTTTTGATCTTGCATGTTTTAATATTGATAAAATCGATGTAAGTGCATATGATGAAAATACGCTTTTAGTCGAATTTAGAGGCGAAGATGCAGCACTTTTAATTGGCAAAGAGGGATATAGATATAAAGCACTCTCTTATATGATTTTTAACTGGATAAACGCCAAGTATCAAGTACAGTTGCGTTTGGAAATAGCAGAATTTTTGAAAAATCAAGAAGAGTCTATTACTCGTTATCTTGTCAATGTTTGTGAGATCATCGACAAAGATGGACGCGCACAGACAAAGATCCTCGATGGCGTTTTGATCCAGATCGCACTTCGAGAACTTAGAGAGCGATACCCTGAGAAGTATGTCGTTATCCGCTCAACACGCGATGGCCTTAAATATATTATCGTCAATGACTACCATACAAACTGATACAATAGCCGCCATTGCAACTGCCAATGGCATCGGCTCTATCGCCATTATCCGACTAAGTGGTTCTCAAGCACTGCAAATCGCAAAAAAACTCACTAAAAAAGATACGCTCACACCTCGCTATGCAACACTCAGCACAATTTACAATAAAGACGAAGAACTTTTAGATGAGGCTATCGTTATCTATTTTGAAGGACCGCACTCTTTTAGCGGCGAAGATATCGTAGAGATACAGTGTCATGGTGGTTTTATCGTGGCGCAAAGTATTCTCAAAGCAACTCTTCAAGCAGGAGCAAGACTTGCAACTCCTGGAGAATTTAGTAAACGGGCATTCTTTAACGGTCGTATAGACTTGAGTGAAGCAGAAGCTATCGCACAGCTCATCGAAGCCAAAAGTGAAGATGCGGCAAAGATACTCGCAACTCAAATGAAAGGTGCACTCAAAGGCTATATCGAAGATATCCGTGATGAGATTATTCATATTCTTGCTTACTCTGAAGTGAGCATTGACTATGCAGAAGAGGATCTTCCTGAAGATTTGGTGATGCAGATAGAAGCAAAACTTCAAGAGCTCTCTAAAAGTCTTGAAAAAACACTGCTGGCTTCACAAACAAGAGCAGGGCTCATGCAAGGTTTTCGTGTAGCTATTGTCGGTAAGCCAAATGTGGGAAAAAGTTCACTTTTAAACTCACTATTAAGTTACAACCGTGCAATAGTGAGTGATATTGCAGGAACGACGCGCGATACGATTGAAGAACAGGTCAAAATCGGCACACACCTTATCCGTATTGTCGATACAGCAGGTATCCGTGAAGCAAGTGATGAGATAGAGCGTATCGGCATAGAACGCTCCCTTGAAGCGATCGATCAGGCAGATATCGTCATCGCACTTTTTGACGCTTCGAGAGAAAGAGACGCTGAGGACGAAAAAATCCTCTCACTCATAGGAGAACACGCAAGAGGCAAAAAGATTATTTTCATCAAAAACAAGATCGATCTTGAAGAAAAATTTGATGCCAAAGCGCTGCGTTTTGACCTAGAACTCAATACAAAAGAGAGTGTTTCATTACTCATCAAAACACTTGAAGGCATTATGGATCAGACAAATAGTTCTGATGAGATGATGCTTATTTCACAGCGTCAAATATCAGCCGTGCAAAATACCCTAAACGCGATAGAAGATGCCTACGAGCCTCTGCATATGCAAGAGTTGGAGATATTCTCTTTTCATCTTAATGAAGCGATAAAAGAGATGGCGAGTATAACACGTCCTTTTGAAAATGATGAGATGCTTGACAAGATGTTTGGCTCTTTTTGTTTGGGTAAATAGCGATGAAATATCTTGCTATCGATCTAGGTCTCAAACGCATAGGTCTTGCCTATAGCGCGCATAAAGATATCGTTACACCACTCACAGCAATTATTCGTAAAAACAGAAATCAAGCAGCCGATGAAGTCAAAAAAGCACTCAAAGAGTGGGAAATTGAAGCTATTGTCGTTGGAATTCCACTTGGAGGAAGTTCTGAAGATGAGATGCGAAGACGCATAGAACATTTTATGAGTCTTGTAGATTTTAGCGGTGATGTTTTGTTTCAGGATGAAGCAGGAAGCTCACTTGAAGCTGAAGCGATGATGCGAGGCGAGATGAAACAGATACGCGATGGCAGAGTCGACTCTATCGCTGCTATGGTTATCTTGCAAAGATACTTAAGAACACTTAGGTAACTTTAGCTCTAATAGAGATTATTTCTAGTCGATAAAATAGCTGCGTTTTCACTTTAAACTTCCTCCGCTTTAAAAATAAGAAAAAAATTTTTACAACCGAGATAAATTGTGCTAATATTTCACAACGATTAATCAGAGTGATTTGTTGAAATAAAAAGGTGTAGTATGAAGTTTTCTAATGTATTGAGTAGTGTTTTAGTAGTAGTTGCGTTTAGTGCATGTTGGAGTACAGAGTCTCCTGAAAAAGTTGCTGTTGCAATGTGTGAGTTTGCTAAACAAGCAGATATTAAAGGGATGAAAGAACTCTCAACTCCAGAATTTGCAAAACAATTTGCACAGATAGAGGAGCTTTTCAATGCAGCAACTGCAACAGAAGAAGGAAAAGCAGAATTAGCAAAGCAAGTAGCTTCTATGAGCGCTATAGACTGTAAAACAAGTTCAAAAATTACAGATATCAATGAAACAATGAAACAAGTAAGCAATAGCGAAACTGCACAAGAGTTTAAACTTACTCTTGTTGATGGTAAATGGAAAGTTACAAACTAAAACTTTCTCTCAAGCTTGCCTTAGGCAAGTTTGAAAAATTCTGCGGCTTCTAGCTCGTCATCTGTGAGTGTTTCTAATGCGTAGGCATCATCATTTAGCATGATTTCTTTGACTCTTTTTTGGCAGTGTGCATAGAGAATCTGTGCAGTTTTTTCTTCATCTTTGATAAATCCAAGACCGCTAAACTGATAGGGACTCTCTTGTTCAATACAAAGTAAAGTACCTTCACAATTCGCTTCAATCACTTCAACCAATTCTCTGTATTTGATAGCAAATTCCGTAGCATTCCAGCCGATATCTTCTATCTTTGAAGATGAAAATTCACTTACCCCATCACCAGTTGTGTCATCATAAGATGCTCTTGGAAGATTGACACCAATGAGTGCTTGCCAATTTGAAAATGCTTTGATAAGAACTCTCTCCTCATCTTCAACAATTTGATAGTTTTTTCCGAAAATCTCTGCGATAGAAGGAGCTGGTTTTGGCATAAGTACACTTGATTTTTGTGTTGTATATTTACCTTGAAAAATAAAAATATCATGTTCAGCATAAGGTTCATGTTTTACCTCGCCTGAGATAGTTATAGAAAACTCTTTAGATGTGTTGATAGCTTTAAGCAGATCTGTTTTTTGTACGACAATGATCTCTTTAAAGAGGTTGAATTTTTTCATTTTACATCCTCGGATTTTGGTTAATTTGCCCGTATTATAAAAGTTTTTGCTTTATTTTTGTATAATGCGACAAAATTTTTTAAGCCTTAAGCTTAATATTATGCAAGGAAATAGAATGTCATTAAAAGTTTACTACGACAAAGATTGTAATATCGACCTTATCAAAAGCAAAAAAGTTGCTATGATAGGTTTTGGTTCTCAAGGACACGCACACGCTGAAAATTTAAGAGATAGCGGTGTTGAAGTAATTATCGGTCTTCGTAAAGATGGTTCTTCTTGGGCGAAAGCTGAAGCGAAAGGTTTCCAAGTTTTAACTGTTGCAGAAGCTTCTGCTGCAGCTGATTTGGTAATGATTCTTTTACCAGATGAAAACCAAGCTGAGATCTACAGAGATGAGATCCAACCAAACCTCAAGCAAGGTGCAACTATCGCATTTGGTCATGGTTTCAACATTCACTACGGACGTATTCACCCAAGAGCTGACATCAATGTTACTATGATCGCTCCAAAAGCTCCAGGACACACTGTTCGTTCTGAATTTGTTCGTGGTGGTGGTATTCCTGACCTTATCGCTGTTGGTCAAAATCCAAGTGGGACTACAAGAGAGTTAGCACTTTCGTATGCATCAGCAATCGGTGGTGGTAGAACTGCAATCATCGAAACAACTTTCAAAGATGAAACAGAAACTGACCTTTTCGGAGAGCAAGCTGTTCTTTGTGGTGGTGCTGTATCTTTAGTTCAAGCTGGTTTTGAAACTTTAACTGAAGCTGGTTATGCACCTGAACTTGCATACTTCGAGTGTTTACATGAGCTTAAGCTTATCGTTGACTTGATGTTCCAAGGTGGAATCGCTGATATGAGATATTCTATCTCTAACACAGCTGAGTATGGTGACTATGTTTCAGGTAAACGTGTTATCAATGCTGAGTCAAAAGCTGCGATGAAAGAGATCTTAAAAGAGATCCAAG
This sequence comes from Sulfurimonas sp., assembly GCA_028687935.1. Lineage (GTDB taxonomy): Bacteria > Campylobacterota > Campylobacteria > Campylobacterales > Sulfurimonadaceae > Sulfurimonas. The sequence continues at coordinate 65,984 of JAQTZE010000004.1, forward strand.
ATGGTAGATTTGCAAAAGACTTTATCCTTGAAGGTCAAGCAGGTTACCCTCGTATGAATGCTGAGCGTACAAACGCAAGAGCATCTTTAATCGAGCAAACAGGTGTTAAACTTCGTTCAATGATGCCATGGATATCAGCAAACAAAATCGTAGACACTTCTAAAAACTAAAATAGCGACGCAACTTCTGCGTCGTTACACTCGTCACGTACGATAGTACGCTTCCTCGTTAGACTCCTTGAATTTTCATCACTCTTTTAGTTTTTAGTCTCTTGCATATTTTTATTATTGCACTTTTTACTGCGTTTGTTAATAACTTTTTGCTATAGTTGCGCCATTTACAATAAGGATTTTTCATGTTTTTAGAGTCGTTTCTCTTTTTTCTACTTTTCTTCTTTTCTGCTGTTGGAGTTTTAGTTCTGTTTTTATTTTTGTATGCAAAAGTTACTCCTTATGACGATTATAGTCTAATATTTAAGGAAAATAATTTAGCAGCAGCTGTTGCGTTTGGTGGAGCAGTTCTTGGACTTTGTATCCCTCTTTATAGTGCGCTTGTGAGTTCTGTCTCTTATGTAGATTTTATTCTTTGGGCTATTGTGGCGATGGGCGTTCAGTTAGTGTTGGCGTTTATGATGATTCGTATCAATATGAAGTTTTCATTTGAAAAACTTATAGAGAACGGTGTTGTTCCTGTAGGCGTATTCATGGCGTTTTTATCTATCTCTGTAGGACTCTTAAACGCAGGCTCAATGAGTTACTAAAACTAAAATAGCCAAGTAATATATTCTATTTTATACTTCTTCGGCTTGTTGTTTTAGTAGTTCTATAAACGCAGCTTCTGGGATTGCTTTTGATTTCAGATAGCCTTGGTAGAAGTCACATTTTTTCTTCTGCAGATACTCAAGTTGATACTCTTCTTCCACGCCTTCAGCAATAGTTTTTAGGCCTAAAGACTCTCCCATGAGAAGAATTGTATTGAGTAAAATAAGATTCTTCTCATTTCCTTTTATGATCTCATCGACAAAACTCTTATCAATCTTAATCGCATCAATTGGAAACTTTTGAAGATACTGCAAAGATGAATAGCCCGTTCCAAAATCATCAAGATAGATACTAATACCAAGTTCGCGGACTTTATGCAACAGATCTGAAGCAAAAAGACTATTTTCTACCATAACACTCTCTGTTACTTCAATAGAGAGATTTTTTGCTTGAATATCGTTTATTTGCAGAGCATGTTTTAAGTGATAGTAGAGTTCTGTATCTTTGGCTTGTAATGTGGATATATTGACAGATATATTAATTGCATCAAAGCCAAGTAGTTCTAATTTTTTAATAAAGCGCGCCCCTTCGCAGAGCACAAATTTTCCAATATTTAAAATAAAAGTAGAACGCTCGGCAAGTGGAATAAAGGTGTTTGGAAAAATTAAACCTTTTATTTTGTGTTCCCACCTAATGAGGGCTTCGGCGCCTACAATCTTTTGTGTGCTCACATCTACTTTTGCTTGATAGTAGAGTTTAAACTCGCCTTCATCTAGGGCTCTGTGCATATCTTCTAGAAGATTTACTTCGTTATGTAGAGCATCATCGAGTGATTTTGTGAAAAATTTGAAGTTGTTGGTTTCGTGTGCTTTTGCGCTGTACATAGCCATATCTGCGTATTTCATAAGCTCGTGAATATCTTTGGAGTCATCAGGATATAGGGCGCAGCCAATACTTGTAGATGATTTGAGTATTTTGCTTTTGACAATAATCTCTTTTTTAAAGATATCTAAAATCTTTTCTATGCCTTCGAGGATACTTTGTTCATTTTGTATATCACTTAAGATGATGATAAACTCATCGCCGCCGATTCGTGCAACCAAATCATTTTCTCTAAGAGTACTTTTAAGCCTATTCGCTATTACTTTAAGCAAGGCATCTCCAATGTCATGTCCTAAGGTGTCATTGATATTTTTAAAATTGTTCAAATCCAAAAAGAGCAATGCAAATTTATTTTTATGTCTCTTGGAATTGGCTGTTATATATTGGAGTTTGTCATAAAGATTTTGACGGTTTGCAAGCCCTGTAAGTGAATCATACATAGAAGAGTAGAGAAGTTTTTCGTTGAGGCCGACTACTTCTCTCTCTGTTTTGTGCAACTCGATACTATGCTCAACCTGAAGTTGCACCATATACGCGAGAACAAACATCTCTGCAATGACAAATATAGCATGAAGGATGACAATATCTAAGCCACAACCATAGTTGAAGATCATAACCGGCATATCAAAGAGTGAAACTTCATAGTATTGTAGATAGTTGAAAATGAGGTGATGAGCTATTGTGGTCATTGCAGCGACAATAATGGGCAGGGTGTCTTTATAGAGCGACAAAATAGCCATAGCGATAAAGATATGAAAGTGCATCTCTATTCTGCCTAGATGCTGTTGGATATATATGAGAGAGAAGAGCATCATCACAATAGCCACTAAAGCACGCATACTTGGAGTCCCGGCTAAGTATTTGTATGCGATAAGCAAAGAGAGTGTTAAAACGCCACCACTTACAAATCCATAAATATAGGTGTTATACATCATAGACGTGACAAAAGTGGCTATAAACCATTGGATCATAGCGAGCATGATCATTACTTTATCTGAGTTTTCAAAATAATGTCTAAAGTTATCTCGTGTAAATTCAGGGACTTGTTTGTAGCTAAAAGGTTCTAAAAAGTTAAATGTTTTCATAGAGTATTCTTTATATCCTGTGTAAGTTGGGTTATATTGAGCGGATGCGTTGTGTAGATGCTTTTAAGCACTCTTTTACCCTCGCTCTTTGTTAAAAGGTAGATTGAGTCGGAGTGTGAGAGTTCATTGGCATCCAAAAGACCAGCAGTATAAAAAAGTGAAAAATTTCGATCTATATCGTAGAGTTCTTTTTTACTCAAATAGAGGCCTTTGAACTTTTGATGAAAAGAGCTTGCAAAAAGCTGGGGTTGATCAGATGTCACAGCGGGAAGAAGATTGACAAAAACTACTGCGGTAGAGTCTTGTAGGTCTTGAGTATAAAATGTACTGAGTTCTTGTAGTAAAGGTGTGCAGACATCCACGCAGCCCACATAGCCGAAAAATAGTACTACATTTTTTTCTTTAATGGCATTGAGAAATGTTGCATCGACTTCCTTGTTGAGTACAATTTTGGAGTTTTCAAGTGTTGTCGAGCTAAAGAGAATATTTTGCAAAAAGAGAAAAAACAACATAAAAGAGGTGAAAAGTGTGATTGTGAGAAGAACTTTTTTGTTAGCTTGCATCTCTAGGCTTCCAAAGCACTGCGTTTTATCAATCCGATTATTTTTATGTTTCCATTGGATGAGGGTGAATACTTAAAGGAGTTGATAATTGCAGTGGATGAACTGTCATAGAGAAGAATATTATGTTCCATTTCGATATTGCTTTTGTGTTCTATTGCGTTTTGAATATTTTCTTTGAGGAGATGGTAGTTCTTAGGATGGATGAGTTCATTGAAAAAGTCATCATAAGAGAGTGTTGCTTTTTCTGCTAGTTTGAGTTGCATCTCTGTTGCGTTTATGACCAAAACTTTTGAGTTCTTTATATCGTATTCCCAGTAAATAATCTGAGAGAGTTTTTCTATATTATGTAAAATAGTATCAGTTTTTTCAAATTTCTTTTGGAGTTGTGAAAGATTTCTTTGTGTATCGATTAACTCTTGTTTTTTCTCTCTGGATATCAAGTATATTAGAGTTGCAAAAGTTAGCGCAAGTATGAGTAAAATAAATAATGCATTTTGTATTTCATCTTGATAGCGTATGTAAAAGCTTATATTTTCATGGAGAATAATGGCATTTTTACTTACTTCATCTGGGAGATACAGTTGTACGTCAAGAAGAGCTTTTCTGCTGAAAATATAGGTGTTTGCTTCTTTTGTACTTGAAGCAATATTTTCTAAAGGGACGTTATGCAGTATCTGGAGCGCTTTTTTAGCAGCTAAAACACCTTGTTTTTTTCCATCTGTTGCATAACCGCCTATGACTTTTCCTTGTATATAGGCATCTTCCATGCTCATGATGATAATATTGTTTAATTCACTCAGTTTATCGATAGAGTTTTGCAGTGTTTGGCTGACACCATCTTGCGTTTTAAAACCGCCTATAGTCGTAAGTAAAACAAAAGATCTTGGCGGGAGTGCTTGAAGGCTGGATTCGACAGTGTCAAAGAGTTCATTATGAATATAATGAAAATTCATAGTTGGAAAGTTTTTCTCTTGTTTTTTGACATCCTGCTCAATAGCGTGATATGTTTCAGTCGCATCACCTAGAAAATAGATATCTTTTGTCTGTGGAGAGAAATTCTTGAGTAGTTTGATATTTTTTTCAATTTTTTTGATTTCATAGACACCTGTGTAACGTCTAACATCAAGCTGCGCTTGTAGATCGAGATCGTTGATCCCTGAAAAGACCACAGGAACATTCAAGAAAAGAGGAATTTCGCTATAACGTATGAAATTGAGAGCATTGTCATCTGTGACATAGATAAGATCAGGCGAGCTATGAGCATATTTCATCTGAAGATATTCTCTAAAATTTGCTCCATACTGTGGAGTAAATGCAATACGCTTTGTATCAAGATACTCCGTAGAAATCTCTAAAGGCGCTTTGAAGTTTTCTTGGATGAAATGTACAAAACTTTCATGTTGTTTTTTGGTCCAGCTATATTCTTGAGAATAAGAATGAATGATAAGAATATTACTTTGTTCGTCTGCTCTTAAAGGGAATAAACATATAAAAAAAACTAATAAAAACAAAAATGATTTTTTCATCTCAACTCCCCATTTATATGGAGAATTATAGCGTAAGTATATTTAAATAATTAGCTACGTTTTGTTGGCATTAGAGTAGTTTTTGAATACGAATAAGAGTAGAAAGTAAGATAGCACTTTTGTCTACACTTGAACTTTTCATCTTCAGTTCACTCTCAAGAAGCAAGTCATGAAGTTTATAATAAGTTTGTGGTTTAAACTTCAAAGAGAGTGCTGCTTTCTCATCAACGACAAATTTTGGGGCAGGGTAACCTAAGATGTCCATGCCATTCGCCGCTCCATGGACTCGAATGTAGATGTTAAACATATAAAGCTGTGTCACATAAGATGTAAACGCAGTGAGTATTCGTATTTCATCCTCTCCATGTTCTAGGATATTTTCCAAATCATGCAAAAAATCTTTTTTAGCCAAAATTTTCTTAAAAAAATCATCCATGTTAACTTCCGCAAGGCCGTGAACAAGATGATTTATATCATTTGTTGTGATGACTTTGTCATAGACTTTCAGCTTATCCAGCTCGTTGCAGGCAAGGGCTACATTACCGTTATGGATATGCAAAAGATGTGCAACCGAGTATTTGTCAATCTGGACTTTTTTCTCATGAGCGAGTGCCAAAACAATGTTTTGCGCTTCAAAATCTTTAGGATGAAAAAAGCGAACATTCATCACTTTTTTTGCGTCGTATGCTTTGGCATAGCTTTTGTGATCTTCGCCATAATAGGCATAAATAAAGATATTGTCAGTGTTTTTTTCACAATAGTCAAAAAGGACATCAAGCTCTTTTTTGGGTACTTTTTTCTCGCTTTTGATGATAAGAATATTTCTATCACCAAATAAAGAAGCCTGAGAGAGATGCGCTTTTGCAGAGTTGAAGTCATACTCATTATGATAAAACTTTAAGATGGATGCATCTTCGATATTACTCATCATCTCTGTGTACATATCGATGAGAAAAGAACTCTCTCCATAAAAAAGCAGAGCATTTGTGATAGCTCTACTTTGTATCTGTTTATCAAACTCGCTTTTGTACATTATTCCTCATCTTTTTGTACAATTTTTTCCACCACAACTGCAAAGATTTTGGCTTTAGCGATATCTACTTTGTCGATGCGTACAATCACGTCTTCAAATAAAAGCACAGGAATAGGTGAAGTGAGGATAAGTCTTGCACCCATGATTTCATCGTGTAAGTCTGCTTTGAGATCGGGCTCAGTCCCGCTTATACGCGCTTTGAACTCTTTGCCTAAGTTTCCAGCTGCCCAACGAGCAAATTTTCTCGCCATAAATTCAACTTCGATAGTGCTCGCTTCGCGCTCTTTTTCACTAATCGCCATTGCAAGGGCTTCGATATTACGCAAAACATACGAGCCTTCAACGGTATCATTGCTTGCAATTGCTTTGAGAAGTCTGTGTACGATGAGGTCAGAATATCTTCGTATCGGTGAAGTAAAGTGCGTATATTGCTCAAACCCAAGACCAAAATGTCCTGCGTTTATAGGCGCGTAACGTGCCTGCATCTGTGAGCGAATAATAAGCGTGTCCACTTCAGACTCAAGATCCATTTCAGTCGCTTGTCTTTGGATATCCGTGATAGTCTCTTTGATAGATTTTTTTATCTCTATAGACATACCGATACCCGCAAGCTCCTGATAAAGGTTTTGGAGTTTCGCTTGACTTGGCGGCTCATGTATCCTAAATATCCCTCGCTCAAACTGTTTGGCTGCTTCTTTGTTTGCCAAAAGCATACAGTCTTCTATAAGCGCGTGTGAGGGTGTCTCCTCTGCAAAGGCAGTAGATTCGAGATTGGAATTTTCATCGATAGTCATCTCAAGTTCTGCGGAACGGAAGTTGTACCCGACTTTAAGACGTTTTTCTTTGAGTGCATCTGTGACGACTCTGAGTTTTTTCAAAGCAGCAAAGATATTTTTTTCTTCGTCATTTTTGGCTTTGAGCTTGCCCTCAAAAAATGCATCAATCTCTTCATAGTTAAAACGTCTTTGCGAATGAATAATAGCTTCATAAACGCTAGAACTTGCAACTTCAAGAGTATCCATATCTAGTTTCATCTCAAAGACATAAGCGAGTCTGTCTACATGCGCTTGCAATGAACAAAGTGTTTCACTAAGTTGGCGTGGCAGCATTGGGATTGAACGGTGTGGCAGATAGATAGAAAAACTTCTATAGATTGCCTCATCATCGATGGCACCAAATGGTTTGACATATTCGCTTACATCTGCGATAGCGACATACAAGGTAGTGTTTTTATCATCCCAATAGATAGCATCATCAAAATCTTTTGCAGTAACAGGATCGATAGTTGCAAACGCAAGAGAACGCAAATCCTTGCGTTTAGGATATTGTTTTGCATCAACAGGGCCAAAAGAGGTAGCAATTTGAAGTACATCTTCGCTAAATTCGTCATGCTTGTTAAACTGTGCAAGTACGATTTTTTCATCCACAAGTGGATCGCTCATATTGCCAAGTTTTTCTAAGAGAGCATTTTCTTGGTTGTCTATTTTAAAGACATCTCCGACTTCGTAACTTAGAAGTTGTTCTTTGGAAAGTTCAGCACCGACTGGATAGTCAGTTTTGATATCGACCAAAGATCTGTGTCCATCTTTTTCCAAGATATAGGCGACACTATAACTGACTGCACGTCCTACGATTTGTGCGATTTTTGCAGCGGGTGTCCCGCGAACTCCAAGAAGCCGTGCGGCGATAACGAGATCTCCCTCTTTTGCACTTCCTAAATCTCCATCACCTATAAAAAGGTCACGAACATTTTCTCCGATGACATGCAAATAGGCTGTACCATTTTGTACAAGACCAAGTGTCCCTGCGCGGTATTTAGAGTTAAATTTATATAAAGTATCTTTTTTTGTAATGTAGTTTTTTGCCAAGAACTCTTTGATATGAGTCATTTCAGCACTGCTGATATCTTGTTCGTGTAGGCCCACTGTGAGCCTAATGAGAAGTGATTTCACGGGGAATTATCTCGCGTTTTCGAGGGCTTTGTCGAAGCTTTCCATATCGAGGCCATAGCTTGTGATTAGTTCTTTTGCTTCTTCTACACTTTCGTCAGTAATGATACCATTGATAGGAACAGCAACACGTACAACGTGTAAAATTGATGCAGCTCTTTGACTGTCTGGAGTTTTTGCCGCTTGAGGGTTTTGACAATGTCTAATAACTTCAACAAGCCCATCTTCAAATTTCCATTGCTCAAAGATTGTAGCGCTTACTTCAGGTGTATCTGTACCTACAACAGCTCTCTCTGCTGTCTCAACATCTTTGAGATCTTTGAGGGCATCACGAAACTCATTTTGTTTGCCATCTGTCATGATCTGTTGCGCAATAAGCACCTTGCCAATTTCAACAAGAAACGCAGCTGGAGATAAAACACCAAGAAGTTTATTTTCTTTTTTGAGACACCATGCAGTCATAAGTCCATGCTGTTTTTTTGAAAGAATTGAAAACATGTCGTTAGTGATACCATACGCAGAGAGATCAAGAGAGAAACTTTTTTTGACAATACTCGCAAGGGCAAAACCTCTAACAGTTCCCATTCCAAAAAGCCCAACAGCTTGAGAGATTGCGTTTATCTCACGTGAGAAGCCATAAAGCGGAGAGTTGGCAGCTTTGAGTATATCAGCAGTCAAGAGAGGATCTTTCTCGAGTATCTTTACCATATCGTGAAAACTACTATTTGGATTTTGGTAAACAGCCTCTATCTGCATTGCAGATTCAGGAAGCGGTGGCAGTTGCTTGATTTTTTTAAGGATCTCTTCTGTCATAAGTGTCTCTTTATATTGAAATTTTGAGTAATTGGCATTATTATAGTTAAAGCAAATAAAATTAATTCTGAATGTTTACAAAAAACTGTTATTATTTTTGGACAAAATATTATCGACTAAGGAAAAGAGTATGTTACAAAGAGATGCTATGTTAAAACAATTAGGTTACGTGCCAAACGAAGCCTTGTTGAGTCAACTTGAAAGAATTGAGAATAATACTTTAGGTTATGAAAAAATACAAAAACATATTATGGATTTACATGACCATTTAAAAGTAGATAACTCTTATGTCGCACTATCAAATACCAGCGACTGCTTCAAAATCAAGATAGAATCTCCAAGCGAAGAACTTGCTGCACATGCACATGAAAAGATAAAACATTTTAGTGAAAAGTTTAAAGTTGCAGTCAATAAGCTTGATAATAAAGAGACCTACTATATCGTAGGTTTTGCAAGCTAGGCTTTTTTTGAAAGAGCCCATGAGCATAGAAGGTTACGACCTTCTTGTTGAAGAGTTTAAGTATCTACTTGAATCTGAAAAACCAAAAGTAGCTCATGAGAAACTCGTCGCCGCTGCGCAGGGCGATCGAAGTGAAAACGCAGACTATCATGCTGCAAAAGAGAAGCTGCGTTTTATAGATAAAAGGCTTTTTTATCTAAACTCCATGATACAAAAATCCCAGATTATTGATCCCGCCCTGCATGAACATACTCGTGTGAGTTTTGGCAGCTCTATTGTGATAGAAAATATCGATACAGGCGACGAAGAGCACTACACTATTTGTGGTGTTTTGGAGAGTGAGCCGGAGCATGGACTTATATCTGTGCATTCACCACTTGCCTGTGCGCTTCTTGGCAAAGGGGTAGGCGATCAGTTTAAACTCAGACTTCCAAACGCAAGTAAAGAGTATGAAATTCTCGCAATAGAGTACAAAAATATATTCTCCCTCAAAAAAAATATCCGTACAAAAAATGATTTCGCCTTCCATTAATCTAAACAAAAGAATTTAAAGAGTAAAGTTTCTAAAGGATAAAAATTATCTTTTAGAAATTAAGGAGTATAAAATGGCAAGAGTTGGAAATTCTATCATTAAAGGGATAGAGATAAACGAAGTGATCAATCTACTTAATCGTGCATATGCGGATGAATGGCTCGCATATTATCAATATTTCATAGAGAGTAAAGTTATCAAAGGTCTTATGAAAGATGCCGCTATCGTTGAGCTCAATCAACACGCAGCAGATGAACTCAGACACGCAACTATGATCGCTGATAGAATATTGCAGCTTGGTGGTACACCACTTTTACATCCGCAAGATTGGCTCACACAGACAAACTGCGGCTATGATGCACCAAAAGATTTTGATGTGGTGAAAATCCTTCAAGACGCTATCAAAGGTGAGCAGTGTGCAATTCGAACATACAATGATATAGCAGAAACAACACGCAATAAGGATATAGTTACTTATGATTTGATAAGTTCTATATTAGCAGATGAGGTAGAACATGAAGAGGATCTTCAAGCCCTCCATGATGACATCACGGAGTTCGTCGCAGATTTGAAGAAAAATTTACAATAATATAAAGGAAAATATAATGAGAAAATATGAGACATATAAATGTAACAAATGTGGCAATGAAGTAGAAGTACAAAATGTAGGTGGTGGCACGCTTGTTTGTTGTGGTGAGCATATGGAATGCATCACCCAAAATCTTACAGCAGTCAATCTTATGAAAGCTTTTGCTGGCGAATCACAGGCTAGAAACAAATATGAATTTTTTGCAGATGTTGCTTTTAAAGAGGGCTTCCATAGAATCGCGCGCTTTTTACAAGAGGCTGCAAACAACGAAAAGTATCATGCGATGGCGGAGTACAAAGCGTATAATAAACTTCTCCACGATTTTGAGTTTGACTCTACGGCAAAAAACCTTGTTTATGCGGCCGATGGGGAGCAGTATGAACATGAAATAATGTACCCTGAATTTGAAGCAATAGCAAAAGAAGAGGGACTCAAAGAAATCGCAAGAATGTTCAAAGCTATAGGCCGTGTCGAAGTTGAGCACGAAAAAGAGTATAGAGAGCTTCTTGAGGCACTTGAAGCAGAAGGTTTCTTTGAAAGTGATGAGGAAGAAGAGTGGGTGTGTGAAGTGTGTGGACATGTTCATAAAGGTAAAAAAGCTCCAGGAGCTTGTCCTATTTGTCGTGTAGAGAGTGAATACTTCAAAAAACGCAACAAAGATGTGACTGTAGGCTAAAAAAGTAGACTCTCTACTTTTTCCTTTGCAATGACATAAATTTGTCATTGCGAGTGAAGCACGGCGCATCGTAAACGCAGCAAATTTTTCAAACTCTTCCCCACTTTAAAACTTCTTTTACAAGCTTTTTGCTATAATCCGCATTTAAAAACCAAATTTTAGGATTCACCTGTGAGCCAACAACTTCAAGACATCGAAAAACAACTCTCTAACCATAAATTATCTCAAGATGATTATACGCATATCAAACAGATTTTAGGTCGTGAGCCTAATTTAGTAGAGCTAGGTATTTTTTCAGCCATGTGGAGTGAGCACTGTTCATACAAGTCTTCAAAAGTACACTTAAAAGGCTTCCCAGTAAGCGCTCCTTGGGTTATTCAAGGTCCAGGTGAAAACGCAGGTGTTATCGATATCGGTGGTGGTTATGCGGCTGTATTTAAGATGGAATCACACAATCACCCAAGTTTTATTGAGCCGTACCAAGGTGCTGCAACAGGTGTGGGTGGTATCATGCGTGACGTATTTACGATGGGTGCGCGTCCTATTGCAAACTTAAACGCACTGCGTTTTGGAAATGTATTAAATGATGACAAAATCTCTGCACACCAACGTTATTTGGTACGTGGTGTTGTTGCTGGAATCGGTGGTTATGGTAACTGTATGGGTGTTCCTACTATCGGTGGTGAAACAAGTTTTGATGAGTGTTACAATGGAAATATCCTTGTAAACGCATTTACTTTGGGTCTTGCAAAATCAGATGAAATCTTCTACGGTCGTGCGGATGGTATCGGCAATCCAGTAATGTACGTAGGTGCAAAAACTGGTCGTGATGGACTTGGTGGAGCGGTCATGAGCTCTGATAGTTTTACCGAAGAGTCAAAATCTTTGCGTCCAACTGTTCAAGTTGGGGATCCGTTTACGGAAAAACTTTTGCTTGAAGCGTGTCTTGAACTTTTCAAAACGGATTATGTTGTCGGTATCCAAGATATGGGAGCAGCAGGTCTTACCTCTTCATCTTTTGAGATGGCTGGACGCTCAGGTAGCGGTATGATCATGCACCTTGACAAAGTTCCTGCGCGTGAGCAAGGAATGACTCCATATGACTTTATGCTCTCAGAGTCTCAAGAACGTATGCTTTTATGTGCAAAAAAAGGTTCAGAGCAGGCGATCATCGATATCTTTGAAAAATGGGATCTTGATGCTGCTGTGATCGGTGAAGTTACAGCGACTGGAAATATGGAACTATTCTGGCACGGAGATAAAGTGGCTGAAGTGCCTGTAAACCCTGTAAGTGAAGAAGCACCTGAGCTTAATCGCCCTATGACTCGTCCAGCGTACCTTGACAAAATCGCTCACGTGACTATCAATGATTTTGACAAAGTTTCAAATCAGACTGCGTTTGAGACACTTACAAAGTCTATGGAAGTTGTAGATAAAGCGTGGATATATACGCAATACGACTCTATGGTGCAAACAAATACAATCAAAAAAGGCGGGATGCTTGACGCGTCTGTTATCCGTATCAAAGAAAACGGAAAAGCGCTTGCAATGTCTGCTGATTGTAATGTTCGTTATTGCTACATCGACCCTATGGGCGGCGGTGCTGCGGCTGTTATCGAGTCAGGCCGTAATGTTGCGATGAGTGGTGCGCGTCCACTTGCTATTACAGATTGTCTAAACTTCGGAAATCCAGAAAATCCTGAAGTTATGTGGCAGTTTGGACAAAGCTGTCTTGGTATCAAAGAGGCGTGTGCAGAGCTCACAACCCCGGTTATCGGTGGGAATGTTTCACTTTATAATGAAACAAACGGCGTTTCTGTTTTCCCAACACCTTCTATCGCAACTGTGGGTGTAAATGACGATCAAAACAATGTGCTCATGTCTAGTTTCCAAAACGCAGGCAATGTTTTGTACCTTGTAGGCGAGTCAAAATCTGAGTTCGGTGGTTCTTTATATATGAAAGAGATCTGTCATACAGTTGCAGGAATACTTCCAGAGATTGACTACAAAAAAGAGCTTGCTCTTTGGGACTTAGTCATCGAAGCAAACAAGAAAAATCTACTTGAATGTGCAAAAGATGCAAGCAGCGGCGGTGTGGCTATTGCTTTAGCTAAAATGGCTGCGACTTCAGGTCTTGGCTGTGATGCAAACATGAATGTTTCAGATGCAAGAGATATCTTCGCAGAGAGCATGAGCCGCGCTATCATCGAAGTCAAACCTGAGAACTGCGCTGCGTTTGAAGCGATGCTTGGTGATTTGGTATGTGAGCAAATCGGAACAGTTGGTGGAGATTTAATCAAAGTGAATGATGTTACTATGAGTATGACTCAGCTACAAGACAACTACTTCAATACTTTCCAAAGAGTTATCGAGAGAGATTTATAAGTTTATTTTTTCTTCATACTTTTTACGTCGCCAAAAAGTAAGCAAAAAGCTCTTGCAACGGCTTCGAGCCCGACTTCGTCGGGTTCCCAAAAAACACCAAATAAATCCCTAAAAATTCAAAACTCACTTCGTTCAAACAGTTGAATTTTCTTACCGGACTTTATTTGGTGTTTTTTAACTCTGCAGATGTTGCAATTTCTTAAGAAACTTTGTTGTCCATGTGTGTCGCTTTGGATTTTAGTCTTTTTGACTAAGTGAAGTCGTTAAGAAAATGCAACTGTTTGAGGCTTTAGCCGAGTTTTGCATTTTTAGACGTAGCGACCGAAAAAAGGCGTAAAAAAATCCAACTTCTGACACGATTTTTGGTTACTTTTGTAAAAAAGTGACATGAAAGAAGAGAATAAAAACTCTTTCATCACGAGAGCCTTAGTTTATACATTTGCTAAACAAGATAAAAGTTCAGGATCAAGCTCTTTGCGTTTACCTACGACTTCATCGATACTTCGGAGTTCAAAACCGCTTTTCGCGTAGCAGATGATGCTCTCTTCTCTTTCGTTTAAAAGTGCGTTTATTGCATGATTGACAAATTTATATGCCATGAGTCTGTCGTATATCGTAGGATTACCGCCACGTTGGATATGTCCGAGAACGCTTACTCTGGACTCGATACCGATAGTATCTTCAAACCAGTTTGCAATTTCTTGCGAGTCTTGTTTGATACCCTCTGAAACCACTGCAATGAAGTATCTTCTGCCATTTTTTATCTGCGTTTTAAACTGCTCTTCATGGATGCTCAAATCATAATCTACTTCTGGAATAAGGCATAACTCCGCTCCTGAAGTAAGCGAGGAGACAAGGGCAAGGTAACCGCAGTCGCGTCCCATAGTTTCGATAACAAAAGCGCGTCTAAAAGATGATGCCGTATCACGGATAGAGTCAATTGAGACTTTGATGATATTGAGCGCAGTATCGACACCAAGACAGTAGTCGGTTCCATTGATATCATTGTCAATAGTTGAGGGAATACCACAAAATTTTATCTTGTGTTCTTGATAAAATGCATGGAGCCCACGAAACGAACCATCACCTCCAAGAACAACAAGCATATCGATACCAAGTGCATCAAGATTTGCTTTTGCAACTGCTCTAAACTCGCTTTGCATAAAACGTTTTGATCTCGCAGAACCTATCTTTGTGCCACCACGAATGATGATGCCTGAGACATCTTCATAACTAGCTTTGACTATGTTGTTGTCAATCAGACCTTCATATCCATCGTAAACAAAATAGGGTGTTAAACCTTTTTGAAGTGTGTACTCCACAAAGTGTTTGAGTGCTGGATTCATACCAGAAACATCTCCGCCAGAACATAAAATAGCTATATTTTTCATGAAATCTCTTTTTTAATATATATCTGCCAATTATATAATAAAAAAATTGATAGGATAGCAGATGCTAAAAACAATAGATAAAAATGTAATCATGCTCGGATTTGTAAGTTTTTTTACTGATATGGCGTCGGCTATGGTCACTCCATTGTTGCCGATTTTTGTCGTTACAATACTGCATGAAGGCATGGATAAACTTGGAATCATTATAGCGATTTCTACGTTTGTATCTTATGCGCTGCGTTTGGTCTCCGGTTATATTTCAGATAGATATGGGATAGTCAAGCCGCTTGTTGTTGGCGGTTATTTCATCTCAGCGCTGAGTAAGCCGCTTATAGGATTTTCACAGACATATAAAAGTATCGCACTCTTAAACGCAATGGAGCGTTTTGGTAAAGGCACGCGCTCGGCACCAAAAGATTTGATGATCTCTTCTTACAGCAAAGAAAATGCAGCGGGAAAGACTTTTGGATTTCACAAGACAATGGATATTGCGGGAGAACTTTTTGGAACTATTCTCCTTTTTGTTGCGCTCTATACTTTTGGCCAAACTGAAGAAGTGATAAGAAATATTTTTTATTTCACACTTTTTCCTGGGATAGTGAGTGTGATACTTGTGACTTTTTTTGTAAAAGATATACCAAAACGCAAGATGAGGGAATCAGGCGCACTAAAAATAAGTGCGAATGACAAAGAAGTATTGAAGTCACTTGCGTTTTATTTTTTGTTTATATTTTTTATCTTTAGCAGTGCTTTTTATACGATGCAGGCCAAAGAGTTAGGAATTTCTACTATGATGATTCCGCTTTTGTTTGTTGTCTCTGCGTTTATGCAAACACTTAGTAGCTACTCTCTTGGAAAACTTGTCGATAAGATCGGAGCAGAGTATATCATGGCTTTTGCTTATCTCTGCGGTGTTGTCTCGCAGCTGTTTCTATATCTGCAAAATGAACTCTTTACTTGGCTTGCCTTTGCGTTTTTAGGTCTTTTTACTGTGGCATCCCTAAACGCAACGCGTTCGCTCATCTCACAAAAAGCAGACAATAAAGGAACTCTGTATGGCCTCTTTTATTCAGGTGTGGCAATATTTGGAGCATTAGGAGCACTTTTGTCGGGATATATCTGGCATGGATTTGGTATGGATACTACGCTTATTTATGCGTTTATCGGGACAAGCATCGTCACACTGCTCTTTTTTCATCAATACATAATCTCTTTTAGGCTAAAATTGCGTCAATAATTTACAAATTGTTTTGTTAAGGAATAGTATGAAAAGAGCGTTGGTAAGTGTTAGCGATAAAGAAGGTGTAGTCGAGTTTTGTTCGTCTTTGGTAAAGAACGGTTTTGAGATCATCTCAACTGGTGGAACGTATAAAAAGTTGGTTGAAGCGGGGATTAAAGCTATTGAGATCGACGAAGTTACAAAATTTCCTGAATGTTTTGAAGGACGTGTAAAAACGCTGAATCCTTATGTGCACGGCGGAATCTTACATAGACGTGACAAACAGTCACACTTGGATCAGGCAAAAGAACTTGGTGTTGAAGCTATAGACTTAGTATGTGTCAATCTGTATCCTTTTAAAGAGACGATAGAAAAAACAGATGACTTTGATGACATTATTGAGAATATCGACATCGGCGGACCTGCAATGGTGCGCTCAGCTGCGAAAAACTTTGACTCTGTGATGATCGTTACAGACGTAAGTGATTATGCTGTGGTCATTGATGCGATCGAAAATGAGAAAAACACGAGAGATTTCCGTCTTGGCCTTATGATAAAAGCGTATGAGCACACAGCAGCATACGACTCGATGATAGCAAACTACATGAACAGCCGTTTCAACGGTGGTTTTGGTGCAAAACAGTTCGTGGTCGGAAACAAAGTGATGGATACGCGTTATGGTGAAAATCCTCATCAAAAAGGTGCTTTGTACGAGTTTGACAAACACTACTCAAACAACTTCAAAACACTCAAAGGCGAAGCAAGTTTTAACAACCTAAACGACCTAAGCGGCGCTGTGAAAATCGCTTCTGCGTTTGGAGATCAAAACGCAGTCTGTATCACAAAGCATGGAAATCCTTGTGGCTTTGCTATCAAAGATACACTCCTTGAAGCGTATGTTGAAGCACTCAAATGTGACCCTGTCTCTGCGTTTGGCGGTGTTGTTGCAGTAAACGGTGTTGTGACAAAAGAGCTCGCAGAGAAGATGAATGAGATATTCTTAGAAGTGATCATTGCAGGACGCATCACAGAAGAAGCACAAGAAGTTTTCGCAAGTAAAAAGCGTATCAAACTCTTTGAAATGGGAAGCGATAAGCTTGTTCTTGCATCAGATGCAAAAGATTTCAAACACATTGACGGCGGATTTGTCTTCCAAGACGCTGATAAAGTTGGCGAAGATGAAGTGAAAAACGCAAAGCTTATGACAAGCAAAGCGGCAACGACGCAAGAGATGAAAGATATGGAGATAGCATATAAAGTTGCTTCTCTCACTAAATCAAACTGTGTCGTTTATGTCAAAAACTCTGCAATGGTAGCTGTCGGTATGGGTATGACTTCTCGTGTCGATGCCAGCCAATGTGCGCTCAAAAAAGCAAAAGAGATGGGTCTTGATGTGACAGGTGCAGCTTTAGCAAGTGAAGCATTTTTCCCGTTCCGTGACTCTATCGATGCAGCTGCAGCAGCAGGTGTAAAATCTGTAATCGAACCAGGTGGCAGTATCAGAGATGAAGAGATCATTGAAGCGGCGAATGAATTTGGGATGAGTCTCTACTTCTCAGAAGTGCGCCACTTCCTACACTAAAATTAAATAAAAATCAAAATAGCGACGCAACTTCTGCGTTGCTACACTCGTCACGTACAAAAGTACGCTTCCTCATTATGCGCCTTGAATTTACATCACTCTTTTGATTTTGGTGGGTTTGAGGGTGAACGTAACTTCTGTGTGTATTGCTTCAGCGCATCATGCAACTGCATCACTCTTTTTATTTTAGAATAATTAGAGTAGCAACAGCACTTGCGTTTAAACTATCCAGCTTCCTTCTTCAAAAACCACTTCATCTCCGAGCGTGACTCTGTCGGTATCGACGAAAACATCCACATGATACAAACCATCACTGCGTTTAAAGCCGGGTTTGCCATAAGTGCCGTGTTTTGCACCGAGTGAGACGTGAACACCGCACATGCGCTCATACGTTCCAGTGTCAGCTACAGTGCGGGTTTTGCTAAAGGCGCGATTGAGTCCGAAGCCCAGCTCCCGTATCCAAACGACACCTCCTTCATCCCTGCGTATAAGTGAGAGAATATGCTCAAACTCAGGTGTAGAGTTTTCGCACGCCACTACTTGTCCCTCTTCGATGATAAGGGTGATAGGGATTTCTGGTGTGTTGATTTTGTATGTCACATCACCAAAACAAAAAATCTTCAGGCGTCCATGAACAGCTCGCAGATCTTGTGCTTCTGTAAAGACCTCACCAAGTGGAAACTGACCTCCCATATTGGTCATTCCGGTGTAGTCTCCGATATTGAGTTTGGCAGACTCAAACGCAGAACCATAGTGTAAGCGCTCGCCAGCACTCTCAATTATTCCAAAAGGAGCAGCATCGATTTTTGCTTTGAGGGCACGACCGACACCGCGATAATATTCGGCATCATAGGCAAGTGAATCAACATATATAGGCGCTTCTTCCTCAGACATGCGGCTGAGATGTGGGTGCTCGATGACTTTGATACTGCGTTTGAAAAGCTCAACACGTATGCGAAAGGCATCAAGGCGAAAATTTGTGGACTGGATAAGAGCCACAAAATCAGATGGCTCAAGCGCATCGAGGGTTTGGCGTATCTCTAGAGGAGGAAGTTCGTTAAAGTCGATAAAAATTGCATCAGGGAGGGCAAGTCTGTATGCGTGTTCTAAAATATTTGAGAGCAGACAGCCTCTGTCATAAACAACAATAGCTTTTTCGTTTTCTCTATGATGAAACGCAAGATGTAAAATATCTCTCAAATAATGCGAAGCTCTCTTAGCCAGCGTTTCAAGCTCGATTGAAGCTGTTGCGTTTACGTTCATTACATAGTTCCTAGGGTAAATTTAAGAGTGAATTATAGCAAAGTAGCGCTGAAAAATGAAGAGGAAACGGAGCAAACTTGATTGACATCCACTCAACTCTTGTGATATAATCCTACTTAAACAATAAGAATACAATTTTTAGGAAACTTGCATGAGCAAATCATTATATAAAACACTTGAAATATCAGAAAACGCAAATGAAGCAGAGATAAAAAAAGCCTACCGTAAGCTTGCGCGCCAATATCACCCAGATATCAACAAAGAAGCGGGTGCAGAGGATAAGTTTAAAGAGATAAACGCAGCGTATGAAATACTCAGCGACAAAGATAAAAAAGCACAGTACGATAGAGCAGGGGACGGCATGTTTGGCGGACAAAACTTCCATGATTTTTCACGTTCTCATGCAGGTGGCAATGCGGATTTGGATGAAATCCTTAGAAGTATGTTCTCAGGCGGTGGCGGCGGCTTCGGCGGTGGTTTTGGTGGAGGCGGCGGCTTTGGCGGCGGTTTTGCACAGCAAGAACCAAACCTTGATATCGAGAGTAGTGTGACGATTCCTTTTGTGGTTTCTATTCTTGGCGGTTCACACTCGGTTTCTGTCAATGGTGAGCGTTTTGATATCAAGATACCTGCAGGTGTGAAAAACGGCGAGAAGATGCGTGTAAAAGGCAAAGGTCATGCTCAGGGCGGCCGTGCTGGCGATCTCTTTTTGAAGATCAATGTTGCTTCGAGTTCTGAGTATGAGCGAGAAGAAAATGATCTTGTCAAGAACTTTGATGTGCCTTTGTATGCAGCACTTTTTGGAGAGAAGATCTCTATCGAGACTCTCGATAAAGAGATAAAACTCAAAATCCCTCAAAACACAAAAAATGGACAGAGATTCCGTGTCAAAGAGATGGGTGCGATGGATAGAAAGACAAAAATTCGTGGTGACTTGTATCTACGCGCAAATATTGTCTTGCCAAATGTGGATGAGCTTGATGAAAAACTCGTTGAGATCATGAAAGAAAAACTGCCTCAGGCGTAGAAGGAGAAGATATGAGTATGCATCATCAGTATGACGAACCCGTCTATCTTATTAGTATCGTTGCAAAGATTTTGGAGATACATCCGCAGACTTTGCGGCAGTATGAGAGAGAAAATCTTGTCTGTCCATCGCGTTCTGATGGGAGGATTCGTCTCTACTCACAAAGAGATATTGATAGAATCAAGCTTATTCTGAGACTTACAAGAGATCTTGGGGTAAATCTTGCGGGTGTGGATATTATCCTGCGTTTAAAAGAGAATGTGGATGATATGGAGCAAGATATTGCAGGTTTACGTCATGATCTTGCAAAAGCAAAAAACAACCACTCCGTCTCTCCAGACAAAGCACTTGTGACGAAGAAAAGCGTCTATGAGATGATTATTTTCGAGAAAAAATAGGCATTCTATTCGCCTACTTTTCTTTAAGCCTTTGGATATTAGCCCCAACATTCTCTAGTTTTTTCTCCAATGAGTCATACCCACGGTCGAGGTGATAGATACGGTGTACGTTTGTCTCTCCATCTGCTACAAGTCCCGCCAAAACAAGAGCGCTTGAAGCACGAAGATCTGTTGCCATGACATCCGTTCCACTGAGTTCACTTTTGCCATCTACTGTAGCTGTGTGACCGTTGAGTGTTATTCTTGCACCCATACGTTGCAACTCACTCACGTGCATAAATCTATTTTCAAAGAGTCTCTCCTCAATGATAGAAGTTCCTTCTGCTTGAGTAGCAAGTGCCAAAAATTGAGCTTGCATATCTGTTGGAAACGCAGGGTATTCTTGTGTTACTATTTTGACGGCTTTGAGTGTTTGTGATGGATGTAGCGTGATCGTGTCAGCTGTGAGCGTAAAGGTACAGCCCATCTCTTCGAGTTTTGCAAGGACTGCACCAAGGTGCTTTGGCTCTGCGTTTTCTAGTGTAAGTTCTGATTTTGTTATCGCTGCTGCACAAAGGTAAGTTCCAGCTTCAATACGGTCAGGTATCACAGAAAACGGCGCGATATCTACAAGTGCACCACTTGTTCCGTGGATACTAAGCACTGCAGTTCCGATACCTTCTATCTTCACGCCGCTTGCGTTTAGAACTTCACAAAGTTGGACGACTTCAGGTTCTCTCGCTGCGTTTGTGATGTGTGTGATACCATGAGCGAGTGCCGCAGCCATGACGATATTTGCAGTTCCTGTGACCGTGATTTTATCAAAGATGATGTTGCATCCTTTGAGACCATCAGGCGCTGTTGCTTGCACATATCCTGCGTGTATCTCGATCTTCGCACCCATCTGCTCTAAAGCTTTGAGATGTAAGTCAATTGGGCGTTGTCCGATCGCACAGCCGCCTGGAAGCGAGACTTCACAGTGACCAAAACGCGCAAGTATTGGACCAAGAACAAGGATAGAAGCACGCATCGTTTTGACGATATCATACGTTGCTTTTGTTTGGGTAAGTGTAGCAGTGTTTACAGTGACAGAATCATCACCAAACTCACACGTCGCTCCGAGATTTGAGAGAAGTTTGAGGAGTGTTCTGATGTCAGCAACATGAGGCAGGTTTTTGATTACAACAGGGTTTTTCGCCAGAATAGTCATAGCGATGAGGGGAAGTGAGGCGTTTTTCGCACCGGAAATTTTTATCGTTCCACTTAAGTTTTCAGCACTTGTTATTTTCAAATAATCCATAAGTCTCTCTATTAGTTATAAAATTTAATCGTGATTATATCTAATCAAACCAATAGTCAAGTTAATTGCGTTTTTTTGCTATACTTTTAGCAAAGGAAATAACCATGAGCTCAGCCTTAGATAGACTAAAAAACCTTACAAGCAAGATCTCCGGTTATGAAGTAGCCAGAAAAGAGAACTTGAGGATACTTGAAGATTTATATAATACATTGCAGATAGACAAAAAAGTAGAGACTTTTGCTGAGCTTTTTATGTTTAAAGCGATCAACCTCTCAGGAGCTTCACTTCTTAGTGAAAACTTGGGTGAAGTAAAAGCGGGAAAATATCTCCAAATTCTTGCCATATCTTACGATAAAGAAGCCATCGTAAAGAGTAAAAACATCTCTTTAGGCTACTACGGCAAAGCAGAAAATGTGGATGAGGCGCTTAAAAATAAGATCGTCGAATTTATTATGCGTTTTCGCTTTGAGAAAAGTTTTATGACGCTTGAACATTATTATGACGTTATAGAGAAATTTAAAGATAGTGATGTCTAGATTTTACTTTTTTCTATGGCTGCGATGGCTCATTCGCGTTTCATTATGCTCTGTGCTTTTGGCCTCAACTGTGGCTGCGTTTATCACTCTTTTTATCTATATTTCTCAGGGAATGCCAGCTCTAAACGCTGAAGTCGCTAGTGCACTGTTGGCTATTGCAAAATTCTGGTTTCCTCTGAGTTGGAGTCTTGCTCTTTTGCTTGTACTCTTTCGCAGTGTGAAATATCTTTTCAACGTTCCCGTCGCAGGTTATCTCCTCAAACTTAAAGTCTGTGGCAAAGAAAAGTTTATAGAAGAGATTGGATACGGAGATTTGGTAAAAGTTTGGAGAAAGTGGTTTATGTTACTCATCTGGATTGTTGCCGCACAGATGATATTTGCCCTTGCGTTTACCTATCTTTTTAGCGACTATAGCGGTGTTTTTGCGTGGTTTAGTATCTATTGGCTTTTTGGTTTTATTTTAGTTGCTGGGTACTTTTCGATTATACTTTTGGCAAACAGATGTAAACGCGTGAAGATAAAACAATGCTGATATTTTTAGATCTTGAGACTACGGGTCTTGAATCAAATGATACAATCGTCTCTATCGGTATCGTAGCAGTAAATGATGGCGAAGAAGAAATAATCTATGAACTGCTCAATGAAGGTAAAAAAATACCACCCAAAGCTTCGAGTATTCACCATATAACAAACGAAATGATACAAACGCAGGGTGATTTTAAATCTTCCAAAGCCTATGCGTTTTTAGAAGCACACAATAGTGTAAACGCAACACTTATCGCGCATAATATCAAGTTTGATTTACAAAAACTCTCCTTCTCGGGCTTTGAATGGAAGGGAAAATGCATCGATACATTGCGTGTGACAAAACATCTCATCCCAGAATGTGATTTTTTTTCACTGCAGATTTTGCGCTATGAGCTCAAACTCTATAGAGAAGAAAAAGAGCCTCTTCTAGCACATAATGCCCTTGCAGATGCCCAAGTTGTGAAATCTTTGTATGGCTATCTTTTGGATTTGGCTTCAGATGATGAGATGTGTGAGCTTAGTTTTAAAAAGGTACTTCTGCAAAAGTTAGAGTTTGGAAAATACGCTGGCAGATACATCGAAGAGATAGCAATGAGTGATCGCGCGTATCTGGAATGGATGCTTGTAAATATAACAGACCTCGATGACGATCTGAGATATAGTATAATGTCACACTTATAAAGGATAGAGATGAAGATAGCTGTTGAGTGCCAATCACCCTTACTACAAAAATCTTTGGAGGTATTTCTCACGAGATATCTTAGTTCAACCAAACAGTGTGACATCATTGTGCGCGATACTGAGTGCCTCAATGATGCGAGATGTTTTTATATAGCAAGTAATGAAAAATCAGATTTGAAAAAACCTTTTTCAAAATCACAGTTGATACTCGCACTTGAAAATAGATACGAATTGATGGGACATGCGACCAAAGCGCCACAAGAAGAAGGCAAAGAAGAGAGCCTCAATTTTGATATTCTTGAGCGAAGAATAGAACTTTTGACAAAAGAGTATCAACACAACATCATAAACGCAATCAAGGCTTTTTATGAAAAGTAGTGGTATCAGTAAAAAAATTGTTGCAGGAAAATATAGAGGAAAACTCCTCAAACTTCCTTCAAAAGCTACGACAAGAAGTTCAAAATCTATTGTTTTAGAGTCGTTTTTTAACACACTTCAGTTTGAGATTATCGATGCTACTTTTGTAGAAGTTTTCTCTGGAAGTGGCTCTATTGGACTTGAGGCACTCAGCCGTGGAGCTAAACGCATCTTTTTTATGGAACAAGATAGAGATGCACTTAAAGTCCTCAAAGAAAATATCTCGCAGACAGATCCAAGCGCCTGTACAGTCCTTGCAGGAGATAGTTTTACAAATATAAACGCAGTCATCAAAACGCTGCAAAAAGAGAAAAGTGATGCCTATTTTTATATAGATCCGCCTTTTAGCATACGCGAAGGGATGGAAGATATCTATGAAAAGATGATAGATCTTATCGCCTCTTTACCGCAGGATTGTGTAAAACTTATCATCATCGAGCATATGAGCGGTCTGGAAATTCCCGATCAGATTGCCGCGTTTACTAAACGCAAGAGTAAAAAATTCGGTAACACAAGCCTGACATATCTCACAATAGAGTAGAAATGGAATAAAAGTTGCTGTAACTGAGCATCTAAGGATGGTCAATGAAAACTTTTATACTTTTTTTGCTTTTGCTCTCTAGCGTTTATGCGACAAAAATCACTGACGTAGCCAATATCGTCGGCGTTCGTGACAATCAGATTATAGGTTATTCTCTGGTTGTTGGTCTCAAAAAAACTGGAGATGGAACGACTTCAAAATTTACCCTCCAATCTATTGCAAACATGCTCAAATCTATGAATATTGATATGAACTCAATAGATATAAAATCCAAAAACGTGGCAGCGGTTGTTGTAACGGCTACTCTGAAACCTTTTGCAAGACAAGGAGATCAGTTTGATATCGTCGTATCTTCTATTGGTGATGCGAAGTCTCTTGAAGGTGGAACACTTCTTATGACACCACTTAAAGGGGTAGATGGGAAGATATATGCTCTTGCACAAGGTTCTGTGACTATCGGTGGACTCAACGCAAAGGGCGCAGGAAGTGAATCACATCCAACAGTGGGAATGGTTTACGCTGGTGGTATTGTTGAGCGTGAAATCAGTATCGATCTCTATCACCAAGAGTATGCAACGCTTTCACTTAAAGAGTCAAATTTTAAAAACTCTGTAGCGATTCAAAAAGCGATCAATGGTTATTACAGTACACAAGTCGCAGTGGCAATGGATCCTCGAAGTATCAAACTCAAAAAACCAGAAAATAAATCTATGGTAGAGTTCTTGGCTGAAATCGAGCAGATAGACATGAACTACAACTCAAAAAATAAGATTATCATCAATGAGAGAACAGGGACAATCGTCGCAGGTATCGGTATAGAAGTAAAACCTATTATTCTCACGCACGGTGATATCACAATAAAAATAAGTGAACAAAAAGAGCTTTCAAAACCTGCAGGTGCTGTAGTGGTGGATAAAAATCTCGCAATTGGACTCAATGAAAATGAGATCTATATGAAAGAGGGAACAACTACGGTTGCAAACCTTGTGCGCTCTTTACAAAAACTTGGCGCTATGCCAAAAGATATCATCGCTATTTTACAGGCGATGAAGAGTGCTGGAAGTATATCAGCTGAATTGGAGGTTATCTAATGTCGTATGCAGGAATAAACGCAATAAAAATACCTGAATTGTCGCAACAACACATCATACCAAAAATTGATGCTACAGCAGAAAATGAAGAATTAAGAAAGCAGACAGATGCCTTTGAGTCTGTGATCCTCAAAATGCTGATGGACACTGCTGCAGAAAATGAAAAAAATCTCTTCTCCGAGCAAAACGATCCAGGGGACAAAATATATAAATCTATGTATAGAGATGAATTGGCAAAAGCAAGTGCTGGCGGCTTTGGATTTTCGCAAATGCTTTATGATTATCTGAGTCAAAAAGCATAAAAAACTAAAATATTTACCTTTTATGCCGATATAGTTACATATAAAATAGTGTAAAGAGACAAAAAGGATAGACAATGATTTCGCAAGCAAATAGCTCCGCATTACGCAGCGTGTACGCTTCTGGTTTAGGTGAAGCAAAAGAGACGAAGAAGGAAGCTGGTACTACTGTGAACAAACAGGGTGATACGAGCAAGATAGAGCAGATAAAAGAAGCAATCAACTCTGGTGAATACAAAGTTGACCTGCAGACTTTATCTGAAAAGATAGCACAAGAGTTGCTGTAGTTTTAAAATACAAAGAGGAGTTGGATATGTTATCTCATCATTTAGAAGGTGCTTTGAAAGATTTAAGAGACCTTGTCAAAATAACGCAATCAGACATAAGAGATATCAAAGAGGCGAAAAACGATGCACAGTTTTCACGACTCTCTCTTAAAGAAGAGAAGCTCAAAAGTTTTGAAAATAAAAAAGCGATGATAGATCATGAAATATCAACTCTTATGAGCGCACACCCAGAAAAAGATCTTCCTGAGTTACTTGAT
Organism: Sulfurimonas sp.; assembly: GCA_028687935.1. Taxonomy (GTDB): domain Bacteria; phylum Campylobacterota; class Campylobacteria; order Campylobacterales; family Sulfurimonadaceae; genus Sulfurimonas. The sequence continues at coordinate 92,034 of JAQTZE010000004.1, forward strand.
GAGCAACAACATACATTTTTAAGTGAGCTAAAAAAAGAACTCTCAAACCTCAGAGAAGAAAATAAGCACTATGCGAAGCTCGTTTTAACTGTAAGTAATCTATACAATACCTTTTTAGAAAGACTCGTCCCTACAGAGATGCAAGGTTATAAAAAAGTAGCATCAAAAGATCCTTCAATCTTGGAAATAAGAGTTTAACATGGCATCAATATTTAACGCACTCAATATCGGATACAGCGCACTCAACGCATCTCAAGTTGCAATTAATACAACTGGGCATAATATCGCTAACGCAGAAACTGACGGGTATACACGCCAAAGAGTTGTAACAGCCGCCTCAACGCCTATCACTACACAACCTGGACAAGTTGGGAATGGTGTTGATGTTACAGATATTACAAGAGTTTTTGACAACTTTGTATTTGACAGATATACCTCTATCTCATCTTCAAAAGAGTACAGTGATTATGAGAAAAAAACACTTGAACAACTCTCAAGCTACTTTCCTGAAATAGATGGTGTTGGTGTGAAATCAGATATGCAAGAGTTCTACAATATGTGGCAAAATCTTGCGGATAATCCAGACAATGATGCCATCAAAGTAGCACTTGCCAAACAGACAGAAACACTCTCAAAGCATATACAAGAGAGCCAAACTAAAATATCATCTTTACAAATGCAGGCTAACGAAGAGCTTGTGGTCAATGTAAATGAAGTCAATGCACTTGCAAAAGAACTCGCACAGATAAATGTCGCGATAGATACAGCAGAATCAGCAGGAATCTATAGTGCAAACGACCTACGAGATAGAAGAAATGTCATAGAAAAAAGTCTTGCTAGACTCATTGGTGCTGAAGTAAACGTAGGACAACTTGAGTCGAACATTCAGATAAATAACACATCTGGCACAATCACAGGCAGTTATACTCTGAGTGTGAATGGATTTAATATCGTTGATGGAAATAGTTACCATCCTATCCATGCGTCAAATGAGAGCAACCCTAACGGATTTTATGAGATTTCTTATGAAAGACAAGATGGCAAGCTTATTCCTCTAGAAGAAGCAATAACTGGTGGTAAAATCGGCTCTATTCTTGACATGCGTGGTGGCACTATCGATACTACAAGTGGTAAGCCGACAGATGGTGTTATCCAAAATGCGCTCTCTGGACTTGATGCTTTTGCAAGTACTTTAATAGAGTCCATTAATAATCTTTATGCTGAAACTGCAACGTCTAAGATGACGTCAAAAGAGGTTTCTTTTGATGCTGCAACGCCATTGGTAAGTTCTGGATTGAATGTCAAAACTGGTTCTTTTAATATTATCGTTTATGACATTGATGGAAATAAAGTCGCAACACGTGAAATAACTATAGACAATACAACGAGTATAGATGGCAGTACGAACTCTATAAAAAATCAGATAGAGGCAAACCTTGATGATAATGCTAACAATAGTGGAAATGATGATTTAGATGATTTTATTAGTTTTAATTTTGCTGCTTCTGGAGGAAAAAGTACATTAGAACTGAGCCTCAAAGCAGGAAAAGAGTCTCTTGGATATACTTTTGCGATTGAAGACAAGCTTTCTAATACAAATTATTCTTCAGGTTCAAACTTCGCTGGAGCACTCGGACTCAATCAATTTTTAAGTGGTGATAGTGCACAAAATATCGATCTTAATACAGTATATAAACAAAACGCAACACTGATAAAAGCGGGCGCTTCGTCTGCTGCTGGAGACAGTAGTGTGGCGCTCAAAATGATGCAACATCAGTTTGAAAACTTCGACTTTCAAGTTGGAGAAAAAAAATATAGTTCAAGCGCATATGGCATGTACGATATTATCGCAACACAAATTGGTATTTCAACAAATGCGGCTACTACTAGAAATGAAACACTAAGTGTACAGTACAATGCTATCGAAATGGAATATTTCGGAGTCTCAAAAGTTAGTATTGATGAAGAGATGACAAACCTTATTCGTTATCAGACATCGTATGGTGCTGCTGCAAAAATTATCACGACTATTGATGAGATGATGCAAACGCTTCTTGGCATCAAACAATAAACGCAGGCATGCCATACTTTAGCATAGCCGTTCTTGCGTTTGTTCTTGCGTTTTCTTTTTTAGGCTCTTTTATCTATGGGCAAAGCCCTTATCTCTTGGACTACACTTCTATTTTAGTTCCTCCATCATTCGCACATCCTCTTGGTACAGATAGACTTGGTCGTGATATTTTGGCTAGAGTTATGGAAGGCGGACAGATCTCAATGATTATCGGGGTTGGGAGTGCGTTTATCGCCTCTTTTATCGGGCTTATTCTTGGTTCTATGGCTGGGTTCTTCCGAGGTGGCGTTGACAAAGCATTTATCATAGGCGTTGATCTTTTTTTAACTTTTCCGACCTTCTTTTTGCTTTTGGCACTTGTGAGTTATGTCAATGCTTCGGCATGGGTACTCATACTTATCATCTCTATCACAGGGTGGATGACAACGGCGAGGCTTATTCGTTCTGAGAGTTTTAGTATCACTTCAAAGCCCTATATCAAAATACTCAACATAGCCAAAGTCAATAAACTCAAAATCCTACTTAAGTACTATGCGCCTATTCTTGCACCTATCTATTTTGTGAGCTTTACTTTTGGAGTGGGTGGTGCGATATTGGCAGAATCGGGTCTTAGTTTTTTAGGTCTTGGCATTGTCGCTCCGCAAATGAGCTGGGGAACTATCCTCAGTGGTGGCAAAGATGTTGTGGAGATCGCCTGGTGGGTGAGCTTTTTTCCAGGGCTTATGATATTTTTGGTCACTTTTTCGCTGATTAATATTTCGAATTATCTGCAACAGTTGACGAATAAGAAACAGATACAAGTTTAGAGTGCCACACTACGCTCGTAGCTGCGTGGCAATCTCAAAAACGCAGTAATTATTTTACAAACGCAGTTATTTCTTTGCAGCTTTACACTTTCCTGCTTGAAGCTCTTTTTTGTTATTTTCTATAAACTTTGGTCCAAGACCTTTTACTTCACTCAGTGCTTCAATGTTTTTAAAACAGTTTTCTTTTCTGTACTCTAAAACTGCATCCGCTTTTTTCTCACCTAGACCTTTAAGGGTCATAAGTTCCTCTTTTGAAGCATTGTTGATATCTACTGCTGCAAATAAAAATGTAGCACTCAAAACAGCCGTAGCCAAAACTAGTAATTTCATGATAAACCTTTGTGTTGAATTTGCAATAGTATACATAAAATATTATAAATTAACAAATAAAGTTTTAATTATTAAAAGTTTTTTTTGTTCTTTTGTGTAAATAATTACAAAAAAAGAGTAGTGCGCTTTTTCGCAGTAATGAAACGCAGCTAGTATGAAGAACGAATGAATATCCCTTACCCACAGCACTTCTTATATTTCTTGCCACTTCCGCAGGGGCAAGCGTCATTTCTTTGTACTTTTGTATTATAAAGTATTCCGTCTTTATAGCGCCAAAGCCCATCTTCTTGGACAAATTTACTCTCTTCGTGGAGTACTTTAATACCCTCTATATCTTTGTAAAAAGCCTTAAACGCAACGATATTATCTTTGGCATAAAGCACGTCAAGGCCTAGCCACTCTACGGAGTTACTAAACTCTTCTATAAGTTCTATATCTTCTGCGTATCTATTTTCTTTTGCTGCGCTGAGTACGAGATATTTGCCATCACCTTTGACGTAGGCACTGTAGCGACTTCGCATGAGCTCCTCTGGTGTTTTGGCTTCTCTTTTTCCTTCGATTATAGCGCCGCAGCACTCTTGATACTCTTTTTTACTTCCACAAAAACAGTGCATAAAAACTCTCTCTTTTTTTTGATATACTAACACATATAAAGGCAAATCATGAAAACAAAATCACTTTTTATATCTGCACAAGAGATAAATGCAGGAATGCTCTTTGTCTCAATGGGCATGATGGAAATCCTCAAACGCAATCTCCATAAGGTTGCGTTTTTTCGCCCGATTATCTATAAACGCACTATCAGGGATGAAGATATAAGCTTTATGCTTGAGCGATACAACCTTGATATGGAGTATGAAGATACTTTTGGTTTTGATGTTGAAGAGGTAGAACATATGATCGCCTCAAACAAGTTGGGTGAGCTGATCAATCAACTCATAGAAAAGTTTAAAAAGCTTGAAGCAAAATATGATTTTGTACTCTGTGAAGGGATACGCCGCTCCTTTTTAAACGCAAATATAAACTTCGATCTCAACATGAAAATCGCCCAAAATTTTGGTGCTCCTTATATTAATATCATCAATGCAAAAGAGAGAAGTATCCAAGAAATCTATGAAGATGTCATGATAGAAAATGAAAATCTTCTCTCTCTTGGCGCTTCTCATTTCGCGACTTTTATCAATAGACTAGATACGAGTAAACATGAAGAGATGCAAAAAAAACTTATAGCTTATGAGCCAAAAACTTATCTGCTCAAAGAAGTTGAAGAGCTGAGTCTCATCAGTATCGGGGACGTTCTTGATACCTTGGGTGCTACGGAAGTGGTTATGAGTAAAGAAGATAGGGTGCGAAATATACGCAAGGTGAGAGTTGCGGCTTTGACACTTGATAATTTTCTCGCTCATATCGAAGAAGATGACCTAGTCATCGTTCCCGCAGATCGTTCTGATATCATTCTCGGGCTTTTGGGTGCGCTCTATTCAAAGAACTATCCAAACGTCTCAGCAATCATCTTTCCTTTTGATATGCGTGCGCATCCAAATATCAACAAGCTTATTATGGGACTCGAAAAGTTCAATATCCCTATTATGGCAGTAAGTACAGATACATATGAAACGGCTAAAAACCTCTCTCATATTCATTCACGAATACGTCCAAACTCAGATAGAAAGATAGCGTTATCTTTAGGACTCTTTAATGCGGCAGTAAACACATCATATATAGAACAAAAGATAGCAAGCGCTTCAAGCGATGTTATGACGCCGATGATGTTTGAGTACAAGATTTTTGAACTTGCACGGATGAACAAAAAACGCATAGTCCTTCCAGAGAGTAGCGATGAGCGGATTTTGCGAGCAGCGGAGATATTACTTCTGCGTGATGTGGTAGATATCATACTTGTAGGTAAAAAAGAGGAGTTGCAGGCAAACTATCTCAGACTAGGGCTTGATCTCAGTCGCGCAACCATCGTCGAGCCAGATGATGCAAAGCTTATGAAAGAGTTCACAGAAGTTTTTTATGAGATGCGAAAAGCCAAAGGTTTGAGTTATCAGTCTGCAGAAGATAGTATGAGCAAGGTGAACTACTTTGCGACGATGATGGTACATTTGGGCTATGCTGATGGTATGGTCAGCGGAGCTATTCACTCCACTGGTGATACGATTCGTCCAGCCATGCAGATTATCAAAACAACTCCCCAAAGTCCTCTTGTCTCGAGCGTCTTTTTTATGTGTCTCGATACCAAAGTGCTCGTTTATGGGGACTGTGCTATAAACCAAGATCCAAGTGCTGTAGATCTTGCACAAATAGCACTCTCTTCGGCACAAACAGCTGCTGCGTTTGGGATAGAACCAAAAGTTGCGATGCTCTCCTACTCGACGGGTGAGAGCGGAAGTGGGGCAGATGTAGAAAAGGTGCGAGAAGCTACAAATATCGTAAAAGCAAAAAATCCCAACCTTCTCATCGAAGGGCCGATACAGTATGACGCGGCGGTGAACAAGTCTGTGGCATCTACAAAACTTCCAAACTCCAAAGTAGCAGGCGAAGCAAGTGTCTTTATATTTCCAGATCTCAATACGGGAAATAATACCTACAAAGCGGTGCAGCGTTCAAGTGGAGCTGTCGCTATCGGACCGATTCTTCAAGGTTTATGCAAACCTGTCAATGACCTCTCTCGTGGCTGCGAAGTCGCAGATATTGTCAATACTATAGCCATCACAGCTATACAAGCAGGAGCACTCAAATGAAAATAGCCGTTATAAACTCAGGAAGTTCTTCGCTAAAACTGAAACTTTTTGATATGCAAACAGGGGAAGTCTTACTCTCTAAACATATCCAAAATATTGGGGAAGAAGGCTCTGCTATACAAACGCACCACGAAGCGATTAAAAGCTTGGGTGTTGATTTTAAAAGCCTTGATGCTGTCGGACACAGAGTCGTACATGGCGGCGCTGCGTTTAATGAGGCTATGCACATCAATGAAGAAGTGATAGAGACGATCAGAAGACTTATTCCCCTTGCTCCTTTGCATAATCCTGCAAATCTTGAAGGTATCTTGGTGTGTCAAAAAAAAGCACCAGATACACCACAAATCGCAGTTTTTGACACTGCGTTTCATGCAAATATGCCAAAAGAAGCCTTTCTTTACGCACTGCCGCTTGAGATGTATGAGCAACACAAGATACGACGTTATGGCTTTCATGGAAGTTCACATGCCTATGTATCCAAAAAAGCGAGTGAGATTTTAGGAAAAGATCTGAGTGAGCTCAATCTCATAACTTTGCATCTTGGAAATGGTGCGAGTGCTTGTGCCGTAGAAAAGGGAGTTAGTATTGATACGTCTATGGGATTTACTCCGCTTGAAGGGCTTGTGATGGGAAGTAGATGTGGTGATATTGATGCTTCTATCGTGGTGTACATGCAAAGAAAACTTGGCATGAGTATCGATGAAATAGATGCACTTCTCAATCAAAAATCGGGACTTTTAGGCATCTCTGGCATTAGTAATGTCCGTATTTTGGAAGAGACACAAACTCCAAACGCAAGGTTGGCTCTTGATATGATGATACGACGTGTACAAAAATATATCGGTGGATATATGGCGCTTTTAGGTCATGTGGATGCGATCGTCTTCACTGGAGGCATTGGAGAAAACTCAGTTGTCATACGCGAACGTATTTTGGCGAGTGAATTGTTTGCAAATATAAAAAGCCTTGTCATTAAAACAGATGAAGAGTTTGAGATTGCGATAGAGTGCTTGGGGGTTTTAGAAAAAGAGAGAAATATTTTACAGGCGTAAAAGCCTGTAAAAAAGAGGGTAAAGATTACAGAGCAGTAACGTTTTCTGCTTGTGGTCCTTTTTGACCTTCGCCTACTTCATAAGAAACTTTTTGACCTTCAGCTAAAGATACACGACCGTGACCTGTACTGTTTACTTGGCGAAAGTGTACGAATACATCTTTTCCACCGTTATCTTGTTGAATGAAACCATAACCTTTTTCTTCGTTGAACCATTTTACTGATCCATTTAGTAATTCTGCCATTTGTAATACCTACTTTTTTTAAAAATACACTTCGGGGGAAGTGGAGTCGAAATTTGGAGAGTCTTTAGGTAACAATTGAGCAAAAAACAAAATTACACACTAAAGATGAACTCGAGCCTCATCTTTCATCGAAAAAATTATACCTAAAAAATATGTAGAAATTTCAATTTATCCATCTAGTTAAAAAAAACAGCTCATTATGTCGATATACTTCACATCTATATAAGCCTAAAATAGGAGTTTTCTATGAAAGTATCAGCAAATCAGAATAATATAAGTCCATTACAAGATTTTACGGGTGTAAAGAATCTTTATACGCAAAAATTGAGTGATGATGAGGCAAAAGAGCTTCGTAAGCAAGTTGTAGAGAATGCAAATGCCTATATGTTTGAGTCAACTTCTGTGCAAAGTAATCTCTCAACCATGAAAGATAATTCCAAAAAAGATTACGAAGAGTTCCAGAGTTTTTTGAAAGATGTCGGATATAGCGGTAAACCAATTGCAGAACTTTCCAAAGATGAAGCATCTGCACTAGTGAGTGAGGATGGAATTTTTGGCATCAAACAGACATCAGAGCGAATTGCCAACTTTGTTATCAATGGAGCAGGAGGAGATGAAAAACTTCTTCGCGCTGGACGTGAAGGGATGCTCAGCGGATTTAAGCAAGCAGAAGAGATGTGGGGTGGAAAACTCCCTGAGATATCTCAGATAACCATGCAAAAAGCGACAGAGATGGTAGATATGGCGATGAATGATCTTGGATTTTCTATCTTAAATCAAGAAGCATAAGTGCGTTTCTAATCTCTTTTGTAGCCGTTCTTGGATATTATTGCGTATATTATATAAAATAGGAATCCAATGAAATTTGAACTACAAGATGAATATATAGAGCTTTTTAAACTTTTAAAAGTAATGGACTTAGTTGATAGTGGTGCGCGCGCAAAATATATCGTGGCGGATGGACATGTTAAACGCAACGGTGTGATTGAAGTGAGAAAAAGAGCGAAGATTATTGCTGGTGATGTGATTGAAGTAGATGATGCAAGAATCGAAGTGGTCGCTTCGTGAAAGCTTTTGTGCTCGGTATTTTTTTAAGTGTCTCTCTTTTTGCGGATTTTTATATCGTAAATGGTTCTGAGAAAGTAAAGATGACTGAGCTTGAGACGGGTGTGATCGATTTTGCTACATTTAAAGATATTGCACATATCAACCGTGGCAATGATGAGCTACATGCTTATGGTAAAGAGGTTGCGTTTAATCACAGACATCTCAATTTTAGGCTCGCAACTATCGCACTTATACAAAGAAACTATAGTATCACAGAGTGGAGCGAAAAAGCTGAAGCCGCAAGTGATGAGTATCATATTAATTTTGCTAACTATACACGTGAAGATGGCGTGATGTTACAGCTTTTTTACAAAAACAAGTGGTATGCGGTTGTTCTTGGTAATCCGTATAAAGTACTTCAGAACTTATTTGCGACTATAGATGTAAATAAACAAGATCTTGACGTAGCTGCCGCGATGAAAGCTATTAAGCAGGCAAGAGTTGCGTTTCCTCTGGATAATGAGTTTAAAAGAGTTGATATCGAGCTCGAAAATAGATATATCAACGATATTAAGATGCGAAAAGACTACAATAAACAAGAGCGTATAGAGTTTAAAAAATAGATGAAAAAACTTCTCACTCTTATCTTTTTATTCCTCTCTTTTTTAGATGCACAAGAAGTGAAAGTTGTTTTCTCCTATTCAACACCGCCTTATGTTTTTACAGATGGCAGTGGGATTGTGGTAACTATTGTAAAAGAATCACTAGCATATAAAAAACATACTCTCAAACCTGTTTTTGTAAATATTGGACGTTCGTTTGAGATGTTTCGAAATGGGTATGTAGATGCAACCTCCATTATTAAAGAAAATTCAGGGCTTAATGCATACTACTCAGATGATTTTATGCAGTATCATAATGCTGCGTTTGCATTAAAATCCAAGCATTACAATATTGCTACGATGGAAGATTTAAGTGATTATTACTTCATATGTTTTCAGAATGCTTCTATTTATTTAGGTGAGAGATTTGGAAACGTAGCTGCTAAAGCAGGTAAAAAATACTCAGAAGTAGCAGATCAAAAACAGCAGGTCTATATGCTTTTAAAAGGCAGAACAGATGTTGTCGTCATTGATAGACATATATTTAAGTATTATAAAAATGAACTCATAGTAGAGGGTAAAGTTTCAAAAGATATCGAAACAGAAATGTTTGATCTTCTAGAGCCGACAAAATACCGCACAGCATTTAAAGATGAGAAATTAAGAGATGATTTTAATGAAGGTGTTGCTTTTCTTAAAAAAAGCGGTCGTTATGAAGCAATTTATGAAGAGTATAGTGATAAATTTTTTGAGGTAAAAAGGTAGCAATGAGTTACAAATCACATCTCTCAACCCAACTTTTAAAATCTGTTCTTGTTATCTATTTTATCATTACTATTTTGGTGACGCTCGTGCATTTCGGTATAGAATATAGCTATACAAAAAGTCATATTAAAGATGAATTAACAATGGTAGCAAAGACATTTGAACCAAGTCTGAAAACTGCTTTGTGGGATCTCAACTCAGAACAAATAGAATCAATCAGCAATGGAATTATGAATATGCCCCTTGTATATGGAGTGGTAATTATCGATCCAAACAAAGTGCTTATTGTCAAACAGAAAAAGGAAGAGCTCTCAGATGAGGATTTAAGTAAAAAAGATCTCTCACACTCTTTTTTGATATATAAAGAGTTTAATGAAAATAATATTTTATTAGCAGAGGTAACCTTGTATTCGGGTGATTTCGCTATTTACAACCGACTTAAAGTTGGTTTTACGATGATTTTACTCAATGCTTTTATCAAAAGTGCTGCACTCATTCTTTTATTTATCTTTGCCTTTAAAAAATATCTTGAAAATCCTCTCAGAGAATTGACGGGAAATATAGACTCTCTCAATTGGAAATCAAGAGAAAACAGAAAAATAAATATTAATTTTGAAGAACAAAATGAGCTCTATTTTTTAAAACAAAAATTTAACGAACTTCTGTTAAAAATCTCAAGCGAAGAAGATAAGCGTTTGTCTTTAGTGCAGGATCTCAATCAGCAACTTGAAAAAGAGGTAAGGATTAGAACGCAAGAGCTTGAAGAAGCAAATGAAAAACTCCAAAGATTAGCCACTACCGATGTTCTTACACAGCTCAACAACAGAGTTGTGCTTGATAAAGAGCTACAAACGCAATTCAATATATTTAATCGCTATAAAAAAGTATTTACTGTTATTATGATGGATTTAGACTTTTTTAAAGATGTCAATGATACGTTTGGCCATCAAGTGGGTGACTCTGTTTTGAAAGAAGTAGCACATATTATTCGAGAGAATACAAGAAGCATAGATGTTACAGGAAGATGGGGTGGAGAAGAGTTTTTAATCATTTGCCATGAGACAGATCTTGATGGAGCTTATACTTTGGCTGAAACATTAAGAAGAAAAATACAAACACATCTATTTCAACATGTTGAACATAAAACAGCTTGTTTTGGAGTTGCTCAAATCCAAGAAGGTGTAGATATCGACATGCTTATAAAAAATGCTGATGATGCTCTGTATGAAGCTAAGAAAAGTGGTAGAAATAAAAGTGTTAAAAGTCCATTAAGCACGTTGAGCTTTTAATTCTTTTTAAGAAAAGTTATATTAAGAAAGAACTTGCTAGTCCGATAGCTCCTCCAAAAACGCCACCCCAAACAACTAGCCAATCGAGATGTTCGCGGATAAGTCTTTGAACAATCTCTTTTACCATCATTGGTGTGAGTTCATCAAGTCTTGCATCTATCACTCTCTCGATAGAGTGAATCAAATCATCACTGAGTGAAGAGTTTTGCATATGTTTTTGAAGTGTTTGGTTAAAGGCTTCAGAGTTTACTATTTTGATAACTGCGGCTTTCATCTTGAGAGAAAAAGGTTCACGAAGACCTGAAAGCGCACTCTCTCCTCCAAACATCCCAAGCATTCCTCCAAACGAAGACTCCATTACAGTTTTGCTCAGAGCATCAAACGCAGGTGAAAAATCTGTCTGTTCTATGATAGGTTCAAGATTTATTTTTTGTTCTTCTTTGGCAAAGAAAGCTTCGAGCTGCGTTTTTGTGAAAAACTCCTGCATCATGAGATTTTTTATCGCCTCTTTGAAGGCTTCAAAACGCGATGGAATAACGCCAGAACCATATAAAAGCGGCACACGCTCAAAGAGCATATGGATGGCCAGCTGATTTGTAAGCGCTCCTGAGAGGGCGAAGAGTCCTGCAAAAAGTACAAGAGAGTTATACTCAGGAAGAACAAAAGAGAGAGCGACTAAAAGTGCGGCGATTGCGTTTGTTATAAAACTTTTATTGATTTTCAAAACAGATCCTTTATTTAAAAGCCAAATTATACAAAAAAGGTATCATTATGCAAATAATTTACTAAAGAGATATGAATGAAAACGCAGAGTTATGAACTATTTAAAAACGCAAGCCTTGAGACTATCGTCCAAACTTTGGCAGATGAGCTTAAAACAAGAAATGAATCCCCATTTTGGGCAGATAAAGTTGTACCATTTTCGAGTGCAATTTTAAGTATATTGATACCGCTTAAAGAGGCAAATCTTCTTTTCACTCCTGAAGGGGATCATGTGGATGTGTTGACACCTGAACTCTTTTTTATGTGGAATGATTTTGTGAGTTTAAAGAGTCTTGCGTTTACGATACAAAAGTCAAACGCAGCGGGTACGCTTTTGCGAACAAGAATCGACTCTTCACTTACAAAAAACTATCAGAGTATTGATCTAAAACTTCTGGGAGATTATCTCAGTCGCTATACGGTCAATCTTGAAGATGAAGCGCAAGATTTTCCAATATCAAACTACAATCTACACCAAGGTGTGAGTAACGTTATTAAGTCACTGCTATAATAGCAACTATTTTAATGCCTTTATAAAGAGAGTAGATGATTAAGCTAATAGAGTATTTTATAAACAATAAACGTCTTAACTATGCCTTGTTGGTTTTTTTGGTCTACCTCGGAGTCAATGCATATATCAATATCCCCAAAGAGATGTTTCCTGATGTCGAGCTTGATAAGGTCGTCGTATCTGGCTCTTATAGTGGAGCGAGTGCTACAAATATGGACAAGATGGCTGTGCGCGATCTTGAAGATGCTATCGCCAATATCAACGGTATCGACAAAACAGAGACTACTATCTCTCCTGGGCGTTTTAGTATCGTACTTACCCTCAACGAACATAGCAATAAAATCAATCTTCTCAATAAAGTCAAAGATGCACTCTCTTCAAGCAGGCAGTATCTTCCTTCTGATATGGTCGAACCTGTCGCTGTGCTTCTGGATAAAAGCAAATCTCTATTACGTCTCTCTATCGCTTCAGAGACGCTCTCACAAGGCGAGCTTACTGTCGTCGCTTCGGATATTAAGTCCAAGATCGCCCGCATCAAAAATATTAGTGATGTCTCCATCCGAGGTGATTCAGACCAAGAGATAGCGATAGAGATAAACACAGATGCTACTCTCGCGTATGGCCTTAATCCTCTGAGTGTTACCAGTGCTATTGCAGAGCTCTCCTATATCTATCCTATTGGAGATATCGAGCAAAAAGGAAGCTTTGCGTTTGTCTCTACCGTCAATGGCAAAGCAGATGCCAAAGAGTATGAAGATGCTATTTTAAAGATAGATGCAAAATTTATACGACTTGGTGATATCGCAAAGGTCAATATCTACTATCCGCAGACAAATACTCTGGCCACTTTTAACAATAAGACGACACTCTCTTTGATTGTCTCTAAGGCAGAAGAGGGCAACTCCATGCAACTCTCGCAAGAGCTCAAAGCCTATATAGACAAAATCGGGAAGAATTATCCAGAGGTCTCTTTTTATTTCTCGCAAGATAGTTCAAAACCTATTAAAGAGCGCCTCAATACTGTTATATCAAATCTGATGTTCGGGCTTATTTTAGTCTTTTTTTCTATGTATATCCTCATCAATATCCGCATTGCGTTTATCGTGGCACTTGGGATACCTTTTTCTTTTATAATTGGGCTTTTGTTTATCTATTATGCAGGCTACACTATAAACATCGTCTCGCTCTTGGGCGCGCTGATCGTTATCGGGATAGTTGTGGATGATGCCATCGTCGTGGGTGAAAATATACAGCGTCATATAGATGAGGGAATGGAGAGTCATGAAGCTGCTATCGTTGGTCTCAAGGAGGTAATGCTTCCTGTGACACTCGCGACACTCACAACAGCAGCTGCGTTTTTACCTATGTTTATGATGACTGGAGAGATAGCAATGCTCCTCATTTTAGTTCCTATTGTTGTGGTCATGATTTTATTAGGTTCACTTTTAGAGAGTTTTTTATTTTTGCCTCTACATGCCAAAGAGCTTCTCAAAAAAACAAAACCGATGGTCGATTGGGAACCTTTACAAAACTATTATGAGCGAGTTCTTTACTTTCATATCAAGTATAAAAAGACATTTGTCGTAATGTTTTTAGTCCTTATCCCGATTTTTACATATATGACTGCACAGTCAATGAAGTTCCAGTTTTTTCCAAATTTTGATGGGAACAATCTCTATGTCTCAGGAAAACTCGATATCAATACGCCGCTTGAAGATACTTTTGCTATTGCCAAAGAGATAGAAGCAGAGCTTATGCAACACGGTGAGGAGTTCTCACTCAAGTCGACCTCTGCAACCAGCGGATATAGAAGAACACTCTCAGGTGATACAGAACACAATAACAATGTCTTCTTTATCACAATGGAGCTTTATGACAGAGAAGAGATAGGATTTATCAATAGATATCTCAATCCGATTCTCAATTTTAGTTTTGATTTTAATGATCCAGAAAAGATACGTCTCAAGCAAACTTTTGAACTCTCTCCAAGAGCCAGAGAGATCATCGAAAAGTATAAAGAGAAGTACAATTTACTTGAACTCGGTGTGATGGAAGATAAGCCTGGGCTTATTCGAAGCGATATACAGATAAATCTCTCAGGCACAAACGACAAAGAACTTGAAGCTGCTATAACAAAACTCGAAGAGAAACTTGGCACGATCAAAGGTGTTGCAAATTTTAGTGATAATATCAAATATGGGAAGATGGAATACAAAATCAAGATCAACTCTTTTGCTGAGAGTCTAGGTTTAAGTGAAGCTTCCGTAGCAAAGCTTTTAAGCAAATATTTTCTTGAGTCACGTCAAAGTACGACCTTTAATGATCAGGGTGTTATGGAGATCAAAACGCTTGAAGCACAAAAAGACAAAATAGATACCTTGCTTGATTTTAATATTGCACTTGATGATGGACGTTTTGTAAAACTCACAGATATCGCTGATATTATCAAAATACGGGATTATGAAAAGATAGATAAGCTCAACGGAAGTATTATCAAGACAGTCTTCGCCAATGTCGATAAACGCAACATAACTCCAGAAGAGATACTCGCTCAGTTGCAAGAGACAATAGATGTGATCACAAAATCGGGTATAGAAGTGAGCCTCCTTGGTGAAAAAGAGAAAAATAAACAGCTTCAGGGAGATATGAAAAAGACAGTTATGTTGGCAATGTTTCTCATCTTTTTGACACTGTTGCTGATATTTTCAAAAATCAAATATGTACTGATGGTTATGAGCGTTATCCCGCTCTCAATCTTAGGGGCACTGCTTGGGCACAAACTCCTTGGGATGTCTCTTTCTATGCCTTCTATCATTGGTATTTTAGGGCTTTCAGGAGTTGTTATCAATGACGGGATTATTATGTTGGACTTTTTAAAGGGCACGCACAAGGCAGAGGAGTTTTTTAAACGTGCGAAACTCAGATTGCGCCCGATTCTTATCACTTCGATTACGACATTTTTAGGATTATTTACTTTGATATTTTATGCAACGGGTCAAGCAGTTATCTTGCAACCTATCGCGATTTCTATAGGTTTTGGACTTGTATGGGGAACTTTTTTAAATCTTATCTATCTTCCGACGCTCTATGCCGTGGTAAATAAAATAGACCCTAATAGAGAAGTAAGTACAGCGCACCCCAAAGTAGAAATATAAAGATTCCCAAAACACTCAAGGTTATGACTATCCTGAGTGTTAGAAAAAAGAAAAACTTTATAAACGTAGGCATCTTTTATTTGTATGGAATTACTGGGAGTTTTTTCCCTTGCACATACGTCATCCCACCATCAAGATTGATAATGGTATATCCAAACTCTTTAGAAAGATATGCTGATAGAATTTTTGTTCGGCTTCCTGTATGGCAGATAAGTGCAAAAGGTTTTTTTGTATCGACTTTTTTATTGAGTTCTGCGACAAAGCCATTGATATCATAACCGCCTTGTTCATTAAAAAACATGATAGGTATCGCACCTTTTAAGAGTCCACTTTCCCTCCATTCTGGAGGCGTTCGTATATCTACGATGGGTGTTTTATCATCGAGTATTTTTTGTGATGGATATTCATCTGTAACACTTGCAGCAAGTGAAGTAACTAGTAAAAGTAAAAGTGTGAAAACTGTTTTTTTCAATTTTTTCTCCGAATTAAATTGTATAATTGTAGCTATAAATAAACAATAGGGTTAAAATGGCAGCATCAAAAAAAGTAATTGAAAGTTCTGCACGCTTACGTTATGTCAGAGCGATGGAGAGATTTCACAAGAGTCTTATCTCTTTTTTATCCTCTACAGCAGAACTCGGCAAAGAGGCGTATGAGAAAAAAGTTGATACAGCTGTCAAAGTTTTTGTGAGAGTGGAAGCCGTGGATCTATACAAAGGTGACTTGCAGGATTTAGAAAATCTCATCAAAAAAATGGTCTCGTATAGAAACTCAGATACTGAGATTGTAGAGATAAAGACAGATATTTTGTACCGATCAAACCAGCTGGAAAAAAATAAAAATGCAAGACGTTACAAAAAAGATAAACACTCCCAATCCAAATACGATGATTGGGAATAAAACGCAAGGGGCTTAAAGAGTTTTTGACGCTTCAAGCATTCTATCCATAAGAGCAAAAAGCTCTGTAGAAGCTTGCTCCATTTCAGTAAAGTTTTTAATAATTTCATCTGCGTGATCAAGAATTTTATCTGGAGCTGCTTCGAGTTGCTCAAGATTTTTATTTGCATTGTTATGTACAACAGCATGCGGAGCAGCGATCTGAGGATACGCAGTAGTTGCAGAAAATCTGCGTTTTCCTTCACCATCATACCATTTACCCAAACGACACTCATGCGGACTCGACGAAGGTAAGACTTTTTTGAGTGTTACAATTGAGTTATATGCACGAGATTTGTAAAGAATATGGTCGATTTTTGCAAGTACCACAAAGATACTATTTTCCATGTTATAAGAGTAGTCTACAATATGTGAAGAGCTATTTCTTAGTTCATGGAGTGTCCCCTCAAAGCTGTTGATTTTGTTTGCTGAGGCTTCAACTGTGACTTTCATCATTTCAGAACTTGTCTGAATCTCATTCATATCTTGTTGGAGTGATTTAATAGAGACAGAAATTTCACCTGTTGCTTTATGTGTTCTCTCTGCGAGTTTACGTACTTCATCTGCAACTACGGCAAAACCACGTCCATGCTCACCAGCACGCGCTGCTTCTATAGCTGCGTTTAGGGCAAGAAGGTTTGTCTGTTCTGCGATGTCTGTGATGAGCTCTATAACAGATGTGATGTTGTTTGTCTGGTTTGTAAGCTCAGCGATACCGTGATTATTGATATTTACTTGATCGCTGAGTTGGTTAAGCTCATCAACTATCTGATGGATACTTTTGCTTGACTCATCTGCAAGTGATGCTGCATCTTTTGTGGCAGTTGTAATAGTTTTTAAATCGTTGATATTTCCATTTAAATCTTGCTGGATAACCGTTAGTGACTCTGAAACACCGATATTCATACCGCTGATTTTCGCATTAAAAACATCACGTCTGACTTGTTTGCTTTGCGTTTGCATAAAGTCAATACTTTTTGAGACGTTTTGTATAGCAACAACAAATTCGCCTTCCATATCCCCAGCTGAAATTTTATAGGCAAATTTGCCGCTAGAAGCATCTGTGATACTTGTATTTATCTCATGGATAAGGTTTTGGATATGACCAAGAAGTTTTGCAAGTTCACTCCCCATCAGACCTAGTTCAGTATCCGTAGTGCAAGTTGAACATTTATGACTAAAGTCTCCTTTGACAGAGTACTGGATGAGATTTGTAAAGTTCTTGATGCCATCTGTGATAGAGAGACGTATCATCGTCGCTAGAATAAAGACGACAATACCGACCACAACACCCGCAATAAGTACTAATGTTTTATAAAAACTGATATTATCACCTAGCTCAGCTGAGACGCTGTCTAGCTCTTGTTGCTTATAAGTCTCAAATTTTTTAAACGCAGTTCTTGAGGCATCTGCATAGGGAGTGAGTTCTGTTTTATATGTATGATAGATCTCAGCTTTGGAAGTACTTATCTGCTCTGGTGTCAGATTTTGCATCATTACTTTGGAATTTTCCAAAAAAAGCATAGTAGATGTCTTAGCATCTTTGATCATGCTAGCAGAGTTTTCATCATTAGCAAGTTTTTCAAGATCTTGGAAAAGATGCCCTACATCATCTATAGACTTTGTAAGTTTTTCCATCCCCTTTTTATAGTCGCCTCCGAGCATGATATCACGTGTCATGCGACTCACATAATTGAGATTTTTTTCTACCTCAAGTGTCTCTATTGCACCCTTCATCGAGTTCTGATGCAAAAAATTATACTTCGTCTCAATATAGCTCATGGAGAGAAATACAAATATAGTAGCTGAAAAAACAGATACAGTAACCATTAAAATAAAATAGTTCATTTTTTTCTGAATACTAAGTTTACCTAACATCTAAAGTCCTTTTTTAAGTAAAGTAATCCCTTATTCTATCATAGAAAAATATGAACTATCTAAGAAAATGGTAATTATCACAAAAACTTGATGTTATGTTTGTGTGATTGCATAAAAAGAGAGAAAAAGAGTCGCTCGATTGCTTAACTTGCTTTAATGAAGTGAGCGTTATAATCTACTTCTAATAATGTACGTCTAAAAGCTTCTGTTAACAGAGTTTCAATGATAATATTTCAAAAATAAGATGAGAAGAGATGGGTATTAAAAAGATAGATAAAACACCGGCTAGATTGGATTTTCTTCAAAGTTTTACGGGGCTTGTGCTTGCAATCTTTATAATGGGGCATATTCTTTTTGAAGCCTCTATACTTATCTCAAACGAGATGATGTATCGTGTGACTATTATGTTTGAGGGATATTACTTTTTTGGTGAGACCTATCCTGGTATCATCTCTTTTCTTGCATCTGCAATATTTATCATCTTTATTCTCCATGCCGGGCTTGCTCTAAGAAAGTTTCCAGCATCTTATAAACAGTACAAAACAATCAAAGAACATACAAAACGCATGAAACATGAAGATAGTTCTTTATGGATGATACAAGTCATCACTGGCTTCATTATGTTTTTTATAGGCTCGGTGCATTTGTATATTATGATAGCTCAGCCTTCAAACATCGGTCCATTTGCTAGTTCTAGCAGAGTTGTCGATGAGCTTATGGGACCGCTCTATTTTTTACTTTTACTCTCTGTGATCTCGCATGCTTTTATCGGTCTGTATCGATTGGCTTTAAAGTGGGGCTTTATGGAAGGTGAAAACACAGAGATTTCACGTAAACGTTTTAAGGCTTTGATGAAACTCATGATAGCAGCTTATATCATTATAGGTTTGGCCTCTTTGGCGAAATATACTTACATAGGTCTCACGCATGATTTTAGTGACGGAGTGAAATACAAATCTGAGACAATCAATGTTGGAGAAGACAAATGAAGATAATCTATACAGATGTTCTCATCATTGGTGGCGGTTTGGCTGGTCTGCGCGTTGCAACTGGAGTCAAACGCAGAGGTCACGATGCAGTAGTTTTGAGTCTCGTTCCGCCAAAGCGCTCACACTCAGCAGCGGCACAAGGCGGCATGCAAGCCTCTCTGGCAAATTGTAAAATGGGTGAGGGTGACAACGAAGATGTCCATTTCTCAGACACCATCAAAGGCAGTGACTGGGGAGCTGATCAGCTTGTAGCACGTATGTTTGTCCACTGTGCACCAAAAGCGATACGTGAGCTTGCTGCTTGGGGCGTGCCTTGGAGTAGAGTGCACCGTGGAGATCACTCTGCCATTATGAATGCGCAAAAAGTCACCATCAGTGAAAGAGATGAAGCGCATGGACTTATCACCGCTAGAGATTTTGGCGGTACGAAAAAGTGGAGAACTTGTTATACATCCGATGGAACGGGGCATAGTATGCTCTATGCGATGGATAACAAAGCACACGAGGAAGAGGTAGAGATTCACGAGCGTCAAGAGGCGATGTCACTTATCGTGGATGATGGAAGGTGTTATGGAGTTGTTTCGAGAAATCTCATGAGCGGTGAGCTTGTAGCCTACGTAGCTAAAGCGACAACGATTGCCACAGGTGGTTATGGACGAATTTACAGTATCTCTACAAACGCAATCATTTGCCAAGGAACTGGTCAGGCTTTAGCGCTTGAGAGTGGTATCGCTACACTTGGAAATATGGAAGCGATACAGTTTCATCCGACGGCTATCGTGCCTGTAGGTATCCTCACAACCGAAGGGTGTCGTGGGGATGGTGGGCTTTTACTGGATAAAGATGGTTATAGATTTATGCCAGATTATGAGCCAGAAAAAAAGGAGCTTGCAAGTCGTGACGTTGTAAGCCGTAGGATGACAGAACATATGCGCAAAGGCAAAGGTGTCAAAAGCCGCTATGGAGATCATCTCTGGCTTGATATCACTATCCTTGGACGTGAGCATATAGAGAAAAATCTCAGGGAAGTTAAAGAGATCTGTGAGAACTTTTTGGGGATTGATCCTGCGGTAAATTGGATACCGGTACGTCCAACACAACACTACTCAATGGGCGGCATACGTACAAAATATACAGGTGAATCGCAAACACTGAGAGGGCTTTACTCTTGTGGAGAAGCGGCTTGTTGGGATATGCATGGCTTTAATCGTTTGGGTGGAAACTCTGTGAGTGAGACTGTAGTCGCCGGTATGCTCGTAGCAGAATATATCAGTGATTTTTGTGACTCGAATGAGAGCTCGATGCATATTCACTCTTCTAAGATAGAAAGTAGTATCAAAGAAGAAAAAGCAAAACTCGAAGCACTTTTGACAAAGCAAAACGGTGAAGACGCCTATGTACTGCGCCGCCGTATGGAAGCTATTATGATGGAAAAGGTGGGGATCTTTAGAAATGAAAAAGATCTGCAAGAGGCTGTAGATGAGCTTGAAGAACTCTACAAACGCAGTAAAAATATAGAAGTATTTCGCTCAAAAAGTCGCGCTGCAAATCCAGCACTTGTAAACGCATACAGAACGCAGAAGATGCTCAAAGTAGCCCTCACAGTTGCTTATGGGGCACTTTTGCGCCAAGAGAGCAGGGGCGCTCACTCAAGAGAAGATTTCCCAGAACGTGACGATGAAAATTGGCTCAAACGCACAATCACTTCATGGCCAGATGCTAATCAAACGCTACCGAGTGTGAGTTATGAAGAGATTCCTGTGGAGAGTATGGAGCTGCCTCCAGGCTTTCGAGGTTATGGAAAAGATTTGACAAAGCATCATCATGCGACGCACGCACGAGAGACAACAGTAGCAGTAATTCGCGAACAGCTTGAGAAAGAGGGCGCTTCGCGTTTTGAGATTCAAAGTGCACTTATGCCATTTTTGGACAAATTGCCTCCAAAATATAGAGGAACAAATGAAAGACTTGGAGAAAACGTATGAGTGAAATAGAAGCAGCAAGAACTCTAAAAATTAATATACTCAGGTTTGATCCAAACGATCCAAATGATTTTCCACATATGCAGACTTTTGAGATAGAAGAGTCCGCAGGTATGACACTCTATATCGTCCTCAATGAGATACGTGAGCATCATGATAATGCTTTGATGTTTGACTTTGTCTGTCGCGCGGGGATCTGTGGAAGCTGTTCGATGCTTATCAATGGGCGCCCAGGACTTGCATGTCGCACACTGACTTCAAAAATGGATACAAATATCACCCTCGCACCTTTACCTCTTTTTGAGCTTATCAAAGACCTCTCGATACATACTGGAAACTGGATGCGTGGGCTCAATGAGAGACTTGAGACTTGGATACATGATAAAGAACACGAGCTTAATGTTGATAAGCTAGAAGAGCCAATGGAACCTGCTTTGGCAGATGAAATCTACGAGCTTGACCGCTGTATCGAATGTGGCTGTTGTGTCGCAGGCTGTGGTACAATACAGATGAGACCGGATTTTGTCGGCGCTGTAGGGCTCAATAAAATAGCAAGATACCATCTTGATCCGCGCGATAAACGCAGCGATGAAGAGTATTATGAACTTATCGGTGATGAGAATGGCGTTTTTGGCTGTATGACACTTTTAGGCTGTGAAGATGTTTGTCCCAAAGATCTTCCGCTTCAAAGCAAGATAGCCTATTTGCGTCGTATGATGCTCAAAGTTGCTCTATAAAATAATATACATTACAAGGAAAATAGATGACGCTAGCAGAAATAGATATTAAAAAATTTGAGAAGAGCGGCTGTGATGAAAACAAGGTCTTTTATCAGGCGATGGAAGAGGTAATCTACTCAATAGCACCGCTACTAGAATCCGACCCTATATACTCAAAATACGCTATTTTGGAGCGTCTAGTCGTCCCTGATCGTGTGATAAAGTTTAAAGTGACATGGATGGATGACAATCAAAATATTATGGTCAATACCGGCTTTAGAGTGCAGTTTAACAACTCTCTTGGACCCTATAAAGGTGGACTGCGTTTTCATCCGAGTGTCAATGAAGGGATATTAAAGTTTTTAGGCTTTGAGCAGATACTCAAAAATGCACTTACTGGTCTGCCAATAGGTGGCGGTAAAGGTGGCAGTGATTTTGATCCTAAAGGAAAAAGTGACTTTGAGATTATGAAATTTTGCTCTGCGTTTATGACAGAACTTCACAAATACATCGGCCCTCGTATGGATATTCCTGCGGGAGATATCGGTGTTGGAGCGCGTGAGATAGGCTATCTCTTTGGCGAATATAAAAAGATAACTTCTAAGTATGATGGCGTTTTAACAGGAAAGCCTTTTATGTTTGGCGGTTCGCTGATGCGTCCTGAAGCTACAGGATATGGCGCTGTTTATTTTACGCAAACGATGCTTGAGATGGAAGCTAAAGAGCCACTCACCGGAAAAATATGTACGGTCAGTGGTGCTGGAAATGTAGCACTGCATACCATAGAAAAACTCCAACAAATCGGAGCGATTCCTGTATCGTGTTCAGACTCGCAAGGAACAATTTATGATGCCAGAGGTGTGGATTTGGATCTTTTAAAAGAGCTCAAACTTGTACGCCGTGTCACTCTTGATAGATATGTAGAGACACACCCAGAAGCGAAATATATATCGGTAGAAGCGTATCCAGAGCATGCGCATGCAGTTTGGGATATCCCTTGTTACGCTGCGTTTCCATGTGCTACACAAAATGAATTGAATGAAATAGACGCACAAAATCTTATAGCAAATGGCTGTATTAGCGTGACCGAAGGTGCCAATATGCCATCAACTCCAGATGCGATAGAACTTTTCCTTTCACATCAAATATGTTTTGCTCCTGCAAAAGCGGCAAACGCAGGCGGAGTCGCTGTCAGCTCTTTTGAGATGAGTCAAAACGCAGCGATGAGTAAGTGGTGCTTTGAAGAGGTGGATGCCAAACTCAAAGAGACGATGCAGCAGATATGTAAACGTGTTGCACTGACGGCAAAAGATTATGGTGTTGAGGGCAACTATGTAGATGGGGCAAATATCGCTGCGTTTAAGAGAGTTGCTGATGCGATGATCGCTGAGGGTATTTAGAGTAATGCATATAAAAAGGAGTCTTTGAGATGATGAAAAAGTTTCTATTTCTATCTGTTTTTTTTGCAAGTTTTCTCTTTGCTGCGGAGATAAAATATTCACCGCTTATTGATCAACAGATTTTGCTTGTTCAGAAAATAAATGATGCCAATATCAGCAAAAATGATCTCAAATCAATACTTCACGAGCAAAAACTGCTCTATGTCGAAGCACTCGAATATATCATGAGCAACAAAAAAGAGTATCTTCAAGAGATAAATCTCTATGATTCAGAGATCTTCGCGCTTGAAAAGATCATAAAAATCAATAAACGCTATGACAATACATACGCCATCTTGCGTGATGAAGTGCAAAAAAAATCCTACCAACTGCTTCGCTCTCAAAACATGATGATCCAAAATATTTTACTCTCTTTGGATTATACGGACAGTGAGAGTTTCTCTGAAGAGATCAATAAATATATAGTCAAAAATCAAGAAGAGGTGCAAGCACTCCAAAGCGTGGATTATAGTCCAGTTTTAGCTCTTACAGAAGAGTTTGATACGCTGACTCAGGCAAAGGAAAATATAAGAGATTTTTACGCTCTTGTGGATATCAACGTAGATGTTATTAACAATATTTATCTCTTTGAAAAGAAGATGTATAGACTTAATAAATATTCTAAGTACAATCTTATAGGGACAGTTGTTTATATTAATAAGTTCAAATATGCCAAAGATATCAATTTTATGCTCGAGAATTATGGTCTGAGCATCACAAAAATAGTCTTTATTCTCGCGGTCATCATCGGTGTCTTTTTAATTCGATTTTTTATCTATACACTTTTATATAGATATTTTCAAGGCATAGTTTCGATAGCAAAATATTCAAACGCAATACTCAAATCAGTGAAAAAAGCTTTGCATCTGCTTTTTGTGCTAGTGGGTATCAATCTTATTCTTTTTATCTACAATGATTTTATCAGTGTCGATAGCATCTGCAGATTTTTTAATATCGCCTATATCTTCGTGGCAACATTTATATTCTATCGCATAATCAGTGCAATCGCTACTGTCAAAATAGATGAGATAGAGAGTGAGAATAAAAATATCAAAAGAGAGATCATCAATATCAGTCTCAAAATAGCCTACGTGGTAATTTTTATCATTGGGTTTTTGATTATTTTACATCTTGGAGGTATAGACCTCACAGCGATACTCTCAGGTCTTGGAATCGGTGGTTTGGCAGTTGCTTTAGCTGCCAAAGACTCCTTGGCAAACTTTTTTGGAACACTCTCTATCATCCTCAGCGATACATTTTCCCAAGGTGACTGGATAGAAGTTGATAAACAAGAGGGTGTTGTCGTAGAGATAGGACTGCGTGTGACGACACTGAGAACTTTTGATAATGCACTCATCGCGATACCAAACGCAACCGTGGCAAATCAGGACGTAAAAAACTGGAGTAAACGAGAAATCGGGCGTAGAATCAAGATGAATATCGGGATAAAATATAGCTCAAAAAGCCACAATATCAAAAACGCAGTAGAAGATATTAGAGAGATGTTATGCAAGCATCCTGGAATTGCAACGCAAAATATTACACAAGATTACATCTTTCGAACAAAAACAAGATTGATTTCCAAAGAAGATGCTGCGGGTATCAAAAATATTCTTCTTGTCTATTTGGATGAATTTACACCTTCGAACATGACAATACTTATCTACTGTTTTTCTAAGTCTGTTGTCTGGGAAGATTGGCTGGAGACAAAAGAGGATGTGATGCATAAAATCATGGAGATTTTTGAGAAAAATTCGCTTGAATTTGCCTTACCTTCTCTTTCTGTTTATCAGGAAAACAGAGAAAAATAGAGTGCTACTTCTTGGCACTCTAGGATTAAAAAATATTATGTTTCTGCTCCACTAATCATAGTTTCAGACTTTTTTGATAAAATCATCACAAATAAATCAATATAAAGAAATTTCTTATGGAACAAACACAAGCAAGAGCGAATATCTACGCTCTTTTATCCCGAACATTACTGCAAGAACTTGACGCGGCAACTCTGCAAATCATCAAAAATGACGCTAATATCATGGAATTTTTGCCAACCTTTAAAGAGTGGAAAGCACTTAGTGAATTCTCAGATGCAGCCCTATTAGAAGAGCATATCAATCCTGACTTTGTAAACCTCTCTCTTTTACATCTTATCCCGTATGAGACTTTTTATACACGTGAAGATCAGATGATAGAGACAGGTGGAGCAAATCCTGTGACAGATATGTACAGTGCTTATGACTTTATGGTGGACTACGAAGTCTCACGTACGATCTCAGCAGATCATATCGGTGTGGAGTATGAGTTTATGCATCACCTTGCAAAAGCGGAGCTAAAAGCACGCCAAGAAGGCGATACAAACGCAATCAATGAGCTTCAAACAGTCCAAAAAGAGTTTTTAAATAAGCATCTTTTGGTTTGGGCGCCGATGTATCTCATCAATATGAAATATGAGGCAAGAACGCCGCTTTATTATGATGTGGCAGATATGGCGCTGGAGTTTATCCTAAGCGATAACGAATATCTCACTAAAGAGCTTTTGGCATAATGTCACTTATCCACTTAGAAGCTAGCAAGTGTGTTCGCTCCTTGAGCGTGGAGAGTGAATGCAATAAATGTGAGCTAGTCTGCCCAACTGGGGCAATAGTCATAGGCAAAAATCCACTTCCTTCTATAAACTTTTCTGCTTGTGTGAGTTGTGGTGCCTGCCATGGAATCTGCCCAAGTGAAGCACTTGGTTTGGAGAACTTTCATGCGACAGATTTTTTCTTTGACTTTATAGAAGAGAAAGAGGCACATCTTATCTCGTGTAGAAAAAATGTTCCTTGTATCGCTGCCTTAAGTGTCGAACATCTGATCTCTATCGCGGTACTGAAAAAAGAGTTAGTGCTTGACACGGGCTATTGTCACAGCTGTGAGATCGCTTCGACTTGCTACAAACAGATAGTGCAAAACGCAGAAGAGGCGACTTATCTGCTTGAAGCGATGGAGAATGATGCAACTCTCAGACTTGAAGATATCTCCTATGTAGATGAGGCAAAACCAAGTGAGAGACGTGACTTTTTGAGCGCACTCAATCTCAAAACAGTAGGAAAAGTCAAAAAGAGTTTTGAGGATGAGGTGAAGAAGGCGAGTGATGAACTCACTGAACACACTCTGCAAAAAACGGATATCGCACTCCTGAAGAAAAAGCATATACCGCAGAAAAGAAAGATCTTTTTTACGGCGATAAAACGCGTCGAGAAGCCATCGCAGTTTCATATTGTAGATGCTTCTGAGGTGAGTTTTACTTCACAAAAGATTATGGATGAAAGTTTGTGTACGGCGTGTCAGATGTGCTACCGCGTTTGTCCTACTGGCGCGCTAAGCTCTGATATCAAAAACTCGAAGATAGATTTTGATCCATTTTTGTGTATCAAATGCCATATCTGCCATGATGTTTGTGCACCTGAGGCACTCACACTCTCTGGCGCCTATAATGTCAAAGAATTTTTTGAACCAAGTGTCGTCAATCTTATCTCTTTTAAAGTCAGAAGATGTGATGAGTGCGATATGATATTTAGCACAAATACACCGCAAAGACTCTGCCAAAGATGCAAGGTCGAAGAAGAAGAAGCTCGCTCCCTTTGGGGCATAACAGAGGATATGTAGCATGATGAATAATGCAAATGAGATATCACGCCAGACAAAACTCTATGGATACATAGGTGAACATGCAGGTGCAAGCAGATTTTCTGCTGTGATAAATAAAATGTTTAAAGAAAACGCAGACGATGCAATGATGATACCGATGAATATACGTGCGGATGATTTGTATTTTACAGTCTCAAATATGCGCCAGTCGCATTTAAATGGCGCCGTAATATCAAGTGAATATACACAAAGTGTTGTCGAGATACTCGATGAAGCGTCACAACTGGTCAAACGCAGCGGTATGTGTGATATCATCTATAAAGAGGATGCAAAACTTCGAGGTGATATCTTTAGTGTTCGGGCTTTAAATGAGCATCTTAAAGATCTCTTTGCTTCAAAGATAGCGATAATAGGAATAAACCCTTATGCCAAAGCATTTTCGTTTTTGGCTTGTGGTTTTCATGTCAGCTATTTTCATGAAAATCTCGAAGAGTTGATGGCGTTTACAGAGGAGCTTGAGATACAAAACGCAGACCTTAATCGTCTCGCGTCTGGGATGTCTGTGGATCTTTCTGCTTTTGACGTGGTTTTAGATTTTTCAGAGATGATGCATTTTGAGATGATAGAAAAACTACCAAAACATAATATTGATATGAAAAACGAGAAGCAGTTCTCAGCACTAAAACAAAGAGCAACAGAGCTTGGCGCGAGCTATACCAGTGCAGATATGATAATAGAAAAACTTTGTACAACAGCATACAGAGCAATAAAAAAATAATTAAATAAAGGATAAAGAGAATGAATAGAGATGATTTAGGTGATTTGAGAGTCGAGTTTGATAAGTTTGTACGTGAGAAGTGTTCGCTTGAGCAAGATGAAGGGGCAAACCAAAATCCTGATGCAGGAGACAAAGAAGATGAAGAGCCAGTTCCACAATTTGTCGATGCACTGACGGTAAAACTTTTAGCACCTGCGCACAGTGGCGTTTATCTCTCTCGTTTGGATATCAAACGCATAGCAGAAGCAATCGATGAGTCACTGCCGATAAAAGAGCGTCTAAAAATGGTCCGCGCACTCTTTCGTCATACGACAAAAAAAGAGTATCTTCAAAGTGCATTTGCTGAGATAAACAAACATATCAACGGACGTATCTTTATCTATGAAGAACTATCAGAAGCGTTTCCAGCATCAAAAAGTCACTTTGATAATCATATAAGTAAAGCGAAGAAAACGATGAGAATGTTTGAGACGATTGTAGAAGATTTTGAAGAGATAGAGCCTACGAGCGACCCTTTACTCATTTGAGTTTTTGGGAATCGCTTATAGCATTCCCGATAACTGTAGATATCCCTGCCATAGAACAGCACTGAGTATCCCTGCAGCAAAACCTGCAATGATATCATCACCCATAACTCCCACTCCGCCTTTTGCTTCACGATCAATACGACCGATTATAGAAGGTTTTGTGATGTCAAAATATCTAAAAAGTACAAAAGATAAAAGCGACTGGATTAAAAATCCATTCTCGTAAGCAGTCACTTCAGAGAAGCCTACACTCATAGCCGGTGCAACACTTAGTGCAAACCACATCCCTGCAAGCTCATCTATAACAATGCTCTGATGGTCATGACTGCCCGTTTGCTCTTCATATTTATTTATCTGTTTGATAGCGATGATGCTAATGAGTGAAGTAGCCAAAAAAAGCGTATATGCATCAAAGTAGATAAGAATCAGCATACCAAGTGGAAGTGCGACGAGTGTTCCCACAGTCCCTGGTACTTTAGGTGAGAGACCACTGTAAAAAAGGGTTAAAAAAAATCTATTCATTGCGTTTTGCTCTCTTATGTCAGTGAAGTTGTCTGATACATCTTCATAAATTCTAGGTAAAAATCTTTTTCAGTATGCTCTTCCAATAGTCCACCAGCAGGCAGTAGGTGGTAGTAGAGTTTTTCTAAGTTTTTAAAGCGGTTTGGAATCAGCTTTGAGAGTATAAACGCAGAGATCTCTTTTCTGATAAGTACAGCTGGAGGGAGTATTCCAAGCTCTAAGAGTTCGAGAATAGAGTCTGAATGATACGATATCTGGTGGTGTTGCCCATGCGGACAGCTTGATCTTGAAACAAGTGTGCGACACTTATCACAGTAGACATATTCGCTTGATATTTTGATCTCCATATCGATCCCGACTACTTTATCGATGATAGATTTATTGGAGTTGCAGTCATAAAACATACCAAGGCCGGCATGATTTCGTCCTACTGTCATTCTGTCACATCCATAGTTACTTGCGACAATAGCATCTATAATGATTTCATTGTAACCTGCAAAAATATAGCTGTTTTCAAGAGGAACGATAACAACACGGTTTTTTGGGAGATAATGATTTATAAAAAATTCCAAAGATTCTTTGCGTATTTCATAATTGAGGTTTTGGTTGTTGTAGGGTTTGAGTAAAAAGATGACAAGTAAATCTGTTGTATCAAGTGTATCACGGATAAGTCGTTCATGTGCTCTATGTAGAGGATTTGCAGCCATAAAAAGAGAGCTTATATGTTTGGCATTCATAAGCTCTTTGGCTTCTTTGATAGCTTTTACATTTTCATTTTTTTTTGGATTAGACAAAGTGTATTCACCACAAAGTGCGAGTTTTCCAAGTCTTTTTATTGTATTCATGACGCCAGGATGACCTAAATCATCTGTTCCATAAATATGTTTTGTTCTCTCACTCGGCTCTATCTCAAAAACTTCATCAACGATAAGCGTTGCAAAAGCTTCATTATTACAAATGATATCGACAGTTTCACCGGGAATAAGAGATTTGAGGACTTGATGATTCATCTTGCCCGAAGGTGCCAAAATAAAGGGAAAAGGAAAAGAGCGGCCATTGACAAGTGAAGTCTCTAGTACGACTTTAGACTCAGCCTCTCCCATGAGTTTTGTGACAGGATAGAGCAGACCATCTTTTACAAGTTCAAGTACAGAGGCTGCTTCTTTATCAATAAGGATTGTTTTATTTTTTCTTGATGATGTCATATTTTTTTCTCTTTTCCCATAAACTTTTTCTGCTTATACCAAGTTTTTTAGAGAGCTCAGTATCTGGATATTTACTTTGGTAGTTTAAAACGATATAGCGTACATAGTCTTCAATTGGAAGAATATCTCCTTTGTCAAAGATATTATTCTCACTTTTCATCTCGATTATTGGGTATTTGACATCTTCTATTTTATCGCTACTTGTTACAATGACTTTTTTATTTGTAATCAAATCACAAAATGCTTTTTTATCACTCTTTTTGAGTATCTGATAATCAATAACATAGATGATCGTATTTTGAGGAAGGGCATCTATCTCGCTCATTGCTTTTGGATCACTTAGACTTACAAAGTGAATAGGTTTATTCTTTTTATGCGCATAGTTAAACGCAAATGCATCTGCATATTTTTGAAAACTTGTTGAGATAAACAGAGGAAGCTCTAAATGTTCACTCGCATGTTCATTTGAGACACTTGAAAAAGTATGATTGAGGTATTTTTCATAAGAGCTGTTGCGTTTTTTAAGTCTCTCATAATCTTGATAGTGGTCTATTTTTCGTATAAGTTCCTCTATCATAAAAGGCTTGAGGATGTAGTCTTTCGCACCAGCACTGAGTGGTTTTGACACAGTATCATTACTAATATAGGAGACCATAAGGATGACAATCGACTTTTTAAAAGTTTCTATAACAGGAGTAAAATCTTGCCCATTGATATTTGTCGATAACAAAACGACATCATAGTTCGTCCCTTTGATGGCATCTTTTGTAGATGTACACATCTCACACGAATGACCTAACTCACCTAATTTTGTAGCGATACTTTGCGCTAGATATACTTCGTTCTCTATAATTAATATTTTCATCATTACCCTTTATTTTGTCCAATCAAAATATTTTAAATTTGCATTTGCAAGTACGCCAACGCCTTCACCTCTACCGATAAACCCAAGTTTTTCCGTAGTAGTGGCTTTTATATTGACTCTTGACGCATCGATCTCTAAAATTGATGCCAAAGTGTGTCGCATCTCTAATTTGTATTTCCCAACTCTTGGTGTCTCAGCCGCTATTGTGATGTCTACATTGATGATGCAATAACCAAAGTTCGCAAGTTTGTTCACGACAATTTTTAAAAGCTCTTTAGAATCAATTCCTTTGTATGTAGCATCATTATCAGGAAAGAGCATTCCGATATCTCCCATGCCCGCTGCCCCTAAAAGTGCATCAATAAGGGCATGAATAGCAACATCTCCATCACTGTGCGCCTTAAAGCCAAACGCAGAGTCAATCTTCACACCGCCAAGAAACATCTCTCCTTTATCATCAAAAGCATGAACATCAAAGCCGTTTCCGCTTAAAACGTCTAAAGACGGTCCATTAAGACAAGGAAGCTTTTTAAGGTCATGCATAAATGTTATCTTATGCGCTGCCTCATCGCCAAGAACAAAGCTGCGAGAACCTCCGGCGGCTACGATGGCACTGCTCTCATCTGTGTACTCCGTATCACTAAGCAAGGCTTTTTTTAAAATAGCAGTATGTGAGAGTTGCGGTGTTTGTATCAGTTTTACTTTTTCTCTGTCTATAGTTACATCATCATAAACTATAGTATCGGAAGCTTTGAGGTAGGGAACAATACAATCGGCAGATGATTTTTGAGAAAGGATGGTTTCTAAGAATGTTTCATTTATGCATGCTCGTGCAATATCACTTACAAGAACATACTCAGTTTCCACTTCTGCAAGAGCATTTTTTAAAGAGCCCTGTCTTGTGCTTGCGCCTTCGACAAAAGTATACTCAGCGTAGTTTTTCATAAACGCAAGATCATCTTTGGAAGAGGTGATAATAATCTTTTTAAAAAGATTTGTACTTTCGAGTCTCTGTGCTACAAATTGCCACAGAGGTTTGTGATCAATTCGAAGCCATTGTTTTTTGACTTGAAGACCAAAACGGCTGGAAGTGCCTGCTGCAAGTAATACGAGTGTTAAGTCAGACAATAAGACTCCTGCCTAAAAATGTGTTACGAAATTATACACAATAAAACTGTTTTTCTCCTAAATAGTAGTGAGGATAGATGCTTGATAGGAAGTGTATATAAAATGTAAAGACTAGCGTGAAAGTCAGTTGGACGACTTAATGCTACTTTAACTTTATTTGACTATATTTCCAGTAAAGCATAATAACTTATTTTAGGAGAAAACTATGAGATCTTCATGGGTAAAAGAACGTGAAAACGATCCTGTTAGAACGCAAATGTACTATGCGAAACAGGGCATAATCACTCAAGAGATGGAGTACGTTGCAAAGATAGAAGATTTATCTCCTGAGCTTGTAAGAAGTGAGATTGCTCGCGGTAGAATGATAATACCTGCAAACGTCAATCACACATCTTTGGAGCCAATGGCAATAGGCATCGCTTCGACATGTAAAATCAATGCAAATATCGGTTCATCCGCAATTGCTTCTGATGTGCAAGGTGAAGTTGAAAAGATGCAAGTTTCTCAACACTATAAAGCAGATACTGCAATGGACCTCTCAACAGGTGGTGATTTGGATGAGATCCGTAAGGCTGTCATAGGTGCATCTAAAATTCCTATAGGAACGGTGCCAATTTATCAGATCCTTCATGATGTTGGAAACAAGATAGAAGACCTTAGCATCGAAGTTATGCTTGAAGTTCTTGAACGTCAAGCAAAACAGGGTGTTTCGTACTTCACGATTCACGCAGGTTTTTTACTTGAGACTATGCCAAAAGTTGCTAAACGCAAGATGGGTATTGTAAGCCGTGGTGGTTCACTAATGGCTGCATGGATGATGCATTATCATAGAGAAAACCCTTTCTTTACTGCGTTTGATGAGATTTTAGATATCTGTGCAAAGTATGATGTTTCTCTTTCTCTTGGAGATTCACTTCGTCCAGGTTGTTTAGCAGATGCTTCGGATGATGCACAGTTGGGTGAGCTT
Source organism: Sulfurimonas sp. (assembly GCA_028687935.1). Lineage (GTDB taxonomy): Bacteria > Campylobacterota > Campylobacteria > Campylobacterales > Sulfurimonadaceae > Sulfurimonas. The sequence continues at coordinate 124,980 of JAQTZE010000004.1, forward strand.
AAAATTCTTGGTGAACTCACACTTCGCGCTTGGGAAAAAAATGTTCAGGTTATGATTGAAGGTCCAGGACACGTGCCTATCAATCAGATAGAACGCAATATGAAAATCCAGCGTGAACTTTGTCACGAAGCACCTTTTTATATTCTAGGGCCACTTGTTACAGATATCGCTGCTGGATATGACCATATCTCTTCAGCTATTGGTGCAGCTGTCGGTGGATGGCACGGGGCAAGTATGCTCTGTTATGTAACGCCAAAAGAACACCTTGGTCTTCCAAACGCAGATGACGTACGTGAGGGGATCATCGCTTATAAAATAGCAGCACACGCTGCAGATATTGCTCGTGGCCGTAAGGGTGCGAGAGATATTGATGATGCTATGAGTGATGCAAGATATGCATTTGACTGGGAAAAACAATTCGAACTAGCACTTGATGGTGAGAGAGCACGTGAGTATCATGATGAAACACTTCCTCAAGATGTATTTAAAGAAGCAGAGTTTTGTTCTATGTGTGGCCCTAAATTTTGTTCTTACAAAATCACTCAAGAGATCATGGACAATCCAGATATGATCGCACAAATTGCTGAAGATGCAAGAATCGCTGAAGAAGCAAGACAAGAAAAACTGAAAGAAGCTATTTAAAAATTAAATCTACCTTTAAAGCTCTTTAGTATAAAATAAGACAATTTTTGTCTTATTTAAATATGATAGAGTACGAAAATTAAATATAAGCACAATTCAATTTAATAAAAGGAATAAAATGACTGAAGAAATCGTAAAATCAGCACTGAAGAAAGTTATGTATCCGGGCTTTACAAAGGATATCGTGACTTTTGGATTTGTTAATAATATCGTGATAAACGCAAGTGACGTTAGCTTTAGTGTTGATATCACATCAAGCGCTCCAGAAGTTGCACAACAGATTACAGATGATGCAAAAGCAGAGCTTAAAGCTGTTGGTGCTGCTAATGTGACATGTCAGATCAATGCACCGAAGATGCCTAAAGAGAGTTCATCTAAAGGCAAAAATATTGCTCCACAAGTAAAAAATTTCTTGATGGTAAGTTCAGGTAAAGGTGGCGTTGGTAAATCGACCACATCAGTAAATATCGCTATAGCACTTGCAGCACAAGGGAAAAAAGTTGGTCTTTTAGATGCAGATATCTATGGTCCAAATATCCCTCGTATGATGGGTATTGCTGATATCAAACCTGAAGTAAACGGAAACAAAGTCCTTCCTATCAAAGCATACGGCATCGAAGTTATGTCTATGGGCTCACTCATGGAACCAGGTCAGTCTCTAATCTGGCGTGGAGCAATGATCATGAAGGCTATCGAGCAGTTCTTGCGTGATATCTTATGGTCTGAACTGGATGTCCTTGTTATTGATATGCCTCCAGGAACAGGTGATGCACAACTTACTTTAGCGCAAAGTGTACCTGTAACTGTCGGTCTTACGGTTACTACACCTCAAGGTGTTTCTCTTGATGACTCTCGTCGTTCACTTGATATGTTTAGAAAATTACATATTCCAATCGCAGGTATTATTGAGAACATGAGTGGCTTTATCGCTCCAGATACGGGTGTTGAGTATGACATTTTTGGAAAAGGCACTACACAACCAATGGCAGATGAGTTTGAGACAAAAATCATCGCTGAGATTCCTATTGAACCAAGCATCAGAGTAGGCGGAGACGAAGGCAAACCAATCACTTTTGTCAACCCAACTTCTGAATCAGCAAAACGCTATATGGCTGCTGCTGCATCTATATGGGCAATGATAGAAGATATCAATGCAAACGGCGGCGTAGATAATCAAGCTGTACAACCAACTACACCTCCAGGTGTAAGTGCATGTTCAACTCCAAAACCACAAGCAGCTCCTGCTGCAAAGAGTGATGAGAGTTGTGGAACGGGATGTGGCTGTCACTAAGTGACGCCACTCTTCCACCCAGCTTCTTTTTATCTACACTCTTTTTAGCTTTAGCACCATCATAAATTACTCAAAAACTATATTTCTATTTTCTATCTTCATGATCCTGTCAAAATAGGGAAGAATTCTCTCATCGTGTGTAACCGTAATAATGGCTACATTTTGTTCTATTGCTATTTTTTTAAGCATGAGGATAACGCTTATTGAGCGTTTTGCATCGAGTGCAGCTGTTGGCTCATCTGCAAGAATAATCTCTGGATTATTCGCGAGGGCTCTAGCAATTGCTACTCTTTGGTTTTGCCCACCGGAGAGCTCTGAAGACATACTCTGCGCTTTGTCCGCAATCTCAAGGTATTCAAGTAGTTCCATTGCTTTTTTTTCAGCATCTTTTTTACTTATTTTATTTGTTAAGGGAAGGAGTGTTATATTTTCTATGACGTTTAAGAAAGGTATAAGATAGTGCGCCTGAAATATAAAACCAATTTTTTCTCTGCGAATTTTACGAGTGTCTTTGGCAATCCATTTGTTGTTATATACTCTCTCTTCACCAAGCCAAATTTCCCCACTCGTTGGTTCGAGTACACATCCTATCATCATCAAAAGTGTTGTTTTTCCAGCACCGCTTGGAGCGATGAGTGCGACAAGTTCACCTTTATTTATCTCAAATGAGGCATTATCTATGACTTTGACTAGATTCTCACCTTTACCGAAATTCTTCACTAAATTTTGAACTTTTATTGCAGACTCTTGATGCATTTTAACCTCCAATTGCAGACGAAGGATCTGCGTTTATAACTTTTCTAACACCTACAAAGGAGGCTAAGATGGAAGCAATAATAATAACACCAAAGAGCATCCATGCATCTGGGATTTCAAGTACGATTCTCTTTGGAAATGTGTCATAGGTGAGATGTGAGAAGATGTTTCCAAATATAAATGCAAAGATACCAAGCAGCAGAGTCTCTTTGACTATCATTGAGATTATAAGGCTATTTGGCAGTCCCATAAGCTTCATGATGGCTATCTCTTTCATCTTCTCTAGAGTCATAGTGTAGATGATAAGTGCGATAATTATGGTAGATACTATGACCAATATGGCAGTAAAGAGCCCTATCTGTTTTGAGGATTTTTCTATAAGATTTTTTGTCAAAATCTCTTTTTGATCTTTTGCACTATAGACACTTTTATGTTGCCATTTTCTTATCTGGTATGCTACCTCTTCTATGTCATATCCGTTTTTTACTCTTGCGACTATTGCATTTACCATGTCGGATTCTGAGTTTTTCACTCCTCTAGCCATAGAGTTTTGAATCTCTTTATTGGAGTATAAAAACTGAAGTTCTTGAGCGTCTTTAAGACTTATATACACAAGTGGGTCTCCGCCATTTGAGACTGTATTGTGTGTGATTCCTACAACTGTGTAGCTGTTTCTACCTAATTTGATTTTCTCTCCTAGTGCAAAGCCTGTTTTATCAGTTACGACGATTTCGTAATGCTCATTTTTCAAAACCCGCCCAGCTACTAATCTAAGTTCGTTGATAGGATTGATTGAGCCATATATATCATATCCTACAACTACCACACGGACTGGTTTTTCATGATGAGGAAGTTGGATATTTTGAAAGGTAAGTGCTTCGCTTTTATCTATGCCTTGCATAACGTAGATAGTTTCTCTCATATCTTTATAGACTCTTGAAGATTCTGCAAAAGGCCCTAGTGTATTCTCTTGCACAATCCACAAATCAGCTTGAATATCATCAAGAATAATCTCTGCATCAGCCATCATGCCACGATAGACACCAATCATAATAAGAACAATACCAAGCAACATACCAACACCCATTGCAGTAACTAAAAACTTGCCAAGAGTATGTTTAATATCTTTTGCTGCTAAATCAATCATCTGAAAATCTTCATTCCATCACTGAGGGGTTTTTTATTCGCCTCTAATTCAAGAAGATCTGCATCTGCGTTTATCCCAGATTTTACTGCAACTTCTTCATCACTTTGCGCTAAAATCTCGAGAGGTTTAAAGAACGCACTCTCCCCTTCAGCTACCCAAACACCTCTTTGCTCTTTGTAAGTTCTCAGCAATCCTATAGGGACTTTAATAACATCCTTATAATGCGCAACTTCTAGATTGACCTCTGCTTGTTCATTGATATAAAATTTTTCGGGAGTAGTATCAAAGGCAACATTTATCTCTCTTTCAAGAGTCACGGCGTTGCTTATAGCTACAACTCTTTGCAGTGTTGCCAGAATCTTTTCGTTTGGTTGAGACCTTAACTTTATAGTCGCTTTAAGTCCAACTTTTAACTCTGAAGCAGCTCTTTCATCAACATTCGCGCGAACCCATAGCGTTTTTGGATCTACAATCTTAAAAATAGATGAAGATGGCAAAACATAAGAGGCTAGTTCGGCATCTTTAGAGATAATGTAGCCATCAACAGGAGAGTATATTTTAAATCTTTGGAGCTTTGCGCCTAATGCTTCTATGCTTTTTTTCAGGCGAAACTCTTCAGAGTGAGCAGAACCGATTTTCGCTTTTGAAGAGGCAATTTGCGCATTGATATTATCCAAGTCACTCTTTGCTTTGTCATACTCTGCTTGAGAGAGAAACTTCTGCTCTAAGAGTTTCTTATATCTCATGTGAGTGGATTCTATAACTATTTTTTGCGCTTCAAGCGCTTCTTTACTCTCTTTTGCAGACTTTGCTTCATATCCCGCTTTGGCAAGAGATGACTTGGCTTCATCCACTAAAAGAGGCATGTCAACAGCATCTATGCTAAGAAGTAAATCGCCTTTTTTTACAGAATCTCCTTCATCAAAAAAAATTTGCTCTATCTTTCCACCACTTTGTGCTGTAATAGTATAGATATTTTTAGCATCTACATTTCCGATACCACGGATAGTAACTATTAAATCTCCTTTTGTAGGTTTAACAGTTTGGAATGTTGATTTTATTACATAAACTTTATTGTAAAAAAAAGCTGCTCCAACTATGATAACAAACCCAGCTATAGTATATTTGAGATAATTATTCACTCTTTTCTCCTCTTAAATATTTTAATCTATCTATGATTTTTCGCAGAGCAAATTTGGATTCTAGTACTCCTAGCGTAGCTTGTAAGTGAAGCGATGAAGCATCTAGAACCTCTATATATGTTGCCAAACCCTCTTTATACCTCGCTTCTACTATAATCTTTGTAGCCAAGGTTGAATCTACAAGTGCTGCTTTTGCTTTACTTGTGTAGTGAAATCGTTGCAAATCTATAAGAAGATTATCTATCTCTTCTTTGAGTTGCAGTCTTTTTGTGTTGTATGACTCTTTCGCTATCTCTCTATCTATACGAGATATCTGCTCTAGCGCTGAGATCCTCCCTCCACTGTAGAGGGGAATCTTCACGCCGATTCCAACCATAGAAGCATCATATTCGTTGAGTGAGTTCTGATGTGAATAGCTTGCAACTGCATCAACAGAGCCATAGTTTTGAGCTATAGCGGCATCATAAAGGAATGAATCTCTCTTGATTTGTTCTTGTGCTGTAGCAAGTGCGTAATTTTTTCCTATAGCCTCTTCGCTCGTACTATTACAGTCATCTTTTGCTTCCATCACCTCTGTAAGCGCAACGTTCAAATCCACCTCTTCACCCATATATAAGAAGAGCGTAGTGAGGGCTTTATGTAGTTCTGCTTTAGTTGATCCTCTCGCATCCTCGGCACTATATAAAGCACTGAGCATACTCATCTCATCCGCTTGTGTCTTTAGTCCTTCTTGAACGAGAGCTACTGCTTGTTTGTATAGTTCCTCTTTGGTTTGATAATCTTTTTCTCTGCTACTAAGCGCTTGAGTTTGAAAGAGTGCTAGGTTATAGATGTTTTTGATGTTATATGCAAGAAGGGCTTGCGCATCTTTGAGTGAAAGTGAAGCTATTATTTGACTTCTTTCATTCGCTTTTATCGTTGCGTTTGTTTTTGAGAAATCATATATTTTTTGATTTATTACTCCACCAACTTGCCAATTATCATCTGTTATGGTTTTAAAAGTACCATTTTGTGGCATAACGAAAGTGTTATGTGGATTGTAATCTGCACTAAGTGTTACTTGAGGCAAGTAGTCCGCCTTGGCAACATCAACTCCAAAGGCACTCTGCTTTAATCCTAGGGAGAGCTTTTTAATATCAGGATGATTTTGGAGAGATTTTTCTATGCAGAATTCAAGCGTAAGCGTTTGTGCATTTAAGTTGAGTACAAAAAAAGTGAAAAAAATAGTGAGAAACTTACTCATAAATATATCTCCTATTTACAAAGATGGAGTTGTATTATTACGTATATTTGTTAATTTTATATTAGGAGCGTATATAAATAGGACACTTTACAGGATTTATCGATAAAGTGTCTTATATGAGTTGAAAAAATTAAAAGTATGCTCATATCTTAAAAAGCGAAAAATAGAATCGGAATTCTATTTTTTTATCTGAGATTATTGTTATCAGACATTTGCGCTTCGTATTTCACTATCTTATTTCTGCCGGTAGTTTTTGCTACATAAAGTGCTGTATCAGCAAATTTGATACATTTCCAGATAGTGTCTCCATCGGTCGGAAATGTAGAGATGCCTATACTCATAGTCTTTTGCATAGTCTCTCCATTGCCTACTTCAAAAATGAGATTCGCAAAGGCAGAGTGAATTTTTTTAGCAACATTAAGAGTGCCTTCTTCACTTGCATTGTAGAGCAGAACAACGAACTCTTCGCCTCCATAACGTATTGCGAGATCCGCTTCACGGATACAATCATGTAAAACTTTTCCTATTTCAACGATGACTTTATCGCCTACATCGTGTCCATAAGTATCATTGACTTTTTTGAAGTAGTCAACATCGAGCATTAGTATGCTGTAGGTCTCATTGGAACGTTTTGCCTGAGACATAAATTGATCGATAAATTCTTCTAAAAATCTTCTGTTGTAAAGTCCTGTCATAGGATCTTTCAGTGAAGTCTCACGGAGTTTATCCATAAGTATTCGACTCTCTATCACCGGTTTCGCCGCTTCAAGATAGTTTTTGATACTTGGTAGTTGTGCATTGATTTTATTGATCTCATTAACATTATTTGCCGTGATAGAAATGACAAGAGAGTTGTCATTATTGATCGTAAAGGGAAGACAAATATATTTGAAATCATGCGCATTACAAGTTTTGCACAGGTCTATAAATTCGGTAGAGATAACATCTGTTTTTGTTCTGTGTGCACGGCAAAGGCTGGCATCATCATTGACGCTATCCAAGCAGATACTTTCTCCCTCTGAGATATAGATAAGTTTTCTGAAGCTAGTTATATTATTTACTTCATAAAAAGAGAAGTTCGCAATTTTATACTTTGTTTTTAAAACATCAGTGATTCTGCTATAAACAACAGCTTTTGAAGCATCTATCTCTATCGTTTTTTTGAATTTATAGATATCTGAAAGCTCTCCGATAATTGTTTTTGCTTCATGCAGTGGATCCGCTGATGAAACGCAGCCTTGCGGGATAAAGGTACCGAGATTGTATTTTATATCCCCAAAAGTCGCTTGCATCTTTCTAAAGAGTGTATTGATTTGATTGACGATTTCTCTTCCATCACCTGAAACAGATGTTGAAAACTCATGGGTAAAATCACCACTATAGGCTTTAGTAATACCATCTTGAAGATTTTGAAAGAGTTTCATATATGGTGTGACATAGTAGTTGATAAGGAAAAGTACTATCACTATAAATAGAAGGTTGATTCCAAGTATCTTGAGAATAGTAAACATCCCGCTGTTTCGCATACTTGTAATGTCAAACTCCATGCTGATAGCACCGAGTGTATCGCCGCGTTTGACATCATGACAGCTTAAGCAGTTTGGGCTGTTAATTTCTGCAGTTGCTTTATAAGGAATAGTGACTCGTAAGAGAATTTTGTCTGCTTTTTCTCTGATCTCTTTGAACTCTTCACCTGTTGCTAAAACTTTTTCATCTATAACATCACGCACAGACTCATTCTGAAAGCCTGTGCCATATTGCTTGATAACATTTTGCGAACGCACAATCCATAAAGCTTTGACATCATCTGTATTGGATATCTGGTTTAAAAAATAAGCTCTTTTGTCCATTGTACCATTTAGCATATGAGCAGTGAGCCCATCTTTAACGAGATTTGCAGTCATCTTTGACTTATCAACAGCGCTGTTGATACTATAATCTCTAAAGTTGAGTGAAACATTGATAATAGTTGCTATCCCTAGCGCGAGTAACATCAATGTTACGATTATAAGAAGTCTATTTTTTGTTTGCATAATTCCTCTTCTTCTAAATATAAGCGCTTATATTAGCTAAGTAAAAATTAATTCTACGTGAAATTAGAAAATCTTATTCTACTGTTACACTTTTTGCCAAGTTCCTCGGCATATCAACATCATTGCCAAGTCGAACAGAAATCTCAAGTGAAAGCAGTTGCAGCACAACCATCATCTCAAAAAATTCAAGCATATAGTCCTGACATGAGCTAATTGGAATAAAGTCATCTGCTTTGTCAAACTCAAGAGCACTGATAGCACAGATAGTAGAGTCGCGTGCGCTGAGCTCTTCGACATTACTTTTTGCTTTTTCATAGAGAAGATGCTGTGGCAAAAGAGCGATAGTAAAAAGTTCAGGGTCAGCAAGTGCAATAGGACCGTGTTTCATCTCGCCAGATGGATACCCTTCCGCATGAAGATAGGAAATCTCTTTGAGTTTAAGCGCACCTTCGAGGGCGAGAGGATAGAATATATCTCGACCGATAAAAAAGAAACCATGTCCGTGAAGGTAGCGTTTTGAGAGTCTTTTGATGTGTTCATGTGTTACATCACTTACTTTTGTACTTAGGGGTACTTGGCGCATAAGCGCGATCTGTTTTGCTATCTCTTTGGCATCAAGAGAATTTTTGAGTTTGGCAACATACATACTGAGCATCCAAAAGACCATCACTTGGGTTGCGAAAGCTTTTGTCGAAGCAACACCTTTTTCAACACCTGCACGTGTGAGGATACAAGCATCAGCCAAACGCACCATTGAAGAGTTGTCGACGTTACAGATGACCAAAGTCTTCAGCCCTGCTGCTTTTGCCATCTTGAGTGTTTCAAGGGTATCAGCAGTTTCACCACTTTGAGAGATAACGACAAAAAGAGTGTCTTTGCTCATGATAGGTGAACGGTAACGGAATTCGCTAGCAACTTCTACGGATGTTTTTATCTTCGCATAACGTTCAAAAAGATAAGTCGCGCTTAAAGCTGAATGGTATGATGTTCCACAAGCACAGAGTTTGATCTCGTTAATCCCATCAAAAAGTGAGGCATCAAGTTCATCAAAAACAATACCCTCATCGCTGAGTCTTCCAAGAAGTGTATCGGTGATAACATCGCTTTGCTCGTAAATCTCTTTTTCCATAAAAAATCTAAAACCATTTTTTTGTGCAGAGAGTTTGTTCTGTGTCAGTTTTGTAAAACGTGGGTTCTTTTTATTGCCATCTTTGTCAAAAATAACGATTGCGTTTGGTGAAACATATCCGTAATCACCATCTTCAAAATAGTTCACATCTGTGCAGTGACCGATGAGTGGTGTGTCTGAAGAGGCAAAATATTTGTCATTTTGTGCATCAATGCCCACAAGCATAGGTGAACCGTGTTTTGCAAAAAAGATACTCTCATCTTCACTTTTTGTGACAAGTAAGATTGCGTATGCTCCGTGGAGCTGAGATATAGTCTTTGTAAAAGCTTCGAGGGCACTTGAAGCGGATTTGAGGTTTTTTTCAAAAAGATGCACGATGACTTCCGTGTCTGTTTGACTTAAAAAAGTGACACCTTCACTCATAAGCTCTTTTTTGAGTTTTGCATAGTTTTCAATTATACCATTATGAACGACATATGAGCTCTCACCTAAATGTGGGTGGGCATTGAGTTCTGTAGGTTTTCCGTGTGTTGCCCAACGTGTGTGACCAATACCAACTGCAAAATCTTGTGTAATAAAATCTTTTGTTTTCTCTTCAAGGTTGACAAGTTTCCCGACAGCTTTATAGCTTTCAAAATTGTCATGCTGTAAAACGGCGATGCCAGCAGAGTCATAACCACGATATTCAAGCTCTTTTAAGCCCTCTAATAAAATCTCTTTTGTATTTTTTTTGCCTATATATCCAACTATTCCGCACATCTGTGGCCTTTTGTATTTTATTTTGTTAAAAGTGTATAGATTTTGTCGACATTATTACATATATCGTTTTGTTTTTCCATTAAAAAAGTGTCTTTGACCTTATGTTTACTACTGTGGATCTTGGCGGTAACAATATTGATATTGAGCGTTTCAAAACAGCTCATGATGTAGGCTAAAAGACCTCGTTGGTTACTTGTTTGAACACTGACCTCTGCATGAGTGAGTGAATGGTCACAGTCGATGCTTATCTGCTCTTTTTTGATGGTTATATCAAGATTTTTTACCTCTTGTTTCATATCAAAAGAGTTGGCAATAATCTCTTCAACATCTGCGATTTCTTCATCAGTGATATTTTTAACAAAATCTATTTTGAAATATTTTACGTCATCAAAGAGTGTAAGAATCTCCATTGTTCCGACATCTAAGCGGCTGAGACTTGCAAGGAGATAACTGATGTTGAGCGGTATTTTTCTAAAGATCTCAATAGTCAAAAATTGTTTATGTTTGATATTGAAACTGTAGTCTTGCACCTCTTTTGCTTGGAGGGCTATGGAGCTGATATCTTCTAACGTATGAGAGAAAAAGAAAAGATTTGACTCGATTCGGAGTATCTTTTTTTGTAAAAGAAGTGGAAGCTCTTTAAACGCAGCCGAGTTGACAAGGCGTTTTTCTATATTGATGCGTTTACTCGCATCGGTAATTCTGTTTGCGTTTTCAGAGACTTCAAGCGCACTTTTGTAGAGATCGTGGAGTAGTTTGGAGTTAAAAGAGTTATAGGTCTCTCCCCCGACACCGTTAATATCTGCATAGGTGAGGATATAAAGAAGTTTGAGATTTTTCGTATCGTTGATATACGACATAAAGGTATAAAGTGTTTTTTCATTATGAATATTCTCTTTAAACGCAACGCTGCTCATGAGAATATGATGTCTTACAAGTAAAACAATACGATTGAGCGCATCTTCACTGAGTGCGAGTCGTTTCGCCAAAGGAGCGATTAGTTTTGCCCCCACTTCACTATGATCTTGTTTGCGTCCTTTGCCCGTATCGTGGAAAAGTACTGCGATTTTGAGAAGGAGTCGCTCTTCATCACTGAGCTCATCATAAAGCTCTTTGATAAAAGGATCTTCAATGTTTTCAAGAAATTTGATACAGTTGATGGAGTGGATATCAACGGGAAAGTGATGATAGCCGTCAAACTGCGGAAGATGCATTACTTTTTTGAAATTTAAAAAGAGTTGATGCAAGATGCCAGCGTCATAAAAGAGTTTTAAAAAGCAGTGCATGTTGCGTTTTTTGAGGAGCTCTTTGAGTAGAGTGTATGTTTTTTTAGAGAGAGGATGCGCGATTTTTGCATAGGTAAATTGGTTTAAAAAGCCCGCATCAAACTGATACGGTTTGTCTTTTAAGGCGACAAGCATCTCTAAAAGTGAGTTGATAGATTTAAACTTGATATTATAAGAAGCGTAGAGGCGATCATCTATAAGGTAGAAACCTTTGCTTAGACGGCTTTGTCTAAGAGTTGCAATCATCGGTTTTTCTACAAGATATTGGCGTACCATTTTTTTTGCAAAAATCTGCGTAAAGTTATTGATACGCCATTGTGCTTGGAGTACCCTTGTGACCATTTTTCGCTCATCCGAAAATCCAAGCAAACGGCTTACTGCTGGAATATGTTCGAGCAAAAGCCTATCTTCTTGTTTGTTGGTAATAAGATGTAGAGCACTTCGAACACGAAAGAGAAGTTCAAGTGCCATGCGATACTCTTTGTACTCTTCATCGCTAAACAAATTACCACTCATCTCTTTGAGGCTTGAGATACCATAAATAGTCTGCGCAATCCAGTAGAGAAGCTGTGTATCACGAAGACCGCCAACACTCTCTTTGATATTTGGCTGCATTGAGGTCGGATTTTTCTTTCTTCTGATCTGTGCCTCTTCTATTTTTGCCAGAATAAACTCTTTTTGTTTATAGAGTCGGATACGGTTGAGCTGGCGCATCGTTGCATGCCAGGTAAATGTAGAACCTGTAATAAGACGAGACTCCATAAGCGAGGTACGAATAGTAATATCTTCTGTACTTGCTTTGAAAAGGTCATTGACTTTATGAACTCTGTGTCCGAGTTTGAGTCCCGCATCGAGTGCAAGATAAAAAAGTTTTTCTATAATAAGTTCAAGGTTATAGCCGTTTATCTCTTCATAAACGATGAGTAAATCGATGTCACTATGAACACAAAGCTGTTCTCGTCCGTAACTTCCAAGTGCGACTATCGCGATAGGAATATTGCTTCGCATCGGCATATAGTTGCCAAAAGCGCGTCTGAGTACTGTTTTGTACATGAGTTCTAAAATAGAATCAAGCTTTTTGGTATGTTTGACTAAAAAATCTTTCCCTTGAGAACTTTGAAAAAGCTCTGGGAGAGAACTTTTGTACTCTGTAATATATTGTTTGAAAAGTTTGGAGAGCTCAAAATCTGAACCGTTCTTTTCGATGATGTTTTCTATCTGCAGTAATAAATCCATTGTGAGTACTTTATAAATAATTTTTTCTTAATTATAGTGCACTTACTTTAATTTGATATAATCTTGCAGATTAATTTTTAAACAACTATGGAGAGAAGCATATGACGATTACAAAAAGGGTGACATTTCTAGCAAAAGAGGGTTGTGAGGCAAAAATGAAAGAGTTGCTAAGTGCTATGGTAGTGCCTAGCAAAGCCGAAGATGGGGCAATTTTCTATGAAATATTTCAATATGAAAACAACAGAAGAAAATTTATGGCGGTAGAGACTTGGAGAGATGAGCTTGCACTTGAAGGACATAAAACTTCTGAGCATTATAAGATTTACAAATCAAGCTTTGAGCCGTTTTGTGAAGAAAAGTACACAGATGAACTTGAAGTGTTAGGATAAATGATGGAAAATTTATGGCGAGATGAAGAAGCAAAAAAATTTACAAGTGATTTGGAGTTGCGTGTCTACACCTCCAATCTTTTAGGGCGCAATGATCAGCTTGTCTTACATGGCGGCGGCAATACCTCGGTAAAAACTATCCAAAATGGCGAAAAAATACTGCTTGTCAAAGGGAGCGGTTGGGATCTTGTAAGTATCGAAGCCGCAGGTTTTGCTCCAGTGAAACTTGCTGCACTTTTAGAGATGGCAAAACTCTCTGAACTCAGCGATAGCGATATGGTAGCGGGACAAAAAGCAGCGATGAGTGATAGCTCCGCTCCAAATCCTTCAGTAGAAGCTATTTTGCACGCACTGATTCCTTATAAGTTTGTGGACCATACACACGCAGATGCTGTTGTGACTATCTCAAACGCAGTGAGCGGCGAAGAAAATATCAAAAAACTCTATCCGAACTTTTTGATCGTACCTTATGTTATGCCGGGATTTATTCTCGCACATACGATTTATGAGATGACCAAAGGAGTGGATTGGACGAAACTAGGGGGCATAATTTTGCATAACCACGGTATCTTTACTTTTGATGATGATGCAAAAAAATCGTATGAGAAGATGATAAACGCAGTCTCCAAAGCAGAAGTGTTTTTAGAAGAAAACGCGTCTGTAAATTTGGAACATACACTTATACGAAGTGATTGCGATATTATCAAAATTCAGAAGTTTTTCTCTGCACAAAAAGGCTACGAAGTCTCTGTTGTTATCAACCAATCACCTCTGGCAAAATTTTACGCTTCACAGGAAAATCTACGAAGTTTCGCTTCGCGTGGCGTTTTGACACCTGAACATATAATCAGAACCAAAAGAGTGCCTCTGATCATGGAAGATACAAACCTTGAAGAGGGTGTTAATAATTATAAAAAAGCTTATATGGAATATTTTCATAGATATGCGACAAATGAAATGCCTCTTGATCCCTCTCCAAATTATATGGTGATTAAAAACGCAGCGGTAATCTCTTTTGGCAAAAACAAAAAAGAGGCGCAGATCGTGAGTGATATTGTAGAACATACGATGCTTGCAGTTCTTCGAGCGGATAAACTTGGCGGATATAAAAGTATCAGCGAAGAGAATAGTTTCGCCATGGAATATTGGGAACTTGAACAAGCAAAACTCAAAAAATAATATGAACTATTTACTTGCTATAGATGCTGGAACAGGAAGTGTCCGCGCTGTACTTTTTGACACCCTTGGCAATCAAATTAGTGTCGGACAAAAAGAGTGGAGCCATCTTGAAGAAGCAGGCGTGGCAAACTCTATGTCCTTTGATTTTGAGACAAACTGGACTCTTGTTTGTGCCTGTATCAAAGAAGCGATACAAAACGCAGCTATAAACGCAGCAGATATTTTAGCGCTGAGTGCTACGAGTATGCGTGAGGGAATTGTCCTTTATGATAAAGAGGGTAGAGAACTTTGGGCTGTGGCAAATGTCGATGCGAGAGCGGATAAAGAGGTGCGATATCTCAAAGAAAATTTTCCAAACCTTGAAGAGGAATTTTATGCAGACTCAGGGCAGACTTTTGCTCTTGGCGCACTTCCTCGCATACTTTGGCTCAAAAACAACCGACCTGAGCTCTATGAAAAAGTCGCGTCAATTTCCATGATAGGTGACTGGATACTCGCAAAACTCTCTGGAGTGATTGCGACAGATCCAAGCAATGGCGGAACAACGGGCATCTTTTCTCTTGAAAAACGCAAGTGGATGCCAGAGATGGCAAAACGAGTGGGGCTCAAAGAAGATATCTTTCCTCCTGTTTTAGAAGTCGGGACTTTGATGGGAAATGTCACACAGGAAGCCTCAATCGTAACGGGACTCTCTCTTGCTACAAAAGTCGTTATGGGTGGTGGGGATGTACAACTCGGCTCTGCGGGACTTGGCGTAGTCGAAGCAGGTCAGGTTGCAGTTTTGGGCGGCTCTTTTTGGCAGCAAGTAGTCAATATCCCATCGCAAACGCAGTGTCCAAAAGATATGGGCATCCGCGTCAATCCTCATGTCATCGAAGGTCTCTCTCAAGCAGAAGGGATTACTTTTTTTAGTGGTCTTGTAATGCGTTGGTTTCGGGATGCGTTTTGTGATATGGAAAAACTTGAGGCAAAAGAGCGTGGTATCGATGTCTATACTCTTTTAGAAGAAAAAGCCAAAGAGGTTCCCGTCGGTTCATATGGCATATTGCCAATATTTTCAGATGCTATGAAATATGGCAAATGGTATCATGGGGCTCCAAGTTTTTTAAATCTCTCTCTTGATGCAAGTAAATGTAACAGAGCTTCTATATTCCGTGCTCTTGAAGAAAACGCAGCGATTGTCTCAAGTATCAACCTTGAAAAAATCCAAGCTTTTAGCGCTATAAAGATAGAAGAGTTGGTCTTTGCAGGAGGTGCGAGCAGAGGTGAACTCTGGTCACAGATACTCGCAGATGTCACAGGCTGTGTTGTGAAAATCCCAAAAGTTACAGAAGCAACCGCTTTGGGTGCTGCGATGGCGGCAGGTGTCGGATGCAACGTGTATGAAAACTTACAAAACGCAGCTAAAGCGCTTGTCGTGTGGGATAAAACATATCTTCCAAACGCAGAAAATACAAAACTTTATAAGGCAATAAAAATAAAATGGCAAAGCGCATATGAAGCCCAACTAAAGTTAGTAGATGCTAACATCACGACTTCAATGTGGAAAGCACCAGGACTATAAAATGATACAAAACAGAATAACTTTTGATGAAGCACTCGCACTCTACGATATGGACTTTTTTGAGCTCGGCAATTTGGCTGATGCAAGACGTAAAGAGCTTCACGGTAATAAAACTTACTTTAATATAAATCGCCATATCAATCCGACAAATGTCTGTGCAGATGTGTGTAAATTTTGCGCTTATTCGGCAACACGAAAAAATCCCAACCAATATACGATGAGCCATGAAGATATCATGAAAGTTGTCGCTGAGATAGATGAGCGAGGTGCCAAAGAGGTGCATATCGTCTCTGCGCACAACCCAAATGTCACGCTGGATTGGTATCTTGGTATCTTTAAAAAGATAAAAACGCAGTATCCGCACCTGCATGTCAAAGCACTCACAGCGGCTGAGGTGGATTTTCTTTCCCGTCATCATGGACTCAGCTACGATGAGGTTCTTGATCTTATGCTTGAAAATGGCGTAGACTCTATGCCTGGCGGCGGCGCTGAGATCTTTGATGAGAAGGTACGTGACTTTATCTGTAAAGGTAAAGTGACTTCGGATCAGTGGTTTGAGATTCACAGAAAATGGCATGAACGCGGTAAAAAGTCCAATGTTACAATGCTCTTTGGACACGTAGAGAGCCGTGAAAATCGCATAGATCATATGATGCGTATTCGCGCACTTCAAGACATTACAGGTGGATTTAACTGCTTTATCCCGCTTGTTTATCAGACAGAAAACAACTATCTCAACATCAAAGCGCCGATTACAGCCAATGAGATACTCAAAACTATGGCAGTCGCACGCCTCGTCCTTGATAACGTCCCACATCTTAAAGCCTACTGGGTGACTTCGACTGTCAATCTCGCACTCGTAGCACAAGAGTTTGGGGCAAATGATCTCGATGGAACGATAGAAAAAGAGTCTATAAACTCCGCAGCAGGTGCTGCGAGTGCCAATGGTGTTGTGCTAGAAGATTTTACGGCACTTATCAAAAATAGCGGCTTTACTCCGGTAGAGCGAGACAGCGTTTATAACGAAATCAAAGTCTGGTAAAAAAGACTCAAAAGAATTTTATACAAAAGGCAAACTTTGATACAAATAGATAAAGAAACAAAACTCACACTGCTCTACATTCTTCTTGCGTTTTCATTCTCAGTTGCACTGCGTTTGATATGGATTTATCAATTTGGTGACTACGAGGCTTTTAAGTTTAATGGTCAGTTTATGATTAACACAAATGATGGCTACTTTTGGGCAGAGGGTGCGCGCGATATACTCAGCGGAATTTCGCAGCCAAATGACCTCTCTCCAACAACTTTAGCAGCTTCACAACTCACTGCGTTTTTTGCAAAAATATTGCCGTTTTCTTTTGAAAGTGTTATTCTCTATATGCCTGTTGTGCTGAGCTCACTTATTGTTATCCCGATGATTCTTATAGCAAAAACCCTGCATAATCTTAGCCTTGGATTTATTGCGGCATTACTTGCTTCAGTTGCATGGAGCTATTATAACCGTACGATGGTGGGCTATTATGATACGGATATGCTTAATATCGTTCTTCCGGTATTTTTACTTTGGTCTATTATTTGGGCGATCAATACAAAAGAGGAAAAATATCTTCTTATCACAGCCATTGATATTATCATCTATAGATGGTGGTATCCGCAGAGTTACTCGTTAGAGTTTTCGTTTTTTGCGCTTATTCTTCTCTACGCTTTGATATTTGAGAGAAAAAATATTTTTAATTATAAGCTTCTAGCCATCATGCTTTTTGCGATGATGGATGTGGATGCTCTGATTCGTCTACCTATTGTAGTCGGGCTTTATATACTTTTTAAACAAGAAAAGCTGGATAAATATGCTCTGTACCTCTTAGGCATCGCTGTACTTAGCTTCTTCGCCACGGGTGGCTTTGACCCTATCTGGCTACGACTTAAACTCTATGTTTTTACAGATACATTGCTTGTTACTCAAGAGGGTATGGGCCTTCACTACTACGCCGTGATGCAGACGGTTCGTGAAGCGGGAGCGATACCTTTTTCTGAGTTTGCAAATCGTATCAGTGGTCATCCGATTACTTTTATTCTCTCTGTTGTCGGATATGCATATCTTGTGTACAAACATAAAATAATGCTCCTTGCACTTCCTCTTGTAGGCCTTGGCTTTTTAGCAAGTGTCGGTGGACTGCGTTTTACTATTTATGCCGTTCCAGTACTTGCTTTTGGGGTTGCGTTTTTGATCACAGAAGTCGCTCGTATTATGCCCACAGCAAAACTCAAATATCTCAGTATGATTGCGTTTACTCTGGCAATTTTATATCCAAACTATAAACACATAGAAGAGTATAAAGTACCTACTGTGATGAACGCAGATGAAGTAAAAGTGCTCGACACACTCAAATCAAAAGCCCAAAGAGAAGACTATGTCGTCGCATGGTGGGATTATGGTTATCCTATTCGTTATTATGCTGATGTAAAAACACTTATTGACGGTGGAAAACATGATGGAGATGTGAACTTTCCTGTGAGTTTTATTCTCTCATCACCACAAGTACAAGCCGCAAAGATGGCAAGGTTAGATGTAGAATATACGGAAAAAAATTATGAAGCCAATAGATCTTTTTCTTATGTAGAACAGATGAGCAGCGATTATGGATTTAAAGATACAAATGATTTTTTACTTTCACTGCAAACGCAGATGGAACTACCAAAAAAGACACGTGATGTCTATTTCTATCTTCCTTTTAATATGCTCAATATTTATCCAACGGTTACAAAGTTTTCCTACATTGACCTTATGAATGGCAAAGAGAAAAAAGCACCTTTTTATTTTATAAGTAGAAACTTCCGTGATGTAGGTTCTTCTATTCAGCTCAGTCAAGAAGTATTTATGGATAAAACGACTTTTACACTTACGCTTGGAAAACAAAAAGTAACTCCAAAGAGATTTGTTAAAACATTCTATGATAAAGATATGCAGCTGAAAAAAGAGGTAAAGATAGTAGATATGAACTCTAATATTAATATTGTTTATATGTCCAATTACAACACTTTTTTACTGCTTGATGATGCGACATATAACTCACTTTATATTCAATTGATGGTTTTAGAAGAGTATGATGCAAATCTATTTGAGCAAGTGATTGTAAATCCCCATGCCAAGGTTTACAAGCTAAAAATTTAAATAGAACTTTAAGATGTGTTTGTACTCTTTTGTTGTAAAATTTAATATAAATTATCAAGGATTTTAAGTATGAAAACAAGTGTAAGAAAATGTCTATTTCCAGCTGCCGGTTATGGCACAAGATTTTTACCGGCAACGAAAGCTATTCCAAAAGAGATGTTACCAATTCTCACAAAGCCACTTTTGCAGTATGGTGTAGAAGAGGCAAGAAGTGCTGGCATTGACACGATGGCAATCGTCACAGGCCGTGGAAAACGTGCTATTGAAGACCACTTTGACAGATCTTATGAACTTGAACTGCAAATTAATGGCACTTCTAAAGAAGAGCTTATGACAGAGATTAGGGACATTGTAAAAAATTGTACTATCAGCTATACAAGACAAGTAGAAATGAAGGGCTTGGGTCATGCAATTCTTACTGGGGAGACTCTCATAGGCGATGAACCTTTTGCAGTTATCCTCGCAGATGACCTTTGTGATAATGCAGATGGCGAATCTGTTCTAGCACAGATGGTCAAAATGTATAATATTTATAGATGCTCTATTGTTGCAGTTGAAGAAGTTGCTCCAGAAGATACAAATAAATATGGTGTTGTTGCAGGTGAATTTATCACTCCAAACATCATGCGTGTACAAAATATGGTAGAAAAGCCTGATCCAAAAGATGCCCCTTCAAATCTTGCAATTATCGGACGCTATATTCTTACCCCAGATATTTTTGATATCATCAAAGACGTGAAACCTGGAAAAGGCGGAGAGATTCAAATCACAGATGCACTTTTAGAACAAGCAAAACAAGGCAGAGTAGTTGCGTTTAAGTTCCAAGGAAAGCGTTTTGACTGTGGAAGTGTTGATGGTTTTGTTGCTGCTACAAACTATTTTTACACTAAAAGCAAAGTATAAGCCTTGCGTTTATAATATGAGAAGATAAGGAAGAAGCATGCACTATCAAAATAATTTTACACCTACAATCTCTGATGATGAACTTTTTAGTGAAATACTTAAAGAAAAAGAGTATATCGGATATTACAATCTTGTGAACCAAGATACGACTGCGTTTAAGGCGTATGCAAAAAATGTGAAGCAAAAAAATATCGTGGTGATTGGAATTGGTGGAAGCACTTTGGGAACCTATGCGATTTATAAATTTCTCAAACATTCTAAAAAATTTCCTAAAAATCTTTACTTTTTAGAGACTACAGACCCTATAGATATTCAGTCAAAAATTGCAAATATTGACCTCAATGATACACTTTTTGTTATCATCTCAAAATCTGGAACAACAGTTGAGACGGTCTCTATTTTTAAATATATGCATACCTTAGTGACGGTAGACAAGACAAATACTGTGGTCATCACTGAGAATGACTCTAAGCTCAATTTTTATGCGCAAAGTAATGGTATGCAAACTTTTGAAATACCTAAAAATGTCGGTGGAAGATTTTCCGTCTTTACTGCTGTAGGTCTTTTACCTCTTGCTATCGTTGGTATGGATATTGATGAGCTTCTCGCCGGTGCGAAAGATGTTTATAACTCTTTTTTCAAACTCAGTGCGCAGAGTGAATCTCAGGTTGATTACCACTCACGAGTGATGAGAAAAGCAAGATTTTTTACAGAGTATAGAAACAAGTTTAATATCAATGTTGTTTTCTCTTATTCATCGCGTTTAGAGGGCTTTAATAAATGGTATATCCAACTTTGGGGAGAGAGTCTTGGAAAAGAGGATATCAACCAAAGCAGACAAGGTATGACTCCGATAGGCATTATCGGACCGATAGACCAACACTCATTTTTACAGCTTATAGTAGGCGGTGTGCGTGATAAAACGGTCACAGTTATCAAAGTTGAAGATTTTGATAATCATCTTAAAATTCCTCAGATCACACTTGCGGGACTTGAAGAGCTGGATTATCTTGATAATGTAGAGTTTTCTTCTCTTATTAATATGCAAGCCGATGCAAGTATAGAATCTATCAATAACTTAGGTGATATCCCTTGTGATGTAATCACTATTACCGGTGTTAATGAGAGAGCTATTGCTAGTTTGATGTATGAGTATGAACTTTTAACTTCTGTGTGTGCGAAGTTTATGTATATCAACGCCTATGATCAACCAGGTGTTGAGAGTGGAAAAATAATCCTCAAAGAGAAACTTGCGAATAAATAATTGACAAGTTTATCTCTAGGGTCTTGTAGGGACTTTTGTCCCTATGAGTCAAACGGATATCTTCGTTTGATTCCTTCACATTAACGTATAACATGCCCCACAAATTTACTCATATTGTCCATAATCTCTGAACCTTTTCTATAACTCAGTCCACATGCCTCATAGGCAAAGAAAACGCCAGCTTGATATTTATCTCCATGCGCATCTTTTGGGAACTCCACATACTCTTGATAGATTTTTTTAAAGTTTGCATACGGTCCGTCATTTTGCTCAAGTGTGGAGCCATTAGCATCAATAATCTTTGTATTTGCACCTTCTCTTCCAAAAACTGTTTTTTCTACCTGTTTGATACCTTGAAGTGGCTCAAATGAGGTTTTGAGCAGATACGTAGAATCTGGAAAAAGATCACAAAGTATCTTCATCATCCCTTTGGACTGAAAGAGCAGGGTGTAGGCAGGATTGAGGATGATTGCTTTTTGGTTTTGCATTATACTTGTGAGAATAGTCGCAAGCTCTGGCTCATCAATAGCAATATCTTCCCATGGATAGAGTTTAAACCAATATTCATAACTATTTTCATTCGCATCAAAGATACCATTCTCATCAAAGTGGGTATTTTGAAGAAATTCAAAACCAGTGTTAAATCCAGCGTCCGTTGCCATCTGCTGTAAGAGCCTTGTTGTAGTCTCTTCCTCTGTGTTGCCTTGCATGCTTGAGAAAAGGATCTTCCAGCCATCATAACGCTCTTCAAATACTTCTGTGTCATCAAAGAGAGTGATAAGACGCTTGAAGTTTTCACTGATGGCCTCATAGACGTTATTAAACTGCATCTGATCGTTCATATTGTTGTGTTTGAGAATAGCCCATTGAAGCAGAGCTGTCTCAAAAAGTCCCGTAGGTGTGTCCGCATTAAACTCGATAAGTTTTATAGGCTTGCCATCAATACCACCTGCAAGATCAAAGCGTCCATAGAGATGCCAATGGACATCATTTTCCCAACTTTTTTTGATGGCATCAACAAGATTAAAAGGGATGCCAAGTTCAAAATAGAGATCATTGCTGATGACATGCTCCGCCGCTTGGACATACATATCATAGATCTCATTAACAGCTTCATAATAATCTTCCGCTTGCTGTGAGCTTATGGTTACGAGCTCATCACTGATATATTTGCTTCCATCACTATCTGTATGCCAGGCAAAGCCAAGCTCTTCAAGTGTGGCATCATCAAGTGGTTTTACTTTTTGAATCTCTACCATACTTAACTCCCAAAACTTGATTTACTAGAGCTACTACTTGAACTTGAAGAGCCAAAAAAGCTTTTTTTGTTAGAAGATTTTGCAGCAGCAGAGCGTGAGTAAGGACTTTGATTGACACTTGTAGCTCTTTGTGAGAAATTTTTGTTCTTCATAAGAGCATTTCCTATCATATTTCCAAGAAGTGATCCTGCCGCAACTGCGAGAATAGTTCCCGCAAGTCCCATGCCAGCACTGCTATCGCCGCCTTGAACAGTCTCGCTCGTACCATCTTGCGTTTTGAGATACTCTTGTTCTGCAAGTGTTTTCATCTCAGCTTCACTCATAAAACGCTCGACCGTATTGCCATTGGCATCTTTTTCACGGATAATCGCGCGGCTAGGTCCATCAGTTGGCATCTCTTCGACGACGAGATATTTTCCATTCGCCTGCTGTTCTATGATTAGAAATTTATTAGCAGGTATCTGCTCTTCTTGAGAGCATCCGCTGAGTATACTCATCATTACTAAGCCTGCACCGCCAAGTGCAACGCCGCTTGTCAAACTTGAAATATGTTTCATTATTGAAGTTCCTCTTTTTTTAGTAAAATTGTTTTTTGAAGCTCATAATCATAAAATGTTATGTTTTTTCGGCCAATATAGTAAACATCGCCGGTGAAAGTATATCTTTTTGATTTAAACGTTTGATTCTTTTGCATAAAAAGTTCTGCTCCAAGTGCATGTCCTATGGAGGGAATAAGCGTAGAAAGGGAGGCTATGAAAAAAAATATGATGATTGGAAGTTTGATTTTATTAGCATCCACATACAAAACCAAATATCCAAAAAACGCAGTAAAAAGAAGAAAGAGAACTAGACTTTGATTGTCTGCAAAGAGAATATTGTAATAAAGGTCTATCTTGTAAAAATCAATATAATTTTCTTTAATACCCAAGATGATAAAAAAATCAAAAATAAAGGTGATAAACGCGCCTGTTAGAAATGCCTGGACAACTTTATTCATCGGAGTCTCCTTCTTTTTTTTTGACCAAGAACATAGATGGCCGAAGCACTATTTTCTCTAAGTCCTCGATTGTCTTCTACTATTATATCAGCTTTTGCTAGGCAAAAAACTCTCTCAAACTTTTTTCCAGATTCGTTTGCAGAGGTTGAAAAACTCCACGTAAGTTCACGAATGAGTGCAGAATTTAAAAGTGAAGGGGCAACGCGAAAAGAGTTTTGTTTGACAATGAAGCTTGTTTTTTTTGCATGTCTGAGAAGTTTTTTGTGCTTATTTGGAACTCTTTGCCCGCTTTGTGTAAGGGCTGCGAAGCTTGCAAAGACTTTAATAAAAGGTTTGGAGTTTGCACGCGATTTTATCTCATAGAGCTTTTGTGCATCTTGAGATAAAAAACCGACAGTGGTGTCGGTTTGTGCAAGGATAATATCCACGTTTTAAGCGAGGAAATCTTGTAGGGCTTGAGGTCTAGACCATGAAGCATCTTTCATCTCTTCAAGTGCTAAAATGAGCGCACGTGCAGCACTGAGTGTTGTAAAGTATGGTATGTTGCGTTTAAGAACTTCTTGACGGATTTTTACGGCATCTTTTTTAGATGTGTTGTTATCTGAAGTGTTGATAGCCATAGAGATTTCATCATTTTTCATGCTGTCTTCTATATTTGGACGTCCTTCTGAAATTTTAAGAACTCTCTCACAAGGTATACCTGCTTCTTCGATAATAGTCTGTGTACCTTTTGTCGCTACAAGTTTGAAACCATTTTTATGAAGACCGCTAGCGATCTCCGCTGCATGTTTTTTATCAGTGTCAACAAACGAGAGGAAACATGTGCCACCTGTTGGAATCTTGTTGCCCGCTGCGAGTTGTGCTTTGGCAAAAGAGATACCGAAGTTCGAGCTGATACCCATAACTTCACCTGTTGATTTCATCTCAGGAGATAAAACAAGGTCTGCTCCATAAAGTTTATGGAAAGGGAAAACTGCCTCTTTGACAGAGATATGACCTTTAAGATGTGGACGAAGAAGACCGTTTGCCTCTTCGACTATCTTATATTTGTCATAAAACGCAAGAGCATCTCTGAGATTTTCACCCATCATAACACGTGTTGCAACTTTTGCAAGTGGCATACCAGTCGCTTTGGAGACAAAAGGAACTGTTCTTGAAGCTCTTGGATTTACCTCGATAAGATAGATGTCACCCGCATGAATAGCGTACTGAACATTCATAAGTCCAACAACACCAAGGCCCAGTGCGATAGTCTTTGTCTGCTGCTCAACTTTTTCTATCAGTTCTTTAGAGAGATTTACTGGAGGAAGTGAACAAGCGCTATCTCCTGAGTGGATACCTGCTTCTTCGATATGTTGCATAACAGAACCGATATAAACCTCTGTACCATCACAGATAGCATCGACATCAAGCTCGATAGCCTGATCTAAAAATCTATCAATAAGAACTGGTGCATTGTGAGAAACAGAAACTGCTACATCCATATATTGTTTGAGTTCATCTTCGCTATAAACGATACGCATACCACGTCCGCCAAGAACAAATGATGGACGAACAAGCACAGGATAACCAAGTCGCTCAGCGATTACATACGACTCTTCTTTTGTGCGTGCAAGACCGTTGTCAGGCTGTCTGAGGCCATTTTTGATAACAAAGTTTGAGAATTGCTCTCTATCTTCAGCAAGATCAATAACTGCCGAAGGAGTTCCTGAGATTTTTGCACCAATTTTTGTGAGAGAATCTGCAAGTTTGAGTGGCGTTTGTCCACCAAAGTGTACGATGATGCCATCTGGATTTTCATTTTCTATCACTTCTCTTACGTGCTCAAAGTCGATAGGCTCAAAATAAAGTACATCGGAAGTATCGTAGTCAGTTGAGACAGTCTCAGGGTTACAGTTATACATAATTGTCTCAATACCCATCTCTTTGAGGGCAAACGCAGCATGAACACAACAGTAGTCAAACTCGATACCTTGTCCAATTCTGTTTGGTCCGCCACCGATAATCATCACTTTTTTCTTGTCGCTTTGACGCTTTTGTATATTTGGAAGTTTTGTAATATTTGTAGAAGAGTAAAGATATGGAGTGAGCGCTTCAAACTCAGCAGCACAAGTATCTACTTCATTGTACTCTAAATGTACTCCGAGTTTTTTTCTCGCGTCATATACTTCGTTTTCGCTTACTTCATGCTCAGTATTTTTCGCGATGAGTTGTGCTATTTTTTTATCTGAAAAACCATCAACTTTCACACTTCTCATAAGCTCTGCATCAAATAAAATTTTGTCTGTAATTGTCTTCTCAACAGCTAAAATCTCTTCTATTTGGTATAAAAACCATGGATCAATCTGACATGTATCAAACATCTCTTCAACACTCATACCACGACGGAAGCCCTCAGCTACATAGAGCACACGGTCTGCGTTTGGACGACGAATTTCGTGTTTGACAAACTCATCATCAAAAGGCATCTCATCAAAACCACACAGCCCTGTTTCAAGTGAACAGAGCGCTTTTTGCATAGACTCTTTGAATGTACGTCCAATAGCCATAACTTCACCAACAGACTTCATACTTGTGCTGAGTGTGTTCTCTGCTTCTGGGAATTTTTCAAAAGTAAAACGAGGAATCTTTGTGACAACGTAGTCGATAACTGGCTCAAACGCAGCAGGTGTACCTGTAATATCGTTCGTGATCTCATCAAGTGTAAAGCCTACAGCCAAAAGTGTTGCAACTTTTGCGATAGGATATCCTGTAGCTTTTGATGCAAGAGCAGAGGAACGAGAAACGCGAGGGTTCATCTCAATTACGATCATACGGCCTGTTGCTGGGTCGATTGAGAATTGAACATTTGATCCACCTGTGTCAACACCAATTTCACGCAAGATATCAAAAGATGCATTACGCATTCTTTGGTACTCTTTGTCTGTGAGCGTAAGGGCAGGGGCTACGGTGATACTGTCACCTGTATGGACACCCATCGGGTCAAAGTTTTCGATTGAACAGACGATGATACAGTTATCCGCTTTGTCGCGGATAACTTCCATCTCATACTCTTTCCAACCAAGAAGAGACTCTTCGATAAGGATCTCAGTTACCGGAGACTCATCAAGTCCGCGTCTTGCAAGTTCTTTAAATTCGTCCATGTTATAAGCAACACCTGAACCACCACCTGCAAGTGTGAATGAAGCACGGATGATGATAGGAAAGCCAATCGTGTCAGCCGCTTTAAGCGCATCGTCCATATTGTATGCGTACATAGAAAATGGTAAATCCATCCCAATTTTTATCATCGCTTCTTTAAACGCAGAACGGTCTTCACCTTTGTGAATAGCAGCAGGAGATGCACCTAAAAACTCTACTCCTTCAAGCATCCCTTTTTCATACATCTTCGTAGCAACATTGAGTGCAGTCTGGCCACCCATTGTAGGAAGAACGGCATCAACTTTTTCATCTTTGATGATTCGAGCTATGATCTCTTCTTTGATTGGTTCAATGTATGTTCTGTCGGCAAACTCTGGATCTGTCATGATAGTTGCAGGATTTGAGTTGATAAGAATAACACGGTAACCCAACTCTTTGAGAGTTTTAACAGCTTGTGTGCCTGAGTAGTCGAACTCGCAGGCTTGTCCTATGATGATAGGACCAGAACCAATAAGGAGAATTGTTTTGATGTCGGTGCGTTTTGGCATTTGTAACCTCTTAAAAATATGTGCAAAAAAATTTGTTTATTATAGTCAAGAGGCACTTAAAACTTGATGAGTTTTAAGTGGTTTTTTTAATATTTGAAAGTATAAATGAGTGAAGCAAGACCTGAATAGATATAATCTTCATCAACAAGAGGACTATTTGTGGCTGCGTTTGAGAGTTTATCTACTCTCAGATTGACAAGTGCAGAGAGTTCATTTGTTAGCGGATATTTGATGTAAGTTTGTGCTCCGATCTGGAGTCCTTCGGCAGGTGAATATGACGCTCGTTGTGCAGTTGCCTCATCAGCTTCAACCCCATAATAGTAGTTTGTGAACTGTGCAGTTTGGTAGATTAAAATGAGACTTGGATAAAAAGAAAACTTGCCATATTCAAAGTCATAACCTGCTTCAGTTTTAAAAATCCACGAGTCGTATCTCCCAAGAATATCGCTTAAAGCCATCATTTCAATATACGCTTTATCGCTCTTTGCACTAAACGCAAGACCGCCTTCAAAAGTGTTTTCTCTTGTGTGCATACCTTCTATATCAGAAGAGTCGTAGCCATATGTTCGAGGCTGCACTGTAAGCGAAAAGCCCCATGCATAATCTTCTTTTTTCTCACCTAAAAAGTAGATTCCGGCACGACTCCATTGTACATAAAAAAGGCCATTGTCAAAAAAGATGACGGGTGAAGGAAGCAGTAGATCATCAACACCTGTATAAGGCTGCGTTTGGATATAGGGACCAGCGCCAACAGTAATCTCTCTCTTGCTATCCTCAGCAACTAGCTGAGAGAAAAGTAGTAAAAATACGAGTAAATATCTCATCGAACACTCCTTATCATATGGAAATAGTTTGGATCGTTTTCTTTGTAGTAGGGCGCTACTACTGCGTTTTGAAACCCTCCAGTAGAACTCACTGAGAGAACTTTTCCTACCTTAAGACCTTTGAAAAAAATACCATCAAGTCCTGAACTTATCACTTCATCTCCTGCGTTTATCTTGATCCACGTAGGGATAAATTTTACTATCAAGTTTTCACTGTTATTTCCATGGGCAATTCCTGGGGCGAGTTCACTCCCTATATAGACAGCGTAAGAGCTTTTAGGATCTTTATTGAGTAAAGCAAGCGCTCTCTCTTTGTATCCAACAGCCAGACCAGCTACACTATCTTGATAAGTAAGTCCATAGATTTTGGAACTGTTAAAATCTTTCATATCAAGCCAGAGTCTATTGAAATCACCAAACTTTTCATACGATAAGACACGAACAAGTTCGATATTGGGATTGATAGCAAGAGAAGAGTTGTTTTCTTTAAAAAGATCATTTACTTCTTTTGAAAGCTGTACCATAAGTATATGACCCTTTTCGTACATTTTAAGCTTTTCTTTGAGTTGTTCTATCTCTGCAGCTTGTAAAAAGTGTTTGTCAATTGTATTTGAGACATAGTTAGTGGAGTTGTGGTAACTCGATTTTATTGAGTTGAGCGTGGATATAAAAGGATTTTGTATGAGGTTCGTAAAATACAAAGCACCCACGAAGAGTGCAATAAAAAACGAAAAAAAGCCAAGGAGCTCTTTATTCATTTTCAAAAAGTTCTTGGAGCAGGTCTATCTCTTCAAGTGCGCGTCCCGTTCCTCTTGCAACAGCAAGAAGTGGCTCATCAGCTACGAATACAGGGATTCTTACGATATCTGAGAGATATTTATCAAGCTGACGGATAAGCGCTCCACCACCTGTGAGGATAATACCGTTGTTTACGATATCTCCTGCTAAGTCTGGTGGCATCTGCTCTAAGACGTTACGAAGTGCCTCCGCGATCTCTTTAAGAGGTTCTTTCATCGCTTCTCTTGCATCTTCACTTGTAAGCTCTACTGAACTTAAAAGCCCCTCAACTTGGTCACGGCCATTGACAACCATAGTTAACTCTTCAGCAAGTGAAACTGCTGTACCAATATTGATCTTGATCTCTTCAGCAACTCTCTCACCGATAAGAAGGTTATATTTTTTTCTAACATAGTTGACGATACCTTGGTCTATCTTGTCACCAGCTGTGCGGATAGATTTTGAGAGGACAAGACCACCAAGTGAGACAACACCTATCTCAGTCGTTCCGCCACCGATATCTACGACAAGGTTCCCCTTAGGCTCACGTATATCTATTCCAGCACCAATAGCTGCAGCCATAGGCTCTTCGATAAGGAAAACTTCACGTGCACCAGCACTGAGAGCAGACTCACGAACAGCTTTACGTTCCACTTGTGTAAGACCATAAGGTACACAGATAATGATACGAGGAGAGATAAATGAGCTTCTTCCGTGCGCTTTTTCTATAAACTTACGGATCATTTTTTCTGTCATATCGAAGTCAGCGATAACTCCATCACGCATTGGGCGAATAGCTTTGATATTGCCTGGAGTTTTTCCAACCATATCTTTTGCTTCATGTCCAACAGCCAAAACTCTTTGTTGACCATAACGCTCAGTTTTTACAGCAACTACGGATGGTTCATTGATGATGATTCCGCGTCCTTTAGCGATAACGATAGTATTGGCAGTACCTAAGTCGATAGATAAGTCGTTGGAAAAAAGTCCTATTATTTTATTGAAAATCATATCTTGCCTTTATGCTGTTTGTTTAGTAGATTTTTTTATATAGACAGGTTTCTCTGCGTTTTCAATAACTTCTTTTGTTATTAAAACCTCATACCCGTCATATTCTGGAAGCTCATACATAATATCAATCATATTTTCTTCTAAAATTGCACGTAGACCTCTCGCACCTGTCTTGCGTTTGAGCGCTTTTTTAGCGATTGCTGCAAGGGCCTCTGGTTCAAAGTTAAGTTCTACGCCATCGATTGAAAAGAGTTTTTTGTATTGTTTTACAAGTGAGTTTTTTGGTTCTGTAAGGATACGAACCATATCGGCTTCACTTATTTCACTCAAAGATGCGATAATAGGAAGACGACCGACAAGCTCTGGAATCAGTCCATAACCAACTAAATCATCCGGTTCAACCATATCAAAAGTAGGTTTTTTCTCATCTTTAGTCTTTTTTTCATGACCAAAACCAAGAACATTTTCGCCTTGTTTTTTCTTGAGTATCTCTTCTAAACCGTCAAATGCACCACCACAGATAAATAAAATATTTGTTGTATCTATAACTGTAAAGTCCTGATTAGGGTGTTTTCTGCCACCTTTTGGTGGAATATTTACGGCTGAGCCTTCGATAATTTTAAGCAGTGCTTGCTGTACGCCTTCTCCTGAAACATCACGAGTGATAGAACGGTTTTCACTCATACGTGATACTTTGTCTACTTCATCAATAAAGACGATGCCCTGTTGTGCACGTTCGATATCACCATCAGCTGCTTGAAGAAGTTTTGTGAGAATGTTCTCAACATCTTCGCCGACATAGCCTGCTTCAGTAAGACTAGTAGCATCAGCAATGGCTATCGGTACATTTAAAACTCTTGCAATCGTCTGCGCCATAAGCGTTTTACCACTTCCAGTAGGGCCGATAAGTAGGACGTTTGATTTTGCGATTTCTGTATCATCTTCACTTATATTTTTTGTTTTAAAAATTCTTTTATAGTGGTTATAAACGGCAACGCTTAAAAGTTTACGTGCTCTCTCTTGACCGATGATATACTCACCAAGGAAGTTATCGAGCTCTTTTGGTGTCATAAGATTGTTTACGGCCTCAAGAAGTTCTTTTTCTTTTGAACCATCAACGATTTTTTCGTCTCCGAACATTATTTTGTAAGCACTTACTACACAGTTTTTACAGATATAAACGCTATTACCAGCTATGAGAGGGTTCTCTTCACTCTCTTTGGCATCACAAAAGCTACAGTGTCTATGTATCATATATTTTTCCTCTCAAATGGGATCCCGCGTTTTGTCTCGATGACAAATTCGCAGAGATTTTTTACATATTGGTTTGTTGTATTTTCTAGTATCTCTTGGGCACTCTCTTTGAGTGGTTTGCCCGACTCAAAAAGGTCTCTATAAGCCGATTTAAGTTCATTGATATCATCACGTTCAAGATGGCGGCGAAGGCCGTTTAGATTGAGTCCGCGAAGTGTCGCACGGTTTCCTTCTGCCAAACAATAAGGTGGAACATCTTGTGAAAGTGCACTTGCACCTGCGATCATAGCAAAATCACCGATAGTTACAAACTGATGGATAGGAGTCATTCCACCTACTACAGCATGGTTTCCGATGACGACATGGCCGGCAAGTGTAGCTGCGTTTGCAAAGATACAGTTGTCACCGATGATGACATCGTGTCCAAGGTGTACATAACCCATAAAAAGGTTTTGGTTGCCGACAACTGTCTTGCTCCCGCCGCCTTTTGTTCCTGGATTGAAAAGTGTGAACTCTCTGATTGTATTGTTATCACCGATAATAAGTTCTACATCTTCTCCTGCAAATTTTAGGTCTTGCGGGATAGAACCAAGCACGGCATGTGAAAATATACGGTTATTTTTACCAATGCTTGTTTTTCCATAGATGCAGGCACCTTGTGCGATAGTAGTTCCATCACCGATTGTTGTTTGTGCAGAGATAAAACAAAAAGGTCCTATTTCTACATTTTCACCGATGATTGCACCATCTTCTATGACTGCTAGGTGTGATATTTTACTCATACTAAGTTCTTATTTATCTACGATCATAGCTTTAAGTTCAGCTTCTGATACTAAAACATCATCAACATACGCTTTACCTTCAAGCATCCAAATCGAGCCTTTTCTTTTGATAACACTGATGCGGTATTCAAGTCTGTCGCCAGGTCTTACAGGAGCGCGGAATTTTGCTTTATCGATGCTCATGAAGTAGACTACTTTGTTCGCAGCTTCTTCTTCACTCATATCATCCATACTTTGAAACGCCAAGATACCGCCAGCTTGTGCCATACCTTCAAGAATCATAACACCAGGATAGATTGGGTGACCAGGAAAATGGCCTTGAAATACTTGCTCGCTGATAGATACATTTTTATATCCTGTGAGAGTTTCGTTTTTTACGATATCCGTTACGCGGTCTACGAGTAAAAAAGGATAGCGGTGAGGTAAGATCTTTTGAATTTCCATAACGTCCATAGTCATATATAAAAGCCTTCATAATAATTTTGGCAATTTTAGCTAAATATTTATTATAGAATGATTAGCTTTTCTTTGACGTCTTCATAGGTTTTTGTATCAAGATAGATCTCAAGTTTGCTCTGCGATGGCGTTTGAAGCACTATGATAGGGCTTAAATCTAAGATTGAACCCGAAATAATTTCTCGTATTGCAAGTTCTTTTTCTAAAGAGGGAGGATTAAAAATAAGTTCGTTCATCTCTTTATACTGCGTTTGACATAAGGCATTAAAATAATCTAAACTTATAAACTTAATCTCTTCACGGTTAAAATAGTGTACGTTTTGGCTCTCAAACTCTATCTTGCCTTGGGCTTTTTTTCTTGGGAGCGTTGAGTAGCTTAATGCGTAAGCAGGAAGAACTCTGTTTTTGCCCTCTGTGACTTTGAAGTTTAGTTGACGATAATTGAGAAATTTCTCTCTGATGATTCTATACTCTACAGCTTCATCTTCAAGTTGCATCCTGCGTTTATACATTTCAAGGCGTTCTTCGATAGAAGCAGGAAGCACTGCGTTTGAGAGAGGAGAGAACATCTCATCCATCAGTTTGTTTTGTTGATCACGCTGCATAGTCAGACCAAAAATACAGCCGCAATAGTCTTGGCGATAGAGTTGCTCCTCTTTTGTCACACGGCTTTGGTCCTGCGTGCCTCCACCTGAGCGGTAATCCACGGCTATAAATTCCACTCCATGTTTGGCGTGAAATTCATCGCCTACGCGTTTAAGTTGCTCTTGGGATTTAAGGGGACTTACAAGTAGGGTCGTGGTAATTTTACTCTCACCAATCTCAAGTGCTTTTTTTGCACTTGTGATAAAACGCTTATCAAAACAGACTTCGCAGCGAGCCCCTTTTTCAGGCTCATTCTCAAGTCCACGAACAGCTTGAAGCCAGTTTTCATAATCGTATTCGCCTTCGAGTAAATCGATACCAAGTTTTTTACAAGAACGTTCGACGTCGAGTAAACGCAGCTGGTATTCTGAATAAGGATGGATGTTGGGATCATAAAAAAATCCAGTGAGTTTTTCATCTGGATAATCATGCTGTAGTTTCTCTAAAAAAAAGTGCGAATCAACGCTACAACAGATGTGAACCAACATAAATTTTCCTTGAATTTTTTATGCAAGTATAGCGAAATTGTTTTTCTTCATCCCAAATAGATACGTTTGTTTTAGTTGCAATAGTGTAATCTTTAGATCTTAATTAGACAAAACAGCTAAGGAAATTGAGCCAATGCATAGCACAACGAACGATTCGAAGATACTTTTAGCACTCAATAAGCCTAAGGGTTATTTGGTCACACGTTCTGATGATCTGGGGCGAAAAACAGTGTATGAGCTTTTGCCTGATTGGGCTTTTGATGATGGTTGGATGCCTATCGGACGCCTTGATCTTGAGTCGAAAGGACTTCTGTTGTTTACAACTGAGGGCAAAGTCGGGAATCTACTGACGAAACCTGGAGGCTGCATCAAAGTCTATGAGATTTGGGTTCGAGGTCACGTAAGTGATGAACATATTGCACAAGCTCTAAAAGGAGTCCAAAGCAAGGATGAATTACTCAAAGCTCTTGTTGTAGAAAAAATAGGAGTAGGTGGTGCGAAAACAAAACTCAGAGTACAAATTGATGAGGGAAAAAATAGACATATTCGCCGACTTTTTGGGGCACTCAAAGACGCAAAATTTGGAACACCTTTAAAAGTCTTGGAATTGAGCCGAGTGAGTATTGGCAGTTTTAAATTAAACATCCAAAGTGGTAAGTGGCGTTTTCTTGCGGTAGAAGAGGAGAGAATGTTACTCTCAAGTAAGTAAAGTTCCACCTCCAAAGAGGTGGATGTAGAAAAGATCTATTCTTTTGTTTCTAGAACTTTGATAGATACGATGTCGTCTTGACCTCTGATGCTGTCAAGAACTTTAAAGCTCTCTGCATCTTCTTTCTCGATTGCTCCAAAAACTGTGTGAACACCGTCTAAGTGTGGTGTTGCAGCGAAAGTGATGAAAAATTGGCTTCCACCTGTGTTTGGTCCAGCGTGAGCCATTGAGAGTGTTCCTCTTGTGTGGCGAGAAGTGTTCAGTGCTGTTTCACATGGGATAGAATATCCTGGTCCACCTGTTCCAGTTCCGTGTGGGCATCCACCTTGCGCCATGAATCCAGGGATAACACGGTGAAAGTTTAGGTTGTCATAGTAACCACTATTTGCGAGATCTGCAAAGTTTGCAACTGTATTTGGAGCTTCTTCTGGGAAAAGTTTTACCCAGATATCACCCTTGCTTGTCTCAAACTTTGCATATTGAAGTTGTGCTAACTCCTCAGCGCTTAAATCGTATACTTTTAATTCTTTTCTTCCGAACATTAAAATTCCTTTGTAAATAATTTTGCAATTATAGTTAAACTTTCTAAATTCTCTAAAAAGAATGTAGATATAATCATTTTTTAAACTGAATTTTATAAGGAAAACAAATCGTGCCGACTTTTTTTGAAAAAATACGTTTTTACCTGCTGCAGAAAAGACACTCTATCACTATAAAAAAAGCTAATATTTTCACGACATTTTTCATCTTTTTCTTTACTATCATCTTTGCCTATCTTCTTATTATAGAAAACTATCATGATTATGAGAGAACACTTTATGAGCAACAAAAAACAGACTCGCTCAACTGGAGTGTCAATGAAAGTTATGCTGCACATGAGCAAAAATTAAAAGCACTTCTTGTCAAAAATACGCTTGCGATTGGAACGCTTGCGTTTATACTCTTTGCTATTATGCTTGGGTTTTACAATATTTTCAACACACTGTTACAAAGAGATATCAAAGCTTTTTTGGACTTTTTTCAAGGAACTGCACACAATGGACAAGTGCTGAATCCAAATTCTATCTTCTTTAAAGAATTCCAAGAGCTGGTTGGCTATGCAAATATAATGGTCGATACGATAAGTGAGCAAAAACGCGACCTCAAAGAGCTTAATCTTGGTCTTGAAGAGCGGATAAAAAATAAAACGCAGGCACTTGTAACAATCAACGAAAATCTTCAAAAAGAGAAACAATTCTCAGAAGAGATTCTCAGTTCCCAAAAAGAATTTTTGCGCTATACGGTGCATGAGACAAATACGCCTCTGAGTGTTATTCTCACAAGTATAGAGCTGTTTGTGATGAAAAATAAAAAAGATAGACAGCTCTCCAAGATAGAAGCTGCGGCAAAAAATATCTTTAATATTTATGATGATCTCAGCTACCTCGTCAAAAAGGATCAGGTGGAGTATCCAAAGAGTGCCATTGATCTAGGTGTGTATTTAAGTAGCAGATTGGATTTTTTTAGTGAGGTGGCGGAGCTCTCGAAGCTGCGTTTTGAGTATACTGCGTTTAAAGAGGGCGTCTATATCTATTTTAATGAGACAAAACTTCAAAGAATTATTGACAATACGATTACAAACGCAATCAAATATACTCTTGCGAATGAGCCTATAGAAATAGAATTAAAAGCAGTGGGAATATTTGTAGAACTCTCTGTAGCAAGTAAGTCCAAAGAGATAAAAAATACAGATAAAATCTTTGAGGGCAACTATAGAGAAGAGCCAAAACGCGAAGGTTTTGGTATCGGTCTGCGCCTTGTGAGAACTATTTGCGATGAAGAGGGTGTTGTGATAGGCCTTGATTCTACTACCGAGAAAACGATATTCAGCTATAAATTTAAGATGATGGGAGAGTAGAGATGAAGATACTGTTGCTTGAAGATGAAGTGATGCTTAATGAGTCTATCCAAGAGTATCTTCAAGATCAGGGACACAGTGTGGAGAGCTATTTTGATGGCTTGAAAGCATACGAATCAATTCAAGAAAATGCCTACGACCTGCTGATACTTGATATCAATGTCCCTGGTATGGACGGACTGAGCTTTTTAGAAAGATTACATGAACTGAAAATCCATATACCGACCATCTACATCAGTGCGCTTGTAGATATTGAAGATATAGCGCGGGCTTACAAACTTGGATGTTACGATTATCTCAAAAAACCGTTTCATCTCAAAGAACTTATCCTTAGACTTGATCGCATAGTGTTATCAAACGAAACACCTCGAGTTCATTTGCGTTTATCAAAAAACTACAGTTACGATCAGGAACACTCCTCTTTACTCTTTAACGGTATCACGCAAACGCTTACAAAACGCCAGTCGCAAATCATAGATATTTTGGCTCGAAACCGCGGGAGAGTCGTGGATTTCGAGCAGTTTAGTATCTACGTATGGGATGACCAAGTTGTAGATAATGCGACTATTCGAGCCGAGATTAACCGACTCAAAAAGTCACTTCAAGAAGATATTATCCACAATATTCGTGGAATGGGATATATGATAGATAAACCATAAATTGTTACGAATATTCCCATATGGCGAATTAAACTTCATTTAAATCTCAAATCCTCTCTTTGCTACGTTGGCGCTATTTTTCTTTTTTACTATTAGGGATGTATAAACTAAAAAGGGGAATGAGAATGAAAAAACAGATGAAATTAAGCCTCGTAGCAGTAAGTGTTTTAAGCACACTCTCTGCAAACGCAGCTGAAGATTTGAGCTCAATGTTTTCTGAGGGGAAAACAAGCGGACAGATTAGAGAGTTTAGTATCTCTAGAACATATGATTTAGAAGCAGGCGGAAATTACACACGTGATGCAAACGCAATCGGTGGTTATTTGAAGTATGAAACAGCTGCATATAACGGTCTGAGTTTAGGTGCTGCGTTTTATACAACCAATGGTTTTGGGCTCGGTTCAAATCCTGCTACAAACAAAGAAGTAGATCCAACACTTCTTGGTCAAGATAATGACTCGTATTCAATTTTAGGTGAAGCATTTGTAGAATACAAGTATGACAAAACAGCATTTAAAGCTGGACGTCAAAAACTTGATACTCCTCTAGCAGGTTCTGATGATGCGAGAATGCTCCCGAGTCTTTTTGAAGCATATATCCTTACGAATAAAAATATTCCAGATACAACACTTCTTTTAGGCCATGTCAATAAGTTCGCACAAGGTACCTTTGGTCGTGCTTATGGTGCAGCGACGTATGCAGATGACAAAGCCCTTTTGGCTGCTACATCTGGATACTCATATAACATAGCTACTGATACAACTGGTGAGTTTATGAATATGGGAGATTACGCAGTTGGCAAGAGCACAAGTGGCGTAACAGTTGCATCTGCAACATACGAACCAAATAAAAATATCAAAGCACAAATCTGGGATTACTACGCATATGATATTTTAAATGCTATCTATGGTGAAGTAAACCTTGGTTGGAACTGTCTTTTAACAGATAAAATGAAGCCATCTTTATCAGCGCAAGTAATCAAAGAAAACGCAGTAGGCGATAGATATGCAGGCGATGTAAACAGTCTTTATGCAGCGGCAAAATTCAATGTTAATGTAGGAGATGCAAGTGTTTACGTTGCTTATTCAGAGCAAAGCAAAGATGATTCATCTACTGTTTCTCACCCAGGATCACTCAACAAAGCAACAATCACTACATGGGGCGGTATGCCGGCTTATACACAAGGGATGGTAACACGTCACCAGTTTATGGCAGGGACAAAAGCGACAAAAATAGCTGCTTCATACAACTTTAAAAATTTAGGTGCAAATGTTTTAGCATCGGCATATTATGCAGCATTTGATATGGATAAAAACAGTGGTTATGGAATAGCAAGAACTGCAACTGAACCAGGATTTGATGTGGCATATAAACCAGAAGCTATAAAAAATCTTGAGCTAAAGTTACGTGGAAATTTTCCAGACAATTTTGCTGAGAGCACATCCACTACATCTGTAAGCTGGAATGAATACAGATTTATAGTAAACTATAACTTCTAAAATTAAAGGATTTACAAATGCATAAAGATCTTGTAGAAAAAATCAAAAATGATCCTAACTATAAAGAGTTAGTATCAAAAAGAAGTAGCTTTTCACTGAAGCTTACTATCGCTATGTTGGTGGTGTATTTTGCGTTTATCTTAACGATTGCGTTTGATCCTTCACTTCTTGGGACTCCACTTGCTGCGGGTTCTGTAACTACAATTGGTATTCCTGTTGGGATGGCAGTTATTCTTTTTGCGTTTGTGATTACGGGCGTTTATACTAAAAGAGCAAACAGCGAGTTTGATGATCTTACAAAGAAAATCAAAGACGCGGTAAAGGAACACTAAATGGCAAACATAAATAGAATATTTTTATTTTTAATTCTGGGTTCGATTGCGGTTTTCGCC
The DNA here is from genome assembly GCA_028687935.1 of Sulfurimonas sp. Lineage (GTDB taxonomy): Bacteria > Campylobacterota > Campylobacteria > Campylobacterales > Sulfurimonadaceae > Sulfurimonas. Next base: position 163,453 of record JAQTZE010000004.1, read on the forward strand.
TCAGGCGCTCTTGAAGGTGAAATCACAAAACAAGCGCTTAATGTACCAGCGATTGTAATGTTCGTCATCTTCGTAGGTGCTACTCTTGGTATCACATACTGGGCTGCAAAACGTACAAAATCTGCAAAAGATTTCTATACTGCAGGTGGTGGTATTACTGGTTTTCAAAATGGTATGGCGATTGCGGGTGACTATATGTCAGCAGCGTCTTTCCTTGGTATTTCTGGTCTTGTTTATATGAAAGGGTATGATGGTCTTATCTACTCTATTGGTTTCTTGGTTGGTTGGCCGATTATCCTTTTCATGATCGCAGAGCCTCTTCGTAACCTTGGTAAATATACATTTGCTGACGTTGCCTCATACAGACTTCGTCAAACACCTATCCGTATTTTGGCTGCGTTTGGTTCTATCGCAACAGTTATTCTTTACCTTATCGCGCAGATGGTGGGTTCAGGTCAACTTATCATGCTTCTTTTTGGTCTTCAGTATGAAGTAGCGGTTGTTCTTGTTGGTGTGCTTATGATTTTATACGTAACATTCGGTGGTATGCTTGCAACAACTTGGGTACAGATTATCAAAGCATTCCTACTCCTTGCAGGTGCGACATTTATGGCTGTAGCTGTTATGGCACATTATGACTTTAGTTTTGGTTCACTCTTTGCACATGCAACAGAGCTTAAAGGTATAGAGATTATGAGCCCAGGTGGACTTGTTTCTGATCCTATTTCAGCTATCTCACTTGCTATCGCTCTTATGTTTGGTGTTGCTGGTTTGCCACACATCCTTATGAGATTTTTCACAGTAAGTGATGCAAAAGAAGCACGTAAATCAGTTTTCTATGCGACTGGATTTATCGGATATTTCTATATCCTAACTTTCATCATCGGTTTTGGTGCTATCGTTATGGTTCTTGGAAATCCTCAGTATCTTGATGTTGCAAAACAAGCAATCGATGGTGGACAGCCTCTTCTTGGCGGAAGCAATATGGCAGCAGTTCACTTATCACATGCAGTTGGTGGAGACTTCTTCTTAGGATTTATCTCAGCGGTTGCGTTTGCTACTATTTTAGCGGTTGTTTCAGGTCTTACTCTTGCAGGCGCTTCGGCAATCTCACATGACCTTTATGCTTCTGTTATTAAAAAAGGCAATGTTGATTCGATGAAAGAGATGAGAGTTTCTAAAATCGCTACAGTTGTTTTAGGTATCGTTGCTATCATCATGGGTATTATGTTTGAAAAACAAAACATTGCGTTTGTTGTTGGTCTTGCGTTTGCTATCGCTGCATCTGCAAACTTCCCGATTTTATTCCTTTCTATGTACTGGAGAAAACTCACAACTCGTGGCGCACTTATCGGCGGAAGCTTAGGTCTTGCGACAGCGGTTATTCTTGTGATTTTAGGGCCAACTGTTTGGGTAGATTTACTTAAAAATGAAGTAGCAATTTTCCCATACAAATATCCAGCGCTCTTCTCCGTAATTGTTGCGTTTGTTGGTATCTGGTTCTTCTCGATCACAGATAAATCTCAAAGTGCAAAAGATGAAGAGGCTGCGTTTGAAGCGCAGTTTGTAAGAGCACAAACTGGTATCGGCGCAGACGGCGCAGTTGATCACTAGTCGCTTTGCCTCTTTTTGAGGCAAAGTCAAACACAACTTTCTGCGTTTGCAGAAAGTCTAATCTAGTATGATGGAGTAGCATTGTTGTGAGTATTTTAGACCAAAGAAAACTAATTGAGTCTATCCATCCTTTTGAACTTTTGAGTCCTACGACTCTGGACAATCTGATGCAAAAGATTGACATCGCCTACTATCCAAAAGAGACACTTCTCATCTCCAAAAACCTCCCTTCTATTGCGTTTTATATCATCATCAAAGGTTCTGTGAACGAGTATATTGAAAATGAACTCCACAACGTCTATGGCGAAGGTGACAGTTTTGATGCAGATGCCCTTATTTATGGAAAAACAGAAGCAAAGTTTACAGTGGATGAAGATCTTATCTGTTATGAGATCAAAAAAGAAGATTTTTTGGATTTGATGCAAGATAAACGCGTTCAGAGCTATTTTTTGCAAGATTTTGTTTCGCGTCATCAGCACCTCAAAGATTATGAGGCACAAAGTGATTTGACTCCATTTTTGATGTCTAGAGTCTCTGATATCTACTTGCATAAAGCTTGTGTCGTTACTAAAGATGAAACTATCTACGACTCACTGGGGAAAATGAAAGCCCTCAAGGCAAAAGTGATCATTATCCAAGATGAAAAATATACCATCATCACAGACAGTGATATCATCGATAAAGTTGTTCTTGCAAATGTAGACACCGCAGCTCTAATAGGCTCTATCAAAGCAAAATCCCTTATATCTATCGAGGCCAATGACTTTTTGTTCAACGCTCTTTTGCTTATGACACACAACTCTGTTAAAAGAATCGTTGTTATGAAAGAAGGAGTAATTTTTGGAGTACTTGAGCAACTAGATATGCTAAGTTATTTTGCAAATCATTCCCATCTTGTTGTCGTGCAAATAGAGAAAGCTTCGAGTGTGGATGAACTCAAAGAGACGCAAGCAGACCTCAGAAACCTGATACGTATTCTTCATTCAAAAGGGGTGAAATCCAGATATATCACAAAGCTTGTCTCTACTCTCAATGAAAAAATTTATAGCAAAGTATTTGAATTGTGTGTAGAGGAGAGTTTGCGTAGCAAATGTGCTCTGCTTGTTATGGGTAGTGAAGGAAGAGGCGAACAGGCTATCAAAACAGATCAAGATAATGCACTTGTCATTGAAGACGGCATGGATGTGGCAATTTTTACAGAACCGATGATGCAGCTCAATGCTGCTCTGCTGGATATCGGCTATCCTATATGCAGTGGTAATGTCATGGTGAGTAATGAATTTTGGAGAAGAGATGTCAAAGGCTACAAAGCTTTGATAGAGTCTTGGAATGGAAATCTCAGTGAGGAGAGTCTTCAGGTGATGAGTATCTTTTTGGATGCAAAATGTGTCTGTGGAAACGCAGCCCTGCTTGAGGAACTCCAAGAGTATCTGCATGAGAATTTTAGTGCAGGTGATGATCTCTTAGCGCATATGGCTAAGGCTGTTTTGACTTTTGAGACACCGCTCTCTATGTTCTCAAGTTTTGTACTTGAAAAGAGTCATGACAATAAGCTTGATCTCAAAAAAGGTGGTATATTCGCCCTTGTACACGGCGTTCGTGTTTTGAGTCTGCAATATGACATCAGAGCTACAAATACCATAGAGAGAATCAAAGAGCTTAATAATCGAGGCACAATTGATAAAGAGTTCGCCACAGAACTGATTGAGAGCTTTGATACACTCTCTTCAATCCGACTCAAAGGGATGTTAGATTCACAAAGTATCGAGCAGAGTAACTATATCAGTCCTAAAAAGTTGGAAAAAAATCAAAGAGATCTGCTTAAAGATAGTTTCAAGATTGTCAATAAATTTAAAAAGTTTATGAGTTTTCATTTTCATCTAGAGATGGTGCGATAGTGTTTTCATTTTTTGCTAAGTATAAACGCAACAAAAACCGTGCAAGGCTCAAAGATGAGCGCTTTGCGTTTCTATTTGATACAGCTATAGAGGGTGAATATGTTGTCTTTGATACAGAGACAACAGGACTCAATCCAAAACAAGATGAGATACTCTCTATTGGTGCAGTAAAGATAAAAAATAACAAAATATTAACCTCTGAAACCTTTGAAATCTATATAAAAAACCTTAAAGAAATTAATGCAAAAAGCATTCAAATACATGGTATTCGTCCTTGTGATTTACATAGTGCGAAAAATAGTGACGAAGCTATCAAAGAGTTTTTGCATTTTATTGGTTCAAGAGCATTAATTGGCTATTATTTAGAGTTTGATGTGGAGATGATAAACAAGTATCTTAAGCCGATGCTAGGGGTAACTTTACCAAATAAGATGATTGAAGTGTCTGAAATATATTTTGAGCATGAGATTACTCTCATCCCGCAAGGAAATATTGATTTACGCTTTGATACAATTTTACGAAATTGTAAAATTCCCAATATGGGAGTCCATAATGCAGTCAATGATGCAATCATGACCGCAATGATATATTTAAAATTAACCAAGGAGAAAAAATAATGTCAGAAATTCAGGTAAAACCAGTTTTTAAGCCAAATAAAGAGTTTAGCAAAAATGCTAGAATAAAAAATATGTGTGAGTATAACGCACTACAAGAGTGGGCTACTGAGGATTATGAAGGATTTTGGGCAAGTTTTGCTAAAGAGAAAATAGAGTGGATAGAACCGTTTACAAACACAATGGATGAGAGCAATTTTCCATTTGTAAAATGGTTTGAGGGTGGAAAACTCAATGTATCTGCACAGTGTATTGATAGACACTTAGAGACTAGAAAAAACAAAGCAGCGATTATTTTTGAAGGTGACAGAGGTGATGTTCAGACGATTACCTATTTAGATCTCTATAAAAATGTAAATAAATTTGCAAATCTTTTAAAAGAAGATTTTGGTGTACAAAAAGGCGATAGAGTTGTTATCTATATGCCAATGATCCCAGAAGCTGCATACGCAATGCTCGCATGTGCTCGTATCGGGGCAATCCATAGTATCGTATTTGGTGGATTCTCTGCTGAAGCACTCAAAGACCGTATCGAAGATGCAGAAGCTAAAGTTGTTATCACTGCAGATGGAGCTTATAGAAAAACAAAACCGTATATGCTCAAACCTGTTGTAGATGAAGCTCTCTCAGGAAAAACTCCAGTTGAAAAAGTTCTTGTTGTTGAGAGAAACAATGAAGAAGTGACTTGGGTTGCAGGAAGAGATTATTCATACAATGAACTTATCAAAAGCAAATCAGGCAAATGTGAACCAGAAGTAATGGACGCTGAAGATCCACTCTTTTTACTCTATACATCAGGTTCAACTGGTAAACCAAAAGGTGTTCAGCACAATTCAGCTGGTTATATCCTTTGGGCACAAATGACTATGGAATGGGTATTTGACGTAAAAGAAAACGATACTTATTGGTGTACAGCTGACGTTGGTTGGATTACAGGACATACATATATCGTTTATGGTCCACTTGCAATGGGTGCTACAACAATCATGTTTGAAGGTGTTATCACACACCCTGATGCTGGTCGTCCATGGAAAATGGTAGAAGAGCATAGAATCAACCAATTTTATACAGCGCCTACAGCAATCCGTGTACTTCATAAAGAAGGAAAAGATGAGCCATCTAAATATGACCTTTCAAGCCTTAAAGTACTTGGAACAGTTGGTGAACCAATCGATCCACCGGCATGGAAATGGTACTATGAAGAAGTAGGTCAAAGCAGATGTGCTATCGTCGATACTTACTGGCAAACAGAGACAGGTGGACATATCGTATCTCCACTTCCAGGTGCTACTCCTATCAAGCCTGCATGTGCGACTTTCCCATTACCGGGAATTATGGCGGAAATTTTAGACCCACAAACAGGTATAAAAACTGAAGCAGGAGAAGGTGGTTATATGTGTGTAACACGTCCTTGGCCTGCAATGATCCGTGGCGTTTGGGGCGACAATGAAAGATTTGTCAAATCATACTTCGGTGATGTAAAAAAAGATGGTAAAGCTGTCTACTTCACAGGTGACGGCGCAATCTACGATGAAGATGGTTATATCACTATCACAGGCCGTACAGATGATGTTATCAATGTTTCAGGTCACAGAATGGGAACTGCAGAAGTTGAAGCGGCTATCAAAAAGCATCCAAATGTAGCTGAAGTAGCAGTTGTCGGAAAACCTCATGAACTCAAAGGTGAGGGCATCTTCGCATACATCGTACTCAAATCTGACAAAGGTATTGCAGATGAAGTTGAAGAGGTCAAAGCTATCAACAATGTCATCAAAAAAGAGATAGGAAATATCGCTTTATGTGATGATATGGTTTTTGTAACAGGACTTCCAAAAACACGTTCAGGAAAAATCATGAGACGTATCCTGCGCACCATCGCTAAAGGCGAGGCTATTACTCAAGATATTTCAACACTTGAAGATCCAAGCGTAGTTGCTAAAATTCAAAGCACAGTTCAAAGCTGTCATCTCTAATGAGAATTTATTCTCGGGTTTTGCCCGAGAATCTCCTTTTTATTCCTCCTCTTTAACTATTTCCAAAACTCTCTAGTGTTATAATTGCCCCACTTAAACAAAAAGAGAAATTATGGAACTTTGTGTAGCACTTGATTTACCCACAAAAGAAGAAAATTTAGAACTTATCCGTCGTATTGAAGCCTATGATGTGTGGCTCAAAGTAGGGCTTCGTACTTATATCCGAGATGGAGAAGATTTTTTAAAAGAGATCAAAAAGATTAACCCTCATTTCAAAATATTTTTAGACCTCAAGCTGTATGATATTCCAAACACGATGGCAGATGCTGCAGAGTCTATTATGGGGCTTGGTGTTGATATGTTTAATGTTCATGCTAGTGCAGGCAAGCATGCTATGCAAGAGGTGATGCAAAGACTTGCAAAGTATCCAAACCGTCCTATTGTTCTTGCTGTAACTGCACTGACATCTTTTTCTGAAGAAGAGTTTGGTGCTGTGTATGAAGCTTCTATAGCAGCTAAAGCAGATCAGTTTGCCAAAGATGCACAAGAGAGCGGTTTGGATGGGGTTGTTTGCTCTGCGTATGAGAGCACGTCGATCAAAGCAATCACTTCAAAAGAGTTTATGACACTCACCCCAGGTATCCGTCCTTTTGGAGAAGATGCGGGAGATCAGCAACGTGTAGCTGATGTTGCGTTTGCAAAGGAAGCACAGGTAGATTTTATAGTAGTCGGCCGCCCTATATATAAGGCAGAAAATCCAGCCGACATTGTTAAGAAAATATTAGCAAAACTTTAAGAGTATAAGGTGGTGGATATTTTAGCGTAGACTATTTCCACGATCTTGATAATCTCGTAATTTTAGATGGCATTCTACGCACTGTAGCGCAAGTAAGTTATACTCTTGCATTGCCCTAGTAATATTATTATCGTTAAATTCTTTGAGTAGTTGATCTGCATGTGTAGAGAGTGCCTGAGCTTTCTTCTTATTGTAAGCATATGTTTGAATTTCATCTAAATAATGATACTTACCACGCTCTATACTGCCTAATATAGTCGTCGCAACTTTAATTTCTAAAACACCTTCTCTAACTAGTGCTTCAGTATTTGTCAACAAGCCTAACTGGGTTAGATTTATACCATCAAGTAAAGTTCTCATTGTAACAACTTTATCTTCAGCGTGCACATCAGATAAAAGAAACATTGAAGTAATCAGCAATTTTATTATTGGTTTTATCATGGAAAGCCTTTGTCTAAAGTTCATTTTATGCTGTATTGTCACATTATAAAGCTTAATTTTCTTTTTCTACTTTCTTTAAAAGTTCTTCATATGGGGCATATTTTGAGGCTATTTTTACAAGCTTGGTATTTTTGTATTTGTAAACACCAGTAGAATTTATAAACATATCTGCTTCCAAATCTTTTCTTTGTTTTAAAGAGAGGATTTTAAAACTGAGATTATCTAGCACAAGAGGTGAGTCATCTTTTGTTTGAAAATAGCTCAGTACCATATGCGTGCCTCCTCTGAATTTTTCTTTTACAACAGTGATAAAAAGATTTTTTTCATCAAAGCCAAGGTTTATAAGGGTGAAATATTTAATGATGGCATAATCTTCACAATCTCCATACCCTGTTATTAAAAACTCTTTTGGCGTAGCCCAATAGTCCTCTTGTTTTTGGACAATATCATCATACTGTGGTAAAAGTTGGTTGAGATAAAAATTTGTTTTGCTAAGCTGTATGGAGCTGTTTTGCGTTTTGATAACTTGAATATTATTTTCATAGTCAACGACCCTGTTTTTGGCAATATGACCATATTTGTTTTCTATTGAGTCTAGTTCCAAGGGTGTGAAACTTGGGTAATTTTTTGCAAATAACGTAAGAGTAAAAAATAAAAATATAAAAGTTTTAATATTATTTCCTTGTGTAAATTCCAAAAATTATAGCTTAAAATCTACAAATCAATATATGCACTTTATTTTAAGCTTTATATTATGATAAGTTCATTATAATCACGGTCTTCAAATGGACGAGTGGGTGAGCGGCTGAAACCACATCCCTGCTAAGGATGCGTACTGGTAACGGTACCGAGAGTTCGAACCTCTCCTCGTCCACCACGAAGACCTATTTTAGGCACTTTCAAGCACCTTTTTAAAAATTACAAAAATTCTTGCACACCCCGAACTACTTATAAATCTCAATACTTCTATCAAAATTACTATTGAAATTCTCTATATAATTTACATAAACATCGAACACCATTTGAGTATTTGCATGACCGAGAAGCTGAGCAAGTTGTACAGGTGTTACTAAATTGTTATATAGCATATTTGTTGCGTAAGTATGACGTGCATTGTATGGACGACGATATGAAATATTTAACTCTTTTAATGATGGTTTCCAGAACTGTTCTTGAAATACGTTTGTAGTATTGTAAGGCTTGTGATACTGTGTAACGAATAGATACTCATGATCATGTAAATTATATAGTTCTAATATGTAAGGCTTCAATAATTCAATAATTGGAATATCTCTAATAGAGTATTTTGTTTTGGGTGAACTCTCACCGTAACGGGAGCGTGTGCGCTGTACTTTAATAATATTATTGTTTAAATCTATATCACTTTTTTTAAGTCCAATTATTTCGCCTGATCTCATTCCCGTATAAAACGCAATAGCAAGATAAAATCTATAATTGTCATTATCTGCTAAAGACATTATGCGTTTCACTTCGTCAGCAGTGAAAGGTTTAATTTTTTCTGTATCATGTTTAGGCAGTCGAACATTACGAACGGGATTTTTTTCAATTACATCATCAAATAAAGCCTCTTGGAATATACCAGAGAGAACACCAAGATAAATACGTTTAGATTTACCACCTACATCATCAAAGCTATATAGCCATCTTTTTATATCTGATGGTTTAATATCTTGAATGTTCATATCTTTAAAAGTGGGGTTTAATCTATCTCTTATGATATTTGAATATTTGTCATAAGTTGAGAATTTCAACTCATGCTTTTTAAATTCAAGAAATAAAGATGAATAGTAAGAGAATTTAGTCATTTAAAAACCTAAAGTTGTAATATATTACAATAAATTGTATGATTCACAATCACATTTAATATTCATATCTTCTTTTTCAAGTTCTTCTAAAAATTGAAATCTTAGAAGTTCACCGCGTTCTCTAACTAATGAATTTTTTGAAAGTATTAACTCTATATGAAACTGCATACTTTGAGGTACTGGCAATACGCCATTTACATATTTAGAAAAATTTGTTTTATCTGGAACATATCCGTATTGAACGAATTTATATCGAACTGATTTTTGACCTAATTTATCAGCGAGAAATTTTAAAGCTCTAGTATGAAAAGTATGATTATTAAAATTATGTTTTTGTTTTGCATAAGCTACAATCTCTTTAATTGGTGCAAAACCATCAGGAAAAGTGCTATTTCGTCTAAAAAAGAAAGTTGGATTAATATCTCTATGAAATTGAGAAATATAACATTCAAGTTCTGACATTTGATTTATTTTATCATCTGACATCAAAGAAATAGATTTTAAATCAGCTTGAAAACACTCATCACAACCAACACGAGAATTACCATTAAAATAACTCTGAGGAATACCCCAAGTTTCATCAAGAAAAGAATAAACATCTGTTTCAGTCCAATCAGCAATAGGATGAAAAATAGTATATTTCCAATTTCGATATTTATAATAATCAAAATCTTTTATATCTTTTCTATCTTCGCTTTCATCTCTACGCTTACCGACAAGCGTAATAACATCTAGACCTATATCATTTAAAGATTTATAATAATCAACAGCAGGAACCATTTTTAAAAGTTGAGTACATGTTTTTACATCTCTCGTGGGAAATGCTTTTTTATCTTTTATAAGATCTAACATACCAATAGGATAATTTTCATTTTTAAGAGTTTTAAATTCTATGTTTAAATCATCTAAGCGATTTTTAATAAAATTTATCTCCTGCATAGTACTATATTTTTCCCAACCTGTATCGCAAAATATAACTTTTATTTGAGAAGATGTAACAACCTTTAAAAGTTCAGGAATAGATACAATAAGAGTTGCTTTGCTATCTTTACCGCCAGAAATAGAAATTACAAACATTGTTTTTTCTGTAATAGTTGTATTATTTAACAACTTTTTTAATATTTTAGATTGCTTCATTTTAAAACGCTCCTTGTAATCTAAATTCATAGAAACTATACAATCCAGCACATTGATTGATTTTGTTATAAAAACAACCTAATCGTTTTTTACAAATAATTTTCATATTAAAAAATCTCCTTGTAATCTAAATTCATTCTGCATACTCTCAATAGCTGTGAGTTCAGACCGCTCACCCACCATCAAACCTTTTTCAATCATGAGATTTTTTGTATAGAGATAATGTTTATCGTCACAAGTGTCTATATCAAGAGAATAGAAATAGTCATAAAGTTCTAAATAACCCATCTGGTAAGGCATTTTTTGCGTTTTACTTACATTGCCCTTGTAATAGATGAATTCTTCACCGTCAATAATGATATTTATAGATTTTTTCTCTTTTGATGTAAATAGTGGCTCAAACTCAGCTTCTAAGTAAGTATGGTCGGTGTCTATGAGTTTTTCATACCAGTTCACTGGTTTAGGAGTGTAAATAATTCCATGCTCATTTTCAATTTTTGAGACTTTTTTTGTAGTAGTATCAAGATAGATGCTAAGAGATTCAGAGTGATAATCTTTTGTAAGTTCTCTTAATGTGTACATTCCATTAAGTTTGCGATATACCTCAAGAGATACGAATGTACGAGAAGTATAAAAGCGAGAAATACCGTGATACAAGTACCAGAGAGTTAAATTTGTTATTTTGTCAGTATCGTCACGAAGATCATCAAGCGTTTTCAATACATACTTCATAAGATAAGAAACGGGAGATTTTACATCAGTCTCGATTTTACTTTGCGGAGCTGGAAAAAGACGATTTAAAGAATTTACAATACTTTGAACTTTATCAGCAGGAACAAAGAGACTCATATGTATGTGTGGTGTACCGTCTTTGTGTGGCTCAGTTACACGGAAATAACAACGCTCATCATTTGATACAGATTTATAAGCTCTATCGTCAAAGAACTTCTTTAGAAGCTTTGAAAGCTCTTTAGAAGCGTTACGAGGTGTATATTTGTCTATCGTGTCGCTAAAGTCTAGTATTGGCTCTATAAATGGTATGTTTTGAATGACTTTACAGTTTAAAAACTTGATTTTATTGATTGTAGTTATATATTTACGACCGCCAAATTTTTTATTATTGATTAAACGATTTTTGAAAGTCTTTTTTTTGTGCCATTCAGTTGGAAGCGTAAGCGTAAAGAAAATATTTTTTAAATCTTTTTCTGTAGCATATTCATAAACACTCCATGCTCTATGCTGTAGTTCTGCGATATATCTATCAGAGTTCATATAGCTATTTGCTACAAAGTCAGCGAAAGGGATAATTTTATTATCAATCTGTACACCGTTTGACTGCATAAAATCTTTATTAAAGTTTACTTTATCTTTTGCTTTAATAATTTGGTATTTAGTTAATCCGTAATTTGTCATGTTGTCACTTCCTTTTAAATTTTCTAATCGTGTCCGATAACTTTTTATAGATAGCCAAGAGGGGGGCTTTGCCCCCTCGTACTATTCGGCTTGCGCCTCATAGGTACGGGGTGGACTTAACCCCTCATTTTGCTTTGTATTAATAACTTCTATGGAAATAGAGATATTAATTTCCTCGTCATTTGTAGATTCATGTTTAAAAATTGCACCTAAATAAGGAATATTTGAAATGTATGGAACGCTATAATCAGTTTTAGAAGTTTTAATGCGTTTGAGACCAGAAAGAACAAGAACTTGATTATATGTGATGTTTGTATTTGATTGTAAAACACGTTTAAAAGTTTGAGGAACGTTACTTTCAGAACCAGAAAGGATATCTTCAACAACTAAATCTAAATCAAGAGAAATAAAATCATCATAGATAAAAGATTTACCATTAATTTTCAAACCAACATCTTTGTATTGGTAAGAGTCTTGCTGTGAAGTATTAGTTGCTTCCGTAGTAGTTGTCTGCATCAAATAGGGGATATTGTCAACAGCTTCAAATTTAAAAGTTTTATTGTTTTTAGCTAAGACATAGGGAAATTGACGAACATTAATTATTTTATGCTCGTTTAAAAGCTTTAAGGCAAAATAATAATCGTTAGAGGAAATGATAGGGCTATTAGTAGAAATAGAACCTACAAGAGCATTTAAAGCATATTTGACACCGCCATCAATAGACTGATATATAGAACCAAATTCAACACCAATATCTTTAATGTTATTATCGGTATATTCAAAAATCATTATTTTAAGCATGACTTGTTCTTGAATAACATCAACTTGATCTAAATAATTTTGTATCTCTAAAAAAGTATTTGGAAGCGTCTTAAAGGTAAAAGAGTTTGAATCTTTAAGATAAGAATAAACGACACCGTAAGATTTTAGAATATTCTCACAATCAGAAAAAGAATCATATTTCATTTTATAAATATAAACATTTTCCGAAGCGATACTTTTTTTTGATAGATAATAAGTATTAGAACGCTTAGAGAGACTAAAACCAAGAGAAGAAACAGAACTACGAAATAAAGTCATTAATTCGTCATTAGATATTGTTTCAGGTATATACAGAGAAATTATTTTTTCCTGAAAATCCTCATCGATGTATATGTTTACATTGTTTTGTTTAGATACACGCTCAGCGAACTCATTAAGAGAAATATCAAGTATATCACTTGCTTGCAGATTGAGAAGTAGGAAAAGAAAAGCCCATAGAATTTTCATTTGTAGCACCTTTATTAGTTGGATTTGAAATTAAAAAATTATAAAAATCTATTGATGTTTTAAAATAGAAAGAAGTCATAAATTTGTTAATTTCATCTTTATGCAAGAGCTCTAAACTTTTATTATCAATAAATTTTTTTAACAACGGAGGAGGAAGAGAAAAACGAGAAAAATTACAAGAAGAACGAGAACAATTTACTTTTAAGAAAACAGAATCAGAAATGGAAAAAGGCTCAACAGTAGAAACGGGAGCAGATGAAGCGGAAACAATATCTTTTTTTATTTCTTGCACTGGTTCAACCTGATCTGGAGTAGAAGAACCAAAAAGAAAATAACCAATAATAAAGGCAACAATTATCGCAACAAAAGAAAAAACATAAAATTTCAAAAGAACATTTGTAGCACCAACAGAATCGCCAGAATGATACAAAGCGAATACTTCATCATTTTTAATTAATTTTTCGGTATGAGATTTGGCATTCATAGACATTCTAGAATTTATGTAAACATCATATTTAAAAGTGTTTCTATTTAAAGAAACAGTTGTTGGCTTAGCTTTATAAAAAAACTCAGAAAATGATTTGTATTTAGAAAAAATAAGAGAAAGATTTTGAGTAATCAAATAAATATCGTGATATAAATGGCGATGATAAGAAAGCCACCAGATAAGCACCTTATCATTAGTATCAAAATAATTATGAGCTTCATCAATGACAAACAAAGAACGATATAAATCTAATTCTTTACATTTTTCAATTAACTCTTCATCGGATTTTTTAGCTAAATAAAGTTTATGAATAGAAGATAATTTAATCTTAAAATCGTCAAAATTTAAGGGAAAAGAATCGTGCAGAGTGCTGTAATCAAGTTGATTTATGTTCGTATAGCAAAAATCATATTCTTTTTTTAAATCAGGTTTGGCATTTGAAGAATTAGAAAAATTATTAAAAATTGCATTTACAGCTTTATAAGATTTTCCGCTTCCAGGAACGCCCGTGATGAAAGTAATCATGACACAAGAGGGCGAACAGCTTGAATAACAAGATAATAAGCTCGTAAGAAGTGAGCAAAAACAATTCTCCAAAGTAGAAAAAGAACACCAGAAATTATAAGTGACTTAGTATCATCAAAAGCCTGAATGAATCCAATACAACTCAAAAGCCCGTAAAGTTGGCAAACAGTACCACCAAAAGAAGCAGAATTTTGAAACTCTATCATATGAGTTATAAGATTATAAAACAAAATAAATGAAGTTACAAAAGAAGCCATCATAGCGAGAAGAATAGTTATAAAAAATATAATAGCAATACCGTAAGCGTATTTTCTAGCATATCTTAAAATCAGTTCTGCAACATAGGCAAGATTAATTGTTGGCATTGGTTACCTCATTTTAAAAGCTGTATAAAATAATTTAACAGCAGTTAACATAAACATAAGAGAAAAAATATAATAAAAAATAGAAAAGAAATGAGAAAATATTTCACATAAATTGATAGAAATAGGACGACCGAAAGCAGTACCCGAGAAAGTAGGGGCGCAACCTGTTGACATTGTAGGAGATGGTAAACCACCGTTCAAAATTTGAGTCAAATTATTATAATCACTTTGAATATCATCAGTAATTGCGTAAAAAGAAGAAAGAATAGAATCAACAGCGTTGCGATTAGCAGTTTGATTAGCATCTTCAATGTAACGCAAAGTAGTATTAGAATCAGAAGAATTTGAATCACTAGTTGTTGAATTTCTATCAAGTTTGGAACTGATATCACCTAAAATAGAATTAGTAGAATTTATGTCACCACGGATAGCATTTAGAAGCTCTTCAATGCGTCCTAATGATTGATTTGTGGTAGTATTTCCATCTTGAGCAATTGGAGCGGTAGAATTATTGTCACCTAATGTATCATCGGGATTTGTATCATCGGGATCGGTGGTATTAGAATCAGGAAGATTTTGAACACAATCACCAAAGGAATCCATAGTATAACCAGATTCACAAATACAAGAAGTTTGATTTGCATCTAAAGTTAAATGATGAACAGCAGAACATTCTGGAGGAGGAAGAAGAACACACTCCAAATCAGAAGATAAAATTATCATGCCGTTATCATTACAACCGCCAATTATTCTATGAGTACTTAAATCACAAGTATTTCTTAAATTATTTAATTCAGTCTCGCAAGGGGAAGTAGTAGGAACACATTTAGTGTCAGTTTCATTAATAACACCTAGAGTTCCATTAACTCCCATATCCTCATCATCGCAAACATAAATAAAATCGTTTGTAGTTGCATCACAAGAAGCAGAAGCAGTAGCCAACTGGTCGGAACAGCTCAAAAACTGCATTTCTAAACCATAACATATAGAATCACAAGAATTCCAAGACATAGAAGAAAATTTCATAAGATTTGGATAATCAATCAAACTTCCAAAACATTCGGATTGTGTAATATTTGGCAAAGGAAAACCAGAAAGAGGAGAACAAGTCTCCAAAACACCGTAAAGCGTCCAGCTCTCTAAATCGCCACAAGTATCAGTCCAACACTGTAAACTATTATATGCAGTACCGTTTGAAATGTAAGGATTTCCACTTGTAACGAAATCATTACATTCTGTTAATGTGATATCATGCAAAATAGGAGTTTTATTTTGAGGTTGAGACTCAGGAGTACAAGAAGTTTTACAAGAACAATCAGTAAAGTCTAAGTCCTCACCAGCAGGACAAGCTTTAAGGTCGCCTAAAGTGATATTTTTAGATTCATATTTCGCCCAAAAGAAAATATAATTACTGCCATTTTTAGCACAGTCACGAACACTTAATAATTTATAATTAGTATCAGTATTCCAAGCAATAGCTTGATTAATACAACCGGAATCAACAATACTTTGAGCTGATGAGCCAGCATATTGGTAATTATCACCCCATTCAAAAACCCGTGTAGAATAATCACGACATTGGGTTTGTGGCGTACCGTTAAAATTCAAAATTTGGTCAAAAGTAACACCAGAAGAAAATAAAGAAGAAGTCAAAAATAAACTAAAAAATAAAAATAATAATGTTTTCATTTTAATGTCTCAATAAAGATATTGCACCGAAAAGAGGAGCAATAACAACAGTCAAATTAATAAGAATTGAAGCAAAATAATTTATGACTTCAAAATTAGTAATCTCAAGTAAAATCATCTTTTACCGCCTACAGCCATAAAAGCTTGTATTGAAAAATACATAAAAACACCCCCGAAAATAACACCGATTAGACCGAGAAGAAAATTAAACTGTTCTATAGTCATACCAAGTTTTGTGGAAAAATCAGGACGACAAGAATTATCAGAAGATGAAAAAGTATAGTTTGGGATTACAGTTTGAGCGTATTTATCCGTGGTAGTTGCATACCAAGTGTTATTGTCTGAACGCAAATAATAAAAAGAACCAAGCCTTGAATAATAATCTTCTATACAATAAGAATTTGCATCAAGAAGATAAGAAGCAGAAGAAACGCTTTGAAATGTTATTAATAATAATAATATTTTAAAAAATTTCATTTTTTCCTCTTAATTTTTCTCAAAAGCCAAAAGGCTAATGAGAATTTTTAGCGACTATAATCGCTTTATTTACACCCCAAACAACAGCTAAAGAAGCAATCAACAAACTAAACAAAGCCGTTATAACTTCCAAATTTATGTCAGGCAACATATCAATTAAGCTCTTGAAGCTAAACCGATAGCTTTTACAACGCCCCAGATTACCGCTGTAGCAGTAAGCATGAGAGAACCAACTGCAAGAACGTCAGCTGTATTAAATGCTAATCCCGTGATATCCATCATAATTTCCTTTTGTTAAGCTAGAGTTCGTAATAACTCTGCATAAATCTAATTACGCAAGTTTGTGCAAAGTTATAACTATTCTAAAATGACTTTTAAAGAGCGGTGATTATAGGCGGAAGTCGTAGACTTCCATCGTTTACCCCAAACGCTAACTTTAATACATGAGAAAGAAACTCTAATAAGAAATTCAATCAACTCCTAACGCTACGCTAACGGAAGCTTATACCCTGCGGGTGGCTGGTGTTATACTTTTTTAACTGGTTTAGGTCTCTCAAATTTTGAATAATCAAGAGGATTTTTTTCAAGTGTAAGAACTGGCATAGATTTGTCAGGGTATGCTTGAACACCGTATTGTGTAACTTTGATAAGGTAAGGGAGGGCTACAGTAGAGCCAATTTTCTCTTTGAGTTCGTCATAGTACTCTTCATCTGTAGAAATAGTCTCAACTGATATTTTTTTATATCCTTCTTCGTCAACGCCGTTAAACATCACGGTTAATTCTGTGCTGTAGCTTACTTTGTCAGTTTTTTTGTCTGTGTACTCTGTAGGTTTTACTTCCATAAGAGTTCCTATTAGGTGAGTAGTCATTGTGTCACTCCTTTAAGTGAATAAAAGTTTCACTTAATCAATAAATCTATCAATTAAGTTTTATAAATCTATGTAAGGGCTTACATTGCGCATCACGAAAATAAGCGACTTAGTGCCTCATATAGACTTATAGAACTTAATAAAGTAAAATTAAGTGTTTAGAAAGTATGAAGTGAGTTTTTTCAATTCAAGGGAAAAAATAAACCCTTATAATCCGCTCACAGTTCGTACTCTCTAGACACCTAACAATTTTTGTCACTTCGTTTTTTAAATCTAATCCCCGAAGAAGTGACTGATCAGGGCTAGATAAGTTAGCTTTTAACGTCTTCATTTCAAATGGACGTGATATCAACGGCTTACATCAGACTGTTTGCAAACTTATGTGACTGCGTTTCAAAAATTGAAAATTGAAAATATTGTTTTAAATCATCACAAAATTGATTAACATCTTCATAAATAGTAAAAAATTTATAAGAAGGAGAAAAGTAAGTAAAATAATCTTCACGACGAAGTTCAAGACAAACGCATGTATCATCTTTATTAACATTTATGATATTATTAGTAATAGAAGTGACTATAGTTGTAAAACCAGTTTTTATATAACCGAATACCTCATTACAATAAGAAATTAGATTATCAAAGAAAGGCTCAAAGAGTTTGAGTTGGATTTTATTGTCTTGATTTACTTGCATTTTAGTCACCTCAAATTGTAATAGTTACATCTTTTAAACATATATATTGTAACAGTTACAAACTTAAAAAACAATAAAATTATGTAAAATATTGTAATAATTACATAAAATTAGTCTATATTTTGAAAGGTTTACAAAATGAACAAAAATCAATTAGCTGAAATGATGGGAATATCATTAAAAACACTATACAACTGGGAAAAAGAAAAACCTGATCTAGTTAGATTAATTAATCAAGGTTTGGCACTAGATGAAAGTATTGAAGCAACAAGAGAACATTTAAAAAAGCTTGAAGAAATAAAAGGGCAAGCAAGTATTGGAAAATTTAATTTGAAAAAGGGAATCTAAATTGCAGATATTTTTTATAGTAGTTATTTTTTTAATGATATTTGCTTTTATATTAATGGTTAAATACATAGAAAAAAATTTACCAAAAAAATTAAAAAGAGAGAAAAAAAGTTGGAAAGAAGATATAAATAAAAAAGAGAGATTGAAAAAAGAATATTATGAAAATTTAAAAAAAATAAAAGAAGCAGAATTTACAATCAAACAAGACAAAAATAAAATAAAAGGTGATAGCTATGAAAAATTTGTAGCAAATCATTTTAAAGAGCTTGGATATTATGTATGGGAACATGGAAAAGAAAAAGGAAAACTTGACGGAGGAATAGATCTGTTTATAAAAAAAGGGAATGAAGTTTATTTTGTACAATGCAAAAATTGGGAGAACTGGAAGATAAACCATGATACAGTACAAGCAGTACAAACAAAAGTAAGAAACTATATGAAAGAAAATCCAAATCTTACAAAACTGCTCAATGGAAATGATAAGAAAATACTCTATGTAATGCCAAAAGCATCACTCACAAAATCAGCTTATGCCTATATAAAAACTCATAGTGAAATACTAGATTTTAAGATAATTCCAATGAATAAAGAAAATTTTAAAGGGTAAGCTTTTTTCGAACCTCTCCTCGTCCACCACTGAAGACCTTCTTTTTTAAAAAATCCCTTTAAACAAAACTTATTTTCAAAACACTATTTTTCGCCTCAATTTGGCTCTTTTATTATCTTGTTTTTTTCATTTCTGGCATTGTAAATTTGGAATGCTTGATTATGATAAATTTTATGTAACAGTATTTTTTTTGATAGAAGAAAAAAGAGAGTGCGGTGGATTGAGGATGACTTGAAGTCAGAGCCTTACACAGGGACCGCAACCTGTTTATTATAGCCCACTCGTTTCTCACTCGGATAAACTATTAATGTTATGATATAATTTTTTCAATTAAAGGAAATTGAAATGTCAAAAATAATATTAGGTTTAGATTTAGGGATTACCTCTATTGGTTGGGCGTTAGTCAATGTTGATGATGAGAATACTCAAAATAGTAGAATTATAGAGAGTGGTGTTAGGATTTTTACGATTGCAGAACATCCAAAAGATGGAAAATCTTTAGCGCTCCCAAGACGTGAAGCACGCAGTAGCAGACGAACTATAAAAAGAAAAGCACAAAAACTTCGGACTCTAAAGCGACTGCTGATTCAAAATAATATCATCACACAAGATGAGCTTGAAAATCTTTTTTTAGGCAATAAAAAACAACTCGATGTTTGGCAACTAAGACATGATGGGCTCTATCGACTTTTGAATAATAGAGAACTTGCAAGAGTTATGATACATCTGGCAAAGCACAGAGGTTATGCTTCAAATAGAAAGAGCGAAGAGCCTACAGACAGTGAAGGCAAAGCAGTTTTATCGGGTATTAGCCACAACAAAGAGATATTAGATAGCAAAAAATATTTGACTATCGGAGAATATATAGCAGGTAAAAGCAAGAAACGCAACGGAAAAGATAGCGAAGGAAAGTTAAACTATGAAAACTCTGTAGCAAGAAGTATGCTCATGGATGAGATAGCAGTCATTTTTTCTAAGCAAAGCAAGTTGGGAAATACTCTAGTTAACGATGCGCTTTTAGAAAATTTTAAAACGATAGCGTTTGAGCAAAGAGCTTTGAAGTCTGTAGCTGACATGGTTGCAAACTGCCCTTTTGAAACCGCAGAAAAAAGAGCAGCTAAAAGTTCCTATACTTTTGAGATGTTTCGGGCTTTACAAAAACTTAAAAACCTCAGAGTGATTCATGAAGACGCAGCCGAGAACTCTCTTGCGTTTGAGCAGATTGAGCAGATTATCCACACAGCAAAATCAACAAGTAAATTTACTTATAAATCATTGAAAAAACTTTTTCCAGAGTATAAAGATATGAAGATAAAAGGGTTAACATATCATGACCATAAAACAGGAGAGATAAAAGATCCTGAAGGTGCTGTTTTAATCGATTTTGGTGCATATCAAAAGATAAAAAAAGCAGTTCAAGAAGCAGACAATATTTACTGGCAAAGCATAGAGGATGATGCGCAAGTGTTGGATGATATAGCTACAATTTTGACAACAGAAAAAGATGACAAAGAAAGTCTAAAACAGCTTCAAAAAATTGTTAACAGTGAAAAAGTCGCTCATGGACTTTTAAGATTATCATTTTCTAGTTTTGGGCATTTGAGCACAAAAGCTTTGCAAAAAATTATTCCTGAACTTCAAAAAGGTTTTGACTATGATAAAGCTTGTGAAAATGTCGGTTATGACTTTAAAGCTGTATTTAAGGGTGATAAAACATTACAGCTGCTTCCGCTAAGTGAACAAGAAAACATAGAGATGACAAATCCTGTAGTCAAGCGAGCAATTGCTCAGATGCGGCTTGTTTACAATGCACTAGCGAGAAAATACGGAGCACTTGATGCGATACATATAGAGTTCACAAGAGATATCAAAAAATCTCATGACGATAGAGCCAAGATAAAAAAAGAGCAGGATAAGTTCCAAGATATAAAAGAAGCAGCAAGAGCTCATGCAGAAGAAATTTTGGGACATGAGCCAAGCGCAAAAGAGCTTTTGAAGTTTAGGCTATGGAGAGAACAAGGCGGAGTTTGTATCTATAGCGGAATAGAAATAAGACCGCATCATCTTATGGATGATTTGGCCACGCAGGTGGATCATATCTTACCTTACAGCCGTTCTTTGGATGACTCACTCAACAACAAAGTTCTCTGTTTTACCAAAGAAAATCAAGACAAAGGCAATAAAACACCTTTTGAATACATGAGCGCTGAAGGGTTTAGTAACTTTACAGAGCGAGTCAAATCCTACAAAAATATCAAACAGGCAAAACAGAACCGACTGCTCAAGACAAATTTTGACGAGAGTAGTGAGATAGCCTTTCGAGAGAGAAATAAAAACGACACCTCCTATATATCGAGATTTGTAAAAAATTATCTTGAAGCACATGTTGCGTTTAATGAGTCTAAGATGAAACGCCATGTCTTTACGATGAATGGTATGTTGACTACACAGCTGCGTTATAAATGGGGTGTGGGAGATAAAAATAGAGAGAACCATCTGCATCATGCAGAAGATGCTATCATCCTTGCATTTGCAACACAGTCACAGGTGCAAAAACTCTCTAGCGTTTCTGCTAAACGCGAAGCATATATTTATAAATCAAAAGAAGAAAAAGCAAAGTTTTTGAGATTTGAAACACCACTTGAAGAGTTTGGCTCAAAAGTTAAAGAGAGTGTGGAGAAGATATTTGTCTCACAGATGCCAAGACGTAAAATAGGTGGAGCTGCTCATGAAGCAACTGTCTATAGTCCTGTAACTCTAGGTGTCAAGAAAGAAAAAGGCAAAGTCGAATATCTCAAAGGCGGAAGCATCACCAACCATGTAAAACTGAAACATGGTTTGGCAAAAAACGACTCTATGCCAAGAGTGGATCTTTTTCAGCATATCAAAACAAAAAAATACTATCTAGTCCCTATTTATGTAAGTGATTTTGTCAAAGAAACACTACCAAACAAAGCCATAGTAGCTGCTAATAAGCCATGGTTGGAGATGGATGAGGAGTATGCGTTTCTATTCTCTTTTTATAAAAGCGATCTTATCGAAGTGAAGACGAAAAAGACGGCTACGAAGGAGTCTGTAGAGGTTTTAGGGTATTTTGATAGCGCGCATAGTGGAACGGCAAATATAACTTTCAAATCTCATAAAGGTTCAGAAGAATTCAGTTTTGGAACGCAAAACTTGGTCTTCATCAAAAAATACCAAGTCGATGCTTTAGGCAACTATGTGGAAGTGCATAGCGAAAAACGCCAAGGAAGTATCAAAGAGACGAAAGCAGCGAGAAAGAACAAAAGTTAGGAGTGATACATGAGCGGATGGAGAACTATCTTGGTCACAAAGCCTTGCAGGCTAAGTATGAAAGATTTGCAGC
The DNA here is from genome assembly GCA_028687935.1 of Sulfurimonas sp. Taxonomy (GTDB): domain Bacteria; phylum Campylobacterota; class Campylobacteria; order Campylobacterales; family Sulfurimonadaceae; genus Sulfurimonas. The sequence goes on from JAQTZE010000004.1 coordinate 185,861, forward strand.
TGGTCTATGAACCTAAAGATGCAGAGCGTATCACGGTGGCGCTTGAAGATATCACCGTTATCGTTCTTGAAAATAACCAAGCAACGATGACAACTGCACTGCTGAGCATGTGTGCAGAGAAAAATATCGCGCTCTTTAGCTGTGACAGCTATCATATGCCAAACGGCTCTTTTATTCCCTTCCATCAGCACTCACGCCTCTCTCAGATAGCACATATACAAGTAGAGATGAAACTTCCACTCAAAAAGCAGATATGGCAAAAAATCATCACCCAAAAAATCATCAACCAATCTTTGGCACTAAAGTATTTTAAGATTGATAATATCCAGCTCGAACTCCTCATAGATAAGGTGAAATCAGGTGACAGTGAAAATCTTGAGGCGCTTGCCGCAAGAAGATACTGGAGTCTGCTTTTTGATGACTTTACGCGTGATCAAAAAAAACTTGATCCCAGAAATGTAGCGCTCAATTACGGCTATGCAATAGTACGCGGAGCTGTTGCACGCTCTTTAGTCTCCTATGGCTTGCTTCCTACCTTTGGAGTCTTCCATCATTCAGAACTCAATGCATACAATCTAGCCGATGATATGATAGAGCCACTACGTCCTATGGTAGATATGGTTGTGAAGCGGCTTGAGAGAGAAGACGAACTCGATGCAAATATGGGTAATGGAATAAAGTCAGCACTTATCAATGTCCTAGTCATGCAAATGAGGCTTGATGGCGAAGATGTAACTGTTTTACATCTTTGTGATGTGATGGCACAGAGTTTTGTAAACGCGATGAAGTTCAATGATGTTTCAAGACTAAAACTCCCTTCAATAACATGAAGGAGTCAAAGTTTATGTGGATATTTGTACTTTTTGATCTGCCTACAAAAACCAAAAAAGATAAGAGAAAATATACAGATTTTAGAAGATTTCTTCTCAAGGACGGTTTTATCATGATGCAGTTCTCCGTCTATGCTCGTATATGTAAAGGAGATGACAGCATAGAAACACACAAAAAAAGAGTCAAAGAACATCTCCCCTCGAGGGGAAATATACGCATGATTTCTATTACGGATCTGCAATACTCCAAAATGGAAACTTTAGTAGGTGAAAAGAAAGAAGAAGAAAAACTTGAAAAGAAACAACTTTTGCTTTTTTAATTGCGTTTGAGTAAAAAAGAAACAAAATATTCTATCAAAAAAAGAATATTTTAAATAATAAGAAGAAAAAAATCTAAAAAAGTAAGAAGTTTTTGTGAGAAAAGAAGAGATTTTTTTGATAAAAAAACCTGCAACAAACGCCCCGTAAGGGGGAGTTTAGTTTACTATTATAGCTTATCCGAGTGAGAAAGGGGGCTATAACGCTTTTTCGTCTCTTTGAGTTTTTTGATGTATTATAGCTTATCCGAGTGAGAAAGGGGGCTATAACCATTTTCCATACCTTCTTTGTATTTATCAAATTATAGCTTATCCGAGTGAGAAAGGGGGCTATAACACTAACTCTCTTGCATTCGCTATGAATACTATTATAGCTTATCCGAGTGAGAAAGGGGGCTATAACCATTTGTGTAACCTTTGTTACGACCAATTTATTATAGCTTATCCGAGTGAGAAAGGGGGCTATAACAAAAGTCCTAGAGGTGAGTACGACCATATAATTATAGCTTATCCGAGTGAGAAAGGGGGCTATAACCATGCTCCCTCTTTGATGTCTGCAATTTCGATTATAGCTTATCCGAGTGAGAAAGGGGGCTATAACTGTCGTAACTATCTGATAATAGCGTAGAAAATTATAGCTTATCCGAGTGAGAAAGGGGGCTATAACATTGGTCTTTTACTCTACAAGATACTAAATATTATAGCTTATCCGAGTGAGAAAGGGGGCTATAACCTTGGATTAACAAATGAGTCACTGAAAAAAATTATAGCTTATCCGAGTGAGAAAGGGGGCTATAACTAACTTAGTGGCTTCATTTTGTGAAAATATATTATAGCTTATCCGAGTGAGAAAGGGGGCTATAACGGCTGTATCTGCATTCCCTGATAAAACTTTATTATAGCTTATCCGAGTGAGAAAGGGGGCTATAACATATTCGTGAATTTCACCCAAATGAAGCTCATTATAGCTTATCCGAGTGAGAAAGGGGGCTATAACACGATGATGTCAAGAACCGCATCTGAAGCAATTATAGCTTATCCGAGTGAGAAAGGGGGCTATAACCGCTGCGATGATCGTAATTGTTGGAATTTAATTATAGCTTATCCGAGTGAGAAAGGGGGCTATAACTATGGACTTCAAGACATAGACATAGAATATATTATAGCTTATCCGAGTGAGAAAGGGGGCTATAACATAAAGTTCTCAGCACTGTCTTTTTTTAACATTATAGCTTATCCGAGTGAGAAAGGGGGCTATAACGTTGCTAGTGATGTTGATATGCAGCCCACTATTATAGCTTATCCGAGTGAGAAAGGGGGCTATAACGCCAGAGTCGATATCAAGTAAAATTCCTTTATTATAGCTTATCCGAGTGAGAAAGGGGGCTATAACGAAGTGATCAAAAAACAAGCAATACAAATCTTCCATTTATGATACAATCTTTCAAAATATACTTTACATAATTTATTTTTTTACTACAAAGGAATTCGAATGTGGCTACAGACAAGCTGCGATTTTACGTTTGAGATAACTGTGCCGACTCCTTTTGTCCTGATGCTACGTCCAAGAAGTAATGTTTCTCAGTGGATAGCGTATGAAAAATACAAAGTAGTTCCAAGTGTTCCTGTCTTTGAATTTACTGATATATACGGAAATCTTTGCCAAAGACTTATCGCTCCAGTAGGCAATTTTGCTATCTATACGACAGCCAAGGTAATGACGGCTGATGCTGTAGAAGAATCCCCAGGTGCGCCTTTTGTTCCTATAGAAAATTTACCTGAGTCGGCTCTTATTTATCTGTTACCAAGCCGTTATTGTGAGTCGGAGCGTTTTAGTACGATGGCGATGGAGATCACTGAAGGTGCTCTTTTGGGTTATGATCAGGTGAGTGCCATTACAAACTGGATTCGTGCAAATATCCGCTTTGAGGCGTATGATTCACACGTACATGTCTCTGCTGTAGAGGTAAACGCAAGACAATCAGGAGTTTGCCGTGATTTGGCGCATCTTGCTATTGCCCTGTGTCGTAGTTTGAGTATTCCCGCGCGTATGGTTGTTGGGTATCTTCATGGTCTTGAGCCTATGGATCTGCATGCTTGGTTTGAGGTCTATGTGGGTGATCGCTGGTATGCCTTTGATGCGACACAAGCGAGTATGCGTGCAGGTTATGTTATCATAGGCTATGGACGGGATGCGGCGGATGTCGCAGTGTATAACCAATATGGTCCCGCACTCTACCCGATTTCTCAAACTGTACGCGTTTTACAGATAAGTGACAATAGCTCCACCTAAGGATACGCCATGCCCCGTTACAAAATTATCCATCGAACTTATTATAACTATAGTGATTTTGTACAACTTGGCACACATAGCCTGCGTTTACGTCCCCGTGAAAACTATGAACTGCATGTAAACTCCTTTGCACTTAAGATAACTCCTGAAGCAAAAATCTTTTGGCATAGAGATGTTGAGGGAAACTCTGTCGCTATTGCTGATTTTAAAGCGAGTACGCAACAGCTTTTTGTAGAGAGTGAAGTAATCCTTGAGCAGTTCAACGAATCACCGCTCAACTTTTTGGTTGCAGAGTATGCGCTCTCGTATCCTTTTGTCTATGAAGCTGAGGAGAGATTTTTACTCTCCGCCTATATGCTTTTGCCAGAGGAAGCAACGCGCACACTTCTCAATGATTGGATCTTCAATGTCTATAAATCAAGTGAAGCAATTGAGACCTATACGCTACTGCAAAATCTGACTGAATACATTTATAAAACGCTGCGTTATCAGGCAAGAGAAGAAGAGGGCGTACAAAGTGTAGAAGAGACGCTCTCACTTGGCTCAGGATCGTGTCGTGATTTTGCCTTGCTTTTGATGGAGGCTGTAAAGTGTTTGGGACTGGCTGCGCGTTTTGTGAGTGGCTATTTGTATGCACCATTGATGGCTTCTGAGGTCGGTTCTACTCATGCTTGGGCTGAAGTATATATTCCTGGAGCAGGATGGAGAGGGTTTGATCCGACTATTGGAAATATTGTCGGAAGAGATCATATTCCCGTCGCCGTATCACGGCTTCCAGAGTCCGTTCCTCCGATATCTGGTACTTTTGCAGGCGTAGCAGAGTCGACTTTGGATGTAGGTGTCTGGGTTTCTCAGATATAAAGTTTTAGATTTTGCTCAGCGAAGGTGAAAAAGCTTTCGTACTCACTTGCACACGTTCCCCCACTTCAAAACGCAGTACTTCTTCCTCATCGATGACCACTTCGACTATCTGCTGTCCAATAGCCACGATAGCAATATAGATGACATCTGTTTTGAGTATCTCAAGCAGCTCTCCAGTGAGTGAAAACTTTTGAGAACCCTGCGTTTTGAGGAGAACCTCTTTTGGAGAAGCATCTTGGATGATTTTGCCTTGGTGGAGTTCTATGACACGGTTTGCGAGTCTATAGATCTCACTTGGATCGTGACTGACCATAATAGTTGTCGTCCCGAACTCTTTGTGAAGTGTGAGAATATCATGCTGGAGTTTTGTACGCATAAGAGGATCAAGCGCAGAGAGCGGCTCATCCATGAGTAAAACTTTTGGACGACGCATAAACGCACGACACAAAGAGACTCTCTGTTTTTGTCCACCGCTGAGCGTATTTGGCAGGCGATGTGCAAGTTCTTCGAGTTCTGTGATTTGAAGTAGATGTTTTGCCAGTGTTTTATCTTTTGCAGCAAAAAGAAGATTTTCTTCTACGCTCATGTTAGCAAAGAGCGCATAATCTTGAAAGACAAAACCAAGCCCGCGTTTTTGTGGCGCTAAGGCAGTTTTTTTACTGAGCCAGATTTCTCCTCCCACTTCTATCTCACCCTGTGCCTCTTCAAGCCCTGCAAGGATACGCAAAAGTGTTGTTTTTCCGCTCCCACTTGCTCCTGAGATCGCTACAAAATCATGTTCTTGGATGCTGAGTTTGACATCAAGCTCCATTGTTCCGATGCTTCCTTGGAGTGTTTTTTGTATCTCTATATTGAGCATTAGGCAACTCCTATACGTTTGTTGTGGTGGAGGTTAAAGAGATAAACGCCAAGTAAAACTATAAAGCTCAAAGCAAGCATGATAGCACTATAAATATGTGCGTTTGTGTAGTCCATAATCTCAACAAATTCATAGATGGCAACAGACGCGACTTTTGTCTCGCCCTCAATCGAGCCTCCGACCATGAGTACCACACCAAACTCTCCGACTGTATGTGCAAAGGTGATGATGAGTGCTGTGATAAGTGCTGGTTTGATATTTGGAAGGGCTACAAACGCAAGTGTCTGGAACTTGCTCTTTCCCGCGATATAAGAAGCTTCGAGCATATTTTTGTTGAGTGTTTCAAAACCGCTTTGCAGTGGCTGTACCATAAAAGGAAAAGAGTAAAAACAACTTGCAATAACAAGCCCTGTAAAGTTGAAGACCAGCTTTATCCCAAAAGTCTCATCAAAAAACGCGCCGATAGGAGAGTTGTAGGAAAGCGCATAGAGGATATAAAAACCTAAAACTGAAGGTGGCAAAACAATTGGAAGTGAGACAACAGCCTCTACAAAAGGTTTGCATTTGCATCTCGTCTGACTCAGCCACCAGCTCACCGGAAGCGCGATGAGAAAAAGGATAAATGTCGTAATCCCTGCGAGCTTAAAAGAGAGTAAAAAAGGGGCAAAGTCGAGTTCACTCATAGGGACTCCAACTTGCTTGTAAGATCAGACATAGGCGATTGGTAGAGCGCGCTTGTGACGATTGCATCTATGCCTGTTTTGGCAAACGCAGCTGCGTTTTTGCTATTGATGCCTCCAGCTGCAATGATGGTTGCGTTTGGTGCATTGAGATTTTTATATGTCACGATTTCTTGGAGTGTTGCCGCGTCACATTTATCTATTTGCAAGACATCAGCACCGAGTGCGAGCATCTCTTTTGCATCTTCAAGGGAGTCAGATTCGATGACGAGTTTTTTTTCTACACACTCTGTTTTTAGTTTTTGCATCGCTTTGGCAAACGCAGCTGCGTTTTCATAAAGCTCTCTGTGTTGCGCAAAGATGAGGATACTCTCTGAGAGACCCAAACGATGCGGTAAAACGCCACCGCAAAGAAGTGCACGTATAGAAAAACGTTTTGCAAAAGGATGGGATTTTCGTGTAGTGAGTATCTGTATTTTTGGATTTGCGCTCTTTGCTATTTCGAGCATTTTCGCTGCATTTGAAGCCATACCGCAAGCGTATTCAAGAAGGATTTGCGTGAGTCTCCATGCTTGATGGATCGCTTCATGTTCACCCTCTATTTTGAGTAAAACGCCACCGCTTTGTAGTTGCGTTTTTGAGGGAAGAAAGCTGAGCACTGTACAGTTAAGCAGCTCTGCAATACGAGCTGCTTCTTCTGTACAGGCGCAGATTATATCATCGCGTGTAATGATGCTAAGTGTCACTTTTTTGCTAGGAAGTGCAAGCATATGTGTCGTAAGATCAAGATAGGGAAGATCTTCACGGATATATTCCCAAAGTTCGTTGTCATTGAGTCTCATGTTTTACCTTTTTGTTTCATCTATAATTTTTATGATAGAGAGATCACTTGCTTTGATAAGCGCGATAAGCGGATCTCTCTCTTGGAGTTGCATACTCAGCGCAGAAGCTTTTGTGATAACACTACGCAAAAGCACATTCCCAAAACGCAGTCGTACACTGCATAAAAGTGCCCCCATCTCCAAAGATTCTATACTACAGCTAAGTTGGTTGGAGATACTGATCTCTGCTTGGATGCTCGTTGCTAAAGAGATATTGGAAGATTTGACACCCAGAAGAACCTCTGAGCCGACCTTAAGCGGAAAATTTAGTCCAAGCGCCATAAGACGCATATTGTGTCCATTGGCGTGAAGAGCAAGTACGCTGAGGTTGTCACAACTCTCTATTGCGGTTACCTTTGCAAGGATTTCATTCATGAAACGATGTATCCGTAGCGTTTGAAGATCTCTTTTGCTTTGTCACTGATGATAAAGGTATAAAAATCTTTGTACTCCTGAGAGTCTGCTGCATATTTGAGTAAAACTACACCTTGGTCTATGGGTGCATACAAAGATGGATCGACACTTGCCCAGTGGATATTTTCTTTATACTCTGCCATTTTTGGGCTGTAGAGAGAGGATTTAGCAATAAGTCCTATTTGTGTGGCTGTGACTGCGTAGGATACTGTTTGAGAGATTGACTCTGCGAAGACAAGTTTGCTTTTGATATTTTCATAGACACCGCTTTTTTTCATCGCTTCGATAGCCGCTGTTCCATAAGGCGCTGTTTTTGGATTTGCAACGGCTATTTTTTCTATTTTAATATCTTCTAGTAGTTGCATCCCTTTGGTATAATCCTGAGGATTTACACTCAAAAATGCAAGGGCACCTTGCGCGTACATCACAGGTTTTGTTGTGGCAATACCATCTTTATAAAGCGCTTCTGGGTAGAGCATATCTGCGGACATGAAGATACCATAGGGTGCTCCATTTTTTATCTGTGCTGTGAGTTTGCCACTGCTTCCAAGGGTGACTTTGACCTCAGTTTGCGGGTGCGTTTTTGCAAACTCGGCTTTGAGTGCATCCATTGCATAGCTGACATTCGCAGCCACGGCTACATTTATCTCGCCCCCAAAGAGTGTGCTTAGACTCAAGATGAAAATTACTAAAACTTTTTTCATGATATTTCCTATTTTTTTACTATTAATTGCAAGATATATTCTATCGTTATATATTTAAAAACGCAACGAAAATGTATCATTTTAGAAACGTATGCAAGCAAGAGGAGTCAAATCTATTCACTAGACGTAGATACTTTTTTTTAATCACACATTTTTTTGATAAAATAAGAGCTATGAATTATTTTACTTTTGAGTATCCTTATCTCATCTTTTTACTTCTGCCTTTGCTCTATTGTCTCTACAAATGCAAAGAGTTCCAAAAACCGATCTATTTTGTGCACCTGCATTTTATGAGGGCAAAAAAAAGTTTTGTGAGGCTTGAGTGGATAGTGAAGATCCTTATTCTCGTGCTTTTGTGTGTTGCTCTAAGTTCGCCTATCATCATCGATAGGTTTGATCCGCAAAACAGAAAAGGAAAAGATATCGTTTTGGCCATAGATGCGAGTGGTTCGATGAACTCTTCGGGTTATGACAGCGAAAATGTGCTGAGTGAGGGAGAGAGACTGAGCCGTTTTGAACTGACAAAGATTATCGCCAAAGAGTTTATAAACGCAAGAGTGCAAGATAATGTCGGAATCGTACTCTATGGAGACTTCGCGTTTATCGCCTCGCCTATCACCTATGAAAAAGAGATAGTAGTGCAGATGCTCGACTTGCTCACACAAGGCATGGCCGGACAAAACACCGCAATTGGCGAGTCTATCGTTATGAGTGCGCGCGCGTTTAAATACTCAAAAGCAAAGACGAAGATTATTATTCTCCTCACAGATGGAGAACATAACAGCGGTGCTATTTCGCCAAAAGAAGCACTTGTGAGTGTAAAAGAACAGGGTATCAAAATCTACACAATTGCGATGGGAAATAAAGGTGAAGCAGATGAAGCACTTCTGCAAACGATAGCAAAAGAGAGCGGAGGAGCATTTTTTTATGCTCCAAACGCAAAGGAACTCCAAGAAGTTTATGAGCAGATAGATAGCCTAGAATCTTCAAAAATAAAGAGCCAAGAGCATAGTGTCAAAGCCTACTATTATCAGTTTCTCTTACTTGGGGCATTAGCGCTTTTACTTTTTTTACTGGCTCGGGAGATGAAGCGATGAGTTTTTTGTATCCTGAATATTTTTGGCTCTTACTGCTTTTGCTTTTGCCTTTAGTGGGTAAAAATTTGCGTGAACTGCGTTTGAGTGCATTTGGCTATATCTTGAGTTTTATCTTTATAGTTTTAGCACTTACGCGTCCTGTCTTGCCGATGCAACCGACAATCAGTGATACGATACTCAGCGATGTCATCGTCGCAGTTGATCTCTCCTACTCGATGCAGGCAACAGATATCCAGCCAAGCCGTTTGGGCTTTGCAAAAGAGCGCCTCGAAGAACTTGTAAAGTCGCAGCAAAAAAGCCGTTTTGGGGTGCTTGGATTTACCACAAACGCAATCGTTCTCTCGCCTTTGACAAGTGATAGTGAGCTTTTGCTACAACTTTTCGCTTCGCTTGATGAAAAGCTTATCCTCACCAAAGGCAGTTCCATCATGCCTGCTCTTGAGCTCGCTCGCAAGATGTCAAACTCTGCGTCTCCTTCTGTGCTTTTGCTGAGTGATGGGGCGGATGAGAGTGATTACAGCGTAGAGGCTGCGTTTGCAAAAGAGAACAATCTGCATGTCAATATTTTGATGATAGCGAGTGATTTTGGTGCGACGCTGCGTTTAGAAGATGGTGAGCTGCTTAAAGATGAGCAGGGAAATATCGTCGTCTCACGGGCAAATGATGCGATAGCTCTTATCGCGCAAGAGAGTGGCGGGGTTTATAGTAGAGATTTTGGCGTAATACAAAAAGCACTGGAAGCACAAAAACAAAAAGATTTTAAAAACAAGAGCACGGTTGTGAGCTATGTAGAACTTTTTTACTATTTTGTATCTGTGGCTCTACTGCTGTTTCTTGTGGCTATTACGACGCTCAAACGCTACGTTGCTGCGTTTTTACTTCTCTTTGGCATACATCTGCAAGCTGGAATTTTTGACTATTTTGAAGATGCAAATAGGGCTGCGTTTTATGAGGCAAATAGTTATTACAAAGCTGGAGAGTATGAAAAAGCACTCCAGAGTTATGAGCGTGTTAAAAGTAACAAGGCGGAGTTTAAAGCACTTGTATTTTATAACAAAGCAAATACGCTTGTACGTTTAAAAGAGTTTGATAAGGCAAAAGAGAACTATCTCAAATCACTCACCCTTGGCTACTCCAAAGAAGCCGATGAAAATCTTGCCTATATCAAGGATGCTAAAAAGTCAAAAGAGATGCAGAGTGGGCAGCAAAAAACAGAGAAGAAATCCTCTCTAGCAAAAGAGCAAGAGAGTTCTGCAAAGCAAAAAGAGGGCGGAAGCTCCAATATGAAAGTGAGTGCAAGTGCAGGAAGTGGCGAGAGTAAAGAGGAGAAAAAATCGGTGCAGGAAAATATCTTTAACACATCTCAGGGCAAAGCAAAACTGAGCTCAAAACAGTATGAACTCATCAACAAAAGGCAGATAGATGAAAAAAAACCTTATTAAAGCAGTGCTTTTTTGGCTCTTGCTTCAAACGCAGCTTTTAGGCAGCGAATATGAGTGGAGTGCAACTGCGAGCAAGTCTGAGGCTTATGCTGATGAAGCCATCCATCTTGAGTATGTTTGTCGATTTAACGATAGAGCGGAACTCTACGCCATAGAGTTTGACCCTGTGCGTGATGACGCAAACTACACGATAACGCTGCTACGTAAAGATGAGAAGATAGAAGAGGGAAAAAAGATTAGTACCTATGAGTTTGTAGCCTATGTCCATCAAGCTGGATTGAGACAATTTGCTTTTGATCTAGAGATGAAAAAGACGAATAAAGATTCAATAGAAAATACGGTCATAGGTCGTGATAATGGTTACTACGCAGAGTATGAGACAAAAATTATCAAGCAAAAAGAGCTCACGGTAAATATTTTAGAAAATAATAGCACGCTTGTGGGCGCATTGGCGATGGAGATCAAAAAAGATACCCCAAGTCTCAAAGCCTACACGCCCTATCATATGCAGATCACACTCAGCGGCAAAGCGAACTTTAACGCTCTGAAGCCTTTTGCGTTTGTGATTGAGGGGGTAAAAATATTTTCAGAAGCGCCGCAGAAAAATATCACACTCACAGAAGATGGGTATGAAGGGAGTTGGAGCCAAAAGTTTGTCTTTGTTGCGACGAAAGATTTTGTTATTCCAAAAATTACTCTGAATTATTTTGATCTTGTAAATGCAGCTACAAAAGAACTCTCTTCTGAGCAAACGCAGGTAGAAGTTTTGCCACCTACTTTTGTCAAAGAAGAGCTTCTGGACGCAGACCCTGAGCCTTTTGTATTTGAAAAAGAGTATCTCTATTATCTATTAACATTCATCACGGGGTTTTTGTTTGCAAAAATAAAGATAAAATTCCATAAAAGTAAAAAAACGCAGAAAAATATATTTCAAGAGAAGGTCAAAAACGCAACTTCACTTGAAGAACTCTCTATGATTTTGGCACTTAAAGATGTAAAAAAATATGAATCTTTGATACTAGAAATAGAGACGAAAAAGCTTACATCGCTTCAAGGAGCGAAAAAATTAATAGAGTATTAAATGATTTTTAACTAAAATTATCACAATTATTAAAGGAATTATATGAAGAAAACACTTTTATTTTTTTTGTTTACAGGTTTTTCACTTTTCCTAGCTGGTTGTGCACAAAAAGTCTCCATAAAAGCACTCGAACCTGCTGAGGTCGATAGAGCATCTCAGACAAAAAAGATCACAGTTGCAAGTTTTGACCATGATAAAGTCGGTCTTGCAAATAAGATAGAAGCAAATCTTGCCGGCTTTCGAATCGACAATCAAAAATATTTTACTATCGTAAGCCGCGGTGATTTTGATACGATTATCAATGAGCAGAAGCTCCAAAACAGTGGACTTATTGAGACCTCTACAGTCATCGAAGTCGGTAATCTTATAGGTGCACAAGCTATCATCTCTGGAAATGTCGGTCGTGTAAGCTCTTCAGATACAAACTACTACGAAAATAGAACAAGATGTGCAGACTCAAAATGTAAAGAGGTCGTCAAATATAATGTCGGATGTGTCAAAAGAGTAGTGACACTTTCTGCTGAGCTAAAGATGGTAGATATCGAAGTGGGTGATATCATCTATGCAGATACGATGAGCAAGGTTGCAAGCTACTATCACTGTAGCGATGACTCAAGAACGATCCCTTCTCCTGAGAGCGCAGGGCAAAATCTAGCAAGCTCTATAGCGAATGATTTTACATTTAAACTCACTCCACACTACAGATATTTTGATGTAGTACTGCTTGAAGATCCGGATTTGGATTATACGGATGAGCAGGAGAGACTTTTGGAAGTCTCTATCGAGTACATCAAGCAAAAAAGATATGATAAAGCAGAGAAGTTTCTTTTTGATCTTATTGATACAACTGGAGGACAGAGTTATGTTGCATTTTATAATTTGGGTGTAGTAAAAGAGGCAGAAGGGCAGTACGAGGAAGCTAGAGAGTATTATGAAAAGGCTGATACGCTTATGGTAAAACCTGTGCCAGAGATAAGCCAAGCTTACTTACGAATACAATCACTTATCGCTAAGCATGAAATAACACAAGCACAGATACAAAGGTAGAAAATGAAAATATTTGGAGTACTTTTTACACTATTATTTTTTCTTGGCGGCTGTAGCTCTGATAAACAGATGGTTGTGGCGCAAAAAAAAGAGATACCTTCTTGGTATGTAGAGATACCTCAAAATGAGGATAAATATATCTACGGTACGGGCGATGGAAAGAACAAAGAAGAGGCAGTTGCGAATGCTCTGAGTTTTATGGTTTCGACTTTGAGTGTCTCTATTGCTTCAGAGTTTGAAGCAGAGACAATAGTTCGAGAAGGACAAAACAGCTCCAACCAGTCTACGTACATCAATAATGTCCGCAGTGATGTCAAAAAAATTCGTATAAGCAACTATGAACTCATGGAGATGGAAGAGGTCGGCTATAAAAAAGTGGTCGTTCTTGTACGCTCAGATAGAAAAAAACTTTTTGAGAGTATGCGAAGCGAAATAGAGCAGAATTTTACTTTAGCAGAGAAAAAGAAAAATGTCCTTGCCTATGCAAACGCAATCAAAAAACTCGCTTTTTATAAGCAAACACAAGAGACTTTCGCAAATCTACCAGATACTCTACTTGTGATGCAAGCACTTGATAAAAGTTTTGATCCTGATGGCTATCTTTCTATGCTTCATGAGCTTGATAAAGAGTATGAAGCTCTGCAAAAAAGTATAACTTTTAGCGTCCAAAGCAATGATGATGGGACAAGACTCATTCCAAGTATTGCAAAAGCTTTGAGTGACAAAAAACTCACACTTGATGAGAAGGAAAATCCTGATCATTTCAGAGTTATTATCACTTCAAATACAGAAGAAGCATTTGCCTATGGTTTTACGCTTGCAAGAAGCGCTATAGAGATAAATATCAAAGATGCAGACGGTACAATAATCGCCTCAAATAAGCTCAATATCACAGGTCAATCGACGCAAGGATATGAGATAGCAAAAGAGAATGTCGCCATAAAACTCGGTGATTTTATACAAAAAGAGGGCATTGAAAAAGTTATAGGTTTAAGTATTTAAGCATTTACTCCGTTTTGTTATACTTTTAGTAGATTAAATAAAGGACAACTCTGTCCTAAAGGCCATTGGTGATGATTTCAAAGATTGTAAGTATTAAAAATGAAGTTGCAAAAGTTGTCGTAGGGCAGGAGAGAATGGTTGATTCTCTTCTCATTGCGTTTTTGTGTGAGGGGCATATCCTCATCGAAGGTGTCCCTGGACTTGCGAAGACGACTACGGTCAATGCTTTGGCAAAAGCACTTGGACTCAACTTCAAACGCGCTCAGTTTACGCCTGACCTTCTTCCTTCTGATATTTTGGGTGCTGAGATCTATGATCCACAAAACAATAGTTTCAAAATCAAAAAAGGTCCTATCTTTACAAACCTTCTTCTAGCAGATGAGATCAACCGTGCTCCGGCAAAAGTCCAATCCGCACTCCTTGAAGTTATGCAAGAGAAGCAAGTGACACTTGGAGATACGACGTTTAAGCTCAAACCTCCATTCTTTGTTATGGCAACGCAAAATCCTGTTGAGCAAGAGGGTGTCTATCAGTTACCAGAAGCACAGCTTGACCGTTTTATGCTCAAGCTTATCATCGGGTACAATACAAAAGAGCAAGAGCTTGAGATCGCACGACGTATATCTAGCGGAAAAATTGAAGAGATTCAGGCGGTTGTAAGCCCAGAAGATCTTGATGCACTCAAAGATGCGATCAAAAATATCCATGTCGATGCACAAGTAGAAGAGTATATGATAGAGCTTGTTAACGCAACGAGATATCCTGAAGAGTATGGACTTGATAGCCTCAAAAACTATATACAGTTTGGGGCAAGTCCTCGTGTAAGTATCGATATGTTCAAAGCCGTTAAGGCGATGGCGTTTATGCGAGGCAAAGATTTTGTGACTCCTGTAGATGTCGCGTATATTGCAAAAGAGCTTATGCGTCACCGTATAGTGCTTACTTATGAAGCAGAAGCAGAAGGAATTACTACAGATCAAATTATCCAGCAAGTGTTAGAAACTGTAGCAATACCGTAGGCAGATCGATGTCAAAATTAAAACGGATCTTAGTTCGGGCACGTCGACAAGTTTTCAGTGAGATGGTTGGAAATAATCCGTCGATTTTTCAGGGCGAGGGATATGACTTTATTGAGCTGCGTGAATATATGCCGGGTGATGATATCCGTCACATCGACTGGAATATCACAGCCAAGATGCAGAAGCCATTTATAAAAATATTTCGTGAAGAGAGAGAGCTTAACGTAGTCATCGTCTCTATTTTAAACGGAAGTGTGCATTTTGGATCCAAGATCTTCAAGCAGGAGATGATCGCTGAGATTGCTGCACTGCTGAGTTTTTCAACACTTAAAAACGGGGATTTACTGAGTTCATATATCTTTACCGACAAGATGGAGTATCACTCAAAGCCAAGTAAGAAGCTCAATCAGATACAAAAAAATGTACAAGAGATTCTTGAATTTGATGCGATTAATAAAAAAGTGGATTTTAAAAATATTCTCGACACGTTATTTGCAAGGCTCAAACGCAAGTCGCTTATCCTTGTAGTGGGTGATTTTTTTGAAGTACCTGATTTGAGGCTTTTAGCAAAAAAACATGAAGTCCTTGCTATTGTTGTACGAGATCTTTTAGAAGAAAAACCTCCTCAAATGGGATTTTCTTCTTTGATAGATCCAGAGAGTGGCACTGTACTTGAGGGTGATTTTAACGCTTCGAGTGTCAAAAGTTATGCACAAAAAGTGCTTGAACACGATTTGGCACTTTATGATATGTTTCGAAAAAATCAGGTGCGATTTGCAAAAGTCTATACTCATTCGCATGCGAGTGTGGAACTCAGACGACTATTTGAAGGGCGATAATGCAAGAGTATGATATTCCACTTCATGATATAAAACCGATCTTGGAAGTACAAGAGTACTCTCTCTACTATTTTGCAGCGATCAGTACGCTTCTCGCACTTCTTTTGCTTGCGTTTGCCTATATCATGTACAAGCACTTCAAAGCAAAACAGAGATTTAACCTGCGTGCTGAACATTATCAAATTCTCAAATCCTTAGATCTCAGTGATACTAAAAACGCAGCTTATGGTATCACGCTGTATGGGCTCACTTTTAGAGATGATAGTCCACGACACACAGAGATGTATCAAAATATAGTGGAGAGACTTCAAGGGTATAAATACAAAAAAAGTGTAGAAGCTTTTGAAGATGAAGTTTTGGGATATATCGACCTCTACAAAGGAATGATCGATGTTTGAGGGGATCTACTTCGAGTTTCCTCGTATTATCTCTTTTTTATTTATCTTTATGGCCTGCGAAGCACTTTGCAGAATGCGCCTTCCTTCGATCTATTTTCCTCACACCAGCCAGTTTATTAAGCAGACGGTTGCAACTTCAAAGACGCTTTTCTTCCTCAAATGGTTTGCAATCGTGATGATGATCGTAGCACTGATGTCTCCTGTCAAAGATGAACCTTATGAGCTTGAACCAAAAAATGGCTATGAGATAGCACTTATCCTTGATGCTTCGCAGTCGATGCAGGCGAAGGGTTTTGATATGAGCAATCCTAGTCTCAACCGTTTTGATGTTGTAAAAAGTATAGTAGGTGACTTTATCAACACACGAAAAAATGATAATATCGGACTTGTAGTCTTTGGAGAATACTCCTTTATAGCTTCGCCATTGACCTATGATGAGCATATATTGACACGTATCGTTTCTCAGCTCCAAATCGGCATGGCAGGGCAATATACAGCACTCTATGAGTCTTTGGCACAAGGTGTAAATCTCCTTAAAATGAGTGAATCTAAAAGCCGTGTTGCGATACTTTTGACAGATGGTTTTAGTACTGTTGGCAAAGATAGAGTACCACTCGAAGTCGCAACGGAGATGGCAAAAAAAGAGGGTGTCAAAGTCTATCCGATAGGCATTGGTGCAGAGTATGAGTATAATCAAAAAGTACTCTTGGAAATTGCTGCTGGAACTGGAGGGGTTGCGTTTGGTGCATCGAGTGCGAGTGAGCTTAAAGATATCTACGCAAAGATCGATTCACTTGAAAAATCAGAGATAAAAAATGAGACCTATACGTATATGAACTATTACTATTTTTACCCTCTTTTCTTAGGGCTATTATCGCTTATGGCGTACGTCTATCTTCGTAATAAAAGGGGACAAGCATGAGTTTTTTGCACCCTGAATTTCTCTATTTTATGTTACCACCGCTTTTTATTCTTTTTGGATTTTTACTCACACAAAAGGAACAAGAAGCACACTATTTTAGCAAAGAAATTTTACAAAAATTACGCGTAAACGCGAATACACTCTCACTCAGAACAAGAAATATCCTTTTCTTTTTTGTTGGTTTTTTGATGATTATCGCCCTTGGCGGTCCTATCATCAAAGAGGGAACTGTCTCCATCAAAGCTAAAAGCGCAGATATCATGATAGCTCTGGATATTTCGGACTCGATGCTTGCTGAGGATGTCTATCCGAGCAGATTGCAAGTCGCAAAACAAAAAGCACTCGAACTCCTTGAACTCGCACCAAATGAGCGTGTAGGCGTTGTTGCGTTTGCTAAGAACTCTTATCTTGTTTCACCTATGAGTTTTGATCACGGAGCTGTGCGTTTTTTACTCTCACAGCTTGATACGGCTTCTATCACGCAAAAGGGAACAAATATCCACTCTCTGCTTGAAGTCGTCGACAGCTCTTTACAAAACACAGGAAAAAAATATCTTCTGATACTGAGCGATGGTTCTGATGCAAGTGATTTTTCCAAAGAAATTGCTTTTGCCAAAGAGAAAAATATCGTGGTCTTTGTTCTTGGAATAGGAACAACAAAAGGTGCGCCGATCAAACTCGCTGATGGCACTTTTATCAAATACAACGGTGAGATCATCGTCTCAAAACTCAATGATGCAATCGCCTCACTCGCGACACAAAGCGGCGGTGTCTATATCGAAAATGTAAAATCTCAAGAAGACATCAAAACAATGCTGAGCGAAATCGAGAGTCATAGTGAGAAAAAAGAGCTTAAAAGTGAGGAAGTAGCGCGTTTTATTCCTCTTTTTTATTTTCCTCTCGGACTTGCACTTTTACTCTTACTCATCGCTACGAGCTCTATGAGTAAACGTGTCAAAGTCAATATTCCACCGGTACTTTTACTCGCTGCGTTTTTAGCATATCAGCCAAACGCAGAGGCAGGAGTGTTTGATTTTATGGAGTTAGACAAGGCAAAAAGTGCCTATCAAGAGGCAGATTACGAGAGTGCTGCAAAGATTTACGAGGCGTATGCGAAGCGTACAAATGATGCTCAGAGTTATTTTAATGCTGCAAATGCACTCTATAAAGCAGAAAAATATGAAGAAGCACTCAAATCTTATGAAAAAGCAAACTTTAAAAGCAAGGAAGCAAACGCAGCGAAATATGCAAATATAGGCAATACTCAGGTGAAAATTGGAAGCAAAGAGCATCTGCAAGAGGCACTTGCATCGTATGAGAAATCTTTGGAACTTGAGGATGATACAGAAGTTCTGGAAAATTATGAGGCTGTGAAAAATGCCTTAGAACAAGAGCAAGAACAAAATAAAGAGAATCAAAAAAACGAAGACAAACAAGAACAAAAAGAGAATAAAGAGCAGCAAGACAAACAAGATAAGCAAGAACAAAATAAAGAAGATAGACAAGAACAGCAGGATAAAGAAGAGCAAAATAAAGAAGAGAATCAAAAATCACAACAGCAAGATCAAGAGGGTAAAAACAAAGACGGCTCCCAAAATCAAGATGATTCCAAAAAGAAAGAAGAGCAAAAAGCCCAGCAAGATAAAAAAGAGAATGAAAATAAAAGTGATACAAAAGAGGCTGCTGATGAGAAAAAAGATGCCAAGTCTATGAAGAGTGATGAAGCTAAACAAGGCAATAAAGAAAAAGATACAAAAATCTCAAAAGAGAAAGAGTCTCTCAAAGAGCTGCAAAAAGAAGAGAATAAAGAGCAACAAAATCCAAATGAAACGCAAAACGCAATGCCAAATACAATGAGTGATGCAGAAGAGGAAAAATGGATTAAGTCGCTCAATCTCAATCAAAACTCTTATATGTATATGCTTAACGATACAAACAAAAATGAGGAAAAAACAGATGAAAAACCTTGGTAAGATAGTTCTCCTATTTATATGTACACCACTTTTTTTACATGCTGATGTCAAAGCTTATGTTGATTCACCGCAAATTTCTATCGGAGATGTTGTAACACTGAGCCTTAGTATCAGTGGAGAAGATATAAAAAAACCGAATCTTTTTAATATATGCGAAAGCGAGATTATCGCAACAAGCTCTCAAACAAGTATACAAATGGTCAATATGGAGTATAAAAAGAGCTATACGCTTACTTACAAATTTATGCCTAAAAAGAGTTGTGTAATTGCGCCTATCGATGTTATCGTAGACACTAAAGTAGAGAAAACGCAGCCGATAAATATCGAAGTAAAACCAAGAAGTAAAAGAGCAGATGCGAACTTTGAATTATCACTCAAAAGCACTAAGCAAGAACTTTATGTCGGTGAGCCTTTTGATGTTGAGCTACTTTTTAAGCAAAAACGCTCTGCTGAAGCACTCGATAGCAAATTTTTAGCACCTGAGTTTAAAGGCTTTTGGATCAAAGGTGAAACGCAGCCCAAAAGAAGTGAGGAGGGTAATTTTATCATGACAAAAATTACCTATAGACTCGCCCCACAACGTGAGGGTGAACTGCAGATTTCTCCTGCACAGATGAATATCGCTTCACGCGCAAATTCTCAAGATAATTGGGGATCATGGGCGGCGAATGTGACTTGGAAATCTTACTTTTCAAATGATCTTAATGTGAGCGCAAAAGCGCTTCCAAATGGAGTGAGTTTAGTAGGTGATTTTACAATAAACGCAACAGCAGATAAAACGCAGATAAACGCAAACGAAGCAGTCAATATCACGATAGAAGTAAACGGTGAAGGGAATCTTGAAGATATTCAAAGCTTTAAACCTTTCATAGCAGGAGTGAGTGTTTTTGATGAGAAAATTGTTATCAATAAGACAAAGCTCACGCAAAAGATAGCCTTAGTTGCTGATGGGAATTTCACGATTGAGCCTTTTACTCTGAGCTATTTTGACCTCAAAGAACAGCAGATAAAAAATATCTCAACGCCTGCAATGCATATCGAAGTCAAAGGTGCAAGTAGTGAAAAACAAGAACTTCTTGTCAAAAGAGATGAACCAACAATAGAGGCAGTAGAGACACAAAAGAGTCTCCTTGGTGGGAACGCGCTTTCACTTGCTATAGGTATTGTTGTCTTGATTATTGGTTTTATTTTGGGCGCTGCGTTTATGCTACTCCAACCATGGAAATATTTTAAAAGAGAAAAAACACTTTCTATAAAAGAGCCAAAGATAGTGTTGATGAAACTTTTTCCCTACAAAGAGAATGAAGAAGTACAAGTTATTGTAGATATATTGGAAAAAAATATCTATGAAGGAGAAGAGACAAAGATAGATAAAAAAGTTTTAAAAGAGCTCTTTAAAAAGTACGATATCTCTTAGTCTAAAACGTGATGCAACTCACTTCCTTGTTGCATGGTTTGGTTTACTTTTTCCCACTCATCATTTTGTATGCTTGTTTTGAGTGAAGTAAGTTCCCCTTCAAAAAGTTCTATCGCTTCGAGCAGATTTTTCTTATTCTGTCTGAAGATATCCTCCCACATAGTAGGCGAACTTTTTGCCAAGCGGCTCATAGAACGAAATCCACCTGCTGCTAGCAGCAAGATGTTGCGTTTATTCTCCTGTTTCATCACTGTATTCGCGAGTGAATATGAGATTGCATGCGGCATATGAGAGATAAACGCAGCGTGACGGTCATGCTCGTGAGATTTCATAAAATATTTTTTCATGCCGATAGATTTAAATATTTTTTTCGCAAGTGTGCTTTGAAGTTCGCCACTCTCTTCTAAATCACAAAGAACGACAACTTTATCTTCATACAAGCCCTCAAGTGCTGCATGAGGTCCGAAATTTTCTGTTCCAGTCATGGGATGCGCTGCAACAAAGTTTTTACGTATCACATGCGGCACGGAAGCGAGGATAATCTCTTTCGTACTTCCTAAGTCTATTACAGTTGTGTGCTCTGGTATATTTGTTAAATTTTGAAGTGCAGTAATGATTCCATTGACAGGAATAGCAAGAATAATAATGTCATACTTTTTTACATCTTCAAAACTGACAATTTTATCAACTAAATCCAATTTTAGTGCATCTGCTTGATGCTGTGTATTGTGATCTGAGCCGACTATCTCATCTATAAAATCAAGCTTCTTTAGGCTTAAAGCCAAAGAACCACCCATTAATCCTAACCCTACAATTGCTACATTCATATCTTTTCTTAATTTTAAGTTGAGAAATTATACATAATTTAGTTGACATTAACCACATAGTAGGTAAAATCTCTTCTAATTTATATATACGGGATCTTAATGAGAATTTTTTTAGCTACCTTTTTTCTACTACTCACAACTCACTCTTTTGCAACAGTCATAAAATCAATCGAATATAATGGAATGGTTCACATGTCAGAACCCGTAGCGGTGAGGATGCTTGAGTTTAGCGCCGGTGATGATGTTAATGAAGTCATGGTCAATAAAGCCATTAAAAAGTATTTTGAACAAGGATACTTCAATGATGTTTGGGCTGAGATCAAGGAAACTACTCTAACCTTTTATTTCAAAGAAAAGCCTGTTATCTCTCAAGTCGAATTAAAAGGCTGGAAAGAAGATGAAGAAGAGGTTAAAGATAGTGTTGTGCAGATAAAAAAAGGTTCTCTTTACAATGCGAGAAAACTTGAAGATGCGAAAAAAAGAATTATCGATGCGATAAGTGCCAAAGGTAAGATAGATAGTGTTGTAGAAGTAGAGACAGAGTATCTTGCAAATGGAAGTATGAAAGTTACCTTTTTGGTCAGTGAGGGTGAAGAGATCACTATACAAAACCTTCAATATAGTGGTGTTTCAGGTTTAGAGAGTGATAAATTTGACACTGTAATTGCAAATAAAGAACATCAGTGGATGGGCTGGTTTTGGGGTCGTAATGATGGAAAGATGAGTCTTGGAGACTTAGAATACGATAACCTTAGAATACGTGATTATTATATGCAATATGGATACCTTGACTCTAAAGTTGATTCACCATTTGTGCGAGTAAACTTCAACCACTATACAGCTGATATGAGTTATCAGATAGAAGAGGGTGCTGTTTATTCAATTAGCGGTATCTCTATTGAGCAGATGAAGCATGTTGTCGATGATGAAAAAATTCGCGAGATCATCACACTTAAAGAGGGTGAAGTCTTTAATATCAAGACCTTTCGTGAAGATGCAGATAAGATCAAGACACTTATTGCTGACCTCAGTTATGCCTATGTTCAAGTAGTTCCAGATTTGAAAAAAAACAAAGACAACAATACCGTTGAAGTTGTTTTTAGAATCACTCCGGGCGATAAAGTAAAAGTACGTGATGTCGTTATCTCAGGTAATACAAGAACACTTGATAGAATCATCAGACGTGAACTTTATCTTGGGCCTGGAGATATGTACTCTTTAACAGACTTAAAAGATTCTAGAAACTCTCTTGGTCGTCTTGGTTTCTTTGATGGGACAACAATAGAAGAGAAACGTATCGATAACCAGAGCATGGATCTTATTGTAAAAGTAAAAGAAGCACCGACTGGAAATATCCAAGTTGGTGGTGGATATGGAAGTTATGGAGGTCTTTTGGTCTCAATAGGTGTCAATGATAGAAATATCTGGGGTTCAGGTATCGATGTTGGTGTTCAGGCTGAGAAATCTCAGACAAGCCAAAACTACTCATTTAACATCTCAAATCCAAGACTCAATGATAGTGACTTTAGTGGAAATTTCTCAATTTTTAAATCTGTTTATGAATATAACGATTACACAGTTTTATCCGATGGTATCAACCTCGGTCTTGGTCATAGATTTTCAAGATATATCACAGGATATCTTGGATATGGCTATTCAAGAAATGCGTATGAAAATATTGATATGAATAGCACTTATTATCAAAACTACGAATATATTTTTGAAGATTATGCAAAAAGTTCTGTAACGATAAGCGCGAAATTTGACAACACTGATGACTACTATCTTCCTCGTGAAGGTTTGACGCTGAGTCAAAGTTTTGAAAAAGCGGGTATTGGTGCGGATGCAGAGTTTATGAAAAGTAAAACAATTTTTGGAAAATTTAATGGCCTCGAAGAGTATCTTGGCTTTGATGCAATCTTTAGATATAAAGCACGCTTAAGCGGAGTTATTGACAATGGATATATTCCTTTGGCTGAAAAGTTTTATATGGGTGGTATCGGAAGTGTTAGAGGCTATCAGTCTTACTCTCTCTCACCAATGGATGGCACAAGAAGAATAGGCGGTAATTACACTTTCTCAAACTCTGCTGAGATGAGTTTTCCTCTTGTTCCTGCTGCGAAGATGAGACTTGTAGGTTTTGTTGATTGGGGTATGATAGGGGAAGATTCTATTGATGAGATTTCACGTGGGGGCTATGGACTAGGACTTGAATGGTTCTCACCTGTTGGACCGATTCAACTTATGTTTGCAAATCCTCTGAATGAACAAGCTGGTGACAAAACTTCAGCCTTCGAGTTCACAATGGGACAAAGATTCTAGACTTTACAAAGTCTAGAAGTACTTCAATTAAAGTCTGATGAATGTTTCCATTCTCAGACTTCATCTAATCTTCTAAATAACTACCTTAAATCCGTCTACAGCATCAAGTTTATTGACTGCTTCTTTACTCAAATAGAGTCTTTTTGGAGACTCTACAAAGAGTACACCATTTTCAAATCGTAAATCAAAGTCTATGTTTCTTGGTCTGTGGCTTAACAGTGCCACACTCAAAGAGAGTATGTAGCTAAGATAGTTAAGTGTGGGTGTCGTTGGAAGCAGAGATGCATATTTTTTGATATGTGATTCATCTGGAAGTTTTTTCTTTGCATATTTCGCAAGGGTAGAGATTAAGACAATTTGTTTATGTGTGAATCCATACTCAAGCGCTGTTTGTATGAGATAGTAACTATGTTTGTTTTTAGAATAAAAATGAACATTACCTCCAGCAGGATAAAGCTTAGCAGCTACACCTAATTCATATCGATACACTGTATCAACAGCAAAATATTCAGATGTAATATCAAAAAGTTTTTTACTAAGAGTGTTAAGCTGATTAGAAAAATTTGCATCTAAAAGATGCGAGTCAATAATATATCTGACAGAGGTATTATAATTCGCCGGTAGCTTGTCTTTAGATCCTCGTA
Organism: Sulfurimonas sp.; assembly: GCA_028687935.1. Lineage (GTDB taxonomy): Bacteria > Campylobacterota > Campylobacteria > Campylobacterales > Sulfurimonadaceae > Sulfurimonas. The sequence goes on from JAQTZE010000004.1 coordinate 209,730, forward strand.
AAAGGTCTGCAAGATAAACTCCCTCTCTTACACCAACACCACTTGTGAGAGCGGTTGTAGGTGCTATTTTATGTAATACTCGCTCAAGTATAAGTGCTCCTGGTTTAATAACATCAAAGCGGTTGCTAGCAATTCCAAGTTTTTTTAATTCAGACTCATCCGCTTGAAGTACATTTGCAATAAATTTTTGAAGTGCTTTGACAGAGTATTCATATGCATGAAGTTTTTGTAAGGGGTAAGATTCTTGTGCCATAATGGCGTTTGAGACAGCTCGAAAGGTACCACCAATCCCGATCAGAGTAGATGCATCCAAGCCATCTAGAACTTCAAGTTTCTTATCGATATAGATAATAGCTTTGTCAATTTCTCCTTTGTCAAAAAAGAGTTCTTTGAGTCTTACTGTACCGAGTTCCAAAGAGAGGGTATTGGTAACATTCTTTTTATTAATGATACTAAATTCTGTTGAGCCGCCACCTATGTCTATGCTGATTGCGTTTGTTTGTTCTGGAAGTAGGTTAGCACAAGCAATAGCGCCGTAATAGGCTTCTTTTTCACCATCAATTATTTTGATGCCAAGCTTGAGTTGCTCTTTTACTCTCTGGAGAAAAACTTTTTTATTTGGAGCATCTCTGAGTGCTGAAGTAGCGACACAGAAGACTTTTCTCACAGAGAAAGAAGCACAGATTGTTAAAAAATCAGCCAATGCATCAAAAGTTCTTTGCATAGGAATTTCTTGAAGATTCCCCTCATGTTCGTAAGCATTTTCGGAGATCCTAACTTTGCTTTTGGCTTCGTGAAGGAGATGAAACGCAAAACGAGAAGTTCTTTCATAAACAACCATTCTAACAGAGTTAGAACCGATGTCTATAACTGCGACTCTTTTTGCCAAAATACTATATTTCTTCTAAATTTTTGTATTTGAATTGTAATTCTGCAATAGACTCTACATTGTCTTTGTCTGGAACGATACAATCAACTGGACATACAGAAATACAAGCTGGTTCATCATAGATGCCAACACACTCTGTACATCTGTCTGGATCAATAAAGTAGATCGGATCTCCCTCTTCTATTGCAGTAGTTGGGCACTCTTCGCGGCACGCATCGCACGCTATACACTCATCATTTATTAGTAATGCCATATTATAAAACCTTATATTTTTTTCTTGTCCGATTTATAGCGAAATAATGCTTTATTCATTTTTAAATAAACTAATTTATTTTTTTTGGGGAAGTATGCATGACAATTTAGAGTTGAGCTGTAGGGATGCACAGGTCCCTTCAATACCATCTGTTCTGTTTTCTATCTTGATTTTAGCTCCGAGTGCATCTGCTGCACTTTTTGCTAAGAAGAGTCCCAGACCTACGCCAGATTTATTCCCTTGACGTTTGAAAGGTGCAAATATATCCATACTATCATCTATACCACATCCTTCATCTATAACTTCTATTAAAAGACCGATATCATCCTGCGAGCTTCTGAGTGTTACACTTTTTTCTTTTGGAGTAAATTTAAGTGCATTTTGCAGAAAATTTTGAACAATTTGATTCAGTAGTGGCACCTGTAACATTGCCATAAAACCTTGTGGCTCAAAATGTATATTTAACACTTTCCCCTCATTCTCGGCCAAAAGCTTGAAATCATTTGCTTTTTGTTTCAGAATGGCAATGACATCAACTTCTGTTGGTTTATCAAGTTGTGCACCTTCTTGACGACCAATATTGAGAATATTTGAGACAATGATATTCATCTCATCTATTGTCTTATTGGTGACTTTGAGAGCTTCTATATACTCTTCGGGGGTTCTTATTTTTATAAGCGTGACCTGATTTTTTAGTTTGATGACTGCAAGTGGGGTTTTTAGTTCATGTGCCGTTCCAATAAAAAGTTCTTTTTGGTATTTTACAAAGTTCTGTATTCTTGCTATGAGGTGGTTGATGGTCGTTCCTAGCGGTTCAAACTCTTGTGGAAGCTCTTTGACACGAATTGGTTTCATAAGATGTTCGTTCATATTTGAAAGGCGCAAAGTAAGTGTTTTAATAGGTGAAACGAGCATGCCAGATATGGCGATTGCATACAGAACAACAAGAACAAAACCACCGATGTTTATAATAAATATGTAGTGTAATATTTTGTCCAATAGTAGAGTCATCGGAGTAATCTCTTTACTTACTTTGAGATAACTGGCATCATTAATATTAAAAGGATAAATAAGAGTCAGAAAGGTTTGCATATTATGCGTTTTTTCATAGACTTCAATACCTGTTTCTGCATTTTTGAGATAGATAATCTCAATATTAAGTGATAAAATATTTTCTGGATACATCGCATCGTTTTGCATAATGGCTTTATTGTTAGATATATTTTTCGCGTATTGCAGAAGTTCTTGTTGTTTTTCTTCATAGATAGAATTCTTGATAAAAAAATACAAAGCAGAAGAGAATAGGAGGATGAGCATGGCAGAAGAAAATATGAGTTGAATTAAAAACCTATTACGGATACTTCTTGTTGAAAACATGCACACAACCTTTATTTTAATGAAAGAATTATAGCATTGTTTTATGAAGCAGTTAATAGAGGAAAATAAGAATTTATGTCTGTTTTTGTTGATTTTTCTTGCCAAGCTGCAAAGAGTTAAATTTGTTTTTGTTGATTTTTCTTGCCAAGTGGCAAAGCTTCAGTGCCCAAGCGGCTAGCGGAGCTGTAAGGAATTACTTCCTTACGGCGTCAAATAGTTAGTTCATCTCTTTAGGGAAACAAAAACGGTATCCACGACGACGTACAGTCTCAATCGTAGTAATACCTAATGGTTTATCCATTTTTTGTCTAATCTGGTTGATTGCAACTTCGATAACATTTGGAGTAACAAGCTCAGGCTCTTCCCAAATTGCGTCAAGGAGTTGTTCTTTAGAAACAATTTGATCACGGTGACGAGCAAGGTGTGTAAGAACTTCAAAAGGCTTCCCTTTAAGTTCTATCTCTACTTCTTTATACGTAATTTTTTCTTCTTCAGGATTGATGATAAGGTCTTCGATCTCGATGATGTTACTGCCACCAAAACGTAAACGTGCTTCAATACGAGCGATAAGAACATCAAAATCAAAAGGTTTTCTGATATAGTCATCCGCACCACTTCTGAGTGCTTCGATTTCACTTTCATTATCATCTCTTGCAGAGAGAACAACAACAACAGTTTTTGGAGTATTTGTTTTGATATCACCAATGATATCTATAGAGTTTCCATCTGGAAGCATCCAGTCCATAAGCACTAAGTCATAGTTACGAATATCTAAATAATATTCGCCATCTTTGAGTGTTTCAACTACATCACTTTGGTAGCCGAATTCTTTGAGACCTTCCGCTAGCATTTTGTTTAATGTTACTTCATCTTCTATAATTAGAATGCGCATTAATTGTTTCCTATTTGTGAATATTTTGGCGAAATGATACCACAGTTTTAGATTACTTTAAAGTTTTTTTCAATTTTCTTTAAAAAAAAATGAAGTTTTTCTTAAGAATTGAAATGGTAGCTATTGCTTACACTTACCTTGGCATCGGGTAAAATGGAGGGTTTGGTTATTTTTAAGAAAAGGGTACTAATGAGTGGAAATTTTTCTTTAAGTTTAGCGCTGAGAGAACTCAAAGCATCTTCAAGAAGTAAAAATTTGCTTTTTTTTGTGTGTATTTTTATAAACGCAGCAACATCAGCATAATTAATAAATTCATTTTCATAGGTATAATCAATAGTGAGATTTACAAGAAGATCCTGCTCTTTTTCTCGCTCAAAATCTAAGATTCCAATGATGCATTCAAATCTTAGATCTTCAATATGTACCGTCACTTAGATGACTCTTTTTTCTTCGCCTTTGATGACGCGAATAATATTTGGTATGTGTTTGTAGTAAAGAATAAATACGATAAATACAACTGGAGCATGTGCCATCTCAGGATGAATAAAAAAGCTCGAGACCAAAAGTGCGGCAACACCTGTAAGTGAAGAAACAGAGGAGATTCTCACTGTCTTTGCCATAATTCCCCAAGTTACAAGAGCTATAACAGTCTCAAGTGGAATCATAAACATCATCACACCCATACCAGTTGCGATACCTTTACCACCTTCAAGACCAAGGTAAGGTGAAAAACAGTGACCGATTACTGCTAAAACAGAGATTCCCCAAAGTGTTGATTCGCTTACACCCATAAAGTAAGCTGCTATTAAAACCACAATACCTTTAATAGCATCTAGTGCCAAAGTAGCAGCTCCAAGTTTTTTAGCTAAAGAGGGGTTCGTCTCTTTGACGACGCGAAGAACATTTGTAGCACCGATACTCCCGCTTCCACTTGCTTTGACATCTACACCGGCAAACTTCTTTGCTAAAATCAGTCCAAAAGGTATACCCCCGACAAGATACGCTGCTATAAAAAACTGTACATTCGTGTTAAATAAAAATTCCATTAATTTTCCCATCTGTAGTTATTGCGACATTCTACACTTTGTATATTTATAAGCATCTAAAATGTTTACTTATGTTTGTATTTTCATACATATTCAAATTGTTACATTAAGTTACATTTGTTTGATATTGAAAATAACTTATTGTTAATATAAATATAAATTAACAATTAATGTTAGAATTATCTACAAATTTTAAGAAAGTAAGGAGTAACTATGTTTCATTTTTTCATTAAACTAGCACTATTTATTGTATTGGCAGTAAGCCTTCATGGGCACAGTGGAGTCTCTCAGAAACATCTGCTTTTTATCTCTGCAGATAAAAATATTGAGATAGCCTTTGATTTACCTATTATGAAAACTTCTGTACAACGAAATACAGTAGAATTAAAAAAAGTAGATTCTCATCAAAAGATGAAAGGAAAGCTGAGCCTTAAAGATGAAAAAACTTTGCTTTTTTCTCCAGAAAAAGAGCTTATGAACGGCACATATGAGTTACAAGTAGATCCAATCAAACTGCAAAAATGTGTGCAGCAACACAGTGGCTGGTTTGATAAATTCTTTTCTAGAGATAAGTGTAGTATTACTACAAGACCAATAAAACATAGATTTAAAACGCAAGCAAATCAAGCTAAAATTGTTGGACTTGATGTGAATCAAACAGCTATAAATCTCAAAGAGAATACTCAAACAATGTTGCAAGTTCTAGCTCTTTATGATGACAACACTTCAAAAGATATCTCGCAAGATGCAGAGTGGGTTATCGGAGATAGTACTATCATAGCAGTAGATCAAGCAAAAATATCTGCACTCCAAGAAGGCACTACAACACTTCAAGTACTCTACGATGGAATCAAATCAAATGAACTTCATGCGAGAGTATATAAAGAAGTCAATGGCTACATCTTGCCACTTGAACCAGATGAAACACTCAACAACGCAACACTCCTAGGTATAGACGCAAATAACAATGGTGTGAGAGATGATGTAGAGAGATGGATATTTTTAGAGATGAAGATTTATAACGGATATGAGAAGATTGAACAGGCTATTGCTATGCAAAAATCTAAAGCATTTCAAATGTCTTTGATCGATTCAATGAATCAAGATGATTTAGTACATAAAGCGATGCAAGCAAGTAATGACTGTTGGGTTTGGTATGATTACTCAAAACAAATACATTCTGTTAGCTCACTTGGGAAATTCAGCAGGGCAATAAAAGATAAATCTTTTAATACTAGAGAACGATTAAAAACCTATTTGGAGTATGATAATACTCTAAGAGGTAGAATCTTTACATCTACACCAACACTTCAAACAAAAAGTCAGTGCGAAATTAGCATTGATGGGCTGTAGGAGTAAATGATGAAGAAAATACTATTAATAGTTCTGTTTACACTCACTCTTTTCGCAAATACAGACTCATGTAAACTTGATGTATATTTTGGAAATGGTGTTTGGAATGATGAAGATCAGGCAGATATTTCTAAAATTGCATTAAAAACTTTTTTACAACAACAAAACCCTCAACGCTTCAATATAGCAGATGAAGGAGTGACATACAACTTTAAGTATGCCCACAATGAAACATATGGAAATATAGATGACTTGTTAGAAACTTTTTGGCAACTCCATGAGAGTGGGCAAGTGGGTGATTTTTACTTTGGGTTTGTGGCAAGGGTTTTAGATGCTGCTAATGTCTTAAGCTATGAGGAAGAGAGTTTTAGGGATAGAATGGCAGTCATAGCTGCAAACTATGATGTCAATACCCAAAAGATGCTAGAGAAGTATAAAACTCAAAGTTTTTCTCAAAAACATAATGTCTTACTTGTAGCCCACTCGCAAGGAAACCTCTTTGGCAATAAAATGTATGAACTTTTAGATGATCAAGAGAAACAAAAGTTTCGTATGGTCTCTGTCGCAACACCTGCAAATCATATATCAGGTGGAGAAGATTATATAACATTAGATTTAGATTTAATTATCAAAGCTATTCCAGGAAGCCTTCCCTCAAACGCAAGTGGATTTGGACATACCTTCGTTGAATCTTATCTCAATGAGAGTAATACAGGTTCTCGGACAATGATAAATACAGGTATAACCAAAGCTGTCGAAATCTTAGATCAAAATATGTGTGCTACATATAAATACTTTAGATTGATTGGATTTATATGTAGTTCAAGAATAGACCAAGAATTGGTAGTTGATATTTATGGTACGAAAAAAGATTATTCTGAAGAATTAGTAGCAACTGATACAAAAGAACGTATAGCTTTAAACACTAATGGTTATTGTCCACTTACGGGAGACGATTATACAACAAACATATCAAAGTATAATACAGGCAACTGTATGGCTTACCGAATTGACGATACTTCATACCAACCATTAGAAAGTTTCATAAATAGAAGCTATGAAAATTCATATCCGTGTGTTACCTACACTATGAAGGGTGAAATCGTGACAAAATTAAAAGATTTACAAGAGTAGGCAAGTATCTTGCTTCTCTCTAATTAGGATGATAAATTTTTTAATACCAAAAAGTGATTAACAACTTATTTGGAATACGATAATACTCTTTATAATTTTCTACAAATTTTAAGAAAGTAAGGAGTAACTATGTTTCATTTTTTCATTAAACTAGCACTATTTATTGTATTGGCAGTAAGCCTTCATGGGCACAGTGGAGTCTCTCAGAAACATCTGCTTTTTATCTCTGCAGATAAAAATATTGAGATAGCCTTTGATTTACCTATTATGAAAACTTCTGTACAACGAAATACAGTAGAATTAAAAAAAGTAGATTCTCATCAAAAGATGAAAGGAAAGCTGAGCCTTAAAGATGAAAAAACTTTGCTTTTTTCTCCAGAAAAAGAGCTTATGAACGGCACATATGAGTTACAAGTAGATCCAATCAAACTGCAAAAATGTGTGCAGCAACACAGTGGCTGGTTTGATAAATTCTTTTCTAGAGATAAGTGTAGTATTACTACAAGACCAATAAAACATAGATTTAAAACGCAAGCAAATCAAGCTAAAATTGTTGGACTTGATGTGAATCAAACAGCTATAAATCTCAAAGAGAATACTCAAACAATGTTGCAAGTTCTAGCTCTTTATGATGACAACACTTCAAAAGATATCTCGCAAGATGCAGAGTGGGTTATCGGAGATAGTACTATCATAGCAGTAGATCAAGCAAAAATATCTGCACTCCAAGAAGGCACTACAACACTTCAAATACTCTACGATGGAATCAAATCAAATGAACTTCATGTGAGAGTATATAAAGAAGTCAATGGTTACATCTTACCACTTGAGCCAGATGAAACACTCAACAACGCAACACTCTTAGGTATAGACTCAAATAACAATGGAGTAAGAGATGATGTAGAGCGATGGATATTTTTAGAGATGAAGATTTATAACGGCTATGAGAAGATTGAGCAGGTTATTGCGATGCAGGAAGCTAAAGCATTTCAAATGTCTTTGATTGATTCAACGAATCAAGATGATTTAGTACATAAAGCGATGCAAGCAAGTACAGAGTGCTGGGTTTGGTATAGTTATTCTAAAAATTTACCGTTTCAAGATGAGATGTTAAAGTTTAGTCGAGAAATAAAAGACAAGTGCTTTAATACAAAAGAGCGATTAAAAACCTATTGGGAATATGATAATACCCTTAGAGGTAGAATCTTTACAGCTACACCAACACTTCAAACAAAAAGTCAGTGCGAAACTGATATAGATAGTTTGTAAGAGGATTATAAATAGTAATACTAATTCAAATCAAATACATTTTGTAACTACAAGTCAAATAAGCATATAAATTTTTTCGATATAATAACATCACTATTGAATGAGGATATTTTTTTGCAATACACAAACGAAGAATTAAAACAAAAAATCAATGCATATAAAGAAAAACTAAGTGTCACTGTTGTGGCGCATTTTTATCAGAGAGATGAAGTCTTTGAGATGGCGGATATCACTGGAGATTCACTAGAACTAGCTATACGCACGCGTGATGATGAGGCTGCGTTTGTAGTCTTTTGCGGGGTTGGTTTTATGGGTCAGAGTGTTAAAGTGCTCTCTCCTCAAAAACGTGTAGTTATGCCAAAGATAGCTTGCTGTGCAATGGCTCGGATGATTGATTCACTCTATTTTGATGACTCGGTGAAATATCTCGAAAAACATGGCATAGCCAAAGAAAATATTTTGCCAATCACTTATATTAACTCAAACGCAGATGTCAAAGCAAAAGTGGGCGAGATGGGCGGTATGGTTTGTACGAGCTCAAACGCAAAGCATATTATTACCACTGCGCTTGCAGAGGGCAAAAAAATATTGTTTGTGCCAGATAGATGTTTAGGGCAAAATATAGCAAACCAAATGGGTCTCAAATCTATGGTCATAGGGCAAGAGGGCGATCCAAAAGAGGCGGATATCATCTGCTATGATGGTTTTTGTTCTGTGCATCAGCTCTTTAGTGTGGATGACATTGCGTTTTATCGTAAAAAATTTCCAGGTATCCTTATAGCAACACATCCTGAATGTGATCCTGCTATCTGTGATGCATCTGACTTTGTTGGTTCGACTTCTCAGCTTATAAAATACATCAAAGAACTTCCAGAAGATCAAAAAGTAGCAGTTGGGACGGAGTTTAACATGGTTAATCGTCTGCGTTCTAAAAATACCTATATTCTCTCTTCTACAAAGCCGGAATGTCCGACGATGAATGAAACGACGCTGGAAGATTTGTATCTCACACTCAAAGCTATCGATGAAGGTGCGCCTATAAATGAAATAGAAGTAGATGAAAAAACGCAGAAGTGGGCAAAAATCGCTCTAGAGAGAATGTTAGCATTATGATAGAAGCATTTGTAAAAGCAACTTTGGCGGAAGATGTCGGTCGTGGGGATTTGTATGCTTTGGTTGAGCCGAGCATCAATGCGAGTGCAAAGATACTAGCAAAAAGTGATGGAGTCCTCTCAGGTCGCAAATATATCGATGTTTTAGCTACGTTGGAAGGTTTTGAGGTAGTTTGGGGTAGACATGATGGAGATATTTTTGTCAAAGGTGAGATTTTAGCGATTATTCGTGCTGATTCGCATACACTTTTAAGAATTGAGAGAACACTTCTCAATATGCTTCTGCATGCGAGTTCTATCGCAACATTGACAAAAAAATATGCAACTATTGTAGAACCTTACGGTGTAAAACTTTTAGACACCAGAAAAACGCGACCTTTACTTCGCGTTTTTGAGAAATATGCAACACGTTGTGGTGGTGCAGTCAACCATAGAATGGGTCTTGATGACTCTTTGATGATCAAAGATACGCACCTGCGCACTATAAAAGATTTGAGTGCATATATCAAAAAAGCGAGAAAAGAGATTCCTTTTACAGCAAAAATAGAGATAGAAGCCGAGACATTGACAATCGCAAAAGAGGCTATGGCGGCTGGAGCAGATATTGTGATGTGTGATAATATGACTCCTGAACAAGTAGCAGAAGTAGTTGCGTTTAGAGATGAAAATTTTAAACATATTCTTCTAGAAGCAAGCGGAAATATCTCCTTAGAAACTATCGAATCCTATGCAAAAAGTGGAGTAGATGCCATTAGCAGCGGCTCGCTTATTCATCAGGCAAACTGGATAGATTTGTCTATGAAAGTCGATTGATATACGCTAGATGGCCGATGATTTAGAAAAAACTGAAGAACCCACCGATAAGAAGATTGAAGATGCCAGGAAGGAGGGAAATGTCCCAAAATCCCAAGACGCTTCGGGAGTTCTCACTCTTTTTGTAGCTATTTTAGCACTTTTAATGCTTTTTCCTTTTATGGTAGAACATACAATAATTCTTTTTCAATACTATTTTGCTCTTATTGGTACGCATATTGATAAAGTCTCTATGCTCGATATTGCAATTGTGACGATACGAGAGTTTCTGCTTATTGTTATGCCACTTGCCATTGCTGTTGCTGTTGCAGGCGTTATCGCAGCAATAGCACAATTTGGGTTTTTATTTACTACAAAAGCGATTATGCCTGACTTTAAAAAGATAGATCCAATCAAAGGAACCAAAAATCTTTTTTCGATGAAAAAATTGATTGAAGGAATGAAAGTTACTTTTAAATCATTTACGACCTTGGGTGTAGGATTTGTTTTCTTCTTTTATTTTATTTTAGAGCTTCCTACTGTTGCTCTTTTTAGTCTGATGGATCAGTTACAATGGCTTAGAGATAAAAGTATCATCATTGCGTTTGTAATGCTTCTTATTATCTTTATTTTTGCGATTATAGATGTTGTTATCGTACGAAAGCAGTATTTTGACGGGCTGAAGATGAGCAAACAAGAGATAAAAGATGAGATGAAAAACATGGAGGGAGATCCTCTGGTAAAATCAAAAATTCGTCAAATCCAGATGCAAGCTTCGCGAAAAAGGATGATGGCGCAAGTCCCAACAGCAGATGTTGTCATCACAAATCCTACACATTATGCAGTTGCTATCAAGTATGATGAAGATAAGTTTAGAGCACCAGTCGTAGTTGCAAAAGGGGTAGATAACATAGCTACTCAGATCAAAAAAATAGCAAGAGAGAACAATGTACATATTGTCCAGAACCCTCCGCTAGCACGGAGCCTTTATGCAGAAGTGGATTTGGATAAGGCAATTCCTCAGACACTTTTTGCCGCAGTAGCGGAAGTTTTAGCCTATGTATATAAGATGAATAGAAAATAAAAAAAACTGTATAATCCCGCCTCATGAATGAGATTTTTAAAAATATCCAAAACGCCAAACATATTGAGATAATTGTACAGCCTGATTTTATAGGCTCGGCGAGTGCACTATATACATATATACTTACCTTGCACAAAAAAGTCTCACTAGTTTGTAAGGCTAAAAATATTGATAAAAAGTTCTCATTTTTACCATGGTTTGAAAAGATAAAAAGCTCTGATACTCCCTCGGCAGACTTGAGTATAGTGTGTGATTTTAGTGCACAAAGTTTGTATGAAGCCTTTGATGCTCATACTGTTAAGTTGAATAAAAAAATGGCTACAGCACTCTATGGAGCCCTTATTTACGAAACGCAAGGCTTCTCAAAAGGTGTTGATGGTACAATTTTTGCTATGGCTGAAGTATTGCTAGCGTGTGGTGCAGAACATGAACTTTGCGTGCGTGAGATACTTCAAAACACTTCATTGGCTTATGTGAGACTCAAAGCGCTTATGCTGACAAAGATGCTCTTGCAAAACAGCGCAAAAACGGCTCTGTTTATCATTTGTGATGATGATATCCAAGCTACGGGAGCAAGTTTGGAAGATGCATGTGAAATAATGTTAGAAGCATTTTCATTGAGATATGTAGAGATGGTGGTACTTTTAAATAGTGACCATGAATATAGAGTAGTACAAGTAAAATATAAGGAAAAATAGTTTGAGAAATAGTAACAAATCTTCGTTGGGTATATTGGTCTTATTAGCTTTGATTGTCGGAGGTGTTATATACATCTTTAATTCGGCAATGTTTGAGAGAGATGTTCCAGAGATAAAAATGGCAAATAATGGTTTTTGGAATCTTAAAGATCCTCTTAAAATAGAGATCACAGATGCAAGCGGTGTTAAAGCTTATAAAGTGATTCTTAAAACGGCTGCTGAAGAGACAGTCCTTTTTCATGAGCAGGTTGTAGAGCCAAAGACAAGTGTTACGCTTGAGGTCAAACCTCCAAGAAGTGCTTATGCTATGAAAGAGAATAAAGTAACAGTAAGAATCGAAGCACTTGACGCGAGTAAATGGAACTTCCTTAAAGGAAACAGTGTCACTACTGAGACGACACTAGAAATTGATAAGAAAAAACCACAAGTAAGTGTTTTAAGTAACTCTTATAAGATCACTAAAGGTGGTTCTGCTCTAGTAATTTTCAAAGCAGAAGATGAAAACCTTAAAGATTTGTATATCCTTTCAAGCTTTGACAAAAAGTTTAAAGTACAGCCATTTTATAAAGAGGGGTTTTATATAGGACTTTTTGCATGGCCTGTTGGCCAAACAGAGTTTAAAGTAGATGTTGTCGCAGAAGATAAAGCGGGTAACTTTACAAAAACCTATATTCCTCTTTATCTTAAAGATGCAGAGTATAGAGTATCAAACATTGCTCTTACAGATGGTTTCCTTAAGGGAAAAATTGCAGAACTTGCAGATGAGTTTGAAGAAACGCAGGGTATTAATGATCCTATTGAACAGTTTAAACTAATCAATGAAACGGTAAGAGCAAAGAATGAAAAACTAATCCATAGTATTACATCGAATGTTCCAACAGATATGATTAGTGATTTTAAGATGACGAAAATGTACCCTTTAAGAAACGGACAGGTTGTTGCTACTTTTGGTGATCACAGGGTTTATTCCTATAATGAACAACATATTAGTGATTCTGATCATATGGGACTTGACCTTGCAAGTAACTCTATGGCGGATATCACACCTCAAAATGATGGTGATGTTGTATTCTCAGACTACAATGGTCTTTATGGAAATATGCCAATAATACACCATGGACTTGGTCTTTATACACTTTATGGACACTGCTCAAGCACAAACGTCAATAGTGGTGAGAAATTTCATGCACAATCTGTTGTTGCCAATACGGGTAAAACTGGCTATGCTATGGGTGACCATTTACATTTTGGTGTTTTAGTGCAAGGTATAGAAGTCAGACCTGTAGAGTGGATGGATAGTACTTGGATTAAGTTAAATATCACAGATGTTATAGATACTGCGAAAAAAACGATAGATCAAAACTAAACGCAAAGGATTTTAGATGTATCAAACTACTATCAAAAAAGCTGTTGAATTAGTTGGAATAGGCCTACATAAAGGCTCTCCAGTAAAGTTGAGGCTAGAGCCTTTAGAATCTAATTCTGGTATTGTTTTTTATCGTAGTGATGTTGATGTCTCTATACCTCTGAAGCCTGAAAATGTGGTAGATACTCGCATGGCTACAGTCATCGGAAAAGATGGCTTTGTGATCTCGACAATTGAGCATTTACTCTCAGCTGTTTATGCGTATGGAATCGATAATCTTCGCGTGATCGTAGATGCGGATGAAGTACCTGTCATGGATGGAAGTAGTGCAAGTTACTGCATGCTTTTAGATGAAGCGGGTATTGCGCAGCAAGATGTGGCAAAAAAGATCATGCGTATAACCAAAGAGATAGAAATAATTGAGGGTGACAAATATGTGAAACTCTCTCCATCTTCTAGCCTAACATACAACTTTACAATCAAGTTTCCTCATCCTGTAATCCAGCAACAAGAGTATGTTCTTGCGTTTACAAAAGAGAACTACAAAAATGAGATAGCACGCGCACGAACTTTTGGCTTTTTGCATGAAGTGCAGTATCTGCGTTCTAAAGGACTTGCTCTTGGCGGTTCATTAGAAAACGCAATCGTGCTGGATGATAAAAAGATTTTAAACCCAGAAGGGCTGCGTTTTACAGATGAATTTGTACGCCATAAAATTCTCGATGCTATCGGTGATATGTCGCTTATCGGGATGAATTTTGTAGGGAATTACGAAGCTATGGCAGGAAGCCATGATCTCAATCATAAACTTACACTTGAGCTTCTCAAAAACCCTGAAAATTACGAAGTCGTCGAATTAGTTGGAGAAAAAACAAAAGAGCTTGAAAAAGCCTATGCCTAAACACGTCGACATTCTTTTTATCGCACTCTCCTCGCCCATTTTAGTGGGCGTTTATGAAAACAATCAACTCATTGAAACAATACAAACGCATGAAAAAAGTTCAGATGTTTTGCCTCTGCTTTTTGATGGGCTTTTGAAAAAGTATACGATAGAAAAACTCTTTTATGCCAATGGTCCAGGGAGTTTTATGGCGATAAAAGTGGCCTATATATTTTTAAAGTCTCTAAGTATTTTAAAAAAAATTCCACTTTATGCAACAGATGCATTTATTTTTAATAAAAATAATCCAATAAAAGCGATTGGAAAGCTATACTTTGTTAAAATTTCATCAGAAATAAAAACTCAAAAATTAGAACAGGCACCGGAAGCCTCTTTTTCACTCCCGGATGTGCTTCAGTATAGTGAGTTTAGCAAAAACGCAACGCCACTTTATATGATAGGTGCTGTTGGATAGGAATAAAATTGACAATAAGCGTACCAGCTACTAGCGCGAACCTTGGGCCAGGTTTTGACTCATTAGGTCTTGCCGTTGATCTTCGAAATGTGGTTGAATTTCATCCATCAAAATTTTTTAGCGTAAGCATCAAAGGTGAGGGTGAAAACAACCCGAGATTAAAAGGGAATAACCTTTTTATCAGTATTTTTAATGAACATTACAATCGTTTAACACAGAAAAAACAAAATTTTAAATTTACTTTTTTTAATCAGATTCCTATGTCACGTGGACTTGGTAGCTCTTCAGCTGTTATTGTCAGCGCAATTGCGAGTGCCTATGAAGCAGCGGGTATCCGTGTTTCAAAACGCAGAATACTCAATCATGCCCTTGTCTATGAATCTCATCCTGATAATATAACACCTGCCGTTATGGGTGGATTTAACGCGGCGACAGTAGAGAAGAATAAAGTTTTTTCTCAAAGAAAACATCTTCCTGATTATCTTAAAGCAGTTGTGGTGATTCCAAATAAACAGATGAATACATCCAAAACAAGAACACTACTACCCAAATCATATTCAAAAGAAAACGCAGTCTATAATCTTTCACATACTGCGCTCACCGTTGCTGCGTTTTTCAATGAAGATTGGGAGATGTTAAAGCTTTCTACGCAAGATAGATTTCATCAAAAAGCAAGAATGAAGACGCTACCAGAACTTTTTAATGTGCAAAAAGTAGCCTATGAGAGTGGTGCACTTATGAGTACCCTCTCAGGAAGTGGTTCTACTTTCTTCTCTTTGACATATGATGATGATTCTGCAATGCTTGCAAATAAATTTAAGCAAAAATTTCCTGAGTTCGGTGTGAAAATTTTAGATTTTGATAACGAAGGATTGATAATAGAGAAGTAACCTCTATTAAATAAAGTAACTTTTGGATATAATTGCACAAAATTTTAAACAACCTACTAGAATGTGTATCTCCTGTCGAGAAAAAGATGCACAGAATAATCTCTATAGGCTTCAATGCATAGATGGCTCTGTCGAAACATTTACTGGTGCTGGCAGGAGTTTTTATCTATGCAAAAAATGTTTTTGCCAAGAAAAAAAAGTTCATAAAGCGCTCATGCGACAATGCAGAAGCAATGATAAAGATAAACTTATGAATAAACTAAAGGAGATCGTCACTGATGATAGAAAAAGTTAGAGTACACGAAATTGCAAAAGAGCTAGGAATAGCTTCTAAAGACGTTCTGGATAAAGCTAAAAAAATGGGTCTTGAAGTCAAATCAGCACAAAGTGTTGTGACGATGGAAGAAGCAGAAGGATTAGCAAATTATATCATGAATGGTGAACCTGCATCAGCAGCTCCAGTTGCAGAACCTAAAGTAGCAAAAAAAACTAACAGTGATACTCCAAAAAAAGAAACTCCTGCTGCAGAAATTACAACAGACGTGATTGCCTCAAGTAAGCAAGAAGATGAAACAAGTGTTAAAAAAGAGTCTACAACAGTAGAAACTATTGAAGAAGTGAAAAGAGATACTCTTAAAATCATTGAACCTGTTGCATCGAAAATAAAAAAATCTGGTCTTAAAATTGTTAAGAAAAAAGTAGTTGTTCCAGAAGTTAAAGAGAGTTATAAAAGAGTTGAAAAACAAGCTCCAAATGTATCTTCATATGGAAAAATTTCTGCAGAAGTTTTAGCAGAGCTTGCACAAAAGAAAAAAGCAAAACAACAAACAGGTCCTTCGAGCGCAAGAAAACAAGAGCAAGGTATTAAAATAGATATCTTTGGCGGCTCTATGACTGAGCTTTCTATGGATATGGATGATCAGGTTGTTCTTTTAGATTTAAATGAAACGCAAAGAGCACCACTTGAACCTGAAGAAGTAAGAAAACCAAGAGCACCAAAACCTGCTGGAAGAAATGCGAATAAAAAACAGGCTCCTAGAGGTAGAAATGTCTCTCGTGATAAAAGAAAAAAATATATCAAAGATAAACCTACAGACGAAGTTGTAACACACGTTGAGATTCCTGAAGATATCCGTGTTTATGAGTTTGCTGAAAAACTTAATAAGCCAATGTCGGAAATCATAAAAGTTCTTTTTGATCTTGGCCTTATGATGACGAAAAATGACTTCCTCGGTGCTGATGAGATTGAAATACTTTCAGAAGAGTTTGGAGTAGAAGTAACTATAGTTGACCCTAAAGATGAATTTAACTATGAAGATGATTTGAGTGAAGAAGTAAGTTCAAACGCAACTGAAAGACCTCCTGTTATTACTATAATGGGACACGTCGACCATGGTAAAACTTCACTTCTTGATGCTATCAGAAGTGCAAAAGTTACACAAGCTGAAGCAGGTGGTATCACACAGCATATCGGTGCTTATACTGTTGAGCAGCATGGTAAAGCGATCACTTTCCTAGATACTCCTGGTCACGCTGCGTTTAGCTCTATGCGTCAACGTGGAACAAATGTAACAGATATTATCGTTATCGTTGTTGCTGCAGATGATGGTGTAAAACCTCAAACACTTGAGGTTATCAAACTTGCAAAAGATTCAGGTGCTCCAGTTATCGTTGCACTTAATAAAATGGATAAAGAGACTGCAAATCCAGATATGGTTAAAGGTCAGATGGCTGAGCAAGGTCTTAATCCAGTTGAGTGGGGTGGAGATATCGAATTTATCCCTGTTTCTGCAAAAACTGGTAAAGGGATTGATGATTTACTTGAAAACATCCTTATCACAGCAGATATGCTTGAACTTCGTGCTGATAAAAGTGCGCTTGCAAAAGCTGCAGTTGTTGAGTCTTCTCTTGAAAAAGGACGTGGTCCAGTTGCTACTGTAATCGTACAAAATGGAACACTGAGAGTAGGTGACTACGTTGTTTGTGGAAGTTCATATGGTCGTGTCAAAGCGATGATCGATGATAAGAAAAATATGATTAAAATCCTTGAGCCTAGTCATACAGCTGTTGTTGTAGGTTTAAATGAAGTTCCATCTTCAGGTGAAGTTATGATGGCAATGGAAGATGAGAAAGAAGCAAGAGATTATGCGAAAAAACGTCATGAATATGACAGACACAAAGAGCTTTCTCACAGTACGAAATCAACTTTAGAAGATATGACTTCTATGATTGCAGAGGGAAGACTCAAATCTCTTAAAGTGGTTCTTAAAACTGATGTTCACGGTTCACTTGAAGCGATTCGTTCATCACTTGCTGAACTTAGAAATGAAGAGGTTAAAATTGATGTTATCTCTTCAGGAGTAGGTGGTATCACTGAAAACGACGTAGAACTTGTTAATGGTAGTGAGAACTGTGTTCTTCTAGGCTTTAATGTACGTCCTACAGGGTCTGTAAAAGCACTTGCAAAACAGAAAAATGTTGAGATTAGAACATACTCAATCATCTATCAACTTCTTGATGATATGACTGGAATGCTTACTGGTATGATGTCTCCTAAGTTTACTGAAGAAAATACTGGTCAAGCAGAAGTTCGTGATACATTCAAATCACCAAAAGGTATGGTTGCTGGATGTGTGGTTGTTGATGGTAAACTTGTACGTGGTGGACTTGTTCGTGTTATCCGTAAAGGTGTTGTTGCTTACGAAGGTAAACTTACTTCACTTAAACGTTTCAAAGATGACGTTGAAGAAGTTGGAAATGGTTATGATTGTGGTGTTATCATCTCGAACTATGACGATGTTCTCGTCGGAGACGTTATTGAAACATTCAAAAAAGTTGAGCAAAAAGTATCTCTGTGACAGAAGCACAAATAAAACTCAAAAGAACTGAGTCAATCTTACTCCAGCTTATTCCTGAGGCAATAGGCTCACTCAATGATAACAGACTTCATGCTCTGGATATCATTGAAGTGAAATGCTCTCGCGGAAAAAGTGATGCAAAAGTATATATCAATCCACATTCATTGAGTGAAGATGAAAAACGTGCATATATAAAACTTCTCTCTAAAGCACGTCCTATTATCGAAGATCACTGTCTTAAAGATCAAGGTTGGTACCGTTGTCCAAAACTTACATTTGAGTTTGATGAACTTTTTGTCCAATCACAAAATATAGAAGAGTTGTTTAAACTTATAGCAAAGGATAAAAAAGATGAGTCTTGAGAGCGATATAAAATCATTGGTCGAGTCTGTAGATCTTGAGCTATATGATATCAGCACTGTTAATGAAAATGATGAGACGATTTACAGAGTTGGCATTATGTCTAAAGAGATAGAAGGTACGAAACGCAGTGGTGTCAGTTTAGATGCTTGTGTTGAACTCACTCATCTTATATCACCATTATTAGATGTTACACCTCCTGTCTCAGGGGACTATAGACTTGAAGTAGGGAGTGCGGGCATAGAGAGAAAAATTTCTACGCTTGCGCAGTTTGCAAAGTCTATTGGTGAAAATGTTCTTCTCAGTGCTTCGGGCAAAGATAAGATAAAAGGCATTCTTTCTGATGTTAAAGGTTCGAAAATATTTGTTCAAACTCCAGAAGAACTTCTTGAAATCGAATACAGCGACATCAAAAAAGCTAAAACATACTTTGAATGGTAATAGATTCTAGCTTTTATATGAACCTAGCCTTGAGAGAGGCTTGGAAGTATCAAGGTTTGACCTATCCAAATCCTGCAGTTGGCTGTGCTATTGTTGGACAATATGGCGAACTCTTAGCCGTAAATGCACATCAAAAAGCTGGCGAAGCACATGCTGAAGTCCTTGCACTCAAAGATGCCTATCTCAAACTTACCAACGATATTACCATAGTAAATATTTTTAACTCAGCTGAAATACACGCATATCTTCTTAAAAATCATCATAATTGTTTTGCAAATACATCTCTTTATACAACGCTAGAGCCTTGTTCTCATATTGGAAAAACTCCATCGTGCGCTTCACTTATCGCGGCACTTGGTATACAAAAAATATATGTTGGAGCTAACGATACAAATAAAGAAGCTGCCAACGGCAATAGTATTTTAGAAAAAAGTGGTATTTGTGTAGAGAGTCGCGTTTTAAGAAAAGAGTGTGAAAACCTTCTGCTTCCTTTTGGTAAGTGGCAAGAGAAAAACTTTGTTTTTTTCAAGTGGGCACAAAGATTGAGTGGAACGATTGATGACGGTATCATAAGCTCGAAAAACTCAAGAAAAAATGTGCACGCAATGCGATCTGTTTGTGACCTTATTGTGATAGGCGGTGATACGGTTAGAAATGATAGACCAACACTTGATGCTAGGCTTGTTGATGGAAAAGCACCTGATGTTTTAATTATTTCCAGACAAAAAGAGTTTGACAGAACAATTCCTCTTTTTGGAGTTGCAGGAAGAAACGTTTTTATCTATGATAACTTTTCAAAACTAGACGCATATAAAAATATTATGATAGAAGGTGGCCCTCAGATGTATGCTTTAGCAAGAGAGCATATCGATCTCTCTTTATGCTACATAGCTCCAAAATTCGGTGGCAAAGAGGGATTTGCAGATTTAGATGATTATTTTGAGATATTAAACATTGAAAAAGATGAGCAAGATATAATAATGTGGATGAAAAAAGGAAATACTATATGAGCCATAACGCAAAGATAAAAATGGAAAAACAAGAAAAAATTGTCTCAATGTTTGACAATATAGCGCCTACCTATGACACTGCAAATCGTGTGATGAGTATGGGTGTTGATAAGAGTTGGAGAAGAAAAGCGTGTGACTTGGCGTATAACTATTATGCTCACGATACGATAGATAAGATCGTCGATGTTGCTTGTGGCACAGGCGATATGATGGAGTTTTGGAGAAATAGAGCTGAGATAAGCGGTATTGCTATCGGCAATATTATAGGTGTTGATCCTTCTGTTGGTATGCTTGATGTAGCACGTCAAAAATTTCCAAAATTTGCTTATCATGTCTCAAAAGCGACGCAGATTCCACTTGAAGATGCAAGTGCTGATATCCTCAGTATCACCTATGGTATTCGTAATGTTGTTGAGAGAGAAGAAGGGCTTCTTGAGTTTAACAGAGTACTCAAAAAAGATGGACTTGTTGTTATACTAGAGTTTATGAAAAATGAAAATCCTTCATTTCTTGGTAAGATCAGAGACTTTTATATGAATAGAATCCTTCCTAAAGTAGGTGGGTTTATCTCTAAAAATCTTGAAGCTTATGAGTATCTTCCAAACTCTATAGAAGATTTCTCAACTGTGGAAAATATGCAAAATGAACTCAAAGCTGCAGGTTTTGAGATTCTCTATACTAAAAGTTTTTCTATGGATATCTCGACACTTATCATCGCGCAGAAAAAGTAAATTTCATCATGCATACTCTGAGTGTTTCTGCCTTAAACGAGCAGATTAAGGGAATCATCGAGACAACTTTTGAACATGTTTTTGTAGAGGGAGAACTCTCTCGCATCACTTTTCATAATAGTGGACATATCTATTTTACCCTCAAAGATGCTAACTCAACCATTAAAGCAGTGATGTTTCGTACAAACGCAATGAAGCTTAAGTTCGAGCTTAAAGAGGGACTTAAAGTCATTCTTGATGGAGCAGTCACTCTTTACAAGCCTCGCGGTGAATATCAAATAAACTGTTTTAATATTGAGCCATCAGGCAAAGGTGCTTTGGCACTTGCCTATGAGCAACTCAAAGAAAAACTCTTGGAAAAAGGGTATTTTGAAGCAAGCCGCAAAAAAGCTCTGCCAAGATTTCCTTCCCGTATAGCCCTTATCACTTCAGCTACTGGAGCTGCTTTGCAAGATATGCTGCGCGTTGCAAACTCGCGATATAGGCTTCTTGAGATAGATATTTATGATGTTTTAGTTCAAGGTGAGAGTGCTTCATATGCGATAGCAAACGCAATAAACGCAAGTGATAGTAAAAACTATGACCTCATAGTCATTGGTCGCGGTGGTGGAAGTATAGAAGATCTTTGGGCCTTTAATGAAGAGCGCGTTGCAGATGCTATCTTTGCGGCTAAGACACCGATCATCTCCGCTGTCGGGCATGAGATAGACTGGGTCATCAGCGATTTTGTTGCAGATGTGCGCGCGGCAACTCCAAGTGCAGCGATGGAGATAGCGCTTCCTGATACACATGAACTTTATCAGACTCTTGATTCTATCGAAACGCAGCTTATGCATCTTCTCTCTCAAAAAATAGCGAGTAAACGCCAAGAGTTGTCCCATCTTGCTAGTTCTTATGCACAGCACTCTATAGAGAAAAAACTTTCCCAAAAGATTATAGAGATTAAACAGTTGCAAGAAAACTTTCATCAAAACATTGCGTTTAAGATGCAAAACGCAACTAGAGAGATAGAACATTGCAAAAATAGTTTTCCAAACGCAATAGAGATTATCTTCAAACTTGCGCAAAATCAACTCTCAAATCTTACAAAGATGCTAGAATCCAATCATCCAAAATTTAAAATCAAAAAAGGTTTTGCACAGATCTCTAAAAAGAACAAAGTTATCGACATTTCAGAGTTGCAAAATGGCGATGATTTTGAACTTCAAAGTGATGCTCTGCGTATTTGTGCAAAAGTGACGCAAAAGGAACTGTTATGAGTTATCCAAAATTTTTCAACACGATAGAGAGCATAAAAGTGAGTGATCCACTCTCAGCTGCACTGGGTGCATTTGATGATGGAATGTATGAGTTTTCTTATCTTGATGTGGTCAAATCTGCTGGGCATAGCTGTCCAACAGTCGCTGGAGCTTACTTGATAACACTCGAAGCTTTGAAGTATTTGTATCCAAATATGCCTGCTGTTCGGGGGAATATCAAGGTTGCGTTTGAAGAAGATGCCAAAGAGGGTGTAGCTGGTGTTATAGCAAACGTTATCTCGCAGATAACGGGCGCAACTGAGACAAGCGGTTTTAAAGGACTCCAAGGTAAGTTTGCCCGTCATTCACTTATGGAGTTTAACGCCTCTATAAAAGCATCTGCGAGATTTACACGAACAGATAATAAAAAAGCTGTTGATGTGACTTATAATCCATCTTCAATAGCTCCAAATCCTGATATGCAAACTATTATGCAAAAAATGCAACAAGGTCAAGCAAGTGCAGATGAGTTAAGAGAGTTCGGAGTACTTTGGCAAGATAGAGTGAAGAGAATTTTTGAAAACAAAGAGAAAGTTATAGCGCTCAAAGAAGTTGAGTAGTTGAGAGAAAACGCAGCGTTAGCTGCGTTTATACTCTTATCGTAAAACCATTGCAGGCAGATACGTATGTAAAAGCAGTGTGCTCTCAGTGGCAATCTGTTTCATAAACTTATCAAATTTATCCTCTTTATTCCAGACTGGATTTGTAACACCGCTGCGTTTTACCAGTTTTTCTTTAGCATCATATAGCACTCCGAGTGAATCCACAAGACCAACATCTTTTGCCTGCATAGCAGTAAATATATGTGCGTTTGCGTACATGTCGCGTTTACTCAAATCAAGTCCACGTGCACTTGCAACGTCAGCTGTAAACATATCGTATGTTCCTTGGATGACTTTGTTGAGCTCGTTTAACTCATAATCTGTCCATGCTCTATCTGTTGTGCCCACTTTTTTGTATTTTCCAGCTTGAACACTTTGGCTTTTGACACCGACTTTCTCCATCAGTTCGCTAAAATCAGCACCTTGCATCACAACACCGATACTTCCTACCATCGATCCTGGATTGACAATGATCTCATTTGCCCAGATACTTGCATAGTAGCTTCCACTCGCAATTGTCCCCATAGCGTAGACGATGACAGGTTTTTGCTCTTTGAGTCTTTTGATAGCGTAGGCAACTTCGACTGAAGGTGCGACAGATCCGCCGGGAGAGTCTATGACAAACAAAACACCTTTAATATGCTCATTTTTTGCAGCTGCATCGATCTGATCTACGAGCTCAGAGACTTCAAATATCGGTCCAATAAGAGAAATCTGTTGGAGATTATTTGGAGTAAAATCTTCTTCACTTGAAGGTGCGAAGAGCAAGAAAAGAATCAAGACAAAAATCATTGCCTTGAAGTGGTTTTGTATATATGAAAGTGTCGCTGTTATCGGTGAAAATAGTTTTTTTAAAAACTCCATTAATTATCCTTTGTGAGTGTGCCGTTGATATAAACTTTTGCGACATTATATCTGTGAAGTATTAAATGAATCGCTAACTCATTCGTCGGTTCTTTATCAAGATCCAAAACAATCATATCTGCGTTTTTGCCTTCTGCTATTTCCCCACTGTTGAGACCCAATGCCTCTGCTGCGTTTATCGTAACACCGCGAATAAGTGCTTGCGAGAAATCTAAAAGTGGGGCGTTTGCATGCATCAAAAGTGAGGCTTTCATCTCTTCAAAAAGATCAAGTTTGTAGTTGGAGCTCAGACCATCAGTTGCTACAATCCAGCGGATATTTTTATCATTTAAGGCTTCGATATTAAGTGTTTTATTCCCTAAAAGTCGGTTTGAAATAGGGCAATGGATGACTGTATGTTTATGTTCTGCTATCGTCTCTAACTCTTCGTCATTGGCTTCGACGACATGTGTCAAAAGTGCATTATGCCCATTGAAATGTGCTAAAAACTCTTTGGCATCACTGACACAAGAGTCTTGCTTGAGTAAGGTGGTGAAAAACTCTTTAAAATCTCCCTCACTTTTATCAAGCCAATCACGCTCTGCCTTACTCTCCATAAAGTGTGTGCTGAGTTTAAGACCCTCATTTTTCACCATTGCAAGTGCTTTTTTTATGAGTATCGGATGGACAGAATAGGGTGAATGAATTGCTACGGCAGGATAAAAGCCTTCACGTTTGACGCTTTTTGAAGCATCCAAACGTGCGATAAAATCACCAAAAAGGGCATCTGCCATTGTTGCCTGCGAACCTATGAGTTCATTAAAAAAGACGACATTTTGTGCTGCGTTTGCACAGACTTCAAGATCCATCGCATGTGAACTTATCGCTCCAAAAGTAGTAATACCACTCTCAAGCATACTCTCTACAGCACGCTCCATACACTCTTTTTCGCATCCGTTTATGAGTTCGTCTCTATTTTCTATGACAGAGTAGAGCCAAGGGACAAAATCCCCATAACTCAGCTGCGTTTTATTGGCAGAAAACTCAATATGCACGTGAGCATTGATGAGTCCTGGCATAAGCAGAGAGTTTTTAGAAAGTTGTGTGATTTGTGCTTCTGGCCACTCTTTTATAAGCTCCTCTAGCGGAGCGATTTTTATAATCTGCTTCTCAAACGCAAGAGCGAGATTTTTGAGTAAAGTATTTGGTGTGAGAATATAGTCGGGTACAAGTATTTGCATTTTTTATCTTTAAAAGTTGAATTTGTAAAATTTAAAATAGATTATGCTTTAATTAGATAAAATAAGTGCTTAAAAATTTAAGATAGATTAAAAAGGTATATAATGAAAATAGTCGTAATACAAGGTCCAAATTTAAATATGTTAGGCGTTCGTGAAAAGCAGATTTACGGGCCAATGAGATTGGAACAGATCCACGCACAGATGAAAGAAGTAGCAGAGCAAAATGGTGTTGAGATAGAATTTTTTCAAACAAATCTTGAAGGTGAAATCGTAGATAAGATTCAAGAGTGTTATGGTGAAGCAAACGGGATTATTATCAATCCTGCGGCATATACACACACTTCAATCGCAATCCGTGATGCGATATCTGCAGTAGGCATCCCTACAATTGAAGTACATATCAGTAATATTCACCGTCGTGAAGAGTTTAGAAAAGTAAATATGATTGCACCTGTGTGTGCTTCTTCAATCGTTGGCTTTGGTCCTTTTGGATACCATTTAGCTATGATGGGAATGTTGCAGATACTGAGTGAACTCAAAGCTGTTCACGATGCACAGATGGCTGCTCAGGCTGAAGCATAAGCCTCTATGTATCTTAAACGCAAGCTCTCAAAAGAGTTAACAACTTTCAAATCCTTGCGTTTTCCATACAAAAATCGTGCTTGTAGTTCGCATAGATACAGTGCGACGATAGGTATAGGTGGAAATATAGGAGATGTTAAACGCAGGTTTGAACATCTTTTTTCCTATTTTAAAAGAGATTCTCGAGTGAGAATTATGCGAACATCTTTGATTTTGAAAAATCCTCCTTTTGGTTTTATGGACCAGGATGATTTTTTTAACTCAATTATGGTTTTAAGAGTCAATATGCAAGCGCACGCTTTTTTATCGTATTTGATGCGAGTAGAGAAACAGTTTGCAAGAAAAAGAAGTTTTGCTAACGCACCAAGGACATTAGATTTGGATATTTTATTTTTCGATAATCAAACGATCAAAACAGACAAGCTGAGTGTTCCACATCCCCAGTGGTCAAAGCGTGAGAGTGTCGTAATTCCATTATCAGGAATGAACAGATGAAAATTTTGACATTTACAGGAAAGACTCCATCTGAAGCACTTAAAAAAGCTAAGCTTGAGATTGGTGATGATGGTATGCTTATAGAGACAAAACAGATTCAAAAAAAGACACTCAATCGTGAAGCTGTTTATGAGATTGTCATCGGCATTGATGAAGAAAAACTGCCAAAAAATTACAAAAGATTTGGTAAGCCGCTTCAAGATCAAAAACCAATTATGCAAGAGAGTGAAGATATCCTTTTTGATATCTCAAACGCAGCGAAGCAGATATCTCAGATAGCCGATGTCACAGAGCCGCGTTTTGAATATGGTCTTCCAAGAGCGACACAAACACCAATTGTAACTCCTTTGCTTGAGCCTAAAGAGCTCAAAGAGATCAAAAATGAGATTACAAAACTCGGTGATAAAGTAAAACTCATTCAAAATATGTTTTGGAATGAAAAAGCACCAGATTTAGACACCGCTATACCTCCTGAGTTTGCAGAGATCTATCGTCTAGCAGCACAAAGTGGCATGGATAGAGCACATTTGGATGATATTATGCAGATGACGCTGGCACATATGCCATCAAAAATGAAAGAAAATTCTTCTACTGTCAAGCGATATTTTCAGACTTTGCTTCGTAAGATGATTCCAATTCGCATTGAGAGTACACCATCACTTGGAAATAAAAAAGTGATCATGCTCGTAGGTCCGACAGGTGTTGGAAAGACAACATCTATCGCAAAACTTGCTGCGCGTTACTCTTTTTTGATGCAGAAGAAGTACAAAGTCGGACTTGTAGTTTTGGATACCTATCGTATTGGTGCAGTTGAACAGCTGATGCAGTATGCACGTATGATGAAACTTGGTATTGAGACGGTGGTAGATCCTCCGGAATTTGCCACTGCCTTAGAGTCTTTGAGACATTGTGACTATATTTTGATCGATACTATGGGCTCAAGTCCGTATGATAAAGGCAAGATCGAAAAGATATATGAGTGCCTTGATGCAAACAGTACTGAGTATAAGGTTGATGTGGTCTTAGTTATGCCGAGTTCTATAAAATATGAAGATTTACTCGCGACGTATGAGAATTTTTCCTCTTTAAATATAGATACGATGATGTTTACAAAGTTGGATGAGACGAGAGGTTTTGGAAATATATTTTCACTTGCTTATGAGACAAAAAAACCTATAAGTTATTTTTCTGTCGGTCAGGAAGTTCCAGAAGATTTAGTATGTGCAAACAGTGACTTTTTAGTCGATTGTCTGCTAAATGGATTTAATCGGAGTAAAGCATGATGGGCCATCAAGCTGAAAAGCTCGAAGAGTTAGTAGCATCAAATGCAAAAAAAAGATCCAAAAAAACGCGTTTTGTTGTAATAACAAGTGGTAAAGGCGGAGTTGGAAAGAGTACGATTAGCTCAAACCTTTCCTATGCTTTGTCTCTTAAAGGGCTGAATGTAGGGATATTTGATGCAGATATCGGTCTTGCGAATCTGGATGTTATGTTCAATGTAAAGATTAAAAAAAATATTTTACATGTACTCAAAGGTGAAGCAACTGTTGCAGATATCTTGATCCCGATCACTAGAAATCTTATTCTTATTCCAGGTGAGAGTGGTGATGAGATACTTAAATATTCCAATATGGCACTTTTTGAGCGTTTTATGGAAGATGCGCAGGTCTTGGATAAACTCGATGTGATGATAATCGATACGGGTGCTGGAATTGGTGAGCATATTCAGATGTTTATAAACGCAGCGGATGATGTAATCGTCGTCACTGTGCCAGATCCTGCTGCTATAACGGATGCTTATGCCACTATAAAAACTATAGCTTTGGTGCGCAATGATGTAAACGTGATTATGAATCAAGTCAAAAATGACAAAGAAGCGCAAGGAGTTTTTGAAAAGATCAAAAAGGTGGCGTTTGCAAATATAGGGCCTCAGCTTGATTTAAATCTTATAGGCAAGATTGAAAGTGATGTAAAAGTCTCAAGTTCTGTCAAACAAAGAGCACTATTTGTCTTGAATCATCCATCATCAGGACCAGCTAAGGACATTGAACTGATAGCCAAGCAGATAACAAACAAGCTGGAACGCAATGTGCTAGTAAACTCCAATGAAAGCGGATTAACCGGACTATTTAAACGTTTAATGGAACATTTTTAGTCGTTTTTCAGCTATAAAAGAAAAGGGTATCTATGGCAGGTGAAAATTTTGTATACTTTTTTACAGTTCAAGGTTTTTTTGTAGGTATCATATTTGGTATCCTCAAATCCTTTGACGCCGCGGGTTTATTGACCTATACTTTTTTGATAACACTCTTTTTCTACCTTTTTTCTCATATCATTATTGCGTTTTATTTTAGAACGGTTGATGTGAAAGCATATAGTTTTAACAAAGATATCCATGAAAAAGATTTGGATCTCTTTGTCAAAGAGATCAACAAAAGAGAAAAACTTATAGACTCTGCTATCAAGATCACAGAGATGGTCACAAAAATGAATTCTGATGAACTTGCAGGAGAGAAAAAATGAGTATCGGTGCCTATACTCAGGATTTAAAACATCAAGAAGATGAACTGGCAATACAGTATTTGCCGGCTGTAAAAGCAATGGCGTTTCGACTCAAAGAGAGACTGCCGAGTTCTGTCGACTTTATGGATCTCTCAGCTATAGGTACAGAAGAGCTGATAAAACTTGCACGTAGATATGATGAAGCGCAAAATGATTCATTTTGGGGCTATGCAAAAAAAAGAGTCTATGGAGCGATGCTTGATTACCTACGAACCCTTGATATTTTAAGTCGTTCAAGCAGAAAACTCATCAAAGCGATTGATTATGCAGTAGAAGAGCATATGGCTTCACATGATGAAGAGCCAAGTAATGAAGATTTAGCACTTCTTTTAGATGAGAGTGTCGAAAAAATTCACGATGCACGGATAGCATCAAGTATCTATACAGTTATGCCACTGCACGATCAGCTTCAAGTTGGAGATGAAGGGGCAGCACTTGCAGAGATTGAAAAAGATGAGCTCGTTGAAGTCATTAAAACTATCCTTGGTGGGTATAATGAACGCGAACAGATGATTATTCAGCTCTACTATTTTGAAGAGTTAACACTCAAAGAGATCAGTGATATTCTTGATATTACAGAGTCAAGAATATCTCAGATTCACAAATCCGTAATTAGTAAAATTAAAGAGAGTGTAGGAGCATAATATGGCAGATATACTTTCACAAGAAGAGATAGATGCTCTCTTGGACGTCGTTGAAGATGAAGGCGATGACCTTCTCGGCTCTTCAGATGGTGCTCTTTTACCACAAAGACAAGTAACGCTTTACGATTTTAAAAGACCAAACAGAGTTTCAAAAGAACAACTACGAGCCTTTCGAGGTGTCCATGACAAAATGGCACGATCCCTTGCTTCTCAAATATCATCTATTATGCGCTCAATTGTAGAGATTCAACTTCACTCAGTCGATCAGATGACTTATGGCGAATTTTTGATGTCACTTCCAAATCCAACAAGTTTTAATGTTTTTTCTATTAAGCCTCTTGAAGGAAGTGGAATCATTGAAATAAATCCTTCGATTGCGTTTCCTATGCTTGACCGTCTACTAGGTGGAAAAGGTGAACCTTTTGATGCGAGTCGTGAATTCTCAGACATAGAGCTGAGTCTTTTTGAGACTATTTTACGTGTAATGATGAGTACGCTTAAAGAAGCGTGGGGACCTGTCATGGAAGTTTATCCGACGATAGAATCGAAAGAATCAAGTCCAAACGTCGTACAAATAGTTGCGCAAAATGAAATAGTTGTGATGGTTGTTATGGAAATTATCATCGGACACAGTTCTGGGATGATGAATATTTGTTACCCTGTAATTTCATTAGAACCAATTTTGCCAAAACTTGCCAGTAGAGATTTGATGCTCAACGAAACAAGCTCAAAAAAAAGTAGAAACACTGAATTACAAGTTTTACTCGGTGGTGCGAAGGTCAATATTGAAGCCAATCTTGGACACGCAGAGTTGAATATGGGTGATATTCTTGAACTACAAATTGGCGATGTTATTCGACTCTCTGCTCCAGCGGATGATATTGTCACTATAAGTGTAGATGGCAAAGATAGATTCCGTGGGGAAATTGGTCTAAGACGCTTTCGAAAATCAATACAATTGACAGAAATTATTGATACAGAAAAAGATGCAGTTAAACGTGCACTTGAGAGTTTTGAATCTTTAAGACAAGAAAAAATCTCTGGTGCCAAAGATATAATCCATGAAGAAGAGTATCAAAATGAGGAGTACACAGATGAATAATTTTATAAAATTATTTGAAAATGAAACAACAGGGACAATAGAAGCACTCGTTGGTCAAGCTCCTTCACTTGAGTTAAAAGAAGAACAAGAATTAAGCATAATCTCTAATATTATTCCTCCTATCGTTTTGGTAAAAATAAAAGTAAGTGGAGCTATCGCCGCAGATGCTATGGTCGCTCTGCCTCCAAATCTTGCAGCATCTCTTTCTGATATGATGATGGGAGAAGAAGCTACTGAGAGAGAAGATGTTAGTGATGATGATCTTGATGCGACAAAAGAGATAGTTTCAAATATTTTTGGAGCAATTTCGAACTCTCTCTCTGGACAAAAAGAACTTCCTGTTCTCTCTTTTGCGGTAGAAAATATTGAATTTTTAAACAGTGAAAGTGAAGTCAGTTTAGAGAGTTTCGCAAAAATGAATGTGTATAGATTTAAATTAGGGTCTATTAACTCTCTTTTGATGTTTATTATAGATGAAAATCTAAACGCAGCACTCTCTGGCAGCACAAAAAATAAGACAAAAGAGTCAACGCAGGAAAACGCAGCAATGGATAATATCATCAATCCAAATATCAGATTAAGCTCTGAAGAGATGAACAATATCTCTTTGATAATGGATGTAAAACTTCCCGTAAGAGTACGAATCGGTAAAAAAAGAATGCTTTTAAAAGATGTTCTCAATATGGATATAGGCTCTGTGATAGAACTCAATCAACTTGCAAATGATCCTTTAGAAATATTGGTTGATAATAATGTAATAGCTGAGGGTGAAGTTGTCATCGTTGATGGAAATTTTGGTGTGCAAATCACCTCAATAGGCACAAAACGCGAAAGACTGAATCAGCTAAAGGCTTAATAAATAATGAAAAAAAAAGATACGGCATTTGCTAAAAAATATGTTAATGAGGTCAGATCAAGAGATGTTTGGAGTGTTTTTAAAATTCTTGCAGATTTTGTAAAAGGTTTTGATGAGCTTGGGGATCTAGGCCCTACAGTGACTATATTTGGTAGTGCAAGAATTGATGAAGATGATGATAATTATAAAAATGCTTCAAAACTTGCTTCATTGCTCGCAGCAGAAGGTTTCAATATCATGACAGGCGGCGGCGGCGGTATTATGGAAGCAGCCAACAAAGGTGCTAGTAAGCATTTAAAAGTAGAATCGATTGGTTTAAATATTGATCTACCGTTTGAACAGATTGCAAATCCTTATACTACGAAAGATTTGACTTTTGACTATTTCTTTGCAAGAAAAGTTATGCTTGTTAAATATTCAATGGCCTATGTAATTTTTCCTGGTGGTTTTGGAACACTTGACGAACTATTTGAATCGCTGACATTAGTGCAGACGAGAAAGATCACAGGAGTGAAAATATTTGTAGTTGGAACAGATTTTTATCAGCCACTTTTAGATTTTATTGAGAACAAGTTAGTGAAACACAAAATGATAGATAAAGTTGATTTTTCGGTAATACGAATGACAGACGACTTGGAATGTATAGTCAATGAAATACAAGAATCACTAGTAAATCAAATGAAAGCTTTAGAAGATGCAGGACTGAGTGACAGTGACTATTATAAATCTTTATCAAGCTTAAAAGAGGCAGAAGATGAATAATAAAAAAGTATTGATCGGTATGAGCGGAGGGGTTGACTCTACAATTTCTGCTTTGCTACTTAAAGAGGAAGGCTATGAGGTCGAAGGCTTGTATATGAAACTTCACTCGAAGCCTGGGTATCATGAAATCCATCAAGCCCGTGCACAGAAGGCTGCTGATATTGTTGGGATACCGCTTCATGTCTTAGATCTACAAAAAACATTCAATGAAAAAGTTTTTCAACCATTTATCAATACATATGCCGAGGGAAAAACACCCAACCCATGTGCTCTTTGTAATCGAAATATGAAATTTGGTGAAATGATACGCTATGCAGACACTATAGGAGCACACTATCTTGCTACGGGTCATTATATTAAAACAGATGGCGAATTCTTCTATGAAGCGAAAGATGATACAAAAGATCAAAGTTATTTCCTTTTTTATGTTCAAAAAGAGATCTTGCCAAGATTGCTATTTCCTTTAGGAAGTAGAAAAAAATCTGATATTAAAGAACATGCAGCTTCCATTAATGGACTTGAATCATTTGCCGAGCAGAGAGAATCGAGTGAAATCTGTTTTGTAGAGACAACATATACAGACGTATTAAAAGATTATGTCAATGTTGATGTCGTAGGTGAAGTGTTAGATAAAGAGGGGAATATAGTCGGTGAGCATAAGGGTTATATGCATTACACTATTGGAAAACGCAAAGGTTTTACTGTTAAAGGTGCACATGAACCTCACTATGTACTTAGCATTGATCCGAAAAACAACCAGATAGTTGTAGGTACAAAAGAAGATTTAGCATGCGAGAGTGTTGTTTTGGATAATCTGAACATGTTTCATGAAACAAAAGAATTTGATACAACAGTAAAGCTTCGCTACAGAACTACAGCAGTACCTTGTCATGTGAGAGTAGAAAATGATAAAGCTTATATAACTTTAAAAGAGAGTGTCTTCGGTGTTGCAGTGGGTCAAGCTGCTGTTTTTTATGATGAAGACAGACTAGTAGGTGGTGGTTGGATTATTAAAGCCAACTAATCCACCAAACACCTTTATATAGTATCACACAACAAATTTCAAACTTTCCAAAGATCCCCATCCAACTTTAAGAAACTTCTAAGCTATATCCCCCTATAATTCCCGTCCACAAACACAGAGACCTAAAGTTTA
>JAQTZE010000027.1 GCA_028687935.1 Sulfurimonas sp.
TGCGCTTCAAGCCACTTGAGTCCAAATTATCAAGCTACCCTACACCAAAACTACTAACGTGCCTTAGAGAGCAAAACAAGACGAAATAGGTGATGTTGTTGTATGACTGAAGTTAGCATCATTTTTTGACACTCGCTCGGTTTAAACCGAGCGAGTGTCTACGAGCGATCACTCGGTATTAAAATTTCCAATTGTTTTCCCTCTGATTACAATCTCCCCTTTGCTTAATAACGAAAGATACAGAGCATCCCGAATGGGTGCGAACTTTGAAGCTTTTGTTTTTCAAAAAGCATGAGTATAGCGAATGCATTATCAACGCTTTTGACTTTGCTTTTGCTCTTAAAACGACACGAGCGAAGCGAGTGCCATTGCCTTTGTTTTTGCCTTTGATTCCCTTTTTATACTTTTAAATACTTTTAAATACTTTTCGGCAGCCTACAGCCCGCGCCCAGCAAGCGTTTCAAGACTCAAAACGGTACAATCATCATGACTAACGGTACAATCATCATGAATTTATCATCTTAAACGGTACAATCATCATGATTAAACGGTACAATCATCATGACTAACGGTACAAAGAGAGAATAGTACTTTACTGCAAAGAAGTACTAATAAAAAACCAGTACTGTTATAATAAAGGTACAAAGAGAGAATAGTACTTTTTTTACAATAAAAGTACTAATAAAAACCAGTACTGTTATAATAACGGTACTAAAATCATGTGCAGGTTTCAAACGATGTCAGAGTATAAAAAGAAGTATCCGCATACAACAATTGCGGTACAAAACAAGATGACAGAATGCTTCAAAAGTATGTCTGTTGATGAAAAAAGAATTTTGATAATTGCTTCGCCGCTTGCAAGAAATATAAATGCAACTGAGCAAGATGAAATTTTGATTTCAGTGAATGATTTTGCAGACGAATGCGGTATAAAAATAAATTCGGCATACAAACAAATCGAAATTGCTTCAAAAAGACTTGTAGATCGTTCTTTTTCTTATACAAATGATCGCGGGAAAAAAGTGTATTCGAATTGGGTTATCGATGCGACATATGAAGATGCAGGAGTCAGCTTGAGATTCACTGCCGTTGTTTTACTCATGCTAAAAGTACTCGATAAACTTAATCCGTATACAAAGTACAAAAAAGATATTGTTCTGAAATTAAAGAAAGACTATGCGATAGATTTCTATCACATAGCCAAAAAATTTGAAAAAATCGGTAAGTTCGGGATGTCCATTGATGAAATGTTTACTGAGTTCGGGCTGCCGGATTCATATAGAGATTTAAGTAATCTCAAACGCAGAGTTTTAAAAACTGCAATCGATGAGATCAATGAGCATACAGATATTCAATTAAATTATAGTCCCGTCAAAGATGGGCGAACTGTGGTGGCGTATGCGTTTACTGTAAAAGAGAAGCCAAAACCAAAACTAATCGAACAAAAACGAGATGACAAGACAATCGATATGTTTTGCAGTCTGTCTGATAGTCAAATCAATATGTATAGCTCGATTCTTTCAAAAGTAAGTAGTATTAGCGATCTGGCGGGGGCAAAAGATTATCAAGCATTTGCTATATGGATTTCTAATATTTTACGAGATCCGAAATCAGTTCGTGAAGAAACAGCGACACGAATTTTTAAAGCTCTACATCAAAAGACTGACTTCAAATAATATGATGCCATTTTCTGACAGCCTCTCTCCAGTGGAATATAAGTACTGAAGAGAGGCTGTCAGAAAAGTTATCTCATAAAATACCTTTAAAGAGGCTTTTATCTTTCTGTCTATTTTCTTCTGTCTTATTTCCTGTATTTAAGAATTGCTCAAAATCATCTAAATCCTCTTGAGAAAGCTGATTATTTTTTTGTTTATAATTGATCCACGCACCGTATAAAATTTTACGTCTTGTTTCATCTTTCCGTTCTTGAGCCTTTGCTTCACTTAAAAGCTTTTGCTGTTTAAGTTTAAGCACATTCTGTTTCTGTTTTGCATGTTCGAGTATCTGCTCTTGTTCTTTTTTTAAATAATCAATTTGTTCTTGAAGCGATAATTTTTTCTGCTGTGCATTACTGAGCTTCTTTAAAATAGCATCTTTCTTTTCTTGAATATCTGACATAGTATTAAACCGTGGTGAGCAATAATCAAATATCATCATAGAGTCAAAAAACAAAGCGAGCAATATCAAACGTAGCGAAGCGAAGTTTTCCCGTAACGAAGTGAAGGGCGCACTTACCCACTTTTCATCTTCGATAGAAAAGTGGAAGTACGAAAGGGGTGTCCCCTTTACCCCACGACCTCGCTTTAGCATGGTCGGCAACTTTTTCAAAGTTGCAAAAATCAAAACCACAATATGCAAAAATAAGGTTTTCAAAAATGGCGATTTTCCATTTGAACGAAAAGAACATTTCAAGAAGTGATGGACGTTCAGCCGTTGCTTGTGCTGCTTATCGTGCCTGCGAAAAATTAGAAGATTATACGTTCGGAAAGACCCAAGATTACACCCGAAAAAAAGGACTTGAATACAAGTCTATCTATGCGCCTGAGCATACGAATGAAAAACTATTAGACCGTCAAACTTTATGGAATGCTGTAGAAAAAAAAGAGTTCAATGCAAACGGTTCGATGAAAGAAAATGCTCGACTTGCAAAAGAATATATTTGTGCTTTACCACACGAGCTAACAGACCAAGAGCGGATTAAAATTGTTGATGACTTTTGCCGAGACTTTGTAAAAAAGCACAATGTTATTGTCGATGCATGCATCCACGCACCACATGACAATAATGATGAAACAGACAATAAAAACTACCATGTACACATCATGTTCACGACTCGACTTGTCAATGAAAAAGGCGAACTCGGCAAGAAGCAAAGAACGTTCAATGACGATGGCCCGAAAATTTTAAAAGACAGCAGAGCCACTTTTGCCAATGTTGTGAATACTGCATTAGAAAATGCGGGACTTGATGAACGTGTCGACCATCGGAGTTATGAAGATCAGGGCTTAAAATTTCTTGAGCCGACGCAGCATGAAGGGCATGAAGTTACAGCACTTCGAAGAGATGGCATAGACACAGAAATCAGTCTAAAAAATGATGCGATCAAAGCCAAAAATTTAGCAGCTGCACGAGAATATCAGCAGGTAATCAAAGGGCTTAATCAAGAAATTATTGTACCCAACAAGTTAGAAGATCAAATTGCAGAGCTGGAGAACGAACTCCGTTTAACTGATGCAGAAGAACATGAACTGTTAGCAGAGTTAGCCAATTTAGATCATGAAGAAAAACTGCTTCAAGAGATTGTAAATAATCGAGAGTATTTCATTGAATTACAAAAAGTTTATTCCGATTTTTCAAACGATTTCTATTCATCAC